>NZ_JBSGWE010000008.1:229465-230800 GCF_053608825.1 Nocardia sp. NPDC055002
GGACGGGCTATTGTGTGAATGCCGCGGCTTCGGCGGTGTACTTGAGCCCCGCTACATTGTCGGCGCAGGATCACTTGACCAGTGAGCTATTACGCACTCTTTCAAGGGTGGCTGCTTCTAAGCCAACCTCCTGGTTGTCTAAGCGACCCCACATCCTTTTCCACTTAGTACACGCTTAGGGGCCTTAGCCGGCGATCTGGGCTGTTTCCCTCTCGACTACGAAGCTTATCCCCCGCAGTCTCACTGCCACGCTCTCACACACCGGCATTCGGAGTTTGGCTGACTTCGGTAAGCTTGTAGGCCCCCTAGGCCATCCAGTAGCTCTACCTCCGATGTGAAACACGTGACGCTGCACCTAAATGCATTTCGGGGAGAACCAGCTATCACGGAGTTTGATTGGCCTTTCACCCCTACCCACAGCTCATCCCCTCAGTTTTCAACCTAAGTGGGTTCGGGCCTCCACGACGTCTTACCGTCGCTTCACCCTGGCCATGGGTAGATCACTCCGCTTCGGGTCCATAATGTGCGACTAAATTTCGCCCTATTCAGACTCGCTTTCGCTACGGCTACCCCTCGACGGGTTAACCTCGCCACACACCGATGACTCGCAGGCTCATTCTTCAAAAGGCACGCCATCACCCCACACAACACAAGTGTCGGAGGGCTTTGACGGATTGTAAGCGCACGGTTTCAGGTACTATTTCACTCCCCTCCCGGGGTACTTTTCACCTTTCCCTCACGGTACTAGTCCGCTATCGGTCACCAGGGAGTATTCAGGCTTACCGGGTGGTCCCGGCAGATTCACAGCAGATTTCACGGGCCCGCTGCTACTCGGGAGACATCCACAACAGCCAAGAAGTTTTCGTTTACCGGACTATCACCGTCTATGGCAGGCCGTTCCAGACCACTTCAACTAACCACTTGGTTTCTTACTGTTGCTCAACTCGGCAGAGTTGAGAAGAATGTTCCCACTACCCCAGCTAGACAACGACTGCCGTCTATCACATCTAACTGGTTTAGCCTCATCCGCTTTCGCTCGCCACTACTCACGGAATCACTGTTGTTTTCTCTTCCTGTGGGTACTGAGATGTTTCACTTCCCCACGTTCCCTCCACACACCCTATATATTCAGATGCGGGTAACACGACATCACTCGTGCTGGGTTTCCCCATTCGGAAATCCTCGGATCTCAGCTCGGTTGACAGCTCCCCGAGGCTTATCGCAGCCTCCTACGTCCTTCATCGGCTCCTGGTGCCAAGGCATCCACCGTACGCTCTTAAACACTTACTAACAAAGATGCTCGCGTCCACTGTGCAGTTCTCAAACAACACACCC
>NZ_JBSGWE010000009.1:0-219905 GCF_053608825.1 Nocardia sp. NPDC055002
CCTCGTGTCCCAGCCAGTGGCTGAGTCGGTGTCCGTGTCGCTCTGACTCGAATAAAGTTACGTGCCGACCAACACGAAGTCAAATCGGCTGGTCAAGGGTGGTTTCCAAACAGCGGACCGGCGGTGAACCAGCTCGGTGCGGCCGCGGTGAAGCGGTGGCGGTCCCACTGTCCAGCGCCGGCGGGGATCGCGCCGACTATCGGGGTCTCGGTGACCCGCGGAAGGTCGTCGCGATTGCACCGGGAGGCGAGGTCGGGATCGATCGGCCAGGAGCCGATCACCAAGCCGGCGCAGGGAACACCTGCCGCGGCGAGGGTCCGGGTGGTGAGTTCGCTGTGGTTGAGGGTGCCCAGGCCGGCTGCGGCGACGACCAATACCGGTGCACCGATCTTCTGGGCGAGGTCGAGCAGGGTGAACTCGCCCATCCGCACCAGCAGTCCGCCCGCGCCTTCGACCAGCACAAGGTCGGCATCGGCCAGCGATTCGACGGCGGCGACGGTGTCGCTCAGGGTCAGCAGTGGCATGGCCGCGCGGCGCGCGGCGGTGTCGGGAGCGAGTGGTTCCGGGTAGCGAGCGAGCTCGAGGGTGCGGGTCACCCCGGTCAGGCGGGCGACCTCGGCGAGGTCGCCGGGTTCGCCCGGGGCGATGCCGGTCTGCGCGGGCTTGCAGACAGCGACGGTGCGCCCCGCGGCCCGCGCGGCCGCGGCCAGTGCGGCGGTGACGACGGTTTTGCCGACGTCGGTCGAGGTGCCACTGATCAGCAGGACAGTCATGCCGTCACCGATTCCTTGCCGCGGGCCGACGCGAGAACATCGCCGAGGACCTCGGCGATCGTCTCGAGCTCGGCGGAAGTCAGGTCGGCGCGGGCGGTGAGGCGCAGCCGTGAGGTGCCTTCGGGTACCGACGGCGGGCGGAAGCAGCCGACGTCGAGGCCGCGGGCGCGGCATGCCTGCGCGGCATCGAAGGCGACTTGCGCTTCGCCGAGGACGACGGAAACAACCGCGGAGTCGGGTTCGCAGACCCCGGCGATCCGGGCGATGTCGGCGGCCCGGTCGAGAACGCGGGTGGCCATCGACGGGTCGCGGCGCAGCAGCGCCAGCGCGGCGCGGGCAGCACCGACCGCGGCGGGAGCCAGGCCGGTGTCGAAGATGAAGGTGCGCGCGGCATCGATGAGGTGGGCACGGATTCTGGCATCGGCCAGGACGACGCCGCCCTGGGCGGCGAATGCCTTCGACAACGTCGCGGTGATCACGAGGTCCGGTTCGCCCGCCAAGCCCAGCTCGTGCACGAGCCCACGTCCGCCCTCGCCACGGACCCCGAGTCCGTGCGCTTCGTCGACGATCAGGATCGCGCCGTTCGCACGGGTGACGCGGTGCAGGTCGGCCAGTGGTGCGAGATCGCCGTCGGCGCTGAAGACCGAATCGGTGAGCACCAGCGCGCGCTCTTCGGTGCGCTCGGCGAGCAATCGTTCGATCGCGGCGACATCGCGGTGCGCAGCGATCGCGACTCTGGCGCGAGAAAGCCTGCACGCGTCGACCAGGGAGGCGTGCGAGCCCGCGTCGGAGACCACGAGGGTGCCGCGCCCGGCCAGCGCGGTGACCACGCCGAGGTTGGCGGCGTAGCCAGTCGCGAAGACCAATCCTGTTTCGGCGCCGACGAATTCGGCCAGTTCGAGTTCGAGGAGTGCGTGCTCGGTGGTCGTGCCGGTGACCAAGCGAGAGCCCGTGGAGCCTGCTCCCCAGCGACGCACCGCCTCGATCGCGCCCTCGACGACCTCGGGGTGCCGGTGCAGGCCCAAGTAGTCATTGGAGGCGAGGTCGATCGCGGACGACTCGGCGACGCGCTCGCGCAGGTGCCTGCGTAGCCCCGCGTCGACCCGTTCGGCCGCACGCTCGTCCAACCACCTCAACGGATCCGTACTCACAGTTGAGCAGCATACTTGAACAGCGTTCAGGACGGTCGAGCTCATGCGATCGAGGCCTTCACCGCCGCGCCCACGGCCTCGGTGATGGTGGCGATGTCGGCGCTGGTACTGATGAACGGGGGCATCGTGTAGACCAGGTTGCGGAACGGGCGCAGCCAGGCGCCCGCGTCGACGGCGGCATCGGTCGCGGCGCGCATATCGACGGGTTCGTCGAGTTCGACGACGCCGATCGCGCCGAGCACGCGGACTTCGGCGACGCCGGGCAGCTCGGCCAGCGGCGCGAGGCCGGCCCGCAACTCCGACTCGATCCTGGACACCTCGCCTCGCCAGTCCCGCGAGCGCAGCAACTCGATCGAGGCGACCGCGACGGCGCAGGCCAGCGGGTTGCCCATGAAGGTCGGCCCGTGCATCAGTCCGCCGTGTGCCGCGCTGATGGTCTCGGCGATCCGCGCGGTGCACAGTGCCGCCGCCAGGGTGAGGTAGCCGCCGGTCAGCGCCTTGCCGACGCACATCACATCGGGTGCGACGCCCGCGTGATCGGCGGCGAACAGCTCGCCGGTGCGGCCGAACCCGGTGGCGATCTCGTCGAAGACGAGCAGCACGTCGTTGTCGTCGCAGATCCGGCGCAGTTCGGTGAGGTAGCGCGGATCGTGCCAGCGCATGCCGCCCGCGCCCTGGACGACCGGTTCGACGATCACCGCGGCCAGTTCGTCGCGATGGGTGGCGACGGCGCGTTCGAGTTCGGCGACGTAGCCGGGTTCGAACTCTCGTGGCGGCGCGGGGACGAAGACCTGCTCGGTGAGGACGTCGGTCCACAGTGAGTGCATGCCGCCATCGGGGTCGCAGACGCTCATCGGGGTGAAGGTGTCGCCGTGGTATCCCCCGCGCCAGGTGAGCAGCCGGTTCTTCGCCGGGCGCCCGGCGCCGCGCCAGTACTGCAGGCACATCTTGGTCGCGACCTCGACCGATACGGAACCGGAGTCGCAGAGGAAGACCTTGTCGAGACCGGCGGGCGTGAGTTCGACCAGCAGTTGGGTCAGCCGGGTGGCCGGTTCGTGGGTGAGCCCGCCGAACATCACGTGACTCATGCGCTGGGATTGCGCGAGCAGGGCAGCGTCGAGGACCGGGTGGCAGTAGCCGTGGACAGCCGCCCACCACGAGCTCATCCCGTCGACGAGTTCACGGCCGTCGGCGAGAGTGAGTCGCGTTCCTGCCGCACCCGCCACGACCAGCGGCTCGGTGGTCGCGGGGAATCCGCCGTAGGGATGCCAGACGTGTTCGGCATCGAGGGCGGTGATCTGCTCGGGGGTCAGGTCCACAGGTTTCCTCGTCGTCGCCCGGTGCTGCCGAGACGACAGCCTTGAACACTGTTCAAGTTATCACTCGCCGTCGTCGGCGGACCGGGTGTCGGCGTGAATCGCGATCGCGGCGGGCAGCCGAGCGAGGGCATCGCGGACCACGGCGAGCGATTCCGCACCCAGCTCGGCGGCGACCACCCGTTCGATTCGCTGGATGTGCTGCCCGGCCAGCGCCACCGCCTCCCGACCGGCTGCGGTGGCGACCACCAGCCGCGCGCGCCCGTCCGCGGGATCGGGCGTGCGCCGCACGTATCCGCACTTCTCCAAGTGGGTGACCAGCTCCCCCATCGACTGCTGGGTCATCCCGGCGGCCTCGGCCAGCGCGGTCACCCGGGAGCCTTCCGGTGCGAGGTATCGGAACACCGCGTAGTGCGCTGGGCGCAGGTCGGTTCCGAGCCCGGCGCGCAGCGCGGGGTTCAGCGCGCGCTCGTAGGCATCGGCCGCCTGGACCAGCAGTTTCAGCAAGGAGGACCGCTCAGCCATTGACATATTAGGAAGGTTACCTTTATATCTGGATCATGGCTGCCATCGGTTCCGTCCTCACCTTTCGCAACGGGCATCGGGTCACGCTCGTCGATCGTGGCGCCGACGCGCAGGGCGCCTATCTACGACTCGAACATGTACTGCCGCACGTCGGCCGGGAAGCGGGCCCGCACCGGCATCCGGAGATCAGCGAAACCTGGACCATTCGCACCGGTCAGGTGCGCTTCCGGATCGGCGGCGAAGAGATCGTCGCGAAGCCCGGCGACACGGTCACCGCTCCCCCGCGCGTGGTGCACGAGTTCTGGAACGAAGCCGGCGACACCGTGATGGACCACGTGATCCGTCCGCCGCTGCGGCACTGGGAGATGTTCGCGTTCTGGAGCGGCCTCGACAACGCGAACAAGACGACCACGAGCAAGCTCCCCCGCAATCCGCTCGCCCTCGGGCTGCTGTGGGAGTACCAGGACGGCTATCTCGCCGGTCCGCCCGCATTCCTGCAACGGCTGATCTTCGGCGGACTGGCCGGGCTCGCGCGGCGCACGGGCTACGCGCGGCGGCTGCTCGCGACCGCATCGGCCTGAGCGGCGGTCAGCGAGCGGCCGGTCACATCGTGCGCGGTGGGGCCCGGGGTTCCATTACTGTCGTAGCATGTCGAGCCCGAACGACCGACCCGAGGTGTGGCCGGGCACCGCGTATCCGCTCGGCGCGACCTACGACGGCGGCGGCACCAACTTCTCGGTGTTCTCCGAAGTCGCCACCGAGGTCGAGCTCTGCCTGATCGCCAAGGACGGCTCCGAGACCCGCGTCGACCTCGACGAAGTCGACGGTTACGTCTGGCACGCCTACCTGCCCTCCGTCACCCCGGGGCAGCGGTACGGCTTTCGGGTCCACGGTCCGTACGATCCGGAGCGCGGATTGCGCTGCGACCCCAGCAAACTGCTGCTCGACCCGTACGGGAAGGCGTTCGACGGCGAATTCGTCAACGATCCCTCGCTTTACACCTACGGGCTTGATTCGCTGGGCAACACGATGACCGGGGTGGTGATCAACCCGTTCTTCGACTGGGGCCCCGATCGCCCGCCGAACCGGCCGTACCACGAGACGGTGATCTACGAGGCGCACGTCAAGGGCCTGACGATGACGCACCCGGATATCCCGGAGGATCTGCGCGGCACCTACGCGGGCCTGGCGCATCCGGCGATCATCGGGCATCTGAAGTCGCTGGGCGTCACCGCGATCGAGCTCATGCCGGTACACCAGTTCTTCCACGATCACGTGCTCACCGATCAGGGATTGCGCAACTACTGGGGCTACAACAGCATCGGCTATCTCGCACCGCACAACCAGTATTCGGCCCGGCCGCGCGGCGACGGCGCGGTCGCGGAGTTCAAGGCGATGGTGCGCGCGATGCACGCCGAGGGCATCGAGGTGATTCTCGACGTCGTCTACAACCACACCGGCGAGGGCAACCACAACGGGCCGATACTGAGCCTGCGCGGGATCGACAACGCCGCGTACTACCGGCTCGACGAGGCCGACCCCGAGCACTACAAGGACTACACCGGCACCGGCAACAGCCTCAATGTCCGGCATCCGCACACGCTGCAACTGATCATGGATTCGCTGCGGTACTGGATTCTGGACATGCACGTCGACGGCTTCCGCTTCGACCTCGCCGCCACCCTGGCACGCGAATTGCACGATGTGGACCGGCTTTCCGCGTTCTTCGACCTGGTACACCAGGATCCGGTGGTGAGTCAGGTCAAGCTCATCGCCGAACCGTGGGACGTGGGCGAGGGCGGCTACCAGGTCGGCAACTTCCCCAGTCTGTGGACCGAGTGGAACGGCAAATACCGGGACACAGTCCGTGACTACTGGCGTGGGGAGCCCGCGACATTGGGCGAGTTCGCCTCTCGGCTCACCGGATCGTCGGATCTGTACGAGTCGACGGGCCGGCGGCCCGGTGCCAGCATCAACTTCGTCACCGCGCACGACGGCTTCACGCTGCGCGACCTGGTGTCCTACAACGAGAAACACAACGACGCCAACGGTGAGGGCAATCGGGACGGGGAAAGCCACAACCGATCGTGGAACTGTGGTGTCGAAGGCGAGACCGACGATCCCCGGGTCCTCGCGCTGCGTGCACGTCAGCAACGCAATCTGCTGGCCACGCTGATTCTGAGTCAGGGCACGCCGATGCTCGCCCATGGTGACGAGATCGGACGCACGCAGCTCGGCAACAACAATGTGTACTGCCAGGATTCGCCGCTGGCGTGGATGGACTGGTCGCTGGCGGAATCGAATGCCGACCTGCTCGAGTTCACCCGCACGGTGATCACCTTGCGCACCGAACATCCGATCTTCCGGCGTCGCCGCTTCCTGGCCGCCGGGCCGAGCGACGATCAGGGCCACCGGCGCGAGATCGCCTGGTTCGCGCCCGCGGGCACCGAGATGACCAACGACGACTGGGACAGCGGCTTCGGGAAATCACTGGCGGTGCTGCTCGACGGTGACGGCATCGCCGAACCGGGTCCACGGGGTGAGCGCATCACCGACGACTCGTTCCTGCTGTGCTTCAATGCGCACGACGAAGCGATCGATTTCGTCCTGCCCGGACCGGAGTTCGGCGCGCAGTGGTCGCTCGCCCTGGATTGTTCGACCCCGACCGGCGCGGCCGACGCGGTGTACGCCGCGGCGGCGACGCTGCCGGTCGCCAGCCGCTGCCTGCTCGTATTGCGCCGAACCACCTAGCCGCCGAGCGAGACGATGACCGAGACCTATGTGACCGACCCGCTGACCATGCTGCATCGCGCGCCCGTCCGGGCGGGCACGGTGCGCAGCACCTACCGGTTGCAGCTGCGCCCCGACGCGCTCACCTTCGCCGATGCCCGCGCCATCGCCGAATACCTGCAGCAGCTGGGCATCTCGCACCTGTACCTGTCGCCGATCCTCACCGCGACGCACGGGTCGACACACGGTTACGACGTCACCGACCCCACCACGGTCTCCGCCGCGCTCGGCGGGCCGACCGGCCTCAAAGCGCTCTCCGACGAAGTGCGAAGCCGGGGTATGGGATTGATCGTCGACCTGGTGCCCAACCATGTGGGCGTCGCCGATCCGCGGCAGAATCGGTGGTGGTGGGATGTGCTGCGCAACGGCCAGAAGTCGCAGTACGCCAAGTATTTCGACATCGACTGGAGTTCGGGCAACGGCGCGGGCGGGCGGTTGGCGCTGCCGGTCCTGCAGAACGAGAACGACCCGGCCGCGCTCACCGTCGACCGGTCCGGCGCGGAACCGATGCTGGCATTGCACGATCTGCGATTCCCGATCGCGGCGGGCACCGACGGCGACAACGCACTGCGCATCCACGACCGCCAGCACTACCGGCTGGTGAGCTGGAAAGCCGGGGTGTGCACGTATCGGCGGTTCTTCGCGGTGAACAGTCTGGCCGCGATCCGGCAGGAAGACCCGGAGGTGTTCGAGGCGACGCACCGGGAGCTGGCGGCCTGGTGCGAACACGATCTGATCGACGGCGTTCGCGTCGATCATCCGGACGGCTTGTCGTATCCGAGCGCGTATCTGACCCGGTTGCGCAGGCTGATCGGGCCGCAACGGCTCCTGCTCGTCGAGAAGATCCTCGCCAACCGTGAGCCGTTGGACGCGACGCTGCCGGTCGACGGCACCACCGGCTACGACGCGCTCGCCGATCTCGGTGGGGTGCTGATCGATCCGGCGGGCGAGGCGACGCTGACCGAACTGTCCCAGCACGTCGCGGGGCACGGCAGCGACCGGGCGTGGTTCGGTGAAACCGAGCATCGGATCAAGCGGGCCGTCGCCGAAACCATTCTCGCGCCGGAGATCCGGCGATTGGTCGCCGCGATCAAACGCGACGGCAACGCGGGCAGTTTCGACACCCTCGCGGTGAGCAACGCGACCATCGAGGTACTGGCTTTCATGCCGGTGTACCGGGTGGATTACGCACCGCTGGCCGGGATGACGGCCGCGGTCGTGGCGGAGGTGGAGAAGCGCAACGCCGAGCTGACGGCGCCGCTGTCGGTCCTGGTGACCGCGCTGTCGGTGGGGGGTGAGGCGGCGACGAGGTTCTCGCAGGTGTGTGGGGCGATCACCGCCAAGTCGGTCGAGGACACGATGTTCTATCAGGGTGCGCGGCTGGTGTCGCTACAGGAGGTGGGCGGCAATCCGGCCCGATTCGGCCACTCCGTCAACGACTTCCACCTGTCCAACAGTGAACGCGCGCAGCGCTGGCCCGCGACCATGACGACGATCTCGACCCACGACACCAAACGCGGGGAGGACGTGCGTGCCCGGATCGGGGTGCTGTCACAGGTCGCCGATGTCTGGTCGCAGCGGGTTCGAGGCTGGCTGGAGACCACCCCCGCGCCCGACGGGGCCACCGCGTTGTTCCTGTTGCAGAACATGTTCGGGGTGTGGCCCGCCGACGGGCGGCCCGCTTCGTCGGTGCCGGGGCTGCGGGACCGGCTGCACATGTTCGCGGAGAAGTCGATTCGCGAGGCGGGCACGAAGACTTCCTGGGAGGAGCCGGACGCGGCGTTCGAATCGGCCGTGCACGGCTGGCTCGACGCGGTGATCGATGGGCCGGTCGGTACCGGCATCGGCGATCTGGCCCACGAGCTCGCGCCGCACGCGTGGTCGGACGCGGTGTCGCAGAAGCTCTTGCAGCTGGGCGCGCCGGGGATTCCCGATATCTATCAGGGCACCGAGTTGTGGGAAGACTCCCTCGTCGACCCCGACAACCGGCGGCCGGTGAACTTCGCCACCCGGGTCGGGATGCTCCAGTCACTCACCGACACACCGACTCTGGACACCACCGGTGCGGCGAAGATGTGGGTGGTCGCCTATGCGCTGTGGTTGCGCCGGGAGCGGCCGGAGTGCTTCGTCGGCGGGATGTACCGGCCGCTCTATGCCATCGGTGAGCACGCGCATCGGTTCATCGCCTACGGGCGGGGGCCCGCGGGCGAAGCCCCGGAGGTGATCGTGGCGGCGACCCGGCATTCGGTCGGGCTCGGCACCGCGGGCTGGCTGGACACCACTTTGCCGCTGCCGCAGGGCAACTGGACCGATCGGCTCACCGGAAACACCTTCGCGGGTAGTGCGCGGGTGGACAAGCTGTTCGCTCGACTTCCTGTCGCGTTGCTGGTGCGCTGACAGCACGAGGGCAGCACACGCGAGCCCGAAGGCGCGCGCCGGCGAGGGACCGACACTGCGTGAGTCGGTCCTTCGTGTCCAGCTCAGTGACTACGACGTAGTCCCAGATACTGCAGCGCGGCGAATCCGCCGACGGTCACCGACTGCAGCACCGCCCATACCGCGCCCACCGTGGTGAGACCGAGCGCACCGGTCGACAGCGCGGCGAGACTGGCCACGACCCAGGCGGTGTTGCCCGTCGCCACCGCCGACGCCGCGGCCCGGTTGACCGGTGCCGATCGGCTGACGATCGCGACGGCCAGGCCGTAGGCGGTGAGGAAGGCGCCGATCGCGAGGCCGACACCGGCATCGAGTCCGAGTAGCCGTTCCAGCGGTTGCGCCAGTGCCAGGTAGGCCAGGCCGTTGGCGGTGGTGACGACGGCGTCGAGGCGCAGCGACAGCCGCAGCAGGTTCTCGCCGGAGGCGAACAACGCGGACAGACGGGACGGAGCGGTGGTGGTCATGGCGGATCTCCTTGGCTGCGAGAGGGTTAGGTGGTGGCGGGGACCTGGTCGAGGAAGCCGTAGACGCTGTCGATGCGGCCGTCGGTGAGGACGGCGACGTCGAAGCCGATCACCACGGCAGGGGCGTCGGCGGGGCCGAGACCCCAGGTGAAGCGGACCTGGTCGTGATGGGCGTCGACGGGACCGGCCAGGGTGAATGTCCAGTCGGGGAACTGAGCCTGGACACCGGCGATCGCGGCCTCGAGTTCGGCGTGGCCGGTGACCGCGACCAGCGGGTCGACGTAGCGGGCCTGCGGGGTGAACAGACGGGCGACGGCGGAGCGGCGGGCGGCGGGCTCGCGGGTGTTCCACGCTTCCAGGTACTGTGCGACGACGGTGTTCATCTCGACCTCCGAAATAGGCTGTGAGCTGGTGTTTCGCTGGTTGTTCCTGCGATGGACACAACGTTATGGCGTGCGGGGGGTCGGTCGAATCAGTCGCGTATAGGTACTTTTCCCGGCGCGACTGCCCGCGGTACCGGTACGGCGATACGGTGGAGCCCATGCTGCACGGACGCGATGCCGAACAGGCCAGGATCGATGACCTGCTCGGCGGGGCACGCGCGGGGCGAAGCGGGGCCCTGGTGGTGCGCGGCGAGGCCGGAATCGGGAAGACGGCGCTGCTGGATTACGCGGCAGCGCAAGGTGTTCCGACAGTGCGTAGCGCGGGCATCGAGTCCGAGGCCGAATTGCCCTTCGCGGCACTGCATCTGCTGGTCCGGCCAGGCATGGAGCTGGTGCGCCAACTGCCGTCGCGGCAGCGTGACGCACTCGAGGCGGCGTTCGGGCTGGGCGAGGGCGCGCCCGCCGATCGGATGCTGATCGGGCTGGCGGTACTGACCCTGCTCGCGGAGGAAGCAGCCAACGGGCCGCTGCTGTGCCTGATCGACGACGCGCATTGGCTGGACCGGGCCAGCGCGGAGGCACTGCTGTTCGCGGCGCGCAGGCTCCAGGCCGAAGGGGTGGTGATGCTGTTCGCGACGCGCTCGGGACCGCAGGACTTTCCCGCGCCCGGGCTGACAGAACTCGCCCTGTCCGGTCTACGTCCCGATGCGTCGGCGGCACTGCTCGATGCCGGTACAACCCCGCTGAGTCCGGCCGTTCGGTATCGATTGCTCGCCGAGTCGGGCGGTAATCCCCTCGCGCTGCTGGAACTTCCGGCAGTAGTCGGCGACGGCAGTGTCGATGACGCGAATCCGTTGCCGTTGACGCAGCGGTTACAGCTGGCCTTCCACGGCCGCGTCACCCGCTTGCCCGCGGCGACGCGGACCGTGCTTCTGGTCGCGGCGGCGGCCGGTGCCGCGGACCTGGCGCCGATCCTGCGTGCCGCGGCCGGTCTCGGTGCGTCACTGCCGGATCTGCAACCCGCCCAGGACGCGGGCATGATCGGCACCGACGGTCAGGTGCTGACCTGGCACCACCCACTGCTGCGGTCGGCGGTGTACCAAGGCGCCGCGCTCACCGACCGACTCGCTGCCCACCGCGCCCTGGCCGACGCACTGAGCGGCGACGACACCGCGGACCTGCGGGCATGGCATCTCGCCAGCGCCGC
Organism: Nocardia sp. NPDC055002; assembly: GCF_053608825.1. Classification (NCBI taxonomy): domain Bacteria; kingdom Bacillati; phylum Actinomycetota; class Actinomycetes; order Mycobacteriales; family Nocardiaceae; genus Nocardia; species Nocardia sp. NPDC055002. The sequence goes on from NZ_JBSGWE010000009.1 coordinate 11,046, forward strand.
AACAGGTCCCGACGAGAACACCGCCACCGCACTCGAGCACACGGCCGACCGTGCCCGGCGCCGCCACGGCCTCCATGCCGCCGTGACCGCCTACGATCGCGCGGCCGCGCTGAGCATCGACGCGAGCGCGCGCGTGCGCAGACTCGTCCTCGCCGCCGAGTCCGCGACGGAGGCCGGCCTCACCGACCGCGCGGAGCGACTGGCCGAGCGAGCCGCGTCGCTGTCGAGCGAGGTCCGGAAGCCGGCGGGCGAGGCTGCCCCCGGCGGCCGAGCAACCGGCGGCCCGACGGAGCAGGCGGCGCGGCCTGGCGAACGAGGGCCTGTCAGCTCTGCCGGGGTGGTCGCCGGGAGTGGCGAGCAGGCCACCGCGCCCGAGGAAGGCGGAGCCGCGTTCGAGCTGCGGCTGGACCTGGTACGGGCGCAGGCCGAATTCGCGGGCGGCAAACCGGGTTCCGCGCATCGGCGGTTGATGTCAGCGGCCGTCGCGATGCGCGCATCCGATCCCCGTGGCGCGTCTCGGATCCTGACCAAGGCCGTGCACACCGCGTGGTACCTCGGACCCGACGAGCTCGACGAGGTCGCCGATGTCCTGGCGACGCTGCGACTGGTGGAGGAAGACCCGGCGACGCCGATCGCGCGATATCTGACCGGGTCGGTGACAGGTCAGCGGGTCGCCGACCTGCGGGACGCGGCGGCCGCCGCCCGGACCGGCGGGGCGGACAGTCCGGCCGACCTCGTGCAGCTGTGTGGCAGCGGTTTGGTCGTCGGGCAGGACGAGCAGGTCGAGGAACTGGCAGGCGAGTTGATCAGGGAATGCAGGGAGCAGGGGCGGATCGGGTTGCTGGCGCCGCTGCTGTTCTTCCGATCCGAGGGGTTGTTGTTCGGCGGGCGACCGAGGGAGGGCCGGATCGCGGCCGAGGAAGGGCTGCGGATCGCACAGGACATCGGGCAGGCGCAGTGGATCAGTCAGATCCACGCATTTCTCGCGTATCTCGCCGCGCTACAGGGTGATTCGACATCGTGTCGAGACCATGCCGAGCGTGCGGCGGCCGAGGAGTTCGGCGGGCCGGGCGCGGTCGGTGCGTCGTGGGCGCACGCGGCCGTGGCGCTGCTGGCACTCGGCGAAGGAAGGCTGGAGCAGGCAGGGACCGAGCTCGCGCATATGACGATCGAACCGGCGCGACACCACGTCATCGGGCTGCGCACACTCCCGGATCAGATCGAGGTGGCGGTTCGGCTCGGCGCGACCGACCGCGCTGCCGAGGCGCTGGATCGGCTCACCGCCTGGTCGCAGCGGGCCGAGCAGGACTGGATCGCAGCGCTGGCGGCCCGTGGACGCGCGTTGCTGGCCGACGGCTCGGCGGCCGAACAGCACTTCGTGGCCGCGCTCGCCGCCAACCGGCCGTTCGACGAAGCCCGCACTCGGCTGCTCTACGGCGAGTGGCTGCGCCGCGACAAGCGCAAGGTCGACGCGCGGACCCAGCTGGAACAGGCGACAGAGCTGTTCGATCGGCTCGGCGCGGCACCGTGGAGCGAACGCGCGCGCACCGAACTGGGCGCGCTCGGTGTCGGAACCGGTACGCGTGCGAGCGGCGGCCCGCTGAGCCTGCTCACCCCGCAGGAATCACAGATCGTGCGGCTGGCCGCGCAGGGATTGTCGAATCGGGAGATCGCGGCACGGCTGTTCCTGAGCCACCGCACCGTCGGCCATCACCTCTACAAGGCGTATCCGAAGCTGGGCGTGCTGTCGCGCGGTGAGTTGAGTTCGCTCGACCTGACGGAATGATCCGCCATCCGGGGAGAACGACCCTGGCCCGGTGCCCGAATCAGTTGCGCGACGCGGTGCGGGTGGCGCCGACGGTCCAGCGGACGGCGGCCACGGCGGCGGCCGCCAGAACCGCGACCTGCGGCGACCCGATGATCAGCAGCAACAGCGCGGCGACCACGAGCGCGGCGGCGAGCGCCTCGAGCTTGTAGACCGGCCAAGCGCTACCCGCGATGTCGACGGTCGCGGATGCTGCCGATGAGGTGAGCACTGCCATGCAGACCAGGATAGGCGTACATCGAAGTTCGGTCCACCGAACTTGTTCGAGTGGCTCTATCGGGAACATCACAGGGCGATGGTTCGTTGTGCAGGTCATGCCACTCACAGGAGAGTACGCACCGAGCACTTCGGACTGGGCACGCGAACAGGCCGAGACCTACGAGAACTCCGGCGGCGCCGAGGGCACCTCGTTGCAGGGCAAGCCCGTCATCCTGCTCACCACCAAGGGCGCCAAGACCGGCAAGCTGCGCAAGACGCCGCTGATGCGGGTCGAGCACGACGGCGAGTATGCCGTCGTCGCGTCGCTGGGCGGGGCGCCGAAGAATCCCGTCTGGTACCACAACATCAAGGCCGATCCGCACGTCGAACTGCGCGACGGCACCACCACCAAGGACTACACCGCACGCGAGGTCGTCGGCGACGAGCGAGCGCGGTGGTGGGAGCGCGCGGTCGCCGTGTGGCCAGACTACGACGAGTACACGAAGAAGACCGATCGCGTGATCCCGGTCTTCGTCCTCACACCGCGCTGAACCGCAGGTCCGAGCCCACCCGCCGCGGTCGCCCCGGCGGGTGGTTCCGCTCGCCGAGCGCGCGAACCGCCTCGGTAGCATTGTCCGGGTGTCCCCCATCGCTGACGTCGCCGAAGTGTCCGTAATCCGTCCGCCGCTCACCGCGGACGAGATCGACGCCGCCGCCAAGCGAATTTCCGACATCATCGAGCCGACTCCGCTGCAGTACAGCGCGCGGCTGTCGGCGAGCACCGGTGCGCAGGTGTACCTCAAGCGCGAAGACCTCACCGCGGTTCGCTCCTACAAGCTGCGCGGCGCCTACAACCTGATGGTGCAGCTCACCGCCGCCGAGCGCGCGGCCGGTGTGGTGACCGCCAGCGCGGGCAATCACGCGCAGGGCGTGGCGTTCGCCTGCCGGGCGATGGGTGTACGCGGGCGCATCTATGTGCCGACCACCACCCCCAAGCAGAAGCGCGACCGCATCCGCGTGCACGGCGGCGAGTTCGTCGAGCTGATCGCCGTCGGCGAAACCTACGACGCCGCGGCCGCGGCCGCCGCCGACGATGTCGCCCGCACCGGCGCCACCATGGTGCCGCCGTTCGACGACCCGCGCACCGCCGCGGGTCAGGGCACTATCGCCGCGGAGTTCCTCGACCAGCTCGGCACGGCCCCCGACCTGGTGATCGTCCCGGTCGGCGGCGGCGGCTGCCTCGCCGGCATCGGCACCTACCTGCGCGAACGCGCACCGCACACCGGCCTGCTGGCCGTCGAACCCGCGGGCGCGGCCTCGCTGACCGCCGCGCTGGTCGCCGGCGCACCGGTGACGCTGCCCGAGATCGACCCGTTCGTCGACGGCGCCGCCGTGCGCCGCATCGGCGAACTGCCCTACCGGGCGGCCGCGTCGTTCGGCGGCCGGATGGTCTCGCATGCCTCGCTGCCCCTGCTCACCACACCCGGATCCTCCACCGGAACAGCGGCTTTCCGGGTGATGCTGGTCGACGAGGGCGCTATCTGCACCGCGATGCTCGACCTCTACCAGAGCGAAGGCATCATCGCCGAGCCCGCGGGCGCGCTGGCCACCGCGGCCTTGGCCGAGATCGACATCGCGCCCGACAGCACGGTCGTGGTGCTGGTCTCGGGCGGCAACAACGATGTGTCGCGCTACGGCGAGATCATCGAGCGCTCACTGGTGCACCGCGGTCTCAAGCACTACTTCCTGGTCGACTTCCCGCAGGAGCCCGGTGCGCTGCGCCGCTTCCTCGACGATGTCCTCGGCCCCGACGACGACATCACCATGTTCGAGTACGTCAAGCGCAACAACCGGGATACCGGGGCCGCGCTGGTCGGCATCGAGCTCGGTGCTACCGACAACCTGTCGTCGCTGATGCACCGCATCGAGGAGTCCCCGATCCAGGCCGAACGCCTGGAACCGGGCTCCCCCGCCTATCGCTACCTGACGTAGGTTCGCCGCGCGGCGGTCACGCCGCCGCGCGGTCCTCGCGGTGTCCGGACGTGCGACTCGCGCGCACGCTCGACACGACCAGCGGCAGCAACCAGCCCATGGCGAGCTGGTCGTAGGGCAGCAGAATCTGGTCGAGACGGTTGTGCACGTAGGCCACCGAGAGACCCGACTGCGGGTCGACCCAGCCGAACGAACCGCCGAGCCCGATATGGCCGAAGCCGTGCCGCGCGCCGGGGACGGGCAACGAGTGGTAGCCCAGGTGCCACATCATCGGCAGGTAGAACAGCGCGTGGTCGAGCCGGTAGCTCTGCACCCGGCGGATCGCGGCGTGCGTGCTCTGCTGCAGGTACGGCGTGCCGTCGACGGTGACGCCGTCGGCCAGCGCCGCGTACATCTTCGCCAGTCCGGCGGCGGTCGCGACGCCGTTTCCCGCGGGCATCTCGGTGTTCAGGATCGTGGGGTCGTCACCGTCGAGGATGCCGTCGAGGCCGGGCACGAACAGGCAGCGGGCGGCCGCGCCGAGCGGTCCGGGCAGCCGGAATCCGACATTGGCGAGGAAACTGGCGGCGATGGGATGCGCGGCGAAGCTCATGTGCGCGCCGGCCAGCCGGGCGTATTCGGTCGACGAGTCCGCGGCGGGGCGACCGAGGTGGATGCCGTCGATCCCGAGCGGATCGGTGACCTCGGTGCGGATCAGCTCGCTCATGCTCCGGCCGGTCACGCCCCTGGCCAGGCCCGCGAGCAGCCAGCCGTAGGTCAGCGCGTGATAGGTGGGGGTGCCGAGCATCCGGTCCGGGGTGGCCATGGCCAGGCGGTCCTCCATCAACTCGTGATCGAGGGCTTCTGCGGCGGTGGTGGCGACCGAGGACAGCGACGACAGCCCGGAGCGGTGGGTGAGCACGTCGGCGACGGTGATCGCGCCCTTGCCGTGCGCGGCGAAACGCGGCCAGTATTCGGCGACCGGCGCCTGGTAGTCGATCAGTCCGCGATCGGCGAGCCGGTGGATGACGGTGGCAGTGACGCCCTTGGTCGCGGAGAACACGATCGCGCCGGTATCGGCGGTCCACGGCCGGTCACCCGCACTACCGGTCCAGAAATGGGCGAGTGGTTCACCGTGCCGATAGATGGCGAGTGCCCCGCCTGCGTCGCGGCGATGGCCGATCAAGGTGGCGAAAGCGCGCACCAGGGGACCGAATCCGGCCGGGGCATAACCCCCGACACCGGCCGGTAAGGCAGTGCTTTCCTGCCCGTAAGCGTCGTTGCTCATCATCCGACTATACGGCGTTATGCCCATTCGGCAACGCCGCGTTTCGGACTGTGGCCGACCCGTAGCCCGGCGTCATCACTCGGTGACCACCGTCCCCGCGCCGTCACCTTCCTCGAGCACGGCGAAACTGTGGCCCGAAATCAGTGTTCCCGCACCGCTTTCGGTGGCAGGTGACCAGGCCAGCAGCACCCGACCGTGCACCGGGATCACGACTTCGTCCTCGGCGAGGTTGCACACCACCGAGATTCGGCCACGACGCAGGATGAACCAACGCTGTGCTTCGTCATAGTCGGCCCACACCCGTTCCAGCCATGGATCGGCGAACTCGGGCCGCGACTTGCGCAGGGCGAGCAGGCCGCGGTAGCAGGCGAGCAACCGGGCATGCGGTTCGCGACCGACCTCGGTCCAGTCGAGCTTGGAGCGGGTGAAGGTGTCCGGGTCCTGCGGGTCGGGCACCTCGTCGCTGGACCAGCCGTGCTCGGCGAATTCGGCCCGGCGCCCGGCGGCGGTGGCCGCGGCGACGACCGGGTCGGTGTGGGAGGTGAAGAACTGGAACGGGGTGCGCGCGCCCCACTCCTCCCCCATGAACAGCATCGGCGTGCTCGCCGAGAGCAGCACCAGCGCCGCCTTCACCGCGAGTTGACCGGGGGTGAGGTAGGCGCTGGGCCGATCACCGATCGCGCGATTGCCGATCTGATCGTGATTGCAGGTGTAGCCGAACAGCGCGCTGCCGGGGATGAGGTCGCGACGCAGCGGCGCGCCGTGAGTGCGGCCCCGGAAGCTGGAGTAGGTCCCGGCATGGAAGAAGCCGTGGGTGAGTGTCTGCGTGAGGCAGGCCAGTGAGCCGAAATCGGCGTAGTAGCCCTGCCTTTCGCCGGAGACGGCGGTGTGCACGGCGTGGTGCAGGTCGTCGTTCCACTGGCCGGTGAGCCCGTAGCCGCCTGCCGCGCGCGGGGTGATCAGGCGGGAGTCGTTGAGGTCGCTCTCCGCGATCAAGCTGAGCGGTCGGCCCAGATGTGCTGCCAACGCGGTGGTTTCGACGACGAGCTCGTCGAGCAGGTGGGTGGCGGTGCGGTCGACCAGCGCGTGGACGGCATCGATGCGCAAGGCGTCGAGGTGGAATTCGCGCAGCCAGCGCAGGGCGTTGTCGATGATGTAGGCGCGGACCGCGTCGGAGCCGGGCCCGTCGAGGTTGAGGCTCTGACCCCAGGTGTTGCGGCCCGCGGTGAGGTAGGGGCCGAAGCGCGGCAGGTAGTTGCCGCACGGGCCGAGGTGGTTGTAGACCACGTCGAGGCAGACCGCGAGGCCACGGGCGTGGCAGGCGTCGACGAAGCGTTGCAGGCCGTCGGGACCGCCGTAGCTTTCCTGTACCGCGTACCATCCGACGCCGTCGTAGCCCCAGTTGTGGGTGCCGTCGAAGGCGTTCACCGGCATGAGTTCGACGGTGGTGACGCCCAGTGTCACGAGATGGTCGAGGTGCTCGATCGCCGCGTCGAAGGTTCCTTCGGGGGTGAAGGTGCCGATGTGGAGTTCGTAGAACACCGAGCCGGCCAAGGGTCTGCCGGTCCAGTTCCGGTCGGTCCAGACCGTCTCGTCCAGGTCGTGGACAGCGGAGGTTTCGTGCACGCCGTCGGGCTGGCGGGCCGAGCGTGGGTCGGGCAACACCATCGGGTCGTCGTCGATCAGGAATCCGTAACGGGAACCCTGACCTGCGTCGACGCGGACCGACCAATTGCCGCCGCCGCTTCTTCGCATCGGGTGCTCGACCCCGTCCAGTTGCAGCCGCACCGCCCCCGCCTCCGGCGCCCACACCCGAAACTGCCTCATCGGCCCAGCATCGCATGCCCCGCGCCGGTGTGCTCGATCAACGATTCACCGCGCGTGTGCGGCGACCCCGACCGGTCCGGCGCCGACACACAGCGACTGCCGCTCGTCGAGGGATCTGATCCGCAGGGTGTCGCCGCCTCCGAGCAGCCGGATGTACACGGTGTTCAAGCCCGCGCGCACGTCGGCGATCGTCTCGGTCTCGCCCTCGAAGGACAGCGCGATCCGGCCGTCACGTTCGGCGTTGTAGTTCACCTGGGCGGTCCAGTCGCGGATCTGCATGGGGCCGTCGAGGGGGAGGTTGGCGCCGGTGGTGCCGTGCACCCGGTACCCGCAGCGGGGTTCGGGGCCCTCGACGATGGCACGGTTCCACCAGACCTGCGCGGGGACGACGGCGCCCTCGTCGGTGATCATTCGCAGGCGCGGAGTCGAGAGGGCGAAGGTGGTGGGGGTCGAGATCGGGGCGAAGACACGGTCGGTCATGTTCTCGGGGAAGGCCAACGGGTTCAAGACGTTCCACGGAACCTCTTGGGGCAGCAGCGGCGCGTCGGCGGCGCCGGGGAGCGCGGCTCGCACGCCGCTCACGTAGGTGCGGGCCGGGCTCGGTTCCCAGGATTCGGTGAAGGTGATCGTCGAGTACACACTGCTCGCGAGGAACACGACGATCGCCGAGACACCCACTATCTGCCGAGCTCGACCATCGCGTCCCACCTCGACCGGAGCCGATCCGCTGACGGTGCGCGCACGTGCCGGATCTACGCCGGCCGGAATTCGCTGGTGTGCAGGCTCGTTCGATCCGAATACAGAACTCCACCGGTGCCGACGGGGTGCCAGCGTGATCAACGCGAGCGCGACGGTCGCGATGACGGCGAAATCGGCGAAGTAGCGCACCGATTGGAGGAGCAGACCTGCGGTACTCGGGCCGTCACGCAGGAGGACGACGGGCGCGATGGTCAGGACCGCGTATCCGGCGGCGCTCACCCAGATCGCACCGACCCGGCAGCGGGTACGAATCGTCCACGCCGCGAACAGGATCAGCGACAGCCAGCTCAGCGTGACCAGCAAGCTCGGCGAGTCCGCCCACGGGGTGGCGGGTTGCCAGCGTTCCCAGCGCCATGGACCGCCGAACAGCGCGGGTACCAACCCGTCGGACAGCGCGCGGCTCCACAGGGACCCGGGATGTTCGGGAGCCGAGAGTCCCCTCGGGCGTTGGATGACGAGCAGAAAACCCGCCGACCACGTCAGCAGCACCGCGCCGCCCGCCGCCCACAGCGCGCCCCCACGCCGAGCGGCTGCCCGCACGGATCGACCCGTCACGTGCGCGGCCAGCACTGCCACCGCGAAAGCCACCGGCAGCACGACCACCGATTTCTCGAAGAACAGCAACGCCACCGCGAACACCACAGCCCCCGACACCGCATATCGACGCCGCCCGGTTCGCACCAGCCGCACCGCGTCCGCGCTCACCCATGCCAGCGCGAGCTGCAACGGCAGCGCGTTCACCGCCGCCGACCACCAGGCGAACGCGGGCACCGTCAGCGGGACGAACAGGTAGAACGCCAGGGGTCCGAGCAGGCGGGTGCGGACCCCGAGCAGCACGATCAACAGTCGCAGCACCGCCAGCGAAGCGAGCAACTGCAACCCGGTCAGCACCACGACAGCGGCTGCCCAATTCAACGGCGCCACCTCGGTGACCAGCCAGGTCAGCACGAACGCCAACGGCATGACGTGCCCGTCGTGACTGGTGAACAGCAATTCCGTCGAGAGCACCGGCTGGCTGCTCACCCGGCCGATCAGCAGGAAATCGTCCCAGTAGAAGAATCCGGACGCGGCCACCCAGCCGCGCAGAACCAGCTGCGCCACGATCAGCGCCGCCGCGACGAGCAGCACCGTCCGCCCGGTCATCCGCCACGGCACCGGCCGCGACGGGTCACGGGAGTGCGGTGGCGAGTCGAGCAGCGGCACGGACGTCACGTCTCTCGACGCTAGCCCGTAGTTCGCGGGGCGGCCATCACGACCCACCACAGGGGAGTCACCGAGGGGCTGTGTCCACCCACAGCCCAGTTTTGGACTGAACTGTTCAAAACGTGCTACGGTCGTCGACATGGCCAGACCCAAGGAATTCGACGAGCACCGCGCCGTGGACGCCGCGATGCGGGCATTCTGGTCCGCCGGTTACGAGGCGACCTCCACCCAGGACCTCTGCGCCGCGACAGGTTTGGGCCGCAGCAGCATCTACAACACCTTCACCAGCAAGCGCGACCTGTTCGATCGCGCTCTGCGTCACTACATGACCACGAAGAACACCCCCCTCTTCGACATCCTCGGCAGCGACGCACCAGCCAGGGAGCGGATCGCCGACATCCTGCGCCGGACCGCCGAGGCGCCCGATACCGAACCAGCGGGCTGCCTCGTGGTGAACTCGATCGTCGAACTCGCCCCGCACGATGCCGCTGCCCGCGAACTCCTGGACACCGACGGCGAGCGCCGTCTCGACGCGCTCACGGCGACTGTCGAAAGTGGCCAGCGCGCAGGCGAATTCGCCGCCGATCGGGACGCACGCGCCATCGCCCAGTTCCTGACCGCCACCATCAGCGGCATGCGCGTCGCGGCACGCGGCGGCGCCGATCGCGCCACCCTCACCGCGATCGCCGATACCGCGATGCGCTGCCTCTGAGTTCCACCGGCCCACACCGTCTTTCACCATGCCCATATTTTGAACTGATTGATCCAAAATATTTCGACGTACGAGAGGTTGTCATGCCGACCGCTGTCTACATCCTGGGCTTGTCCATCTTCGCCCAGGGCACCTCCGAGCTGATGCTGGCCGGTCTCCTCCCCGAAATGGCCGCCGACCTGGGCGTCTCCATTCCCAGTGCGGGACTGCTCATCTCGGCCTTCGCACTCGGCATGCTGGTCGGCGCGCCGCTGCTGGCCGTGGTGACGCTGCGCTGGCCACGCCGTGACGCGCTGCTGGCCTTTCTCGCGATCTTCGTTGCGGCCCATGTCGTGGGCGCGCTGAGCAGCGACTACTGGGTGATCTTCGGGACCCGCGTGGTGAGCGCCTTCGTCTACGCGGGATTCTGGGCGCTGGCGGCGGCGACCGCGGTGAGTCTGGTAGCCCCACAGCTACGCGGACGGGCGATGAGCATCGTCGCGGGTGGACTCACCATCGCCACGATATTCGGGGTACCCGCGGGCACCGTCATCGGCCAGCATCTGGGCTGGCGCGCGGCCTTCTGGGCGGTCGCCGGGCTGTCCGCTCTGACGATGATCGGTGTGTTCACGAAGATTCCCGGCGGTCGACCCGCCGCGGTCCCCGCGCTGCGCAGCGAATTGCGGGTGATGGCGAACCCCCGGCTGTGGGTGTCCTACGGCGCCACCGCGCTGTCGACGGGGTCGGCGTTCGTCACCTTCGCCTATCTCGGCGCGATGCTGGCCGACACCACCGGCATCTCGGTGGCATGGGTCCCCGCCGTGCTGGGTCTGTACGGCGTCGGCGGATTGATCGGCATCACGATCGGCGGTCGATTCGCCGACGCGCACCCGTTCCGCACGCTGTACGTAGGGGCAGCCGGGATGACGGTGGTCGCGGCCGCGATCGCGGTCACCGCACACTCCCCTGCCCCGATGATCGTGCTCGTGTTGCTGCTCGGCGCTTTCGGCTTCGCCACGAACCCGGCCCTGAACACCCGCGTCTTCACGCTGGCCGACGGCGCCCCCACACTGGCCGCGGCGACCAACTACTCAGCGTTCAACGTCGGGATCACCGTCGGTCCCTGGCTGGGCGGGCTGGCCATCGGCGCGGGACTCGGCTTCACCTCGGTCGGCTGGATCGGCGCCGGGCTCGGTCTGGCCATGCTCGCCACCGTCGGGCTGTCCCATCGGCTGGAACGTGAACCTCGCACGGCCGCTGCCACTTCCGAGCCGCGAGTGCCCGCGCTCACCTACCCGTAACCGCGAGACGTCGAAACCACCCGCGGCAGATACGGGTGGTTTCGACGTTTCGGGGCTCAGCCGAGGCAGCCCGGGCCGAGCAGCGCTTTCAGGTCCCCCATCAGCGCGGAGGACGGCGACACTCGCCAGGCGTCGTCGAGTTTGAGCATGGTGGTCTTCTCACGGGCGCCGACGTGGCGGATGAAGACATCCGAGGTGCCCTGGTGCCGGGTGAGAACCTTCTTCAGCTCACCGAGCTTGTCGGGCGTGCACATCCGGGTCGTCATGACCACCGCCACCGGCTTGGCCACGCCGATGGCCGAGAGGTCGGGGACGACGAGGTCGTTGGCGATCAGGGAGATGCGGTCGTCACGCACCGAGACGCGGGCCTTCACCAGCACCACGGCGTCTTCGACCACATCCATGCCGTACACCGAGTACGACTGCGGGAAGAACAGCACCTCCACGCCACCGGTGAGGTCTTCCAATTGCGCCGAGGCCCAGGCCAGCCCGTTCTTGTTGATCCGGCGGTTCACCGAGGCGAGGATGCCGCCGATGGTCACCTGCGCACCGTCCTTGACGTCGCCTTCCAGAATCGCCGGGATGGGGGTATCGACCTGGGCGGCCAGCACGTGCTCGACACCGTTGAGCGGGTGGCCGGACACGTAGAGGCCCAGCATCTCCCGTTCGAGGGCGAGCTTGTGCTTGGTCTCCCATTCGTCCTCGGGGACTTTGACATTGAACACCGACGCCATCGAGTCGTCGCCGTCGTCGAGACCGCCGAACAGGTCGAACTGGCCGATCGCCTCGGCCTTCTTGGTCGACATCACCGCGTCGATCGCGTCGGAGTGGATCAGCAGCAGGCCCTTGCGCGGGTGCCCGAGTGAGTCGAATCCGCCTGCCTTGATGAGGGATTCGGTGACCTTCTTGGAGCAGGCGATCGCGTCGATCTTGTTCAGGTAGTCGGAGAAGTCGGTGAACTTCGACTTCTCCTTACGCGCGGTGATGATCGAGCCGACCACGTTGGTACCGACGTTGCGGACCGCGCCGAGGCCGAAGCGGATGTCGGTGCCGACGGAGGCGAAGTTCAGCTCCGATTCGTTGACATCGGGCGGCAGCACCGTGATACCCATCTTGCGGCAATCCGACAGGTAGATGGCGGCTTTGTCCTTGTCGTCACCGACCGAGGTGAGCAGACCCGCCATGTACTCGGCCGGATAGTTGGCCTTGAGGTAGGCGGTCCAGAAGGAGACGAGGCCGTAGCCCGCGGCGTGTGATTTGTTGAACGCGTACCCGGCGAACGGGAGGATCGTGTCCCACAGCGCCTTGATGGCCGGCTCGGAGAAGTCGTTGGCGAGCATGCCGTCGCGGAAGCCGGCGTAGGCCTCTTCCAGGACGGACAGCTTCTTCTTACCCATGGCGCGGCGCAGGATATCGGCTTGGCCGAGCGAGTACCCGGCCACCTTCTGCGCGATCTGCATGATCTGTTCCTGATAGACGATCAGGCCGAAGGTGTCGGCCAGGATCTCTTTCAGTGGCTCTTCGAGTTCGGGGTGGATCGGTTTGACTTCTTGCCGGTTGTTCTTGCGGTCGGCGTAGTCGTTGTGCGCGTTCATGCCCATCGGGCCGGGGCGGTACAGCGCGAGGACGGCGACGATATCGCCGAAGCCGGTGGGCTGCATGCGGCGCAGCAGGTCGCGCATGGCGCTGCCGTCGAGCTGGAACACGCCCAGGGTGTCGCCGCGGGCGAGCAGTTCGTAGGTGGCCGGGTCGTCGAGCGGCAGGTTGTCCATGTCCAGATCGATGCCGCGGTTGGCCTTGATGTTCTCCAGGGCATCACCGATGACGGTGAGGTTGCGCAGACCCAGGAAGTCCATCTTCAGCAGACCGATGGCCTCGCACGACGGGTAGTCCCAGCCGGTGATGATCGCGCCGTCCTGGGCGCGCTTCCACACCGGGATCGCGTCGGTGAGCGGCTCCGAGGACATGATGACCGCGCAGGCGTGCACGCCGGCGTTGCGGATCAGGCCTTCCAGACCGCGCGCCGTTTCGTAGATCTTGGCGACATCGGGGTTGCTCGCGATGAGTTCGCGAACTTCGGTGGCTTCCTTGTACCGCTCGTGGTCGGGATCGGTGATGCCGGCGACCGAGATGTCCTTGGCCATGATCGGCGGCGGCAGCGCCTTGGTGATCTGGTCGGCAATGGCGAAACCGGGCTGGCCGAACAGGACTCGCGCGGAGTCCTTGATCGCGGCCTTGGTCTTGATGGTGCCGAAGGTGATCACCTGGGCAACACGGTCGCTGCCCCACTTCTCGGTGGCGTAGCGGACCATCTCACCGCGGCGGCGATCATCGAAGTCGATATCGATATCGGGCATCGACACGCGCTCGGGGTTGAGGAATCGCTCGAACAGCAGGCCGTGCGGGATGGGGTCGATATTGGTGATGCCCATCGCGTAGGCGACCAGCGAGCCTGCCGCCGAACCACGGCCTGGGCCGACGCGGATGCCGACCTCGAGCGCGTGCTTGATCAGGTCACCGACGACGAGGAAGTAAGCCGGGAAACCCATTTCGCAGATGACTTTGAGTTCGAAGTCGGCGCGGTCGAGATATTCGCGCGAGGGACCGTCCGGGAAGCGGCGATCGAGACCGTCGAGGACTTCCTTGCGCAACCAGCTGGCCTGGTCGTGGCCTTCGGGCACCGGGAAGATCGGCATCCGGTCGCGGTGGGCCCATACGTCGTCGTAGGGCTGGACGCGCTCGCCGATGAGCTCGGTGTTGTCACACGCGCCGGGGACTTCGGCGTCCCAGATGGCGCGCATCTCCGCGGCGGACTTGAGGTAGTAACCGTCACCGTCGAACTTGAAGCGGGTCGGGTCCGAGAGCGTCTTGCCGGTCTGAATGCACAGCAGCGCTTCGTGGTTGACCGACTGGTCCTTGGTGACGTAGTGGCAGTCGTTGGTGGCGATCGGCGGGATGCCGAGCTGCTTGCTGATATCGATCAGGCCCTCGCGGACCCGGCGCTCGATGGACAGACCGTGGTCCATCACCTCGAGGAAGAAGTTGTCGGCGCCGAAGATCTCCTGCCACTTCGCGGCGGCTTCGAGCGCTTCGCGATCGTGGCCCAGACGCAGCCGGGTCTGCACCTCGCCCGACGGGCAGCCGGTCGTCGCGATGATGCCCTCGGCGTGCTGGGCGATGATCTCCTCGTCCATGCGGGCCCACTTGCCCAGCTGGCCCTCGATGGAGGCCAGGCTCGACAGCTTGAACAGGTTGCGCAGGCCGGTCGCGTTCTCGGCGACCATGGTCATGTGGGTGTAGGCACCCGAGCCCGAGACATCGTCGCCCTTCTGGCCCGGATCGCCCCACTTCACACGCTTGGTGTCGAAGCGCGAGCCCGGTGCGATGTAGGCCTCGATGCCGATGATCGGCTTGATGCCCGCCTTCTTGGCCGAGTTGTAGAACTCCGAGGCGCCGTACATGTTGCCGTGGTCGGTCATGCCGACCGCGGTCATGCCCAACCGATCCGCCTCCGCGAACAGCGGCGAGATCTTCGCCGCTCCATCGAGCATCGAGTACTCGGTGTGGTTGTGCAGGTGAACGAACGATCCGGACGGAGCCAAGACGGTCCTTCCTCCCATAGAGTCGGCGGGGGTTGGCCTTGGCATTCTATGCACGGGGGTCCGACACATTCGGCAGGCTACGAAGCGCGCCTGGGCGAGAGGCGGCGTGTCGTGGTGAACGTCACCGACGGGCACTCGATCTCGAGAAGAAGGCGACCTGATCCGATTCCGGCACCCACACCGACATAATCGATCGGTGCACTCCGATCGGCCGACTCGATGACCCCCTTCATCGTGGCCGCTGCGGCCCTCGCCCTGCTGGTCGTGGCGTTGCTGGTGTGGCGGCGCACGCAGCGGGTGGTCACCACACCCGCCCAGCGGGCTGTGCACCAAGCGCTGCACACCGCGTCGCTGGCAGCCGTGCCGTTGCGACGTGGGCTGACCGAGGAGTCCGCGAGTGAAGCGGCGCCACACCTGCGGGCTCTCGCGGGCGCCGAGGCGCTGGGCGTGGCCGATGCCGAGGGGACACTGCTGGCGTGGGACGGTCCGCATACCGGGATGTTCGCCTCGTTCGCCGAGGCGGCGCGGCGGGCCGTCGCCGACGAGCGGCCGGTGCTGGTCACCGGTGACGAGCACACGTTGATCGCGCAGCCGTTGCCGATCGACACGGGGGCGGCGGTGGGTGTGCTCGGCATGGTGACGACCGGGACGCCGGGGCCGGGCATGCTCGGGGCGGTCGCGGAGGTGGCGCGCTACGCGTGTGGGCAGTTGGAACTCGCCGAGCTGGATGCGTCGAGGGCTCGGGTCGACCGGGCCGAACTGCGGGCGCTGCGAGCCCAGATCAGCCCGCATTTCATCTACAACGCGCTGAACACGATCGCCTCGTTCGTCCGCACCGACCCGGATCGGGCCCGCGAACTGATCCTCGAATTCGCCGACTTCACCCGCTATTCCTTCCGCGCCGCGGGCGAATTCACCGTGCTCGCCGACGAACTGCGCAATATCGAGCGATATCTGGCATTGGAACAGGCCCGCTTCGGCGACGCGCTCGACGTGCGTCTGCGCATCGCACCGGAAGTTCTCGGTGTCGTGCTGCCCTTCCTCGCCTTGCAGCCACTCGTCGAGAACGCGGTCCGGCACGGCCTCGCCGGCGGCGGCCGAGGCGGCCAGCTGAGCATCGTCGCCACCGACGCGGGCACCGACTGCCTGATCAGTGTCGAAGACGACGGCATCGGCATGGACCCCGACCTCCTGCGCTCCGGCGCCCTCGACGCGGTCGACACCGGCTCCGGCCCGGCCCGCACCGGCGAGGCAGCCCACGTGGGCCTCGCCAACGTCGACGACCGCCTCCGCGCCGCCTTCGGCAACGACTACGGCCTGGTCGTGGAAACCGCACCCGGTGCGGGAACGAAAGTCAGCATGCGCGTCCCGAAGTTCCGCGCCGGTATCCGCGCCTGACTCCTCGCGTGGGCGGCGTTCGACACCGCCGCCGAGGGTGCCGGTTACGATGGATGGGTTGTGACTTGGAACACCGATGAACCCTCGACCGCTCTGCGGGTGCTCGCCGTCGATGATGAGAAACCGGCGCTGGACGAGCTCGTGTATCTGCTGAGCACGCAGGCGGGGGTCGGTGAGATCTATCGGGCCGGTGAGGCGACCGGGGCATTGCGGTTGTTGCGGGCACATCCCATCGACGCGGTATTCCTCGATATCGATATGCCAGGTCTCACGGGGATGGAATTGGCGGGAATCCTGTCGGAATTCGCGGAGCCGCCCGCGGTGGTGTTCGTGACCGCCCACGATGATCACGCGGTGGCCGCCTTCGATTTGGGGGCGGTGGATTATCTGTTGAAGCCCTTGCGCGGAGCTCGATTGGGTGAGGCGGTGCGGCGGATTCTGGCGGGACGCATCTCGGTGCCCGCGACGGTCGTGGCGGAGTCCGCGCATCCGAGCGAGGTGATTCCGGTGGAGCTCGGCGGGGTGACCACCTTGGTGAACCGGGCTGATGTGGCGTGGGTCGAAGCGGATGGGGATTACGCACGGTTACATACCGGAAGTGGGTCGCATCTGGTGCGAATTCCGCTGTCGGCGTTGGAATCACGATGGGAGGATGCCGGTTTTCTGCGGGTGCATCGGTCATATCTGGTGGCCTTGCGATTGGTGACCGGGTTGCGCAGCGCGGGGAACGCGACGGTGGTGTGTCTGCGGGCCGAGGGGGCGGCGGGCGCGGTGGAATTGCCGGTGAGCCGACGGCAGGTGCGCGAACTCAAGCAGCGGCTGGTGCACGGGCCACGGCAGAACTGGTCACAGCGGTGACGGGTCCGCAGCGACCGCCGCGTGAACGCGTGGTGCTGGCGCAGCGGCGGGGTGCGCGTCAGGTGCGCACTCGCACGGAGGTGGTCGAGCAGACCGACCTGGGCGCGGCGCTGATCGGTGGGCTGATCCGGGCGCAGCTGGGTCTGGCCTTGCGGCTCGGGCTGGTGGTGGCGGTCGGGTTCGGCGCGCTGCCGGTGCTGTTTCGCATCGACGCGATCGCCGAGGCCGCGGTCCTCGGCATTCGGGTGCCGTGGCTGATCCTCGGCGTGGTCGCGTTCCCGGTGCTCTATGCGGTGGGGTGGTCCTATGTTCGCCTCGCCCAGCGCAACGAAGACGACTTCCTGGAACTGGCCGGGGACTGACACACATGCCGCGCGAACAGACGCTGACCCTATGAACCCCGGCACTCCCGCGCTCACCGTCGCCGCACTGCTGCTGGCGGCGCTCGCCACTGTCGGCATCGGGTTCTACGGAGTGCGCCTGTCCCGCACGACTTCCGATTTCCTTGTCGCTTCACGCACCGTGGGCTCGCGGTGGAACGCCGCAGCGATCTCCGGTGAATACCTCTCCGCCGCTTCCTTTCTCGGTGTCGCCGGATTGATCGCCAAATACGGCGCGGACGCCCTGTGGTATCCGGTGGGTTTCACCGCTGGTTATCTGGGCCTGCTGATGTTCGTGGCCGCGCCGCTGCGCCGATCCGGCGCCTACACCGTGCCGGACTTCGCCGAATTCCGGTTGGGTTCGATTCGATTGCGGCGCATGGCCGCCGGTCTCGTCGTCTTGGTCTGCGCGGTGTATCTGATTCCGCAGTTCCAGGGAGCCGGACTCACGCTGCACATTCTGCTCGGAGTACCCGCCTGGGTAGGTGCGGTCTCGGTCGGCGCGATCGTATCGGCGAATGTGATCGGCGGCGGAATGCGCTCTGTGACCTTGGTGCAGGCATTCCAGTACTGGCTGAAGTTGACGGCGGTGGCGGTGCCCGCGCTGGTGCTCGGAATGCATTTCCTCGCCGACGAACGACCGGTCGCCACCCCGGTACCGCCCACGGTCGACGCGCGCACCACCGTCGACATCTCCACCGATGTCGTCGTGCACCTGGATGTTTCACAACAGGTCACGATCACCGGAACACTCGACGGGCAACCCAGCGCGGGACCGGTGGTGCTGACACCGGGCGATCACACCCTCACCGAAGGCAGCGAACTGGTCCTCGCGCCGGGCTCGGCCGTTCCGGTGGTGGCCGGAGCACCGGCCGACGGCGCGAGCTGGGTGGCGCCCGGCGGCGGCTTCGGCGGACAACATCCGCAGTACCAGGTGTTCTCGCTGATCGTGGCGACCTTCCTCGGCACCATGGGACTGCCGCATGTGCTCGTTCGCTTCTATACCAATCGTGACGGCCCGTCCGCGCGGCGGACCGCACTCACCGTGATCGGGCTGGTCGGCGTCTTCTACCTGTTCCCGATCCTGCTCGGCGTCTTCGCCCGCCTCTACGTGCCCCAATTGCTGATCACCGGCGCCTCCGACGCGGCGGTGGTGCTGCTACCAGGCGCGGTGCTCGGCGGACTCGGCGGACAACTGCTGGCCGCGCTGGCGGCCGCCGGGGCGATCGCGGCATTCCTGTCCACCTCGTCGGGGCTGCTGGTCAGCTTGGCGGGTGTGCTCAGTACCGACGTGCTGCGCGGCCGGATCCGGGACTTCCGCCTCGCCGCCCTGGTCGCGGGCCTGGTCCCGCTGACCCTCGCGGTCACCGTGGCGTCCCTGGATCTGTCGCGCACCGTCGCCCTGGCCTTCTCGGTGGCCGCGTCGACGCTGTGCCCGCTGCTCGTGCTCGGCATCTGGTGGCGCGGACTCACCGCGACCGGTGCAGCCGCGGGCATGCTCACCGGCGGCGTCACCGCCGGCGGAGCGACCGTGCTGGCGGTGCTCGGTGGCGTCTCCCCCGACCTGGCGAACGGGTGGCCCGCCGCGATCGTCGACTATCCGGGCGCGGTGAGCGTACCGCTGGCCTTCGCGGTGACCATCCTGGTCAGCCTCGCCACCACGGGTCAGGATCCCCGGGCGGTGGCGGGGGTGTTCCTGCGCATGCACGCCCCCGAACGGCTCGGGATGAGTGCGGATCGCGACCCCGAAACCGCCACTCGCCGGTGATCTCGCACCGACCGTTCGTCGCACCACACCGACCGCTCACCGCACGGGCGGCCACCTTCACCGAGTGACCCACACCACACCACCATGCGCTCGCGTCCGGGGACCTACCGTCATCTCCACGCACGACCCCCCTTCACGCTAGGACGACCGGCATGACCCAAACCGACACCGAGGCGCCAGATCCGCGCACGCCGAGTGCCGACGAATGGCTCGCGGTACAAGCGAGTCCGCAGTTCCAAGATCTGCGAAACCGGCTGCGCCGCTTCATCTTCCCGATGACCGCGCTGTTCCTGGTGTGGTACCTGAGCTATGTGCTGCTCGGCGCGTACGCGCACGACTTCATGGCGCAGAAGGTCTTCGGCAACATCAACGTGGGCCTGCTGCTCGGCCTCGGGCAGTTCGTCTCCACGTTCCTCATCACCGGGCTCTATGTCCGATTCGCCAACCGTGAACTGGACCCGCGCGCCGCGGCCATCCGCGACGAACTCGAAGGGGGCCAGGCATGAGCGTCACCCTTGCCGCGTCTTCGACGGTGGGCAATCCCATCGCCAATATCGCCATTTTCCTGCTGTTCGTCGCGGTCACCATGGTCGTGGTGATCCGGGCCAGCCGCAACAACGCCAGCGCCGCGGACTATTTCACCGGCGGACGCGGCTTCTCCGGCCCGCAGAACGGCATCGCCATCGCCGGTGACTACCTGTCGGCCGCGAGCTTCCTCGGCATCGCGGGCGCGATCGCCGTCTACGGCTACGACGGGTTCCTGTATTCGATCGGGTTCCTCGTCGCCTGGCTCGTCGCGCTGCTGCTGGTGGCCGAAATGCTGCGCAACACCGGCAAATTCACCATGGCCGACGTACTCAGCTTCCGGCTGAAGGAAGGCCCGGTGCGCACCGCGGCCGCGCTGACCACCCTCACCGTCTCGCTGTTCTATCTGCTCGCGCAGATGGCGGGCGCCGGCGGCCTGGTCGCGCTGCTGCTCGATATCTCCAGCCGCACCGGGCAATCCATCGTCATCGCGGCCGTCGGTGTGCTGATGATCGTGTATGTGCTGGTCGGTGGCATGAAGGGCACCACCTGGGTACAGATCATCAAGGCGGTGCTGCTGATCGCCGGTGCCGGTCTGATGACGGTGATGGTGCTGTCGAAATACGGGTTCAATTTCTCCGACATCCTCGGTGCCGCACAGGAATCGGTGAGCGAGTCCACCAGCAAGGCGGTCGCCGCCCGCGATGTGCTCGCTCCCGGCGCGCAATACGGCGGCAGCGAGATGTCGAAGCTGAACTTCCTGTCGCTGGGCCTGGCACTGGTACTCGGCACCGCGGGTCTGCCGCACGTGCTGATGCGCTTCTACACGGTCCCGACCGCGAAAGAGGCTCGGCGCTCGGTGGTGTGGGCGATCGGCCTGATCGGCGCCTTCTACCTGTTCACCCTGGTGCTCGGTTACGGCGCGGCGGCCATCGTGGGCCCGGACAAGATCCTCGCCGCGGCGGGTGGCCAGAACTCGGCGGCGCCGCTGCTGGCGTTCGAACTCGGCGGGGTGATCCTGCTCGGGGTGATCTCGGCGGTCGCGTTCGCGACGATCCTCGCGGTCGTGGCCGGACTCACCATCACCGCATCGGCCTCGTTCGCCCACGACATCTACGCCAGTGTGATCAAGAAGGGCAAGGTCGACGAGGTCAAGCAGGTGCGGGTCTCGCGGATCACCGCCGTGGTGATCGGTGTGCTCGCGATCGGTCTCGGCATCCTCGCCAACGGCCAGAACATCGCGTTCCTGGTGGCGCTGGCGTTCGCGGTGGCGGCGGCGGCGAACCTGCCGACAATCCTGTATTCGCTGTTCTGGAAGCGCTTCAACACCACCGGCGCGCTGTGGTCGATGTACGGCGGCCTGATCTCGACCATCGTGCTCATCGTGTTCTCGCCCGCGGTATCGGGCAACAAGACCGCGATGATCAAGGATGCGGATTTCGACTGGTTCCCGCTGTCCAACCCGGGCATCGTGTCCATTCCGCTGGCGTTCGCGCTCGGTGTACTCGGCACCTTCCTGGGTGGCCGTGGCGAGCAGGTCGACCAGGCCAAGGCCGCGGAGATGGAAGTCCGGTCCCTGACCGGCGTCGGTGCGGAGAAGGCGATCTCGCACTGACGCCCACCCTGCCCGTGCCGGTGGTTCGCCCCACCGGCACGGGTTGTACCCCCATGCTTTTCGAAGGAGAGATTCTTGTGACCAGTTACCCGCCCGCCCCGGAGTTCGTCGCGCAGGCCAATGCCGATGCCACGCTGTACGAGCGGGCGCGCACCGACCGCGACGGTTTCTGGGCAGAGCAGGCCAACCGGCTGCACTGGCACAAGCCCTTCACCGAGGTACTCGACTGGACCGACGCGCCGGTCGCGCGCTGGTTCGGCGACGGCGAGCTCAATGTCGCCTACAACTGCCTCGACCGCCACGTCATCGACGGGCACGGCGACCAGGTCGCCATCCACTGGGAGGGCGAACCCGGCGACTCCCGCGCGATCACCTACGCGGAGTTGCTCGATGAGGTGTGCCGGGCCGCGAACACTTTCACCGCGCTAGGACTCGCGGCGGGCGATCGCGTCGCGATCTACATGCCGATGGTGCCCGAAGCGATCGTGACGATGCTGGCGTGCGCGCGGCTCGGTCTCACCCACTCGGTGGTGTTCGCCGGGTTCTCCCCCACGGCGCTGCGCCAGCGGGTCGACGACGCCGAGGCCAAGCTGATCGTGACCACCGACGGGCAGTGGCGTCGCGGCAAGCCCGCCGCGCTGAAGTACGCCGTCGACGAGGCGCTGGGTTCGGATCCGTCGAGCGTCGAGCATGTGCTGGTGGTGCGCCGGGTCGGCCTGGACGTGCCGTGGACCGAGGTGCGCGATCTGTGGTGGGATGAAACCGTCGCTGTCGCTTCACCTTCGCACGAGGCACAGGCCTTCCCCGCCGAGCATCCACTGTTCATCCTCTACACCTCCGGCACCACCGGAAAGCCCAAGGGCATCCTGCACACGACCGGCGGCTACCTCACCCAAACCGCCTATACCCACCACAACGTGTTCGACCACAAAGCGGGACACGACATCTACTGGTGCACCGCCGACATCGGCTGGGTCACCGGGCACAGCTACATCGTCTACGGGCCGCTCGCCAACCGCGCGACGCAGATCGTGTACGAGGGCACGCCGAATTTCCCCGACCAGAATCGTCATTTCGAGATCATCGAGAAGTACGGCGTCACCATCTATTACACCGCGCCGACGTTGATCCGCACGTTCATGAAGTGGGGGCGCGAAATCCCCGACGCCCACGATCTGAGCACGCTGCGACTGCTCGGCTCCGTCGGCGAACCCATCAACCCCGAAGCCTGGCGCTGGTACCGGGAAGTCTTCGGCGCGAACAAGACTCCGATCGTCGACACCTGGTGGCAGACCGAGACCGGCGCCATCATGATCGCGCCGCTGCCCGGCGTCACCGACACCAAGCCCGGCGCCGCGATGGGCCCGCTGCCGGGGATCTCCGCCAAGGTCGTAGACGACGACGGCACGCCACTGGGGCCCGATGAATCCGGGCTGCTCGTCCTCGATCAACCGTGGCCGTCGATGCTGCGCGGCATCTGGAACGACATGGACCGCTACCGCGAAACCTATTGGCAGCGTTTCGCTTCCGACGGCTGGTACTTCGCCGGAGACGGGGCCAAGCTCGATGCCGACGGTGATCTGTGGATCCTGGGGCGCGTCGACGACGTCATGAATGTGTCCGGTCATCGCATCTCCACCGCCGAGGTGGAATCCGCGCTGGTCGGGCACCCGGCCGTCGCCGAGGCCGCGGTGGTCGGTGCCTCCGACGAGACGACCGGGCAGGGAATCGTCGCCTTCGTCATCCTCACCGGATCGGCGGCCACGGCCGACGCGCTCGTGTCCGAGCTCGAGGCGGCGGTGTCGCTCGAGATCAGTCCGATCGCGAGGCCGCGCGAGATCCACATCGTGCCGGAGCTGCCCAAGACCCGCAGCGGCAAGATCATGCGCAGGCTGTTGCGCGATGTCGCCGAGGGCCGAGAGCTCGGTGACACCTCGACACTGGTCGATCCGACGGTATTCGAGTCGATCGCCACCGCGTGAAGCAACGGCTGGCCCATGTCACCGTGGGCCGGACCCGAACCTGCCGAAAGGACACAGCGTGAGCGCGCCGGATGGACACAGTAGGCGCGACACCGGGCATGCTGGGACGGTGGAGATACCTATGTTCCCGCTGGGAGCGGTGCTGCTACCCGGTGAGTCGTTGTCGTTGCAGATCTTCGAGCCGCGGTACGTGGCGCTGGTCGAGGACTGCATGAACGGTCGGCGGGAGCCGGAATTCGGTGTCGTGCTGATCGCGCGCGGGCACGAAGTGGGCGGCGGTGAGGTACGTACGGAGGTGGGCACCGTCGCCCGGATCACCGAGGTCATCGAACTGCCCGGCTCGCGATACCGGCTGCGCTGCAAGGGAACCGACCGCATTCGCATCGAGAAGTGGCTCGTCGACGCGCCGTATCCGCAGGCGGAAGCCGAAACATGGCCGGACGACCCCGGCACCGACGACAGCGCGTTGCTGGCGGGTTTGCGTGAACGCGCGGACCGCCTGCACACTCTCACGGCGCAGTTCGCGCGACGCAACGGCATCCGCCGTCCGCCGCCGTCCGCCTCGCTGGACGATCTGTCCGACGATCCGACCACGCGGTCCTACGAGCTCGCGGCTCGCCTGCCGATCGGCCCGACCGATCGCCAGGCGGCCCTGTCCGCGCCGAACGCGCACAGTCGGCTGAAGACCCTGTCCGCCTCCGTCGACGACGCGATCGCGATGATGGAGTTCCGCCTGCTGTGACGTCAGCCCGCCGGCGCGATGGTGATCACGATCTTCGCGCGGGCGTGTTCGGTCTCCATGTACTCGATGGCGGCGGGCGTATCCGCCAGTGGGTAGGTCCGGTCGATGGCCGGGCGGAGCAGACCCGACTCGATCAGTTCGCGGAGCTCGGTGAGCGACTCCGGCGTCTGCTGCGCCAGCGGAGCACGGATGGCCGGTTTCACGAACGGTCGAGCCAGCTGACCGCGCGCGAGCAGGCCGACCGGGCCGAACCAGCTGCCGCCGTCGAAGTTGCCGCCACCGGACAGGACCAGCGTGCCGGTGGGTTCGACCAGTCGGAGCAGTTCCCGCAGCGTCCGCGTTCCGGCCAGGTCGAGGACAGTGTCGTAGCGGCCGGTCAGAGTATCGCGGGTGTAGTCGACGACGTGTTCGGCGCCGAGTGCGCGCGCCGCCTCGACGTTGCGCGTGCTGCACACCGCGCTGACCCGCGCACCCCGTGCCCGGGCGATCTGGACCGCGAAAGTGCCGACGCCACCGGACGCGCCGATGATCAGCACCCGCTCGCCGTCGACGACGTGACGCAGGCAGGTCAGGGCGGTATTGGCGGCCAACGGCACCGCCGCCGCCTCCTCGAAACTCAGGTTCGCCGGCTTCCGGTCGAGCAGCCCCCGGGGCACCGCGACGTATTCCGCGAACGCACCGCTGACCGCCTCCCCGAAGACTTCGTCGCCCACCGCCAGATCCGTGACACCGTCCCCCACCTGTTCGACCGTGCCCGCGAAATCACCGCCCTGCACCGGATTCGCCGGTCCCCGGCGGCCGAAGACCGACCGATCCATCCACCGCGCGATCTTCGGATCTCCCCGCATCACATGCCAATCCCGCGCATTCACCGACGCGGCGTGAACGCGGACCAGCACCTCCCCCGCTCCCGCCGATGGCCGCCCGACCTCCGCGGTCGCCAACATCGCCGATGACCCGTATACCTGCTGCACAATCGCCCGCACACCGAGAACGCTAGGCGCCCTGACCGCCCACCCACATCAGGGAATCCCCCGATACGTCCGGAGATTTCACGCCGGGTCACCGGCTCGACATCGGAATCGGTCGAACCGGGAGGGAGTGTGGGCCGTTGACAGGGAAGGAGCCGGTGGGCGTGAGAAGCGGGCCGGCAGCCTCATCAACGGAAGCGGAGAACGACCGATGACCATCAACGATTTCTCGCTGAACCGCCGCACCGTCGTGGTGGGTGCCGGCGCCTTGGCCGCCGCGGCGACGTTGACCGCGTGCGGTGGCGACGACAACACCGAGTCGGCAGCCGCTGCTCCACCCGAACCGGGGGCGCCGGCGGGTGCGCTGACCACGGTGGCCGATGTTCCGGTGGGTGGTGGGGTGATCGTCGGCGACACCGTCGTCACGCAGCCGACCGCGGGCACTTTCGTCGGGCTGTCATCGACCTGCACGCACGCTGGATGCAAGGTCGCCACCGTGGCCAGAGGCACGATCAACTGCCCGTGCCACGGCAGCCGATTCG
Source organism: Nocardia sp. NPDC055002 (assembly GCF_053608825.1). NCBI lineage: Bacteria > Bacillati > Actinomycetota > Actinomycetes > Mycobacteriales > Nocardiaceae > Nocardia > Nocardia sp. NPDC055002. The sequence goes on from NZ_JBSGWE010000009.1 coordinate 36,492, forward strand.
AGCTCGACGGCGCGGTACGCGGCGGCCCGGCGACCGCGCCGCTGCCCGCCAAACCTGTTCGCGTCGAGGGGAACTCGATCGTTCCCGCGTAACGCGCGGCGCGCCCGCACCGCGGCCTTCGCGCACGGTGCGGCGTGCCGATCAGCCCGCGTTCATCATGTCGGACATGCGCCGTTCCATTTCCTCCGGCGAGACGTCCTCGATGTGGGTGGCCACGGTCCAGCGGTGACCCCACGGGTCCTCGAAGGCGCCGCTGCGGTCGCCGTAGAACTGGTCGGTCATGGGAGTGATGGCGGTAGCGCCCGCGTCGAGGGCCGCGCCGAAGGCGGCGTCGGCGTCGGCGACGTAGACCATCAGGTTCACCGGCGAACCGCCGACGGCCTTCGGGTCACTGAAGCCGATCTCGGGGACCGGATCGCCCACCATCAGCACCGAATCGCCGACGAGCAGTTCACTGTGGACGATGGTGCCGCCGGGGCCGTCCATCTTCATGCGCACGGTGGCGCCGAAGACCGCGGTGTAGAAGTCGATCGCGGCGGCCGCTCCCACGCACGCCAGGCCGGGACAGATCCGCGGATAGCCTTCGGGAAAAGGGGAAACATCAGACATCGGATACCTCCGTGTCGAGAGTGATGCTCGGACGACCACCAGCGTATTCCCCTCGCCTGATCGGGAAAAGGGCGTCGCCGTTTCGGCCATCCGCTGAGATCAGGACTAGTAGAACTCGTTTTACTCCTGTAGAACTTGTCTCAGGTTTAGAACCTGTTTCAGTTTTGCTGCCGAAGTCGGAGGGCCGGGACGTGCGCTACGGGGTTGTCTTGTTCACCAGTGACCGGGGCATCGCGCCCGCCGATGCGGCCAAGGCCGCCGAGGACGCCGGATTCGACGCGTTCTACGTCCCCGAGCACACCCATATCCCGGTCGTGCGGGCCGCGGCCCATCCGCAGACCGGCGACTCCTCGCTACCCGACGACCGGTATCTGCGCACGCTCGACCCGTGGGTCGCGCTGGCCACCGCCGCCGCGGTCACCGAGCGGATCACCCTGTCGACAGCGGTCGCGCTGCCCGCCGAACACCACCCGATCACCCTCGCCAAGACCATCGCCTCGCTCGATCACCTGTCCGGTGGGCGGGTGGAGCTGGGTGTGGGATTCGGCTGGAACACCGACGAACTCGCCCATCACGGCGTTCCGGCGAACAAGCGACGCACGGTGTTGCGCGAGAACCTCGACGCGATGCGGGCACTGTGGTCGCAGGAGGAGGCCGAATTCGCCGGCGACTTCGTGAAGTTCGGCCCGAGCTGGTCCTGGCCGAAGCCGGTGCGCGCCGGGGTTCCGGTGCTGCTCGGAGCGGGCGGTACCGAGAAATCGTTCGGATGGCTGGCCGCCAACGCGGACGGTTGGATCACCACCCCGACCGAAGGCGACCTGGGCGCCAAAGTCGATCTCCTGCACCGGGTCTGGAAGGAAGCGGGCCGCGACGGCACCCCACGGGTGATCGCGCTGGCCGGTCGTCACAACGCCGAGCAGCTCGCGAGCTGGGCCGATCAGGGCGTCACCGAGGTGGTCTTCGGGCTTCCCGACAAGAGTGCCGACGAGGTCCGTGGCTACCTCGGGCACCTCGGCGGGAAACTCGCCGTCTCGGCGTGAACCCGAGCCGGTCTCAGCCGCGGAGTTTGCGCACTTGCGCCGCGGTGAGATCGGCGAGCACACCGGGATCGACGACTTCCGGCGCCGTGACGACGACCTGAACCAGCGTGTTCCCCACTTGGACAAGCGATGTCGCCGACGTCAGGGTGAGCCCCTCGCTCGTGGCGGTCAGGGTGAACGCCGAGCCCGCATCGCCCGCGGCCGGCTGCGCGAGCGCGCTGGTTCGGTACTCGATCCGCACGCCCGCGTCGTCGCCGGAGTAGCTGGTGCAGCGCCGGGGCTGCGCCTGGAGCGCGTCGAAGGCCGGCACCAGCGCCGCGTCCGGGTAGCTGGCGGCGTCGATGTCGATGGTGGCGAAGCTGGGCCCCGCGAACTGCACCGACGCGGCGGCAGCCGACCCCGGCCACTGCTGCGCGATCGGCGAGAGCAGCCGTCCGCAGTCCGGCGGATCCGTCAGCGCCGCGGGCGGCACCGCGGGCTCGTCGGACTCACCGCGCGACGGTACGACCGCGAAATCACCGGGCAGATCGGTAGCGGCGAGCAGACCGGCCGACAACTGCGCCGCATCGCGGATCACAGCCCCGGTTCCCGGTGCGGCCGTGACGGCGGCGGAGAACGGACCCGATCCCGGCGAGTCCACCGAATCGTCGGACCCACAGCCCGCAACGCCGACCAACCCGACACACGCCGAAACAGCCGCGCCTACGCGCAGCGAATCCACCCGCATCATTCCGTCCAGGAGACGCGGGTCGACTGCGTCTGCACCAGGGTGCTCACACTGCGCGCGTCGCGGTAGGTCTGCTGCCCACCGATCTCGATGGAACCCGAAACCGGCAGCGGCATACCGAGATCGATGGTGATCGAGCCGACGCCTTCCATGACGTAGCCGTCGATGTCGAGCTCACCGGCGTCGTTGGGCAACTCCCACACGTTGTCGGTGGGCGTCTGATTCACCTGGAGATCGATGGTGAGCCGATCGCCCTCGCGGCTGGTGAGCGTGGCGGTGGTGATCTGGTCCAGGGTGACCCCGCCGGTGATCTGCTGGTGCACCGTCCACACCGCGCCGACGCCGACGGGCTGGTCCGGGAACGCGATCGACTGGTACACAGCCTGATAGAAGGCCTGTTCGAGCGCGGCCCGCGCGGTGTTCGGGGTGTCCGGCGACGGCGCCATGCGCAGCTCGGTGATCGCACCGAAGTCGCTCATCCCCAAACCGGCGTGTGAACCGTCGGCGGAGGTGAACGCCTTGTTGAGCGCGGGGTCGGGAGTGGTGACCGCACCGACGGTGAGATCGACGCCGTCGGCGCCCGTGCGCGCGGTCATCGGGATGGTCAGCGCGGCAGGCGAGAAGTCGCGAGCGGGCTGATCGTTGACCTGCTGCTGGATCCGGTAGTCGGTGCGCAGCGTCACCTCCTGCGTGGTGCCCGCGGCATAGCGCGGCCGCAGCAGATCGCGCGGCTCCTCGCCGGGCGAGACCATCGTGGTGACCGCGGCCGAGATCGGCACGGTGACTTCCTTGCCGATGCCGAGCGGCTCGGTGCCGTCCACCTCCGCGGCAGGGGCCGAGCGATCGGCGCAGCCGGCGCCGAAGGTCGCGAACCCGAGCACGAGCGCCACCAGTAACACCCCGGGGCGCGCGATGCGGGGTAAGCGAGATCTAGACAACACCGTCACAGCCATCAGGGTACGACCGCTTCCTGAGTAACACCTGGGACTCCTCGGCACCGCGGCGCGGGCCGGATCGCCACTAGGGAATGATGGACGCGTGAGTGAAGACCGGCCAACCGACAACGCTGCTGTCCCCGAGACCGGCGACGACTCAGCCACACCGTCGGCGGCTGCCGTGCCCGAGACTGCCGAGACGGCGAAACCCGCTGGTCGCCGTCGTTTGACGACGTTGCTGATCATCGCCGTCGTGCTGTTCGGGCTCGACCTGCTGACCAAGTGCCTCGCGGTCGCCTTCATCGACCCGGGCGAATCGGTGCCGATCATCGGCGATTTCGCGCGGTTCACCCTGGTCCGCAACCCGGGCGCGGCGTTCTCGATGGCGACCGGCATGACCTGGCTGCTCACCCTGATCGCCGCCGCGGTGGTGATCGGTGTGATCCGGATCGGACGCACCCTGCGATCACTGTGGTGGGCCATCGGCCTCGGCATGGTCCTGGGTGGCGCGCTGGGCAACCTGGTCGACCGGCTCTTCCGATACCCAGGCCCGCTGCAGGGCCATGTGGTCGACTTCGTCGCCGTCGGCTGGTGGCCGGTCTTCAACGTCGCCGACTCGGCCATCGTGTGCGGGGCGATCCTGCTGGTCGCGCTCACCGTGTTCGGTTTCGAACCGGACGGCACCCGCAGCGGTCGCAAACACACCGAGGAGACCGCATGAGAGAAACCAGGACAATGCCCGTTCCCGACGGACTGGACGGGATGCGGGTGGACGCGGGACTCGCCCGCCTGCTCGGCCTCTCGCGGACCGCGGTCGTGGCGCTCACCGAGGACGGCTCGGTGCAGATCGACGGAGTCGCCGCGGGCAAGTCCGACCGGCTGACCGCGGGCGCGTGGCTGGAAGTGATCTTCCCCGAACCCAAGCGCGAGCTCACGGTCGAGGCCGCCCCGGTCGACGGGATGAACATTCTCTACGCCGACGACGACATCGTCGCCGTGGACAAGCCGATCGGGGTCGCCGCGCACTCCGGCGTCGGCTGGACCGGTCCGACCGTGGTCGGCGGCCTGGCGGCGATGGGCTACCGCATCTCCACCTCGGGCGCGCACGAACGCCAGGGCATCGTGCACCGGCTCGACGTGGGCACCTCCGGGGTGATGGTGGTGGCACAATCCGAACACGCTTATACGATGCTCAAGCGCGCCTTCAAGGAACGCACGGTCGACAAGCAATACCATGCACTCGTGCAGGGACACCCGGATCCGAGCAGCGGCACCATCGACGCGCCGATCGGGCGCGCGCGGGGCAATGCCTGGAAGTTCGCGGTGACCGGCGACGGCAGGCCCAGCGTCACCCACTACGACACCATCGAGGCGTTCCAGGCGGCCAGCCTGCTCGACGTGCACCTCGAGACCGGCCGCACGCACCAGATCCGGGTGCACTTCTCCGCGGTCCGCCACCCCTGCGCCGGCGACCTCACCTACGGCGCCGACCCGACGCTGGCCAAACGCCTCGGCCTGGAACGGCAGTGGTTGCACGCGCGCCAGCTCGGCTTCCACCATCCCGCCGACGGTCGCTGGCTGGAGATCACCAGCGAGTACCCCGCCGATCTGGCGGGCGCCTTGGACGTACTACGCAATGCCTGACGACCCGCGGTCGTCCGAACCAACGCCGGAGACGGCGTCGGACGACCGCGGGGATTCATCGGCCGGGCAGGCGCCGCGCGACGGTGGTCCGGGTTCGACCGCCGAGGATCTCGGGAACATGCCCGCCGAATCGACTGCCGCCGACGATGATTCGGCCACCCGGCGGATATCGCTGCGCAACTCGGTGATCTTCGGGATCGCCGCTGTCGGCGCGGTGATCCTGTTGGTGATCGCCTTCCGTGAGCCGCCGCCCGCGTCGGCGGTGGCCACCGATCGACTGGGGCCCGCGCCCGGCGAGCAGGTCGAGCACTACCTGGTCGACGCGAAGGCTTCCCTCGACGGTGCCGATACCGACCAGCACTGGGCGCTCGTGTCGTTCACCGAATACATCGCACCCCAACAGCTTCCGGCCGCGGCCGACGGCTTGCGGATCTCCGGGGTGATCCAGCACGTGCCGGTCGACCGGGTGCAGACACCGGTGATCACCGTCGCGACGCCGGGTGGTGACGAACCCGCGGTGAAGTCCGGCGAGGCGGCGGCAGGGCTGGTCGCGGCCCAGCAGTTCCGCGACGAGCGCAGCGCCGCTGTCGCTCACGTCACCGAGAGCCGCCTGCGTGCGGGCTGCGCGTGCACGGCGGGCCTCGTGGTGCGCGGCACCCTGACCCAATTACGTGACCTCGCAACACAACCCGGCGTCAGAGCGGTGCAGGCGCTGCCGGCCGACGCCGTCGCGGGACGGTTCGCGGTGAGTCCCCTACTGCCCGGCAGCAGCGACACCGTCACATCGAGCCCCGACGACGGCCCGGTTCCCACCGAGTAGGTCCGCGCCGCTCGATCGCGTCGAGCCGCTGCGGCTACAGCCGATCACTGCCGCGACGTGTCTCGGCCAGCACCCACAGCTCGCGGGCCCGGTCGACATCTCCGGCCTGGTCATACGCGGCTGCCATCAATTCCAGCGCATCGACGTCGAGCCGATCCAACTGCCCGATGAGGTCGGCGAACAGATCATCCAATTCGTCGGGGGTCACCGGGTGTTCCCGAGACGGTGCGACAGCGGCAGCAATACCTCCATAACCGGCAAAGGTACTCCAACACCGAATGTTCGTCCGGCACAAGGGTTCTCGAAACCACCCGACCCGGGTCAGCGGTCGGTCACGCCCCCTGCGCGCCCACCGGGGGAAAGAGCTTGCCCGCGCCGCCCGAGCGCCGCGCCTGCACCCACCATGCCAGCTCGACCAGCACGATGCCGATCACACCGCAGACCACCGCCGCCAGCGTCAGACGCGGGTTGGACGGGTCGAGTTTGAAGAACTCGCGGGTGAACGGGATCGTGAACAGTGCGACATAGGCCAGCACGGACACCGCGATCAGCACCACCTTCCACCACACATAGGGTCGCGCGACCAGCACGAGCACCCACACCGCGATCATGATCAGGGTGATCAAGGCGGTGGTGCCCGCCTGCACCTTCTGCGTTTCGGTGGCTTCCGGCCCGGCGTAGGCGATGAGGTAGGCCACGAATGTCGCCACGCCGATCACCACGCCGGAGGGCACGGCCAGGCGCATCACCCGGCCGACGAAGCCGGTGCGGGCGCGCTCGTTGTTGGGCGCGAGCGAGAGCACGAACGCGGGGATGCCGATGGTGAACCAGGCCGCGATGGTGACATGACGCGGCAGGAACGGATACCCGATGGGGTCGTAACCGAAGATCTGCGAGCCCACCCCTGCGATGCCGACGAGGAAGGCCAGCAGCACCGAGTACACGGTCTTGGTGAGGAACAGGTTCGAGACGCGTTCGATATTGCCGATCACCCGGCGCCCCTCCCCCACCACATACGGCAGGGTCGCGAACTTGTTGTCCAGCAACACGATCTGCGCCACCGCGCGGGTGGCCGGGCTACCGGCGCCCATCGCGACACCGATATCGGCGTCCTTGAGCGCCAGCACGTCGTTGACGCCGTCCCCGGTCATGGCAACGGTGTGCCCGCGCGATTGCAGAGCACCGACCATGGCGCGCTTCTGGTCGGGACGCACCCGGCCGAAGGTGGTTTCGTGATCGAGCACGTCGGCGAGCGCGGCCGGATCGTCGGGCAGGGTGCGCGCGTCGACGGCGTGGTCACCGCCGGGCAGGTCGAGCGAGGAGGCGACCGCGCCGACCGAGACGGCGTTGTCGCCGGAGATCACCTTGATCGACACCTGCTGGCTCGCGAAATACTCCAGCGTCGCCTTGGCGTCGGGACGCACCTTCTGCTCGAGCACCACCAGCGCGGCCGGCTCGACCCGGCCGGGCGCGTCGTCGGCGTCGACCGAGCGGTCGCTGCGCGCCAGCAGCAGCACGCGCAGGCCCGACGAGCCGAGCTGCTCGGCGTGGGCGGCGTCCTCGGAGGCGGGGTCGAGCAGCACGTCGGCGGCGCCGAGCAGCCAATCACCGTGGGCGCCATAGGAAATGCCGCTCCACTTCTTGGCCGAGGAGAAGGGCGCGACGGCGGTCTGCGACCAGCCGGGCGAGTCGGGCAGCGCTTCGGCGATGGCCTGGACGCTGGCATTGGGCCGCGGGTCGTCGCTCGCGAGCGCGGCCAGCGCGGCCTTCACCTGCGCCTCGTCGAACGCGCCGAGCGGTTCGACCTGCGCCAGGCGCATGCCGTTCTCGGTGAGGGTGCCGGTCTTGTCGGCGCACACCACGTCGACCCTGGCCAGGCCCTCGATCGCGGGCAATTCCTGCACCAGGCACTGGCGTTTACCCAGGCGGACCACACCGACCGCGAAGGCGATCGACGTCATCAGGACCAGGCCCTCGGGGACCATCGGCACCAACGCCGCGACCATGCCGGTAACGGCCGGGCGCCACGATTCCCCGCTCGAGACCAGCTGGTTGTAGATGCTGAGCAGGCCGGCGGGAATGAGCAGGTAGGTGATGAATTTCAGGATCTTGTCGATGCCCGAGCGCAATTCGGAGTGCACCAGCGTGAACTTGCTGGCCTCCTCGGCCAGTTTCGCCGCGTAGGCGTCCTTGCCGACCTTGGTCGCGCGGTAGGCGCCCGAACCCGACACCACGAAACTGCCCGACATCACCGGCGCGCCGACGCCCTTGTCGATCGGGTCGGCCTCGCCGGTCAACAGCGATTCGTCGATCTCGAGCGCGGCGGCCTCCTCGACCTCACCGTCGACCACGATCTGGTCGCCGGGGCCGAGCTCGATCAGATCGTCGAGCACCACCTCGCCGGGGGAGATCTGCTGGGCGACGCCGTCGCGGCGCACCGTCGGCTTGGCCTGGCTGACGATCGCCAGCTCGTCCAGGGTCCGCTTCGCCCTGACCTCCTGGATGATGCCGACCGCGCTGTTGGCCACGATGAGCAGCCCGAACATGCCGTCGATGATCGAGCCCGTCGACAGCACCAGCAGGAACAGCACACCGAGAATGGCATTGATGCGGGTGAACACATTCGCGCGGACGATCTCGCCGACCGACCGGCTCGCCCTGGCGGGGACATCGTTGGTGCGCCCGTCGCGGCGGCGCTCGTCGACCTGTGCGGCGGTGAGCCCGGCAGCCGCCGGTTCCTGCACGGAAATGGACATGCTCGCCAGATTAGCCGGTCGTAACATGGGATGAATGCAGCGCAGCTCATCCCCGCCCGGTGTCGTTTTCGGGGCGGGGGCCTACCTCATCTGGGGTTCGTTCGCCGCCTTCTTCGGGCTGTTGTCGTTCGCCTCCCCCGCCGAGGTGGTGGCACAGCGGATCGTGTGGACGCTGGTCGTGGTCCTGCTGGTACTCACGCTGACGGGACGGCTGGGGAACCTGCGCGGCATCGATGCCAGAACCTGGCGCCTGGCGGCCGCGGCCTCGGCGGCCTTGTCGCTGAACTGGGGCGTGTACGTCTTCGGCGTCACCACCGGGCACATCGTCGAATGCGCGCTCGGCTACTTCATCAATCCGCTGGTCACCGTCGCCATCGGCGTGTTGCTGTTCCGGGAGCGGCTCACCAGGGCGCAGTGGGTGGCGTTGGGGCTGGGCGCGCTGGCGGTGGTGGTGCTGACCGTCGACTACGGCAGGCCGCCGGTGATCGCGCTGATCCTGGCCTGCTCGTTCGCCGCCTACGGGCTGGTGAAGAAGGTGATCCGGCTCGACGCGCTCCCCGGCATCGCGGCCGAGGGGATTGTCGCCGTGCCGTTCGCCCTGGCCTTTCTGATCGTCTTGATAGCCACCGGCCGCAGCGAGATGACCTCCAGCCCCGCTCATTTCGGTCTCATGCTGGCGACCGGGCCCGTCACGCTGCTGCCGCTGCTGCTGTTCGCCGTGGCGGCCAAGCGGGTCCCGCTCTCGACCATGGGCATCCTGCAATACCTCACCCCCGCCCTGCAGATGGCCTGGGGGGTGGCGGTCATGCACGAACCCATGCCTGTGTCGCGCTGGGCCGGATTCGCCCTGATCTGGACGGCGCTGGCGGTGTTCACCACCGACGCCCTGCTGCGTGCGCGCCGCACCAGGCAGCTCTCGGTGGCCGAGACGGCGGACGCGGCCACGCACTAGCCCGTTCGGTGTCACACCCGAAGCTCGATTCGGTGTCACACCGGCACGAATCGCCGGTGGACCACAAGCCGACCGGTAGGCTTGCCCATCGGACAATCGGATAGTGGGCACACCCGAGAGGGGTGGATTCTGTGCACGATGCGGGGTACTCGGATCGGGTCGCCGGCGTGCTGGTCGGTACCGCCGCCGGCGACGCGCTGGGGGCAGGCTACGAGTTCACACATCCCGGACCGGACACGGTGATCGACATGATCGGCGGCGGGGTATTCGACTGGGCGCCGGGCGAGTGGACCGACGATACGTCGATGTCGGTCGCCGTGGCGGTAGCCGCGTCCAGTGGGCCGGGCATCGATCTCGACGCGGTCGCGGCCGGGTTCGTCTCCTGGTACGACTCGAAGCCGCCGGACATCGGGAACCAGACGCGAAACGTGTTGTCCGCCAGACCTTCCTCCGCACTGGACATGCAGGCGGTGGCGATGTCGCTCACCGGCCGAACCGGCGGCAACGGCTCGCTGATGCGGACCGCGCCGGTCGCGCTGGCCTATCTCGACGACGCGGCCGAATGCGTCGCGGCGGCGGGCCGGGTCGGGTTGCTCACGCACTACGACGACAACGCTGTCGAGGCGTGCAAGATGTGGACCTACGCGATCCGGCATGCGGTACTGAACGCCGATTTCGACGGCGTTCGCGAATACGTCAGCGGCTCACCGCAGTCCGCCTATTGGACCGACCGTCTCGACGAAGCGGAGAAGGGCACGCCCGCCGACTTCCCGAACAACGGCTGGGTCGTGCACGCCCTCCAGACCGCGTGGTGGGCGATCACGACCACCGATCAGTCGACGCCGGAGCACCTTCCGCTCGCCTTGGAGGCATGTGTCCGTGCCGGAAACGACACCGACACCACCGCGGCCATCGCGGGGGGCCTCCTCGGCGCCCGCTGGGGCGCCTCGGCGGTCCCCGCCCGCTGGCGCGCCATCCTCCACGGCTACCCCGGCCTCACCGGCGCCGACCTCCCCGATCTGGCTCTGCGCATCGCCACCAACTCCCGCTGAAGGTGGGCAGCCGATCACCCCACCGTGGTGGCGGACCGCACTCGGCGATGCTCCCCTGACAGCGTGGTGATCAGCTATCCACCGGTATGACTACCAGGCAGTGATGATCGGGCCGGGGGTCCAGGTGCCCCAGCGGTTTTCGGAGTCGACGGTGACCTTCGCGGGACCGGCGGTGGCGTCGAGGGGAAGGTACTGCTCGAGGGAGCCCCAGTCCCTGTCCCAGTCGTTGTTCAGGTACGTCGGCAGGGTGCGGGCGGTGAAGAGGAGCTGGGTCCAGCCGAGCGGGCCGCCACCGTCGTGGCCCTGCCAGAGGTTGGTGATGGTGGCGCCGTTGCGGTCGGGCAGGATGCGGTATTCGGGGAGTTCGGCGATGCCGTTGTAGGTGGGCATCTGGTTCTGGCACGGGAAGTGCAGTCCCACAGCCCAATCCAGCAGCACCGGCGCCTCACGGCCGACCAGCGCGCTGAGCGTGGTGGTCTGCGGCATGCGCGGCGGGGTGAGCGCGAGCCACTGGTCGGGGCCGAGGTCCTTGTCGGCGGCGACCAAGCGGACCACGCTGGTCTCGGACGGCAGCTGATCCATCGGGACACGCAGATTGCGCCACATCGGCGCCGGGCCGATATCGGTCGGCGCGATCTGGCCGGTCACGGTGACAGTGCCGTCGGCCGCGGCGGTGCCGTATTCGAGGGCCAGTTCCTGGCCGGGGTGGACGATGCCGTCGGCGTCGACCGAGCGGATCCGGCCTGCCACCGACATCGCCAGCAGCGGGCCGCGCGGGCCGTCGGGCAGCCGGAACCAGCCCGTGGTCAGCGCCGCGGGCTCCTGGGTGCCGGGGCGGTAGCTGCCGAGAACCGGGGTCGCGGGGTCGAGACCGAAGGGCAGCTGCAGCGAGCCCTGTCGTGATTCCGAGCCCGCCGAGGTGGAGGCGTCGCGCAGCTTGTCGGGGTCGTCGGATACCGAATTCGCTTGGCCGGTGGTCGATTCCACCTCGTCGGAGGTGAGCACCGGCGCGACACCGCCGGCCCGGAAGCCGGTCGAGTCGGTGCCGTTCATCGTGCTGGTCAGGTCGCCGGACAGCGGCGCGAGCATCGAGGCGTTCGGGTCTGTTTCGACGAGCACCTCGTCGGCCATCCCACACCCACCGGCGAAGGCGGCAGAGAGGTTGGAGCCGGCGAGGGAGTACGCGGGGTACTGGGCGACAGTGGCCTTGGCGAACGAGGCCACCTCGAACAGCACCATCAGCGCGGCGGCGACAGCGAGAACGGGTGTCCCCGCGAACCAGCCGACCTTGGCCTTGGGGTTCAGGTTCGGATGGACGTGGTACCACGCCGCCGCGGCGAGCGCGAGCAGGGTCAGACCGACGAACAAGGTCGAGACGCCGTATCCGGCGACGGTCGGCGGCTTGTCCCACCAGGGGATCCCCCACGAGGAGACGTACCAGTAGCCGTTGGCGCCGACCCAGGTCATGGCGAGGGCGAAGAAGACACCCGCGGCGAACAGCGCGCGATTGCGCATCGGCCGCAGGACGTGCGCGCTCACCGCGACCGCCGTCACCGCGGCGACACAGGTGGCCAGGCCCGCGAACACGCCGAACTGGTGGGTCCACTTGGTGGGCGAGAACATCATCAGCACCATGGCGGCGAGGGTGATGCCGAGCATGCGCCGAGTCGGGCCGACGGCGATGCCGGGGATATGGCCGCCGCGCCGCAGCATGACGGCAGTGCACACGATCAGGCCGATCAGCATCGCGAAGACACCGAATCGCCTGGTCAGCCAGCCATCAGCATTGAGCTGCAGAAGATATTGATAACGCAGGAACTCGAAGAACCAGGACTCCCCCGGCCCGATCACGCTGTGCACGGCGAACATCTCCCGCACCCCCGCGAACGTCCGGTCGGCGAAGACGACGGTGAGCACCACCGTGCCCGCGGCCAGGATCGGCAGCAGTTGCGCGAGGTAGCCCACCGACTTCGACCGCGTCACGATCATCGCGGTGACGACACGCGCACCGGCCACCAGCGCGCCGAGGCAGATCAGGCCCGAGGGTGCGCCGGTGAGGGTGAAGGCGGCCACGATCACCGCGACGGCGAACGGCACGAGCCGCCGGGTCGCGATCGCTCGTTCGACCGATACCCAGGTGACCAGAACGCCCAGCGCGACAACGAATTCCGCACGCAGCCCGTTGTTGTAGGGCAGCCAGAAGGCCAGGAAGACGAAGGCCGCGGTCCAGGTGGCGATGCGTTCACGGCGCACCGCGACGCCGAGGCGGGGCAGCACTTCGCGGCTGATCAACCACCAGGTGAGCACGCCCGCACCGAGGGCAGGCAGCCGGACCAGCGGGCTGACCGCGGAGATGTGGGTGAGCCAGCCGATGATGTCGACGTACGGGGTGTAGAACGGGCCCTCGTCGACGCTGAACCAGCGGTAGTAGTTGGACATGTTGCCCGAACTGCGCGCGCCCCTCGCCATTCCGAGGATGTAGCCGTCGTCGGAGGTGTTGGCGCCGATGAAATGCCAGACGAGCAGCACCGCGAACACCAGCCAGTCGACCGGGCGCAGCCGCCACCAGCGTTGCGGCAGGAACCGGCGCGCGGAGCGGCCGTCGAGGGCGTCGAGACGGTGCAGGGCGAACAACGAGACCGCGGTGGCCAGCAGGCACAGCACGATGGCGGCCAGTTTGAGCCAGGTCGGCGACGACGTGTAGCGGGCGTCGACATCGACGCGCACCGCGAGGTCGGCGGGGGCGGCGCCGGTGAGTTCACTGAAAACGCCCACGACCTGGGGACGCAGATCGGCGGCCACGGCGGCGCCCGCACCGAGACCTGTTGTGGTGACCGTGGATTCCTGCGGAGTGATCGCGATCGTCAGCGCGCAGGACCGGTCGAGCACGTCGGCGAGCGGTGCCGTCCACACCAGGGTCGAGCGCGAGACCACGTCCACCCGGCCGGGGCGTTCGGCGGTGTCGGCGACCACCTTCACGACGAAGCCGTACTTCTCCATATCGGCCGATTGCCGCGGCACGGTCGAGACCGCGACACCGCCGGTCGCGGCCAGCGAACTCAGCGCGGCACACGGCACCGTCGCCGAGAGGGCGGCGGGCGCGTAGGCGACGAGCGGCGATTCGACCGCGGCGGGCGACCCCTGCTGGGGCCAGGACACCGTCGCGGCGTCGACCCGCACGGGCAGGAACGGGATCACCGCGGCGCTGAGAATGCCGATCAGTCCCGCGACGATCGCGACGATGCGCGCCCACCCCGGGCGATCACGTCGCGCCGGCTCCGACACAATCTTGGGCGGATGCCCCTGCCGCACGATCGTCTCTACCACGGGGCCCGATAGTAGCCGCGCCACCGGCAGCAGGCGAAACACCGTCGCGACTCACACGCGAAAGCCCCGCCCGGAAACATCCGAACGGGGCTCGAGCGTGGCAGATCAGGGGCAGGCGACCGAGGTCTGGCCCAGGTTGGTCATCATGCCGCAGGCCCACGACTTCTGGACCTTCCACTTGCCGTCTTCGGCCACGAACGGCACGTCGACGACGTTGGTCTGGCCGTTGACGGTGAAGTTGGCCTTGGCGTTGACGCTGTCACCGAAGGAGGTCACCTCGGTGACCTGCACCTGGACATTGGCGTCCGAGGCGGCCTGGGCCAAGCGGTTCGGCAGCTCGGGGTCGGCCTCGCCGCCCTGCACGAAGTCCAGTTTTTGGTCGTTGGGGACCGAGGGATCCAGCGCGGTGGTGAGCTGCTGGTTGAGTTGTTCCACGGTCGGCACGGGGGGCAGGTCCGCGGCCGCCGAAGCCGAAGCCTTCGCGCTCGTGGTGGCTTTGGCGGCGGGCTTGTCACCCTTGTCGTCGCTGCACGCGCTCAGGCCGAGGGCGGCGACCACGGCCAGTCCGGCGATCGCTACACGTCCGGTCGTACGAAGCTTCAACTGCTCGTCCTTTGCGTTCGAGGTGGGAGTCGTTCCATCGCGGTAGCCGAGGCTACTCTTCACGCGAGACTGGCGAGCGGATCGGCCCGTGTCAGCCCCGTGTCGTCGGCTGGAAAGGTACGCGCCGCACCGGGACCTGTCGAGCTGGTCTCGAAACGCACGGTCACCACGCCGTAGCCCGCGCCCTGCACCCAGCCGTGCCCGAATTCCGGATGATGCACATCCATGCCAGGAAACCACAGTCCCGCAGGCAGATTCGGCTCGTCCGGCGACGGCGGCGGCGGATCCTCGACGGTGCCGAGATCGGCGGGTACCGCCTGATCCAGTTCGGGGAACAGCGATTCCTGGCGCACCAGCGACAATCCCCCGTACCCGACGCCGACGAGCCGGATCGGGCCCAGCTCCGCGGGATCGATCGCCGAACGCTGCGCGGCCGCGGCCAGGGTGGTCAGGTCGGCGGTGGCGTACGGCAGGGTGAAGGACCTGGTCACGATGCCCATATCGGACTTCTTGAGCTTGAGGACCACGGTGCGGGCGGCACGGCCGTCGCGTTCGAGTCTGCGATGCGCCGACGCGGCCATCGCGGTGACGGCGGCCCGCAGGTCGGCCATCGTGACGATGTCGCGCTCGTAGGTGTTCTCGGCGCTGATCTGCTTGGCCTCGGCGCGTTCGGTGACCGGCCGGTCGTCGATCCCGCGCGCGAGCCGGTGCAGGGCGGCGCCCATGCTGCCCCCGAGGGTCGAGACCGCCTCCGATTCCGGCAGCGCGGCGAACGCGCCGACCGTCTCGATGCCGAGGCTGCGCAGCCTCGACTCGGCTACCGGGCCGATCCCCCACAGCTTGCGCACCGGCAGCGAGGCGAGCAGCTCGCCCTGTTCCGAGGGCGAGATGACCCGCATCCCGTCGGGTTTGGCGAGACCGGAGCCGATCTTGGCGAGTTGTTTCCCGGTCGCCGCGCCGATCGAGGCGGTGAGCCCGGTCTGCGCTCGGACGAGCGCGCGCAGCATCGCGCAGTAGTCCTCGACCTGCGCGACACTCGCTCCCGCCAGCTCGGCCGGTTCGGCGAAGGCCTCGTCGAACGACAGCGTCTCCAGCACCGGGACACAGCTGCGCAACGCGTCGAACACCTGCCCGCTCAGCACCGAGTACAGCGCGCCACGCGGCGGGACGACCACCGCCGACACGCCGATGAGCCGCCGGGCCTGGTGCATCGGCATGGCCGAACGCGCGCCGTAGACCCGAGCCTCGTAGCTGGCCCCCGCGACGACGCCACGCTGGCTCGCCCCACCCACGAGGACCGGACGGCCGCGCAGCGTGGGTCTGGTCAATTGTTCGACCGAGGCGAAGAATGCGTCCATATCGATGTGCAGCACCCAGCGACGGGCGGTGACCGCCGCATCTGGCCTGGCCGGAGCCCCGGCGGCAGGAGTGTGAGTGCTCACGAGCGCAATCTACGCCGGGTCACCGACAATTCCTCGAGCCCGTTGCCAGCCGTCGCACACCGATCACACAGCCGAATATGTGATGATCGGGAGATGAAGATCCGCAAGGCTGTCATTCCGGCGGCGGGAATCGGCTCCCGGCTGCTTCCGCTGACCAAGGCGACGCCGAAGGAGATGCTGCCGGTCGGGGACAAACCGGTCATCGAGCACACCGTGCGTGAGTTGGTGGCCTCCGGGATCACCGACATCACCATCGTCGTGAGCAGCGGCAAGTCGTTGATCCAGGATCACTTCCGGCCGAATCCGGCACTGGTCGCGCAGCTGCGCGCCGACGGCAAGTCCGCCTACGCCGACGCCGTGGAGGAGGTCGGCGAGCTCTCCCGCGAGGGCCACATCACCTACCTCGACCAGCACGGCCCGTACGGCAACGGCACGCCGGTGCTCAACGCCGCACGTCATCTGGGCGACGAACCGATGCTGGTGCTGTGGCCCGACGACGTGTTCGTCGCCGAGGTACCGCGCGCTCAGCAGCTGATCACCGCCTACGAATCCACCGGATGCCCGGTGTTGGCGCTGCTGCCGATGTCGCCGGGCGAATCGCAGCGCTACGGCGTGCCCGTGGTGCGTGAGGACCTCGACGACGGGCTGCTGCGCATCTCCGGCCTGATGGAGAAGCCCAAGCCCGAAGACGCGCCGTCGGCCTTCGCGGCGATCGGTGGCTACGTGGTGACGCCGGGCATCATCGACGAGCTGCGCATCCAGACCGAGAACTGGTACACCCACCAGACCGGCGAGGTGTACCTGACCGACGCGATCAACAACTACGCCGCCGAGCACGCGGTGTACGGCCAGGTCATCCAGGGCCGCTGGTACGACACCGGCAACCCCGCCGACTACCTGGTGGCCCAGTTCGCCTCGGCACTGGCCCATCCCGAATACGGCCCGCTGTTGCGTCAGCTGGTGGACGAGAACTAGAACCGGCGAATCGCGAAGATATCGAATTCGCGCAACGGGTGCAGGCCGACCGGGACGCCCCAGTCGTGGGCGTCGAGCAGCTGGCCCATGCCCGCGTAGATGCCGACGTGGGAGCCGTCGCCGTTGAGGATGACGACATCGCCGGGTGCCAGGCCGCCGAAGGTCACCGGGAGGCCGACCTTCGCCTGCTCCCACGTGGTGCGTGGCAAGGTGACGCCGACCTGCCGGAACGCCCACTGGACCAGCGCCGAGCAGTCCCAGGAGTGCGGCCCCATGGCGCCCCACTCGTAGGGTTTGCCGAGCTGGGTCATGGCGGCGGTGAGCGCGCCGATGCCGGTGGCGCTGGGCAGCGGAATCATGCCGGAGCCACTGGAACTACCCGACGAGGAACCTGACGTCCCCGAGCCCGACGAGCTGCCCGGCTGCGACCACGCGGGCCCAGCGAGGACGATGGTGGTGGTGACGGTGGCGACGAAGCCGAAGGCCAACCGTCCCAGGAGTTCTCGCTTCATGTGCGCGCTCTTCCTCACGGCCGGGAGCTGAGCTTCCGGCTGGTCGGCTATCGGGCGGCATCGCCTGATCCGGGTGAGCCACCCACTGATCCGGTGTCGCGCCGGGATGTCGCCATCATCGGCGCGGCACCGTTTCCACAGGACAAACGTCACGAGCAGTCACTGTCGCCTCAGCGGTTCCATGCGCATCAGCAGTAACGCCACAATTCTGCACGACTGTGCGGCCTCTCCCCGACTTCCGCCGGTCGTGACGGCGTGGCCAGGAGGTAGCCGGGCCGTGTGGGCGCACCCGGCGAGTTCCCCGTCTTCTCACGTGATCAGCCGATGAGTTTCAGCGCCGCCTCGATGCCGGCGCGCACGGTGTCGTTGTCGCCTACGCCGCCGCTGATGGTGACGCCGTCGCGGGTGAGCAGCAGGGCGCGGGCCGCGTCGTCGGGGGCGGAGTGACCGCCGGCGCGGAGGTGTTCGGCCATGAGTTCACGGAACCAGGTGCGGTAGTCGTCGACGACGCGGCGGACCGGGTGTTGCGGGTCGGTGAATTCGACGGCGGCGTTGAGGAAAGGACAGCCACGGAAGCCGGGGCCGCAACTGATGTCACGGAGCGCGTCGAAGATGGTGGTGACCGCGGCGAAGCCTTCGCCCTCGACCGATTCCAGCGCCTCGCGCTGGCGCGCGTATTCGCGCTGCAAATAGGCGACTACCAGGTCGTCTTTGCTCTTGAAGTGCCGGTAGAACGTGGCCTTGGCGATGCCGGCCTCGGCGATGATCCGGTCGATGCCCACCGTGTGGACACCCTCGGTATAGAACAACCGGGTTGCCGTATCGAGCAGACGTTCACGAGCCGCACTCATCGCCTGACCTGTGTCCTTTCCGGGATTCAGCGCTTTCCCTTGACGATACCAGACAGGTCTGTCTACTCTGAGGACACAAGCGAACAGACAAGTCTGTCTAGGAGGACACCATGGCACCCATCTACACCGCAGTAGCCACCTCGGTCGGCCGCGACGGCCGTTCCTACACCGACGACGGCGTGCTCGATCTGACGCTCGCCCGCCCCAAGGCGATGGGCGGCGACGGCGCGGGCACCAACCCGGAGCAACTCTTCGCGGCGGGCTATTCGGCCTGTTTCGCCAGTGCGCTGCAGTTGGTCTCCAAGCGGATGAAGCTGGACGCCGACGACGCGTCGGTGACCGCCGAAGTCGGCCTGAACCCCCTCGACGGCGGCCGGTTCGGACTCTCGGTCGTGCTGCGCGTGGAACTGCCCGAGCACCTGCACAACGAGCAGGGGCAGCAGCTCATCGAGGCGACCCACCAGGTGTGCCCGTACTCCAACGCCACTCGGGGCAACATCCCGGTGGAACTGGTTGTCGAGTAACCGCATTCACGCGAAAAAGGGCGGGACCGGCAGGTCCCGCCCTTTCGCTGTCTCGAAGTACTAGACCTTCGTGACCGACACCTTCACGCCGCCCGTGATCTCGGCGGCATCGGCACCGGCATCACCGAAAGTCAGTGCGGTGGCGAGGATTTCCCCGGCAATCAGGTCGCGGTGGGTCGCGGCCCACTCGGCCCGCTCGGCGGGTACGTCCAGCACCACACTGATCCGGTCGGACACCTCCAGCCCCTGCGACTTGCGGGTTTCCTGCAGGTCGCGGATCAGGTCGCGGGCCCAGCCCTCGGCCTCCAGATCCTCGGTGACCACCGAGTTCAGCACCACCAGGCCGGCATTGCCGGGCAGGGCGGCGGTGGACTCGGGTTCGGCGGCCACCAGACGCTGGGTGTACTCCTCGGGCAGCAGGGTGATCCCCGCGGCGGTGACGACACCGTCGGCGGACTCGCTCCACTCCCCCGCCTTCACGGCCTTGATCACCGTCTGGACCTGCTTGCCGATGCGCGGGCCAGCGGCGCGCGCGTTCACGACCAGCTCGAACCTGCCGTGCGCGGAGACGTCGGTGGTCAGGTCGACCTTCTTGACGTTGACCTCGTCGGCGATCAGCTCGGTGAACGGCGCGAGCCGCTCGGCATCGGCCGCGGCGATGGTGACCTCGGCCAGGGGCAACCGCACCCGCAGGTTCTGCGCCTTGCGCAGGCTCAGCACCGTCGAGCACACGACCCGCACCTCGTCCATAGCGGCGACAAGGTCGGGATCGTGCGGCAGCTCGGTCTCGGTCGGCCAGTCGGTGAGGTGCACCGAGCGCTCGCCGGTGAGCCCGCGCCAGATCACCTCGGTGATCAGCGGCAGCAGCGGCGCCGCGAGCCGGGTGACCACTTCCAGCACCGTGTGCAGGGTGTCGACCGCGTCGCGATCCTCGGACCAGAACCGCGAACGCGACCGGCGCACATACCAATTGGTGAGCGCGTCGGCGAACCCACGCAACTCGTCGGCGGCACCGGCGATGTCGTAGGTCTCCAGCGCCTCGGTGACCACGTCGCGGGTGACCGCGAGCTTGGCCAGGATGTAGCGATCGAGCACATTCGGCGAATCCGTGCGCCACACACCGGGCTTCGAGGCGTAGAGCTGCAGGAAGGTCCACGCGTTCCACAGCGGCCGCATCGCATGGCTCACGCCCTCGCGGATGCCACGCTCGGTGACGATGAGATTGCCACCGCGCAGGATGGGCGAGCTCATCAGGAACCAGCGCATGGCGTCGGAACCGTCGCGGTCGAATACCTCGTTGACGTCGGGGTAGTTGCCCTTCGACTTCGACATCTTCAGGCCGTCCTCACCGAGCACGATGCCGTGCGCGGCCACGGTTTTGAACGACGGCGAGTCGAACAGCGCGGTCGAGAGCACGTGCAGCGTGTAGAACCAGCCGCGAGTCTGCCCGTTGTACTCGACGATGAAATCGCCGGGGAAGTGGCTGTCGAACCACTCCTTGTTCTCGAACGGGTAGTGCACCTGGGCGTAGGGCATCGAGCCCGACTCGAACCAGCAGTCGAGCACCTCGGGGACCCGGCGCATCGTCGAATTCCCGGTAGGGTCATCGGGATTGGGCCGGGTGAGGTCGTCGATGTGCGGGCGGTGCAGGTCGGTGGGGCGCACGCCGAAGTCGGCTTCGAGCTGGTCCAGCGAACCGTAGACGTCCACGCGCGGGTAGGCCGGATCGTCGGAGACCCAGACCGGGATCGGGCTGCCCCAGTAGCGATTTCGGCTGATGTTCCAGTCGCGCGCGCCTTCGAGCCACTTGCCGAACTGTCCGTCGCGGATGTGCTCGGGCACCCAGCTGATCTGCTGGTTCAGCTCCACCATCCGGTCGCGGAACTTGGTGACCGCGACGAACCAGGACGGCACGGCCATATAGATCAGCGGCTGACCGGAGCGCCAGCTGTGCGGGTACGAGTGCTCGATCGTCTCGTGCCGCAACAGCTTTCCGGCGGCCTTGAGGTCCTTGATGATCACCGGGTTGGCGTCGAAGACCATCAGACCCTCGTACGGCGGCACCATCGAGGTGAACTTGCCCGCCGGGTCCAGTGGCTGGACGATCTCGATGCCGTTGGCCGAGGCCACGTCCATGTCCTCTTCACCGAAAGCCGGTGCGAGGTGGACGATGCCGGTGCCGGAGTCGGTGGTGACGTAGTCGGCGGTGAGCACGCGGTGCGAGTTCGGGTGGCCGACGAAGAAGTCGAACGGCGGGGCGTAGGACAGGTCGGCCAGGGCCGCACCGTCGTACTCGCCGAGCACCTCCGGCTCCTCGCCCAGTTCGCGGCTGTAGTGCGACAGACGTTCGGCGGCGAGCAGGTAGCGCTTGTCGTCGGCGCCGCGCACGTGCACATAGCGCACGTCGGGGTGCACCGCGATCGCGAGGTTGGACGGCAAAGTCCACGGCGTGGTGGTCCAGATCAGCGCGTTCGCGCCGTCCAGCGCGGCGAACGGGTGCTCGGCGGGGACGGACAGGCGCATGTCGACGGTGACCGCGGGGTCCTGACGCATCTTGTACGCGTCGTCGAGGCGGGTCTCCTGGTTCGACAGCGGCGTCTGCTCGTACCAGCTGTAGGGCAGCACGCGGAAGCCCTGGTAGATCAGGCCCTTCTCGTGCAGTGACTTGAACGCCCACATGACCGACTCCATGAAGTCGAGGTCGAGGGTCTTGTAGTCGTTGTCGAAGTCGACCCAGCGGGCCTGCCGGGTGACGTAATCGCGCCACTCACCGGTGTAGCGCAGCACCGACGACTTACAGGCGGCGTTGAACTCGGCCAGCCCCATCTCGTCGATCTGGGCCTTGTCGGTGATGCCGAGCTGCTTCTCGGCTTCGATCTCGGCGGGCAGACCGTGGGTGTCCCAGCCGAAGCGGCGGTCGACCTTCTTGCCGCGCATGGTCTGGAAGCGCGGGATCAGGTCCTTGACGTAGCCGGTCAGCAGGTGCCCGTAGTGCGGCAGGCCGTTGGCGAACGGGGGCCCGTCGTAGAAGACGAACTCACCCTCACCGTCGCGATTGTCGATGCTGGCGCGGAAGGTGTCGTCGCGAGCCCAGTAGTCGAGCACCTGGGTTTCGAGCTCCGGGAACGTCGCGCCCGCAGCCGCGCCGAAATCGACCCGGGGGTATGCGCTACCGGTAGTTGTCTCGTCCGCCATCGCGGATCTGCTCCTCGTGCCGCCGCGCCGTGAGCGCGAGATGTGGGCACGGGGACGATGTCGGCGCCGGTGCGCCGTACCGCGGTACCACCCCGTTTGCCTGATCCACTCCCTGCGAAGGGTTCAGGCCTCTCGTTGTGTGAGCTGTGACGGGCTCACCCGTTCGGTTCTACTGAGCGCTGCGCGCCGTTCTTCCGAAGGCTCCCCGGTGATAGCCGGATCAGCGCCATGTGTAGTTCGATTCTAACCGGGCGCGTCCAGTGGATATTCCGCGCCCGTTCAGTTCCGCCGGGCGTGTCGGCCGGGTGAGGCCGGTTCGCTCTCGGGTTTTCGGGTGGCCAGCGCGCTCACGAGCAAACTCGCGGCACCGACTACGCAGATCAGAATGCATCCCCACGCCCACACCACCGAACCGGTGGCGAGCGCCGCGACGAGCAGTCCGAAGCCGATCGCCGCTAGAACAAGCGTCAAGACGAGCATGGTGACTCCCAAGCCAACCGAGCAGCCCGACGATAACTGGGCATTCCCGAATCACGCGACGCGCTGCGTCGCGCGACTCGGGAACCAGTTTACTTGCCGCCCTTGGCGAAGGAAGCCGGAGCCAGACTGTTGGCCGAACCGTTGGTTTCGCCCGCGAACTCGCCACCGTCGACCGGCACGGCCGACCCACGGTTCTCGAGCTCTTCCAGCTGCGATTCCAGGTAGGACTTCAGGCGCACGCGGTACTCGCGCTCGAAGGTCTTCAGCTGCTCGATGCGGCTTTCCAGCACCGTGCGCTGCTGAGTGATCGTGGCCATGATCTCGGCGTGCTGACGCTCGGCGTCGGCGGTGAGCGCCTCGGCCTTGTCCTTGGCCTGCCGGATCTGGGTGTCGGAGCGGTTCTGCGCGTCGGCCAGCATCGCGTCGGACTTCTGACGCGCGTCGGCGATCATCGCTTCCGAACGGGTGCGGGCGTCGCCAACCAGTCGCTCGGAGTTTGCTCGCGCGTTCGAGAGCAGCCCCTCGGCCTCGGTCTTGGCGTCGGTGGTCAGGCGGTCGGCCATCTCCTGCGCCAGGGTGAGCACCTTCGCGGCCTGCATGTTCGCGTCGGGGCCGTTGTTCTGCGCCGGCGCCGCGACGGGCATCGGGGCGGGCGGCGCGACGGGAACCGGCTGCGGAACAGGTTCCGGCGCGGGAGGAGGTGCCTGCTGCACGGGCGCCTTCACGGCGCTGACCGGGGCAGGACCACGGTTCTTCTTGGCGTCGGCCAGCTCGGTGTCGAGTTCGGCGACCCGCTGACGCAGGTCGGCGTTCTCCTCGATCAGGCGCGAAAGCTCCTGTTCGACGAGATCCAGGAAGGCATCGACCTCGTCCTCGTTGTAGCCGCGCTTACCGATCGGCGGTTTGCTGAACGCGACGTTGTGCACATCGGCAGGAGTCAGCGGCATCGAAGGATCCCTTCACGCGTCTTTTGGAGAACTAGCAAGCGGTCTTCTCGATTCATTGTGTCACACGGAGGTCACGGGCTGACCGAGCCTACCCACGATCGACATCAGGATGAAGACGAGGAAGAGCAGGACCATTATCGAAAGATCGAGACGAATCCCCCCAAGATTCACAGGAGGTATCAACCGCCTCAGCAGTTTCACCGGGGGGTCGGTAACGGTGAAGATCACCTCGAGGACGATCACCACCACACCGGTCGGGCGCCAGTCGCGCGCGAAACTGCGAATGAACTCGACGATCACCCGACTGATGAGCAACAGCCAGAAGATGAAAAGCACGAGGTACAGAACCGCGAACAGGGCCACGGCTTCACTCTGCCGCAAAATCGGCATGGTGCAAAATGGCCGCGCCGCGCAGTGCGCGGGCGGCCATCTCGGTATCCGGTGTGCGTTCTCTATTTCTGGTTGTAGAAGCCGTTTTCGGCGATGCGGCGGCGTTCTTCCGCTGATACGTCGACATCGGCCGGTGAGAGCAGGAACACCTTCGTCGCCACCTTGTCGAACGAACCACGCAGCGCGAAAGCGAGTCCGGCCGCGAAATCGACCAGCCTTTTGGCATCGGCATTGCTCAGGTCGACCAGGTCCATGATGACCGGATTCCCTTCGCGGAACCGTTCACCGATGATCCTGGCCTCGCTGTAATCGCGCGGACGCAGCGTGGTGATCTTGGACAAGGGACCTCCGTCCTCGAAGATCCCAGGACGCCGCGCGGGGGCGGGCTCGGGGCGCAAGCGCTCCTCCAGCCTGCGCTCCTCGGCGTCGGGATCGACCGCGAGCGCACCACGAGTGGAGCCGCGCATACCGGGTGCGACACCGCCTGCCCGGAAGGACCGGCCCGACGACGGCGCCGTTTCGATCCTGGTGGGGCGACGCGGCGTCTCGTAGCGATCGTCGGCGTAGGTGTCGGCGACATAGTCGTCGCGACGCGCCTGGTAGGCCGACTTGTATGCCGGCTGCGGGAAGTCGTCGGCCTCGTCCTCGAAACGGTCGGCGCCGTAGCGGTCTTCGGCATAACGGTCGTAGCTGCGCGGACGAACGCGACCCGCGCGCTCCTCGACGCCGCGAGGGGCATGATCGTCGACGTAGTCGTCTTCGTACTCATCGAGCGGAACCATGCCGAAGTACGCCTTGAACTTATGCAGGGTACTCATCTGGTCGACCTTCCTTCGGCCCCGGTGGCGGCCGGGTGTTGAAGTTCTTGCTCAGCGCCTCTTCAGCCCAATCGTATGTGTCGAATGTGACTGGTGAGGTTTCTTTGCTACGCCGAGGTTATCGGCCGGGCGCCCATCAAGGCGGTTCCGACACGCACACACGTCGAACCGTGTTCGACCGCAATCTCCAAATCACCCGACATACCTGCAGAAAGGTCGGTGGCCTCGGCGTGTTGCGCGAGCAGCGAAGTGTGCAATGTCGCAAGATTCGCAAACGACACATGACTCGGGACGTCAAGGGGCGGAATCGCCATCAGACCGGCCAGATGCAGACCGGGCGCCTTCGCTACCAGGTCGGCCAGGGCGAGCAGATCGGCCGGTGCGACACCCCCGCGTCCGGGGTCGGCGTCCAGGCTCACCTGCAGCAGCACCCGCAGCGGCGCGATACGCTCGCCGGCTGCGAGTGCGTCCTGCGCAGCCCTGTCCAGGGCGTTTGCCAGACGTTCGCTGTCGACCGAGGCCACGGTGTGCGCCCATCGCGCGACCGAGCGCGCCTTGTTGCGTTGTAAACGGCCGATCATGTGCCATTCGACATCGTCGTAGGCCAGCTGCTCGACCTTCGCCGAGGCTTCCTGCTCGCGCGACTCACCGAATTCGCGCCGGCCGAGGGCGTGCAGGATGGCCACATCGGTGGCGGGGAAGAACTTGGTCACCGGGAGCAGACGGACCGAGCCCGCCGGGCGTCGGGCGGCGTCGACGGCGGCGTCGACGCGCGCGAGCAGCCCGTCGAGACGGGCCGAGAGCTCCGCGGTGCGGTCCGTCGCGGTTTCCGTCGTCATGCGGCGGCATCCATCCAGATCACGCCGGCGATGCGGCCGGTCGGGGCGCCGCGGCGGTGGCTGAACAGGGTTTTGTCCTCGATGGTGCAGCGGGGGTCGACGGCGATTCCGGCGACCCCCGCCTCGGTGAGCTGTCGGCGGATGCCCGCGCGCAGGTCGAGACCGGGAGTTTTCCGGACGGTGGTGGTCGCGCTGCCGGGCAGGTGGGCTTCGACGTCGGCGCGCATCGCGGCCGGGACCTCGTACTGACGACCCGAGGCGGCGGGGCCGAGGAAGGCGCCGATGCGGTCGACGCGGGCGCCGACCGACACCATCGCGTCCAGCACGCGCGGCACGATGCCGATCCGGGCGCCGATGCGGCCCGCGTGCACGGCGGCGATGACGCCGGCCTCGTCGTCGGAGAGCAGGATCGGCACGCAGTCGGCGGTGAGCACCACCAGCGCCAGTCCCGGCACGGTCGTGACCAGCGCGTCGGTCACCGGCACCGGTTCGGCGCGCGGCCCGTCGACGATCTCGACGGTGCGCCCGTGTACCTGCTCCATCCACACCAGCCGGTCGGGAGTGAGGCCGATGCCCTCGGCCAGCCGAATCCTGTTACGGCGCACAGCTTCCGGATCGTCACCGACGTGGTCACCCAGGTTGAACGAGTCGTAGGGCGCGGCGGAGAAGCCACCGGCGCGGGTGGTGGTCACCCGGCGAACGGTCACGGTAGGAGGTGCGGAAGTCATGTGTTCGAGCGTAGTGCGGTCACCGGGTCGGGCGGTCATCGCGCGTAGTGACGTCGGTCAAGCCCGAAACGACAGGGCGGACAGGTGCCCGACCGCACCGAACGGACCGCCGCCGTCGACCGCTACGGCGATGACCGCGCGCCCGGTCACGCGGTGGACTCCGCGATGTCGAGCTCGCCGAGCTTGCGCGCGATGCCCGCGCGGCCGGCCAGACCCAGTTTGCGCAGCACTCGGCTGAGGTGGTCTTCGACGGTGCGGGGGCTGAGGCAGAGGTGCTCGGCGATGGCCTTGTTGGTGTGGCCGTTGGCGGCCAGGTCGGCGACTTCGCGTTCGCGCCTGGTCAGCGCGGCCGGGGGGCCGACCCGCTGGGCGCCTGCGAGACGACGTTGTTCGGTGGTCACCTCGTCGAGCAGCCGGGTGGCCCCGGTGGCGAGGAAGACCGCGCGTGCGGAGGCGAATCGACTGGTCGCGCGACCGAAATCACCACCTCTGCCCGCGACGACACCGGCGATCAATTCGGCCTGTGCCCGGTTCACCACCATTCCGGCACGCGCGAACGCCGCGACCGCTACCTCGGCAGCCGCTGCCGCGACGGCCAGCTCGCCCGTGGTCGCGGCGTAGTCGGCCCGCGCCAGCGCGGCCGCGCCCACCTGACTGCCGAGGTCACCGCCCGGGGTGATCTGCACGGTCGCGACGGAATGCTCGCCGAGGTGGACGGCGTGGCTGGTCGCCGCGGCGGCCGCTTCGGCACGAGTGATCAGGTCCGCGGCGGCGGTGAGGTCGCCGGTGGCTATCGCGGCGCGGGCGGCCCTGGACAGGTGCGTCGGGGTGAGCGGGCCGGGGCGGCCGTTCTGGGGTGGGGGTGCGCAGGCGGGCAGATCCAGGGTGCGGGCGACTTCGGTGAGGGTTGTCTCCACAACCTGGCGCCACCAGCGCACGGTGGGGCGCGCGAGCGCGGAAACGGTGTGCCACTGGGTGGTTACCGCCGCCTCCGGGGCCGTCAGTTGGAGAGTGCGCAGTTTCAGCGCGCCTGCGAAGGAGAGCAGGTCGGGATAGCCGAAGGTGGTCGCGGCGTCGGTGGCTTCATCGGCGGCGGCGATGGCGTCGTGGAGACGGCCGAGTTTGGCCAGCGAGTAGGCGCGGACCATGTGGAGCTCGGCGAGAGCGTAGGTGCGGCCGAAGCGGCGGCTCACCGCGATCGCGCGGTCCAGGTGGTGCAGGCCGTCGGCGTCGCGGTCGAGGAAGTACGCGCACCAGCCGAACGCGGGGGCGGCGTGGACCACTTCACGCAGGACTGTGTCGGTGAGCACGCCGAACGCTCGGCCACAGGGGTCGTAGAGCTGGGCGGCCTCGGCGATGCGCGCGTCGGCCAGGAGACCGAGGCAGCGCAGGGCCGTCGCGGCGGCGCGGACGGCCGGGTCGTCGATGGCGTCGGAGTCGAACAGCGCGGTGAGGCGGGCCTGGCCTTCGGAGTCCTGGCGGTCCTGCATTTCCAGGATCGCGAGTTCCAGTTGCACCGGTCCGTCGCCCGGGCGGCGAGGCAGCGTCGCACCGTGCGCGAGCAGCGTGCGCGCCTGGTCGATGCGACCGAGCATGCGCGCGCAACGGGCCGACAGCAGCAGCGCCTCCAACTGGTGCCGACCCGTGGTCGCGGCAGCCGGTTCGAGGGTCTCCACCGCCTGTGCGGCCGCACCGGACAGCAATTGCGCCCGGCCCAGCGCCAAGGCGTCGGCGAGCGGGTCGTCGGTCGCGGGCGCGATCCGCACGGCGGCCGAAAGCCAGCGGGCGCTCGCCGCCGGGGCGTCGGCGAGCACCTGTTCGGCGGCCAGTCGCAGTTCCGCGCCCGCGATCTCGTCGGCGCCGAGGAGCGTGTGCTCGAGATGACGTGCGCGCGAGGGCATCGACGCACCGCGTGCGCGCAGTGCGAGCGCGGCCCTGCGGTGCGCCATCGCTCGCCAGCCGTGGCCGGACAGCCGGTAGGCGGCCGTGCGAATCAGCGGATGCGCGAACGTCACCGCGCCGTCGCCGATGCTGACCACTCCGCGCCGAACCAGCCCATCCACCGCCGCGACCACCGCACCCTCCGCGAGATCGGCCGTCGAGCACAACAGTTCGAGGTCAGGGGGCAGTCCGCACACCGCGATGGCCTGCGCCACGAGCCGCTCGGTATCCGGAAGCTGGGCCAGTTCGGCGCGGATCGTCCGGTCCAGCGCCGCGAAATCGTTCGACGCGGGGTCGGGTTCCTCCCCGTGCAATGCCCGGTCCAATTCGCGGTCGGGCAGATCGGCGAGCAGCGTCAGGTACAGCGGATTGCCATGGGACGCGGCGAACAATCTGGCCCGCCGACCCGGGTCCTCCCCCGGCAGCAACCCGTCGACATCGGCCTCGGTGAACGGTGGAACCCGCACGTGCACCGTCCGCACCTGCGGCGCGCGCACCGATCGGGCGATCGACGGTGGGCAACCACCGTCGCGGAAGGAGAGCAGCAGGCGGAATCCCCGCGCGGGCCGGTTCCGGATCAGAAAGGCCAGCAGCCGCACCGATTCCAGGTCTGCCCACTGCGCGTCGTCGACAACGAGCAGGGTCTCGACCGCGCCGAGCGCACGCCGCACGTGGCGAACCAGGTCGGCATGGTCGCGTGAATCCGGCGTCACTCCCGAGTCCTTCGGTGCCGCCGCGGACGCATCACCCGTGCTCCCGCCCACCTGTTCGACGATGTCATCGGCGAGATAGTGCGGCTGCGACTGGGCGTCCTCGGCGCTGGTGACCACCAGGACCCGGCAGCGGGCCGCGCCGACGAACTCGGCGATCAAGCGGGACTTGCCGATTCCGGCCGGTCCGTCGACCAGCAGCAACCAGGGCGCGTCCGGGCCGGTGAAAGTCATCGTCAGCGCGGCGAGTTCGGCGGTGCGGCCGACGAATGCGCGTTCGAACATGACACTCCGTACCTCACTGGCGAGATCGGCCGTGGACGGCCGGATCAGAGCATAACGGTGCCACCGCGGCGGAATTACCGTGGTTTCCCGGATGCTCGCCGGCGCCGGGTGAGGTTGGGTGATCGGGGCCTACACCGCCGAAGGGTCCGCGGTGAGGTTCTGCAGAAAGAAGGTTCGCATGACGTTCACCGGCAAGGGAATGGTTTCGCGGTTCTCGCTCGCACTGCTGGCGGTCGCGGCACTCGGTGCCGCGAGTTGCTCGGCCGTCGACAAGGTCACCGAGGTCGCCAAGGACGCGAGCAAGTCCGACACCGCCCGCTCGAAGGTCGGTGAGTGCATCAACGTGATCTCGGCGTCGGTGATCGACTCCAAGACCGAGCCGGTCCCGTGCTCGGCCGAGAACGCCGTCTACCAGGTCGTGCAGGTCCACGACAAGAAGGTCGAGTGCCACGAGGACTACACGTCCTACGAGGAGACCTTCGGCAGCGGCGGTACGGTCGCGTTCCTCTGTCTGGCCCCGAATTTCAAGGAGGGCAGCTGCTACAACGAGGGCATGATGACCGGCTACAAGTTCGTGCCGTGCACCGCGTCCGACGCCAGCTTCAAGGTCGTCACCCGCGTCGACGGTCAGGTCGACGAGCAGCTGTGCGGCGAGGACGCCGACCAGGTGCTCGTGGTCAATGATCCGAAGATCACTTACTGCCTCGGCAGCGCCAAGGGCTGATCCCCTCCCACCACGCGAAAGCGCCCGAACTCGACAGGAGTTCGGGCGCTTTTCGTGTCTGCGAACGCTTACCGACGCATGAAGTCCGGGACGTTGATCTCGTCGTCGTCGTCGCCTTCGCGCACTTCCGGGTTGTTCACCTGGTTCATCGCGCGTTCGGTGACCCGCTGACGCTCCGACTCCCGGTACCGCTCGGTATCGCGGTAGTTCGGCGCGGCGGCCCGGCCACCGGACACCCCGGCCGTGGCGGGCTCGGTGGGACGCGACGGCGCCTCCGACGGACGTCCCTGGCCGATCTCCCCCGCGCGGCCGGAACCGATCGGGTTCGTCCCGGTCCGGCTGGTCGTGACCGCGCTGGGCTCCGAACTCCGCCGAGACGGGCCGCCACCGTCGAATCCCGCGGCGATGACGGTGACCCGCACCTCGTCGCCGAGCGAATCGTCGATGACCGTACCGAAGATGATGTTGGCCTCGATGTGGGCCGCCTCCTGCACCAGCGAGGCCGCCTCGTTGATCTCGAACAGCCCGAGGTCGGAACCGCCCGCGATCGAGAGCAGCACACCGTGCGCGCCGTCCATGGAGGCTTCGAGCAGCGGCGAGTTGATCGCCGTCTCGGCCGCCTTCACCGAACGGCCCTCGCCCCGCGCCGAGCCGATGCCCATGAGTGCCGAGCCGGCACCCGACATCACGCTCTTGACGTCGGCGAAGTCGACGTTGATCAGGCCGGGGGTGGTGATCAGGTCGGTAATACCCTGAACACCGTTGAGTAGCACCTCATCCGCGGAGCGGAAGGCGTCCATCAGACTCACCGCGGCGTCGCCCAGCTGCAGCAGCCGGTCGTTCGGAATGACGATGAGGGTGTCGCACGACTCGCGAAGCAGGTTGATCCCTACTTCGGCCTGGTTCCCGCGCCGTTTTCCTTCGAAGGAGAACGGCCGGGTGACGACCCCTATAGTCAGGGCGCCCAACTTGCGGGCGATGCTGGCGACGACGGGGGCGCCACCGGTACCGGTGCCACCACCCTCGCCCGCCGTGACGAAGACCATGTCGGCGCCCTTGAGCACCTCTTCGATCTCGTCCTTGTGGTCCTCTGCGGCCTTGCGGCCGACTTCCGGATCGGCTCCGGCACCGAGGCCTCGGGTGAGCTCACGACCGACATCGAGTTTGACGTCGGCATCACTCATCAGCAGGGCTTGCGCGTCGGTATTGACCGCGATGAACTCGACTCCCTTGAGTCCCTGTTCGATCATTCGGTTGACGGCGTTCACGCCGCCGCCGCCGATACCGACGACCTTGATCACTGCAAGGTAGTTGTGCGGGGGCGTCATGGGCTCTCGCCTTCCTTCGATCTTAAACCCTCAACCTCAACCATAGGGTTGGCGTTATGTCAAGTATCCGACTGCTGCGGAACGCTATTCGCAGCCACTGCGATCGCGGCGCAGGCGCGCCGAGATGAGAGCCAGAATCTTGTGCCACAAAGAATGTCGCTCACTTTACCGTGACCAGATTCGGACTCGAAACGTCGAACACGGTCCCCTCACGGGTCAGTAGTGGCAACACGACAGCAGCTTTGCGCTCACCGTCGCCCGTGCCGCCCCACACTACCTTCCTGCCATCACGAAGGCTCAGCGAGACGTCCGAAATCGACCGTGCGACAACCTCGCCCACCTGCACCGACAAGGCGGGTGGCAGGGTGACCAGCACATCCACCGCAGCCCTGGCCGCCGCCGGCCCGGTGAACGAGCCCTCGGTGAGCAGTTTCGGCACCCCGATGGGTGGTTCGGGCTCGATCGCGAATTCGACGCTCTCGGCGTCGACCAGATGGGCGCCGTCCGGAGCGTCGAAGTACACCACCGGTGTTCGCTCCACGACGGTGACCAGCACTGTCGAGGGGAATTTACGCTGCACCCGGACCGAACGTACCTTCGGGATCGCGGCGACGCGCTGCGCGATCGCGGTGGTATCGATCCGTAACATCGAACGGCCGTCCGGAATTTCGAGCCGACCACGCACGTCGGCCTCCGGTACCGCCGACAGCCCGTCGACGCGCACCGTGCGCACCGACAACGCCGGTGTGAACCAGGCCAGCACCACCAGCAGACTCACCACGACCACCCCGACCACCGTCCAGAGACGGTAGCCGTGCCACCCGCGCGCGGCGGGCATCGGCAATCTCACCGGCCGCCCTGCTGCGGCCTGGCCCGCAGGCCGTCGAGGATCTGGCTGCCGAGCATCGTCACATCGCCCGCGCCCATGGTGATCACGACGTCACCGTCGCCCGCGAGCGCGGCAACCTGCTTGCCGACCTTGGACATATCCGGCTGGTAGTGCACGGGTGTGGTCACCGACTGGGCGACCAGCGCGCCGTTGACGCCGGGCAGCGGGTCTTCCCTCGCGCCGTAGACGTCGAGGACGACCACCTCGTCGGCCAGGCTCAACGCGGTGCCGAACTCCGTGGCGAAAGTGGCCGTGCGACTGTACAGATGCGGCTGGAACACCACGATCACCCGGCCGCGCTGCAGGCGAGCGCCGTCCCGCGCTTCCTGGGCGACCAGCTGCGCGGCGGCTTCCAGCACCGCACGGACCTCGGTGGGGTGGTGGGCGTAATCGTCGAAGACGCGCACCCCGTTCTCCCGGCCGGTGAACTGGAACCGGCGGTGCACGCCGCCGAATCCCTCCAGACCCTGCACGATCTCGTCGATGTCGGCGCCGGTGGCGCGGGCGGCGAGCAGCGCGGCCAGCGCGTTGAGGGCCATGTGCCTGCCGGGCACCGACAGGCGCAACGACCGCGGGATCGTCTCGCCGTCGAGCTGGAACTCCACGATGCCGCCGACATCGCGCGGCTGCCAGTCGAGCAGCCGCGCGCCGACGGGCACGGGCGCGTCATCGAGATCGCCCGATCCGTAACCGAGGACCTCGATCCCGCGTTCGGCCATGCGCGGTGCGACGCGCTGGGCCAAGGCGAGCGAACCCGGATCGTCGAGACACACCACCAGCAGGCCGCCGGGGGCGAGTCGGTCGGCGAAGTCGTCGAAGACCTGGATGTAGGCCTCGTCGGTGCCGAAGTAGTCCAGATGGTCGGATTCGATATTGGTGACCACCGCGACGTCCGGGTCGTATTGCAGCAGTGAGCCGTCGGACTCGTCGGCTTCGGCGACGAAGATGTCACCGCTGCCGTGGTGGGCGTTGGTGCCCGCCTCGTTGAGCTCTCCACCGACCGCGAACGACGGGTCGGCGCCGCAGTGCTGCAGCGTGACGATCAGCATCGAGGTGGTCGAGGTCTTGCCGTGGGTACCCGAGACCAGCAAGGTCCTGTGCCCGCGCATCAGCGCGGCGAGCACGGTCGGGCGCATCAGCACGGGGATGTCGCGCCGATTCGCTTCGACCAGTTCTGGATTGGTCTTCGGAATGGCCGCGTAGGTGGTGACCACGACCGTCGGGCCGCCGGGCAGCAGGTCGAGCGCGTCGGCGGCGTGCCCGATGCGCACCTCGGCGCCACGGGCCCGCAGCGACAGCACGCCACGGCTCTCGCGGGCATCGGAGCCGGAGACCTTGCCCCCGCGCGAGAGCAGGATGCGCGCGATACCGGACATGCCCGCACCGCCGATGCCGACCATGTGCACGCGTTCGAGTTCGGGTGGCAGTGCCGCGCCCGCGGACTCCCCGATCTGCTGGTCCGGCTCGCTCATCGGGCGACCTCGGTGACGATCCTGGCCACCGTGTCGGCAGCGTCGCGATGGCCTGCGCCTGCGGCGGCGCGGCTCATCTGCGCGAGTCGAGCGGGGTCGAGCAGCAGCGGAATCACCTCATCGATCACGTATTTCGGGGTCAGCTCGGCGTCGGCCACAATTGTGCCACCACCTTGCGCGACCACTGGTCGGGCGTTGAATTCCTGTTCACCGTTGCCGTGCGGCAGCGGTACGTAGAAGGCGGGCAGGCCGACCGCCGACACCTCGGCCACGGTCATCGCACCGGATCGGCACACCACCGCGTCGGCGGCGGCGTAGGCCAGGTCCATCCGCGACAGGTAGGGCACCGCCACATAGGGGGCGGGCGCGTCGGCGGTGCTCACCTCGACGCTGTTCTTGGGGCCGTGCGCGTGCAGCACCGAGACGCCCGCGGCCGCGAGTTGCGGTGCGGCGCCGGAGACTGCCTCGTTGAGGCTGCGCGCACCCTGCGAACCACCGAACACCAGCAGCACCGGTCCCTCGGCGGGCAGGCCGAAGTGCGCGCGAGCTTCCGCGCGCAAGGCCGCCCGGTCGAGTTCGGTGATGGACGCACGCACCGGAATGCCGACGACCTGCGCGCCCGCCAGTCCGGAATCCGGAACGGCGGCGAGCACTTTCGCCGCGAGTTTCGCGCCGACCTTGTTGGCGATACCGGCCTTCGCGTTGGCCTCGTGCACGATCACCGGCACCTTGCGCTTGCGACCGAACAGCCCGCCGCGCGCGGCGAGATACGCGGGCAGCGCGACGTAGCCGCCGAACCCGATGATCACGTCGGCCTGCACGTCGTCGATCACCGCCCTGGTCGCCTTGACCGAGGCGAGCACCCGGCCGGGCAGCCGCAGCAGGTCGGCGGAGGGCTTGCGCGGCAACGGCACCGGCGGGATCAGCTCCAGGGGGTACCCACGTTCGGGCACCAGTTTCGTCTCGAGTCCACGCTCGGTACCCAAGGCGGTCACCCGGATCGAGTCGTCGAGTCTGCGCAGCGCGTCGGCGACAGCCAGCGCGGGTTCGATGTGGCCTGCGGTTCCTCCGCCTGCGACGATCACCGACAACCCGGATCGCGGGTTACTCACCTGGATCTACCTCGTTCTCTCTGTATCGAATTCGATCTCGCGAAAGCCTGCGTGGTCATGCGCCGCCGCCTCCGCCGGTCCGCCGTTTCACCGGGCGGTGTGGCATCGGGTAGGTCGGCTCCCATGCTCTTGTCGACCGTAGCGAACTCGTGCCGCGGCTTTCCGGCACCCGTCGCCTGCGGTCGGCGGGCGGCTGGCGGCGAGGGGCCTGACGTGGTCGTTCGGTGCGGGCGCGCGGCGCGACTTTGCGTGGCGCCGGCGGGGTGTACAGCTCGGGCACCGGTAGTCGGAGCAGCCTGCTGAGCCTGCCGTCCTGACCTGCCTTCAACGCCGACACCGCTTCGGGTTCGTGCCGGGCGGCGCTGGCGATGATGCCGAACATGAACAGCGTGATCGCCAGCGACGAACCACCGGCCGAGACGAGCGGCAACTGCAGACCGGTCACCGGCAGCAGCCCGACGACATAGCCGATGTTGATCAGCGCCTGCGCGGTGATCC
Source organism: Nocardia sp. NPDC055002 (assembly GCF_053608825.1). NCBI lineage: Bacteria > Bacillati > Actinomycetota > Actinomycetes > Mycobacteriales > Nocardiaceae > Nocardia > Nocardia sp. NPDC055002. Next base: position 71,617 of record NZ_JBSGWE010000009.1, read on the forward strand.
AGGTGGTGGCGGTAGCGGTGAGCAGGCGCAGGAACGGGTCGACCGAGCGCAGTGCGATGCGGATACCCGCGTAGACGAACAGGGCGAGCAGCGCCAAGACCAGCATGCAGCCCAGGAAGCCGAGTTCCTCGCCGATGATGGCGAAGATGAAGTCGTTGTGCGAGTTGGGCAGGTAGCTCCACTTCGCGCGGCTCTGCCCGAGGCCGCGGCCCCAGATACCGCCGTCGGCGAGGGAGTACTTGGCTTGACGCGCCTGGTAGTTGACCCCCTGCGGATCGTCACCGGGATTGAAGAACGCCCGCACACGATCGGAGCGGTACCCGGCCGAGAGTGCCAGCACGGAAGCGGCGACCAGACCGGTCACCATGATCCCGACGAACAGCCGCGCCGGCAGCCCGCCGAACCACAGCAGCGCCATCAGCACGATGCCGAGGGCGATGGTGGTCGACAGGTTCGGCTCGAGCACCACCAGCAGGCACACCAGCAGACCGGCGGGCACCAGCGGCACCAGGATGTCCTTGAGCTGGGCGCCCCGGCGCGAGGCGAGCAGATGCGCACCCCACACGATCAGGGTCACCTTGACGACTTCGGAGGGCTGGATCGACAGCGGGCCGATGTCGAACCAGCGTCGCGCGCCGCCGTGGATCGAGCCGATGCCCGGGATGAGCACCAGTACCAACGCGAGCACCGAGATGCTGAAGATCGGGAACGACCACTGGCGCAGGAACCGCAGCGGCAACCGCAACGCCACATAGAAGGCGATGGCACCGAGCCCGGCGAACATGGCCTGCTGGATGAACAGCGCGTAGGCCGAACCACCACCGGCGTAGGCCTCGACGCTCGACGCCGACAGCACCATCACCAGACCCAGGACAGTGAGCAGGGTCGCGATGGTGACGATCAGATGGAACGACGCGAGCGGCCGGGCCAACCACGCGCCGAAGCGCTCCCCCGCCCAATTCGGCTGCCCCGAACTCTTCCGGCGAGTACTCGCGCCCGCCTGGCCCTTACCGACCCGGCTGTCGTCCACGCTGCCCCGGCTCTTAACCACGCTGCCCCCTCTTGGGCGGTGACTGCTCGGCCGGGCGCGCCTTCGTCACAGCGCCCGCCCGATGTCACCATCTTCCAGTGCCGTCACCGCATCCACGAAACAGCGTCCGCGATGGGTGTAGTCGTCGTACATGTCGAGGGAAGCGGCCGCGGGCGCGAGCAGGACAGTGTCTCCGGCGCGAGCCAGACCCGCCGCGGCGCGCACCGCGCGGCCCATGACCGCCTCGGCTCGCTGCGATCTCGACGACTCCATGTCTGCATCGTCTCCCGCATCCAGCTCGATGACCGGGACTTCGGGTGCGTGTCGCGTCATCGCGGCGGCGATCACCGGCGCGTCGGCCCCGAACAGCACCGCGCCGACCAGCCGGTCACCGATCTCTTCGATCAGATCGTCGACACTTGCGCCCTTGAGCAGACCGCCCGCCACCCAGACCACCTGCGGGTGCGCCATGATCGCGGCGCGCGCGGCGTGCGGGTTGGTGGCCTTGGAGTCGTCGATGAACTCCACACCGCCGAGTTCGCGCACGAACGCGGTGCGGTGCGGGCCCACCTTGTGCTCGGCGAGACCTTCCTTGACGAACTGCGGTGCCACGTCGATGGCCCTGGTCAGCGCGGACGCGGCCAGCGCATCGGCGATGCCCGCGGGTCCCGGCGGGCTGATGTCGCTGGTCTCGGCGAGGATCGCGGCCTTGGTGAAGGCGCGGTCGAGGAGCTTGCCGTCGACCACACCCAGCTCACCGTCGGCGGGGACACCGATCCGGAAGCCGACGGTGCGCCGCGCCTTGGCCTTGCGGGCCAGTGCGCCGGCGACCGGGTCGTCGAGGCCGACGACGCCGACGCGACCGGTCAGCGCGCGGGCCTTCGCGGCGGCGTAGGCATCGAGACCGCCGTGCCAGTCCAGGTGATCCTCGGCGACATTGAGCACGACGCCCGCCTCGGGCCGCACCGACGGCGCCCAGTGCAGCTGGAACGAGGACAGCTCGACGGCGAGAACCTGCGGGCCGGGGTTGCGGCGCAGTGCGTCCAGGATCGGCAGGCCGATATTGCCGCAGGCCACGCTGGAGATGCCGGCGGCGCGCAGGATCGAGTGCGTCATCTGGGTGGTGGTGGTCTTGCCGTTGGTGCCGGTGATCACCAGCCATTTGCGGACCGGGCCGTAGATGCGGGCCTGATCGACCCACCAGGCGAATTCGACGTCGCCCCAGACGGGCACGCCCTCGGTGACCGCCGAGACCAGCACCGGCGAATCCGGCCGCCAGCCCGGGCTGGTGATCACGAGCGCGAACCGGCTCAGGTCGGCGCTTTCGAGTTCGACGCTGGTGGCGATCTCGAGGCCGAGTTCGGCGGCCTCGGCGAGCGCCTTCGCGCCGTTGTCGGTGACGACGGGGTGGGCGCCGATATCGCGCAGCGGTTCGATCAGCGAGCGCCCGGAGACGCCCCAACCGGCGACGAGAACGTCACGGCCACGCAGGAATTCGAGCATCGGGCCCGGGGAACGCAGGGCGCGGGGAGAGTGTTCGACCATGTCTCTACTCACCCGACCTGTGACAGATATTCACTGTAGAACAGGCCGAGGCCCACTGCGGCGGAGATGCCCGCCAAAATCCAGAACCGGATGATCACCGTGGTTTCGGCCCACTTACTCAACTCGAAGTGATGGTGGAACGGCGCCATCTTGAACAACCGATTGCGCGTGGTGCGGTACACCGCCACCTGCAGCATGACCGATGCCGCCTCGGCGACGAACAGCGCGCCGATCACGGCCATCAGCAGCTCGGTGCGGGTGGTGATCGACAGACCGGCGATCAGGCCGCCGAGTGCCAGCGAACCGGTGTCGCCCATGAAGATTCGCGCGGGCGCGGCGTTCCACCACAGGAATCCGATACACGCGGCGGCCGCGGCGGCACAGACCAGGGCCAGGTCCAGCGGGTCACGCACGTTGTAGCACCCGGCTTCGGGGCTGGTGGAGCAGGAGTTGCGGTACTGCCAGAAGGTGATGATCACGTACGCGCCGAGCAGCAGGCTCATCGAACCGGCCGCGAGACCGTCGAGGCCGTCGGTCAGGTTGACCGCGTTGGACCAGGCCACGACCAGGAACAGCACCCAGACGACGAAGATGATCGCGCCCATCGACACCGTGTTCCAGTCGCGCACGTACGACAGGTGCTTGCTGGCGGGGCTGAGCCCGTCGGTGCTGCGGAACTGCAGGGCCAGCACCGCGAAGATGACCGCCGCGGCGGTCTGCCCGATGTACTTGCCCGCGGCCGAGAGCCCGAGGTTGCGCTGCTTGCGCAGCTTGATGAAGTCGTCGAGGAAACCGACGACGCCGAGCGCGGTGGTGAGCCCGAGCACGAGCAGACCCGACGCCGTCGGACCCTCCGCGTCGTAGCCGATGCCGATCAGGTGCGAGCCGAGATAGCCCGCCCACATGCCGATCAGGATCGCGACACCGCCCATGGTCGGGGTGCCGCGCTTGGCCTGGTGACTGGCCGGGCCGTCGACCCGGATCTCCTGGCCGAAGCCCTGTCTGGCGAACACCCGAACCAGCAACGGCGTCAGCAGGATCGACACCGCCAGTGCGATCCCCGCCGCGAACAGAATTTGCCTCATCGAGCTGTATTACCTTCCGCTGCCCCGGTCAGGTGCTCGGCGACGGCCCACAGGCCCACCGCCTTCGACGCCTTGACCAGTACCACATCGCCTGCGGCGATCTCGTCGTCGAGCAGCGCGATCGCCGCGTCGATATCGGGAACGAGGATCGATTCCTCGCCCCATGAGCCTTCCATCACCGCTCCCTGGTGCATGCCGTGGGAGGGTCGTCCGGTGCCGACCACGATCAACCGGTCGACGTCGAGGCGCACGGCCAGGCGTCCGATCGCGTCGTGTTCGATCACCGAGGTGTCGCCGAGTTCGCCCATTTCACCGAGCACTGCCCAGCTGCGCCGGGGCTCGTCGGCCGATTTCGCCAGGGTGACCAGCGCTTTGAGCGCCGCGCGCACCGAGTCGGGGTTGGCGTTGTAGGAGTCGTTGATCACGGTGACGCCCGCGGGGGTGGTAGTCACGTCCATCCGGCGGACCGAGGCCGCGGTGGCGCCGGACAGCGCCTGGGCGACGGTGGCCAGATCGGCGCCGCATTCGAGAGCGACGGCAGCGGCGGCCAGGGCGTTGCCGACCTGGTGTTCGCCGTGCACAGCGAGTCGCACCGGGATCGATTCGCCGCCCACGCGCAGGGTGAAGTGGGCGCGGGCCTGGTCGTCGGTGACCACGTCGGTGGCGCGGATGTCGGCGTCACCGGACAGGCCGACCTTCACGACGCGCGCCTTGGTTCGCGACGCCATGGCCGCGACATTGGGGTCGTCGGCGTTGAGCACGGCCAGCCCCTCGGCGGGCAGTGCCTCGACGAGCTCGCCCTTGGCTTGCGCGATCGCCTCGCGGCTACCGAATTCGCCGAGATGGGCGGTGCCGACATTGAGCACGACACCGATCCGCGGCGGCGCGATGCGGGCCGCGGCGGCGATGTGGCCGACACCGCGAGCCGACAGTTCGAGCGCGAGGAACTTGGTGTCCAGGCCGGCGCGCAGAGCCGTCCACGGGTGGCCGAGTTCGCTGTTGAACGAGCCGGGCGGGGCGATGACCGAACCGAGCGGCGCCAGCACGGCGGCCAGCAGATCCTTGGTCGAGGTCTTGCCGGAAGACCCGGTGACGCCGACGACGGTGAGACCGGTGCGCTCGGCCAGCCTCTCGGTGCTGACCCGCGCCAGCTCGGCCAGCGCGGCCAGCACGGCCGCGCCGGAACCGACGCTGTCATCGTGGCTGAGCGCCACCGACGTCCCCGGAACCGCACCGAGGTCGGGGGCCACCACAATGGCGGGCACGCCGACCGGGCGGGCAGCGAGTACCGCGACCGCCCCGGCGACGACCGCCTTCGCGGCGAAGTCGTGTCCGTCGGAGTTGGCGCCGGGTAGGGCGAGGAACAGATCGCCGGAACCGATTCGGCGCGAATCGAATTCGACCGAACCGGTCACCAGTGCCTGGGGGTCGGGTACGTCGTGCAGCTCGCCGCCGACGACGTCCGCGATCTCCCGCAGTGTCATCTCGATCATGAAACTGTCAAGTCCTCCGAGTCCGTGTGCGGACTGTGTCGTATCCGCAGGGCATCCAGCGCCGCCGCGACCACCTCGCGGTCGTCGAAGGGATGCTTGACGCCCTTGATCTCCTGGCCCGCCTCGTGGCCCTTGCCCGCGACGAGCACCACATCGCCCGCGCGCGCCCAGGCGATGGCCGCGGCGATGGCCGCCGCGCGGTCACCGATCTCACGGATCTCGCCGCGGTCGGTGGCCGGGAGTTCGTGCGCACCGGCCACCACGGCGGACCTGATGGCCGCTGGGTCCTCGGTGCGTGGGTTGTCGTCGGTGACGATCACCAGGTCGGCGCGGGCCGCCGCGGCGCCCATGAGCGGGCGTTTGGCCACGTCACGGTCGCCACCGGCGCCGAGCACGACAGCCAGCCTGCCCGTACCCGCTTCGACGAGGTGGCCGCGCAGGGTGGTGACCACGGACTCGATGGCGGCAGGCTTGTGCGCGTAGTCGACGACGGCGAGGAAGTCCTGGCCGCGCTCGACGCGCTGCATCCGGCCCGGCACGTCCACGACGGCCAGCGCCGGAGCTGCGATCGCCGGATCGACGCCTGCCGCGGCGCACGTGGCGACGGCCAGCAGCGCGTTGGCGACGTTGTAGCGGCCGGGCAGGCGCAGGCGCACCGTCAGTTCGCCGTCGGGTCCGGCAGCGGTGAATTCCTGCTCGCCACCGGTGGTCTTGATGTCACCGCTGACCTGCCAGGTCGCCGCGCCGGTGGTCGACACGGTGACCGGCTCGACCAGATCACCGGCCAGGCGGGTGCCCCATTCGTCGTCAACGCAGATCACCGCGGTGCGCGCGGCAACCGGCGAATCCGCGTCGAACAGCCGACGTTTCGCGGCGAAGTAGTCCTCGAAGTCCTTGTGGAAGTCGAGATGGTCCTGCGACAGGTTGGTGAACGCGCCGACCGCGAACCGCACGCCGTCGACCCGGCCCAGCGCGAGCGCGTGGCTCGACACCTCCATCACGACCGCGTCGACACCCTGCTCGACCATCGCGGCGAACATCGCGTGCAGCTGCGGCGCCTCGGGCGTGGTGAGCGCACTCGGCACCCGCTGCCCGCCGATCCGCGTTTCGATGGTGCCGATCAGCCCGGTGGACAGTCCGGCCGCGGCCAGACCGGCTTCCACCAGATACGAAGTGGTCGTCTTACCCGAGGTGCCGGTGATGCCGATGATGCGCAGCCGATCGCTGGGGTGGCCGTAGATCTCGGCGGACAGCTCGCCGAGTACCGCACGGGGCTGCTCGCGCACCAGCACGGGCACCGCGACGTCACCGATCAGCTCGGCGCCCGCGGCATCGGTGAACACGGCGACCGCGCCGTTCGCGATCGCGTCGGCGGCGAATCGGGCGCCGTGCGAGTTCGCGCCGGGGAGCGCGGCGAACAGGTCTCCGGCGCGCACCGCGTTGGATCGTTGCTCGATGCCGGTGACCATCACCTCGGCGGACGCCGGGGGCACCGACGTGGCACCGGTGAGGTCCGCCACGGCCTGCAGCGACGTCGACAGCGGAGTGGTTGGCCGGAGCGCGTGCGGGCTGGACTGCGCGGGCACAAGGCTCCTCTCTGAGAGTGATCGAGCGCGTGGGCGAGACGAGCAGTCAGGTTACCGACGCGCGGTGTCGGTCGGACAACGCGGGTTGAGTTAATCGGTGTTCTCGGCCCGCCCGCCGCCGGACTGAGTGGAAGGTGCGACGAAAGGGCCGAGAACTGCGGCACCAGCCGTTATGACACCGCCTCCAGCACCAGTCGCTTGGCCTCCGGGGAGGGCGGCACCCGGTCGCGCTGCAACGCCCAGGATGCGATGCTGTGGAACAGCGGTGCGGCCGAGCCGCCCCCGGTGCCGTCGGAGCTGCGCACGGGCGCGTCGAGCATCATGCCGATCACGTAGCGGGGGTTGTCGGCGGGCGCCATCCCGGCGAACGTGCTGTAGAACGACGAGGTCGAATAGCAGCGGCACGCGGGGTCGACCTTCTGCGCGGTGCCTGTCTTGCCCGCCACCTGGTACCCCTCGATCGAGGCGGGCGCGCCGGTGCCCATCTGCACGCCCATCGGGTCCTTCTGCACGGTCGCCTGGAACAGCTCACGCAGGGTGTGCGCGGTCTGCGGGCTGACCACGCGCACGCCGTCGGGCTGCAACTCCTCGGTGCGGGTGCCGTCGGGGGCGACCTTGGCCTTGACGATGCGCGGCGGGATCCGCAGGCCGTCGTTGGCGATGGCCTGGTACATGGCCGTCATCTGCAGGGTCGTCATCGAGAGTCCCTGACCGATGGGCAGATTCGCGAAGGAACCGCCGGACCACTGGTCACGGGCGGGTACCTGGCCGCCGCTCTCGCCGGGCAGGCCGACGCCGGTACGCTGGCCGAGCCCGAAGCGGGTGACCATGTCGGCGAAGCGGTCCTCGCCCACGCGCTGGGCCAGCATGAGAGTGCCGACGTTGGAGGACTTTCCGAAGATGCCGGTGGTCGTATAGGGCGCGACATCGTGCTGCCACGCGTCGTTCACCGTAACGCCCGACATCCGGATCGAGCCCGGCACCTGGAGTACTTCGTCAGGGGTGGTCACGCCGTATTCGATGGCGGCCGCCGCGGTGATGATCTTGTTCACCGAGCCGGGTTCGAAGGGTTCGGAGACCGAGGGGTTGCCCATCTTGCCCGAGGCCCAATGATTCGGGCCCAGTGCGGGATTGAAGGTACCGTCGTTGGCCATCGCGAGCACCTGGCCGGTCTTGGCGTCGAGCACCACCGCCGAGGCGGAGGACGCGCCGGACACCTGTTTGGCCTGTTGCACCTGCTGCTGCACGTAGTACTGCAGGTCCGCGTCGAGAGTCAGCTCGACGCCGTAGCCGTTCACCGCCGGCTGCAGATCCCGGTAACTGCCGGGGATCACCGCACCGTCGGAACCCTGGTCGTAGGTGCGCGAACCGTCGGTACCCGACAGCACCGAGTCCAGCGCCGATTCCAGCCCCATCTGACCGTGCCGATCGCCGCCGATCGCGCCGACGACATTGGACGCCAGCGAGCCACCCGGGTACTCGCGCAGGTCCTGCCGTTCGGCACCGACCTCCGGGAACTTGGCGGTGATCTCGGCCGCCACGCGCGGATCGACGTTCTTGGCCAGATAGTGGAACTTCTTGTCGCTCTTGAGCTTGTCGAGCAGTTCCTGCTCGGTGGGCGCGCCGAGCTTCTCGTGGATGAACTTCGCGATGTCCTTCAGCCGCTGTTCGGGGTCCGGCGCACTGGGCTTCAGCTTCTTGGCTTCGACCATTTTCTCGCGCTCCGTCACCGGCTGGAAGGTCAGAGCTTTCACGGTGAGGGTGAAGGCGAGCTGGTTGCCGTGCCGGTCGGTGATGGGGCCGCGCACGGCCGCCTCGGTGGCCTTGATGGTGCGCTGCGAGGCCGCCTGCGCCGACAGCGCGGGAGCGGCGAGACTCTGAATGTAGAGCAGCTGCAACGCGACCACGGCCAACGTGGCCAGCAGGGTGACCCGGCCGACGCCGAGGCGCAGGCGGATCGGCCGGTCCGGCGAGAGCGAGCCTGCGCGGCGGGCCCTCGACGAGACCGGCCCGCGTCGCTGCTGCGACGCGGGCCCGCTCTGCTTCATCGAGGACCATCCTGCGATTCGACGACCTGCGGCTGTTCACTAGGCGGTCCGGCCGAAGGGGCACGTAGTCCGGGGGCCGGAGCCACCGCACCCGGTAACGGCGCACCGGCCGGAATCGGCGGGTCGGCCACGACATCCGGTGCGAGCGCGGGCGTGTCGGCCGAGACCAGTGGTTCGCCCTGACCCGCGACGTCGATGCGATCGGGCACCGTCGCCGGGGCGAGCGGGGCCGGGGCAGCGCCGTCCACCGGAGCGGGGGCTTCACCGTTCGCCGCCGGTGCCTGACCGTTCGCCGGAGCGGGGACGGCCGCGTCGACCGGGGCCGGAGCGACCGCGGGCTGCGGCGCGTTCACGGTGGGGGCCGTCGGCGCGGGCGGAGACGCGAGCACGTTCGCCGGAACGCTGTTGGGCGCGGCACCGTTGGGCGCGCTCGGACTCGCGGTGGCCGCACCCGGCTGCACCGGGACGACCCGCTCGCCCTGCGCCTGGGCGTGTCCCGGCGCCGGGGTGTTCGGGGCGGTGGTGGGCGGACCGTTCAGCGGCGGTACCGGCGCACCCTGCGCGGGCGTCGGGTTACCGATCACGGTGACCTCGCCGTCGGCGCCGATCACCAGCCGGGCCGGATCCTTCGCGGGGATCATGCCGAGCTCACGTGCACGGGCGGCCAATTCGGGAGCGGAGTCGGCGGCGGCGACCTCGCGCTGCAGCGCGGCCCGCTCGTCGTCGAGCTTGCGGTTGACCGCCCTGGCGTCACCGAGCTGGTAGCTGTCCTCGGCGGCACGGGTGGTGAGCAACAGGGTCAGGGCGAGGCCGCAGCCGAGCAGTCCGATGATCGCGGTGACGAACGGGATCCGCCCCGCCATCGTCGAGGACGGTTCGGGCAGTTCGATGCCGTCGAGCAGCTGTTCCCTGGTGCGCTTGCGGGCATAGGCCCGCTGTGCCGCACCGGACTTCACTCGTTCGGCCGCCTCCACGCGCCGGGCCGCTTTGCTCGGCACCGCGACTGTGCTCGTCCGCACGCTCATCGTGTCCCCTCCTGTGTCCTCCCTGACCTCTCCGCGATTCGTTCGGCCGCGCGCATCCGCACCGGCGCGGATCGCGGATTGACCTCGATCTCGGACTCGGTCGCCTTTTCCGCTCCACGGGTCAGCATCCGGAATTCCGGTCCCATGCCGGGCAGTTCGACCGGCAGGTCCATCGGCGACCGGGACACGATCCGTGGCGCGAGTTCGTGCTTGACCAGCCGGTCTTCGAGCGACTGGTACGACATGACGCAGATCCGTCCGCCCACACGCAGTGAATCCAATGCCGCGGGCAGGGCCGCCCGCAGCGAGTCGAGCTCACCGTTGACCTCCACCCGCAGCGCCTGGAACGAGCGCTTGGCCGGATGTCCGCCGGTGCGGCGCGCCGCGGCCGGAATGGTCGCGTAGAGCACCTCGACGAGTTCGGCGCTGGTGGCGAACGGCTTGACCGCCCGCCTGCGCAGCACCTCCGAGGCGATCTTGCCCGCGAACCGTTCGTCGCCATAGGTTTTCAGCACCCTGGCCAGGTCGCCGTGGCTGTAGGTGTTGAGCACGTCGGCCGCGGTGATCCCGGTGGTCGGGTCCATGCGCATGTCCAGCGGTGCGTCGACGGAGTACGCGAAGCCGCGTTCGGCCTCGTCGAGCTGCATCGAGGACACGCCCAAATCCATGAGGATGGCTGAGACGGAACCGGTTTCGTCGAGCCCCGCTTCGGCCAGGGCCGCGGGGATGCCGTCGTATCGCGTGTGTACCAGCGTGATCCGGTCGGCGTAGGGCGCCAGGCGCTCGCCTGCCATGCGCAACGCGGTGGTGTCACGGTCGAGACCGACCAGACGCGCTTGCGGGTAGGTGCGCAGGAAATGCTCGGCGTGCCCGCCCAATCCGAGGGTCGCGTCGATGTAGACGGCGCCCGGTTCGCTCAGCGCGGGGCCGAGCAGATCGTCGGCGCGCTCGAGCAGAACCGGCACATGACGGGGGTTCTCGGCGTCATGGTTCACCTCGACCTCCCGGGATACTGCCTCGCGTCGCAGACGGATCGCCGTGCCACACAGTGCTTTTCGAATGAGTGCTTGTCGAACGAGTTGATGCGAATGCTTCGAGGTCTCTGACCGGGGCAAGGCACCTGGCGTCGGGGAAGTACGTCAGGGTCCACGCCCGGGCAGAGGCCTCGCAGCACTCGCGTGCTCCGGGTCAGAAGATTCCGCCCAGCGACTCGTCTCCGGCTTGCGCGTAGTCCTCCTCGTGTTCTTCGAGGTAGGTCTCCCACGCCTGCTTATCCCATATTTCGAGGAAGTCGACCGAACCGATCACCACGCAATCCCGCGAGAGGTTCGCATAGCGCCGATGGTCCGGCGACAGCGTGATCCGGCCCTGCGCGTCCGGACGTTGCTCGTCGGTGCCCGCCGCCAGCGCTCGGACGAAAGCCCTTGCCTGCGGGTTACTTCGGGACGCCGACGCGGCTCGCCGCGCGAGCGCGGTGAACTCGTCTTTTGGATACACGGCCAGGCTGTGGTCTTGGCCTTTCGTGACCATCAACCCTCCCGCCAGATCGTCTCGAAACTTCGCAGGCAACGTCAGCCGCCCTTTGTCGTCCAATCGGGGGGTGTAGGTACCGAGGAACATCTCGGCCACCTCCCTACTGGATTCACCTCGCCGTACGGCCTCTCCTGTAGTGCGCGACCCACATTACCCCACTTTCCCCCACTTTCAATCGAAACCCTGAGTGATCCTGCTCCCCGCCAACACAATTCCGCAGGTCATCCCAGCTATCACTGAGATTCGCGGTTATCCCGTGTTCGGGCAACCCGCGCGGGTCGGCAACCCCTCGTTCCGACAACGTTCAGCAAACATCGCAGGTGCGACGTCGGCCGAGTGACCGGGTGGGGGAAGTGTGGGGAGCGGTGGGGAAGGTGGGGGAACCGCCCTGGCCTCGCGTTCTGACAGTCACCGCGCCCATAGACGCACGAAAGCGGCGCCACACCCTTACTGGATGTGGCGCCGCCAACGTAGTCGGCTAGGTCTGAGCTATTCCTGCTCGAACCGTCGCCGGAATCGGTCTTCCATTCGCTCGGAGAAGCCGCCGGACTTGCGCTGGCGACCACCACGGGCCGGGTGCCCCGTGGTCGGGCCGCTGCCCGCCGCGGGAGGCTCGGTCGCGTCCGGTCGGGCGGCGCGACGCGAGTTGCCGATCATCAACAGGACACCAGCGCCGAACATGGCGATGAATCCGACGAGACTGATGATCGGGAAACCGCCCGGCTTGAACGGGGCGGCGATGCCGGCGACGAGCAGAAAGAGGCCGACGGCGAACAACGCCGCAGCTTGGAGTCTGCGTCGACTCGACGTGGAGCGAAGACGTCCGCCGCGGACGGACGAGGCGAACTTCGGATCCTCAGCATAGAGAGCGCTCTCGATCTGTTCGAGCATGCGCTGCTCGTGCTCGGAGAGTGGCACGGTACCTCCCCCGGCACTAGGCGTGGCTGGTCGCCTCCGGGTAGGCGACGGGTAGCCGACCTTGGCGGCTATCTGCTCCCCATGATACGAGTTCGATCGGTGGCGTACCACCTACTCGGTCATAACTAAGCGGTCATGTCGCGGCCACGACTCGGCTGCGGGAGGCTCTTAGCCGCGGCTACCAGCGCATCGTCGACGTCGTAGAGGAATGCGCCCACCCGTGAGCAGAACTCGTCAGCTTGTGTGTCGGTGATCGCTCGGTCCAATCCGGCCTCCAACGCGGCCCGTAATTGCGAGTGCGCCTCGAAGTAGTCGGCCCACATCACGAACTCCGGGCTGGCGCGTCTCAGTAACACCCAGGCGCTACGCGACCGTGCTCGCGGCGCGCGATCGGCGCCGGTGAGCGCGATCATCGAGCCGGCGCCACGCAGCGCGGCCAGGTACGCGGTACGGAACCGCTCCCCCGGTTCGTGCTCCCAGGCGGAATCGGTGAGCAGCGCATCGGCCTGGCGTAGTAGTCCGCCGGCGCGCCCGTCGTGGCCCGCGTGCGCTCGACCATCGTTGTGACCAGCCATCTGCTGCCCCTTTCGCCCCTCGCACTGATCGAACTAACATTCGAACGTTTGAATTGAGATTGAATATAGGGACACCCACCGACAACTTTCCGCGTCCGCGCGCCATCGACGAGAGCCATGACAGCCGTCAAGCCGAATCACACCCCCGCACCCGTCATCGTCGACCTCAGCGTCGCCGCCCTGCGCGCACGCCTGCACGACGCCCTGTCGGTCTATGTCGCCGCCATGGACTACCCCCGTGGCACCGAACATCACCGCGCACCGATGTGGACCGAACACACCACCAGGGCCGGCTGGCGGGCGGTGGCCGCGGTGCTGCCCGATGACGCGGGCGGCGTCGACCTGCGCACCGCGCCGATCCTGGCGATCGCCTACGGGTACAGCGGTGCGCCCCGGCAGTGGTGGCACCAGCAGGTACAGACCGGCATGCGGCGCTGTGGATGGCCCGATGCCGCTGCCCGTGACCTGCTCGCCGACTATTTCGAACTCACCGAGCTGCACGTCCACCCGGCGGCGCAGGGCCGTGGGATCGGCGCGCGCCTGCTCGAGCGGCTGCTGGCCGACCGCGCCGAGGCCGCGGTGCTGCTGTCGACCCCGGAAGTCCCGGAGGAGGCGAACCGGGCCTGGAAGTTGTACCGGCGGGCCGGATTCACCGATGTGATCCGCAATTTCGTGTTCGCGGGCGATACCCGGCCGTTCGCCATCCTCGGGCGCAGGCTGCCGATGCCGCCCACGCGCCCATGACGACGGTGGTGGTCGGATCCGGCCACAACGCGCTGGTCGCGGCCTGTTATCTGGCCCGGGCCGAGCACCGGGTGCAGGTGCTGGAGCGCGACGAGGTGCCCGGTGGCGCGGTGTCGACGGTGGCACGATTCCCCGGCCATCTCGTTGATCGTGGATCTTCGGCGCACATCATGATCCGGCACACCGGGATCATCGAGGAGCTCGAGCTCGAACGGTTCGGGTTGCGCTATCTCGACTGTGATCCATGGGGCTTCACACCGTCCGACGGTGCGCGCCCGCCGATCGTGTTCCACCGTGATCTCGACGAGACGTGCGCCTCGATCGCGGCCGCCTGCGGTGTCAAGGACGCTGACGCATATCGCCGCTTCGTCGAGGTGTGGGGCGAGCGCAGCGCACGGGTGATGCGGTCGTTCGGCGGGCCGCCGACGCCGGGCAGGCTCGTTCGCTCGTTCTGGGGGCTGGACGCGCGGGCCGGCGGATCGGCGTTGTCACGGGAGTTCCTGCAGTCCGGTGACGCGCTACTGGACTTCTGGTTCGACGACGAACGGCTCAAGGCGTCGCTCGCGTGGTTCGGCGCGCAGTCGGGTCCGCCGATGTCGGAGCCGGGGACGGCGCCGATGGCCGGATTCGCCGCGCTCATGCACACACTGCCGCCCGGGCGCGCGGTGGGTGGGAGTGGGGCGCTCAGCGCGGCGTTGATCGCGCGCCTGCGGGCCGACGGTGGCGAGCTGCACACCGGCGACGCCGTCACCTCGCTGCGCCGATCCGGCACCGGGTGGCAGGTGACGACCGAATCGGGCCGGACACTGCACGCCGACACGGTGATCGCGGGCTCCCATATCCTGTCCACGCTCGACCTGTTGCGCGCGGGCGATTTCGACCCCCGGGTCCTCGACGACTGGCAGCGCCGCATCCGGGTCGGCCCCGGCATCGGCATGGTGGTGCGCCTGGCCACCGACCGGCTACCCGAATACCCCGGCGCCTCCCCCGCCGAATCCGCCCGTGGTCTGCAGTTTCTCGTCTCCGACCGCCGACAGCTTCGACTGGCTCACGGCGCCGCCATGGCCGGTTCGCTGCCGCCACGCCCGGTGGTGCTGGCGATGAGTTTCAGCGCGCTCGACCCGTCCATCGCACCCGCGGGCGAACATCAGCTGTCGCTGTGGGCGCAGTGGCATCCCTACGAACTCGCCGACGGCGGCGACTGGGCAGCACACGCCGAGCACGAGGCGGACCGGATCATCGCCGAGGTCGACCGGTACGCCCCGGGCTTCACTTCGTCGGTGCTCCAGCGATTCGTGCAGACGCCGGTCGATCTCGAGCGGGAGATGGGACTGCGCGGCGGCAACGTCATGCATGTGGAGATGTCCCTCGATCAGATGATGCTGTGGCGGCCGCTGCCCGAGCTGTCGGACCAGCGCGTCCCCGGCGCTCCCGGCCTGTACCTCACCGGCGCATCCACCCATCCGGGCGGCGGAGTTTCCGGAGCCAGCGGGCGCAGCGCGGCCCGCCTGGTCCTCGGCGACGGGCGCAAGCGCCGGTTCACACCGCTGCGCAAGCGATGAAGGCATGCCCGCCACAGCGCCGCAGTCGGCATCACGGCCGCACCGGCCCGGCAGTTCGGCGGCATCGATGACCGGCACGGTCCTCGACACAGGTCGTCGTACCCTGGCCGCGATCCGCGCCTGGTTACGCGCCGACCCACGCCGCGCGATACCGGCCGTGACCGCGCTGGCACTGGTGCTCGTGCAGATCACGTACCCGTTGAGCGCGGGGGTGGCGCGCGACCGGATCACCGTCGCGGTCGTGGTGCTGTCCGCCTCGACCGCCCTGCTGCACGCGGCGACCACTCGCGGATTGCGGTGGGCCGCCGGGTTCTTCGTCGTCGTGTCCGGGCTGGGGCTCACCGCCGAAATCGTCGGCACCGCGACCGGATTCCCGTTCGGCAGCTACGCCTACGCCGTCGATCGGCTCGGGCCCGCGTTCGCCGATGTGCCGCTGGCCGTGCCGTTGGCGTGGACCGGCGGGCTGTACCCGATCTGGATCGTCGCGGGCATGGTCGTGTCCCGTGCGCACCTGTCGGGCGCCTCCATCACGCAGAGCCCCGGTCGGTCCGCATCCACGCATGCCCAGCCACCCAGCGCGTCGGGCGCTCGGCTGCTCAGCGGGTCGAATGCCGGGCGCCTGGGGCTGTTCGTCCTCGGCGCGGTCGGCTGGGATCTGTTCCTCGATCCGCAGATGGTGGCCGACGGCCAATGGACCTGGTCGGTCACCGACGCGGGCCTGCCCGGCATCCCCGAGATCCCGTACACCAACTACCTGGGCTGGGCGCTCGTCGCCGTGGTCATGGCAGTGATTCTCACCCTGCTCGATCATTTCCTGCCGCCGCCGCGCGACCCGTCGGTGGCGGTCCCGGTCGCGGTGTTCGCGTGGACCTGGCTCGGCTCGGCCCTCGCGCACGCGGTGTTCCTCGGCCTTCCCGCGTCGGCGATCTGGGGTTTCCTCGGTCTCGGTGTGCTCGGAATCCCGTTGTTTCTGCGTGCGCGGGCCGCACGACGCGCGTTCTGAGCGGCCGACCCCGCCGCGACACACCCCGATTCGGGGCGAAAATGCCTGATGGGCGCGGGTGGGCGGTGAGTGCTGGGCCCGTCGTGTGGGCTCTCGGGCCTGAGCCTGGCACGATGTCAACCGTGCAGCCGAGTCCCGTCGCCGACATGCCCGCTCCTTCGCCGCGTCGTTCCGTGCCCGCGCGGCGCGTCGCGGCCGTTGCCGTCCTGCTGGCACTGCTCGTGCCCGCGCTGGCCGGGTGCCTGCGCGTGCAGGTGTCGATGGGGGTGTCGTCGAACGATCGCGTGTCGGGGCGGATCGTCGCCGCGGTGGTGCCGACGGGGCCCGACGACAAGGGGCCGCAGCTGAAGGCGCCGGAGCAGCTGGCGGCGAAGGTGCGGGTGGAGAACTACAACCAGGACGGATACGTCGGCACCCAAGTGTTCTTCGACGATCTGTCCTTCGGCGAGGTCGGCCAGCTCGGTGGCCTGTCGGATCAGACACAGGGCATGTTCACGCTCGAATTCCAGCGCAGCGGCGATCTGGTGAGTCTCACCGGGCGGGTCGATCTGGAATCGGTGCCGCCGCACGGGTCGGACGTGCAGTTCTCCGTTGCGTTCCCGGCCCGCGTCGCCAAGACCAACGGCACCCGTGAGACCACCGACAGCGAGAACACGGTGTCGTGGAAGCTGCCCGCGGGCGAGGTGTCGACCCTGCGTGCCGAGGTGAAGTACGCCGACCCCAACACCCGCTCGTTCGCGGGCTGGGCGGGCATCGTCGGCGGCATCACCCTCGCGGTGGCCGCGCTGATCGCGGGCCTGGCGTTCCGCGACCGCAACCCCGGCCCGCCCAACGCACCGCGCGGCGGTTTCTCCCCCTCGGAGATGTGGCGCGAAATCTCCAGTCGCAGACTGGGCCGCTGACATGAGCGCGGCGGCCCGCTACCTGACCTGGGCGGGCACCGGTCTGGCCGCGCTCGGCGCGGCCACCGCCGCCTACAACCTGGTCACCTTGCGCACCCTGCCGCGCGGGGTCGCCGGCGTGATCGAACCGGTCACGGTGTGCGTCCCCGCCCGCGACGAATCGCAGCGCCTGCCCGCGCTGATCGCCGACCTTCGCGCGCAGATCGGCGTCCCCCGCCTGAGCGTGCTGATTCTCGACGACGCGTCCACCGACGGCACCTACGAAGCCGCACTCGACGCGATCGCCGACGACGAGCGCTTCACCGTCCTGCGCTCGGCCGCCCACCCCGCCCCCGGCTGGACCGGCAAGGCCGCCGCGTGCGCGCGCCTGGCCGCCCGCACCGACGCGGCCGCCCTGGTGTTCATCGACGCGGACGTACGCTTGGCCCCCCACGCGATCGCCGCGGCGGTGACCGAATTACGCAGGCGCGGAGCAGGTCTGGTCTCGGCCTGGCCGAGACAGGACGCCGGTTCGACCGCCGAGCGCCTGATCCAGCCCCTGCTCGCCTGGTCCTGGGCTTCGACCCTGCCCGTCGGCCCCGCCAACCACAGCCTGCGCCCGTCCACCGCCGTAGCGTGCGGCCAGTTCCTGGCCGTCGACGCCGCGGCCTACCGCGCCGGCGGCGGCCACGCGGCCGTGGCGGCCAGCGCCACCGAGGACCTGGACCTGGCCCGCGCCATCCGCCGAGCAGGCCATCGCACCGCCCTGGTGACCGCGGGCCCCGCCGCGAGCACCCGAATGTATACCGGCACCACCGAACTCACCGACGGCTACACCCGCTGGCTGTGGTCGGCCTACGGCGGCCGCCGCGACACCGGCGCAGCCATCGGAATCCTCGCCGCCCTCGCCTACTGGATTCCCCCGCTGGCCGCGATCCTCGGCCGAGGCCGAACCCGCCGCGCGGGCCTGCTCGGCTACCTGGCCGCCGTCACCAGCCGCCTCACCGCCCGCACCATCGAAACCCGCAAGCCCCCCACCGGAACCGACCTCGCCTCAGCTGTGGCCCACCCCCTGTCAGTGGCCCACTACCTCAGCCTGTGGACCCGCTCCCACCACCGCCACCGCACCGGCCGCCTGCACTGGAAACAGCGCCCCCTGGTAACCCCCGAAGACCCGATAGCCCACCACGCCTGACCCGCAGTTCCGCGACGGCGCAGGCGCATCAGGGCCGCCGAGCGGGTGAAGGGCAGGCGCGCACCCGCTCGACACCGAGTCGAGCAACCACCCTCAAGCCACCTCGGTGATCCCCACCGTCGGAAAGAAGAAGCACGACCGCCCACCGTTGTCAGTAGTACCGAAAACAGCAGCCAACACAGTCCCCCGCCCCGTATCCACAGGCACAGCCCGCACACCCCCCACAGGAATAGCGGCGAAGAGAAAATCCCGAATAGCCGTCTCAGCAAGAGGCCGCAATTCACCAGGAACCTCAGCAGGCACCATCGCCCGCACAATGTCGGCAATCGACCCCATCGAGGCCATCCCCCCACGCCCGGTACTCACATTGAGCCACGCCACCTGCATCCCGGACGTCTTCGTAGCCGCGGTATCGGCCGCAAGCCCATAGGGCAGGAACGTGAACAGAGTCTGCCCGGATTTCACCGCGGACAGATCGAGCCCGGGTATCGGCAGTGTGTTGGCCGGCCACGGCCCCGGCACCGCCCCCGCAACAGCCGGAACAAGCCCCGCTCCGTCACCGCTACAGTTCGCCGCCACCGTCGGGTAGAGGAACGGCTGGATACCCAGCGCCTTCAGCGTCTCGACAACACTCTGATAGGCACCGAGAAGATCCCCCGCCCCCGCGGCGGGCGTGACACCGGGTGCGTCCCGAGTGACAGCGGGCGCCACCGGCACGGCCGGTTCGGCAACGGCCGACGGCACAGCCGACAGCAACGCAGCGGCGCAAACCGTCAGGGCGGTCAGTGCGGTGGAACGACGCGGCATGATCACGACGTACTCCTCATCGACGCAGAGAACCCCGACGCTACCGCCTGCGATGCGGGATTCCGGACAGGTGAAGTAACCGCCCGTTCGGCGCGTCGCAATTTCCCAGCGAACCCACCGATCGCCGCTCACCCCCGGTCCGCGGGTCCCCCACCACGCCGAACCGGGGCAATTGTGCCCGTGCTCGCGCCCGGTTCCAACCTCTGTGCTCACGCTGATTTCTACCGTTGTGGGTACCGCACATGTGCCACATGCTGATTCAGCTCGGGTCACAAAACCGGGGCGCAACCATCCAGAGCGACCGAGAGACCTGGCTCGATGACGTCGCAGCAACCCGCCCGTTTCGGGGTGTGGGTGCTTCTGCCGGGTTCGATGGAGGAGATTTTCGTGCTGTCTACCTGTCCGGCCTGAGCGCCGCCAGATCGCGAACCCGTTGCTGGCCGGGTGGAGGTCACTGTGCCTCGTTCCACTGTTTTCCGAAGGATTCCCATGACCGCGTCTGCCGTTTCCGGCGCCGAGACCGCGCCCGCACCGCCCGGCGACGCTCTCCCCGCCGATCCGGAATCCGGCGGCAAGGCGCCCGCCGGCGACCTGCCCCGGATCGCCGGGTCGTGGCACCCGTGGCGCTGGGTCGTCGCGGCGATCGCACTGCTGCTGGTGGCCCAGTTCGCGCACGGCCTGATCACCAATCCGGGGTGGGACTGGGGCACTTTCGCCCAGTACTTCACCGCGAAATCGGTGCTGGCCGCGCTCCGGGTGACCATCGAGCTCACCCTGTGGGGCACTGCCCTCGGTTTCGTGTTCGGCACCCTGCTGGCGATCGGGCGGGTGTCGAACAATCCCGTGCTGCGGGTGATCGCCTGGACCTATATCTGGGCTTTCCGTTCGATCCCGCTGATCGTGCAGCTGCTGTTCTGGTTCAACATCGCCTACCTGTATCCCCGCCTGTCCGTGGGCATTCCGTTCGGCCCCGGCTTCTACGAGTTCGATGTCAATGGTGTGATCAGCGGTTTCACCGCGGCGGTGATCGGGCTGGCCCTGCATCAGGCGGCATATTCGGCCGAACTGATCCGGGCGGGTCTGCTCGCCGTCGACGACGGTCAGCTCGAAGCGGCGGCGGCGCTGGGGATTCCGCGCTGGCGCCAGTTCCGCACGATCGTGTTGCCGCAGGCGATGCGCTCGATTCTGCCGAACGCGGCCAATGAGGTGATCAGCCTGTTCAAGGGCACCTCGATCGTGTCGGTGATGGCGATCGCCGAGCTGTTCTACCAGGTGCAGGTGATCTTCGGCCGCAACGGCCGGGTGGTTCCGCTGCTGATGGTGGCGACCGTCTGGTACATCGCGCTCACCACGGCGCTGTCGATCCTGCAGTACTACATCGAACGGCACTACGCCAAGGGCGCGCAGCGTGCGCTGCCGCCGACACCGTGGCAGCGGGTCCGCGCCAAGGTCACCGAGATCGCCGCCGGTGCGGCCGCACCCCGAGGAGCAACCCGATGACCGCAGCGGTGCTGGCGCGCGGAATCCGCAAGTCCTACAGCGGCACCGAGGTACTGCGTGGCGTGGATCTGGCGGTACGCGCCGGTGAGGTGGTCGCCGTGATCGGGCCCTCCGGCTCCGGCAAGTCCACGCTGCTGCGGGTGCTCAACCATCTGGAAGCGCAGGACGCGGGCACCGTGCACATCGACGGTGAGCTGATCGGTTACCGGCAACGCGGCAACATCTTGCGTTCGCTGCCCGACCACGCGGTGCGCGCCCAGCGCAGCCGCATCGGCTTCGTGTTCCAGCAATTCAATCTGTTCCCGCATCTCACGGTGCTCGACAATGTGGCGCTCGCCCCGGTCTCTGCGCAGCGGCGCCCACGCGGCGAGGTGGTCGCCGAGGCGAAACAGCTTCTGGAACGGGTAGGACTGGCCGATTTCGTCGACGCCTATCCCCGGCGGCTGTCCGGTGGTCAGCAGCAGCGCGTGGCCATCGCGCGGGCCCTGGCCTTGAAACCACGGCTGATCCTGTTCGACGAGCCCACCTCCGCACTCGACCCGGAGCTGGTCGGCGAGGTCCTCGCGGTGATCCGCGATCTCGCGCACAGCGGCACCGCGCTGGTGATCGTCACCCACGAGATCGGTTTCGCCCGCGAGGTCGCCGACACGGTCGTGTTCCTCGACGAGGGCGTGATCGTCGAACAGGGCGAGGCCGCCAGCGTTCTCGACCACCCCGAACACCCGCGCACGCAGGCGTTCCTGTCCCGCGTCCGCTGAACATCCCTTCCCACGAACAGGTTTCGACACTGATGAAGCTCTCCACCCTGATCGGCATCGTCGCGGCGGCCACGCTGTTGACGGCAGGCTGCACCGCCGAGCCCGAGGCCGCCGACACCGTGCAGGCCGGTGCGATCACCTACGACCTGTCCCCCGCCCAGGAGGGCAGGGTGCGGGCCGCCAAGGTCGACGCGATCGCCGCCGAGGTGCCCCAGGCCATCCGTAACCGCGGCACGCTGGTGGTGACCGGTCCCGCCGGTTCCGTGCCGCCGCTGCGGTTCTATGCCACCGACGACCGGACCGTGATCGGCTCCGAGGTCGACTTCGCCACCCTGGTGGCCGACATCCTGGGCCTGAAGCTCGATATCCAGGTGGCGGACTGGTCGCAGAACTTCGTGCGGGTGGATTCCGGTGAGGTGGACGCGTTCATCTCGAATGTGACCGTCACCGAGGAGCGCAAGGAGAAGTACGACTTCGCTACCTACCGCACCGACACCGTCGCTCTCGAGGTCCCGAAGGACAGTCCGCTCACCTACACCGACCGCAAGAGCCTGGCGGGCAAACGGATCGGTATCGGCGCGGGCACCAATCAGGAACAGCTGCTGGTGAGCTGGAACGAGCAGAACGTCGCCGAGGGTCTGCCCCCGGTCGACATCGCCTACTACCAGCAGAGCACCGACTACTACCTGGCGCTGGCTTCCAAGCGCATCGACGGCTACATCGGCCCGAACCCCGCGGCCGTGTACCACTCCGCCACCAGCGACGGCAAGATCATCGCCACCTTCTCCGGCGCGGGTGAGCAGCTGCAGGGCGAGATCGCGGCGCTCACCAAGAAGGACAACGGCCTGATCGGCCCGATCCACAAGGCGCTGCAGCACGCGATCGCCGACGGCAGCTACCAGAAGATCCTCGACCGATGGGGCCTGAATTCGGAGAAGGTCACCGAGTCGCGGATCAACCCGCCCGGTCTGCCGAAGAAGCCCGCCGCATGAGGTCGTTCGACGAGCTGGGAGACCACGCATGAAGTTCCTGCTGATGACGCTGATCACCCGGGTACCCGATCCGGTCACCGGTGTGGTCCCGACGACACGTGATCGCCTGCACGAGGTGGTCGAACAGGCCAGGCGCGCCGAGGAATTCGGCTACGACGGGTTCGCTGTCGGTGAGCGGCACGAGGATCCGTTCCTGTCGGCCGCTCCCCCGGTGGTGCTGAGCCATATCGCGGCCCTCACCTCGCGGATCAGCCTGTTCACCGCGGTCACCACGTTGAGTCTGCTCGATCCGGTGCGTGCGTTCGAGGACTATTCGACCCTGGACAACCTGTCCGAGGGCCGGCTCGAGCTGATCATCGGCAAGGGCAACGGCGCGGCGCAGGCGCAGCTCTACCACGTCACCACCGAGGATCAGTGGGAGCGCAATCGGGAAGGGTACGAACTGTTCCGGGCGCTGTGGGACAGCGAGGAAGTGACGTGGTCGGGACAGTTCCGGCCTTCGCTCGCCGCGGCCAAGGCCTTGCCCCGACCGCTGCAGCCGAGGGTGCGGATCTGGCACGGGAGTGCGACGAGCAAGGAGTCGGTGGAACTGGCCGCGCGCCACGGTGATCCGGTGTTCTCGGCGAATGTCACCAATCCGATCGAGCCGTACGCCGCGCTGATCCGCCACTATCGCGAGCGGTGGGCGCACTACGGTCACGACCCAGCCGATGCGCTGGTCGGCGCGGGCACCGCGGGCCTGCATGTCGCGCGGACCTCGCAGGAGGCCGTCGAGGTGTTCCGCCCGCTGTTCGAGGCGCGGACCTCGCTGCAGCGCAAGGTCGGTAATCCGGTCGTGTTCGAGACCGTCGAAGACTTCGTCACCCGCTCGTCGGCGCTGGTCGGCAGCCCGGAGCAGGTGATCGACAAGGTCGGCCGCTATCACGAACAGTTCGGGCACGAGGTGATCCACCTGTCCGCCGAACGTGACGGCCGCACCGAATCCGAGTACCTGGGCAGTCTCGAACTGTTCCAGGCCGAGGTGGCGCCCGAGCTGCGCCGCCGCATTCCGAGTCGTCCTCTGGCCGCTGGCCGCCAATTATCTGGAGTTATCTCGTGATCCGTCCTCGTCATCGCATCGCCGCCGCCGTCGGCGCCCTGGCCGCCGTCACCACGGTGGTCGCCTGTGGCAGCGACACCGGCGGCTCGGGTGGTCAGGCCGGACCGCCGCAGCCCGGTGGCACGTTGCGCTACGGTCTCTCCCAGGCCCCGACCTGCTCGGATCCGGCTCAGTCGGCCAGTAATCAGACCATCTACGTCGCCCGCCAGATCGTCGACTCGCTCACCGATCAGGACCCGAAGACCGGCGCGATCACACCCTGGTTGGCCAAGAGCTGGGAGGTCAGCCCGGACGCGAAGGTGTTCACCTTCAAGCTCGCCGACGGCGTGACCTTCAGCGACGGCACCGCGCTCACCGCGGACTCGGTGCGCGACACCTTCGACGCGACGATCAAGCTCGGCGGGGCGAAGGCAGCGCTCGGCGTCAGCTACCTCACCAACTATGTCGGCACCACCGCGGTCGACAAGCTCACCGCCCGTGTCGAATTCAGCCAGCCGAACGCCCAGTTCCTGCAGGCCACCTCGACCCCGCAGCTGGGCATCCTCGCCCAGTCCACCAACGCCAAGCCCGCCGAGGCTCGGTGCGCGGGCGACAACATCGGCAGCGGACCGTTCACCTACACCAGCTGGAAGCAGGACTCCTCGGCCACACTGGCCAAGCGTGCCGGATACAACTGGGGCTCCGCCGTTTTCGGGCACAAGGGCGAGGCGTATCTGGACAGGATCGAGTTCACCGTGGTCCCGGAATCGGGTGTGCGGACCGGCAGCCTGGCCTCGGGTCAGCTCGACGCGATCAGTGACGCGCTGCCGCAGGACGCGCCGCAGATCGAGGCCGCGGGCGGCGGGGTGCTGTCCACCTCCAACCCGGGGACCCCGTTCGGCCTCCAGCTCAATGTGACTCGTGGTCCGCTGCGTGACCAGGCCGTGCGTCAGGCGCTGCTGCCCGCACTGGATCGCAAGCAGCTCGTCGACACCGTGCTCGGCCCGCAGTTCAAGTACGCGACCGGCAGCTTGGCCTCGGCCACCCCGGCGTACCTGGATCAGTCGGCCCGGCTCGCCTACGACCCGGCCAAGGCCAAGGCCGCCCTCGACCAGGCGGGCTGGCTGCCCGGCGCCGACGGCATCCGTACCAAGAACGGTGAGCGCCTGAGCTTCTCGGTGACGTTCAGCCAGGTGTTCGCGGGCAACCAGGCGATTCTGGAACTGACCCAGCAGCAGCTGCGCCAGATCGGGGTGGATCTGAAGCTCGACCTGGTCTCCGGACCGGAGAGCACCGCGAAGATGAACACCAAGGACTACGACTCCTTCTACGGCAACTCCACCCGCGCCGATGGTGACATCCTGCGGACCTCGTTCTCGCTGACCGGTCGCAATCTCAGTGCCCGTGGCCCGATCCCGGCCCTGGACGAGGCGCTGGACAAGCAGCTGGCCACCAACGACCCGGCGGCGCGCGCGGAACTGCTCGCGACCGTGCAGAAGCTGGTGCTCGACAACGGCCTCTACCTGCCGACGATCGAACTGTCGCAGGCGATCGGCGTGGCCGGACACACCCAGGACGTGAAGTTCGAGGCCTCAGCCCGACTGCAGTTCTTCGACACCTGGCTGAGCGGGCACTGATCATGGGCCGATACGTGGGTTCGCGCGTACTGCAGGCGATCTGGGTGCTGTGGGCGGCGTTCACGATCTCCTTCCTCGTGCTGTACGCGCTGCCCTCGGATCCGGTCTCGATGGCGGCCGACGGCGCCGGGCTCGGCACCCCGGTCGACAAGGCGGCCGTAGCGGAGATGCAAGCCCGGTACGGGTTGGACAAGCCGCTGTGGGAGCAGTACCTGACCGCGCTCGGCAACGCCCTGCGCGGCGATCTGGGCCGCTCCATCAACACCGGCCAGCCGGTCACCGAAGCCATCGGTGACGCGGTCCCGCCCACTCTCGGACTGGCCGCTCTCGCACTGCTCGTGGCGATCATCGGCGGGACGATCCTCGCGTTCGCCGCTACCTACACGCAACGGCCTTGGCTGCGCAACGCCCTGAGTGCGCTACCACCGCTGGGCGTCTCGGTGCCGACATTCTGGACCGGCCTGCTCCTGTTGCAGCTGTTCTCCTTCCGGCTGCACTGGTTCCCCGCCTTCGGTGGGACCGGGCTGCGCGGGACGCTACTGCCCGCGCTGACGCTGGCGCTACCGATCGGGGCGGTGCTCGCCCAGGTTCTCGCCGCCGGGCTGGAACAGACCTGGCGTCAGCCGTTCACCGATGTGGCGCTGGCCAAGGGCGCGTCCCGCTGGTGGGTGCAGCGCCGTCATATCGCCCGGCTGGCCAGCGTGCCCGCGTTCACCATCGCGGGGGTGCTGGTCGGCACGATGCTGGCCGGGTCGGTGGTGGTGGAGTCGGTGTTCGCCCGCGCGGGCGTCGGCCGGCTCACCCAGACCTCCGTGCTCAACCAGGACATCCCCGTGGTCCAGGGCGTGGTGCTGCTCTCGGCGCTGATCTTCGTCGGCGTGAATCTGGCGGTCGACCTGCTCTATCCGCTGCTCGATCCGCGCATCACCGGGACGCGGCGCAGTCGTGCCGTACCCATCGCGGGCACCCCCGCCGAAGCCGTGTCCGTCGCTGGGAAGTCCAGCGAATCGGACGGCTCGAACACCGACACCGAAAGGAGTGAACGTGGTTGACATCCTCGTGCGCCGACCGGCGCCGACCGCACGGCCCGAATCGGTGACCGATCACGGCATCGCGCGCGTGCACCGAGCGGCCCGAACTGCCCGATGGGCCCGCGCGCACCTGGGCCTGGTGGTGTCGGGCGTGGTGCTGGCCGTCGCGGTCGGCTGGGCGGTGGCGCCCTCGGTGTTCGCCTCCGGCGATCCGCTGATCGGAGTGCCCGCGGAGAAGTTCCAGGCCCCCAGCGCGACGCACTGGTTCGGCACCGACAATCTCGGGCGCGACCTGTACACGCGGATGGTGCACGGTGCGGGGCTCTCGCTCACCGCCACGCTCACCGCGGTCGGGATCGCGTTGGTGGTCGGGTCGGTACTCGGGCTGCTGTCGGGCGCCGCGGGCGGCATCGTCGACACCGCGATCATGCGGATCGTCGATGTGCTGCTGTCCATCCCGTCGCTGCTGCTCGCGCTGGCCCTGGTCACCGCGCTCGGCTTCGGCACCCGCAATGTGGCTGTCGCCGTGGGTGTCTCGCTGATCGCGAACTTCGCCAGGGTGATGCGCTCGGAGGTGCTACGGGTGCGGCACGCGCCCTATGTCGAGGCCGCGCACGCGTCCGGCGTGCGCTGGTACGCGGTGCTCGTCCGGCACGTGCTGCCCAATGCGTTCCAGCCGGTCCTGGCCTTGGCCGCGGTCGAATTCGGCATGGCGGTGCTGGCCGTGTCCTCGCTCAGCTTCCTCGGCTACGGCACCAAACCACCCACCCCCGAATGGGGTTCGCTGATCTCGGAGGGCCGCAACTTCCTCGCCTCCGCCTGGTGGCTGACGACGCTGCCCGGCCTGGTCATCATCGCCGTCGTGTTGTCGGCTCAGCGGGTGGGTCGATTCGCTGGAAGGACCGAAACACGATGAGCGACACGACGAACGGAACACGCCCCACGCTGAGCTCGGCCGGAACGGACCAGCCGTTGCTCCGGGTCGAAGATCTGCATATCGAGTATCGGACCAGTGCGGGGCCGGTGTCCGCGCTGCGCGGTGTGTCGATCGAGGTGGCGCGAGGAGAGGTCCTCGCCCTCGTCGGCGAGTCGGGGTCGGGAAAATCGACCTTGGCGCACGCGGTGATCGGACTGCTCGGGGATTCGGCGGGGATCGTGGCGGGCAAGGTCGAGTTCGCCGGTGAGCGGGTCGATCCGGGCGACGAGAAGGCGCTACGGCGGCTGCGCGGGGCGCGGGTGGGATTCGTGCCACAGGATCCGGGCCTGTCGCTCAATCCGGTGCTGCGGGTGGGTGATCAGGTCGCCGAGGCGCTGCTGGTGCATCGGCTGGCCGACGGGCGCGGGGCGGCACTCCAGGCTCTCGACCTGCTGGAAGAGGTCGGGCTGGATCGCCCGGAGGTGCGGGCGCGGCAGTATCCGCACGAGCTGTCCGGCGGGCAGCGTCAGCGCGTGCTGATCGCGATCGCGCTGGCGTGCGGGCCGGAGCTGATCATCGCGGACGAGCCGACGAGCGCACTCGACGCGACGGTGGCGCGGCAGGTGCTCGATCGGCTGGCCGAGCGGATCGCGGCCCGTGGGACGGCTGTCCTGCTGATCACCCACGACCTGGCCGTTGCCGCGGAACGGGCCGATCGACTGGTGGTGCTCGAGCAGGGCAAGGTCGTCGAATCCGGCACTACCGCACAGGTTCTGCACCACCCGGCACAGCCGTACACGCAGCGCCTGCTCGCCGCGTCCCCGGCCCTGTCGCCCACCGAATTCCGGCCCCTGCGACCCCGAGCGGAAAAGCCGTTGCTGTCGGTTCACGCCCTGCACAAGCGCTTCCACGCGGGAGCGGGCTCCATCACCGCCGTCGACGATGTGGAGTTCAGTCTCGATCGTGGGGAAACGCTCGCGCTGGTCGGCGAATCCGGTTCGGGCAAGTCGACGACGGCGCGTATCGCTCTGCGACTCACCGACGCCGACAGCGGGACGGTCACCTTCGACGGCCACGACCTCACCAGCGCCCGCCGAAACCGCCTGCGCACGCTGCGTCGACGGTTCCAGGTGGTGTATCAGAACCCGTACTCCTCGCTGGATCCACGCTGGGAGGTCGCCGACATCATCGCCGAACCCCTGCGCGCCTACGGGATCGGCGACCGGACGAAACGAGTCGCCGAGCTGCTCGAACAGGTCGCGCTACCGGCGGATTTCACGAAACGCAGGCCCGCGGAACTGTCGGGCGGACAACGACAGCGCGTGGCGATCGCCCGCGCGCTGGCCCTGCACCCCGACCTGCTGGTGCTCGACGAACCGGTCTCCGCGCTCGACGCCTCGGTGCAGGCGCAGATCCTCGACCTGCTCGACACCCTCCAGCACGAACTCGCCCTCGGCTACCTGTTCATCTCCCACGACCTGGCCGTGGTGCGCCGGATCAGCGACCGGGTCGCGGTGATGCGCCACGGTCGCGTCGTCGAAACCGGTCCCACCGCAACCCTGTTCACCGATCCGCGGCACCCGTACACGAGGGAGCTGCTCGCGGCGATTCCCGCGCCGGGCGCCCGGATCGATCCCCTCGACGGAAAGGACCTCACCCGATGAGCCAGCCCAGACTGTTCCTCGGCATCGAAACGGTGGGCACCGGAACGCATCCCGCGTCCTGGCGGCGCACCGATTCCGGCGCCGAAGACCTGTTCACCGCCGGCTACTGGACCGCCGTGATCGCCTCGGCCGAGCAGCTCGGGTTCGACGCTGTCTTCCTGCCCGACTCGTTCGGCATCCAGTCCGGGGGCGCGGCCGTGACCCGCGGCAGGCTCGACGCCGTCGCGATCGCCGCCCGCACCGCCCCGCTGACCAGCCGGATCGGCTTGATCCCGCAGGTACCGGTCACCCACACCGAACCGTTCCACGCGTCCAAGGCCGTGACCGCGCTCGACTTCGCGAGCCTGGGCCGCGCCGGGTGGGAGGTAACCGTGTCCACCACCGAGGTCGAGGCGAAGGCCTTCGGGCGCAAAGCGGTACAAGATCCGAAGTCGCTGTGGCACGAGGCCGACGAAGCGATCGAGGTGGTGACCCGGTTGTGGGACAGCTGGGAGGACGGCGCCGAGATCCGCGACGTACCCACCGGCCGGTTCATCGACCGTGACCGCCTGCACTACATCGACTTCGCCGGCGACAACTTCTCGGTCAAGGGCCCGTCGATCACCCCGCGTTCGCCGCAGGGCCAACCCGTCATCACGGTCCGCGCCGACACCCCCGAGTCGACCGAGGTAGCCGTTCGCCGCGCCGACATCATCCGCATCAGCGCCCCCGATCTCGCGGCCGCCGCCGCGCATCGCGTGGCCTTGCGCGCGGCGATCGCCGCCGAGGGCCGCGATCCCGACACGGTGCAGATCCTGCTGGATCTGCCGGCGCACCTGGCAGATTCGGCAGACGCCGCACTCGCCGAGGTGCGAGAGCTCGATCACTGGGCGGCCGACCACCCGCCGCTCGGATTCCACCACGTCGGTACCGCCGCCGCGCTCGACGATCTCCTCGCCGAGATCACGCGCGCCGACGCCGTCGACGGCGTGGTCCTGCGACCGCTGGCCCTGCACGCCTCGCTGGCCGAGCTCACCACCCATCGGTCCGCTGTCGCGCCGAGCACCACCACCGCGACCCTGCGTGAGCGCCTCGGTCTCCCCCGTCCACTCAGCCGATACGCCACGACAGGAGCAGCGCGGTGACCTCGAAACCACGCAAGCAAGTCCACCTCGCCGCGCACTTCCCCGGCGTGAACAACACCACCGTCTGGGCCGATCCCGCCTCGAAATCGCAGGTCGACTTCGAGTCCTTCGAGCATCTGGCGCGCACCGCCGAACGTGGCCTGTTCGACTTCTTCTTCCTGGCCGAGGGGTTGCGGCTGCGCGAACATCGCGGGCAGATCCACGACCTGGATGTGGTCGGCAGGCCGGATACCTTCACCGTGCTCAACGCGGTGGCGGCGGTGACCGAGCGGCTCGGGCTGGCGGGCACCATCAACAGCACCTACAACGAACCCTTCGAGGTCGCCAAGCAGTTCGCCTCGCTCGATCATCTCTCCGGCGGTCGGGCCGCGTGGAATGTGGTCACTTCCTCGGACGCGTTCACCGGCGAGAATTTCCGGCGCGGTGGTTACCTCGAACACGGTGAGCGGTATCGGCGAGCGGAACAGGTGGTCGCCGCGACCAGGGCACTGTGGGACAGCTGGCCCACCGACTCACTGGTGATCGATCGCGAGCGGGGAATCTTCGCCCGCGACATTCCCGGCACCGCCTTCCGCAGTTCACAATTCGACTTCGCGGCGCCGTTCGTCGTGCCGCCGAGTCCGCAGGGGCATCCGGTGCTGTTGCAGGCGGGCGATTCCGACGAGGGCCGCGAGTTCGGTGCGAAGACCGCCGACGCGATCTTCACCGGGCACGGCACCCTGGAGGCGGGCCAGAAGTTCTACGCCGACGTCAAGGGCCGGCTGGCGAAATACGGTCGCGCACACGGTGATCTGCTGGTGCTGCCGGCGGCCACGTTCGTCCTCGGCGACACCACCGACGAGGCGCACGAACGGGCTCGCGACATCCGCTACCAGCAGGTGAGTCCGCAGACCGCGATCGCCTTCCTCGAACAGGTCTGGGGCCGTGACCTTTCCGGTTACGACCCCGACGGCCCGCTGCCCGATGTCGAGCCCGACGCCGCCGCCGAGATCACCCGCGGCCGGGTCCGGCACACGAAAGATCCACTGGCCGTGGCGAAGGCGTGGCGTGAACAGGCCGAGGCGGGCGGCCTCAGCATCCGCGAACTCATCATCGAGGTCACCGCCCGCCAGCAGTTCATCGGCACACCCGCCCAGGTCGGCGAGCAGATCGACCAGTACGTGCAGTCCGACGCGTCCGACGGTTTCATCCTCGTCCCGCACCTGACACCCGGCGGGCTCGACGAATTCGTCGACACCGTGGTCCCCGAACTGCAGGAACGCGGCAGCTTCCGCACTGAATACACCGGCACTACCTTGCGCGACCATCTCGGTCTGCGTCACCCCCACCACCACACCGTCGCCGAAGGAGCACGCGCGTCATGACGATCACCGTCGAGAACCCGACCCCCACCACGACATTCGCCGACGACTGGGCGCGCTGGCATCACGCCCGCGAGGACGGCCTGCGCGATCCTCTCGGCTGGCTCAGCCTGGCGGGGTTGCACTGGCTCACCGACAGCCCGGCGCGCCTGGACGGCGTCCCCGGCACCTGGTGGGTCACCGACGACAAGGTGTTCATCACCGCCCAGCCCGCCGATCGGCTCGATGTGGACGGCGAGCGGATCGGCGGCGTGCAGATCGTGACGCCCGTGGAGGGCGCGCCGGGGGTGAGCGTGCTCAACGAGGAGCGGGTCCTCGAGGTGATCAGGCGCTCCGGTCAGTACGCGGTGCGCGTGCACGATCCGGCCGCGCCGACACTGACCGCGTTCACCGGGGTCGCGGCCTACCCGGCCGACGCCCGCTGGGTGGTGACCGGGCGCTTCACCGCGTTCGGCGAAGCACGCACCGTCACGACCGGCGCCGTGGTCGACGGGCTCGAGCACCACCACAGCGCCGCGGGAATCATCGAATTCCGCATCGGCGACAGCCACGAGGCGCTGCTCGCCTTCGGCACCCCCGACGACCTGAAGGTGCTGTTCACCGACGCCACCAGCGGCGTCACCACCTACCCGGCCGCCCGCTCGCTCGCCGTCGGCGCGGTCGAGGCCGACGGCACCGTCACGCTCGACTTCAACCGGGCGGTGAACCTGCCGTGCGCGTTCACCGACTTCGCCACCTGCCCGGTCGCACCGCGCGAGAACCGGCTGCGCGTGGCGATCGAAGCGGGAGAACAGGATCCGAAGCTATGAGCGTCGCGCTGTCGATTCTCGATCTGTCACCGATCAGCGAAGGCTCCAGTGCCGCACAGGCACTGCGCAATACCGTCGACCTCGCCCGGCAGGCCGAGCAGTGGGGGTATCGCCGATACTGGCTGGCCGAACACCATTTCGTGTCGGTGGCGAGTTCGTCGTCGCTGACGCTGCTCGGGTTGGTCGCCGCGGCGACCTCGCGCATCCGGGTGGGGACCGGCGCGGTACAGGTGGGCCATCACACCTCGGCCTCGATCGTGGAGGCCTTCGGCACCGTCGACGCGCTGTACCCGGGACGACTCGATCTGGGTCTGGGCCGGTCGGGGCATCGGCGCAGCCAGTTCGGCGCCGCGGCCACGACAACCAAGGGCGGGCACCCGATCTTGGACACGGTCACCGGCCGGACCGAGGTGCGTGACGGTGTGGTGGTGCCGCCACCGTTCGATCCACGCCGCGTCACCGACCGCACGAAGTTCCTCGCCTCGGCCGAGGCGCTGCAGCAGCCCGGCGCGGAGTCGTTGGACTTCGCCGACCAGGTGGCCGAGGTGCAAGCGCTCCTCGACGGCCGCTACTTCACCGCAGGCGGTGTCGAGCTGCACGCCGTTCCCGGCGAGGGCATCGACACCGAGCTGTGGCTGTTCGGCAGTTCGGCGGGCGAAAGCGCCGAGCTGGCAGGCAAGTCGGGGTTGCCGTTCGCGGCCGCCTACCACGTCGCGCCGGGGTCCGCACTGGACGCGGTCGAGGCGTACCGGGCGGCGTTCCGACCGTCGGCTCAGCTGGCCGAACCGCACGTGATCGTCTCGGCGGACGTCGTCACCGCGGCCGACGACGACACCGCCCGCCACCTCGCGAGCACGTACGGACATTGGGTTCACAGCATCCGCAGCGGCGGCGCGGCCGAATACCCCGATCCCGCAACAGCGTCCCCGCTCACCCCGGATCAACTCCGCCTCGTCGACGATCGCCTGGCTTCGCAGATCGTCGGCTCGCCCACCACCGTGGTCGAACGGCTCGAGGCCCTCCAAAGGGTTACCGGCGCAGACGAATTGCTGATCACCACCATCACCCACGACCACGCCGACCGGCTCGAATCACACCGCCTGCTGGCCGATGCGTGGGGATTGCGGGCGGCCCGCGCGGCTTGATCGGCCGACCACCCTTGGGCGCCCCGCAACGTCGACTCGACTACGGGGCGCCCTTCGGCTGTCCGGGGTCCATCGCCGTGCGCAACCGCTCGAGCAACCGCTCGAACTGCGCGAGCTGGTCGGGCTCGTATTCGGCGAGGATCGCGTCCTGCTCGGCGTTGATCGGGTGGAAGAACTCGTCGGCCAGCTGTCGAGCGTTCGCGCTGCACCGCAACGTCACGACCCGGCGATCGGCGTGCTCGCGGCTGCGGGTGATATATCCCGCCTGCTCCAGCCGGTTGAGCAGGGTGGTCATCGCCCCCGAGGTCAGGGTGATCCGCTTGCTCAGCAGCGCGGGAGACAGCGGTTCTTCGGCGTGTTCGGCGGCCGCGATCTCCATCAGCGCGAAGGCGTCGGTGGAGTGCACGCCGAGCGTTTCCGCGAATCGGCGGCCCAGTTCGGTGAAGCTCGCGCCGTAGTCGATGAGCCCCGCGGCGAGCCGCTGCCGCCGCATCGCGACATCGCCGGACGTCTGCTCCACCATCTCGTCCTCTCGTCGACCACCGATTGACAACTTACCTGCCCGCCATTTACCTTCATCGTAAAGTAACTTTATGACGGAGGTATAGTGCGGACAGAAACCGAGACTCCACCGCTGCGCTTGTGGCTGGGGCTGATCGCCGTCTCACTCGGCGTCGCGTTGATCGTGGTCGACCTGACGATCGTGAACGTGATCCTCGCGCCGATCGTCGAGGACCTGGCGATCACCTCGATTCAGGCGCAATGGATCCAGGAGTCGTACGCGATCGTTTTCGCCGCGCTCCTCCTGGTCGCCGGCCGACTCAGCGATCTCTACGGCGCACGCAGGCTGTTCCTGATCGGGCTGGTCGTCTTCGGCGCCACCAGCCTGCTCGCCGCGCTCGCGCCCAGTGGCGGCCTGCTCATCGCGGCCCGCTTCCTGCAGGGCGTCGGCGGGGCGATGATCCTGCCGACCTCGCTGGCTCTGGTGAACGCGGCATTCACCGGAAAGGCTCGCGGACAGGCCTTCGCGATCTGGGGATCCACGATCGGCGCGGCCGCGGCGCTCGGCCCGCTGCTCGGCGGCTGGCTTGCCGACTTCTCCTGGCGGTGGGCTTTCGGCATCAACATCCCCGCGGTCGCGCTGATCATGGTGGCCGTGCTGATCCATCTCCCCGCCGCACCGAAGAACGCCGGTCACGTCGATTGGCTCGGAGCGGCCCAGTCCGCACTCGGCCTCGGGCTGCTCGCCTTCGCCATGATCGAGGGCCGGCACTACGGATGGCTGGTCGTCACCGAGCCGCTGAGCATCGGCGGGTTCGCTTGGCGCAGTGGGCTTTCACCAGTTCTCGTCGCGTTCGTCGGCGCCGCCCTCGCCCTCGGGCTCTTCTGGCGCCGACAGGCGCTACTCGGACGTACCGACGGGGAACCGCTGGTCGACGTGCGGCTGTTCTCGATCGATTCGTTCCGCAGGGGCAATGTGGTGACACTGATCGTCGGCGTCGGCGAGTTCGGCATCATCGCGGTCCTGCCGCTGTGGATGCAATTCGCCCTCGACTACACCGCGCTGCAGGCCGGGCTCGCCCTCCTGCCGCTCGCGATCGGCAGTTTCGTCGCCAGCGGCGCGAGTTTCTCACTGACGGCCTCGGTCTCGGCCTTGGGCCAGGTCAGGATCGGTTTGCTGCTGGAAGCGGCCGGACTGGCGCTGCTCGGCTTGTTCGCCGCGGCGGACAGCAGCTGGTGGTCGATCGCGCTCGCGCTGTTCGTCTACGGCATCGGCGTCGGCTTCGCTACCGCCCAGGTCACCAATATCGTGCTCGCCGACGTGCCGGGCGAGAGCGCGGGACAGGGCTCGGGAATTCAAAGCGCGGCACGCGAACTCGGCTCAGCATTGGGCATCGCCGTCCTCACCACCATCTACTTCAGCACCGTCGGCACCGGCCTGCGCGACCGCCTGACCGACGCGGGCCTGCCCGAACCCGAAGTGCGGCAACTGGAGCCGACCGTCACCGACAGCGCCGGTTCGGCGATCGGAGCGTTCGCCGAAAACCCGGACACAGTGCCCATCGCGGAAGCGGCGCGCGCGGCCATGGCCGCGGGCATCGAGGTGGCGAGCTACCTGTGCGCCGGCCTGCTCGTGCTCGCCTTGGCCACTACGGCGTTCGTCAAACCCGAACGACACGAGTAGCACCAGTTCACCCGGGGGCCCGGACTCGTTTCGCGGCCCCCACGCTCTCGTCAAGCCCGCATCAATCACACTCCCCCTTCTATACGTAGGCGTATATCAGCGCTACTCTCGACTTATACGCCGCCGTACACATGGAGGTTCCAGCTATGCGACTACCCGAATCGGCCCACACCGGCCAACCCTGGCGCATCCACGAGATCGCTCCCGACTTCCATGTCGAGGACATCTGGAAATTCCGGACCCCCGGTGGCGGTCCCGACGACTTCCCCGCCCTGCTCGCCGCCCTCCAGGCCGAACGCGCCTCCGAGTCCACCGGCATCAGCGGCCTGCTGTTCAAGATCCGCTGGAAGCTGGGCGAACTGTTCGGCTGGGACCGCGAAGACGCAGGCACCGGCACCCGGGTCGCCTCCCTCCGCGACCGCCTCCCCGCCGACCTGCGCGACACCGACGTCCCCACCGACGACAGCCCCCTCACTGCCCTCTACGTCCTGGACAACGAATACGCCGCCGAAATCGCCAACGGCACGATGCACGGCATCATGCACCTGGGCTGGGTCCCCGACAACACCGGCTACCACCTACAAATGGCCGTCCTGGTGAAGCCCAACGGCTGGTTCGGCCGCTTCTACATGGCCTTGATCAAGCCCTTCCGCTACGGCATCGTCTACCCGGCGATGACCCGCAGCTGGGAACGCACCTGGAACGACCTGGCCGTCACGCGGTAAGCGCTGTTCCTAGGCGCTGAGGGGGGCGGCGGATACGCCGTAGCCGAGGTTGGTGAGGACTTCGCTGGTGGCCTTGGCGAAGTTCAAGGTGATGAAGTGGAGGCAGGGGGCGCCTTCTTCGGTGAGGCGCTGGGCCATTTCGGTGGCGATCTGGATGCCTTCGGCGCGGACGGCGGCACGGTCTTCCTCCGGGCCGGTGCCTGCCGCGCGGGTGAGGCGGGCTACCACGTCGGCGGGGACGGGGCGGCCGCTGAGTTCTTCGGCGCGGGCGACCGTGCGCAGGGAGGTGATGGGCATCAGCTCGGGGATGATCGGCTTGGCGCCCTCGATGGGGTCCATGGCGATCACGCGGTCGCGCAGACGCAGATAGTGCTCGACGTCGAAGAACATCTGGGTGATCGAATACTCCGCTCCCGCACGGAGTTTCGCCGCCAGGTGGTGGGTGTCGTGGTCGAGGTCGGGCGAGCGGTGGTGGCCCTGGGGGAACGAGGCGACGCCGACGTGGAAGTCCCCGAGATCGCGCACGATGCGGACCAGTTCCTCCGCGTATTCGACCCCGCCGGGGTGCTTGGCCCATTCGCCCAGCGGGTCACCGGGCGGGTCACCGCGCAGGACCAGGACATTGCAGATGCCGGAGTCGGCGTACGAGCCGATCAGGGAGCGCAGTTCGGCGATGCTGTGCCCGACCGCGGTGAGGTGGGCGACCGGCAGCAGGGTGGTTTCCTGCGCGAGCGCACCGGTGATACGCACGGTGCGGTCGCGGGTGGACCCGCCCGCGCCGTAGGTCATCGACACGAAGGCGGGATGCATGCGTTCGAACTCGCGAACCGCGCGCCACAGCCGAGCCTCGCCCGCTTCGTCGCGCGGAGGGTTGAACTCCACGGAGAACGGCACGCCGTTGCCCGAATGGGTGCGCAGACTCTGCACCACCGAGGGGGTGTTCGAGACGATCGACGGCCGCTGGGCGGGTCGATCTGGGGTCGAACTTCCCCGTCCATTGTCGAAATCCACCGGCTCAGTCTAGTGGGAGGCGATGACGCCCCGGCACCGACTGGGAAACCGGGCGCCGAACACCGGACAATGCGTCAAGGCCGATGGACGGGCCCGCGGTCGGCAGCACTGCGGAAACCCGGATGTGGGCTGCGTCGCAGCGGCCCTGTGCGCCGCGAGCGCGCCCGGTCGGCCCGCGTATCGTTCGAGACAACGCTGGTGACCGCACCACCGAGTGCCCAACCGGTCCCGCTGTTCGCCCACTTCGCCCCTGGAGGCCGCCCTGTCCGCCGGAATCGGTACCCCGCTATCCCGGTCCGCCGCCGACGCTCTGACCTCGGTCGATCTCGTCGCGCTGACCCCGGGCACACCGGCCTTCGTCGCCGCTGTCGAACAGGTGCTGACCAGTTTCTTCGCCACCCGGCGTGAGATCGTCGAGCCGCTGGGGCCCGTCTTCCTCGACGCCGTCGAAGCGCTCGGACAGTTCGTGGTTCGTGGCGGCAAGCGCACGAGACCGGGATTCGCGTGGACCGGCTGGCTGGGCGCCGGTGGCGATCCCGCCGGGCCGGATGCCGCCGCCGTACTCACCGCCTGTTCGGCCCTGGAATTGGTGCAGGCATGCGCGCTCGTGCACGACGACATCATCGACTCCTCGCGTACTCGGCGCGGGTTCCCGACCGTGCACATCGAGTTCGAGGATCGGCACGCGGCGGCGGGCTGGCCCGGCGACGGCGCCGCCTACGGCTCGGCGGTCGCGATTCTGATCGGCGATCTCGCGCTGGCGTGGGCGGACGATCTGGTGCACGAGGCCGGTTTGAGCCCGCGGGCGCTGACCCGGTTCGCGCCGGTGTGGGCCCGGATGCGGACCGAGGTGCTCGGTGGGCAACTCCTCGACATCAACGGCGAGGCGGGCGGCGACGAGTCGGTCGAGGCCGCGTTGCGGATCAACCGGTACAAAACCGCCGCGTACACGATCGAACGGCCGTTGCATCTGGGCGCGGCGCTGGCGGGTGCCGACGAGGCACTGGTGGACGCGCTGCGGATCTACGGAACCGACGTGGGGATCGCGTTCCAGCTGCGTGACGACCTGCTCGGCGTGTTCGGCGACCCGGCGGTGACCGGGAAGCCGTCGGGCGACGACCTGCGGGAGGGCAAGCGGACCGTGTTGATCGCCGAGGCGCTGCGCCGGGCCGATCCGGCCTCCGCCGCGCTGATCCGGACCGGCCTCGGCACGGACCTCGACGACGACGCCGTCGACCGGCTGCGCGCAGTGCTCACCGACCTGGGCGCGGTCGACGACGTGGAGCGCCGGATCACCGAGCTCACCGACACCGGGCTCGCCGCCATCGCGACCAGTTCCGCGACGCCGGAGGCCAAGCAGTTGCTCCACACCATGGCACTGGCTGCCACTCGCCGCGCAGCCTGATAGGAAAAGTGTTGTGGGACAAGGGAATCACGTCGTCGTAGTCGGAGCCGGGCTGGCAGGTCTGGCGGCCGCGCTGCACCTGCGGGGCGCGGGTCGCGAGGTGACGGTGCTGGAACGGGCCGATCATCCGGGCGGCCGGGTGGGTCGATACCGGTTCGACGACTACGAGATCGACAGCGGCGCAACGGTACTCACCTTGCCGGAGGTGATCGACGACGCGCTGGCCGCCGTCGGGCACACCAGGCAGAGCGTGGGCCTGCGCATCCACCGCCTCGCGCCCGCCTATCACGCACGCTTCGCCGACGGCAGCGACATCCGCGTCTTCGACGACGCCGATCTGATGGCCGCCGAGGTCGAAAGTGCTTGTGGGCCTACCGAAGCGCGCAACTACCGCCGACTGCGCGACTGGCTCGGCCGCGTCTACGACGCCGAGTTCGACGAGTTCATGAACGCCGATTTCGATTCGCCGCTCGACATGGTGCGCACACCGCGCTCCAGGGCCGCGCTCACCGCGCTCGCCAAGCTCGGCGGCTTCGGCAAACTCGGGCCACGCGTACGGTCCTTTCTGGGCGACGAACGACTGACCAGGCTGTTCACCTTCCAGGCGCTGTACGCGGGCATGTCGCCGGACGACGCGCTCGCCGTCTACGGCGCGATCCCGAACATGGACACCTGCCTGGGTGTCTACTTCCCCGAAGGCGGAATGCGCGCGATCACGGCGGCGCTCGCCGAGGCGTTCACGGCCGCGGGTGGTCAGCTCGTACTGAATGCCGACGTCGACGGCATAGACTATCGCCCCGCACGGACACCGAACGGACAGGGGCAGAAGGGCCGTGGCCGACGCGCCGAAGCGGTGCGCACCGCCGACGGGCGCACCTACCCCTGCGACGCGGTGGTCCTCACCGCCGATATCGGCTCACTGCCGACATTCGGCCTGCGCCACCGTCGCGGCCTGCGCGCCTCTCCCTCGGCCGTCGTCGCCCACGGCACCATCCCGGCCGAAGTCGCCGCACGCTGGCCCGTACAGGCCCATCACACCATCGAGTTCGGCGCCGCCTGGGCACAGACCTTCGCCGAGATCGCCGCGCGCAAGGGCCGCGGCCGGCTCATGAGCGATCCGTCGCTGCTGCTCACCCGGCCCGCGCTCACCGACGCCGACCAGTTCGTCGACCGGGCCACCGGGCGCTTCGAACCACTGTCGGTGCTCGCGCCGTGCCCCAACCTGACCGCCGCCCCGCTCGACTGGGACCGGCTCGCCCCCGCCTACCTGCGCGAGCTGCTCGGGGTACTGGAGCAGCGCGGCTACACCGGCATCGCCGAACATTTCCGCGTCGACCACCTCGACACACCCGCCACGTGGGCCGCCCAGGGCATGATCGCGGGCACTCCGTTCTCCCTCGCCCATGTATTCCGGCAAACCGGGCCATTCCGGCCACGCAATCTGCCAAGGGGTGTGGACAACGTCGTTCTCGCAGGTTGCGGCACCACTCCGGGGGTGGGTGTGCCCACCACACTGCTGTCCGGCAAGCTGGCGGCGGCACGAATCACCGGCAGCCGGGCACACGCCGGTACCGACCACCGGGTTAGTGTTCCAACTTGAAGCCGTAAACTGACGGCCGACTTATCAGCTCGCGGTTGCGACCGCCGACCATCCGGGGGGACCGACCGAACATGCCGCCCTCCGAGACGACCGTAGGCACCATGGACAACACGCGCACCCTCGAGCGCCAGCGTCACCTACCCGCCGGGAGCGACCCGGGCGTCCGGACCTGGCTGCGCACCGCAGGCGAGTTCGCCAGGAGCCCCGAGGGCCACGCCGCTCTGATGGGTTTCTTCGGCGCCATGATGATCACCTTCGGTGGCTTCGGTGCGGGGGCTGTTCGCAAACGCGATCCGCTGCTCGAAGCGCTGCACCTGTCGTGGCTGCGATTCGGCCACGGATACGTGCTGTCGACGATCGTGATCTGGATCGGCGTGCTGCTGATGATCACGGCGTGGGTCCGGCTGGGTCGCACCACCATCGGCAAGGGCGAATCGACGGTCACGCTCAACGAGTTGCGGGCGATCGTCGGAATCTGGATCACGCCCCTGCTGTTCGCGGCGCCGATGTTCAGCCGTGACTCCTACTCCTACCTCGCCCAGGGTGCCCTGTTGCGTGACGGTTTCGACCCCTATCAGGTGGGTCCCGTCGCCAATCCCGGCGTGCTGCTGGACAACGTGAGCCCGGTCTGGACCACCACCACCGCCCCGTACGGCCCCGTCTTCTTGTTGATGGGCCGTGCGATCACCTCGCTCACCGGCGAGAACGTCATCGCCGGGACCATCGCGCTGCGCGTCGTCATGCTGCCCGGACTGGCGCTGATGA
The DNA here is from genome assembly GCF_053608825.1 of Nocardia sp. NPDC055002. Classification (NCBI taxonomy): domain Bacteria; kingdom Bacillati; phylum Actinomycetota; class Actinomycetes; order Mycobacteriales; family Nocardiaceae; genus Nocardia; species Nocardia sp. NPDC055002. The sequence continues at coordinate 112,353 of NZ_JBSGWE010000009.1, forward strand.
TGTGGGCGGTGCCGTATCTGACCAAGCATCTGGGCGGAAAGCCGACGGTCGCGCTGTGGCTGGCCGTGCTCAACCCGCTGGTGCTGGTGCATCTGATCGGTGGCGTGCACAACGAGATGCTGATGGTCGGGCTGATGTGCGCGGGCGTCGCGCTCGTGCTCGAACGCCATCATGTGGCCGGCATCGTGGTGGTCGCCATCGGCGTGGCGATCAAGGCGACGGCAGGCGTGGCACTGCCGTTCCTGGTGTGGATCTGGATTCTGCACGAGAAGGAACGGCGAGCCGCCGAGCGGCGAGCCGCGGTGGATTCCGACGCCGCACTCGCCGAAGAACAGAAACACCCCGACGCTGCCAGACCGTCCGCGGATATGCCGCACCCGCTGTTCGTCTTCGCCAAGATCGCCGGTATCGGCGTGGGCGTGTTCGCGCTGGTGTTCGGCGCGGCGTCGGTGATCGCGGGAGTCGGTTTCGGCTGGGTCACCGCGTTGCAGGGCTCGAACAAGATCATCAACTGGCTGTCGCTGCCGACGATTCTCGCGCACATGGTCACCTGGGTGACCCCGCTCGATTTCAACTCCGTGCTGGACGTGACCCGCCTGCTGTGCCAGATCGCCATGGTCGCGCTGCTCGTCGCGACCTGGTGGCGGTTCCGGCACAGTGAGCGTGAGGCCGTGATGGGCATCATCATCGCCTTCGTCGCGATCGTGCTGCTCTCCCCCGCCGCGCTGCCCTGGTACTACTCGTGGCCGCTCGCGCTGGCCGCCGGGTTCGCGATGTCGACCCGCACGTTGATGTGGCTGGTCGGGATCTGCACATGGCTGATGCTGGTGTTCCAGCCCGACGGGTCGATCGGCCTCTACAACTTCTGGCATGTCGCGCTCGCGACCTTCGCCGCCGTGGTCGCGGCGGTGTCGCTGCGCACCGTCGATCCGCTGCATCTGCGTTCGGCCGGTTCGAAGGCCGTTGCCACGGAATCGGCGCCGCCAGTTCGAGCATGAGCCCTCGCGCGCAGAGGCTTCGACACGACACCGTGAACGTGTCCGGAGATGCCCGACCGCTGACCGCCGATCTGGATGCGGCCTACGCGAGCTGCCGGCGGATCGCCGCCGAGCACGGGCGCACCTACTACCTGGCCACCACACTGCTCTCACCGGAACGTCGGCAGGCCGTACACGCGCTGTACGCGTTCGCCCGGATGGTCGACGACATCGTCGACCATGCCGACAACCCAGCCCGCGTCCTCGACCCCCGCGACGGCGCCCGGCACAGCCTCGCTCCGACCGATCTCATCGCTGGTCGACGCGCCCCAGCGCGGCTCGCCGGAACCTCGGCCCAGCCGCACGCTCCCGTACCGAGTGAACCTCCGCAGGTCGTCGACGTCTCCCCCGCCCAGCACCTCGACCTCGTCGAGAAACACCTGCGACTGGCCCTCGAACACGGCGACCTCGACACCACCGACCCGCGCCGCCATCAGATCATCACCGCGGCCGCGGACACCATCAGCCGCTACGACATCGCGCACACCCACATCTGGACTTTCCTCGACGCCATGCGTATGGACGTCCCCGGTACGGCCACCCACCGCACCCGCTACGCAACGATGAGCGAGCTCCGCGAGTACATGCGCGGATCCGCCGCGGCCATCGGCCTGCAACTACTGCCGGTCCTCGGCACCGTCGTCCCCGTCACCGAGGCCGAACCGGCCGCCGCGGCCCTCGGCGAGGCCTTCCAGCTCACCAATTTCCTGCGCGATGTCGCCGAAGACCTCGACCGCGACCGCGTCTACCTGCCCCTCGACGAGCTGACGGCGTTCGGCGTGGACGAAGCCCACCTGCGCGACTGCCGTCGTCGGGGCCACACCGACGCACCGCTGCGGCGCGCGCTGGCCCACCTGATCGCCGTCAACCGCGACATCTACCGGCAAGCCCTCCCCGGCATCGCCCTGCTCGCCCCCCGCGTACGCCCGGCGATCACCACCGCCGCCGTCCTCTACGCCGAAATCCTGGACCGCATCGAAGCGGCCGACTACCAGGTCTTCACCACCCGGGCCACGGTCCCCCACCGTCGCCGAATCCTGGTCGCCGCCAAGGGTTTCACGACCCCCAGCGGCCACCGCTGGTCACTGCGGTTCGCCGGCAACGGCCACTGATCGTGGTCGCGCGCGATCCTGCGGTGTGACGGTCAGAAGGGTTCGGCGTGCGCGCGGCGAACCACCTCGCGGGCCAATTGCCCGTGCAGAGCGTCCACCGGGCGGCCGGGCAAGGAGGGGTCGTCGGTGTAGAGCCAGCCGAGAATGTCCTCGTCGGTGTACTTCGCGTCGCGCATGACGGTGATCACGCCCGGAAGCATGCGGACGATCTCGTCCTCGGAATCGAAGAACCGGGACGGAATGCCCGCGACGCCGTCGCGGCGGATCGCGAGGATCTGGTGGTCACGCAGCAATTGGTGCACCGAGGTGACCGGGATGCCGAGAATATCGGCCGCCTCGGGAAGCGAGACGATGGTTTCGGTGTCGGGCAGCACGTCGTCGCTGCAGGGGAAGGCACTCACTCCCACAACGGTAGTACGTGTCGGCGCGCACGCATCGTCTGGCATGCCCACACCACCCGGTTACCATCGTGGTGGCCGCACACGGCGGCCGGTTGAATGCCGGAGGACATCACTTGATCGGCCAGATGCTGGAAGGGCGCTATCGCATCGATGCGCCGATCGCTCGCGGCGGGATGTCGATGGTCTTCCGCGGGACCGACACCCGGCTCGATCGCCCCGTCGCGATCAAGGTGATGGACCCGAAGTTCGCCGGTGACCCGCAGTTCCTCAGCCGTTTCGAGTTCGAGGCGCGGGCGGTGGCCAAGCTCAAGCATCCGTCGCTGGTCGCCGTGTACGACCAGGGCGTCGATGGCGAATACCCGTTCCTGATCATGGAATTGGTCGAGGGCGGCACGCTGCGTGAGCTGCTGCGCGAACGCGGGCCGATGCCGCCACACGCCGTGCGCGCCGTGGCCGAGCCGGTGCTGCGCGCGATCGGCACCGCCCACGACGCGGGCCTGGTCCACCGCGATGTGAAGCCGGAGAACGTGCTGATCTCCGACGCGGGCGAGGTGAAGATCGCCGACTTCGGCCTGGTCCGTGCCGTGGCCGCGGCCAACACCACCTCCGCGAGCGTGATCCTCGGCACGGCCGCCTACCTCTCCCCCGAGCAGGTCACCACCGGCACCGCCGATGCCCGTAGCGACGTGTACTCCTTCGGCGTCCTGATCTTCGAACTGCTCACCGGGCGGGTGCCGTTCACCGGCGACAACTCGCTGTCGGTGGCGTATCAGCGGGTCGAGAACGATGTGCCCGCCCCGAGCAACTTCATCGGTGGCGTACCGCCCGAATTCGACGCGTTGGTCGCCAAGGCCACCTCCCGCGACCCCGCGCAGCGCTTCGCCGACGCCAACGAGATGGCGGCGAAACTGCAGACGATCGCGATGGAGCTGAATCTGCCGCCCTACCGGGTGCCCGCACCGCGCGATTCGGCCGAACATCTCAGCGAGAGCTATCAGACCGGTGCCGCGCATCATCCCGGCGAGCGCCCGGCGACCCCGCCGCCGATGGCCGCGCACCATTCCCCCGCGCCCGAACCGCACCACACCCGGGTGGTCACCGCACCGCGCCCGCGCCCGGAGGAGTACGCCCCCGCACCGGCGGCGAGCGCGTTCGGCGGTGGCGACGATCATTCGCGCCGAACAGGTTTGGTGTGGGTGGGCATCGTCACCGCGCTGACCCTGCTGGTCGGTATCGGCGGCTGGTGGATCGGCGTCGGTCGCTACACCGCGGTGCCGCCGATCGCGGGCATGGACTCCGAGCGGGCCGTCGCGGTCCTGCAGGAAGCCGGTTTCGAGACGGAGTTACGGCAGAAGGCCTCCGACACGGTCCCGGTGGGCGGGGTCGTCGGCTCCGATCCGTCGGCCGGGTCGCGGGTGACCAAGAGTTCCACGGTCGCGGTGCTGATCTCCAACGGCAAACCGCGGGTGCCCGACATCAAGCCCGGCGACCAGCTCAGCGCCACCAACCAGGCGATCCGCGATGCCGGTTTGCAGCCCATCGACAGCGGCGAGGCGGCCAGTACCGCACCGAAGGGTTCGCTGGCCAAGGTGGAGCCCGCGCCGGGCACGATCCTGCCGATGGGCGCGCAGGTGAAGGTGTACCGCAGCAAGGGTTCCCAGCCGGTGAACGTGCCCGATGTCCGCGGCAAGACCGCCGAGGAGGCAGCGAGTGCGCTGACCACCGCGGGCCTGGTCGTTCGCGAGACACGCGTGCAGTTCGACAAGAGCGTCGAGGGCGACAAGGCCATCGCCACCGAGCCGGCCGTCGGCACCACCCTGCAATCGGGCGATACCGTGACGCTGATCGTGTCGAATGCGGTCAAGGTCCCCAATGTGATGGGTCAAAGCGTCGGCAGTGCCCGGTCCAAACTGCAACAGCTCGGTCTACGGGTCGAGGTCAAATCCCTCACCGATTCGGACAGTTCCCTGGTCATCGGCCAGGTACCCGGCTTCAACTCGAATGTGGAGGCGGGCAGCGTCGTCACGCTCACCGCCCTGCCTTGAAGGGGCAAGGATCCCGAGAAGGACAAAGAAAAGCCCGGGCGCGGTCCCCGCTGACCGCCCCGGGCTCGTCCCGCTGATTCAGCGCAGCATTTCCGCGACCAGGAACGACAGTTCCAGGGACTGCTGGGTATTCAGGCGCGGGTCGCAGGCCGTTTCGTAGCGGCCGCCGAGGTCGAGATCGGAGATGTCCTGGGCGCCGCCGAGGCACTCGGTGACGTTCTCGCCGGTCAGCTCGATGTGCAGCCCGCCGGGGTGGGTGCCGAGGGCGTGGTGCACCTCGAAGAAGCCCTGGACCTCGTCGACGATGCGGTCGAAGTGGCGGGTCTTGAAACCGGTGGACGACTCGTGGGTGTTGCCGTGCATGGGGTCGCACTGCCAGATGACCTGGTGGCCGGTGGCCTGCACCTTCTCGATGATCGGGGGCAGCACATCGCGCACCTTGCCGTTGCCCATGCGGGCGACCAGGGTGAGCCGGCCGGGCTCGTTGTTCGGGTCGAGCCGCTCGACGTATTCCACGGCCAGTTCCGGCGTGGTGGTGGGCCCGATCTTGAGCCCGATCGGGTTCGCGAGGAGTTCGGCCAGCGCGATGTGGGCGCCGTCGAGCTGACGGGTGCGCTCACCGATCCACAGGAAGTGCGCGGACAGGTCGTAGAGCAGCGGTTCACCGGTCTCGGACTCGCTCAGCCGCAGCATCGCGCGCTCGTAGTCGAGGACCAGCGCCTCGTGTGAGGCGTAGATGCGCGCGGTCTTCAGGCTCGGGTCGTTGACCTGACAGGCGGCCATGAAGCGCAGACCGCGGTCGATCTCCTCGGCGAGGGTCTCGTAGCGCGCGCCCGCGGGCGACTGGGCGACGAAGTCGCGGTTCCAGTCGTGCAGGCGGTGCAGGTCGGCCGTGCCCGCGCTGGTCAGGGCACGAACCAGGTTCATCGCGGCGCTGGCGTTGGCGTACGCACGGACCAGACGCGACGGGTCGTGGCGACGCAGGGCCTCGTCGGCGACGAGCGAGTTCACCATGTCGCCGCGGTAGGACTTCAGGCCCAGCGCATCGGTGTCGGACGAGCGCGGCTTGGCGTACTGGCCCGCGATCCGCGCCACCTTCACCACCGGCATGCTCGCGCCGTAGGTGAGCACCACGGCCATCTGCAGCAGCGTGCGGATATTGCCGCGGATGTGGGGCTCGGTGTTGTCGGCGAAGGTCTCCGCGCAGTCACCGCCCTGCATGAGGAACGCCTCACCGCGCGCGACAGCGGCCAGCTGTGCCTTGAGGTCCTCCACCTCGGCGGGCAGGCAGATCGGTGGCACGCTCTCCAGCACAGTGCGCATGGTGGCGGCCTCGTCGGCGTCCCAGGACGGCTGCTGCAGAGCGGGCCGGGCCAGCGCGGCATCGAGGCGACCACGCAGCTCTTCGGGCAGCGGCGGCAGTTCCGGCAGGCGGTCAATGGGTACGTCGACGGTCCAGGTCACCAGATCAGAATACGACCCGCGCGCACGGGCGACTATCCGGCGTACCCGCGAAGCCACCGCCGACCCGTGCGAAACACGCACAGAGCGCCCACATAGGGTTTCGTCGACCCATCGTGGGGTCCATCGCCCGTCGCGTCGGAGCCCACGAGCAACCCACCGGCACGAAGAGGCGATCTCCCTGCGATATTTCTACGATTCGGAATTCATCGAGGATGGGGTGACGATCGACCTGATCTCGATCGGCGTCGTCTGTGAGGACGGGCGCGAGTACTACGCGGTCTCCACCGAATTCGACGCCGGGCGGGCCGGGCCGTGGGTGCGCAAGCATGTGCTGCCGAAGCTGCCGGCCGCCGGGTCGCCGCTGTATCGCACCAGGGAACAGATCCGCGACGACCTGTTCAAGTTCTTCCTGCCCCGGCCCAGCGTGCAGCCGGAGCTGTGGGCCTGGGTCGGCGCGTACGACCACGTGGCGCTGTGCCAACTGTGGGGTGACATGACAGCGTTGCCCAAGGGCATGCCGCGCTACACCAACGAACTGCGCCAGCACTGGGCCGTCAACGGCAGCCCCGCCCTGCCGCCTATCCCCGATGACGCGCACGACGCACTCGCCGACGCCCGCCACAACCTGGCCAAGTTCGAGGCCATCGAGACATATCGGCGCACTCCGCGCCTGTAGAACACCGCGCCGGTAGGACAAAAGCGAAGGCCCCGAGTCGAATTCGACTCGGGGCCTTCGTTGTTCGCGATGCTCGATCAGTGACCGAACGGCTCGCTGTTGTTCGCGATCGCCTGCTGCTCGGCGAGAACGGTGAGCATCCGGTGCTCCTCGTTCTCCTCGATCTCGGCCCAGGACTCGCCCTCGGCCTTGGGATCGGCCTTGAGGAAGCTACCGGTGCCGGGCTTGCCCGCCGAACCCAGCTTGTTCATCTTCTTGGGCACCGGGGCGCCCTGGTATTCCAGCGGGATGGCGTGGCCGTGTGCGTCGACCCCGCCCAGCGGCTGGTGCACCTCGATGTACTCACCGTGCGGCAGACGCTTGATCACACCGGTCTCGATGCCGTGCTCGAGCACCGCCCGGTCACTGCGCTGCAGACCGATGCAGAACCGGTAGGTGATGAAGTACGCGATCGGCGGCAGCAACAGCACGCCGATACGACCGATCCAGGTAGTCGCGTTCAGCGAGATGTCGAACTTCAGCGCGATGATGTCGTTGACACACGACAGCGTGAGCACCACGTAGAACGCGATGGACATGGCGCCGATCGCGGTACGCACCGGCACGTCACGCGGACGCTGGAGCAGGTTGTGATGCGCCGAGTGGTCGTTGGTGAGGCGCTTCTCGATCCACGGGTAGGCGATCAGCAGCGTGAACACCAGGCCCATGATGAGCGCGACCCAGAACACCGCCGGGATCGTGTACCGACCCAGGTAGAGCTCCCACGGCGGCATCAGACGCGCCATACCGTCGGTCCACATCATGTAGAAGTCGGGCTGCGAACCCGCCGACACCTGGGACGGGTTGTACGGACCGAGGTTCCAGATCGGGTTGATCTGCAGGACGCCACCCATGATGCCGACGATGCCGAGGGTGAACGCGAAGAACGCGCCCTGGTCGGCGGCGAACACCGGGATGATGCGCGCGCCGACGACGTTGTGCTCGGTGCGGGCCGGTCCGGGGAACTGGGTGTGCTTCTGGTACCAGACCAGCGCGACGTGCGCGCCGATCAGCGCCAGGATGATGCCGGGCAGCAGCAGCACGTGCGCGATGTAGAGGCGCGGGATGATGATGTCGCCGGGGAAGTCGCCGCCGAACATCAGCCAGTGCAGCCAGGTACCGACGACCGGGACACCGATGGTGATACCTGAGAACGCGGCGCGCAGACCCGTACCGGAGAGCAGATCGTCGGGCAGCGAGTAGCCGAAGAAGCCTTCGAACATCGCCAGGATCAGCAGCAGCGAGCCGATCACCCAGTTCGCCTCACGCGGCTTGCGGAACGCGCCGGTGAAGAAGATGCGGAACAGGTGGATGATGATCGACGCCGCGAACAGCAGGGCCGCCCAGTGGTGGATCTGCCGGACGAACAGACCGCCGCGCACCTCGAAGGAGATGTTGAGCGCGGTCTCGTAGGCCCGCGACATGCCGACGCCGCGCAGCGGCTGGTAGGCGCCGTCGTAGACCACGTGGGTCATCGACGGGTCGAAGAACAGCGTCAGGTACACACCCGACAGCAGCAGGATGATGAACGCGTAGAGCGCGATCTCACCCAGCAGGAACGACCAGTGGGTCGGGAAGACCTTGTTGATCGAACGCTTCATGAACGCGGCGGCGCGATACCGCTCGTCCATCTCATTTGCCTGATTGGCCACAACGCTCATGAACGACGCTCCCAGAAGGCCGGGCCGAGCGGCTCGATGAAGTCGCCTGCGGCGACCAGGAAGCCCTCGGAGTTGACGGTGATCGGCAGCTGAGGCAGTGCGCGGGCGGCAGGACCGAAGACCGGCTTTGCCCACTCGGTCGCGAGGAACTGCGACTGGTGGCAGGGGCACAGGATCCGGTTGGTCTGCTGCTCGAACAGCGAGGTGGGGCAGCCGAGATGGGTGCAGATCTTCGAGTAGGCGAAGTAGTCGCCGAAGTTGAAGCTCTCCTGGCCCTTGCGCTTGATCGCCTTCTCGGCGTCTTCGGTGCGCAACCGGATCATCATGACCGCGTTGCGGATACCGCGCAGCGACTCGAGCGTGGCGTGCTCATCGCCGCGCCACTTCTCTTTCCACGGGAACACGGTTTCCATCGAGCCGGCGTCCAGGTCTTCGGGACGCACCAGCACGATGTCGCCGGGGCGACCGGTGTCGCGGCGGATGTAGACGGTCTCGCCCGGGTAGTCCGGGGTCCAGCCCGAGACCCACAGCGGCGACTTGTCGCCCTTGGCCCACGGGTTCTTCACCATGCCGCCGACGAACACCAGCAGTGCGCCGATACCGAGCACACCGACACCGGCGCCCGCGGTACCGAGCATCATCTTGCGACGACCGAGGGTGGAGGTGTCGAGCGCGTCCTGCAGCTCGGCCGCCAGGGTGCGCCGCTCGACCTCGTCGGAGGGGCCGTCGTGGCGCTGCTGGATCGAGATCTCGGCGGGGATGAACCGCTTGCGGATCAGCACCACCGCGACACCGATGACCAGCACCGAGATGCCGAAGGTCAGGCCGACGAGCGGGGTGAACAGTGAGTAGGCGCTGTGGCCCTCGTCGCCGTAGCCCTTCCACTCCCACGGCCAGAACAGGAAGACACCGATGAGCGCGGCGGCGGCGAGGCCGGAGACGGCGAACCAGAACGTGACCGCACGTTCGGCGCGCTTCTCGGCCTTGGTGCCCGGCACCGGCCACCGCTCGTTGCGGTAGACGACATCGACGTCGTCGCGATTGGTGCCGAGCTCGACCAGCTCGTCACGCGACATCGCGTCCAGTTCGTCTTCGGTGGGTTCGCGACCCATGTCGCTGTGCTCCTGTCCACTCATGGCTGCATCCAATTCGTCATGCTCGGGCGCGCTGCGTGGTTACGCTGCGCTGCCGCCTCCGCGCGCTGACCGATCATGACCGCGATCCGATCCACATCGCGGCGCCGACCACGGCGGTGATGCCGATGACCCAGATCGCCAAACCTTCGGTCGCCGGACCGAACCCGCCGAGATCCCAGCCGCCGGGTGACTTCTCCTCGGCGGAGTTCTTGACGTAGGCGACGATGTCGCGCTTCTCCTCCGACGTCAGCTGCCGGTCGGAGAACTTGGGCATGTTCTGCGGGCCGGTGACCATCGCCTGGTATATCTGCTGCTCACTGGCCTCGGCCAGCGGCGGCGCGAACTTGCCGCCGGAGAGCGCGCCACCGCGACCGGTGAAGTTGTGGCAGGAGGCGCAGTTCATGCGGAACAGCTCCGAGCCACGGGCGATGTCGTCGCCGCGCAGCGACTCCTGGGCGATCTCACCGTTGGCGTCGCGGATCACCGAGGGGCCACCGCCGTTGGCGGCGACGTACGCGCCGAGCGCGTCGGTCTGGTGCGCGTCGAACTTCTCCGGCTTGCGCAGCGCCTGGGCGCCGTTGGCGGCCATCGGCATGCGACCGGAGGAGACCTGGAAGTAGACCGCGGCCTCGCCGACGCCGATCAGGCTCGGACCACGGTCGGCGACACCCTGCAGGTTCGCGCCGTGGCACGTCACGCAGGAGGTGTCGTAGAGCTGCTTGCCCTCGCGGATGAGCGCGGACTGGTCCTCGTGCGCGGTCGCGACCTGCGCCTGCGGGGTGAGCGCAGTAGCCAGGAAGCCGGCTCCGACCAAGCCGATCATCAGCGCGAGAGCACCCGCGATACGACGACGGGCACGGCGCTGCTTACGCGCCTTGGCGGCCTGTGCGTCCTGCCCGGCGCCGTGGCCGGCGGGCTCTGGGGCCGACGGGGGAGATGAACTCATCTGTGTCCCTTTGGAGTAGACGGAACCGACTTGTGCAAATGCTGTGTGCGCCGCGCGCTATCGGACGAAGTAGATCGTGGCGAACAGCCCGATCCAGACGATGTCGACGAAGTGCCAGTAGTAGGACACCACGATCGCGGCGGTGGCCTGGGCGGGGGTGAACTTGCTCAGTGTGGTGCGGACGAGCAGGAACACGAACGCGATCAGACCGCCGATCACGTGCAGACCGTGGAAGCCGGTGGTGATGTAGAAAACCGAGCCGTACGAGCTGCCGGCGATCGAAGTTCCCTCCTCCACCAGGTGGTAGTACTCGTAGCCCTGCCCGGCGACGAAGAACGCGCCCATCAGCAGGGTGATGGTGTACCAGCGACGAAGGCCGAACACGTCGCCCTTCTCCGCGGCGAACACACCCATCTGGCAGGTGAACGAGGACGCGATCAGCACGGCCGTCACCGGAATCGCGAGCTTCATGTTCAGCTCGGTCGGCTCCGGGGGCCAGTTCCCGTGCGCCTGCGCGCGAGCAACGAAGTACATGGCGAACAGTCCGGCGAAGAACATCAGCTCGCTCGACAGCCAGATGATGGTTCCGACGCTGACCATGTTGGGCCGGTTCAGCGAATGCACACGCTGAGTAATGGCCGATCCTGGGGTGCCTACTGCGGTCGTCACGGGGTAAGTATGACTCTTCGTAGTACGACACATGTACCCGGGTACGAAAGTTTGTGGCGCAAGTCGGAAAACCCACGCACAGAGGGGGTCCACGACTTCCGTCGGCGTGTTGGCGACGACCGCGCGACAACCCATTGTGACAGCGTTGGATGTGGATAGGCTGAGACGAGGAGGCGGCGATGGTCGTGGTGCGGATGTGGCGGCGGCTGTTCGGTGGGTCGGCGCGGGAGTTGGACCCGGGGCGCGACGATCTCGTGGTGGTCGCGTCGAGTTTCGACGATGTCGAGGCGTGTTCGACCGCGCTGGATCGGGCGAGCGAGCTGGATCGGGAGGCCGATGCGGTGTTGCGCCACCATCTGCGGCTGCCCGCCGGGCAGATCGAGGCCGCGTGCGAGATCGCCGGGTACGACGGATACGAACGCGCCGAGGCCGCCGCGCCGGCCGAGGACCTGGTCCCGGTCATCCTGCAGCGGGTGCAACGGCTCGATCCACTGACCTGCTCGCAGGAACGCTCGCGGATGGCCGGGCTCGCCCAGCGCCACGACGGGGTCGCCGACGGCTGGGACGCGCTGCAACCCCCGCGCACCGCCCCGTAAACTTTGCCCGACGGCGCAAAAGATCTTGCGCCACCTCCGCGCGCCCGATCTACAGTGGCGCAACGGTGTCGTCGAAGGAGAAGCAGAGCAGATGAGCGTGCGCAGCTGGCCCCAGGTGCTCGGAACCCTCGCCGACGGTGGCGACCTGGCCGCGGACGACACCACCTGGGTGATCGACGAGATCTTCACCGACAACGCCACCCCGGCCCAGATCGCGGCGTTCGGCGTCGCCATGAAGATCAAGGGCCCCACGCCGACCGAACTGGCGGGCATGGTGGCCGGGATGCTCGGGCACGCGCGGCTGGTCCACGTCGACGGCGACGCGGTCGATGTCGTCGGCACCGGCGGCGATCGTTCGGGGTCGGTGAACATCTCGACCATGTCCGCGGTGGTCGTGGCCGCGGCCGGGGTCCCCGTGGTCAAGCACGGGAACCGGGCGGCGTCGTCGAAGTCCGGTGGTGCCGATGTACTCGAAGCGCTGGGTGTGAAGCTCGCGCTCGGACCCGAGTCGGTGGCGCGATCGGTGCGCGAGGCGGGGATCGGGTTCTGTTTCGCGCCGCTGTTCCACTCGGGGCTGCGTTTCGCCGGGGCCGCGCGCAAGGAGATCGGCATCCCGACCGTGTTCAACGTGTTGGGCCCGCTGACCAATCCGGCCCAGCCGCGCGCCGGGCTGATCGGGTGCGCGTTCGCCGATCTCGCACCCGTGATCGCGGGGGTGTTCGAGGAGCGTGGGTCGAGTGCGCTGGTCGTGCGTGGGCGTGACGGGCTCGACGAGATCACCACCTCGGATCTGACCGATGTGTGGGTGGTCAGTGGGGGGCGGATCCGACAAACGCTGATCGATCCGACGCGGCTCGGCATCGCGAGGGTGGATCTGGACGACCTGCGTGGTGGGGATGCCGAGGTCAACGCCCAGGTCGCGCGCGATGTGTTCGCGGGGACGGCCGGACCGGTTCGTGACGCGGTGCTGTTGAACTCGGCCGCGGCGATCGTGGCCTACGATCTCTCGCGCGGGGTCGGCGATGTCGATCTCGACCTGGACGCGGCGCTGACCGACGGGCTCGAGCGCGCCGCCGCCGCGGTGGACAGCGGGGCGGCGGCGAAGCTGCTGCAGAGCTGGGCCGAACTCACCAGGACGCTCGACGAGAGCTGAGCCCGAAGGCTCACTCCCCCAGCGAGAATCCGGCTTCCACGTCGGCGCTGGAATAGGACTTGAAGGCGATGTGGGTGGTGGTGCGGACCACGCCCTCCACCTTGTCGATGCCCGCGGTGACCACTTCGGCGATGCGCGCGTGGTCGCGCACGCGCACGATCGCGATCAGGTCCACGTCACCGGCGCAGGAGTACACCTCGGCGACTCCTTCGGTGTCGGCGAGGGCCTGCGCGGTCTCGGGGATGCGAGAGTTCTGCGCCTGGATCATCACGATCGCGGTAATCATGGGATCACTCTAGAACTTCGGGCCGCTCGGTGGCCGCTTTGAACCGACGCATCAGGTCATAGCTCTTCACCCCGGGTGCCGTTTCCACCGAACTGGACACGTCCACGCCATAGGGACGGTGCCGGGCGATGACATCGGCGACGTTGTCGGGGTCGAGGCCGCCCGCCAGCACCACCCGGCCCGGTTGCGCACGAACCCAGTCGGGGAATTCTTCGAACACACCGGTCCCCGCACTGGCGTCATAGAAGAAGTATTCGCTGGTCTGACCCGGTTCCGGCGGGTTCGAGGAGCAGAAGGCCAGGTTCGGCAGGTCGGTCCACCGGTAGAGCTGCACGACGTCGAACGCGTCCGCCACCTCGGCGACCTCGCTCGCCTCCAGGGCGACGGCGAAAGTGGTGATGCGCCCACGCGCGTAGCCGGCGAGCGCGCGTGCCTGTTCGGGGGTGCGGTACCGCTTGCTCTTCGTCGTCACCATGACGCCGATCGCGGAGTACCCGAGCTCGATCGCCCAGTCGATCTGTTCCTCGGTGGTCAGACCGCACACCTTCACGAACATCCGCCGCTGCTCCTTGTCCTCGGGCCCCGCCACGGTGCACGGAGTCGTCGTCCATGATCCAGGACGGACTTCCCGGCCGTTCGGCCAGACCGCCGGCCCGCACGGAGGCTGGTGTTCTCGGTGTCAACGTTCGGCCAGATACTCCTCCTGTTCGCTCCTGGTGGTGGCGGCCGCGCGCGCGAGCTGGGCCCATCCCACCCAGCGCGCCGCACCGTGCAGCGGTTCGTGGTACCCGTCGCTGGTCCGCACGATCCGCGCGCCGGGTTTGGCAAGCCAGCGAGCGATGACGCCGACTTCCTCCGGTGGGGCTCCACGCAGGGGTGGGACGCGGGCGTCGAGGTCGACGACCACGCCCTCGAGGGGACGCTGGGTCCCGCTACCCGGCGACGCGGTGCCCAGGTCGGGGATCACGGTTTCGGCGGCGGCGACGATCTGATCGACAACGGCCATCGGCGGGGTGCCGCGGGCCGCGGTGCCTGCCGCGGCGAGGCGGCCGTGGCGGATGACGGAGAATTCCCAGCCGCCCGCACCGTCGGGCAGGGCGATGATCAGTTCCGCGAGGCGAGCGAGGGCGGCCAGACGCTGGGTGCGGTGCAGTTTCGTCACAACGGTGGCGGTGCGGTCGCGCAAACGGGCAGCTGCCTCGAAATGCTCTGCGGTGGCATATGTTTCGATGCGATCGATCATCGCGCGGAGCACAGCGTCGGAGCGCCCGGTGAACAGGTCGCAGACCGCGTCGACGGCCGGCGCGTAGCTCGTCGCGTCGAGATCGCCGTCGTGACGTGCGGCGGGACAGCCACCGACCACCGTGGGCGGGCAGGTGTGTTTCGCCGTGCGGGTGAGCCGGGTGGCGCAGGTTCGGATTCCGGCGAATTCAGCGATCGTCAACGCCACGTCGACGGCGTCGGTCCGGGAATTGAACGGCCCCATCGCGGTTCGGGTCGGGGTGCGCACCGCGGTCAATCGGGGGAACGCCTCCTCGCTCAGGGTGAGCCACCACCCACGCTTGGGGAACTTCGAGCGGCGGTTGTACGGCGGCGCGTGCGCGGCGAGCAACCGCAGCTCGCGCACCCCGGCTTCGAGGCCGTGCGCGCACACCACGTGGTCGACCCGAATCGCCAGTGCCACCATCTCTTTCATCCGGCCGCGGGTCTCCGAGCCGGTGAAGTAGTTGCGGACGCGACGGCGCAGATTCACCGCAGTCCCTATATAGAGGACTTCGTCCGACGGTCCGCGGAAGAGATAGACGCCGGGCACGGCAGGCAGATCGGTCGCGAAAGTGCGCTTGGCGCGTTGGGTTCCGGTGACGCCGGGCAGATAGTCGAGCAGCTCGGTCAGGCTGTGCACGCCCTGATTGCCGACCCGGCCGATCAACGCGTGCAGCACATCGACGGTGGCGCGGGCGTCGTCGAGCGCGCGGTGCGTCGGTGTCGTCGACGCACCGAGGATCTGCGCCAGCACCCCGAGCCGCGCCGATGGGGCCTCGTCTCGCGTGAGCACCCGCCGTGCCAGCTTCACCGTGCACAACACCTGCGGATTGGGCCACGCGATGTCCTGGCGGGCCGCGGCCGCTTTGAGGAACGCGGTGTCGAAGCGCGCGTTGTGCGCCACCAGCACTGCGCCGGCGGCGAACTCGAAGAACCCCGGCAACACTCCCTCGATCCGCGGCGCCTCGTAGACCATCGCCGTGGTGATCCCGGTGATCTGCACGATGGCGGGCGGAATCGCGTACCCCGGATTCACCAGGGTCGCGAACTCCCCCAGCACCTCGCCGCCGCGCACCTTCACCGCCCCGATCTCGGTGATCGCGTCCCGATCAGCGCTGGTCCCGGTCGTTTCGAGGTCGACGACGACGAAAGTGGTGGCATACAGCGGGGTATCGAGCTCGTCGAAGGCCAACTGCCGGGCGGCAGCCGGGAGCGGAACGGGATCGGGCACGGCGAGCAGCGTAGGACGGGGGTCCGACAAGCTCGCCCGAACTCGGTCACCACTCAGCCGATCAGCCGCCTGACGTGGCCGTACCGTAACCGCCTCAGCGATTTTCCCGCCAAGCGGCGAGGGGCGGATACCACCCGGCGACCCGGCCCGCGGCCCGGTACGACCCGGGGCCGTGATCTTCGGAGCCGACAATTCGGCGCGAGACTTTCGTTCTGATGCGAACAAAATGCCCAAGATCAAACTGAATTGTGACCGGGCTCACATTCTTATCGAATTCACATGAGTTCATCAGATTTCAATGGGTAATCGGCCTTACCGCTCTGCGCGCGCCGCAGCTTACGGCGCGCCGCCCGTGAGGCGGACCGTCCGACACGCAGGCAAACCGCGCTCCGAGCCTGCACGACCTGCGGATTTACCGATTCTGGGCACCACAATCGCCGCGCGAACCCTATTGGCGACGCGCCGGTAGCACCCGGAAATCTCGAACGCCGCGACCTGGCGTTATCGTTTCGTGATCGGGTGTGACTCAGCTCGCACACATTCTTCGGTGATATCAGCCGAAACCCCCTTTGGACCGATGTCCGACTTTACAAACCCCCGTGATGTCTTCGTAACCTTTTTGAGACCTCACGGAGTCCCGCCGATCGGAAACGGTCAGCGAGACGAAGCCCGCCGCGTCAAACGGACACGGCGTCGTGGGGCAGATTGGAAGTTCCGCATCATGGCGAACAACACCGTCAAGCGTCAGGCGCAGCGTGCCGTTGCCGTCGGAGCCGTCGGCGCTGCCACCATCGGCGCGTTCCTCCTGCCGGCCGCCCCGGCATCGGCCACCCCGGTGACCGTGCCCGGCATCGGCACTTTCGAGGTTCCGAACGAGATTCCGCTGCCCCAGGGCGTCCCCGGGATCGAGATCCCGGCCGCGCCGCAGGTTTTCACCGCACCGCGCGCCACCGCCGCCGACATCGCCCTCGATGCCGCGCTGAGCAAGATCGGCTCGCCCTACGTCTACGGCGCCGCCGGCCCGAACGCCTTCGACTGCTCGGGCCTGGTCCAGTGGGCCTACGCCCAGGCGGGCATGGACATTCCGCGCACCAGCGACGCCCAGCTGGGCGCCGGCACCCCGGTCTCCATCGACGCCCTGCAGCCCGGCGACATGGTGTCGTTCTACGGCGGCGGCCACTCCGGCCTGTACGCCGGTGACGGCAACGTCGTGCACGCCTCCACCGCGGGCACCCCCGTTCAGATCGCGTCGCTGTCGTCGATGCCGTTCGCGGGCGCTCGACGCTTCTGATCGAATGCCGCGTGATGCGCGATTCGCGGGGAAGTGCGCACCGTCACGGCACTGATCGTCCGGGTACGTGCGCCGTCCACTGGGTTGGACGGCGCACGTACCTTTACTGGACACGACTGCATGCAGTTCCGTAACCTGATCGAGACCTTCTCGGCTGACGAGGAGATCGCGCTCAGGTAGTGCGCTGTATCGGCGGACAACGAGAGAACGGGGCACGGGCCACTGTGACTGCACACCACCGGAATTCGCACGCCACGCGTGGTTTCGCCGGAGCCCTTTCCGCCGCGATCCTGGTGTGCGCGATCTACACCGCCGGTCCCTCCGGTGCCGACCCCGTGGCCCTGCCGACCACCGCGACCGACGCGATCTCCCGCATGGTCGACCTCTCTCGTCAGTCCGAACAGCTCAATCAGCTCGCTCTCACCGCGCAAGGCGATCTCGACGCCAAGCTCGCGCTGCAACGCGAAGCCGACGACAGGGTCGCCGCCACCTCCGCGGTCGTCGAGGCCGCCCGCGCCGAAGTGCGCAAGTTCCAGCCGATGATCGACCGCACCGCCGTGGCCGCCTATACCGGCGTGCGCACCAACAGCATGTTCGCCGTGCTGTCGAGCGGTTCCCCGCAGCAGTTGCTGGACAAGATGTCGACGCTGGACGTGCTCGCCCAGCAGACCACCGATACGGTCCGCCAGTTCAAGCAGGCCGCCGACGCCGCCACCGCGGCCGACGCCGTCGCCCGCACGGCCGCCGAGGCGGCGCACGCCGCGACCACCGCCGCCGACGCGGTGCGCGCGGACGTCGAACGCAAACGCCAGGATCTCGCCGCCTCGACCACCTCGGTGGTCGAGGCGTGGAGTCAGCTCTCGGCTCGCGACAAGTCGACGCTGGCCGGTTCACCGTTCCCCCCTGGCTTCGACCGTGATTCGCTGCTGGCGGGCCTGGTCCCCGGCAGCGGCACCAGCGCGCTGGCCGCCGCCCTCACCCGCGTCGGCGATCCGTATGTCTGGGGCGCCACCGGGCCCGATCAGTTCGACTGCTCCGGTCTCGTGCAGTGGGCGTTCAAACAGGTCGGCAAGAACGTGCCGCGCACCAGTTCCCAGCAGGCGGGCTACGGCACGCCGGTGTCCAAGGACGAACTGCTGCCCGGCGACGTGATCCTGTTCTATCCCGACATCACCCACGTCGGCATCTACGCGGGCAACGGAATGATGGTGCACGCCTCCACGTTCGGCGTGCCGGTCGCTGTCGCGCCGATCAACACCACCCCGTACCACTCGGCCCGGCGATACTGAGCAAGACCGGTGACCGATCCGTCCCCCCGCTCGGGCCTGCGTTCGTGGTTCTCGTCGAACGGCCGCCTGGAATTCTGCATCACGCTCGCCTCGGTCACGCTGCTGACCGGGGCGTGCGTGGCACTGATCCTGGTGCCGCGCAACGCGGGTCCGTTGCAGCTGGCCACCGACGAGGCCGAAGTCCTCGACACCTCCGAGGGCATCGACAATCCGCGCTTGAGTCCGGTGCGCCGCGAGCTGCAACCGTACGGCCCGATCCTGGTGCGTGAAGTCGCCGACGGTGCCGCGGCCGAGGCGCTGCTGGTGGCCCACCCCAGCCATCGCGCCGACCTCGATGTCCTCGAACAACAACTGGGCCGAGCCATTTCGGATGTGAGCGCGGTGTGGGGCACCGAGTGGAATCGCGCACCCGTGGTGGTCGTGGCGAGCACTCCGGCCGAATTCACCGCGCTGACCAGGTCCGCGGGCGCCACCGGCACCGACGTGGCCGCCGTGTCGCTCACCGGGTCCTACACCCCCGGCACCCAACCCACCGACCAGCGCATCGTGTTCAACCCCGACGCCCGCAGGCGAGTCGGGAACGAGGGGATGGCCACGTTGCTGCGCCACGAACTCACCCACCTCGCCACCCGGGCCGACACCACCGACGGCGCACCGTTGTGGATGCTGGAGGGCTTCGCGGAGTACGTCGCTCAGCGCGATCAGCAGACCACCTTCTCCCAGATCGCGCCCACGCTGACCACCCGGTTGCGCGGCGGCGCCCTGCCCACCGAACTCGTCGCCGATACCGATTTCACCGGTGTCGACGCGGCCTACGCTTACGAAAGCGCGTGGAGCACCTGTGCCTTCCTCGCCGACCGCTACGGCACCACCGCCCTCACCACCTTGTACAAGCGCCTGGCCACCGGCCCCCAGTCCCCCGCGGCCCAGGATGCGGCGTTCACCGCCGTGCTCGGTGCCTCGCGTGCCGAGTTGCTGGACGGGTGGCGGGCCTGGTTACGCGGCCGCGCCGCATGACGGTCGCAGGCGCGGGTACGCCTGACCACGTCCGCCCACCTGTCAGCCGACCGATTAGGTTGTTCTCTTATGGCCCGAACTCTGCTGGTTACCAACGATTTCCCGCCTCGGCCGGGCGGAATCCAGTCGTATCTGCAGGCGCTGTCGAATCAGCTGCCGCCCGAGGACCTGGTGGTGTACGCCCCGCGCTGGCGCGGTGACAGCCACGAGAAGTTCGACGCCGCGCAGAAGTTCCAGGTGGTGCGTCATCCGACGACACTGATGCTGCCGACCCCCGCGGTCATCAAGCGCGCGAGTGCGCTGCTGCGCGAGCACGACTGCGACACCGTGTGGTTCGGTGCGGCCGCTCCCCTGGCCGCGATGGCGCCGATGCTGCGGCGCGCGGGCGCGGAGCGCATCCTGGCCAGTACCCACGGTCACGAGGTCGGCTGGTCGATGCTGCCCGGTTCGCGCCAGGTGCTGCGGTCGATCGGCGAGCACACCGATGTGGTGACCTACGTCAGCAAGTACACCCGCGGCCGTTTCGCCTCGGCCTTCGGTCCGCGCGCGGCGCTCGAGCATCTACCGCCGGGCGTCGACCCCACCGAGTTCCGGCCCGACCCGGCCGCCCGGGAAGAGCTGCGCGCCCGCTACGGCCTCGGCGAGCGCCCGACGGTGCTGTGCCTGTCGCGGCTGGTCCCGCGCAAGGGTCAGGACATGCTGATCGTGGCGATGAGCGAGATCCGCGAGCGGGTCGACGGCGCGGTGCTGGTGATCGCCGGTGGTGGACCGTACGAGACGCGCCTGCGCGCGCTGGCCGAGGCGCTCGGCGTGCAGGACAGTGTGGTGTTCACCGGGCGGGTACCCTCCGGCGAGCTGGCCGCCCATCACACGATCGCCGATGTGTTCGCGATGCCGTGCCGCACGCGCGGGGCAGGCCTGGACGTCGAGGGCCTCGGGATCGTCTTCCTCGAGGCGTCGGCGACCGGGGTCCCGGTCGTGGCGGGAGATTCCGGCGGCGCCCCCGAGACGGTGCGCGAGGGCGAGACCGGCATCGTGGTGCACGGCCGGTCGGTCCCGCAGATCAGCGATGCCATCGTCGAGCTGCTCACCGACCGGGACAAGGCGGCCGAGATGGGCGCCGCGGGCCGGGCCTGGGTGGAGCAGAACTGGCATTGGGACCGTCAGGGCGCCCGCTTGCGGGAACTGCTGCGGTGACACCTTGGCCGGGCCCGGTGTGGCGTCCACTACGCTCAGCCGGGTGAGCAGTATCCAGGTCGCAGATCAGACCTTCCTCGCCGCACCCGGCACCGCGATCGCCGAGGTGCTCAGCGCCGCGAACAACTGGCGCCGCTGGTGGCCCGACCTGCGCCTAGATGTGCGCGAGGATCGCGGCGACAAAGGCATCCGCTGGACGGTGGCAGGCGCGCTGACCGGCACCATGGAGGTATGGCTCGAGGCCGTCCCCGAGGGCGCCATCCTGCACTACTTCCTGCACGCCGAGCCCACCACGGCCGCGTCGGAGTCGCCGCGCGCGCTGGCCGCGGCCAATCGGGCCCGCCGGGTCGCGGGTCGCAACATGGCCTTCGAGCTCAAGGCGCGACTCGAAGCCGGTCGCCCCGCGGGCGTCGCGCCCGCGATCGCCGCCGCCCCCTGACAGGCATCGTTCCCAGACAGAAATGAGGGCTTGGCTGCCATGGCCGACCGGACTCAGAGATCGATTCTCATCGACGCACCGTCGCAGCAGGTGATGGCCGTTATCGCGGATCTGGAGTCCTATCCGGAGTGGGTGGCCGCCGCGAAGTCGGTCGAAGTCATCGATCGCGACGCCGAAGGGCGCGCGGCCACAGCACGGTTCGTGCTCGACGCCGGCGTCGTCAAGGACACCTACGTGCTGTCCTACACCTGGCGCGCCGACGGTAGAGCGGTGAGCTGGCGGCTGCTCGAAGGTGACCTGCAGAAGGCCCAGGACGGCAGCTACGAACTCCGGGACCGGCCGGGGGGTGGCACCGAGGTGGTCTACGAACTCACCGTCGACCTGAACATCCCGATGATCGGCATGTTCAAACGCAAAGCCGAGAAGGTCATCACCGACACCGCGCTCAACGAGCTCAAGAAGCGGGTCGAAGGCTGAGCGCCCCGGGCGGTACCCGCGTCGAACTGTTCGTCGGCAAGGGTGGTGTCGGGAAGACGACGCTGGCCTGCGCGACGAGCATGACCTATGCCCGCTCGGGTCAGCGTGTGCTGATCGCCTCGCTGGATCAGGCCCATTCACTCGGCGACGCGCTCGGTTTCCGTTTCCCACACGATCCGGGCACCGTCGCCGGGGTGGCCAGGGTGGCGCCCGGGATCGAGGTGATCGAGATCGACTCGCTCGCCCTGCTCGAGGACCGGTTCCGCGATGTGGTGGCGATGCTGGCCAAGGGCGGCGGCCACGATCACGGCTTCGACCTCGCCGCGCTGGACCCGGCCGAGCTGACCGGGCTGCCCGGTGTGCAGGAACTGTTGATGCTGGTCGAGATCGCCCAGTACGCCGAGGAGAACGACTGGGACGTCATCGTCGTCGACTGCCCGCCCTCGGCCGACATGCTGCGCATCGTCACCGCCCCCGACACCATGCTCAACTATCTCGAACGCCTCTGGCCCAAGCATGCGCGCACGATGAGCGCGATCGGACTGGATCTGCGCAAGGCGGTGCTCGCGGCCGCGGTCGAACGGGTCGTGGTCGCGGTGACCCAGGTCCGCGATCTCCTCGCCGACCGCACCCGTACCAGCGCTCGCCTGATCACCGGCCCCGAACAGGTCGCCGTCGCCGAGGCGCGGCGGGTGCGTTCGGCGGCCGCGTTGCTGGGCCTGCGGATGGACGCGGTGGTGGTGAACAAGGTGCTGGCGCCGGTGCCACCGCCCGGCGACAACGCCCACCCGGCCGTGCACTGGTACCTGAACCGCCGCGCCGAGCAACTCGAGGTGGTGGCCCGGCTGCACGAGCAACTCACCGATGTCCCGATCCTGATCGCCCAGCACGCCGGCGCCGAACCGGTGGGGGTGAATTCGCTGGCGGCCTTCTCGCATTCGGTCGACACGCTGTCCGCCTCACACGCTCAGGGAGCGGATTCGGGCGAACCGATGGTTCGATGGGAGTCCGGCTCCGGTGTCGACTCCGTGTACGCGATGCGGATGCGGCTGCCGGTAGTCGATCCCGGCACCTTGCGGCTGGGCCGAGTGGAGGACGATCTGATCGTGGGAGCCGACGGGGTACGCACACGCGTACGGCTCGCGCCGGTGCTGCGCCGCTGCACGGTGGCGGGCGCCGAACTCGACACCGGTCACCTCGTGGTCCGCTTCCGGCCCGATCCGCGGGTGTGGCCCGCCGATCCGAACTACACGAAGGCCACCGCAGATGAGCACTGACTCCCAGTCCGAGCGCCACGGCCACGACGGCTTCGCCGAGTTCACCGAGGAGCTGCGCCTACTCTCCGAAGTTCTCCTCGCCCGGGTCGAACCCGTGCTGCGCCGCACCGCCGCCGACGGCCGAGCCGATCTGGGCGGTTGCGCCTGGTGCCCGGTCTGCGCGGCCGCGGCCCTGCTGCGCGGCGACCACCACGACGTCGTCGCGGCCCTCGCCGACCACGGCACCTCCATGGTGACGGTCCTGCGCGAAGCCCTCGCGGGCATCCCCGTCGAACCGGTTCTCCCGCCGGAATGGGCCGAGCACGCTGCGGCACACCCGCATTCGGCCGACGACGCCACCGCACCCGAGCCCACGGAGCAGCCCCCACGCCCCCGCGATGCCACGGGTCTGCAGGATCCGGGTTCCAGCCCGCGCCGGCGAGCCCCTCGCCCGGACCAGTCCAGTGCCCCGCGCCCACGCCGGGTCGACGAGTACAACGCGCCTCGGACCACGCGCACACCGCACATCACCCCCGAACCGGACCGCGCCGACGCGACCGCGCCGGGCGCTGACACCTTCGCCCCCACCGCGCAGCCGACGGCCGGCACCCCGAACCAGCGCCCCAGGGCCGAGGATCGGTCGGCCGCCGCCCGCGCGCCACGCTCGCAATATGTCGACATTCCGGTGACGATCCGGGGATGACCAGCAGGATCGACCCGCAACACCTGCTCACCGTCGGCATCGATGTGGGTGGCACCAACATTCGCGCCTCGGTGGTCGACGTCGACGGCGAGGTGCTCGACACCGTGCAGGCGCCGACCCCACATTCGGCGCGCGCCCTCGAGGACGCGATCGACCGCTCGGTGCGCGAGCTGGCCCGGCGGCATCCGATCGCGGCGGTGGGGCTGGCCGTCGCCGGTTTCATCTCCACCGATCAATCGACGGTCCTGTTCGCCCCGCACCTGCCGTGGCAGAACGCCCCGGTCGCCCAACGGCTCACCGCGCGGCTGGGCCTGCCGGTGATCCTCGAACACGACGCGAACGCCGCGGGCTGGGCCGAATACCGCTTCGGCGCGGCGGCGGGCGGGCAGACGGTGGTGCTCGTCGCGATCGGCACCGGCATCGGGGCCGCGCTGCTCATCGACGGTCAGCTCTATCGCGGCAGCCACGGCATCGCCCCCGAACTCGGCCATCTCCAGGTCGTGCCCGAGGGCCGTGCCTGTCCCTGCGGCAAACACGGCTGCTGGGAGCGCTACTGCAGCGGAACGGCGCTGGCCGACACCGCCATCGAAATGCTCGCCACCGACCCTGTGCGTTCGGTGCTCGCGCGCGACGTTCTGCGCGACCCCGGCTCGCTCACCGGCCGCCGGGTCGCGGGCGCCGCACAGGACGGCGATCCACTCGCGGTCCGGGTGATGGCCGACTTCGCGCGGTGGCTCGGACTCGGCCTCGCCTTCGTCAGCGATCTGTTCGATCCCGACCTCGTGGTGATCGCGGGCGGGGTGAGCAGTTCGGCGCCGCTGTTCCTCGACGAGGCTCGCGAACACTACGCGAGCGCTGTCACCGGAGCCGGGCACCGGCCGCTGGCACGCCTGCGCACCACCCAGCTCGGAGAGGCCGCGGGCATGATCGGCGCCGCGGAATTGGCCAGGGCGGCGGTCGATGCGCCGGTGGCCGGTCGCGCGGCGAGATAAGGGTCACAGCCATGTGCTCCAGCTACCAGCTCGGGTTGGTTGTGACCTGCGACCAGCGGTAAAGTCGTTGTCCGACGAGGCTCTACACGACCATCACGGTCCCGGGGAAAGGACGCCATGTTCTACTGGCTGCTCAAGTTCGTTCTCGTGGGGCCGTTCATGCACGTGTACAACCGGCCCGAGGTCGAAGGGGTCGAGAACATTCCGACCGAGGGCCCGGCCATCATGGCGGGCAATCACCTCTCCTTCTCGGACTGGCTGTTCGCTCCGCTGCTGAGCCCGCGCCGGATCAACTACCTGGCCAAGGCCGAGTACTTCACCACCCCCGGTTTCAAGGGCCGGCTGCAGAAGTTCTTCTTCAGCGGCACCGGCCAGTACCCGATCGACCGCAGCGGCGCCTCGGCCGCCGAGGACGCGCTCACCGCCGCCACCAAGCTCCTCGACGAAGGTCGCCTCGTCGGCCTGTACCCGGAGGGCACCCGCTCCCCTGACGGCCGCCTCTACAAGGGCAAGACCGGCATGGCGCGCCTCGCGCTGGAGACCGGCGTCCCGGTGATCCCGGTCGCGGTGATCGGCACCGACAAGGTGAGCCCGCCCGGACCGTTCAAGTGGCGTCGCCAGAAGGTCACGCTGAAGTTCGGAGCGCCTCTTGATTTCTCGCGCTACGAGGGCATGAGCGGCAACCGCTTCGTCGAACGCGCTGTCACCGACGAGGTGATGTACGAGCTGATGCGGCTCACCGGCCAGGAATATGTCGACGTGTACGCGCACAGCCTCAAGAAGGGCGTCGCACCCACCGACAACCAGATCGACGCCACCCGCATTCCCGAGACCAAGGCCGGCTGAGCCGAAACCTGGTGCGCCACACGATGAACCGGCGCACGTCTACGTCGCTCGGATCAATCCTTCTCGCACGCGTCCGCCGTTGCCCGGACACCTTCGCGCCCGATTGGTAACCTTTGCCAGGCACGGGCGGGCGGCCACCACAGGTGGCGGGCGTCGGGGACAGCGAGGTAGACGATGGCCGGAGGCGAATCCGACGAGGGTCGCGTCATGCCGTTCGCCCGGCGCACGACCCCTCGTGACGGCAATCCACCCACCGGCCGGGTAGTGCGCAGTGCGCGCTTGGCCGCGGTACCGGTGGCCTACGCGGGCCGCCGCATCGCGGGCTTCGGCAAACGCGCCGCGGGTCGCGACCCCGCCGCCGTCGACCGCGACATCCGCGTTCGCACCGCCGAACACCTCTTCCAGGTCCTCGGTGAGCTCAAGGGCTGTGTCGCGAAACTGGGCCAGCTCCTCGGCCTGCTCGAACTCGGACTGGCCCCCGACCTGGCCGAACCGTACCGCCAAGCCCTTGCCCGACTGCACGATTCGGCGCCCGCCATGCTTCCCGGCGCGGTCCACGCCGAGCTCGCCACCCATCTCGGCCCGCACTGGCGCTCACTGTTCCTCGAATTCGACGACCGCGCCTCCGCCGCCGCCTCGGTCGGCCAGGTCCATCGGGCGCGCTGGCACGACGGCACGCAGGTCGCGGTCAAGGTCATGTACCCCGGTTCCCGCCGCGCGGTGCTGGCCGACCTGCAAGCTCTGCGTCGCGCCACACCGTTGTTCACCGCACTGCTGCCCGGCGCCGACACCCGCCCGGTGGTGGAGGCGCTGTGCAACGAGATCCGCGACGAACTCGACTACGCCCGCGAAGCCGTCAACCAGCGCGCCTTCGCCACCTCCTTCGCCGACGACCCCGATGTCGTGGTGAGCCGGGTGATCGCCCAGCGCGGCGACGTGCTGGTCACCGAATGGCTCGACGGTGTTCCCCTGTCCCGGCTGATCATTCGCGGCAATGCGAACGAACTCGACCGGCTCGGCGTGCTGATCATGCGCTTCCTGTTCTCCGCTCCCGCCCGCGCCGCCCTCGTCTACGGCGACCCGCACCCCGGCAATTTCCTTCGCATGCCCGACGGCCGGCTCGGCGTGGTCGACTTCGGCGCCTGCACTCCCTGGCCCGGTACCTTCCTCGACGTCGCGAGCGACGTGGGCGCCGCCGTCATCGCCGACTCCCCCGCCGACCTCGAGGCCGCCATGCGCCGCCACGGCTTCGTCGCCCCCGACCGCGACCTCGACATCGCCACCGTCGCCGCCCGACTCCAACCGGTCCGCGAAGCCCTGCTCGCCCCCACCTACCCCCTCTCGGCCGACTGGCTCCGCGAACAGGTCCGCCTCGCCACCGACCTGCGCCTGACGAACATCCTGCGCCAACTCACCATGCCGCCGGCCCACACCCCGATCCTGCGCTCCTTCCTCGGCGGCCTGGCAGTCCTGTGCCAGCTCCACACCGCCGTGCCCCTCCGCGCCGAATGCACCCGCTGGTACCCCGAAACCGCCGCCGCCGCGGGTCTGTAGACGCCTCACCCGAGTTCGGTCTGTCGTACGGCACCGTTCATGTTCCGTTGCCTTGCTAACGACCGCGTGTTCCGACCGGTGGCGCACCGTGACGTTCATGGCTGTTTCGGATTTCGCGATGTCTCGGCGCACGCTGCTGCGCGCAACCGCCCTCGGTGTGGTGACCGCCCCCGCGCTGGTGGCATGCGGTAACGAAGGGCCCGCACTGGTGCGAGCCAGGCCTTCGCTCACGCACGGGGTGGCGGTCGGGGATCCGCGCAGCGACGGCGCCTTGATCTGGGCTCGCTCGGATACGCCCGCGACACTGGTGGTGGAGACGTCGGCGAGCGAGAAGTTCACCGACGTCAAGCGATTCACCGGGCCGCTACTCACCCCGGCTACCGACGGCACCGGGCGGGTGCGGGTCAACGGTCTGCCCGCCGGGCAGCTCGTGCACTACCGGGTGCGCCTCGATGGGGAAGGGGGCGCGAGCTCGGAGGCCCTCACCGGCGTGTTCCGCACGGCGCCGACCGCGCCCGCCGACATCTCGCTGCTGTGGTCCGGTGACGTCGCCGGCCAGGGTTTCGGGATCAACCCGGACCTCGGCGGCATGAAGGTGTTCTCCGCCATGGCCGCTCGCGACCCGCACTTGTTCCTGCATTCCGGCGACTGCATCTACGCCGACAACGCGCTGAAGGAATCGGTGACGCTGCCCGACGGCCGGATCTGGCGCAACATCACCGCCGAAGCGAAGAACGCCCCCGCGGAAACCCTCGACCAGTTCCGCGGCAACTACGCCTATAACCTCACCGACGACAACTACCGCCGGTTCAACGCCGCCGTCGCCCAGATCGTCCAGTGGGACGACCACGAGACCACCAACAACTGGTCCCCCGGCGGCACGGTCGCCGCCGACAAGGGCTACACCGAGCGCAGCATGGACACCCTCGCTACGCGTTCCTGGCAGGCCTTCCACGAGTGGATGCCCTTGGAGCCCAAGGAAGCCGTCGACGGCCGCCTCTACCGCAAGATCTCCTACGGCCCGCTGCTGGACGTGTTCGTCCTGGACATGCGCGCCTACAAAGACGCCAACACCGCCAATACCGCGCCCCAGGGCCAGATCCTGGGCGCCGCCCAGATCGCTTGGCTCACCGACGGGTTGAAGAACTCCAAGGCCACCTGGAAGATCGTCGCCGCCGACCTGCCGCTGGGTGTGGTCGTCCCCGACGGCAAGACCGCCTTCGAAGGCCCCGCCAACGCCGCCCCCGGCGCACCGTCGGGCCGCGAGACCGAGATCGCGCAGGTGCTCTCGGCGATCAAGGCGAACAAGGTCAGCGATGTCGTCTGGCTCACCGCGGATGTCCACTACACCGCCGCGCACCACTACTCCCCCACCCGCGCCGCCTTCACCGATTTCGACGAGTTCTGGGAGTTCGTCTCGGGCCCGCTCAACGCGGGCGCCTTCGGCCCCAACCCCCTCGATCCCACCTTCGGACCCGAGGCGGTCTACGTCCACGCGCCGCCCACCGCCAACACCTCCCCGATGGATCCGGAGTACCAGCACTTCGGCGAGGTGAAAATCGACGGCCGCACCGGAGAAATGACCGTCAACTTGTGCGACGCGACCGGAAAAGTCCTGTTCACCAAGCAACTCGCGCCCACGCGGAAATAGGTGCGAAGTACCCTGCGCAAGAACCGCGCACCTATGGTTAGCTATGCGGTCATGGGCACGCCGCATACCGTCATCTCCGAAGAATATCTCCCCACCGATACGGCGGATGTCGTTCGCACTGTGCGTGATTCGCGCGGTCGCTCGGAACGGTTGACGGTGCGCGGCGGTGAACAGACCGAAGAGTCCTATGGCCTGACCGATCAGCGCGGGGCGCTGTCGCTGCGCAAGATGAACTCGGTGCTCGACATCAACCTGGGTCGGCGCACCGTGCGCGTGCAGGCGGGCGCGAAGCTGTCCGAGATCGACCGCCGCCTCGGCGCGCACGGCCTCGGCCTGCCGGTGGTCGGCGATCATCGCGACATCACCGCGGGCGGCTTCGCCTCCGTCGGCGGGGTGAGCACCGCCTCGCATCGCTACGGCATGTTCATCGACCAGATCGTCGACCTCGAGTACGTCGACCCCGACGGCCGGATCGGCACCTGCGGGCGCGGTCACCACACCGAGCGGTTCCACCGCATCCTCGGCGCGGGCGGTCGCGCGGGCATCATCACCGCCCTCACCCTGGACGTGGTCGAGGTCGACAAGGACCACACCATGCTCACCACCGACGCCGACCGGTTCCTCGACTTCGACTCCTTCGTCGAGCACGCGACCAACGAGATCACCAACCCCGGCAGCGCGGCGCTGCAGGTCGGTCGCTGGGTCGACACCGCCCCGCTGAAGGTGGCGCGCCCGGTCGGCACCGGCCAGGTGACCCTCGGCGCCGTCCGTTTCGGTCAGTGGTCGAGCCTGTACCCCACCGCCCCCACGCGCGGCCTGCGGGCCCGGCGTGAGGTCGGCACGCGGACCCGCAAGTCGTTGGGCGCCATCGCTTCCGCCGCGGGCGGCCGCGCGGGCATGCCGGTCCGCAACGCGGCGGCGGGCGCGCTGATGTTCGCGCCGAAGGTCCTCACCATGCGCGACGCCGAGTACCTGGCCGACACCGTCATCAACTCCTCCGAGCGCGGCCCCGCCTACCGCGTCGGTGTGTTCGCCCCGCTGGCCAACTACGGTTCGGTCTTCTACGGCCTGCACGATCTGTTCTCGGCGCACCGCGAGCGCTCGGGCTGCTTCACCGTCATCTCCGCGATGACCTACGGCGTGCGCTCGGAGTACCTGCGCGCCGAAGCCGCCGCCCGCGGCCTCACGCCCGCCGACTACGGCCTGATCACCTTCACCTGCCGCCTGCGTCCCTCGGCCCTGCCCTCGGAGCAGCTGCGCGAGATCGTCTCGGGCATCGACGACATCTGCCGCTCGGAGCAGGGCCTGCGCTACAGCGTCTGAGGAAGGACTCGACGGGTTCGGCGTTTCACCCGGCTGCGCGTATTCGCGCACTGTGTTACACGCCTGACCCGCTGGTCACGTCGGTTTCGACGGCGACCATCTGACTATCAGTCATATCCATCTCCCAGTGGATGGGATAGTCGGCTCTACGGCTCACCCGGAGAAAGTGTGATGTCGGTTACGCATTCCGATCGTTCGTCGGATGCGGGCCCCATCCTCGAAAGGACCTCTGATGGTCGCTCCCACTCCGACACCCGCCGTGGACCGCTGGACCCCACGCCTGATCTTCTCGCTCGCCTCGATCGTGCTCCTGCTGGAGATGCTGGCGGTGAGCTACATGATGATCTCGACGGCGCTACCGTCGATCGCCGCGCACTACCAGACCACCCAGGGCGCCTGGCTGCTGACGTCGTTCCTGCTGGTCGGCGCCGTCACCGCGCCGCTGATCGGCAAGCTGGCGGACATGTACGGCAAGCGCAAAGCCCTGCTCGGTTGCGTGACCGTGGCCGCGGCGGGATCGCTGCTGTCGGCGATCGCGGGCAGCTACGCGGTCCTGATCGCGGGCCGTGCGCTGACCGGCCTGCTCATCCCCTGCCTGTTCCTGAGCTACTCGCTGATCCGGGACGTGTTCCCGGCGAAGACGATCGCGCTGGCGGTCAGCATCGCCACCAGCGGCATGGGGTTGATCGCGATTCCCGCGCCGTTCCTCACCGGGTGGCTGATCGACAACCACGGATTCCGCAGCATCTTCTGGTTCTTCGTCATCGGTCTCGCCGTACTGGGCGCGCTGATCTTCTTCACGACGGCCGAGTCGTCGGTGCGGCTGCGCTCACGGATCGACCCGCTCGGAGCGTTTCTGCTCGGCGGCGGCATCGCCGGCATCCTCATCGCGGTCAGCTTCGGGCCGACCTGGGGCTGGCGTGACAGTACGACCATGGTGTACCTCTTCGGTGGTGTCGTGCTGCTGCTGGCCTGGCTGGCGAGCGCGCGAATGATCCGGGAGCCGCTGATCGACCTCGACGTGCTCGGCCGTCGTTCGGTGCTGCTCACCACGATCGGCGCCGGACTCTGCTACGGCGCCAGTGGCCTGTTCACCATCCTGCTGCCGATGATGGCCATGACACCGGCCGTGTTCGGGCTCGAATACGGATTCGGCGTCACCGCGGAGGGTTTCGCGATCTTCCAGGCGCCGGTGGGGCTGATGGTGGTGGTCGGCGGTGTGCTCGTGGGTGTGCTCGTCGGCCGCCGCGACGTGCGCCCCCGCATCCTGATGACCTGCGGCATGCTGCTGATGGCCGTCGGATTCGTGCTGACCGCCGCCGTGCACGACAGCAAGCCCCTGCTGATCGTCTTCGCGGGCATCTTCGGCACGGGCATGGGCATGGCCTACGCCGCGATCCCGAATCTGCTGATCGAGGCCGTGCCGCCGCAGTTGCAGGCGGGCACCGCGAGCATCGTCGGCGTCTCGCAGAGCGTGTTCCCCGCCGTCCTGCCGGTCATCGCGTTCACGATCATGAACAACTCCTACATCGCGCCGATCCCGCCGGAGATGACGCAGGGCGCGGTGTTCTATCTGGACCGCGGCTTCACGATCGCCTTCCTGATCGGTGGCGCGACCGCGCTCATCGGCGCGGTGGTCGCGGCGGCGCTGCCCCGCCGGATCGTGCAGCTGTCCGCTCCGCGCAAAGTGGAAGGACCGGAGGAAGGACTGGTGTTCGCGCACTGAGGCATTCGATGCCCAGAGCCGGTCGTGCGCTCGCACGACCGGCTCTGTCGTTCTCGGCGCACACACCCTCCGACAACGAAAACGGTCGCCGCGACTCCCTCGGCTGAGGGCGTCGCGACGACCGTTTTCCTGCTGGATCAGTGCTTCTCGGCACCCAGGTAGTACTCGAAGACCAGGCCGGCGGCGGCGGCGAGCACGAGCACCACGCCGAGGCCGATCAGCCAGAACTGGAAGAACGCCAGACCCAGCGCGGTCACCGAACCGGCGCCCGCGAGGAGGATGGGCCAGAAGCTACCGGGCGAGAAGAAGCCCAGGTCACCGGCGCCGTCGACGATCTCGGCCTCTTCGTAGTCCT
Organism: Nocardia sp. NPDC055002; assembly: GCF_053608825.1. Lineage (NCBI taxonomy): Bacteria > Bacillati > Actinomycetota > Actinomycetes > Mycobacteriales > Nocardiaceae > Nocardia > Nocardia sp. NPDC055002. The sequence continues at coordinate 144,184 of NZ_JBSGWE010000009.1, forward strand.
CGGGCCGCAGGTCGATGCGACGCGCGACGAACCGGAAGTAGGTGCCGATGATCAGCGACAGGCCCGCGGTCAGCACGATCGCGGTGGTGCCCGCCCACTCGATGCCGGTGCGCGACTGGGCGGTGAAGAAGCCGTAGACGATGCCCACCAGGATGAAGAACGCCGTGAGCAGTTCGAAGATCCGCGCTTCGATCCTCATATCAGAATCCTCACTTGCTCTCGTTCACCGAAGCGCTCTTGGCATCACGCTTGGTGTTGAAGGGGTACGTGGAGGTGGCCACCGGCGACTCGCCGATCGATGCCAGCGCCTCACCGTTGGTCTTGCCGTCGATGCGCGCCTGCATGTACTTGGCGTACTTCTCCGGCGAGACCGCGCGGACCTCGAAGTTCATCATCGAGTGGTAGGTGCCGCACATCTCGGCGCAGCGGCCGACGAACGCGCCTTCCTTCTCGATCTCGGAGATCTGGAAGACGTTGTCGGACTGGTTTTCCTTCGGGTTCGGCATCACGTCGCGCTTGAACATGAACTCCGGCACCCAGAAGGCGTGGATCACGTCGGCGGCGGCGAGCTGGAACTCGATGCGCTTACCGGTCGGCAGCACCAGGACCGGAACCTCTTCGCTGGAGCCGAAGGTCTCGACCTTGTCGTAGTGCAGGTACGAGAGGATGTCGTTGGCCGGCTTGCCGTGCAGGGGGCCCGGCTGCGGGTGACCCTTGTCGTTCTTCAGCTCACGGTATTCGGCGAGCTGCTCTTCGTTCAGCAGCTCCTTCTCCGTGTCGATGCCGTTCCAGGTGAGACCGCCGACGTTGTTGATGTTGCGGTAGCCGAACTTCCAGTTCCACTGGAAGGCGGTCACGTCGACGGTGACATCCGGGTTGTCGGTCTTCTCGTGCACGTAGTTCTGCACGACCACGGTGAAGTAGAACAGCACCGCGATGATCACGAACGGGATCGCCGTGTAGGTCAGTTCCAGCGACACGTTGTAGCCGGTCTGACGCGGGAACTCCGGGGAGTTCTTGCGCTTGCGGTGGAAGATGATCGTCCAGAAGGTCAGACCCCAGACCAGCACGCCCATGGCGAGCGCGGCCAGCACCGACCAGGTCCACAGCTCACGCATGCGGGTGGCCTGCGGGGTGATACCCGATGGCCAGCCGAACCGGAGCCAAACATTGTCGATCGAGCAGCCCGAGACGAGCATCGCGGTGATCCCCAAGGACACCGCCAGCCCGGCCCGCCGAAGGATCCGGCCCTGCCGACCCTTCTCGGGTCGTGCCCCGATCTCTTCGCTCGCCTTGTGCGCCACGCTCACGCCTTCCTGGTCGCCACACATTCCGACACATTGCGTCGTCCGGGCGGCGATTCGCCCGTTCGACACCTCTTCAAAGCAGTTTCAGGCCGTCCCGAAGTATTGCCGCTGTGACGCCTGCACACCTGAGAAGGACCTGAGTACTACGCAGCGTAGACCAAAGCAGGCACTGTCTTGTCGCGGGGTCACTTTCGACACTCCGCCGTGACCGCACCGAACATCGCGACCTGCGGTTTGACCCCCGTCTGGTGGCTACGCACCCCGCGCGAGCGGGCGAGCGCGGCGTGTCGGGCAGGCGTGCGGCATACTCGGACACAGCGTTTCGGCCCGTTGTGGCCACCCATCATCGAACGAGAGAAGGTTGGGCGACACCGTGTGCGGACTGCTCGGATTCCTGACAGCTGATTCCGCGACGACCGCGGTGGTCGATCAGGTGTACGACGCGCTGCACTGCCAGCGGCATCGTGGCCCGGACGAGAAGGGCACCTGGCACGACGATCACATGATCTTCGGGTTCAACCGCCTGTCCATCATCGATATCGAGCACTCGCACCAGCCGCTGCGCTGGGGCCCGGCGGACAACCCGCAGCGCTACGCGATGACCTTCAACGGCGAGATCTACAACTACCTCGAGCTGCGCGAGCAGCTGGCCGCCGAGCACGGCGCCGAATTCCCCGAGGGCAAGATCTTCGCGACCGACGGTGACGGCGAGGCCATCGTGGCCGCCTTCCACTTCTGGGGCCCCGAGGCCGTGCGCAAGCTGCGTGGCATGTTCGCGTTCGCGATCTGGGACACCGAGACCTCGGAACTGTTCCTCGCGCGCGATCCGTTCGGCATCAAGCCGCTGTTCATCGCGACCGGCCCCGGCGGCACCGCCTTCGCCAGCGAGAAGAAGAGCCTGCTCGAACTGCTGAGCCCGCTGGACCTGTCCGACGAGCTCGACCCGCGCGCGCTCGAGCACTACACGGTGCTGCAGTACGTGCCCGAGCCCGAGTCGCTGCACCGCAACATCCGTCGCCTCGAGTCCGGCAACTACGCCACGGTGAAGGTCGGCCAGGAGCCTGTTGTCACCCGCTATTTCCGCCCCGACTTCCGGGTTCGCCCGTTCGTCGCGGGCTCGGAGAAGGCCCGCTACGCCGAAATCGCCGCCGCCCTGGAGGACTCGGTCGCCAAGCACATGCGCGCCGATGTCACCGTCGGCTCGTTCCTGTCGGGCGGCATCGACTCCACCGCCATCGCCGCGCTGGCGATGCGCCACAACCCGAAGCTGATCACCTTCACCACCGGGTTCGAGCGCGAGGGCTACTCCGAGGTCGACGTCGCCGCCGAGAGCGCCGAGCTGATCGGCGCCCGCCACATCGTCAAGGTGGTCTCCCCCGCCGAATTCGCCGCCGCGATCCCCGAGATCGTCTGGTATCTCGACGATCCGGTCGCCGACCCGGCCCTGGTCCCGCTGTACTTCGTGGCCAAGGAAGCCCGCAAGCACGTCAAGGTCGTGCTCTCCGGCGAGGGCGCCGACGAACTGTTCGGCGGCTACACGATCTACCGGGAACCGTTGTCGCTCAAGCCCTTCGAATATCTGCCCGCCGGTGCTCGCAAGCTGCTCGGCAAGCTCGGTGACAAGATCCCCGACGGTAAGCGCGGCAAGTCGCTGCTGCAGCGCGGCTCGCTCAGCCTCGAGGACCGCTACTACGGCAATGCCCGCAGCTTCAACGACGCCCAGCTGCGCGCGGTCCTGCGCGACTTCCGTCCCGAGTGGACCCACCAGGACGTCACCGCGCCGATCTACGCCCAGTCCGCGGGCTGGGACCCGGTCGCACGCATGCAGCACCTGGACCTGTTCACCTGGCTGCGCGGCGACATCCTGGTCAAGGCCGACAAGATGACCATGGCCAACTCCCTGGAACTGCGCGTGCCGTTCCTGGACAACGAGGTCATGCGCGTCGCCGAGGGCATCCCGTTCGACCAGAAGATCACCAAGGAAACCTCGAAGTACGCGCTGCGCCAGGCCTTGGACGGCATCGTCCCCGACCACGTCCTGCACCGCGCCAAGCTCGGCTTCCCGGTCCCGCTGCGCCACTGGCTGCGCGGCACCGAACTCTACGACTGGGCCGAAACCCAGATCGCCGAGTCCCAGACCGACCACCTGCTGCACAAGCCGGCCGTCCTCCAGATGCTCCGCGACCACAAAGCGGGCGTCTCCGACCACAGCCGCCGCCTCTGGACCGTCCTGGTCTTCATGGTCTGGCACGGCATCTTCGTCGAGGACCGCATCAAGCCCGAGATCCAGGAACCGGTCTACCCGGTCTCGCTGTAGACGCACAGAAGAACGCCCCCTGGATCGAAAGATCCAGGGGGCGTTCGCGTTCTGTCCGTCAGAGCAGGAAGGCCAGTTCGTCGGCGGCATCCGAGCCGTAGGCCTTGGTGAGGCGCTCGAGGGCGTCTTCGGTGTTGAGGGTCCACTCCTGGGTGCCGGTGGTCTCCAGGATCAGGACGGCGATCAGGGAGCCGAGCTGGGCGGCGCGTTCCAGGGTCAGGCCGGCGCGGTGGGCGGTGAGGAATCCGGCGCGGAAACCGTCGCCGACACCGGTCGGGTCGACCTTGGCCACCTCGGGCACCACGCCGACGCGGACCTCGGTGCCGTCGGCGTCGACGACGAGCACACCTTCGGAGCCCAGCGTGGTGACCCGGATGCCGACCTTGGCGGTGATGTCGGCTTCGCTGAGGCCGGTCTTCTGCTGCAGCAGGGCCCACTCGTACTTGTTGGTGAACAGATAGGCGGCGCCGTCGACCAGTTCGGTCGCCTGCTCGCCGTCGAGACGGGCCAGCTGCTGGGACGGGTCGGCGGCATAGGCGATACCCTGCGCCTTGGCCTGGCGGGTGTGCGCGACCATCGCGTCGGGATCGTTCGCCCCGACCAGCACCAGGTCGACATCGTGCGCGGCGGCGATCGCGGCGATGTCGATATCGCGCGCCTCGCTCATCGCACCCGGGTAGAAGGACGCGATCTGCGCCATCGTCTCATCGGTGGTGCACACGAACCGGGCGGTGTGCGATGTCGCGGACACGTGCACCGCCGAGCAGTCGACACCGCTGGCCTCCAGCCACTGGCGGTACTCGGCGAAGTCGGCGCCGACGGCACCGACGAGCACCGGACGCTGCTTCAGCAGGCCCATCGCGTAGGCGATGTTGCCCGCCACTCCGCCGCGGCGGATCTGCAGATCGTCGACGAGGAAGCTCAAGGACACATGATCGAGTTGATCGGCGAGCAGCGCATCGGCGAACCGGCCGGGGAAGCGCATGAGGTGGTCGGTGGCGATGGATGCGGACACGGCAACAGACACGAGGCAGGGCCCCTTCGACGCTAGACGAGGAAAACAGAAAGTCCGGGATCACCCGATCCCGGACTTCAACGTTAGCAAGCGCTACCGCCTGTGGTTCACCTGTTCGCTACCTCGCCACGCAACCACAATGATCCCGGGCGCGCCCTCGAAGGCGAGGTTACGGCGCCGCTAACCCGCGGCGCCGAACATCAGTTGAACGAATCGCCGCAGGCGCAAGAACCGGTGGCGTTGGGGTTGTCGATGGTGAAGCCCTGCTTCTCGATGGTGTCGACGAAGTCGATCGAGGCGCCGTCGATGTACGGGGCGCTCATGCGGTCGACGGCCAGCTTCACGCCGGAGAACTCGACGACGATGTCACCGTCGAGGATGCGATCGTCGAAGAACAGCTGGTAACGCAGACCGGCACAGCCACCGGGCTGCACGGCGATCCGCAGGGCCAGATCGTCGCGACCCTCCTGGTCGAGCAGCGCCTTCGCCTTGATGGCGGCAGCGTCGGTCAGCGTCGCACCGTGGGTCTCGGTGGCGGTCTCGTTCTGCACAGTCATGGACACTCCTAGTTCGACTCAGCCCGTCAACGGACCTCAGGTGCACAGCGCACGACTGTCTTCAACGCTGTCGCAGCAACTGCTATTCCTATTTTGCCACCCTCGGCGCAGCCAGTAGACGCCACCTGGGTGCTTGTGCCCACAGTACGCCCTGTGACGGCGTGATCTACGTCGCAGCCCGGCCGCGGATGAGACCGGGCCCACCGCTGAGCGGACCGCATTTCCCGATGGTCGGCATCATCGAATAGCCTGGTGAACGTGAAATTGTTTCGTCGCGACGAGTCCAGCACCATCGACGAGTCCGTCGACCCGTCGGTGTCCGACTCCGAACAGGCCGCCGCCACGGCGTCGACCACTCCCGGTAAGGGCAGGCCGACGCCGAAAAGGCGTGAGGCAGAAGGCAAGCGGCGCGGTCCGATCGCGCCCGCCCCGCTGACCGCCAAGGAAGCCCGCGCGCGCCGCAAGGCTGTCAAGGGCACCAAACAGGACCGCAAGGCCGCCGCCGCCGACCGTCGCGCCGCCGTGCAGGACCGCCGCGCCCGCATGCTCGCCGGCGAGGACAAGTATCTGCTGCCCCGCGATCAGGGCCCGGTCCGCGCGTATGTGCGCGACCTGGTGGACGCCCGCCGCAACCTCGTCGGCCTGTTCATGCCGATGGCGCTGGTGCTGATCCTGTCGATGTTCGTCGCCCCCGGCCTGCAGACCATCGTCACCCTGGCCATGCTGGTGATGATGGTCTTCATGATCATCGAGGGCTTCGTCCTGGGCAAGATCGTGAGCAACCGGGTGATCGAACGGTTCCCCGACACCACCGACACCGGCTTCAAGCTCGGCTGGTACGCCTTCGTCCGCGCCTCACAGATCCGCAAGATGCGCGCTCCGAAGCCGCGGGTCGGCCCCGGCGACGCGGTCTGAGTTCGACCGGACTTACAAATGCCGTCTCATCCTTGCGGATGGGGCGGCATTCGTCTTTTCAGTGATGGCTCGGGCGGATGTAGTCGGCGTAGCCCGCGATGGCTTTGAGCTCGGTGTCCATGCGCTGGGCGTCGCGGTCGACGATCCCGGTGGAGCCGGCGGTGCCGCGACCGATCAGTACGGCGAGTCCGATGATGGCGGTGAGGACGATCAGAAAAGTAAGCATGGCAGTAATTTTGCGCTCGATGATTTTCAGCCGAAAGTGGCTGTTCTGTCATTGTGCGTAAAGATTCAGCCAGCTACGATGAGGCATGCTCTCGAAGGTTGCCGTGGTCCTCAGCGACCGGCTCGCGATGTTCGAATTCGGTGTCGTCTGTGAGGTTTTCGGCCTCGACCGCACCGCCGACGGCCTGCCCGGCTTCGACTTCCGGGTCTGCGGCGCCGACCCGGGCAAGCCACTGCGTTCCACCACCCCCGGCATCGCGGTCACCCCAGAATTCGGCCTCGACCAACTCGCGAAGGCCGACTTGGTCGCCATCCCGGCCTCCCCGATCGACCAGTACGACGACCGGGTACTCAAGGCGGTGCGCGGGGCGGCCGACGCGGGCGCGACCGTCCTCACCGTCTGCTCGGGCGCCTTCCTGGCCGGCGCGGCCGGTCTGCTCGACGGCCGCAAGTGCACCACCCACTGGCGTTATGTCGACAGACTCGCCACGATGTTCCCCGATGCGACCGTCGACCCCGACGTCCTGTTCGTCGACGAAGGCAACCTGATCACCAGCGCGGGTACCGCCGCGGGCATCGACGCCTGCCTGCACCTGGTCCGCCGCGAGATCGGTACCGCCGCCGCCAACGGCATCGCGCGCCGCATGGTCGTTCCGCCGCAGCGCGACGGCGGTCAGCGCCAGTTCATCGAGCAGCCGGTCCCCGAGTGCAGTTCGATCGGCCTGTCCACCACGCTGGCCTGGCTCACCGAGAACCTCGCCCACCCACACACCGTCGACGAGCTCGCGGCCCGCTCCAGCATGTCCACCCGCACCTTCGCCCGCCGCTTCGCCGCCGAAACCGGCACCACCCCGGTCAAATGGCTCACCACTCAGCGCGTCCTGTTCGCCAAGCACCTGCTCGAAACCACCGACATGGCCCTGGAACGGATCGCCGACGAGTCCGGCTTCGGCTCCGGCGCTCTGTTGCGCCACCACTTCCAGCGCCAGGTCGGCATCGCCCCCACCGAATACCGCCGCCGCTTCGGCGCGGCCGGCTGAGCCGAGCTTCACTCCGTCACGGAACGGCGGTGTCCGAAGCGGCCGGTGACGCGGAATCCGTCGCGAGCATTGAGCGACATGAGCACGATATTGGTCGCGCCGGCGAGCAGTTCCAGCGCTTGCACGCCGTAGAACAGCGGCCCGAACTCGGCACGGCCGGCGAGCACCGCCAGGGTGATCGCCGAGGGGATCAGCACCAGTAAGCCATTGCCCGCAATGAAGGGCATCCGGCGCTTTTTGGCGAGGAGGGCGGGCATCGCCGACTTCCCGGCCAGTCGGAAGCCGGTGCCGCCGGTGATGGCGAGCGCGAGCACGAGAATCGGCAGGGCCCAGGGGATGGCCAGCTTGACCGCGACGATCGTCGCTGTGGACCCGCTGAGTTCGCTCACCACCGTCGACGTCCAGAAGGTGAGCACGGTGAGCAATCCGACCGCGCCCGCGACGGGATGGATCCGGGATGCCACGGTTCGCCCCTCACGCCCCACGATCGGCCTCGAGATTGCCGATCGACTGTCGAGCCATGCGAAGGAACTCGTCACCGTCCACGTCGGGAAAACCTGCGGTGGCGAGGTCGTTCACCTCCCGGGCGGCCGCGGTCAGCGCGGTGCGCAGCGCACGGGACCGGTCGGTGAGGTAGATCAGCGACCGCCTGCCGTCGCGCGGGTCGGCGATGCGCTCGATCAAGCCGTCCCGCTCCATCCGCTTGAGGGTGTGCGCCATCGTCGACTGGTCGATCCGCACCTTCTCGCAGAGCCGCAGCTGCGAGATCCCTTCCTCCTCGTACAGCGCGAGTAGTTGAGCGAATTGCCCCGGTACGACGCCGTACTCGGCAATACGATCACGCAGCGCCTGCTCCATGAGCCGCGCCAGGTGATTGATCACGTACCCCAGGGAGTCGGCCCGATCCATGAGATCCCGCTCGATCTGTTCCATCCCCACCCTCCGTCGATCCTCTGCCGCCGCTTCCCATATTACATGGCAAGCCATGTAATGGCGATCGAAGCTGTGAAGCCACACAATCGGCTTGACTCGACCGGCGGAAACTGGTCGGCTAGCAAGGTGTTTCACGCTGGGTGGGGAAGATTTCGTCGGCTGAGCAGAGCTCTCACGATCGTCGCTACGGCTGCGGTCGTGTCGTCCCTCGGCACCTCCGCGGCCGCTGCCGCGCCGATCGCGGCGCCGTTGATGCGGACGCCCGCGGGCGGTTTCGAGGACTTGATCGTTCCGTCGAGCATGGGTCCGGTCAAGGTCCAGGTGCAGTGGGCTGCGCGCGGCGGCAGCTCCGCGCTCTACCTGCTCGACGGTCTGCGCGCCCCCGACGACCACAGCCAATGGACCACCGACACCGATGCCCTGCGCCAATTCGCCGGCGACAACGTCACTTTGGTGTTCCCGGTCGGCGGCCACTCCAGCTTCTACACCGACTGGTACCGGCCCAGCAGCACCAACGGCCAGAAGACGACCTACCGGTGGGAAACGTTCCTCACCCGTGAACTGCCCGATTTCCTTGCCAGATATGGGGTCTCGCGTACCAACAACGCCATCGTCGGCGCGTCCATGGGCGGCAACGCCGCACTCACCCTCGCCGCCCATCATCGTGATCAGTTCCGCTTCGCCGGTTCGTTCTCCGGCTTCGTCAACCCGACCTACCCGATGTGGAACCAGGCCATGCGCGTCGCCATGCTCGACGAGGGCAATTTCAACGTCGACGACATGTGGGGCCCGGCAGGCGACCCCGCGTGGGCCCGCAACGACGCCACCGCCCAGGTCGAGCGACTGCGCGGCCTGCCCCTCTATGTGACCACCGGCAACGGCATCCCCGGCGCCGCCGATGTCCCCTACGGCCTCGGCAACACCCTCAACGCGATGAGCCTGGAGGCGATGACGGTGGTCGCCGCGGGCATCTTCCGCGACCGGGCCACCGCTCTCGGGGTCTCCGCCCGTGTCGACATCGTCAACGGCACCCACAATTGGCCGTACTGGCAGCAGGCCCTGACCACCGCTCGCCCGATGATCTTGGACGCGCTGTCGGCCTGACTCGGCAGCCGACGGTGTCGCCAGTGGCGCGTGGTCGCCGATTGCTACCGTGCTGACATGTCAGACAGGTCCTCCTCGGCCCGCGTCCTCGTGCTCGGCGGCGCCCGCTCCGGAAAATCCGCCTTCGCCGAGGCCGTGCTGACCGACGCATCCTCGGTTCGCTACCTGGCCACCGCCGTGGTCGATCCCACCGATCACGACTTCGCCGACCGGATCGCCGTCCACCGCGACCGCCGCCCCGAACACTGGACGACCGTCGAGAACACCGAGCCCGCAACAGTTCTCGCCACCGCGGCGCCCGCGACCCTGCTCGACGACATCGGCACCTGGCTCACCGCCCGCCTCGACGCCCGCGACGCCTGGGACGCACCGCGCGGCACCGTCACCCCCGACTGCGACACGCTCGTGGACGCCGTCGAGTCCTACCGGGAACGGCTGGTGATCGTATCGCCCGAGGTGGGCATGGGCGTGATCCCCGCGACCCGCTCGGGGCGACTGTTCCGCGACGAGATCGGCGCGCTGAACCAGCGTCTCGCGCGGGCGTGCGACGAGGCGTACCTCATCGTGGCCGGGCTGCCGCTTCGATTGAAATGAGCCGGGCCGGTCACCGCCGTGCACCGTGATCCGGGCAAGATGAGCGTCGAACACCCTGTACCACCTCCGAAAGGCTTGCCAGTGACGCACGGATTCGACCCGGTCGCGGCCCCGGACGCGCAGGTGCGCGCGGCGGCCGAGCAGCGCCAGACGCAGCTCACCAAACCGGCCGGATCACTGGGACGGCTCGAAGAACTCGGCAACTGGGTCGCCGCATGCCAGGGCGTATGCCCGCCCCAGCAGTTCGAACGCGCCAGGGTGGTGCTGTTCGCGGGCGATCACGGCGTGGCCGAGCACGGTGTCTCGGCGTATCCGAGCGAGGTCACCGCGCAGATGGTGGCCAATTTCCTGGCGGGCGGCGCGGCCGTGAACGCGCTGGCCGCCGTGGCGGGCGCGACCGTGCGGGTCGTCGACATCGCCGTCAACGGCGACACCGACCCCTCGGTGGCCCAGCACAAGGTGCGTCGCTCGAGCGGTTCCATCGATCGCGAGGACGCGCTCACCGACGCCGAGGTCACCGCCGCGCTGGCCGCGGGTCGCGCGATCGCCGACGAGGAAATCGACGCGGGCGCCGACCTGCTCATCGCCGGTGACATGGGCATCGGCAACACCACTCCCGCCACCGTCCTCATCGCCGTCCTCACCGGCACCGAACCCGTCGCCGCGGTCGGCCGCGGCACCGGCGTCGACGACCAGGGTTGGATCCGCAAGGTCGCCGCCATCCGCGACGGCATGCGCCGTGCCCGCCCGGTCGCCACCGACCCCGTCGACCTGCTCCGCGTCGCCGCGGGCGCCGACTTCGCCGCCATGACCGGTTTCCTCGCCCAGGCGGCCGTCCGTCGCACGCCCGTGCTGCTCGACGGCGTCGTGGTCACCGCCGCCGCCCTGGTCGCCGAGGACATCGCCGCGGGCGCGAAAGCCTGGTGGCTGCCGGCCCACCGCTCCACCGAACCGGCTCACGACCTGGCCTTGAAGCACCTGCGCCTGACCCCGCTGATCGACCTCGAGATGCGCCTCGGCGAAGGCTCCGGGGCACTGACCGCCCTCCCGATCCTGCGGGCCGCGGTCGCGACCCTCGCCGAGATGTCGACCTTCGCCGACGCGGGCGTCAGCACCTCGGCCGAGGAATCGGACACCGTCGACCTGGCCAAGTGAACGCGCTCCGGCTCGCGGTCTCCTGGCTGACGGTCGTCCCGATCACCGGCCCGGCACTGGTCGACCGGCGTACCGCGGGACACGCGATCACTCTCGCCCCGCTGATCGGGCTCGCTCTGGGAGCGTTCGCGGCGGCCGCCCTGTGGTTACTGGTCAGCGCGGGCCTGACCGCCCTTCTCGCCGGTCTCCTCGTCGTCGGCCTGCTCGCCGTGCTCACCCGGGGCATGCATCTCGACGGCCTGGCCGACACCGTCGACGGGCTCGGCAGCTATGGCCCGCCCCAGCGGGCCCGCGAGATCATGAAGTCCGGCGGTGCGGGCCCGTTCGGCGTCGCCGCGCTCATCTTCGCCGTCGCCGTCCAAGCGGTAGCCTTCGCGACGCTGGCCGATCAGCACCGCTGGCTCGCGCTCGTCCTCGCCGTCGCCGCGGGCCGAGTCGCGGTCGTTCCGGCGTGCCGCACCGGCATCCCCGCCGCCCCCGACGCCGGTTTCGGCGCGTTGGTCGCGGGCACGCAGCCGCGCGCCGCCGTGTGGATCTGGCCCGCGCTCGCCGTCGGCGCCGCGGTGTGGGCGGTTCCAGACAACCTCTGGCTCGGCCCCGTTGTCGTGATCGCCGCCCTCGCGGTGACCGTCGCTGTCACCCGGCACTGTGTCCGCCGTTTCGAGGGCCTGTCCGGCGATATTCTCGGCGCAGTAGTGGAGATCACGGTTTCGATTGCCGCAGTGGGCTTCTCGCTGGCGTTATAGCGAAACGCTCAATTACCGCAAACTCTTACTGGTCACAAGTCCAAGATATCGGCGATTGTGTGCTCCCACAGACCGTCCGGTCAACGGTACTCGGGTGCGTCGCCAGCACACCGGTGGCAATACAGTGGAGCGCATGTCATCCGAGCGCCTCTACTTCCGCCAGCTGCTGTCCGGCCGGGATTACGCCGTCGGCGATCCGATCGCCACGCAGATGCGCAACTTCGCGTATCTGATCGGCGACCGGGAGACCGGCGAGACCCTCCTGGTCGACCCCGCCTACCAAGCGGCCGACCTGGTCGACGTCGCGGAGGCCGACGGCATGCGCGTATCCGGCGTACTCGCCACCCATCATCATCCCGACCACGTCGGCGGCACCATGCTCGGTTTCACCCTCGGCGGCGTGGCCGAACTGCTCGAGAAGACCAGCGTCCCGGTCCATGTCAACAAGCTCGAACTGGACTGGGTCGCCCAGACCACCGGCATCGCCCCCAGTGAACTGACCGGCCACGACCACGGCGACAAGGTGAAGGTCGGCGCCTTCGAGATCGAGTTACTCCACACGCCCGGCCACACCCCGGGCAGCCAGTGCTTCCTGTTCGACGGCCGCCTCATCTCCGGCGACACCCTGTTCATCGACGGCTGCGGCCGCACCGACTTCCCCGGCGGCGACACCGACGAGATGTTCCGCAGCCTGCGCCAACTCGCCGCCCTCGACGGCAACCCGGTCGTCTACCCCGGCCACTGGTACTCCGAAGCCCCCAGCGCCGCGCTGTCGTCCGTCCGCGAATCCAACTACGTCCTGCGCCCGAAGTCCCTCGGCGAGTGGCAGGCGTTGATGCCGGGCTGAACAGCACAAGAGCGGGCCCCTACGCCAGGGACCCGCTCTCGAATGCTGTTGTGACGCTTACAGAGTCCGCATCCACCCGTGGGTGTCGGCGAAGGTTCCGCGCTGGATTCCGGTCAACGTGTCGCGCAGCGCCATCGTCACCTCACCGGGTTCACCGCCACCTATGGCGAATTCGCCCTCGCCGGACTTCACCCAGCCCACCGGCGTGATCACCGCGGCCGTCCCGCAGGCGAAGACCTCACTGATCTCACCGGATTCGGCGCCCTTGCGCCATTCCTCCACCGAGATCTTGCGCTCCTCCACCGGGTAGCCGGAGTCGGCGGCCAGGGTGAGCAGCGAGTCGCGGGTGATACCGGGCAGCAGCGAACCCGACAGCTCGGGGGTCACCAGCCGTGCCTCCGAGCCGGTGCCGAACACGAAGAACAGGTTGTTGGTGCCCATCTCCTCGACGTAGCGACGCTCGCAGGCGTCCAGCCAGACCACCTGGTCACAGCCCTCGTCGGTGGCCTGCGCCTGCGCGAGCAGCGACGAGGCGTAGTTGCCCGCCACCTTCGCCTCACCGGTGCCGCCGGGAGCCGCGCGCACGTACTCGGTCGACAGCCACACCCGCACCGGCTTCACACCGCGCGGGAAGTAGGCCCCGGCAGGCGAGGCGAGCAGCAGGTATTTGTAGGCCGACGCGGGCTTCACGCCCAGGCCCGCCTCGGTGGAGAACATGAACGGCCGCAGGTACAGCGAGTCCTCGCCACCGGCCGCGGGCACCCAGTCGGCGTCGACGTCGAGGAGCTGGCGCACGGACTCGATGAACAGTTCCTCGGGCAGTTCCGCCATCGCCATCCGCGCGGCCGAGCGGCGGAACCGCGCGGCGTTGGCATCGATGCGGAAGGTCGCGATCTCGCCGTCGGGCTGGCGGTAGGCCTTGAGCCCTTCGAAGATCGCCTGGCCGTAGTGGAACACCATGGTCGCCGGGTCCATCGAGAGCGGGCCGTACGGTTCGACGCGCGCGTTGCCCCACCGGCCGTCGGCGTAGTCGATCGACACCATGTGATCGGTGAAGAACCGTCCGAAACCGGGGGCCGCCAGTACCTCTTCCCGCCGCTGCGCCGGGGTGGGCGCGGGATGCGGGATACGGGTGAACTGTGCGGCGACTGTCATGGTGGGAATCCTATCCGGGCCGATTCGGTGCTGTCTCGCCCCCACTACGGGGGAGTTACTTGGTCTTGGTGTCGACGAACGGCGGCTTGACGACCGCGGCGCGCAGCTTGCGCCCGCGGACGTCGACCTCCACCTCGTCGCCGGGTTCGAGCTTCGCGTCGGTGTCGAGCAGCGCCAGCGCGATGCCGACCTTCAGCGACGGTGAGAACGTCCCCGAGGTGGTCTCGCCGACCGGCTCGCCGTCGCGGAGCACGGTCTGGCCCTGGCGCAGCACGCCGCGATCCAGTGCCTTCAGTCCCATCAGCGTACGGCGCGGGCCGTCGGCCTTCTCCTGCTCGAGCGCGGCCTTGCCCCAGAATTCCGGCTTCTTCCAGCCCACGGCCCAGCCGGTACGGGCCTGGTTCGGGGTGATGTCGAGGGACAGTTCGTGTCCGTGCAGCGGGTAGCCCATCTCGGTGCGCAGGGTGTCGCGCGCGCCGAGTCCGGCCGCCTGGCCGCCCTCGGCCTCGACCTGCGCGATCAGGGCGCGGAACAGCGGCTCCGCGTCAGCCCACGTCGGCAGCAGCTCGTAGCCGTGCTCGCCGGTGTAGCCGGTCCGGCACACGCGCACCGGACGGCCCTGCCACTCGGCGTCGGCGTAGGCCATGTACTCCATCTCGGTGGGCAGGCCGAGCGCGGTCAGCACCTCGGTGGCCTTGGGCCCCTGCACCGCGAACACCGCGTAGTCGCGATGATGGTCGGTGACGGTGATCCCCTCGGGAGCGAGCTTGCGCAACTCGGCCACCACCGCCGCGGTGTTGGCCGCGTTCGGCACCAGGAACACCTCGTCGTCGCTGACGTAGTAGGCGATCAGGTCGTCGATCACGCCGCCGTCCTCGGCACAGCACAGGGTGTACTGCGCCTTTCCCGGCTGGATCCGGCCCAGGTCGTTGGTCAACGCCGAATTCACGAAAGCCGCGGCTCCCTGACCCGCGACGGTCGCCTTACCGAGGTGGCTCACGTCGAAGAGCCCGACCGTGGTGCGCACCGCCGTGTGCTCGCCGACCGTGCCCGCGTACTGCACGGGCATCTCCCACCCGCCGAACGGCGCGAAGGTGGCGCCGAGTTCGACATGAACAGCGTGGATGGGGCCCTCGAGCAGCGCGGTGTCGGTCATGGGCAGAGTTTATCGGGCGGCGCGCCTACCGCTTCCTGCCCCCGTAATCGAGGAGGTCCGACCGGTTTCGCGCGTCGCCCGCCGGAGCGAGGATCGCGGGCACCAACGTACGTCGGATCGGCGCCTCCGGCTCGGCCGGCGGGACCTGTCGACGCGGACAGCGCGGCCTTGCCATCGAGGGCGCACGGGTGGCGCTGTCCGTGTCCAAAGATCGTGACGCCCAACGGCGGTAGTGTTCTGGGTGTGAGTGAGTTGCCCCGAGCACGCTTCGGCCATGTCGCCCGGATGGACGACACGATGAGCCGGGCGGTGTCCCGAATTCCGGAATCGTCGGTCGATCGCGGCATGCTGCGGTTGACCCGGTCTGCCAACACCGGCGGTCTATGGCTGGCCGTGGCGGTGGCACTCGCGGTGCAGCCGGGTCCCCCGCGACGGGCGGCGTTGCGCGGCGTCATCGCGCTGGGTGGCAGCAGTTTCGTCGTCAACCTCGTGCTCAAGACCCTGATCCCGCGGCGGCGGCCGCCGGCCGAACTGATGCCGCTCGGCCGCAGGCTGGTCGCCGCGCCGGTGTCGTCGTCCTTCCCATCGGGCCACAGCGCCAATGCCGCCGCCTTCGCCACGGCCGTTGCCCTGGAGAGCCCGCGCGCCGCGCTCGCCGTCGCGCCGGTGGCCGCCGCCGTCGCCTACTCGCGCATCCACACCGGCGCGCACTGGCCGTCCGACGTGCTGGTCGGCGCCGGCGTCGGCACCGCTGTCGCTCTCACCACCCGCCGCTGGTGGCCGATTCGCGAATCCGACGAGGCCGACGCGCACGTCGTGCACGACGCGCCGATCCTCGCCGACGGCAAAGGTCTGCTGCTACTGGTGAATCCCCGCTCCGGCGACTCCTCCTACGACCCCACGGCGGACATCGCCGAAGCCCTGCCCGCCGCGACCCTGGTACGCACCGAACCCGGCCGTGACGCCGTCGAGGTGCTACAGGAAGCGGTCGACACCGCTGTCGCGACAGACGCCGACACCGCGGATCGCGCGGCGAGCGACCGCACCTCGGTCCTCGCGGTCGGCGCCGCGGGCGGAGACGGAACCATCGCCGCGGCCGCAGCTGTCGCGGTCCGCAACAACCTGCCCCTGGTCGTCATCCCCGCCGGCACCCTGAACCACTTCGCCCGCGACCTCGGCGTCTACGACCTGCGCGAGGTGGCCGATGCCACCGGCACCGGCGAGGCCGTCGAAGTCGACATCGCCGCAGTCGAACTCGACACCACCGACGGCCCCTACACCCACCATTGGATCAACACCGCGAGCATCGGCGCCTACCCCGAGCTGGTCCGCCTGCGCGAGAAGTGGGAAGACCGCTGGGGCAAGTGGCCCGCCTTCGCCGCCGCCCTCGTCGTCACCCTGCGCCGCGCGGAGCCGATCCACATCCGGCTCGACGACCGCTGGCACGACATGTGGTTCCTGTTCATCGGCAACGGCCCCTACCACCCGCACGGCGCTGTGCCCGCTTTCCGCTCCCGCCTCGACGAGGGTCTGCTCGACGTCCGCTGGCTCCGGGCCGACGTCCGGTTCTCCCGCACCCGCGCCGTCATCGCCCTGATGCTCGCCGCCATCGGGCACAGCCGCGTCTACGGCGAACGTCAGATGCACGAACTCACCGTCACCTCGAAAACCCCCGTCGCCGTCGCCGCCGACGGCGAAGTAGTGGGCATCGCCACCACTTTCCGTTTCTCCGTGGCGGGCCGGATCCCGGCCTACCGCCGCAACGAGGACAACCCCCGCTGGGAAAACCGCCCACGACCCCACCACCGCCGCCCCCTGGCCTGGCTCACCGACCGCCGACGCTGACTTCCTCACAAACCCGTCTCGTCTCGATCACCATCGCCCACAACAGCCTTGCGTCCCCGGCCGTGGGTATCGAGGATGGATAGATGAGCTCGCCGGACGGGGGACGTCCGATCACCGCAACCGAAGCCGCCCGCCGCTGGGACCCGTGGACCCCGAGCGTGGTCGCCGCCCGCCTCGCCACCTGCCCGGCCCCCTGGGCCGTCGCGGGCGGCTGGGCCCTCGACCTGTTCGCAGGCGCGATCTCCCGTGCCCATGACGACATCGAAATCACCGTCCCCCGAATGGATTTCCCCGAGATCGCGGCCGCTTTCCCAGAATACGAATGGGACGTCGTCGGCAGTGGCGAGCTCTGGCCCTATGCCCTGGCCGCGTCCTGCCCCGAACTCCATCAGACCTGGCTGCGCGACCCCTTCACCGGCGCCTTCCATCTCGACGTCTTCCGTGAACCGCACGACGGCGACACCTGGATCTGCCGCCGCGACCCCACGATCACTCTCTCCTACACCGAACTCATCCGCACCACGACCAACGGCATCCCCTATCTCGTCCCCGAGGTCGTGCTGCTGTTCAAGGCGAAAGCCAACCGCCCCAAGGACTACGCCGATTTCCTCCGCGTCCTCCCCCTGCTCCCCGAGTACCGGCTCACCCGGCTGAATTCCTGGCTGATCCAGCTCTACCCGGATCACCCGTGGCTGGCCGAGATCCGCGCGCCCGCCATCGTCCCCACCACGGATTAGACCGGACGAACAAGCGGCCGAGAACCAATAGTGCCGCCGAACCGGAATCGGACGGTCGCCGAATTCATTCGGTTGTTCGACACCACTCTCGTCGATAGTCGGCCCAATCCTGTGGCGTGGCAGCGAAATCCACGTATAGAGCCACACCGAAATTCGCTCGGCCGACATCGGTGTCGGTCAGGCCGAGGCGAATTCCCCGAACCGCGGCGGCAACGGTCTCGGCAGCACCGTGATGGCCTGGGTCGTCGGCCCAGAAGGCGGGTGCACCCATCAAGAGATCGACTCCGTCCGGGGTCACCTCGGCGGCGAGTCCGGTCTGCTGCGCCACATACCCGCTGTAGAGAGCTCGGGTAGGCATCGCCGTGTCATAGGACATCACCGCAACCTGATCGGCGCGACGGGCAACCTCGGCGAAATAGGCTTGGCTCCACCATTTTCCGTGATCGGCGAGAGCCAAACCCACCGAATGCAATCCGGGTAGCGGATCGATCAACTCCCCCTTGTCCGAGTCCCCCGATGCTACCGGCAGGTACCGACAAGCAAATTTCCGACAAATCACCCACCCGTGAAACACTGTGCGCCGCTGGATAATTGAATGGAGCACAATGAAATACGCCGTCACCCTCGGTTCCGCCGTCATCGCGGCCTTCGCGTTCGCGATCGCCACGCCGGCCGTCGCAGCAGCGCAGCCCTCGAACTGCCACGATTCCTACACCCCGTGCCTGCCCATCGTCAGCGATGTGGACTGTGAAGGCGGTAGCGGCAACGGCCCCGTCTATACCGGCCGCGTCACGGTGATCGGCCCCGACGACTACGGCCTCGACCGTGACGGAGACGGCATCGGCTGCGAGTGAACAGCACGAGGGGCGTGCGATGAACGACATCGCACGCCCCTCGGGATCAACTTCTCAGCGGTTGCCTTCAGGTCCCCAGCCCTGGTCACCGGGCTTGCCCAGATCAGGATTGTCCGGGTACCCGGGACCGCCATAACCCGGTCCACCCGTGCCCGGTCCACCCGGACCGCCCGTGCCCGGTCCACCGGTACCCGGACCGCCGTAACCGGGACCACCAGCGGGCCCGCCGTACCCGGGTCCACCTTCGGGGCCGCCGTAACCGGGACCACTGTAGCCGGGACCGCCGTAACCCTGTCCGCCTTCCGGACCGCCGTACCCCGGCTGCCCGCCGAATCCCGCTGCGGGCCCGCCGTATTGCTGCGGGTATCCCGGCTCCGGGGTCTTCGCCGCGCCGGCGACCGGCCCACCGGTGACAACCCGGTAGGCGTAGGTCGAGGCGATGATCGTCAACGGGATCGTGACGAGCAGGCCGAGACCGCACAGCAGCGCACCGACGATGTTGATACCGAACAGCGCCAGAGCCAGCAGCAGCAGCGTTCCCGCGTTGCTCGATATCGCCGAGAAACTCGACTTGATCGCGGTGACACCGTCCTGGTCACGGTCGATCACGAACTGCATCGTCCACCAGGTGAAGAACGCGACGACCAGGCCCGGCAGCACACACAGCAGCAGGCCGATGCCGGTCGCCAGACCGACCAGCAGGCCGGCGATGATCACCGCACCCACATTGGTGAACTGGAAGAACGACCCGAATCCGGGCTTGTTGCCATCGGTTTCGTGCAGCGAGCCACGCACGAATGCCGCCGAGATCAGATATCCGATCACCGTGCTCACGATGGTGCCGAGGATCTGCCAGAGCCCGAACCCGAAACTGACACCGCCGTCATAATCGGTGTCGCCGGAGTTTCCGAGCCCGAACAGGAAGCTGATCACCGCCTGGATCAGGAATGCGACGACCACCATCCCGATCCATACGAGCGCGTTGTCTTTGAATTTCGTCCACCCGTACCCGATGGCGTCACCGACACTGAGCGTCGGTCCCGCCGGGGGATAACCGGGTTGCTGCTGTCCATATGTCATCCGAATCGCTTCCCCTCATCGTTCGAGACGGCCGCTGCCGCTCATATGAGTACTCCGATCCGACGTCACGGTCACGCCGACACAGCCGATCATGACATATGGAAAACGCTACTTGCCGGTGTTCTCGCGCTTCGGGAGTTTCCAGCCGGGACGAGGAAAATGGCAGGTGTAGCCGTCGGGGTAGCGAATCAGGTAGTCCTGGTGCTCGGGCTCGGCGTCCCAGAACGTGCTCGCCGGGGTCACCTCGGTGACGACCTTGCCCGGCCACAGGCCCGAGGCGTCGACATCGGCGATGGTGTCGAGGGCGATGCGGCGCTGATCGTCGTCGAGATAGAAGATCGCGGAACGGTAACTGTCGCCGAGATCGTTGCCCTGGCGATCCTTGGTGGTCGGATCGTGGATCTGGAACAGGAACTCGAGCAACGCGCGATAGTCGGTCTGCGCCGGGTCGTATTCGATCTCGACGGCCTCGGCGTGGCCCGGGTGATTGCGGTAGGTCGGATTGTCGTTGGTCCCGCCGGTGTAACCGACCCTGGTGGCCAGTACGCCGGGCTGACGGCGGATCAGATCCTGCATGCCCCAGAAGCATCCACCGGCCAGAATCGCCTTACGAGTGTCGCTCACACATCCTCCTTCATGAGGGCTCAACGGTCGCACGAATCGGCCACAACCGCCTCTATGGAACACCGGTTTCAGTGCCGGAATTCCCGTCAGTATTGTTGCCGCCCGAGCGTTACCTCAGCAATGTCCACGTGCACTTTCAGGTCAGGCCAGGAAGTAGGAGGAAGACGGCGCGATGCCACGATTTGTCATTTCCCAGTGTTTGGCGATCGGATTGGCGGCAACAGCTCTGATGGGGACGGCGGCGACCGCCATGGGGGCTCACCCCGGCGCCGACGACTCGATCGCGCAGGACGCGGCGCCCTGCGAGGAACTACGACAGGCACGGCAGAACGGCCAGGGAGTCCGCGGGGCGAGCCCGGCGGCCGCGGGCCAGATCGACGCGGTGCTGATCACCGCGAAGCACCGCACGCCGATCGCGGGCGGCAAGATCGTCCTCACCGGCATCGACGCCTGTGGCGACAATATTCACCGGCACATGTCCACCGGCGCCAACGGGCAGGTGAGTTTCCGCGGACTACAGCCCGGGCGTTACCAGCTCACGGCCTACCGCAACGATTCGGCGACGCAGTCGGTCACCCGCGCCGATGTCGACCTGTCGACTCCGTCGCTCAAAACGATCCAGTTCACCGCCGACTGATCGAGGAGGCCGGGCCGGGCGTTAGCACCGCCCGGCCCGAAACCTGTTGACCCCCAGCGCGGTCGCGTGTCCCGTGATAGAAATCACCCCAGAGTGAAAAGGGGTGGTTTCCGCATGGAACCGACAGCCGAACAGCGGGCCGCGCTGGGCATGATCTGCGATACGTTTCTCCCTGGCGACGGGCGCGGATTGCCCGCCGCGACCGATATCGGCGCGGTCGACACGATCTTCCGCATCCTCGGGCGCAATCCTCGCGAAGCCGAGCAGAAGCAGCTGGCAACGCTGTTGGGACTGTGGGATTCTCGCCTCTTCGGCCTGTTCACCGGCAGCGGCTTGCGCCGGTTCTCCACGCTCTCGCAGGAGCAGCGCGAGGCAGCCCTGCTGCGCCTGGCCGACTCCGGCCTCGCCCCCGCCCGGGCGATCTTCCAGGCGCTCAAGCAGGCTTCCCTGCTCGCCTACAACGTGAGCCCCGGTCCCACCGGCACGAATCCACTGTGGGCGGAGATCGGCTACCCGGCGCCGGTCGGCCGGCTCGACACCGCCCCGAAGCCGCCGCTGTCACCGCTGCGGTTCACCGAATCCACCGCGCTCGAATGCGATGTGGTGGTGGTCGGCTCCGGCGCCGGTGGCGGTGCCGCCGCGGCGGTGCTGGCCGAAGCCGGCCTCGACGTGATCGTGCTCGAACGCGGAAACTATTACGACGACCAGGATTTCGGCGACGGCGAACTCGACGCGCTGACCAGCCTGTACGCGCCGGGACCCGCCGCCTCGGCGGAAGGCCAGATCACCCTCGTCGCGGGGACCTGCCTCGGCGGCGGCACCGTGGTCAACTGGAGCACCTCGCTGCCGACGCCCGACACGGTCCGTGCCGAGTGGGCCGAGACCGGCGTGCCGCAGTTCGCCGAGGACGAGTTCGGTGATGCGCTGGCCGCTGTACAGAAACGGATCAGCGTCACCGACAGCAAGTCACCGCTCTCGGCGCGCGACGGAATTCTCGAGCGCGGTGCGCGCGCGCTCGGCTGGGATGTGGACACCCTGCCGCGCAATGTCAGCGATGCCTGTGACGCCGGAATCGAGTGTGGGCGTTGCGGCTACGGCTGCCGCCTCGGCGCCAAGCAGTCGGCGACCAAGACCTGGCTCGCCGATGCGGCCGAGCACGGTGCGCGCCTGGTGGTCGACGCCGACGTCCGCGCGATCACGGTGAAAGCGGGCCGGGCCGAGTCGGTTTCGGCGGTCACCGCCTCCGGGGTGGAGATCACGGTGCGCGCCAAGGCGGTCGTGGTCGCCGCGGGCGCGATCCAGACACCGGCGCTGCTGCGACGATCCGGTCTGCGCAACAAGAACATCGGCCGGTATCTGCGCCTACACCCGGCCGCGGCGGTCTTCGGCGTCTTCGACGACGACGTCCGCCCGTGGGAAGGGGCGTTGCAGGCCCGCATCAGCAGGCACCACGCGAACCTCGACGGCAACGGCTACGGCGTGATCTACGAGACCGGCCCGGTCCATCCCGGTTTGGCCACCGGCTTCATGAGCTGGCGCGGCGCGGCGCAACATCGGGCCACCATGCTCGATTTCGCGCGCACGAACTCCATCGGCATCATCACCCGTGACCGCGACCCCGGCACCGTCTCGATCGACAAGTCCGGCGAACCGGTGGTGAAATACCAGCTGTCCGACTACGACGCCGCGCACCTGCACACCGGCATCGTCGGCGCCGCCTCCATCCTGGAAGCCGCAGGCGCGCAACGGATCTTCTCCGGCCATCAGGCGGGCATCTCCTTCGAACCGGGCACCCGCGGTTCGCTCGCCGAATTCGACGCCGCGGCGAAGAAGGCGGGCTACGGCCCCGGCCGCTGCTCGATGGGCGCCCTGCACATCATGGGCTCGGCCAGGATGGGCGGGACGCCGGAGCTCTCGGCGACCGACCCGGACGGCGCCACCTGGGATGTGCCGAACATCGTGGTGGCCGACGGGTCGAGCTTCCCCACCGCCCCCGGCGTGAACCCGATGGTCACCATCGAGGCGATCGGCTACATGAACGCGAAACGGCTCGCGGCCCGGCTGGGTTAGCGGTGTCGATGTGCAGCGGACACGTAGTGTGGTCGGTACACATATGGTGATCCACCGCGCGGCCGGGCCGGTGCGAATTCGCGGAAAGGGCTGAGATGGACAAGGCGACGCAGTTGGTCGAGTTCGAGACCATGCTCCTGGGTCGCCACAGCCTGAGATCGCGCCGGGGGCCCGACGCCATGGACCGCAGCGCCTATATCTTGCTGAGCCGGCTGCGGATGGGTGGAATGATGTCCATCGGGCAGCTCAGTGACGCACTGGGCTTGGATGCCTCGACTCTCAATCGGCAGACCGCGGCCATGATGCGGACCGGCGCGATCGAGCGGATGCCGGATCCCGAGGGCGGGATGGCGCGGAAGTTTCGGGTCACATCCAAGGGTGAGCGCCGGTTGAATGCCGAACGAGCCCTGATCGTCGACGCCCTGGATTCGATCCTCGAGGACTGGCCGGCCGAGGATATCGCCGCCTTCGCCGGCTACCTGCGACGATTCAACACCGACATCGAACGCCGGTCAGGGGAGTTCTGGCCGCGCCCGATCGCGGCCCTGCCCGCGGATCACTAGCGGGACTGCGACCTATGTCACGATTTCCCGATCGAGTTCGCGCGCCCAATAATGTGTACTATACACATCTGATGCAGTATGCATATCTTGTGCTCTGTACATAACTTGCGTGTTTGTCGATAGGAGCGGTACGTGGGGATCTCGAAAAAGACGGCACGACCCGGGGTGGTCGTCGGCGTCCTCGCCTTCGGCGGCACCGTCGCCGCGATTACGCAGACGGCGGTGGTGCCGATCATCGGTCAACTCCCGCAACTGCTCCACACCAGCGCCGCCGACGCGTCCTGGGTGATCACGGTGACGCTGCTGGTCGGAGCAGTGTTCACCCCGGTCGCCGGCAAGCTCGGTGACCTCTACGGAAAACACCGCATGCTGCTGGTCTCCGGTGGATTTCTGATCGTGGGCGCCGCGATCGCCGCCATGTCCTCCTCGCTGGTACCCATGCTGATCGGACGCGGAATCCAGGGCATGGGGGTCGGTTTGATCCCGTTGGGAATCAGCCTGATGCGCGATGTGCTTCCCGCGGAACGGCTGGGTTCCTCGATCGCGCTCATGAGCGCGTCGCTCGGGGTCGGTGGCGCGCTGGGTCTGCCGATATCGGCCGCGGTCGCGCAGTACGCGAGCTGGCGGGTCCTGTTCTGGGCCGCGGCGGCGCTGAGCGCACTGATCGTGGTGCTCATCGTGACCCTGGTTCCGGCCGAGGCGAAGCGCGGTGACGCGGGTGGACGGTTCGATTTCGTCGGTGCGGTGGGACTCGGCGCGGGACTGGTATTCCTGCTCCTTCCAGTGTCCAAGGGCGCCGGGTGGGGCTGGAGCAGTGCCACGACGCTCGGGCTGTTCGCCGCCTCGGCGGTGACCCTGGCCGCGTGGGGACGGTGGGAATTGCGGACTTCCGACCCGCTCGTCGATCTGCGCACCACGGCGCGACCGCAGGTGCTGCTGACCAATGCCGCGTCCGTCCTGGTCGGCTTCGCCATGTACGGCCAGGCGCTGATCGTGCCGCAGTTGATGCAGTTGCCCTCGGCCACCGGCCACGGCATGGGACAAACCATGCTGGGTATGGGTCTGTGGATGGCGCCGGGCGGCTTGATGATGATGGCGTTGTCCCCGGCGGGCGCGAAACTGTCGGCCGCACGCGGACCCAAGGTCACCCTCGCGGTCGGGGCGCTGATCATCGCCATCGGCTATGGCTCGTCGGTCGCGCTGATGGGTTCGACCTGGGGTCTGATGGCGATGGTCTGCATCACCAACATCGGTGTCGGCCTGGCCTACGGCGCCATGCCCGCCCTGATCATGGGTGCGGTGCCGCTGTCGGAAACCGCCTCCGCCAACAGCATCAATACGCTGATGCGCTCGCTCGGTACGTCGGTGTCGGCGGCCGTTGTGGGTGTGGTGCTGGCGAATATGACGACCGACTTCGCCGGGCACGCCGTGCCGTCGGAGACCGGGTTCCATGTCGGCCTGCTGATCGGCGCCGCTGTAGCGCTCGTGGCGGCCGGTATCGCGATGACCATTCCACGCCGACCGGCCGAGCCCGCCGATCTCGATACCGAACTCGCGACACTGTCGGCGCAGCCGGTATCGGTGGCGAAAGCCTGACGACCTGGCCTAGGACCGTTTGATCCCGGCGAGCACCGCCCGTAGGACGTCCAGGTCCGGGGCGGTGCTCATCTGGTTTCGCGGCCCCCGAGCGTGGAGCCGGCCCTCGTCGATCAGGTCGCCGATGAGCAGCTTCGTCGAGGTCAGGGGTAGGTGCAGGTGGGCGGAGACCTCCGCGACCGACAGTGGCGTGCGGCACAACTCGACGATCAGGTCGTATTCGGGAGCGAGCAGGCGTGAGCGGGCACCCGAGCGCGCGGCGACGAGCAGGGTGGTGAGCTCGAGGTCGGGGCGCTGCGCCTTGGCGCGCCCGCCGGTGACGGCGTACAGGCGCACCAGCGGACCAGCTTCGTCCTCGTACCAGTGTTCGCGCTCGTCGCTCATGGTCGCGGCGAGACAGCGGGGAACTGGCCGGAGATCGCCGACTCGGGATCGGACGCCTCGGCCAGTGCCGACGGGATCAGCACCACGACCCGCACGCCGCCGTAGACCGATTCCGACAGCCGCACCGAAATGCCGTGCCTGCCCGCCAGCGTGGCCACCACGAACAGTCCGAGCCGCGAGGTTCCGGCCAGCGTGCCCACGCTGAACGCGGGCGGGTCGGCCAGCATCGCGTTGCGTTCGGCCACATCGCTTTCCGACATGCCCAGCCCCTGGTCGACGACCTCCACCGCGACCCCACGACCGACCACGATCCCCGACACCACGACCTGGGTCTCGGGTGGGGAGAAGGCGGTCGCGTTGTCCATCAGCTCGGCGAGCAGGTGGATCACGTCAGCGACGGCGTGCCCCGAGACGCGCACATCCGGCATCTGCTTGGCCGCGATCCTGGTGTAGTCCAGGCTTTCCGCGATCGCGCCGCGCACCAGCTCGAGCAGCGGGACCGGCTTGCGCCACCGACGGCCCGGCTGTTCGCCGCCGAGGATGATGAGGTTCTCGGCGTTGCGCCGGGCCCGGGTGGCCAGATGGTCGAGCTGGAACAGCAGATCGAGCTGATCAGCGTTGCTCTCGTCGCGCTCGGCGCGGTCGAGCAGCGCGAGCTGACGGTGCACCACCACCTGGCTGCGGTGCGCGATGTCGAGGAAGACGGTACTGATCCCCGCCTTGGTCTGTGCCTCGGCGACGGCGGCCGACATCGCGGCAACGTGGGCGCGGTTGAACGCCGCGGCCACCTGGCCGAGCTCGTCGGTACCGAAGTCCAGGCTCGAACCCTCCGCCGCGGTGTCGACGGTCTCCCCCGTCGCGACCCGGCGCATCACCTCCGGCAGCCGCTCGTCGGCGAGTTCGAGGGTGTCGTGGCGCAATCGGTGCATCCGCGCGATGAACCGGTTCGCCATCACCAGCGCGACGAGGAAGGCGGCCACCGCGGCGAGCGCGATCAGCGCACCGCCCAGCAGCGCGCTGCCGGTGTCGCGTTCGCCCTGCTCTCTGGCGATGACGTGGGCGTCCCCGCTCTGGTCTTCCCACAGTTTCTGCAAGGCCAGGCCGACGTGCTTGGACGCGTCCTGCCAGTCGGCCAGACCGATCGGGAGCCCGGCCTCCCCGTCGCGTACGGATATCGGTCCGCGCAGCAGGATGGCGTCCTGCATCGCGATGACCTGCTGCCACTGCGGGCTCGCGGTGATCTCCGAGAGCTGCGCCAGGCGGCGGCCTTTCAGCACCGTCGCGGAATAGGCCGCCTCGCCGCGGAATTCGCCGATCCGACGGCCGAAGTCGACCAGCTGGGCAGCGCTCATCTCGCCGGTGGTCACTGCGACGGAGCCGAGAGTGTCGGCTTGTGACAGCGCTTCCGCCGCACGCAATTGTTCTACGGCGTAGCCCAATTCGATGCCGACCTTCGCCTCGGGCGCGACCCGGGCGGCCAGCATCGACGCGGCGATGATCGTGCCGATCACCCCGGTGTAGAACCCGAATACCTCGTCGCTGGAAATCCGCAGGAATTCCACGCCGGTGCGCACGGTCGGCACCATGGAGAACAGCTTGTTGTATCCCTCGATGTCCTCGCGGGAACCATCGGGATTCAGCGCGCGAGCCGCGTCGCCTTTCGCGATCACCGCCGCGAGCGCCTCGTCGGAACGCTGCTTGGCGGTGGCCAGCGCGGGCGCCGACGACACGTCACCGGCCAGCCGCAACAGCGACAGCCTGCGCTCTTCCTGGAATGCCGACACCATGAGAATCGCGGGCCCGGTGGTACTGCTCGCCAATTCGGCCCAGTCGGTGGAATTCCTGGCCGAATTCACCAGATAGACGGCTCCGCCACCACCGACCACCAACAGCATGACACTGGAGATGAGCACCATCGACAACAACCGGATACGCACACTGACCCGGCCACGAACACCGGTACGCCTGATCTTCAAATCTGAAATCTTTCCGCTCCCCGGAACGCCCCGGCGCCCCGCTGCGTGCCGGTGCCGCTAATGGGCCACCCACCACGCGTGTCTCGCCGTGAGACTAACCGACGGCCCGAGCGTGCGCGCGAAGTCGCGAATTGTCGAAACACAGGGTGTATCAGGCTAACTCGCAGCATCTGAACGGCCGGTGCGTTTATAGCGCCGCCGCTCGCACCCGATGGCCCGACAGATGACTCAGCACCGCTTGATTCGCCTCCCAGCCGTCGGGGAACTTCACCGGCACCCCGAGGTGTACCGGGTCGGCGGAGGGGTGGGCGTCGAGGAGTTCGGGGATGCCGGCGCGGCCGACGAGGATGCAGGCGTGGCGGTGCCGGGAGGCCAGCACACACAGCCGCCCCGCCTCGAGGTGGAAGGCGCTGGCGTCGCGGCGGCCCGAGAGTGGGTGCAGCACCAGGGTGACGTCGTACTCGCGACCCTGGAGCCGGTTGGCGGTGTCGACGGTGACGGGTTCGGCGCAGGTGCCGCGCAAGGCGGTGCGGATGGCGTCGGCCTGGTCGCGGTGCGCGGTGCCGATCGCGACCCGCTCGGTGGTCACCGGGTGGCTGCCGGATTCGGAGTGGGCGGTGGCGCCGCGTTCGATCAGCCGGGCCGCGATCGCCGCGATCGCGGCGACGGCGTCACGGTCGGTGCGCAGGGTGTGCCGGGCAGGCAGTTCGTACCAGCCCCAACCGGATTCGGCCGCCTCCTCCAGTACCGCGTCGACCGGCCCACCCAGGCCGCGGGTCGTGAAATCCATGCGCCGGTCGCCGAATCCGGTACCGGACTGGAATTCGGTGAAGGGGTAGAACGCCTTCGACACCACCGGTGCGGCGGTGGCGGGAAGCCGCCAGGACACCGGCAGCCGATGGGTGGGGATGTGGTCGTTGTTGGCCAGCATCACGCTGACCGCGCTCATCGTCGGATCCCAGGTGAGACCGGCCCAGCGCGCGGTTTCGACGGTCGCGAACGGGTCGAGCTGTCCCGGGTCGCCGACGAACAGGCCGCGATCGAACCGATTCGCGATGCGCAACAACATGTCCGAGCGCATCTGGTAGGCCTCGTCGATGATCGCGTGCGACCAGCTGCCCTCGGTGATGGTGGCCCACTTGGCCGCGGTGCCGATGACGATGGTGCGGTCGGCGAGGTCGCCGGGTTGCTTGGCGACCCGGACATTGCCGTGCCGATCTACCCGATCGCTCACGACGTAGGCCGCGCTGGACAGCCGCCCGATCCGCAGTGCGGGGTCGGCGGCGGCCAACCGGTCGATGAGGTCGTCGACCTGCTCGTTGGTCTGGGCGACGATCATCCGCTGGTCGCCGTCCTCGGCGAGCTGGCGAGCCGCGCGCACCACCAGCGTCGACTTGCCCGCTCCCGGTGGGGAGTCGACGACGATTGCGCGATGGCTCTCGTCGCGCAGGTCGGTGAGAATTCCGGCGACGGCCTCGTCCGGTGTGGTCACTGGAGTTCGTCCCCCTCCTCGTCGGTCGGCGGGGTCCATTCCGGCGGCGGACCTCCGTGGGTCCACGGCGTCTCCTCGCGCGCGGGCAGATTCAGCATCCCGTTGAACGGTGCCGGTTTGAAGCGGGCGAAACCGAGGTCATCGCCTTCCTCGGGAACACTGCCCGGCTCGGCGACGAGTTTGCGCCCCATTCCGCCGGACAGTTCGAGAACGATCGTGTCACCGTCGATCTCGACGACGAGCCCCGACTGTTTCGGCCGCTCGACACAGGTCAGCTCTTCCCCGACCGCGGCGATGAACGGATCGGCGGTCCGAATATGGATGTGCGGGCGCAGTTTCGGGCGCGATCCCGAACGATCGAGGCGCTCGGGCTCACTGTGGGTGACGGTGCCGCGGAACGCCGCTCCGCTGACACGGTGCTCGAGCATGCGCAGCGGATCATCGAAAGCGCACTGCCCCTGCAGGGCTTCCAGCGCCCGTTCCCGCTCCAGCAGTCTGCGCACCGCCGGAACGGCGGAATCGCGGCGGGCCTGCGGAACACCCTCCGCGACATCGGCGGCGAAGCGGGAGAACGCACCGCGATCATCGGTCCACCGGTTCTCCACGCTGGCGCCTTCGGGCAGTGCGCTCAGCAGCTCGATCGAACGCCACATCAGCTGCCAGGTGGGTTCGAGCTGGCCACGCAGCGAGCGCTCGAGTCGTTCGGCCGCGACAGATCTGGCTGAGTCGTCGAGTGCGGCGTTGTAGGCGGCGATCAGCGGCGCGAGTTCCTCGTTGTCGAATCCGGGATCGGTGGCCGGACCCGCGGGCGGCGACAGCAGCGGGTCCTCTGCCAGGACAGCGGCTTCCGCGCCGGTCAACCCGGGCGGCGGGTCGATCCAGCCGAGCAGGGCCGCGAGATTGCCGTCTTCGAGGCTGGACTGGCCCGACGCCCAATGCGACGACAGCACGGTCGTCATCGCGGGCAACACCGCCGACCCGGGATGTTCGGCGCGATCACCGAACCAGGTGAGCCAGCGCCCGAGCAGCGGAATCGACTCCGGTACGGGGTTGTCCCCATCGGTCCGGTGAAACCGCACCGAACGCCCCAGCAGCTTCAGGAAATTCACGCCGCCGGGGTTCGGCGTCCACATCTGGGGCGCGTCGAGACACCGCGTGTAGGTCTCACCCGCCTTACTGGTGAGCTCCTCGGTCTCGACGAGAAACATCGAGAGATAGGGCAGCACAACATCGGCCAGTTGCTCGATGAACCGCAGCCGCAGCACGCGGTCGCGCGGCTGCGGCACCGTCAGCACGTTCTGGCCGTCGGCCGAGGTGCCGATCATGATCGCCACCGGCGCCGCTGCTTCCCCCGCCAGCCGTAACGGCACCGCGACCAGCGGCCGCTCGGCGAGGTGGATGTGGCGCACCGCCGCGGTCGCCTGCGCGCGGCCGGCCCGGACGGCCTCGGCCTTGGCCAGGGCCGCCAGGACGCTCATCCGGCGATCTCCCACCGCAGCCGATGGGCGGTCCGCAGCATGGCGGTGATGTCGGCGTGCTCGGGGCCGGGTTCCAGCGTTCCGTCGGCCAGGCCGAGGACCGTGTGGATGTTCTCGATGCCACCGACCACATCGCACACCCCGCGACCCAGCGCGTCCACCGAGCCGCAGGTGCGGGCCTCGTCGCGGCAGGCGAACGCGAGCTCGCAGCTCGACATGCACTCGGGCGCGTAGCGAGCCGGGATGGCGGCGATCGTCTTCTCGAGGTTCTCCCCCGGCGCGAAGGTGGCCTCGGGTGGCAGCAGGTCGAGCAGCTCGGGAATCGCGGTGAGCCGGGTCAATTGGCGCGAGACCGTGGCGAGTTGCTTGCGCAGATCGACGAGTTCAGCGGTGGGCCGATTCGAGAAGTCCTTCGCGCAGACCAGAATCACATTGTGCGACACGATCTCCGGTGACTCGCCGATCTCGGCCATCAGCTCACGCAAAGCGATCACGTACACCGCGGACTGACGCGCGGCGGCCGCCACCTGCGCCGGATCCGCCTGCCCGTCGATCACCGGGAAAGCCTTGACCTCCACCACATGGAACTTGCCGTCCAACTGCACGGCCACCACATCGGGTTCCAGATAGGCCGTCGCGCCGGCGATATCGAGCCGCAGCATCGGGTGGTCGAACAGGGTGCCGTCGCCCGCCGCGATCGCGCTCTTCAGCAATTGCCTGGTGCGTTGATAGCGCACCGCGTTGCCGGTGTTCTCCCCCACCGAATTCAGGTCGTGGTAGGCGACTTCGGGAATCGTGAGTCCGAGTTTGTCACGCAGCAGGGCGAGCAGTTCCGCGCAACCGTTCGCCTTCACCATCGCCTCGAAAGCGTTGCCGCGCGTAATGGCGAACTGGGACTGACCGAATTGTGGCGGGAATCCCAGTGATTGGGCGATCACGGTCTTGTCCACCGCGGCCGCGTCGAGCAGGGCGCGGCGGGCACATCCGGGATTGGCCGTCAGCGCGGCGATGGTGCGGGCATTGTGCCTGGTCGCGGGGGCTTCGCCGCGCAACTCGTCCAACTGTGCTGCGAGAGTGCTCATTTCACCTCGATTCGTCGCCGATCGGCTACGCCGAGCCGAACACCGAATAGTTGTGCGGCCGGATCCGCCAGCTGATCCGCCGCCCGACGCGCGGCCGAATTGCGCTGCCTCGCGTCCTCGTCCTCGTGCACCGCGAGCTCACGCTGCGCGGCCTCGATCACCTTCGCCGGGTCGAGCGAGTCCGGGGCGGTGGAGATGCCAGGAATCGACACGGCGAGCCGCCACAGTACGCGCAAACCCGACGTTTCCCCCGCAGGCTGCGCCGAAAGATGTTCGGCCAAGCGAATAGCCGACACCAGCAGCCCGACCCGTGGACTCAACGGGCCGACCATCCGCCGTTCCAGCGGCCACGAACTCACCGCCATCAGACCGCGCGCGGGAGCGAGCAGATCGGTGGTGAGCGCCGCGCACAGGTAGTACGGGCGGGCGTACGGCGCCGACCGGAAGGACCGCTCCTCGTCACGGCGCAGGCTCGTCAGCCGGGCGGGCAGCAGCTCGCCGGAGAAGAACGCGTCATGGGTAGCGAGCACCAATTTCGGCGACGACGGTACCGACAGCAAGGTCAGCGCGCGATGTACGTGTTCACGCACCGGCACCCCCGGCGCCTCCGACGCCTCTTCCGGCATCGAACCGAGAACCGCCGCGTCCCAGGCCAACTCTGCCCTGCGCAGTTCGGCGCGCAATTGCCGCGCCCCGGCCCGGTCCCCACCGGCGGCCGCCCGTCGCACCTCGGCCCGCAAACCGGAGATGCGCACCTCCAGCTCCTCGGCCGAGTCCGTCACGAGTCGGAGCGTATCCACAGCTACCAGTATTGTCCAGTAATTCCCAGTATTTCCGGGACAGCCGGATCGAAGTACCGCACACCCGCCCACCCGGACTCGTGATGCGAGCACCGATAGCGACCGAATAACCTGGGGCAATGACAGCTGTTGCAGATCGTTCACTCGGACCGGAACTGGCGCGTACCGAAACCATCGCCGCGGACACCGACGTGCTGGTGATCGGGTTGACGTCCTCGGAGAACGGACCGGCCATCGTGCCCGCGGACCTGTTCGGCGACGTGCTCACCGCCGAGGTTCGCGCGGAACTGCTGGACGCTCTCGGCTCGGTCGGCGCCAAGGGCAAGCCCGAGGAACTCACCCGGGTGCCCGCGCCCGCCGCGCTGGCCGACGTCACCAGCGTGCTCGCCGTCGGACTCGGCGCGGCCGACAAGGTCGACGCCGAACAGGTGCGCCGTAGCGCCGGTGTGGCCGGGCGCGCGCTCAGCGGCACCGAACTCGTCGCCACCACCCTGTCCGGCATCGATCTCGGTGCGGCGGCCGAAGGGTTCTACCTCGGCGCGTACACCTTCTCGTCGTTCAAGTCCAAGAGCGCGCCCAAGCCGGACGAGCGCCCGGTGGTCCGCCTCGAATTGCTGGTGCCCGGGCCGGAATTCGGCACTCTCGAGCTCCTGCGCGCACAGCTGGTCGCCGAAGCGATCGCCACCGCACGCGATTTCGTCAACACCCCACCGAGCGCGCTCTACCCGGCCGAGTTCGCCGAGCGGGCCCGGATCCTCGCCGTCGGAGCGGGCCTCGAGGTCGAGGTGCTCGACGAGAACGCGCTCGCCGCAGGCGGCTACGGCGGCATCATCGGCGTCGGCCAGGGTTCCTCGCGTCCGCCGCGCCTGATCCGGATCACCTACGCGGGCGGCCCGAAGAAGATCGCGCTCGTCGGCAAGGGCATCACCTTCGACACCGGCGGCATCTCGATCAAGCCCGCCGCCAACATGGAGAACATGACCTCCGACATGGCGGGCGCCGCGGCGGTCATCGCCACCGTGCTGCTGGCCGCGCGGCTCGGCCTGCCGGTCACCGTCACCGCGACCGTCCCGATGGCGGAGAACATGCCCTCGGCTACCGCGCAGCGCCCCGGCGACGTGCTCACCCAGTACGGCGGCACCACCGTCGAGGTCATCAACACCGACGCCGAGGGCCGGCTCATCCTGGCCGACGCGATCGTGCGCGCGATCGAGGACGAGCCCGACTACCTGATCGATGTCGCCACCCTCACCGGTGCGCAGATGGTCGCGCTCGGCACCCGCACCCCGGGCGTGATGGGCACCGACGAGTTCCGCGATCGCGTCGCCGCGATCTCGCGCTCGGTCGGCGAGAACGGCTGGGCGATGCCGCTTCCCGCGGAACTGCGTGCCGACCTCAACTCCAAGGTCGCCGACCTGGCCAATGTCGCGCCGCACCGCTGGGGCGGAATGCTCTCGGCCGCACTGTTCCTCAAGGACTTCGTGCCCGAGGGCGTGCAGTGGGCCCACCTGGACGTCGCGGGTCCGGCCTACAACACCGGCGGACCGTTCGGCTACATCGGCAAGGGTGGCACCGGCGTTCCGGTCCGCACGCTGATCACCGTGATCGAGGAGATCGGCGCGGAGTAGTCACTCCTCCAGCTCGGCTTCGCGAGCCCGCCGCTCCTCGATGCGGCGGCGGGCATCGAAGTCGCGCATGCGTTGCGGATAGCCGGTGCGGTTCACGTCGTAGACGGGGATCTTCAACGCGCCGGCCAGCCGCCGCGCGCCCTTCTCCCCGACGATGCGACGGGTCCACTCACCGTCGGCGGCCACCAGCACTGCTGTGACATCGGTCACAGTCGTTTTGGGTTCGACGAAGGCTTCGACGCCGCGCCGCGTCCGCGCCCAGTCCGCCAAGGCGCTCACTTCCGACGCGGTCTCGCGCGCGCCTGACCTGCTCGCACCGCGCCCACCACGGAAACGATCCAGCAAACCCATCCGGCTCGACCTCCTACATTCCGGCGGAATTCTGCTCACCGCCGTACATTCCATGGTGCCAGCTTCGCCCGGATCGCCGCCCTGCGCTACACCCGCGACGGACGAGTGCAAGGATGGTTGCCGGAACAAGAACCAACGTTTCCCGGGTGCTCCGCCGAGACCGGTGGGGTGGACGAAAGCCGCGACCCGCGACGGATGTCCGCCGGGTACACACTCAGAGGAGTCAGAGGACATGGCCTTCTCCGTCCAGATGCCAGCCCTTGGTGAGAGCGTCACCGAGGGCACGGTGACCAGGTGGCTGAAGCAGGAAGGAGACACGGTCGAGGTCGACGAACCGCTGCTCGAAGTCTCCACCGACAAGGTCGACACCGAGATCCCGTCGCCGACCGCGGGCGTGCTCTCCAAGATCGTCGCCCAGGAAGACGACATCGTCGAGGTCGGCGGTGAACTCGGCGTGATCAGCGATGCCGGCGAGACCCCCGCCACCGCACCCGAGCCTGCTGCCGCACCCGCCGCGCCTGAGCCGGCCCCCGAACCCGAGCCCGCGCCCGCCGCGCAGGCACCTGCCGCCGAGGCCCCCGCCCCGGCCGCCGCGCCTGCCGCGTCCGCTGCTTCCGGCACGCCCGTGAAGATGCCCGAACTGGGCGAGTCGGTGACCGAAGGCACTGTGACCCGCTGGCTCAAGGCCGTGGGTGACACCGTCGCCGTCGACGAGCCGCTGCTCGAGGTGTCCACCGACAAGGTCGACACCGAGATCCCGTCGCCGGTCGCCGGCACGCTGCTCGAGATCACGGCGCAGGAAGACGACGTCATCGATGTGGGTGGTCAGCTGGGTGTCATCGGTAGCGGTCAGCCCGCGGCCGCCGAGCCCGCCCCCGCGCCTGCCCCCGAGCCCGAACCGGCACCCGAGCCCAAGGCAGCACCGGCTCCCGCGCCCGCCGCCGCGGCGCCCTCGCCGAAACCCGAACCGGCACCGGCTCCCAAGCCCGCTCCGGCACCGGCTCCCAAGCCCGCCCCGGCTCCGGCTGCCAAGGCCGCTCCCGCCCCGGCGTCGGCCAACGGCAGCACCCCGTACGTGACCCCGCTGGTCCGCAAGCTGGCCGACGAGAACAACGTCGACCTGTCGACCCTGACCGGTTCCGGTGTCGGCGGCCGCATCCGCAAGCAGGACGTGCTCGCCGCCGCCGAGGCCAAGAAGGCGCCCGCCGCCGCTCCGGCTCCGGCCGCTGCCGCCGCACCCGCGCCCGCGGCCAAGCAGTCCGCCGCCCCGAAGCTGGCCGCCCTCGTCGGCACCACGCAGAAGGCCAGCCGGATCCGCCAGATCACCGCGACCAAGACGCGCGAATCGCTGCAGGCCACCGCGCAGCTGACCCAGGTCCACGAGGCCGATGTCACCAAGATCGCGCATCTGCGTCAGCTCGCCAAGGCCTCGTTCAAGTCGCGCGAGGGCGTCAACCTGACGTACCTGCCGTTCTTCGCGAAGGCCGTCGTCGAGGCGCTCGGTGTGCACCCGAACGTGAACGCGTCCTACAACGAGGACACCAAGGAAATCACCTACCACGCGTCGGTGCACCTGGGGATCGCGGTCGACACCGAGCAGGGTCTGCTCTCGCCGGTCATCCACAACGCCAGCGACCTGTCGCTGGCCGGTCTGGCCCGCGCGATCGCCGACATCGCCAACCGCGCGCGCACCGGTGGGCTCAAGCCCGACGAGCTGTCCGGTGGCACCTTCACCATCACCAACATCGGTAGCGAGGGCGCGCTCTTCGACACCCCGATCCTGGTTCCGCCGCAGGCGGCCATGCTGGGCACCGGCGCGATCGTCAAGCGCCCGGTGGTGGTGACCGACGAGGCCGGTGGCGAGTCCATCGGCGTGCGCTCGATGGTGTACCTGCCGCTCACCTACGATCACCGTCTCATCGACGGTGCCGACGCGGGCCGGTTCGTCTCCACCATCAAGCACCGGCTGGAAGATTCGGCGTTCGAGGCCGATCTCGGCCTGTAGTCGAGGAATTCATGAAGGTGGTCATCGCCGGTTCGTCCGGCCTGATCGGGACGGCGCTCGTCGCGGCACTGCGCCGCGACGGGCACCAGGTCTCCCGCCTGGTGCGGCGCACTCCCGCCGCACCGGACGAATTCGCGTGGGATCCCGCGCGCGCCCAGCTCGACGAGCGGGCGTTGCGCGGGGCCGACGCGGTGGTGAACCTGTGTGGTGCCGGCATCGCCGACCGTCGCTGGAACGGCGGCTACAAGCAGTTGCTGCGTGACAGCCGCATCACCCCCACCGATGTCCTGGCCACCGCGGTGGCCGCCACCGGTGTTCCGACCCTGGTCAACGCCAGCGGCTCGCACTACTACGGCGGCGAGACCGGTGACGCGATCATCGACGAGACGTCGCCCGCCGGAACGGATTTCCTGGCCACTCTGTGCCGGGACTGGGAAGCCGCCACCGAACCGGCCGCCGAAGCGGGCGCGCGCATCGTGCTGCTCCGCAGTGCCGTGGTGCTGGCCCGCAACGGCGGCATGCTCGGCAAGTTGCACCCGCTGTACTGGGTCGGTCTGGGCGGACGCCTCGGCAGCGGCCGCCAGTACCTCCCGTGGATCTCCCTCGACGACGAGGTCGGCGCGATCGTCTTCGCGCTCACTCACCCCGAGATCTCCGGCCCGATCAATGTCGCCGGCCCCGCCCCCGTCACCAACGCGGAATTCAACCGCGCCCTCGGCCGCGCACTACACCGGCCGACCCCGTTCATCGTCCCCGGTTTCGCCCTGCAGGCCCTCGTCGGCGAGCTGGCCGACGCGATCCTGCACGGCCCACGCACCATCCCCGCGGTGCTGGAAGAGGCCGGGTACGCCTACCAGCACCCGACCATCGGCGCCGCGCTGGCCGCCGCTGTCGGCAGAGGGTGA
This sequence comes from Nocardia sp. NPDC055002, assembly GCF_053608825.1. Classification (NCBI taxonomy): domain Bacteria; kingdom Bacillati; phylum Actinomycetota; class Actinomycetes; order Mycobacteriales; family Nocardiaceae; genus Nocardia; species Nocardia sp. NPDC055002. The sequence goes on from NZ_JBSGWE010000009.1 coordinate 181,357, forward strand.
GCCGATGCTGATCCGCGACGCCGACAAGGCCGACCTCCCCGCGGTCCTCGCCATCCACAACACCAACATCGCCGAGTCGACCGCGATCTGGGACACCGACGAAGTGGACCTGGACGACCGCCTCACCTGGTTCGCCACCCGCACCGATGCCGCCATGCCGATCCTGATCGCCGACATCGATGGCGAGGTGGCCGGCTACGCCTCCTACGGCCAGTGGCGCCCCAAGTCCGGCTATCGCTTCACCGTCGAGAACTCGGTCTACGTCGACAGCCGTTTTCAGCGCCGCGGCGTAGCCACCACCCTGCTCACCGAATTGATCGCGCGCGCCATCGATTCCGGCCGCGTGCACGCCATGATCGCCGCCATCGAGTCCACCAACAGCGCGTCGATAGTCCTGCACGAACGCTTCGGTTTCCACACCGTCGGCGAACTCCCCGAGGTCGGCCACAAATTCGGCCGCTGGATGGACCTGACCCTGATGCAGCGCAACTTCCCGATCGAACCCTGAGACCCTCTTTGGCCGCGCCGGGCCCCCGGCGTAACGTCAGAACGGTGAACGACACGCGCCCCACCGCGTCCGCTCGATTCGATACGACCCCGATCGTGGTCGAGGATCTCGGACTCATCGATTATCACGCCGCCTGGGAACTGCAACGGCAGACCGCCGATCAGCGCGCCGCAGGCGAAGGTTCCGACCGGCTGTTCGTGCTCGAGCACCCGTCTGTCTACACCGCGGGCCGCCGCACCGAGACCGAGGATCTGCCGATCGACGGCAGCCCGGTAGTGCAGGTCGACCGCGGCGGCAAGATCACCTGGCACGGGCCCGGCCAGCTGGTCGGCTACCCGATCATCCGCCTCGCCGAGCCGGTCGATGTCGTCCACTACGTCCGGCGCCTGGAAGAGGCCCTGATCCAGGTCGTGTCCGGGCTCGGCATCACCTGCGGCCGCATCGAAGGCCGCTCCGGCGTGTGGCTGCCCGCCACCGAGCTGCTCGCCGAGCGCAAGATCGCCGCGATCGGGGTGCGCGTGCAGCGTGGTGTCGCCCTGCACGGCATCTCCCTGAACTGCAATTCCGCTCTCGACGGCTTCCAGGCGATAGTGCCCTGCGGCATCAAGGACGCCGGCGTCACCACCCTGACCCGCGAACTCGGCCGCGAAGTCACCGTCGCCGAACTCAAGCCCCTCGTGGCCGCCGCGATTGTTGCCGCGCTCGACGGTGAAATTCCCGTTCGGCCCCATGACATTGATCGCACCACCGCCCCTGCGAACGTGCAGGCCCCGAGCGTAGAGTCGGTCCGGTGACTTCCGTCGACGCCTCTGCCCCCGCCGGACGCAAGCTGCTGCGCATCGAAGCGCGCAACGCGGAGACACCGATCGAGCGCAAACCCAAGTGGATTCGCACCCGTGCCACCATGGGCCCCGAATACACCGAGCTCAAGAGCCTGGTGAAGTCCGAGGGCCTGCACACCGTCTGCGAAGAAGCGGGCTGCCCCAACATCTTCGAATGCTGGGAAGACCGCGAGGCCACCTTCCTCATCGGCGGTGAGCAGTGCACCCGCCGCTGCGATTTCTGCCAGATCGACACCGGCAAGCCCGCCGCCCTCGACCGCGACGAGCCCCGCCGCGTCGCCGAGAGCGTCCAGTCGATGGGCCTGCGCTACTCCACCATCACCGGCGTCGCCCGCGACGACCTCGACGACGGTGGCGCCTGGCTCTACGCCGAGACCGTGCGCGCCATCAAAGCGAGCAACCCGGCTACCGGCGTCGAACTCCTCATCCCCGACTTCAACGCCGACCCGGCCCAGCTCGCCGAGGTCTTCTCCTCGCGCCCCGAGGTCCTCGCGCACAACCTGGAAACGGTGCCGCGCATCTTCAAGCGCATCCGCCCCGCCTTCCGCTACGAGCGCTCCCTCGCCGTGATCACCGCCGCCCGCGAGGCGGGCCTGGTCACCAAGTCCAACCTCATCCTCGGCATGGGCGAAACCCCCGAAGAGGTCACCGAGGCGATGCGCGACCTGCACGAAGCGGGCTGCGACATCCTCACCATCACCCAGTACCTGCGTCCGAGCCCCCGCCACCACCCGGTCGACCGCTGGGTGAAGCCGGAGGAATTCGTCGAGCATTCCAAGGTCGCCGAAGAACTCGGCTTCGCCGGTGTGATGGCAGGCCCGCTGGTCCGCTCCTCGTACCGGGCAGGCCGTCTCTACGCCCAGGCGATGGCCCACCACGGCCGCGAGATCCCCGAGGCCATGGCCCACCTCGCCAAGGAAGGCACCGCTTCTCAGGAAGCCAGCTCGGTCCTGGCCCGCTTCGGCAGCTGACCTAGACTAAGGGTCCCCTCACCCCCTCGGAAGGACCCATGTCGAAGTTCGAGAACGTCTCCGTCAGCAAAAAGGCCAACGTCTACTTCGATGGCAAGTGCGTCAGCTACAGCCTCGAGTTGCCCGATGGCGCCTCGGTGTCGGTCGGCGTGATCCAGCCGTCGTCGCTCACCTTCACCACCAACGCTCCGGAGGTCATGGAGCTGGTCGCGGGTGAGGCCAACGTGACCTTGGCCGGTACGACCGAGCCCATCACCTACCGTGCGGGCGAGTCGTTCAAGGTCCCCGGCGACAGCTCGTTCGACATCGAGGTCGTCGACACCATGCACTACGTCTGCTACTACGGCTGACGAACCCGGAGCCGGGGCGACCAGATCGGTCGCCCCGGATCGCCGGATCTACTTCACCAGGAACTCGTCCTTGTACAGCCGGTTGGGCCGCGGGGCCGTGGCCTCGCTCAATTCCACCTGAAAGTCACTCTCGCGCTTGGTCCTCGGTCGGTAGCTGCCACCGAAGGTGACCATCACCGACCCACCGACTCCGGTCGTCCCGCGAGCCGACGTCGTTTCCCGGCCGGCGTTGAACACCGTCGCCACATCGCGTCCGTCGTTGCCGACCGCGATCTTGCCGTCATGGAAGAACTGCACGAACGTCCCGTTGTCCGCGCCGACGGTGGCAGCCACCGTGTGACCCTTCTCCGGGTCGAGCTCGAACTCCGCGTCACACTGCTGGCGCCGATCCACGGGGCCGGGCTCACCGAGCGTGCGCCCGATGCCGAGCAGCACGGTCTCGCCGAGGGCGTTGTGCCGCTCGCGACCTTCTTCGGTCCACAAATGGGTGGTCGACCAAACCTTCACGCGCCCGTCATCGAAAAGCGACACCCGGTCGTCGGTGCCGTTGCTGATCAGATATTTCGCACTGTTGGGGGCCATACCTTCCATCTTCCTCGCTTTCGCGCGCCGAAATCACCCGTTCCGGTGAGTAGATCGCCCACATCGGGCTACACGCCAGGTCAGAAGCTTTTGTGCGGTACACCGACAGTGAGACCGCCGTCCACCACGAACTCCGCGCCGGTCGAATACGAGGACTCGTCGGAGGCCAGATACGCCACCAGCGCCGACACCTCATCCGGCTCGGCGGCCCGCGCGAGCGGAATCTGCAGGAAGTCAGCCGGGATCCCCTCCGTCATCGGCGTGGAAATCAGGCCCGGATGCACCGAATTCACCCGAATTCCCTGCGGCGCGAGCTCCAGCGCCGCCGACTTGGTGAGCCCACGCACCGCGAACTTCGTCGCCGTGTACCCGTGCAGGCCCGGACTCCCCCGCATCCCCTCGACCGAGGAGATGTTCACGATCGACCCGCCACCGGCTTCCTTCATCGCCGGAACGGCCGCCTGCATCCCGAGAAACGTCCCGGTCAGATTGATATCGATGATCCGCTGCCACTCGTCCAACGCGAAGTCCACCAACAGATTCCCGTTGACGATCCCCGCATTGTTCACCAGCACATGCAGCCCACCGAACTCCTCGACCGCGGCAGCCACGATCCCCGCCCACTGCTCCGGCTCACGAACGTCGAGATGGCGATAGGTCACCGCGTCCCCGAGTTCCTTTGCCACCGTGGCGCCTTCGTCATCGAGCACGTCCCCGATCACCACCGACGCCCCCTCGGCGACAAACCGCCGAGCATGCGCCGCCCCCATCCCGCGCGCACCACCACTGATCACCGCGACCTTGCCGGCCAACCGTCCCATGTCCACATACTCCTTCGTAGAAACCGAACCTCCTCACACCGTAGGAGGACAGCCCACACCATGGGCAGCATTGCTAGAACGCGTTCCATTTTCGCTCCATGCGCGAACGATCCCGGCGAGCGCCACGACCGGAAACAGGAACAACCAGAGGTTGGGAATCCACCACATCAGGCTGTGCCCACCCCGAATCACGTAGAAGTTCAGCGCCATCAGCCCCGCGGCGGAGGTCAGCGACAACGACACGATGATCAGTGGGATCGAGAGGGCCGAGCGCCTGCCGAGCGCGAGCCCGGCCAGCCCCAACCCGATCGCCGCGGCATCGAGTCCGAGAAACGACCAGTTCCACTGCTGGAGAAACTCATCCGACCCGACGCTGATCAGCCCCAGTGCGGTGACGACCCAGTAGGCGAGGAAGCCGAGGTCGGTCACCCACATCAGTCGCTTCACCACGCGCAGGTTTTGCATAACCACGGTTACATAATAACGGGTATGTAAACTCTCGTGTCAATGCCGAAAATCGTCGATCACGAAGAGCGTCGCCGCGCGATCAGCGCTGCGGCATGCCAGGTCATCGCCACCAAAGGCTTGGCGCACACCACCGTCCGCGACATCGCGGCCGAGGCCGGATGCACCACCGGCATGGTCGTGCACTACTTCGCGGACAAACGCGCCGTGCTGCGGGCGGCGCTCGGCGCGGCATCCACCGCTGTCGCGGACCGCGTGACCCGCATGGCCCCCGAGTCCGCCGATCTGTACGAGCTGCTGAGTCAGTGCCTGCCGATGGATCGAACCCGTCGCGTCGAATGGCAGGTGTGGATCGCCTTCTGGGACTGGGCCACCCACGACACCGAGCTCGCCGGCGAACAACGCGCGCGTTACCGAGCCTGGCGCGAGGCACTCGAACTGGTCCTGACCTCCGTCGGCTACCGACCGGGCCCCGATCTCGACAGCGCGGCCGAATCCCTCACGATCCTCATCGACGGCATCGGTATCCAGGCAGTCTTCGACCCCGAACGATTCCCCCCGGACCGTCAGCTGGAACTACTGCGAAACCAGGCCGAACCGATTCTGGCCGAGCTCGAGACGAGATCCTGACTTCGCGCGATCAGCAGGCGATGTTGGTCGCGCCCGACGACTCGAACGAAATGTGCACGTGGTCATAGTGGTTCTGCGTGGGGCTGCCGCGATCCTCCATGTAGGACCAGCCGTTGCCGTCGTTGTAGCGCTGCTGCCAGATCACGTAGGTGACACCGAAGCGCGCCTTGTTGGCCAGGACGAAATCGGCGATCGTATTGCCCAGGGCAAGGTTGCCCGTCATCACATCGAGTGCTTGCCCCGCACCATGGTCACCGTCGTAGCGACCGTGCGCACCACCGATGTCCGAGACCCCGAACATCTTCTGCAGCAGGTTTCCGACCTGCGCCACATGCGGCAGAGTCCCGTTGAACTCCGTCCCGCACAACACCTTCACCTTCAGCGCTGACAACGCCGCCATCTCGTCATCCGCCCTGACGATCGGCCCCGGCTGCGGCGCATCGTGCGTCGGCGCCGCGGCGATCGGGTCGACCTCGATGGCCGACGTCGACAGCGGTTCGACCGAAGCCACTGCCTCGACCTGCGCACCCGGCCGCATCACCATCATCAACATGCCGGGAACGGTCGCCGCGAGACTGCATACGGCGAGCGGCAGCCGACTCTTGGGAGCCGACGGTTTGCGATGCGAAGCAGTCACGTTGTCTATCACCAGTCATTGTCGAGAGCAGGTCACCGTAAGATTACGAAATGGTCGCGGAAAAGTCACGCCCAGATACGCACCAACAGTTGGACCAGCATCTATCACCCAGCGCGATCCCGCAATCCTTTCGCCGCGTGTCGTTACAAAGACGGCCTGTCGCGATGATCGGCGCAGTGGTTTCTCACCTCTCCGGGACCAACCCGTCAAGGGTCGGCATCGCGCGGTCCTCCGCGATCCCGCGTCTGCGTGGAACCCTTCGATCCCACCATCTGGGAGCCGGATTCTGCAGTCGGGTCGAACTGCCGACGCGCGCTATCGGCTTGTTCGCCGGGCAGCGGTCCAGCGCACCCGGACTGCATCCGTCCACCCCACCGACTACCGGATATACCACCTCTGACGAGCACCGCACCGAATGTCGGTGCCCCTTGCTACTTTTCGTGCAATCGATCTCCACGAGCTCAGCGAGGACGCATGACCGCCGAAACCACCTATCTCGAACTGTCCGACGACGCGGGCTCCTCGCACAAGTTCTACGAGGTAATCGTCACCGGAACGAACGTCAACATCCGCTACGGCCGCATCGGCGAGCAGGGCCAGTCCAAAGCGAGCTCCTTCGCCACCGAGGACAAGGCGAAGTCGGCCGCGCGGAAAAAGATCGGTGAAAAGGTGCGCAAGGGCTACGCCCCCGCCGTCATGGGCGCGCGCGAACGCCGCACCGTCACCCGCCGCAGCATCACCAGCCAGCGCTCCACCGCCAAGTCGGCCCCCGTGCTGTGGCGCTTCGACTCCGGCGCCGCCGCCTTCGGCATCTTCGTCGACGAGCAGCGCTGCTGGGTCGGCAACGAGGACGGCGAGGTCTTCACCCTCTCCCCCGGCGGCGTTGTCACCAACAGCTACAGACTGCCCGACGCGGTCAAATGCATCGTCGCCGACGACTTCTGGATCTACGCGGGCTGCGACGACGGCCGCGTCTACGACCTGTCCGGCAAGGTCCCCCGCGCCGCCTACGACGTCTCCGCCGACGACGTCTACTGGCTCGACATCCACGACGGCATCCTCGCCGCCTCCGACTCCGCGGGCGGCCTGACCGTCATCGACCACGAAGAGGAATCCCTCTGGTCCGCGCGCAGCAAGGGCAACTCCGGCTGGATGGTCCGCGTCGACCCCACCGGCGTCTACCACGGCCACAGCGCCGGCGTCACCAAGTACCACCTGGAAACCGGTCGCTCCCAGTGGAATTCGTCCACCCGCGGCGCGGTCCTGTTCGGCTGGCAGGAATCCGACACCGTCTACGCGGGCACCTCCCACAACCAGGTCGAGGAGATCACCAAGCAGGGCACCGCCACCCGCACCTACCAGTGCGACGCCGCCGTCTTCTCCTGTGCCGCCTCCCCCGACGGCCGCTACGTCTTCGCCGGCGACTCCCATTCCTCGGTCTACTGCTTCGACGCCACCGGCACCCGCCTGTGGAAACTCGCCACCGGCTGCGGCTCCGCCTACTCCATGCAGTACCACGACGAAAAGCTCTACCTGGTCACCACCTCCGGCGCCCTGGCCTGCCTCGACGTCAGCGAAGCCGCCATCCGCGACGCCGACCAGGGCGTCCTCCCCACCACCCGCTCGGTGAAAGCCCCCGAATTCTCCGCCGTAGCCCCCAGCACCACCCTCGAACTCACCACCGACGTAGGCACCGGCGTCATCGTCGAATGCCTCCAACACGGCGACTCCCTCCGCGTCCACGTCATCTCCCCCGGCTACGACCCCGCCTGGAACGTCCAATTCCCCCGCGACATCCGCCTCGCCGGCGCCCGCTACGTCGTCGACGCGGTCTCCGAATCCGCCCGCGGCGGCTTCTACCGAGTCCGCGGCGACATCCGCCGCCTGGGCTGAGTCCCCCACTGCGGCCCAACCCCGCCGTCATGCCGAGTCCACCACCCATCGACTAGACGACGATGGCCTGGACCCCGATCACCAAATCGGAACACGCGCACGAACGTCGCAGCCTCACCGCCAGCCACGAACGACTACCGTCCGCCAGTCACGAGGTGACGGCTGTGGCTGGCGGCGGGCTGCGTACTCGGGCTGGGTCAGATAGAACGCCGACTGCCGGTGCCGCCGCAGGTTGTGTTCCATCGCGAGTCGCCGATGCCTCAGACTTCGCCCGAATCCGGGTTCAACGCGGCCAGGGTGACAAAGATCGGCAACCCTGGATCGGCCGCGATCCCCCGCCCCCGCAGAAACGCATCGATCATCCCCCACACCAATTCGTGCACCCTTCTGACGAATTCTCCGGAATCCGGTTTCGCGTCACTCAGCCACAGATCAGTCAGCACGATCATCACGCCGACGATCGCCCGCGCCAGATATTCGATCCCCTCGGCATCCAACGGAATCGAATCCGCCACCGCCCGAGCTCTTTCCGCGAAGCGACCCGCCACCGCACTGGCGAGGTCGTACTGACCTGTAGCACCCTCACGATTCGCACTCGTCTGAGTCAGGAACCGGAAAACATTGGGGTGGGCCAGAATTCCGACTGCGTAATCGGTGAGCGCGCGATCGATTGCGGCGTTGGGCGGCTGCAACAGCAGGGTCAGGTCGGTCCCCGTTGCCGCGAACGCCGAGTCGGCGAATCGCGTACCGATGGCGGCGTAGAGGTCACCTTTGTCGGTGAACTGCCGGTACAGCCGCGGCTTTGTGATCCCGGCCTCGACCGCGAAAGCATCCATGCTCGGATGAGGCCCGTCACGATCGAGCACCCGGATCGCGGCGTCGACGATGACATCCCGGCTCACCGGCGGAGGTCGTCGACTGGCGCGGGTCACGGTCGAGAACCATACACGTACCAGCAGTACGATTGAGGTGATCCACGCACCGAGGGCAAAGGACTCTTTACAGAAGGTGCGTCGTACCGGCAGTATCGTTGTCCGTACCGGCAGTACGAACTTCCGGACATCGCATCGAAGGAGACGGTCCGTGTCGGATGCCCTGCGCCAACTCACCGCAACACTCGGCGCCCCACCGCCACCCGACTTCGCCACCCTCACCCCCGACGAGCTGGCCCTCCTCGACAACTACGTCCGCGCCGCCCTCGACCACCGCAGGGCAGCCCTCGACGGCGCCCTCGACTCCGGCATGCGCCTCATCCCCCGCCTGGCCCGCCCCGCCGTGAAGAAGGTGCTCGGACTATGACCGCGACCCACCACACCACCGTCGAACTGGCCAAACTGGCCCGCGTCCTCGACCGCGACCCCGCCGACCTGGCATTCCTCGCCACCCTCCCACCTGCGGCCCTCCGCGAATTCCGCGACCAGATCACCGATCTCACCGCCCGCCGCGAAGCCCGCCGCATGCAGCGAGTCGGCGCCGCCGCCAAACTGGTCCCCGCCCCCATCGCCGCCAAGATTACCGAAGCCGCCTTCGGCCCCGTCCTCGCCGCCGCACTCGCCGGCTCCGTCGACCCAACCCGCGCCGTAGCCATCGCCAGCGCCCTCTCCCCCAGCTTCCTGGCCGACGCCACCCTCACCCTCGACCCCCGCCGAGCAGTCGAACTGATCGCCCAGGTCCCCGGCCCGATGGCAGCAGCCGTCGCCAGCGAATTGATCAGCCGCGGCGACTATCTGACGATGGGCAACCTCGCAGGCTCTGTCCCCGACTCGGTCCTGCGCGCAGCCCTCCCCCACGCCTCCGATCTCGACATCCTCCAAGTCGGCTACTACCTCGAGGAAACCTCAGCAGCCGACCGTCTCCTCACCATCGTCACCGACCGCGTCCCCGGCGTCATCCGCGCAACCCACGACGCCGACGAATGGCCCAAAGCAATCACCCTGCTAGCCCTCCTCGGCCCCACCGAACGCTCCAAACTGGCCAACGTCGTAGCCGCTCAAGACGACGAAGTCATCGACGGCCTAATCGCCGCAGTAGAAGAAGTAGACGCCTGGGACACCCTCCTCCCCGTAGCAGCAGGCATGGCACCAGAACCCCTACAACGCCTGGCCCAACGCCCAGCCATGCAAAACCCCACCCTCCTCACCAAAATCGCCGACCTAGCCCTAACCCAAAACCTCTGGCTCTCCCTACTCCCCCTAGCCACCCACCTCTCCCCCACCCAACTCCACACCGTCGCCGCCCGTGTAGCCACAGAACCCGACGACTCCCTCACCACCCTCATAGAGCAAGCCCACGCCGAAAGTCATTGGCCCACCCTCCTGCCAGTAGCCCTCGCCCTCTCCGACCCGGACCGCAAACGCCTGGCTTCCCTCCCGGTAATGCACCGCCCCGCCTACCTCACCGCCGCCATCGAAGCCACCGCCACCCACAACCTCTGGCCCGAAGCCCTCCCCCTCCTCAACGACCTCCCCACCACCACCCACGACACCCTCGCCACCGCCATAAACACCCTCACCGACAACAATTTCCGAGAAGCGCTCGAAGCTGCCCCCACCGCCGACTGCACCACAACCCTGATACAAATCGCCCTCCGCCAGGACGTCTCATCCCGACTCCGCTCCCTGACTCTCCTCAACGAATCCGACAACCTGGAACTCTTCGTCGCCACCGTCACGACGCAGGACCCGGCGATCTGGCAATCGATCTCCGAAGCCCGCGAGGAAATCCCCCAACCCCTCCGCACACTCCTCGCCAACCAAGCAACCCAGTGCGGCCGAACCGAACTCGGCATCGACCTGACCGCCGGCTGAGCCGCCGCCAACTATCCTCTGCCTATGCACGCCATCGGCAGCCGTCGGCGAAGCCAACCCGCCCCACCTCACGCAGTCTTCGCCGCCCTCACCAACCCCGATCGCGACCCCACCCGACCCTGGCTCATCTTGCTGACAGACGAACAACGGCCCGAGGTCCTCGAAAGCACCTACCCCAACCGCGTCATCTGGACAACTCTGTGGCCCAAACACCCTACCGCCCAACTACATTTCGACCTCCCATCCGACAACCACGGCGGCACTCACCTCCGCTGGACCCTCTACGTCACCTCCCCAGACCTCGACACCTCAACAGTCGGCCACCTCCGCCACCGCATCAACACCCTGATCAACGCAAACCTCCGACGCTCATTCGGCCAATGATCCGAACATGTCGGCGGCCCCTGTCACACTCCCCATATGACGGTCTACGGACGCAATGCCTACCCTGATGTCTTGGCGGACAAGCACTCCCGCATCCGCGCACCCCACGTGCGACCACTGAACGACCTAGCCGACAAGATCGCCGACGCCGAGGGAATCCCGCACGGCCACGTGCCGTACGTCGACCCCGATCTAGGTGGAATCAAGGCACGAGCACTCGTCCTGCTCGACAATCCGTCCACTAAGGCCGAGGCCGCGCGCAACGGAGGTTCCGGCCTGATCAGCCCCGACAACAACGACGCGACGGCAAGAAACTGCCGCGAGGCCTACGCCTCCCACGGCATCGACTGGCACTCAGTCGTCAACTGGAACGTCTGCCCATTCCCCACCGGCCGCGAAAACGGAGCGTCCCTGGCCTCCGAACGCGACCGAGGCACCCGATGGACCCGCGAATTCATCGCCCAGTGCCCCGACCTGGAAATCGTGCTGTGCCTGGGCAGAGCAGCCGAAGACGGCTGGCGCCGCGCCGCCATCCACCGCCCGGATCTCTACGTATTCCCGGAAGGCGTGCCCCACTGCTCCCAACGAGGTCTGGCCCCGAAAGCTGCCCGTCGCCGCTTCGATGAAGCGATCGGCCAACTGGCCGCCATGCTGCGCCGCTGATTCGAATGCCGAGCCAGCTAGTTGCGCTTGCGACTCTCGCGCACCACTACCGCTCCCCGCGCTTCGTATTCCACCCGCTCGAACGTGGCGAACCCCAGCTCGTCAGGGCTTTCAGTGCGGCGTGCGAGTTGTAGTTGGTCGTCTCACCCGAACTTGCCGCTACTCCCGTGGCCGATCGGATGAGTTGAGTCGGCGGCCAAAGGACGTCGTTCACAAGGACCACGTACGTCTGCGGCGTCCCCGGGGTCTGGTCACGGGTGGCCAGGAAGATCTGTTCATCACTGATCTGAACATGCTTGCCGCTGATCGTGATCGTTGTCGAGCGCGCCATGCCCGGGATCCTGCTATAGGCGACCACACTCGCCGCGGCCCACAGACTGGCCCGACGACTTCGATGACCGCCGCGCCGGAAGTCTTGGTTCGTCTGACTCCAGAACTCGACCTCCGTGGTCACCGGGATCGCGCCTACGCCGACTTCGATCAGACTAGCGCGATGCTTGCGACTGACTCTGTGCTGTAGAGCGAGGTTGCAAGCTCGCCTGCCGCGATTGACTACCAGCTGTCGGTCGTCGACTGCGCCAACCCCATGACGCGGTCGAGCGCAGCGGCAGTGTTGCCGGTAAGCCGTGTTTGACCGAACGCCTTGATTACCGCACGGAACAAGCCGATTCCGTCGCGCCAGCCGAACATCACCGCTTGGTGGGCCATCACCTCGGCCAGCCCGCGTGGTGGCACCTGCTCGATGAGCCGCGGACCCAGCGCCCTCCACTGCGACAGCGGCTGGTCGGGAACTCGATATGCCATCAGTCCGGGATCACCGAGATCGAGGGGGTCGTCGACGAGCAGACGACCATGGGCTACCGCAGCGTGCAGCGCACGATCGATGGCGCTTTTGACGTTGTCGCGTTCCCGGGACTTCGCCGCGCTGATATAGGCGGCCCGCAGCCGGAGTCCAGTGACCGGATCTTCGACGGTAACAACATTGCACAGGTCCTCGACAATAGTGCGGTGATCCGCCCTGGTCGGACTCTCCAATTCGGCTGCGAACATAGCGTATTCGCTCATCTTGCCCGATTCCGCGTCGTCCGGTTCGGCCGCGGCGTGCGTCAGCTGCGGATGCTTCACCCACCGCGACTCGTCGCCTAGGTCGATTGGTTCCACAGCGTGATCCGGGCTTATCCATTCCCGAACCAACTCGGATGACGACATAGATTCGGCTCTTCTCCAATCGAATTCGTCGAGAAGTGCGATGCTCGGAGCCTCCGCAGGCGCGACGACCCTTTCATCACCACAGACCTCGTCGGCGATCGGTTCGATGATGACAACATCGGCCGCAGTATCGATTTCAGGTTCAGCGCCGCTGACAGGCTCCGTATCGTCCCCAATCGGCCGGATACCGTGCGCCTCCAACTCGATGCACAACGCATCCAGGCACCCGACCGGGTCGATCACGAACTCCACCTGCCGAATCCGATGGAACGGCCAGTCGCATCGTTGCAGATCGCGTTGCCGATTCAGCTCCGCGCGAAACGCCTCGGCCCCGTGCCATCGGTCACCGTCACACTGCACTGCCAGCTGACCACCCCGCCCAGTCACGACAATATCGAGGTCACATACTGTTTCGGTGTGATGAGCGGTCACCCATAACCTCGGTCGACCAGCCCGTTGTACACCTGCGGCTCGAACAGCGACTCTTTCGTCGCCAGGTGAGCTTCGCCGACCGACCATCACTCGGCGGTACTCAGCTGCCGGGTGTTCCGTCCAGCCGCTCGATGGCGGCGCCGACGCGGTGTGTGAGGTCGTCGTCGGGGCCCCGCAGCATGTGGAGGTCCTCGTAGAGGGCTTCGAGTGTCGTGCGGGCTTTGGCGAGCTCGCCGGTCATGGCGAGCAGCAGGCCGAGGTTGAACCGGAGTTCGACGGCCAATTCCGAGCCGTCACCCTGTACCGACCGCACGTCCGACAGCACCGACTCCAGCCCGGACAGCGCCACGGTGACTTCACCGAGTTCGATTCGGCAGTCGACCGCGCGACCACGGCATTCGAGCGACATGGGTTCGGAGAATCCGCCTATCCGTGCGAATGCCTCAGCGAGACTGTCGAATTCGCTGCGGGCCTTGCGGTAGTCCCCGCCGAGGAAGTACGCGGCCGCCACATTGACTCGAATGTCGAGTACCCGACGGCTGTCGAGGCCGTAGGCCTGGCCGGCGGTGGTCACGACCGCGCCGAGGACGTCTGCGGCCTGGGCGTAACGATGCGCGTCGAGCAGGTCGTAGTACTCGTCCTCGCTGGCGGCGATGAGCTTGTCGAGCGCCTCGTCGCTGACCGGCGTGGTCGCGGGGAGCGCGCCGGGGAACCGCATTGTCGGTGCGACCCGCTCTTGGCGAAGTGGGGCGTTGGGGTGCCGAAATATTCGCGTGGGATCGGGGAAGCCGGACAGGTACCCACCAACGGGCGGCTGTTGCATACCGGCGACCGGCAACAGCGGGAGCAGTCGCTCGTAGACCTCGGCTGCGTCCGCCGGGCGTTGCTCGGGAGTCTTGGCGAGCAAGTCGAGGACAAGGCTGTCGAGTTCGAGGGGCACATCGTCGCGCAGTTCACGCGGCGGCACAGGGGCGGTGAAGGCGTGATGCTGCATGACCATCGGCATCGAGCCACCGAAAACCACTTGTCCGCACAGCATTTCGTGCAAGATGCAGCCGAGCGCATAGAGGTCGGTGCGGGGCGTGACCTTCCCGCCGAGAATCTGTTCCGGCGACATATAGGCGGCGGTGCCCACAGCCGCTCCGGTCATCGTCAGTTTCGGGGTGTCGGGACGCAAGAGGGCGGCGATGCCGAAGTCGATGATCTTCACGGTGCCGTCTGGCGTGACGAGGATGTTGTCGGGTTTGAGATCTCGGTGGACCACCGGCAACGCGTGCGCGTACGACAGCGCGGTGGCGATCTGCGCCGCGATCGATGCCGCCCAGTCGATCGGCAGGGCCAGATCCGGAGTGATGAACTGGCCCAGGGTGGTCGACCCCTCGACCAGTTCCATCACCAGGTAGACGTTGTCGAGTTCGGCGTCGAGCACCGCGTCGTGGACCTGCGGTACCCCGTGGTGGCGGATATGCGCGGTGATCCGGGCCTCGCGCCGGAACCGCTCGGCCAGTTCCGCCAGATCCGCGTCGAAGGGAAGGTGGGTGAGCCGGATCATTTTCACGGCGATCTCCCGGTCGAGCACGCTGTCGTAGCCGCGCCAGACCGACCCCATCCCGCCGGACCCGATCTCCTCGACCAGTTCATACCGGTCGCCGATGCGTTTGCGCACCGCTCACCCCCTCCGCTCGCCAGTCACGACCGCACGCAACGTCGGAGCCCAAGGCAGTCCGATACGCGGCAGTTGTTCCGCTCAGAAACATACCGGGCTTTGGCCGCAACGAGGGGGCCGAATTCTCGATCCCCTCAATGACTCCCCCGTGCGATTGCCGCTACAGCTCCGGTAGACCGTGGCGGCGGCGGATCAGGCGGTAGGCCGCGCTACGGGCCTGGCGGTCGAGGTCCTTGCGGAATTCCTGGTCGGCGGAGAAGTAACGGACGCCGAGGTCGTTTTGGGTGTCGAAGTGTTGGCCGACCTTCTGGGCGAACACCTTGTCGAAGACGACGCCGAAGTCCTCCTGGTTGTTGGCCAGGGCCGCGTCCTGCACCTGGGGATCGTCGACGGCCTCGTTGAACTGGACAGCGAGGTCACCTTCGGTGAACGCGGTGCCGTGGCGTTCGTTGAAGCGGTCGACCAGAGCCGACAGCAGGGTCTTGTCGGGTTCGGCGGCCGGACCGCTGCCGTCACCGAAGCCGGGCAGTTCCTTGGCACCGTCGGCGGACAGCCCGAGGTCGTGTTCGCCGGTCTTCTCGATCCGCAGGTGACTGAGATCGATGTCGCCGAGGTCGATGCTGCCGTCGGATCGGCGGGGCAGCCGGTTGAGCAGGTGGCGACCATACAGGTAGAGCTGTTCCAGGTCGGAGTCCTGATAGGGCACGATCTGGGCGAGGAAAGCGTATTTCCGCACGTAGTCGGTGAGCGCGCCCCGGAACGCTTCGGCTTCCTCGACCTGGTTGTCCTCACCGCTTTCCAGCAGTGACCGGAACCGCCCGACCGCGGGTTCGAGGTGCCGGTACAGCTCGGCATGCAGCTTCGCCCATTTCGCGGGCGACCCTGCGGCCTGCTGTTCGGCGGCCAGATAGGCGGAGGCGAACTCCGACATTTCCTGGTCGACCAGGATGGGCGCCGACCGGACCTGATCCTGCGCGAGGTAGAGCAGGTTCGGATCGGTGGCGTGGGTGTAGGCGTTCTCGTAGTACGGGACGAACGATTCGCGGATCTTGTCCGCGTCGTTGACGAAGTCGAGCACCACCAGATCTTCCTGGGTCTTCCCATCACGCGTGCGGTTGAGCCGCGACAGCGTCTGCACGGCCGCGATGCCCGCGAGGGTCTTGTTCACGTACATGGTGGTGAGCAGCGGCTCGTCGAAGCCGGTTTGGTATTTCTCCGCCACGACGAGAATGCGGTATTCCTTCTGACCACGGCCGCCGGACTGGGTGGCCCGGTCGTCGGCGCGGGTGTAACTGAAGGCCTTAGGCAGCGCCGATTCAGCGAGGCCACCGTTCTCCTTGACCTCGGTGGTCTCCTCGCCGTCGATCTCCAGCGCACCGGAAAATGCCACCAGCACACCGAGATCGGGATATTTGGTGAGGTACCCGGTCTCCTCGATGTACTGCCGAATGGCCCGCGCCATATCGACGGCACTGCGCCGAGACCCGGTGACCACCATGGCCTTGGCCCGACCACCCAAACGACCGTGGGTGTGGGCGACGAAGTGTTCGACGATCTCCCGCGCGTGCGCGACCACCGACGACGCGTGCATGGTGGCGGTCTGTCCGAGCAGGTTGCTGCCCTTGCCTTCCGGCACTTCCACATCGTCGGAGTTGTTGTTCACCAGGCGGTAGTAGGCCTTGTAGGTGAGGTAGTTGCGCAGCGGGTCGAGGATGAACCCCTCGTCGATCGCCTGGCGCATCGAATAGGTGTGGAACGGAAGGTATTTCCGGTTCTCCGGATCGCTGTGCGGGTCCGGGGTGCCGAAGTTCTCCAGGGTCTTCGACTTCGGGGTGGCGGTGAAGGCGAAGTAGGAGATGTTGTGCGCTTTGCCCCGAGCTGCGGCCTTGGCTTTCAGCCGTTCGTCGACGGTGGCCTCGGTGGCGCCGGTGTCCTCGTCGTCGGTGTCGAGGCCGAGGTCACGCAGTGCGGTCTTCACCGCGGCGGCAGCGTCACCCGACTGGGAGGAGTGCGCCTCGTCGATGATGATGGCGTAGCGCCCCTGCGCGAGCGCGGTCTGCTCGCGACGCACGTAGTCCAGCAGCGCCGGGAAGGTGTGCAGGGTGACGGTGATGATCTTGCCGGAGGCCGAATTCAGGGCGGCCGCGAGCTGCGCGGATTTGGCGCCGAGCCGGTCGTCGATCTTCACGACAAGGCCCTGCACCCGCTCGAAACCACCGACGGTGTCGCTGAGCTGCGAGTCGAGATTGCGACGATCGGTGATGATGATGATCTTGTCGAAAACCGGCTTCCCCGACTGCAATCCGGCGGCACGCGCTTCCGGCTCGAGCTGGTCGAGCGGCGCCGTGTGCAGGTCACTGAGCCGATGCGCCAGCCAGCCGATCGTGTTCGACTTACCCGACCCCGCCGAGGCCATCACCAGGTAGTTGTGCCCGGCACCGTGGGTGGCCGCGTGAGCCGTGAGCTTCTTGACCACGTCCCACTGGTGGTAGCGCGGGAAGATGGTGGAGCGCACGGTCCTGCCACCCGCGACTTTGCGCTCGGTGGTGTGGACGAACCGTTCCAGGAGGTCCATCCAGGCGTCACGCTGCCACACCTGCTCCCACAGGTAGGACGTGGCGTGCTTGCCCGGCTCACTCGCTGGCGGGTTGCCTTTGCCGCCCGCGTTCCCCGGCCCCTCCGACCCCGTATTGAACGGCAGGAACACGGTTTTCGCGCCGCGCAGCTGGGTGGTGACGAAAACCAGATCCGGGTCGACCGCGAAGTTGGCGATCACCCGGTGCTTGAAAATCAGCTCGGTCGGATCCCGATCCTCCCGATACTGCTTCTTCGCCTTCTCCACCCCCTGCCCCGTGAGCGGGTTCTTCAGTTCGGCGGTCGCGACCGGAATCCCGTTCAGCAGCAACGCCAAATCCAACCTCGGCCGCGATACCCCCGGCTTGCTGGTGTACGGCAACTCCCGCACCACGGTCAACCGATTGGCCCGGTACAGATCCAATACCGCCTCCGACCCGACCAGATTCGGCTTGAAGTACGCGACCCGCAGCAAAGTCCCCCGATCCTTCACCCCCTCCCGCAGAACTTTGATCAGCCCCTTACCGGCCAACTCCTGCCCGAGCCTCTTGGCGAACCCCCGCTGGGCCTCATCCTGACTACCCCCATACGCGGCAACCAGCTCATCCCAATCCTCCCGCTGGGTCTTCCCGACGAACGCCAGCATCTCCCCCATATCCAGCCCGAGCTCGATGTTGTACTCGTGCGGATTCCCCTCCTGCCAACCACCGCTCTCCACCATCGCGGAAACAATGGCTTCGCCGAACGTTTTTTCGTCGTAGACCGACATGACGTTAGACCCCCTGGGTGAGATTCCGCCCAGAGGCGGTGGTGATGTCGAGTTGGCCGGTGACTGCGGCGGTGATCAGCGCCTGGCGGCGCTCTGCGAGGAGTGCAACTTGACGTTGTATTCGGTTGACAGCGTGTCGAAGAACACCCTCCGAGCTCTTAACCGTACGGGCGATATCTTGTTGCATCGCCAGACTCACCATTGGCATCTTGATCTGAGAAAGATGCGTGGGACCGAAGTGCTGCATCGTAGCTCCCGCTTTCAAAATGTCGATCTGATTCGCGAAGTTCGATGATTCCAAAAATGCTTCCACGAAATCCATGTCAACATCTGAAATGGGCCGCAATATGATCAGACCCGTATACGGAATCGCCCCCTCGACCTTCGGATCTCTGACGATAGAGACTGCCCCCAGTGTCGCACTGCCGCTCAAAAGTCGATCACCAACCTTCAACCGAAACTGTGACCATCGCTTGTCCACTTTCTCCGGATCGAGAAAATTACATCCGCCTAGCGTGACAACTCCATCGCGAAGGCCCGCAATCCGAACCAGAGGCGTGCCCTCATCCCGGAAATCTTCCGCCATAATTCCCGGTCCTTCACGGAATTTGACAACATAACGCATCGGCACTACGTCCCCGCATGTAGCCATCTGGCCGTCAATCACCGCCCGATGGCGCTCATGAAGAACCCCAGGAATAGCCGAATACAACTCAGCCAGTCGGTCGATGCGGGAGGTTTCGGCGTCGAGGAAGTCGGCGATGCGGCGCTGCTCCTCCAGCGAAGGAGTCGGAAGCACTACATTCGCCAATGTTGCCGCATCGAACGCCGTGGAACGCTCCCGAATCCCCTTAGCTAGTGTCGCGATATATCCGCTGCGCGCTAGAATTCGAAGTAGGTACGCCACGTATCGTACGTCAACTTCTCCGCGACTTCGGTAAGCGTGTACGACAGGTGATGCCTTTCCATCAGAGTCCGAAACACCTATGGCGCCCGCAAAGCCATCCATCCCATGAACGACTAAGTCGCCTTCACGAATCCCCTGGTAGCCAATCTCCTGAAGCGCGTTAGTAAACCCATCGGTCCTCCGGTTCTCCCGGAGAGTAACCTGACCATCCCTGAAGGCCGTCACGATTCCCTCGTCGGACTTTGGGTTACGTCGCTGCCGTTCAAGTAACCACTTAGCCCGGACATCTTGCCATGTCGATGGCAGTGCCCCGAATACGAGGTCGCCAGTCATCGCGTAACCTCCCCCAACAGAACCTGAATCTCGGCCTCCAGCGCCTTCAACTCAGCATCGATCTCAGCCAGTGGTCGTGGTGGAACGTAAACGTAGAAGTGGCGAGTGAACGGAACTTCATAGCCCACTTTGGTTTTCGCGTGGTCGATCCACGCATCCGGAACATGCGGAAGAACCTCACGCGTGAGATATTCGTCAACATTCTCGGCGAGCGGAACGTTCTCGTAGTCACGCAGATCCGGGTCCGGTTCGGGGGCTCCCTTCACCAACTGCGCTTCGCCATCCGAGTCACGGAAACCAATGGCATCGCGGAAGACCTTTGCGAACGGCGCACCGGTCGGCCAGGTTTCACCCTCGGCGGCCACAGCATCGCGGAGCGCACTGATCGCGTCAGCTTTCGTCTTCCAACTCTCGCCGACCAGCGGGGTGAGCAGGCGCATGAACGCATCCGAGTCGCTGTAGAGCTTGCGCACCGGCGCCGAACCGGCCAGCTTATCCAAACCGTCGGCCGTGAGTTCGAACCGCAACTTCAACGGTCGTTCGACTGTGATTCGCCGGTATCCAAAGTCCTCGTTGGCGAAGATCTTCACCTTGCCGTGCAGCGGATGCTCAGCGTTCCCGGCGATCGCAGTCGCGTCCCCGTACAGCCGAGTGATCTCCTCGATCTGACTATCGCTGATCTGTTTACGCTTGTCTCCCAGTGACTTCCGCATCTTCACCCAGTAGTCCCGAGCGTCGACCAGCATCACCTTCCCCCGATGCTCGGGCGTCTTACGGTTGGTGAGGATCCAAAAGTAAGTGGAGATACCGGTGTTGTAGAACAGCTGATCCGGCAGCGCGACAACAGCTTCCAGCCAGTCGTTCTCAATGATCCAGCGGCGGATATTCGATTCACCGGACTCGGCCGCGCCGGTAAACAGCGGCGACCCGTTGAAGACGATCGCGACGCGGCTGCCACCTGCGGACACGGGGCGCATCTTCGAGATCATGTGCTGGAGGAACAGCAGGGAACCGTCGTTGATGCGCGGCAGGCCAGCACCGTAGCGGCCGGAGTCGCCGAGGTTCTGAGCCTCCCACTCGACTTCTTCCTTGATCTTCTTCCACTCCACGCCGAACGGCGGGTTGGCCAGCATGTAGTCGAACTTCTGACCCTTGTGTCCGTCGTTGTCGCCGAGCGAGTTGGCGAGCACGATGTTCTCAGGGTCCTCGCCCTTGATCATCAGGTCCGACCGGCAGATCGCCCACGACTCGGGATTGAGCTCCTGGCCGTTGAGCTCCACTGTCGCTTTGGGATTCAGCTTCACAATGTGCGCTTCGGCGGCGCTGAGCATGCCGCCGGTGCCGCACGCCGGGTCGAGGATGCGGCGCACCTTGCCGGCCTGCGACAGCAGATCCGCGTCGGGGGCGATCAGCAGGTTCACCATCAGTTCGATGACCTCGCGCGGCGTGAAGTGCTCGCCCGCGGTCTCGTTCGACTGTTCGGCGAATCGCCGGATCAGTTCCTCGAAGATGTAACCCATCTGGTGGCTCGACACCACCTCGGGCCGCACATCCAGATCGGCGAACTTGGTGACCACCTTGTACAGCAGCCCGGCCGAGTCCAATTTCCTGATCTGCTGGGCGAATTCGTACTTCTCCAGCACCTCGAGCGCGTTCGGGGAGAACGCGTTGATGTAGGCGAGCAGGTTCGCGCGGGTCTGCGAGGAGTCATCGGCGATCTTGCGCAACGTCAGGTCGGTGGTGTTGTAGAACCGGGCGTCGGAGGCCTGGCACAACAGCTCACGCTTGTCGACATCCACGCCCTCGAGCTGCTTGTTTCGAGCAACCACCGCGTCCCGCGTCGGCGCCAGCACGCATTCGAGCCGCCGCAGCACCGTGAACGGCAGGATCACCTTGCCGTAGTCGGACTGCTTGTAGTCGCCGCGCAACAGGTCGGCGACCGACCACGCGTGGTTGGCCAGCTCGCTGTGCTTGCCGGTGTTCACTCGCTACCTCCTTGGGAAATGTTGTCGGGTCGATCGCGCCGGAGACGAGGCCGACGGTCACCACTTCGGCGACCCGATCAACCTCGTTACAGGCTCGCGCCAGGCTCATGCGAAAGCCGGTGCGCGCTACGAAATGTCTCACCGTATCGCTGCTGCCGCGTGTGCGTCAGCAGCGGATGCGGACTCGGTGCGGTGCTCGCTTGACCACCGTTGCACCAACACTCCGTGTACAACGACCATACTGAACCACGCTAGAAGTTTCGTCAAGTCTCATGTCATCTCTTGACAATGTTTTCAGCTTTCTGCAGTCTGTGTACAACGCCGAGAATCAAGGCGCCTAAGCCGCTAGCTCCGCGCCCCGATCAGAGAAGGCCCCCGTGACTTATCCGCAGCATCCACAGCCTTTCCAGCCACCGAGGCCACCTGGCCGTCCCAGTCGCAACACGAGCCCCCTGGTCATCGTCGCTGCCGCCATCGGCGGCCTGTGCACGCTCGGGATCCTTCTCGGCGTTATCGGAGCGGCCTTCGGTTCCAGCGACAACTCCGCCTCGACAACCAGATCCGCGGCACCGAACGCCGGTACCACCATTCGCTTCACCACAACCACCCCGCCTGCCCCGGTCTACGACATTCCCACCCAGCACAACATCGACCCTGAGCTGTCGATCACCGAGAAGCAGTGCTTCGGTTCGGCGGGCTGCATCTTCACCTACGAACTGCGGATCGTCACCACAGCACCGGTCGTTTTCGCGCCGACCAAGCGCTATCGCGTCACCGTCGCGCTCGACGAAGGCACCAGCTGGGAGCGGGTGCACTCGATCACCCTCACCGGTACGACAGCCGGCGTAGTCAAGGGGCACCTGAGCAGCGATGCCAGCACTGTCCCGGTCGCCGCGATCCAGTCGATAACCCCGCTCTGACCTCACACCTCCCAGGTTTCACCCGAATCACGTTCACCACGAGAAGGGTTCACCGCAATGTCAGACACCACCGATGCAACTGCTGCGACCGATCTGGTTCCCTGGGTCGCCGATCAACTCGATCGGGCCGGGCTCACCGACGAAGTTGGTCTGCTGATCCTCGCCGCGCTGGATGGGGACCCAGCGCTCGATGACTACCTCGGTGGGACAACGCAGAACCCGCCCTGCTCAAAAGCCGTTGGGGCACAGCCTGAATCACGCGGCACTTTCCTTACTTCGATCGAGGTCGAAGGTTTCCGCGGAATCGGTCCGACCACCGCGCTGACACTGCGCCCAGAGCCTGGCCTGACCATCGTCGCCGGGCGCAACGGCTCGGGAAAGTCGAGCATCTCCGAAGCGCTGGAACTCACGCTGACCGACAGCGCCTACCGTTGGGCCGGCAAAAAGTCGACTCAGTGGCGCGACGAGTGGCGCAACCTGCACCACGGAACGGCGCGCATCGCAGTGCAGCTGGTCGAGGAGGGCAACGAACCGGTCACCGTAACTACCAGCTGGGCCGACGACGAGACCGATGTCAACAAGCACACGACGCGCACCCAACGTCGCGGTGGCAAACAACAGGACGGTCGCGGCGACCTCGGCTGGGACGGTCCGTTGCGGCAATTCCGCCCGATCCTGTCCTACGACGAACTCGGCGCCATGCTCAGCGGAACACCGAGCGAACTGCACGACGCGATCTCGCGGGTACTCGGAGTCGGACAGCTCACTGATGCCATATATCGAATTCAGTTGCGACACAAGGCCCTCAAATCTCCGGGAGACGAACTCGGCAAACGGCGCAAGGATCTTGCCACGGCTGCCGCCCAGCTCGACGACCATCGGGCCGCGGCGGTTGCGCCGCTGCTGAGGAAGACCCAGCCCGATCTCACGCAGCTGCGAGACCTGCTGCACACCGCCGATACCGACACCAACGGGCCGGTATCCGGACTGCGCGCACTCGCCGCGCTGCGCGCGCCCGTTACTGCCGACAACGCAAGCGCCGTCGCGAAGCGCCTGCGGTCAGGCATCACCGCAGTCGCCGAGCTCGGGGCAGCCGCCAGCGAAAAGAAGATCGCCACCCTGAACCTGCTCGAACAAGCCCTGCAGGTGCACGGCGTACACGGCGATATGCCATGCCCGGTTTGCGAAGGTGGCCGCCTCGACGCCGCATGGGCCACGCGCAGCCGCGAGGCGGTGAGCACAGACCGCGAGCAGCTGGCCGCGCTCACCCAAGCAACACAATTCGTGGAGTTGGCACAGGCCGAGGCATTGCACATGCTGTCGGCACCGCCTGCTGTCCTCGAAAACTCCCCTGTCGAGGAACTCGACGCGGCAGTCACCGCAGCCCGCACTGCGTGGCGCGACTGGGCAGCGATCACCCGCCGCGCCGACAGTCCAACGCTGCTCGAACTCGCGGACCACGTCGAAAACGCAGCTGACGCCCTGATCACGGCCGTAGACGAGCTCACCGAATCCGCCGCGGAATGCCTGTCCGCACGTGAGGACCACTGGCAGCCACTCAACGCTCGCGTCCGTGCGTGGTGTGCGGATTGGCAGACGTGGCTCGCCGACAAGCCGATGGTCGACCAACTTGCCGAAGCGAGGAAGTGGTTGCAGGCGAACGACCTTCGCCTGCGAAACGAACGCCTCGCACCGATCCGCGAGGGAGCGATCCACGCCTGGAATGTGCTGAAGCAGGAGAGCAATATCGAGATCGGCGACCTCTCGTTGGTGGGTACGCTCAACCAACGCAAACTCCGGGTCGACTCGACGGTGGACGGTGTTGCGGCCGCAGGGCTTACCGTATTGAGCCAGGGCGAACTGCACGCCATGGCACTGGCCCTGTTCCTCCCACGCGCCACCATGGCCGAATCACCGTTCCGCTTCTTGGTTCTCGACGACCCGGTCCAGGCGATGGACCCCGCCAAGGTCGACGGACTCGTCTCGCTGCTCAGCGAACTCGCGCAGACCCGCCAGGTGGTCGTCCTCTCTCACGACGACCGACTCCCCGCTGCAGTACGCCGTGCGAACTTCGCCGCCACGATCGTGGAGGTGAGCCGCAACAACGACTCTCAGGTGTGCATTTCCCCGGTCACCGATCCGGCCACCCGCTACATCGGCGACGCGTTCGGCCTGATCAAGGAGTACGAGAACGACCGCTTCCCCGACGAAGCCCTGCGGCGCACACTGCCCGGGATGCTGCGGTTTGCAGTGGAAGCAGCGGCGCGGCACACCTACTTCTCGCGCAATATCCGTGCGGGACAGACACTCGCAGCGCTCGAGCAGGAGTGGGAGAAGGCAACGTCCACCCGATCAAAGGTGACCCTCGCAGTCTTCGGGGAACCGCGGGAAAACCACGTCCTCGACAACTGGGCGCGCGCCGAGTACCTCAAGTCGGCATTGCACACGGTGGGGCCCAAAATGCACCACGGATTCCCCGTCGGCACCGACGTACGGCAAGCGGCCAAAAACGTTCAGCGCATGGTGCGCGACATCGAGGCGGTAGCCAAATGAGCGGCCTGCTGACGTTGGCGGCCACCCAGGTCGCCGGCAAGACCCCACACACCAACCGCATGGGCGCCTGGCTGACGCGAACGGCGTTGGAGGAGATCATCGGTGAACTCCTGCGCGTGCGTGGCATCGATCCCGGCCGAGCCAGCGGCAGCGCCCGACTCTCCTGTTTAGAAGTCGCCTACCACGACACACCCGAGGTCGCGACGCAGGCGCAGTATGCGTGGAGCCGACTGTCGGAGGCCTGCCATCACCATGCCTACCAACTCTCACCCACCTACCACGAAGTGGTCCACCTGCTCGGCATCGTGCAGAACCTGCACGGCCGAATCGCCGGCGCGCCCCGATGAATTCCGATCTTCCAACTTCGCAAAGTGCAAGGAGAACAACGATGGGGTTCGCAACCGTCGATCGACAGCCTCATGCCGAAGCCACTGCCGTGTGGTTGACCAGCCGCACCGGCACCAATGTCGTCCGAAACACGAACGCGGTCGTCATCCAGCACGACGATCCCGACTACATCAAGACGATCCGAGCACTCACCACCCGACACTCAGTGGTGCTCACCGAAGGCTGTGAACCGCGCCGTTGCCGTTCGCACACGCTGTTCGGATCGACGTGTTCGACGAACTGCTCGACGCCACCGCACGCCTGCAAGCCGACACCGGCGAAGCGATCGCTGCGCACACGGGGCTGCTGCAGGGGTAGGTGACAACCAAGATGGCTTGCCGAGAGGTAAGCCTGAGAGGATGTCGCAGTGCCCAAGCCGTATCCGAAAGAGTTCCGCGACGACGTCGTGCGGGTCGCCCGCAACCGCGACGACGGCGTGACGTTGGATCAGATCGCGGCCGATTTCGGGGTCCATCCGATGACGTTGTCGAAATGGATGCGCCAAGCCGAGATCGACGACGGGAACAAGCCCGGGACCACTCGCAGTGAGTCGGTCGAGCTGCGGGATGCTCGCCGCCGGATACGGTTGCTCGAGCAGGAGAAAGAGGTCCTGCGGCGCGCTGCGGCGTATCTGTCACAGGCTCAGATACCGGGAAAAGGCTCTACCCGCTCGTGAAAGAGCTTGCCGCCGAGGGGATCCCCGTGGCGGTGACGTGCCGGGTGCTGCAGCTCGCTCGCCAGCCCTACTATCGGTGGCTCGCGTGGATGGTGAACTCATTGTCCCAAGCACATCAAGCGGAATATCGGCCGCGATTCAGCAGATCGCGCCTCCCTGCGCTGAGCTTGGTCGGGCAGCAGGCTCGGTAGCAAGCACATGCCACCTACAGACGTACGCTGACCTGCGAAGACCAACGCTTTCCAGGAAGGTGTGCTGATGACCGTCACTGCTGGTCGGTTCGCTGTCGGACTGATTGCCGCGGCCACACTGGCGTTGGCAGGATGCGGCGGCAACCCGCCGCCGACAACACCTACCGGGTCGGTGTCGCCGACCACGGCGTCCCAGCCTTTGTCCGAGGGGCCCGCTGCGTCGATGTCGTCAACCCACCTCCCAGGAACCACCACCCCAACCCCTTCGGCTGAGTTGACCCCGCACGCCTCACCGGCACCGCCCGCATCCTCACCCGCGATCCAGCAATCCGAGCCGACCTTCTTGTATTGCGAGAACGGCACCGCGATATACAGCGATCAGTCGTACGTAGTCGGGGATCCACGCTGTCCACAGCCCACCGCTAACGAAGACCCGCACGGTCGCGACTACCAGTGTGATGCGCAAGGAACCAACTGCACCTACCCCGATGGCTCTCCGGTCCCGGGTTATCGGCGGTGCGGCACACAGTGTGGTGAGGCACCGACTTCTGGTGAGGTTCAACGCAAGTGGATGGAATGCATCGCTGTGAAATCGGCAGAGCAATGTCGAGCGGAGCAGTGAGGAGCTGTCGATAAAATCGCTGCGCCCGTTCCATAGTCCATACGTCTGGGACGAGGAAGAACAGCCAACAGATTTGCGCCCCGCTGTGTATCTGCGAGACCGCATCTACTGTGACCAGACCCTCCGTACCCCACCCATGAAGCACCTTGATACTAGGGTTGACCATATGGAAAAACGCGTCCAGGTGAAGATCTGTGGTATCAGGTCCGAACTCGACCTCGCTGCGGCGTTGAGTGCTCGGCCCGATGCCGTGGGGTTCATCTCTGGCATCACGCACTTCAGCGAGGACGCGCTCACACCGGAGCAGGCCGCCGCCCTGTCCGCACAGGTATCGAGCCGAGTCGGCGCACGCTCGGTGAAGCGTGTGCTGGTCACCCACCTCGAAGACGCTGACGCGATTTTGCAGCTTGCGCAGACGGTCGATGTCGAGGCTATCCAGGTGCACGGCTTGGTGAATCGAGCCAACTTGCGAAAGGTGTACGAGCACAGGGGCAATCGCGAGATCCTGCGGGCCGTACATGTCACCGACGAGGGCGTTTTCTCCGCCGTCGAGGATGTCGCCAAGTATTGCGACGTCATCCTCCTGGACTCGCGCACGCCCAGCCGTCTCGGGGGAACCGGGCAAACACACGACTGGAACATCAGCAAGAAGATCGTCGAGGCGATGGCCGGGCGCAAGGATGTGGCGTTGGCCGGTGGTCTCACCCCGGACAACGTCGGTCGGGCAATCGACCTCGTGCAGCCCTATGGTGTGGACGTCAACACCGGCGTCGACGACGCCGGCGGCAACAAGTCCAAGGCGGCATGTGCTGAATTCGTCAAAGCCGCGACCCGGGAGCTCGCCTCGACTTGTCATCCAGCACAACAGCACTGAGCACCAGTGCCCCGCCGATCACCGCCCCCACCGTGATCGGCGTGTTCGTGAAGATCGCACTCACCACGGCCGCGAAAACGGCTTCGTTGAGCCCGATGATGCTCGCCGTCGTCGCGTCCAGGCCCCGCAGGCCCAGCCAATAGAGGCAGAAACCGGGTCCGAGCAGTAGCGCCCCGACCAGGATGAGCGATCCGGCGGTCCGAGCGTCCGGTGGATCGGTCAGGATCAGTCCGCCGCCGAGCACACTGGCCACCACCAACTGCCATCCCGCCGACGCGATCGTCGGTCGCTGTGCCGACTCCCGGGCGATGAGGCTGACCAGCAGTGCGACACACACCGCGCTACCGACCGCGAGGACACAGCCCAACAGCGCTCTGTCCATACCGATTTCAGCCGAGCTGCCCGGTACCGCCACTGCCACCGCGGCACCGACCAGCACGAATTCGACGCCGACGAGCACCGTCGGTCGGCGCCGCCCGCGGACTATCTCGGCGGCGAGCAACAGCAACGGCGCGATCAGGTGCAACGCCACCACCACGGGTAACGGTCCACATTTCAACGCTGCGACGAACAGCAGCAAGTTGGCTGCCTCGAGCGCGCCCAATCGCACATACAGGCCGGGCGATTCCAGCAGTGTTCGAATCGGACCTTGGCGGCGTGCGCCCGCGACGAGGAGCAAGGTCACTCCGCCCCCGGCGGCGACCAGCGCCGAGGAGGCGAGGGAACCCTCGAGCGCCGCCAGCGCGGCACTCGACATGCCCCACACGAAGGTCGCCGCGAGCATGATCCACGGCGACGATCGTGTGAGCGATGACCGGACTGCGGTCAAAAAATGTAGGTCACGATAGGCAGCACCACAGCAGTGAACCCGCCGAAGACGCCCGCCGCAATAGCCCGCTGGGAGAAGTTGGGGAATCGGCTGGTCAGCCAGGCGAGTGTGCCGAACGCGAGCACGAACGTGCCCCACACGATCAAGCCACCCGCGGCAGCACGCTCAGGGAGCGGGGCCTCCTCGGCCAGGCCCGCCTTCAACAAGGCTCCGAGCCCCACGATCGTCAGTCCCGCGGCCAATGCCAATACGAACATCGCGAAGCCCGCATGGCTGTTCATCACCAGTCGGCGTGACCCCCATTCGGTCACCACCCGGCCATCGCTGTGGTGCGCGCCGTCGACCTGACAGATCAGGTCGAAAACCCTTCCGGGGTTGACGGTTTCGGCCACCGCGGTTCGCGCGTGCACCATGGCCTCGACGGCCAGGGTCGTCGAGTACGCGGTGATGAACCCCTCGCTCGATGTCCGGAATCCGCCGCGACTCGGCAGTTGCTGAGTCATCACCTGCAAATCGAACAACGCGGTCAACGCCGCCCGGACCGCAGGATGAAAGATCAACGTGCCATCGGCGACCAGCACGGCACCGACTGCCGCATGCAGCCCGAGGTGGGTCCAGATATGGGCGACATCGCCACGCAGGAAATGCTCGTCCCCATTGCAGTTGGCACCACTGGCGAGCCCGTCGAGCATCCGTTCGATCGCCAGCTCGGATGCCCGCCGCGCCCGCCTGCCACCCACCGACGCGTACTCGGGACGGGCCAGCACCGTGGCGATGTGTGCCGCCGAGTACAGCGGTTCGGCGCGGACGTCGTCGGACAGCATCGTCAGCGCCAGAAAGGTCACGCCGCGCAGCGTCGCCCGCGCCACTTCCACGTCATCGGCCGCGTACGGGGCGAGTGCGTGCATGGCGGCGGTCGTCGCGGTCAGAGACACCGGGCCGACAGATCCGGACATCCGATACCCGCCCGATTCGGCATCCTGTTCCTGGATCAACGTCCTGATGCACTCGCGAACATCGGAATCGTCGTCGGCCACCCCAAGGCAGTGCATCGCCCGCAGTTGCCACGCGATATCGATCGGCCCCGTGAACTCCCCCGCGCCCGCGGTGGGCGGCACGATCATCTGCCGACGTACCAGATGCAGCACCTCGTCTGCCCGGGGAACGGGAATGCCTGCCGCAGTCAGCGCGCACACCACCTCCGCGGTGTTCTGCGGATTCGGCGGCACGTCATGGACCCAGCCCCAGCCGGCCCCGCCCGCGCCATCAGAGAATTGGTAACGCTCGAACCATTCGACCGCCAGTCTCATGCGTTCATCGAGATTGGACATGTCCCCACCTACCGATCTGTGTCGAACCCATTCCAGCCCAGGTTCTTTCACTTACTAGATGCTCCCAGACGCCCGAGGAGTTCACGAACACCGTGGCGAACGCTCTGGAAATCCGCAGGTCCTGTCGGTGGGGCGGCGTAGTGTCACGCATATCGGCGTTGCGGGTGACCAACCGGAGGTTCGCGATGGACGTGCTGCTCGGAATCGGAACACGTAAGGGTTTGTTTTTGGCTCGTAGCCGGGATGGGCGGGCCAGTTGGACCGTGTCGCCGCCGCAGTTTCCGGTGGCGGATGTGAAGGCCTTGGCGATTGATACCCGGCGGGGGACGCCGCGGGTGCTCGCCGGGGTGTTGAACAGTCATTTCGGGCCCACATTGGTGGTCAGTGATGATCTCGGGGAGACGTGGAGCGAGCCGGATGACGCGCCGCTGGCGTTTCCCGAGGACACCGGGGCTGCGCTGGGTGGCGTGTGGCAGATCGCGCCTGCTACCGAGGCCGAGCCGGATGTGGTGTACGCGGGTGTCGAGCCGTCTGCATTGTTCCGGTCGACTGATCGTGGCCGGACGTTCGAGCTGGTCAGGGGGTTGTGGGACCATCCCCATCGGCCACGGTGGGAGCCGGGCGGCGGCGGGTTGGCCCTCCACACTGTGCTGCCGCATCCCGTCGATACTCAGCGACTTGCGGTGGCTATGTCCACTGGCGGGGTCTATCAGACCGCCGACGGCGGGGAATCGTGGACTCCGACGAACAAGGGTGTCACCGCGGACTTCATGCCCGGCGAGTTGCCGGAATGGGGGCAGTGCGTGCACAAGGTCGCTCTCGATGCCGAGTCGCCGAGCACCATGTATTTGCAGAACCACGGTGGGGTGTTCAGGAGCACCGACGCGGGGGTGAGCTGGCAGTCGATCGACGGTGGGTTACCGCCGTCCAATTTCGGCTTTCCGATCGTCGCGCATCCGCGTAAGCCCGGGGTGATCTACACCTTCCCGCTGGTGGCGGATATGGATCGCTTCCGCTTTCCGCCCGATGCGGTCTGCGCGGTGTATCGCAGTGCGGACGGCGGCGAGACGTGGTCGAAGCTGAACGACGGCCTCCCCGAGGTCCCGTTCTGGGCCGCGGTCATGCGCGATGCCATGTGCGCCGACGATGCCGAGCCGACCGGCATCTATTTCGGCACCCGCAACGGCGAGGTGTATTGCAGCGCGGACGAAGGCGACCATTGGCGGCTCGTGGCCGACAAGCTGCCCGACGTGCTGTGCGTGCGCGCCGCGGTCATCGGATAGCGCGATGGCTCGCGTCTGCTTGCCCTCCATGCTCCGCACCTATGTCGACGGCGCCAAGGAACTCGATGTCGACGGTGCGACTCTGCAACAGGTCCTCGATGCGCTGCGCGAACGATCACCCGGTTTGGAGCGCCGTCTCCGCGATGAACGCGGGGTTCTGCGCCGGTACGTGAACTTCTATATCGACGGTGACGAATGCCGTCTTCTCGACGGCCAGGACACCGCTGTCGGCGCACGTACCGAGGTGATGATCATCCCGTCGGTTGCCGGCGGATGAGACCTATTCCGTTGGGGTGCAATGAATCCTGTTAGCGGAAATAGGGCGTCGCCTGCACCCAATGGAACCCCCGTGAAACAGCCGGGAACTGCGCGAGGTCGACCTGGTCCAGCTGCATCCGTACCGGACGTCCACCGAGTATGCCCTCCAGAATCAGCCGATCCGATTGTGGCTGCATATAACTGAACGTCGCGAGCGTCCATTGGTGCCCCGTGTCTTTCGACAGCGTGACGGTGTGCTGGTCGGTGTCGATTCGAGCGGGGAAGGAGACCAGCGAATCATCCAGCCGCTGGACGGTCATGCCCTGGGGAATGTCGAAGATGATGCGGCGGAATCGTTCGGTGGCACTGGGCATTCGGCTGTTGGACGGCGGTTCGCGGAAGTCGACCAGTGCGGGCACCTGCTCCCCCGCGATCGAGTACTCGGTGACGTTCCAGATGCCGTAGAGCGGCGACTTGGGCCGTGCGTTGCCGTAGGTGTGCCAGCCGTCGTATGCCTCGACGGTCGTGGCACCGAGCAGCCACACCCCCATCAGCACCTGGACTGTCAGCAGGATTCGGTTGCCACGCGCAGTGGACAGCAAGGGTGTCGACGTTCGAGCTACGACTGCGCGGCCGAGCAGGGCCCGAACGACCCGGATGACGTCCGGTGCGGCCAATACTGTTGCGTACAAGAACAATTGCAGGGCGAACAGCTTCACCGGCACATCGAACGTCAGATTCATCAAGAGCACCTGCAACGCCACAACGACAGCAAGAACAGATCCGAGCCCCGCGGTCACCGGCAGGATGAGAAGAAGCGCCGCAACGACTTCCGCCGCACCCAACGCCATCTCATACGGCTCCGACAGCGACGACTGCGCCCACAGCACCGCCATCGGGCTCATCTGACCGAACGGTTCGACCAGCCGCTCGAGATTGAACGACATCTGCGACGGCAACACCTTGATCATCCCGTACAGCAAAAGGGCGCTCGCCAGGGAGATACGCAACAGCAGCCGGAACCACTCATACAGTCGCGTGTAGTTCGGGCGGCGCCGGTCGAAGACCGACCAGGCGGCGGTCACCGGCACGGCAACCAGGAGCAGGGTGAAAACAGCCACCCATTTCGCCGCGGTGTCTCCGCTACCGGTGACCGTGTAATCGATGGGTACATCGAAGATCTGAGTGCCGACCCAATCGGTGAGCGGATGCAGCGCCGTCCATTCGGCGACCTCGCTCACCATCTCCTGCGGCACACCGAGGGTGCGCAGCAGCGCGTGCAGCAGCCACACCCCCGCCATCCCGACACCGACAACGATGAACCCGAACCGGAAGAGCACACGGACCGCCGGATGCCACCGCTCCACAGCCTCCCGCTCGATGCCATCGACCTCGGGCTCCCGCTGAGCCAACACCCCTGTAACCATCCGTCACTCCTACGGTCGAAAGCCGTGCGGGTGAGACGCTATGGCAGCAGGCGTGACTCGGAAATCCAGCAAAGTCGTTGCCCCGAGCATTCGGGTCAGGCGTCAATTCACAACGGTCCACACATTGGTGTCGGGTCCCTCGCCGAGGCAGAACATCTCCTCACCGTCGGGCGATGTCGCTACACCCGAGCCCACCTCGCAGGGTGCACCAGGAGTGCGAGTACCGAGCAGGGGCACTGATTGCACCCATTTCGCGCTCGGGCCCCCTGCTTTGGTGCATTTGAGGGTGCTTCCGTCAGCCGCGGTGGCGTAGTCGTCGCCGGGCGGGGTGCACGCGACACCGACTGCGGGCGTCGTCTTCTTCGGTGTGGGCACCGTGGTAGGCACTGCGGTAGTGGTGCTTTCGGGCGCGAGCTCCGGGGTCGTGGCGGGAAATGGAGCGGCGGCCGAGGGCGTAGTGGTCGCTGCGGCGGGTGCCAGGGCGGTGACGGGTGCCGGAGCGATCGCGAGCGCAATGGTGACTTTCGCCGGTGCCGGGGTGACGAAGCGCGGCGCGTTCATCGGGGCGCTTTCGTCCTGGACCAGCGGAACGAACTGCAGCGCGACGATTTCGGGTAATGCTTGGACCACGGCCCAGCCCTCGACTGTGGTTCCCGATTTAGGCGACGCGCTGTAGGTGAACGCGTCGAAACAGGCGTCGGTGAGGATGGCGTGCTCGGTCCGCTGGGTGATCCCGGCGCGGTCCACGGTGCTGAGCAGCCACTGGTCGGGTCGCGACAGCCGGCTGGTGCCGATGCTCTCGATCTGGGCGCGAACCGCCAACGCGACGCGGCCCGCACCCAGATCGGTCACGCAGTCAGCGGGCGCGAGGGCTACTTCGGTGAACGTAACGGTGCCTACCTTCGCCCGCGTGGACGCGTCGGTGAACGCGAACGGTGTGCCGAGACCTGATGTCGGCGCGGAACCAGCCGCGGATGTGGCGGCTGGTGTCGCCGGCGAATCAACGCTCCCGCACCCGGTTACACCGGCCAGAACGGCCAAGACGGCGACAGGTGCCAGATGACGTTGCATGAATGAAATCCCCTCGTACGGAAGCGAACCGGACAGCTTTGCACGACGGAGCACACCGCTGGAAATACGTCGATCGCATGACCGCGGTCGGGCCGAGACTCACGACAGCGCAATAGATCAGCGGGAAACCCCGCCCCCGTGCGGGCTCCGATCCACATGCCTTCACAGCTGATGTCAACTATGTTGGTACTCAACGCATTACGGCTCCATCAGCTGCGCGGAGCCGCGCATCCGGAGGGGGATCGATGCCGAATATTCATCGCGAGCGGGTAGCACGGTGGGCGGAGCGCACACTCGCCGAACAGCGACAGTTGACACCGGGGCAGCGTCGGTTCCTGGCAGGACTGCTCACGGTGCGTGGCTGGCATCTGCTCGTGGACAGCGGTTCGCCCGTGCCCGACCGGATCGCGGCGTACGCACTGGGGCGGACGGGCGTTTTCGCACTCGTCTTCACCGACACGCTGCCCAGCTCGGCCGACGTCCTGAAGATCCGCAGCGAGGCCGAGCGAACCTTCGCCAGGCTCGTTGTCGGTGGCGCCCAGTTCGTACCGCATTCCGTCGATGTCGTACTGCTCATGCCGCGCGGCGCGCGGGCTACCTCGGACGGCCGCTATCTCGTCGTCGACGAGGCCGGTTTCGTCGAGACGCTGGCACGTCGTGAGAAGCGGATGCGCGCTGAACGGGTCAGCGAGCTCGCGGCGACCGCTGCGGAGAAGCTCCCCACGCATCGGTACCTCTGTGCCGACGATGCCCCCGAAGCCGAAACCATCGATGCCGGTGGTCTATTCGACCAGGACGACCTCCGCGAGGACGCGAGGT
This sequence comes from Nocardia sp. NPDC055002, assembly GCF_053608825.1. Lineage (NCBI taxonomy): Bacteria > Bacillati > Actinomycetota > Actinomycetes > Mycobacteriales > Nocardiaceae > Nocardia > Nocardia sp. NPDC055002. Next base: position 216,026 of record NZ_JBSGWE010000009.1, read on the forward strand.
CCTCCGCGCTTGCCAGACCGTTCAGCGACTGGATGACGTTCCTCGACCCCGATCAGGTGCCGCTCGTCCACGCCACCTTCACCGGCCCTGCCCGGTTCAGCGGTCCGGCGGGCACCGGAAAGTCGGTCGTCGCGTTGCAACGAATGGCGCACTTCGCCAAGCGCAACCCCGGGCGACTGCTCTTCACGACGTTCGTCAAGAGCCTGCCCACCTACCATGAGCGATGCTTCGCGCCGATCGCGCCACACGCCGCCGGGCGCGCCGAGTTCACCGGGCTGCACGCGTGGGCGATGGCGTTCCTGGACCGCCGTGATGTCGTCTTCCGGTTGAACGACAAAGCCGTCGATGCCGCGTTCGCCAAATCGTGGCAAGGCGCCCGCGGAGTGTTGGGGCGAGTCGAGGGGACCGACCACGGTTACTGGCAGGACGAGATCAATCGGGTCATCAAGGGCCGCGGGATCACCGATCTGGAGTCGTACAAGCGCGTGCAGCGGGTGGGTCGCGAGGGAATCAGCCTGCGGTCGACCCGCCGTCAATTCGTCTGGGAGCACTGGTATCAGCCCTACCAGGAAGTCCTGGACGCGCGGCATGCCCACGATTTCAACGATGTCATCTCCCTCGCCGTCGACGAACTTCGAGCCCGCCCACTCGACAGCACCGAGGCGTACGCCATGGTCGTCGTCGACGAAGTGCAGGACTTCACTCTCCGGCAACTGCAGCTGGTGCACCAGATAGCGGGCGGCGGTCCCGACGCACAGCTGCTGCTGGTCGGCGACGGACAGCAGCAGGTCTACGCCGGGGGTTGCACCCTGTCCGAGGCCGGGATCCCGCTCGCCGGTGGGCGTGGTCGCGTGCTGCGGAAGAACTACCGCAATCGTGAAGCGGTGCTGCGGTATTCACAACGTATCGAGGCGGGCAACACCGTCGATGATCTCGATGGCGGCGCCGGCGTCATCCTTCGTGACAGCGATCCCACGCTGCCGGACGGTCGCGCAGCCGACGTTCGCGTCCCCCGTCGCGACATCGACGGGCTACTCCCCCGCGCACTCCGTGACGCACACCTGCCGCCGGGTGCCGAGATCGCCGTGATCGTCAACTGGCCGAGCGAGGTCACGCGATACCTGCGGGTGCTGCGCCGGGCGGGCATCAAGGCTGTCTCGCTGGAGAACTACGACGGCTCGCAGGTCGAACCGGTCAAAGTCGGCACGGTGCGCCGCGCGAAAGGGATGGATTTCGCCGCCGTCTTTCATATCACCGAGGAACCACCGACCGACCTGGACGCGCTGTCCGGCGGCGCCAGGGATCGAGCCGAGATGCTCGCCAGGCAGCTACTGGTCGCCACCAGCCGCGCCCGCGACTATCTCTGGGTCGCCTACCTGTCGGACTGAACTGGGAGGATCAGAACTGTGTACGACAACCCGCGCGCGTGGCTCATCCGGTCGGGCCGCGACGGCCAGCGCGAACACCGCGCACTCGACGAGGGCCTGGCCATCATCGGCTGGGATGAAATGGGCGACCTCAGCCGCTATCGCACCTGGGAAGAGCTCAAGGCAGCACTGCGAGAGAAGTATCCCCTCGCTACACCCAATGTGGTCGGCAACTGGGCTGGGCAACTCTGGAAATTCGGCACCGACATCGCGAACGACGACCTGGTTGTCATGCCACTGAAGCTGCAAACCGGCTATGTCGCGATCGGACGGGTGGTCGGCCAGTACGAATATCGCGAGACCGAGCCCGAGGAATTCCGCCAGGTCAGGAAGGTCGACTGGCTGCGAACCGACATCGTGTGGGAGGCGTTGCGACCCGACCTGCGCGCCAGTCTCGGTTCGTTGCTCACCGTCTGCGGGATCCACCGCAATCATGCGGCCGCTCGCATCGCCCATCTGGCCGAGTTCGGGACGGATCCCGGATTCGACAGTGACGAGGTGGCCACCGATTCGGTCCAACTGCTCGCCGAGGCGAGTTCCCATGCTGCGGGCAATCCCCGTCAACTCACCATCCGCAGTCTGCTCGAGCACTGGCAGTTCGAGCGGCGTACCGCGGCCGCGATCGAGGTGATCAAATCCGCCCTCGCCGAGAACGGACTCACCACCCGCCCGCCGTTCACCGAGGGTGCGCTCAGCGACATCGTCACCATCGTGCCGCTCGATGCCGAACCCGGCACCGTTACCGATCACGCGGTGGACAGCGAAGTCCGGCAACGGGATTCCAGCGCGGTGGAGAACGTCTCCGATCCGGAACCGATGACCCGGCGGCTGGGGGATCTGCCCGCGGCGCTGACGTCGGTGCCCTCGCACGTGAGCCTTACGGTGGCGAAGACGACCATGGTGCGTCATCAGTTCTCGCAACTCGCCGTCATCGACCACGACGGGACCTATCACGGTGCGATCACCTGGGAATCGATCGGCCGAGCCCATATCTCCGGTGACCACCCGACCCTGGCCGAGGCGACCGTGCCCGCCGTCGTCGTCGACCACGACGCTCCGTTGCTCGACCAGATCGACGCCATCTACGCCAACGGTTTCATCTTCGTGCGCAGCCCTGATCGCGCTCGGGTGACAGGCATCCTCACCGCATCGGATCTCACCCACCAATTCGGCATGCTGGCAAAGCCTTTCGTGCTGATCGAGGAGGCGGAGAACCGGCTGCGTCGCGCGGCCAACGATCATCTCGATCCCGACGACATCAAAGCCGCGGCCCCCAAGAACAGGCGCGCCCACACCACCGAAGCGGCGCACCTGACCTTCGGTGGCTACGTGTACCTGCTGCGCGACCCGGTTCGCTGGCGCAAGCTCGGGTGGCGCCTCGATCAAAGTCAGGTCCTGGAGCTGGTGGAGCAGGTGCGCGATGTACGGAACGAGTTGATGCACTTCGCCACTGATCCGCTGTCGGCGGGGCAGGAGGCTGCAGTACACGGTCTGCTGCAACTCCTGCGCACCGCCGAACCCAATCCCTGAGCACAGGGCCGGCCGCTACCCGCTGACGGAGAATGGGAATGTCGGCAGCTTTGCCAGTTGCTCCCCAGGCTTCAGCACGAACGACTGCCCACTGCAGTCACCGTTCTCCCAGAACGTTTGCGGGACACTACTGCCATTGACGATAGAGCCGGCGCCTCTCGGACCCAGACTGGCTACGCCCAGCTCCAGGCAGCTTTCCGGACCGATCGCCGGCACTTCACCGTGCGGCAACGAATGAAGCAAGTCTTTGAAGTCGGGCATACCCCACCAGCAGACGGTATCGGCGGGACACGGTTGAGACAGCATCGCTGTCGGCGTGCGCGCCGAGACGGTCACACTCGCAGTCGGTTTCACCGCGGTAGGTACGACCGTCGTGGTGACATCGACCGGCGCGGCCGGTTGGGCGAGCGACGTCACGGAACCGCCCTTCACCGGGGCATCTCCGTTGGCGTCGGGTTGAAACGCCATGAAGACCAGTGCTGCGCCGACGACCCCCGCGACGAGAAACCCACCGGCCACCACTAATTGGACGGTGCGGCGCTTCTCCTTCGTACCCTTACTGCTCACTTCGGCATCACGTCGCCACACACCGAAGTTGGTACTGGAACGCACTTGGCGGGTGTACGACTCGTTCTGTGCGCTGCGATGCTGCGCATCGAGGCTGGCACGACCATGGACGTGCGCCTTCGGCTCGCCCTCGTTGGGCGGGAGTTCTGCACTCACACGCACAGGCTAGTCCCAGACGGCCAGACAGGTTGGGAGAAGCCAAGATCGACCGAACCGCGGGGCACGGCCCTGGGAACGCAAAAAGGCCCCCAACCAATGGTTGAGGGCCTTTCGCAATGATGTTCCGGCAGTGTCCTACTCTCCCACACCCTGTCGAGTGCAGTACCATCGGCGCAGGTGGCCTTAGCTTCCGGGTT
>NZ_JBSGWE010000010.1:0-217314 GCF_053608825.1 Nocardia sp. NPDC055002
GATGCGACGAAGGAGCGATTCCGCGGCGCCTGACCGGCGGCCCCTCAGGGCCGCGGACACGCGCGCGCCAGCGCGCCAACAAACACAGCGTCAAACCGTCAGGGACTACCAGAACCCCTGATCAGTCACTTCTCCAAGCAGCCAGCTCAGCCCCCATACAAGCACGCGGCCATTCATCGAGCCCATGAGCGATCTCGCTGGCACGTATCGCCCGCAAGCCAGGAGTTTCGTCAGCGGGCGGGATGTAACTGAACCCGAGGCGCTCGTAGTACGGACCGTTCCACGGCACCTGCGTGAACGTGGTGAGCGTGATCTCCTCGAGTCCGTTGTCCCTGGCCCACGCGACCGCATGGTCGATCAGCCGCTTGCCGATCCGCGCCCCCGCGTGAGCCGGGTCGACGGAAACCTGATCGATATGAGGCTGCCCGTCGACCAGCCCGAGAACCAGGTAGCCGACCGGCTGATCGTTGTCGTCCGGCCACACCCACGCCCGCCCCTCGACGACGAAGGCCCGCAACACCTCTCGCGACGGCGGCTCGTCCTCGGCAATCGCGGTCATGCCCACCTCGGCGAACGGCGCACCGGCCCGTCGCTCGATCTCCTGCAGCGCCGCGATCTCGTCCTCGCGCGCGAGCCGGGCAGGTCCACCGGCTACCGGAGTGGCGATGATCCCGTTGAGTAGCGCGCGCAGGGCCCAGCGCGCACGGATGTCACCGGCGGTGCGTTGTACGGACTCCACGGCGATATGCCGGTAGATCAGGTCGGCGGCCCAGGTCGCGGTCGCGGGATCGAGGCCGCCGTCGCGCAGGAGGGGCAGCAACTGCTCGATCAGCCCGAGGGCGTGTTCGGTGGTGGGGAATCGGCCGAAGGCGACGAGCGCGAGACCGTCGTGGCGGCCGAGAGCCTCGATCGAGGACTCGACCAGCTGAGTCACCCGGGTACGCCAGGCACCCTCGGTGGGCGCCTGGACCTGGGACAGAACGTGGTCGAGCATGCCGGTCAGCAGGTCGTCGCGATGGGCGACGTAGACGTACAGTGACGCGGCGCCGGTGTCGAGTTCCTTGGCGACCCGGCGCATGGTGAGCGCGGCCGCGCCCTCGGTGTCGAGGATCCGCAGTCCGGTCTCGATCACGAGATCGCGGCTCAACGGGACTTTCGCCGGTCGGGCCCGGCGACTGACGGGTGCGGCGTTCATGCGCCGATCCTACGCGGCCGACGAACATCGTTTGGTACGAACGCCGTTCGAAATTTACCTTCGGACCTTATCCCCGGGCGTCCGTCCATCTATGCTGGCGGCGGAGACCAAGGTCGCGGTCTGCCGCACAGCGGGGTCGGCCGAGGCAGCGGTGAAGGCCAGTCCGACAAGGAGGCGTTGATGCACGCGCATTCGTCCACCGTGGCCATCGTGCCGGGGACCGGGATCGTCGCTCGATTCGGCGATGTCGTCGTCTATCTGGCCGGGGAGACACCGTCGACCGATCGGCTACTCGGTGCGGTGGAAACCGTCGCCAACAACACCGCGGCGAGCGCACCCGGTGCGGCCCTGGCGCAGCGCCTGGCGGGCGTGGTGTTCGGCGGCGCTTCTGCCCCACCGCCTTTCGGCGTGCTCGCCCCGACCGCCGACGGGATGCTGATCCTGTTGCGCGGCGCGGTGATCGCCGAGATCTCCGGCGCGGAGGGCAACCGCCGCCTCGCCGGCGACCGGGCCTTCACCTGGGTCGACGAGATCATCCGCGAACCTGTCCGCCGGATCGCGGTCGGCGCCGAGATGGCCGACCCCACCAGCGCCAATCCCCGCACCGACCTGCGCGCGGGCATCGTCACCGGCAACGGTTTCGTGCTCAACCTGGGCCGGCGCCGCAATCCCCCGCCGCGCCGGGTCGAATCCGTCGACGAGCCCGCACCGACGGAGGCCACCGGCTTCCAAGCCCTGCGCCCACCGACCGCGCGACCCACCGACACCAGCGACGCGCTCCCGGCCACCGCGGGATTCCCGGCGCCGACACCCGACCAGCCCGCGACCTCCGGTTTCCAGCCCGACGCCGGCCGACCCGACAGCGAGACGGTGAGCACGGGCAGCCGACCGGCCACCGGCGATGTCGCAGGCACCGGATCGAGCAACTCCGACGGCGTCACCGTGAGCACCGGCCCGCGCAGCTCACCCGCCGCCAACGCGCCCCGCGCCTGGTCCCAAGCACTCGATGCCGCCAAACGCGCCGAACCGGTCGCGTTGAGCAAGAGCGCGCCGCCCCACAGCGGTTCGCGCGGCGCCCTGGTCACCGAAGACGGGCTGAGCTACCCACTGGATCGGCCCTACGTCCTCGGCCGCAACCCCTCGGGGGAAGAATCGGTTCGCGCTTCCGCGGCGACGCCGATACTGATCGAACGCGATCGGCTCGTCTCGCGGGTCCATGCCTTCGTCGCCCCCGACCGTGGCAAGGTGTTCGTCCGCGAGGCCCCCGCGACCTCCGGAACTTTCTTCGCCGCCCCCGACAGCGAACGCTGGTCTCGCGTCGGCACCCTCCCGATCGAGTTGCAACCGGGATGGCGCCTGCGGATCAACGACTTCCTGCTGACCTACTGCGTGTAAATCACCTACTGCGAAACACAGACCATCCCGACGCCCGTGCATTCAGCTCCACGGGCGTCGGATCGCGAATCGGCTCAGGCCTCGAGGGCGTCGAGCAGGGCCGCGCGCTGACGAGCACCCAGGCCGCCGATACGGCGATCCTCGGGAATCTCGGCCTGGTCCATCAGCTTGGCGGCCTTGACCGGACCAACGCCCGGCAGTGCCTTGATCACGGCAGCGACCTTGGTCTTCTTCACCAGGTCGTCGCTGTCGGCTTTCTTGAGCAGATCGGCGACGGTGACCTTGCCCTCCTTCACCTTGCCGATCAGTTCCGAGCGCGCCTTGCGCACGGCAGCCGCTTTGGCCAACGCCTCGGTGCGCTGTTCGGCGGTCATCGTAGGCAGTGCCATGTCTCCTCCGCTTCCACTCGTCACTCGAACATCTGATTGACGGACCGAGTAAACAGCACGAAATCGGCAGCACCAGTCCGACACACCGCGAGGATACGCCGATGAGTTTTGCGTGCCGAACCCGTCGTATTCAGTGACGGCCCTGCAAGACGGACCAAACGGACGAAAGGACGGGCGGCGCAGGCCGGCGTAACACCGCGGTGACCAGCAGCGAAACATCATCAGAAGCACTTTTACGGGATGAAGGTTCAACGGCGAACCACGGAGGATCAACGACGCTCCTCGGCCCGGGCGCGACCCGTTCTCGAACGGTCGTCACCGTCTCCCGCATCGCTGCACAGACAGCTACACAGTTGTGCGCCAGACATTTTCAGCGCCTGCGGGCCGAGCAATTCGGGCCCGCGGGTGTTCTCTCCCCGCTCGATGCGCAACAATGACGCGACCCGGCGAACCCTTTTGCTACCTGGAGTTGCGATGCGCGAGGAACACCCGCTCGACCACGAGGTCACCGCTCTGCCCGTGCGGGTGGAACGGGCCAGGCGTCGCATCGCCTATCAGTCCGACCCCGCACTGACCGACGCGCTGTCCGAAGACGAGTTGCGCGCCGAGCGCGAACTCGCCGAAAAGATCCGTACCTACGAGCGCGATCAGCGCTGGAAGCACATCAAGGCCGCCTCCTCGCACGCCGACCGCTTGCGTGACACCACCGCGGAGCTCGAGCGGGCCGAGATGTCGGACCTGATGCTGGCCCGCAAGGCCATCGCCGCGCAACGTCGCGAGTCCAACCCGCGCGCTCGCCTCGCCTCGCTCTATCAGCACCGCACCTGGTCGCTGCGGGCACTGGCCGGCGTGGTGATCACGGGCATGCTGTGGTCGGCGGTGAACGTCCAGCACAACATCGCCCCCGGCGGACCCACCGACCCGCTCTACTGGGCCAGCTTCGGCCTGGAGGCGATGATCAGCGTGTGCCTGATCATCATCATGATCGGCACCACACGGGTGGCCGAGTGGGGCGTGATGGGCAACCGCAACCAGGTGCTGATCGCCGAGCTGTTCCTGCTCACGCTGACCATCGCCCTCAACACCTATCCACACCTGAGCGCACAGCATTGGTACGACGCCGCTGTGCACGCGGTGGCCCCGGTGATGATCGGTGTCGCCCTGCTCATCCACAACGCCGCCAGCGCCCGCTACAGCACCGCGATCGTCCGTGCCAGCGCGGAGATCCCGGCCGACGACGCCGACGATCCCCTGGCCGCGCCGAGCCTGGGTAATCCGGCCGTCAGCTAGCTTCCACCGACACACAGCGAAGGGCCCCTCCGGATCAGATCCGAAGGGGCCCTTTGCCGTTGGTTTGTTACGCCGACTTCTCGCGACGCTCGGGACGCTGCGCCTTGCGCGGCACGATCGTCGGGAGGACGTTGTCGATGACGGTGTCGGCGTTCACGACCACCTTGGCGACGTCGTCACGGCCGGGGATGTCGTACATCACCGGCAGCAGGACCTCTTCCATGATGGCGCGCAGGCCGCGAGCACCGGTGCCGCGCAGGATCGCCTGATCGGCGATCGCTTCGAGGGCGTCGGCGGTGAACTCGAGGTCGACGCCGTCCATCTCGAACAGGCGAACGTACTGCTTGACCAGTGCGTTCTTCGGCTCGGAGAGAATAGTGACCAGCGATTCCTTGTCCAGGTTCGTCACCGAGGCGACGATGGGCAGGCGGCCGATGAACTCGGGGATCAGACCGAACTTGATCAGATCCTCGGGCATCACGTCGGCGAAGTGGTCGTCGGTGTCGACCTCGGCCTTGGAGCGCACCTCGGCGCCGAAGCCGATGCCGCGGTGACCGGTGCGGTCGGAGATGATCTTCTCCAGGCCCGCGAACGCGCCCGCCACGATGAACAGCACGTTGGTGGTGTCGATCTGGATGAACTCCTGGTGCGGGTGCTTGCGACCGCCCTGCGGCGGCACACTCGCCTGGGTGCCCTCCAGAATCTTCAGCAGCGCCTGCTGCACACCCTCGCCCGACACATCGCGGGTGATCGACGGGTTCTCGCTCTTGCGGGCGATCTTGTCGACCTCGTCGATGTAGATGATGCCGGTCTCGGCGCGCTTGACGTCGTAGTCGGCGGCCTGGATCAGCTTCAGCAGGATGTTCTCGACATCCTCACCGACATAGCCCGCCTCGGTGAGCGCGGTGGCATCGGCGATGGCGAACGGCACGTTCAGCATCTTGGCCAGGGTCTGCGCGAGGTAGGTCTTGCCGCAACCGGTGGGGCCGAGCATAAGGATGTTCGACTTCATCAGCTCGACGGCCTCACCGCGGCTGTCGCGGCCCTTGTCACCCGCCTGGATGCGCTTGTAGTGGTTGTAGACCGCGACGGCGAGGGTCCGCTTGGCGGTGTCCTGGCCGATCACGTAGTTCTCGAGGAAATCCCGGATCTCCGAAGGCTTGGGCAACTCGTCGAGCTTCACTTCGCTCGACTCGGCCAGCTCTTCTTCGATGATCTCGTTGCACAGGTCGATGCACTCGTCGCAGATATACACCCCAGGGCCCGCGATGAGCTTCTTGACCTGCTTCTGGCTCTTTCCGCAGAACGAGCACTTCAGCAGATCGCCGCCGTCTCCGATGCGCGCCATCTCGTAGGTCCCTACTTCCTTGTCCGAGTGCGACCGTCGTCCCCCGATTGGGCCGGAAATACGTCTCGGTGCCGTCAATCAGAGCAATGGTCCCTGAGTCGACCGTACCTGGTGTGCGCGAGACAGGTCGACAACTCGCGCATGTTCGATGTGAAGGGTTGTGCGGGTCCTCACCATTGTGAGCCACCGCGGGTGAAAAAGCCGGGCCCGCCGCCCAGATCAGGACAGCGGGCCCGGGCGTGTCACTTCTGTCCGCTGAGCTTCCGGTAATCGAAGACCTGGTCGATGATGCCGTATTCCTTGGCTTCCTCGGCGGTCAGGATCTTGTCACGGTCGGTGTCCTTGCGCACCTGCTCCTCGGGCTTGCCGGTGTGGCGCGAGATGGTGACTTCCATCAGGCGACGCATCCGCTCGATCTCGGCCGCGGCGATCTCGAGGTCGGACACCTGACCCTGCACACCGCCGGAGGACGGCTGGTGGATCAGGATGCGCGCGTTGGGCAGCGCGGCACGCTTGCCGGGAGCGCCCGCGGCCAGCAGCACCGCGGCGGCCGAGGCCGCCTGACCCAGGCAGACCGTCACCACGTCGGGGCGCACGTACTGCATGGTGTCGTAGATCGCCATCAGCGCGGTGAACGAACCACCCGGCGAGTTGATGTACATGGTGATGTCGCGGTCGGGGTCCTGGGACTCCAGCACCAGCAGCTGCGCCATGATGTCGTTGGCCGAGACATCGTCGACCTGGTTGCCCAGGAAGATGATGCGCTCCTCGAACAGCTTGTTGTACGGGTCGGAGGTCTTGACGCCGAACGAAGTCTGCTCGGTGAACTGCGGCAGGATGTAGCGCGACTGGGGAAGGCCCGCTGCGGAGCCGCCGTGTCCAGCGCGCGGGTCGAAGAGGTTGGCCATCTTTATCTCCAAGCTTGTCTCGAGTGAGGGGGGACGGCGGCGGTTACTTCGCCTGGTTCGCGTGGGCGACCACGTGGTCGATGAAGCCGTATTCGAGGGCTTCCTTCGCCGTGAACCAGCGGTCGCGGTCCGCGTCCTCGGTCACCTGCTCCACCGACTTGCCGGTGTGCAGCGACTGCAGTTCGTTGAGCTCACGCTTGGTGTGGGCGAACTGCTCGGCCATGATCGCGATATCGGCCGCCGAACCACCGATGCCCGCCGACGGCTGGTGCATCATGATCCGGGTGTGCGGCAGCGCGAAACGCTTGCCCTTGGTACCCGCGGTGAGCAGGAACTGTCCCATCGATGCGGCCAGACCCATCGCGACGGTCTTGATGTCGCACTCGGCGAACTGCATCGTGTCGTAGATGGCCATGCCCGCGGTGACCGAGCCACCGGGCGAGTTGATGTAGAGCGCGATGTCCTTCGTCGCGTCCTCGGCCGAGAGCAGCAGGATCTGCGCGCAGATCTTGTTCGCGATCTCATCGTCGACCTGGGTGCCCAGGAAGATGATGCGCTCGCGAAGCAGCCGTTCGTATACGGAATCACTGAGGTTGAGTCCAGCGGTAGCGGCTGTCATGACCCCTGCCTGGTTGATCGTCACGGATACCTGCCTTCTCTTCTCACCGATTGCTACGGCCATACGAATACGGTTCGTCGTCACAAACACTAACGAAGCAGGGCGGCACCGAACTCCCGGTACCGCCCTTCTTCGCTCACAGCGCAATCAAATCACGCCGCCGAAACCTACTCAGCAGCGGCTTCGTCCAGCTCGATTTCAGCGGAATCCGCAGGGTCACCGAACATTTCGGTGGTGTCGACCACATTGCCGTCGGAATCGGTAACCTTCACCTGACCGACAACTCCGGCCAGCGCCTTGCCGCGTCGCACGTCGGCGAAGACCGCGCCGAGCTGACCCGCCTGCTGGACCTGCTGGATGAACTGCTCGGGCGACATGCCGTAACGCTGCGCCTGGAACAGGATTCGCTCGGTCAGCTCCTGCTGGCCGACCTGAGTGTTCTCGGCCTCGGCGATGGCGTCCAGCAGCAGCTGGGTCTTCACCGACTTCTCGGCGGCTTCCTGGGTGTCCTTGTCGAACTCCTCGCGGGAGGAGCCCTGCGCCTCGAGCGCCTCGGCCAGCTTGGCCTCGTCGTGGTCGAAACCGTGGACGGCGTCGTGGACCACGGCGTCGACCTCGGCCTTGACGACGGCCTCGGGCAGCGGGACCTCGACGGTCTCGAGCAGGGTGTCGAGCACCTTGTCACGGATGGAACCGGCCTGCTCGACCTTCTTGACACGCTCGACGCGGCCCTTCAGGTCTTCCTTGAGCTCGTCGATGGTGTCGAACTCGCTGGCCAGCTGGGCGAACTCGTCGTCGGCCTCGGGCAGCTCGCGCTCCTTGACCGACTGCACGGTGACGGTGATCACGGCTTCCTTGCCCGCGTGGTCGCCCGCCACCAGGGTGGAGGTGAACTCGGCGGACTCGCCGGCCTTCAGGCCGATGACGGCCTCGTCGAGGCCCTCGATCAGCTGACCCGAACCGACCTCGTGCGACAGCCCGGTGGTGGCCGCCTCGGGGACGTCGTCACCGTCGACGGTGGCCGACAGGTCGATCGACACGAAGTCGCCATCGGCCACGGCACGCTCGACGCCGGTGAGGGTGCCGAAGCGCTGACGCAGCGAGGCGAGCTGCTCCTCGATGTCGTCGTCGGCGATGGTGAAGGAATCGACAGTCACCTCGATGCCCGAGTAGTCGGGCAGGGCGATCTCGGGGCGCACGTCGACCTCGGCGGTGAACGCCAGCTCTTCGCCGTCTTCGATCTTGGTGATCTCGATCTCGGGCTGACCGATGACCTTGACCTCGGTGGCCTGCACGGCCTCGGCGTAGCGGGCGGGCAGCGCGTCGTTGACGACCTGCTCCAGCACGGCGCCGCGGCCGACACGGGTCTCGATCAGCTTGGCCGGAGCCTTGCCGGGACGGAAGCCGGGGATCTTGACCTGCTGCGCCAGCGCCTTGTAGGCCTTGTCGAAGTCGGGCTTCAGCTCCTCGAAGGGCACCTCGACGTTGATCCGGACCCGGGTCGGGCTCAGCTGCTCGACGGTGCTCTTCACGGACATACTCCTTGGTTCGTAGTTCATGGTGGTGTCCCCACAGGGGGCGACGCGCCATAGTCAGGCACGGCTAAGCCAGGTGCGGCGCACAATGCGCATCCCGACCAGGGTAGTTGACCGCCCGCGCGGTCGCGCAATCGGTGTTTGGTTGAGGGTGCCGCTAGCGGCCGACCTGCACGGCGTCGGTCACGAAGACCAACGTCTCGTTCGGCGGCACACCGTTGCCGCCCTCGCCGTAGCCGAGGTTCGGCGGCACGATCAGCAGCCTGCGCGTGCCCTGCTGCACGCCGATCAGCCCCTCGTCCCAGCCCTGGATGACCTGGCCGGCGCCGAGGGTGAGCCCGAACGGCTTGCCGCGCTGGAAGGAGCTGTCGAGTACCTGCTTGTCCGACCAGGGGACCAGCTCGTAGTTCATCGTCAGCGGCTGTCCGGCCACCGCGCCCGGCCCGGTGCCCACCACCAGGTCCTTGGTGATCAGGGTCTTGGGCGGGTCACAGCTGTCGGGGATGGTGATCTTGGGCGCCTCGCCGTAACCACCGCTGACCTTCACGTCGTCGGCGGTGCATTCGCGACCCTTGCTCGCGGAGCTCCCGCCGGCCACGCTCGAGCTCGGCGCGCTGCTCGAATCCGTGTCGGAGCCGCAGGCCGCTGTCGTGATCGCGGCGGCCGCGACGAGTCCGATTCCGATGATCCTGCCGAGAGAATGCATGGCCCGCAGAGTAATCGACCGCCGTTGCGGCGTCGGGAACCGGCACGACGGTAGGCTCGGCGGTGCGTTTCTCCACCGGTGCCGCCGGTCCTCGATCGGCGCCCGTGCAGGCCCCCGCGGCGCGGACGGCGCCGTGACCTCATCGAGTTCGAGGAGTCCGCGATGACCGAAACCACCGTGGGCGACACCGCGGCGGACAATGTGGGAGACGGTCAGGGCGAGACCATCGCCCCGAAGCCCTACGTCCTCACCGACGCGCCCGGTCCGCTCTCGCGCGAGGAACTCGTCGCCGTCGACGCGTGGTGGCGGGCGTCGAATTATCTCGCGGTCGGCCAGATCTATCTGATGAGCAATCCGCTGCTGCGCACCCCGCTGGTCCCCGACGACATCAAGCCGCGCCTGCTCGGCCACTTCGGCACCGTGCCCGGCCTGAATCTGGTGTGGGCCCACGCCAATCGGGTGATCCGGGACCGCGGCCTGAACGCGGTCTATGTCGCGGGCCCCGGTCACGGCGGCCCTGGTCCCAACGCCTGCGCGTGGCTGGAGGACGCCTACGCCCAGCTCGAACCGGACATCCCCCGCGACGTCGACGGCATGCGCACATTCTTCCACCGGTTCTCCTTCCCCGGCGGTGTGCCGAGCCACTGCGCGCCGGAGACGCCGGGGTCGTTCCACGAGGGCGGTGAGCTCGGCTACTCCCTGCTGCACGCCTACGGCGCCGCCCTGGACAACCCCGATCTCGTCGTGTTCTGCGTGGTCGGGGACGGCGAAGCCGAGACCGGTCCGCTGGCGGGCAGCTGGCACGCGAACAAATTCCTCAACGCGGGGCGCGACGGCGCGGTGGTGCCGATCCTCGCGCTCAACGAGTACAAGATCGCCAATCCGACGATCCTCGCCCGCATTCCCGAGGCAGAACTGATCGAGCTGCTCCGTGGCTACGGCTACGAACCGCTGATCGTCTCGGGCAACGACCCCGCACCGGTCCACCAGGCGATGGCCGCTGCGATGAACACCTGTATGGACCGGATCGCGCGGTTCCAGCGGGCGGCCCGCGAGGACGGGGACACGAAACGGCCGCGCTGGCCGATGATCGTGATGCACACGCCGAAGGGCTGGACCTGTCCCCCGGTGGTCGACGGCCAACGGGTCGAGGGCACGTTCCGCGCCCATCAGGTGCCGCTGCCGAACGCGCGCACCGACTCCGAGCACCGGCGGGTGCTGGAGCTGTGGTTGCGGTCGTACCGGCCGGAGGAACTGTTCGATCAGGACGGGTCGCCGGTGCGGGCCCTGCTCGAGCAGGTGCCGGCGAATCCGATGAGCCTGAACCCGGTTGCCAACGGCGGCTTGCTGATTCGCGATCTCGACCTACCCGACTGGCGCGACTACTGCGTGGACGTGGTGTCGCCAGGTGCGGGTCAGCACGAGGCCACCAGGGTCCTCGGCGGCTGGCTGCGCGATGTCACCGCCCGCAATCCGCACAACTTCCTCACCTTCGCTCCCGACGAACTGGTCAGCAATCGGTTGCAGGACATTCTCGAGGTGACCGGGCGCGACTGGCAGGAAGAAGTCGGGCGCTGGGATGTGGATCTGTCGACGGTCGGGCGCGCGGTCGAAGTGCTGTCGGAGCACATGTGCGAGGGCCTGCTGGAGGGTTATCTGCTGACCGGCCGCCACGGCGTCTTCACCTGCTACGAGGCGTTCATCCACATCGTCGACGCCATGTTCAATCAGCACGCCAAGTGGCTCGATGCCAGCTCGGCGGTGCCGTGGCGGCGCAAGATCCCCAGCCTGAACTACCTGCTCACCTCGCACGTGTGGCGCCAGGACCACAACGGGTTCACCCATCAGGATCCCGGTTTCCTCGACGTGGTGGCGAACAAGAGCCCCGATATCGTCCGCGTGTATCTGCCGCCGGATGCCAACACCCTGCTGTCGACCTACGACCACTGCCTGCGATCGCTGCACTACGCGAACGTGGTGGTGGCGGGCAAACAGCCGGGGCCGGACTGGCTTTCGGCCGAGGAGGCGGGGCTGCACTGCACGCGCGGTCTCGGGATCTGGGAGTGGGCGTGTCACAACGACGACCCCGGCACCACCCCCGATGTCGTGCTCGGGTGCGCGGGCGACGTGCCGACCCTGGAAACGCTGGCCGCGGTGGCGATCCTCCGAGATCGGCTGCCCGACTTGCGGATTCGGTTCATCAATGTCGTCGACCTGATGCGCATGCTGCCCGCAGGCGAGCACCCGCACGGCCTGCCCGACGCCGAGTTCGACGCCCTGTTCACCACCGACCGCCCGGTGATCTTCGCCTTCCACGGCTACCCGTGGCTGGTGCACCGGCTCACCTACAGCCGCACCAACCACGCCAATCTGCACGTGCGCGGCTACAAGGAGAAGGGCACCACCACCACACCCTTCGACATGGTGATGCTCAACGATCTGGACCGCTTCCATCTGGTACTCGATGTGATCGACCGGGTACCCGGGCTGCGCGAGCGGGCGGCGGGTCTGCGCCAGGAGATCGTCGACGCCCGGTTGATCGCGCGCCGCTGGACCCGCGAGCAGGGCGCCGACATTCCGGTCGTGGCCGATTGGGTCTGGCCCGACTCGGCGATCCCCACCGCGCGGTAACGCGGTTGCGGCGCGGGCCCGCCCTGCACGACGATGGAAGGGATATGACCGAATCCCGCCGCACCGAGCTCCTCCCCCGCGATCGCCGCGATCTGACCGGACCGTTCGACGTGATCGGCGACGTCCACGGCTGCCGCTCCGAATTGGAGACCCTGCTCGGCGAACTCGGCTACGTCCTCGACCGTGACCGTCGCGGCCGCCCGATCGGTGCCGCCCACCCCGGCGAGCGCACCGTGATCTTCGTCGGCGACCTCGTCGACCGGGGCCCCGACACCCCCGGCGTGCTGCGCCTGGTGATGGGGATGGTGGCCGGGAGAACCGCCCTGTGCGTCACCGGCAACCACGATCACAAGCTGATGCGCGCCCTCGACGGCCGCAACGTCCGCATCGCGCACGGCCTCGAACAGTCGCTGTCCCAGCTGGCCGACGAAGACCTCGAATTCCGTACGGCCGCACACGCTTTCCTCGCCACCCTGCCGAGCCACTACCTCCTCGACGGCGGCAAGCTGGTCGTGGCCCACGCGGGTCTGCCCGAGAGCCTGCACGGCAGCAGGTCGGCCCGTGCCCGCTCCTTCGCCCTCTACGGCGCCCCCACCGGTGAGCTCGACGAACACGGCTACCCCGTCCGCTACGACTGGGCCCAGGACTATCGAGGCACCGCCACGGTCCTCTACGGCCACACGCCGGTCCACACCTTGAACTGGGTCAACAACACCCTCTGCCTGGACACCGGCGCAGTCTTCGGCGGCACCCTCTCCGCCCTGCGCTACCCCGAGATGACCACGATCTCCGTCCCCGCCGAGCAGGTCTGGAGTGAACGCGCGGGCATCACGCCCGTGCCCGACTGAGCCAGTCGACGGGACACGCAACGCCGGGCGCGGGGATCCGTCGCCGAATCGTCAACGTCGAACCCGGGTGTGACGTGCGGATTTCCATCCTGATGGGCCTACCATCAGCAGCGGACGACCCGACTCATCGACGAGGAGAGGTTCATGCGCCGTACATTTCTCGCTCTGTCTGTACTCGCTCCGCTCATGGTCAACGGTGTCGCGAGCGCCGATCCAGCACCGCAGGGGACGCTGACGGCGTGGACGTTCACCGGACGGGAGCCGGTTCCGGTGAACCGGGCCGATATCGAGGTGACGCCGTGCGATGCGAAGCAGGTGGTCGCGACGCTGGTCAGCGGGGCCGACGGGCGCGCCACGGTGGCGCTGCCCGCGGGGTGCTACGAGGCGAAGGTGGTGACTGTGCCCGGCGGCTGCGGGTTGGCCGTCACCGAGCCGGTGCGGGTCACCGTGGCCGCGGGCACGGAGGCGCGGGCGGACTTCCGGTTCGGCTGCGCCTGACCGACGTTCAGTCCTTCGGGCCACCGGCCACGTAGATGACCTGGCCCGAGACGAAGCCGGCGCCCTCGCTCACGAAGAACGCGGCGGTGTTGGCGATGTCTTCGGGTGTGCCGACCCGGTTCACCGGGATCTGCGCGGCCGCGGCGGCTTTGAAGGCCTCGAAGTCCGCGCCGACCCGGGCGGCGGTGGCCGCGGTCATCTCGGTTTCGATGAAGCCGGGCGCGATCGCGTTGGCGGTGACGCCGAATTTGCCGAGTTCGAAGGCGAGGGTCTTGGTGAACCCCTGCATGCCCGCCTTGGCCGCGGAGTAGTTGGCCTGGCCGCGATTGCCCAGCGCCGAGGTGCTCGACAGATTGACGATGCGACCGAACTTCGCCTCGACCATGTACTTCTGCACGGCGCGGGTCATCAGGAAGGCACCGCGCAGGTGCACGTTCATGACGGTGTCCCAGTCGTCGGCCGACATCTTGAACAGCAGGTTGTCGCGCAGCACGCCCGCGTTGTTGACCAGTACGGTCGGCGCGCCGAGCTCGGTGGCGATCCGCTCCACCGCGGCGGTGACGGCCGCTTCGTCGGCCACGTCGGCGCCGACCGCGAGGGCGGCGCCCCCGGCGGCCTCGATGGCGGCGACGGTGCCCGCGCACGCGGCTTCGTCGAGATCGAGGACGGCGACGGCGTATCCGTCGGCGGCGAGCTTCGTGGCCACCGCGGCGCCGATGCCACGGGCGGCTCCGGTGACGATCGCGACCTTGCGTTGCGTGGGCATCCGTCTCCTACAAGCCTGAGCTGGGCGAATGGTGATGGTCGGGGTGACAGGATTTGAACCTGCGACCCTCCGCTCCCAAAGCGGATGCGCTACCAAGCTGCGCTACACCCCGATACCTCACCGGCGAGAGCACCGTGGAGGCAATACATGTTTGAGCGGGTGACGGGAATCGAACCCGCACCATCAGCTTGGAAGGCTGAGGTTCTACCATTGAACTACACCCGCAGGCATACGACATCGATGGGATCGCCACGATGTCGTGTGCGCCACGACTGTACCGAACCCCGCGCGAAAAATGCCAATCCGGCCCCTGCCTGCCCGATTGATGCGTGTCGGCTGCCGGTGTACCCCACTCCCCACGCGACCAACCCTCGCTGTGCCCGATTAGGGCCTAATGACCCTATCCCCGAAACCCCCTCCCGGCGACGATGGTTGATGCGCCCATGGGGACCGGCGCCTGCTCCACCGGGGGATTAAATAGGAGAATTTTCCTTAAAAACCCGGCACGTGGGCGGCGAGTAGGCCACCATGAGAGTGCGCGTGACGACTACTGCCACATCGTCACGACTCGCACCCCGTGCCAGGAGGGACCCATGGCGACGCAACGTCCACCGCCCAGCGGAGGGCATCACGCTGCACGTTTCGGCTCCCGAAATTTCTTTTCGGAAAATGTGTAACGCCGGAGACGCTGCAGCGATGTCATACCGAATCGCCATTCGCGAGAGACCGGAGAACGCGTTGCAGAACGTGACTTTTCAGTCTCGGGTGGCTTGCTAGGATCCTTTTTGCCGGACGGGGGTATCTGGAAAGGGGGCGGTGAGCGTGTGCCGAACTCGGTGGACCCAACCGCGTAGCAGTGCGAATGATCGAGGTGGCAAGTTCGTCGCCACCGACCGCCGGTGATGTCGATGACTGTCCACATCGAGCCACCGGTTGCCGCGATGGCCCGCGCCTGGGCCCGCGCGGTATGCGCCGAACCGGGCTCTTCCACGGCGCCGCACCAGTTGGAGCCGGTGCTCGTCGACATCGTCGAGCGGCTGCTGCACCTGGCGCGGACCGAACCGTTCCCGGTTCCACAGGCGCGCAAGCTCGGCGCGCGGTTGGCCGAGGCGCCGTTCGAACGCACCAGGATGCTGGCCCACGCCAGTCGCTGGCTGCTCGGTTTCCCCTCGGGGGTTCCGGGTTCGCTGGTGGCGACCCGCTGGCCGCTGGTGGCCAGCCAGGCCATCGACAGCTACGCGCAGGCTCTGCAGGAACGCGCTCTGGCGCAACAGGAACAGAACATCTCGGCGAAAGTGTCACTGCGCGTACAGGAGATCGCCGCGCTGCAGCACCGCTTGCGCCACGAGGCGACCCACGACGCCCTCACCGATCTCGCGAACCGCACGCTGCTGCAAGAACGGGTGCGCGCGTTCGCCGCCGACCCGAGCCGCGGTGTCGGTGTGCTGGTGGTGGACCTGGACCGCTTCAAACAGATCAACGACGGCTACGGACACGCGATCGGCGACGAGGTACTGGTCGAACTGGCCAACCGCTTGCGTGAGGTGTGCCCGCCCGACACGGTGATCTGCCGATACGGCGGCGACGAGTTCGTGGTGGCGGCCAACCCCCGCCGCGACACCCTCGGCGAGTTGGCACACCGCGTGGTCGCCGCACTGCGCGACCCGGTGTGGTCGAGCGCGGGCCCCGTGCCGGTTTCGGCCAGCGTGGGCACCGCTTTCTGCCCACCGGGAAAGACGTGCGATTTCACCGACCTGTTGCGTCGCGCCGACCGCGCGATGTACTCGGCGAAATCGGCGGGCGGGCGGCGTTTCGCGCTCGCTGAATCGGGCGACCCCGAACTGGGAACGGCGGTCGCCGACTGAGTCGGATCGCGAAGCCTGCACTTCGCGGTCCGGCTCAGCCGATTTCGACCGGTCGACTCGTGACATCGATGGAGTCCGTACTCGGCACCGGGGGCACCTGCCGGCTACGGCTCGTCGACGGCCCGCATCGTGGCCGTGCGCTCAGTGTTCGAGATAGTTGACCGCAGCCTGGCCGGGGGTGTCGCATCGGCGCACCACGACGATCAGTGGAGCACACTGAGCAACGCCGCCGAGCCGAAAAATGGTGCAGTGCCGCCAGAACGCTCGCACACCGGCGGGAATCGCTCCGGCGCTGTCAGCGGGGCTGGCAGGTGGGGCACCAGAAGAGGTTTCGGGCTTCCATGACCTTGTGTGCGACGGGGGTGGCGCAGACTCGGCAGGGTTCGCCTTGGCGGCGGTAGACGTAGGTGCGGGGGCGGTCCTTGGTGTAAGACGGTGCGCCGGTGTCGTGTTCGGGGCGGACCACGTGCATGCGGCCGGTGGTGACGCCGACCGGCATGAGGTCGACCAGGTCGGCCCAGAGGGCGTCCCATTCGGTCGGGGTGATCGAGGTGCCGGGGCGGAAGGGCGAGATGCCGTGGCGGAACAGGACTTCCGCGCGGTAGACGTTGCCGACGCCGGCGATCAGGGCCTGGTCCATCAGCAGTGCGCCGATCGCCCTGCGGGAACGCCGGATTCGCGCACCCGCTCGTTCGTGGTCGGCGTCGGCGCGCAACGGATCGGCGCCGAGGCGTGCGGTGAGCGCGTCCACTTCGGGCGGCATCAGCACTTCGCACGCCGTGGGCCCGCGCAGATCGGTGCCGAAATCCGTTGCGGCCCCCAGCATTCGCATACGCACCTGCCCCACCGGCGCCGCCATCGGCAACTCGACCTCGCTGAAAGTGCCGTACAGCCCGAGATGCACATGCACCGTCAACCCGGACGCATAGTGATGCAGCAGATGCTTCCCATAGGCCTCGGCCCGCTCGAGCACCTGCCCGTCCACCAGTGCGGCCCCGTCGGCGAACCGCCCCTGTGGACTCGAAACCCGCACCACCCCACCGGAAAACCGTCGGTGATGGAGCTGCGCTATCCGATGGAGAGTGTGCCCCTCAGGCAAAGAAACACACCCTCCTCAGGCTGCCTCTCCGGGTAGTCGGCCAGACCTCGGTGCGTTCACCGTCGGCGATGCGGCCGACGGTGAAGTGCACGTCGGGTCGGCCCGTACCCGGCGAGTTACCCATGTACTCACGAAATCAGTTGGTGAGCTCAGTACGCGGGGACCTCTGGCGCGATGCCGGTCTTCTCGTAGTCGGCGAGGATGTCGATGCGACGCTGGTGACGCGCCTCGTCCGACCACGCGGCCGCGAGGAACGCGTCGACGATGGCGAGCGCATCGGCGGTGGAGTGCATGCGGCCGCCGATGCCGATCAGGTTGGCGTTGTTGTGTTCGCGGGCCAGCACGGCGGTTTCGACGCTCCAGGCCAGGGCGCAGCGAGCGCCGGCGACCTTGTTGGCGGCGATCTGCTCACCGTTGCCGCTGCCACCGAAGACCAGGCCGAGCGAGCCCGGGTCGGCGACGGTGCGTCGGGCCGCCTCGATGCAGAAGGCGGGGTAATCGTCGAGAGCGTCGTATTCGAGGGCGCCGCAGTCGACGACCTCCACTCCGGCCTCCTGCAGATGAGCCTTGACGTGATTCTTCAGTTCGAAACCGGCATGGTCGGCACCCAGGTAAACGCGCATGGCTGCGATTGTCGCAGGCCCGCTTAGAGTCGTTTCATGCACCCGCACGAACCGCATTTCCCGCATTCAGCAGGTTCCCCGCCGGAGCACACCGGCCAGCAGCCCGACCGAACACCGTCACTGGACAAAGACACCGCGCCGCCGTCGCCGTGGGCCCAGCCCGATCCACGGACGGGCGGTTTCCCCGCGCAGGACGCCCCACCACAGCCGCAGGCAGGCCCGTATCCGCCGGTCGCCCCTGGCCAGTACGCGCCCGGCTACTACCCGCCGAGCGGTCCGCCCGCACCGCCGCAGCATCGACCGCGCGGACTCATGCCGTGGGATCGCCCCGCCCGGCATCCGTGGGAGATCCCGCTGCTGATCGTCGTCATCATGATCACCGCGGTCGCGTACCTGCTCGCGCTCCTGCTCATGACGGTCGAGCTGTTCGCCGATCCCATCGTCGACGAGCGCGGTGTGGAGCAGACCGGTTCGATCGTCACCAGTCCGTATGTACTGCTGCTGTTGTTCGCGCCGGTGCTGCTGTGGGCCGGACGTGGTCTGAATCTCGCGACCCAGCGCGTGAACGGGGTGAAGATGTCGCCCACCCAGTTCCCCGAGGGCTACCGGATGGTGCAGGAGGCGGCGGCGCGATTCGGGATGCACAAGGCGCCGGACGCCTACGTCATCCTGGGCAACGGCCAGATCAACGCGTTCGCCTCCGGCCACGGGTTCCGCCGGTTCGTCGTGGTCTACAGCGACCTGTTCGAAATCGGCGGCGCCGCGCGTGAACCCGATGGACTCGCGTTCATCATCGGGCATGAAGTCGGCCATATCGCCGCTGGTCACGTCTCCTATTGGCGCCAGCTGGGCATGTTCGTCGCGCCGTGGCTGCCACTGCTCGGGTCGTCGCTGATCCGTGCCCAGGAGTACACCGCCGACAATCACGGCTTCTGCTTCCGGCCGCACGGCGCGTCCACCGCGATGGCGACGCTCGCTGCCGGCAAGTACCTCAATACCGATGTCGGTGTGGACGAGATGGCCGACCGTGCCGCGCTCGACCGGGGTGGTTTCGTCTGGCTGGTCAACGCGATGGCCAGTCACCCGGTGCTCACCTGGCGGATGTGGGCGCTGCGCGATCGCAGCAGGCCGGGCCCGATGTTCTGGCGTCCGAGTGCACCGCATCCCGGCATGATCCCGCCGCACGGCGGGTATCCGCTGAATTCGACGCCGCCCGCGTTGCCGCCGAAGCCGGTCTGATCGGTCGGGGGTGCCGGTGCGGGCACCCCCGACCGCATGATCAGTCGAAGACCGGGTCCTCGGTGCGGGTGCGCTTGAGCTCGAAGAAGTGCGGGTACGAGGCCAGCGCGACCACGCCGTCCCACACCTTGCCCGCGTCCTCGCCGCGCGGGATGCGCGAGAGTACCGGCCCGAAGAAGGCAGTCCCGTTGATGTGGATGGTCGGCGTGCCGACATCGGGGCCGACCTTGTCCATACCCGCGTGATGGCTGGCCCGCAACGCCTCGTCGTAGTCGGTGCTGTTCGCGGCCTCGGCGAGTTCGGCGGGCAGGTTCAGTTCGGCGAGCGCGTCGGCGACGACCGCGTCGAAGGTCTCCTGCAGCGTCTCGCGCTCGTACTCGGCCTTGCGGTCGTGGATCCGGGTGCCCAGCGCCGTGTAGAGCGGGGACAGGATCTCGTCGCCGTACTTCTGTCCGGCGGCGGTGACGACCCGAACCGGGCCCCACGCGGCGGCCATCATGTCGACATACCGCTCCGGCAGGCCCTCTTTGCCCTCGTTGAGCACCGCCAGGCTCATCACGTGGAAGCGCGTTTCGATATCGCGCACCTTTTCGACTTCCAGGATCCACCGCGAGGTGATCCAGCACCACGGGCACAGCGGGTCGAACCAGAAATCGGCGACATCCTTGGTGGCCTGTTCGCTCACGATGGGTTCCTCTCGGGTCAGCTGTGGTGGGCCGGGTCGCCCCACCGATTGGTGCAACCGCGTCACCGCCGGAATCGTTCCCGTGGGTGAAAACGCGCACTAAGCTCGGGTTGCGAGGAGTCCCGGTCGTCCGCGAGAAGGGGTCCGTTCATGAGCTCGAATCAGCATTTCGTCGTCATCGGTGGAGGTCTGGGCGGAGCGAAAATCGCCGAAGCCCTGCGCGCCAACGATTTCGACGGCCGCGTCACTCTGCTGGCCGCCGAAGAGGAGCTGCCCTACGAGCGTCCGCCACTGTCGAAACAGCACCTGGCGGGCACCCAGCAACTGCCCGATTTCACCGTCGATCCGGCCGCTTGGTACCGCGATCACCACGTCGACCTGCGACTGGGCACCACCGCGACCGCGTTCGATCCGATCGCCAAGACGGTGACACTGCCCGACGGTTCCACGCTCGACTACGACAAACTGGCTCTGGCCACCGGTTCGCGAGCCCGCACGCTCGACATTCCCGGCGCCGATGCCCCGAACGTCTACACGCTGCGCACGATCGGCGATTCGAACGCGCTGCTCGAGATACTGCGCACGGACCGGCGCCTGGTGATCATCGGGGCCGGGTGGATCGGTCTCGAGGTCGCCGCGCAGGCCCGCGCCAAGGGTGTCGAGGTGACGGTGATCGAGACGGCCGACCTGCCGCTGGTCACGGTGCTCGGCCCGGAGATGGGCGCGTTCTACGCCGATCTGCATCGCGCGCACGGCGTCGACCTGCGCACGAACACCTCCGTCGACGCGATCCTCACCGACGAGGACGAGGCGACCGGTGTGCAGCTCGGCGACGGCACCGTGGTGCCCGCGCAGGCGGTGCTGGTCGCGGTGGGCGCGCAGCCCAATATCGAGGCGGCCACGGCGGCCGGGCTGGCGGTCGACGGCGGCGTGCTGGTGGACGCCGCCCTGCGCACCAGCAACCCCGATGTGGTCGCGGTGGGCGATATCGCCGAACAGGACCATCCGCTGCTGCACCGGCCGATCCGCATCGAGCACTGGGCGACCGCGCTGAATCAGCCCGCCGTCGCCGCGAAGACGATGCTGGGCAAAGCGGCTGTCTACGACCGGCTTCCGTATTTCTTCAGCGATCAGTACGACGTCGGGATGGAGTACTCCGGCTATGTCGGACGCGGCGACGACGTGCGGGTGGTGGTGCGCGGCGATCTCGATGAGCGCGAATTCGTCGCGTTCTGGCTGGACGCGCAGAACAGGGTGCGCGCGGGGATGAACGTCAATGTGTGGGATGTGACCGACCGGATCAAGCAGCTGATCGAATCGGCGGAACCCGTCGACCCGGACCGGCTGGCGGACACGAGCATCCCGCTGTGATCCACTTCACGGCGATCGTTGTGTCGAAGACTGCTCATCGGCTCCGACCAACCGTCGAACGCGCCGCAAGGGCGCAGCGAACAGGAGCCGAACCATGAAATTCATGCTGGTCAAGACCTATTCCGAGACCGCCTACTGCGACATCCCGCTGCCGGAGTGGGCGCCCGAGGACATCGCTGCCCACATCGACTTCCAGCGGGCACTGGGCGAACAACTCGCCGCCGCGGGCGAACTCGTCGACGCGCAGGGCCTGGCGGCACCCGATCAGGCGATGATCGTGTGCTCCGACGGTCGCTCGGCGCCGGTCGTGACCGACGGGCCTTTCCCGGAGACCAAGGAGTTCCTGGCCGGTTTCTGGGTGGTCGATGTCGATTCTGTCGAGCGCGCGGTCGAGATCGCCGCGCAGGCCTCCGCGGCGCCGGGCCCCGGCGGCAAGCCGATCGGGGAATACATCGAGGTGCGCCAGATCATGAGCGCGCCCGACGTGGCCTGAGGCGAGACGCTGACTCCGCGTATCGAGGACCTGCTGCGTGAACTCTCGCCGCAGGTCCTCGGCGTATTGGTCCGCCGCTTCGGCGATTTCGACCTCGCCGAGGATTCGGTGCAGGACGCGCTGCTCGCGGCGGCGACCCAGTGGGATCGCGACGGACTTCCGGACAATCCGCGCGGCTGGCTGATCCAGGTCGCGCAGCGGCGGATGGCCGACGCGGTGCGCGCCGAGGTGGCGCGGCGACGCAGGGAGACCACGGTTTTCGTGCGGGATGTTCCCGTCGAGGCAGTCGGTAGCGATGACACCCTCGACATGTACTTCCTGTGCTGCCATCCCGACTTGCCGCCCGCCGGAGCGGTGGCCCTGACGCTGCGGGCCGTCGGCGGCCTGAGTACCGCCGAGATCGCGGCGGCCTTCCTCGTCCCGGAATCGACGATGGGCCAACGTATCTCGCGGGCGAAGAAGCGTCTGGCCGAATCGGATCGGCCGTTCGCCGACGGCGCGCACGACAGCACCCGGGTGAGTGCGGTGCTGCAGGTGCTGTACGTGATCTTCACGGAGGGGCACACCAGCACCGCCGGAACGGGGTTGCGTCGCGGGGACCTGTCGGCGGAAGCGATCCGGCTCACGCGCGCGCTGCGCACGCTGCTCCCGGAGAACGCGGAGGTCACCGGTCTTCTCGCGCTGATGCTGCTCACCGACGCCCGCCGCGCCGCCCGCTCCGGTCCGCACGGCGAGCTGATCCCGCTCACCGAACAGGACCGCTCCCGCTGGGACCGCACCCAGATCACCGAGGGTCTTCGCCTGCTCACCGCGACCATGCCCGCCGGGCTGACGGGTCTCTACCAGATGCAGGCCGCCATCGCGGCTCTGCATGCGCAGGCCCGACGCCCCGAGGACACCGACTGGACGCGAATCCTGCAGCTCTACACCATGATCGAACGTCTGACCCCCAACCCGATGATCACCCTCAACCGCGCGGTCGCCACCGCGATGGTGCACGGTCCGGCCGCGGGGCTGGCGGTGGCCGACAGCGTCGCCGAACCGCTGGCACGCTCGCACCGCCTCGCCGCCGTGCGCGGGCATCTTCACGAAATGGCAGGCGAGCAGGCCGCGGCCGTGCGCGAATACCAGCGGGCGGCCAGACAGACCGCCAGCGTGCCCGAACGCGACTACCTGTTGCTGCGCGCCGCACGTCTGCGAGCGGGCGGCGCGTGACCTCAGGAGCTGTCGTCCGACCCCGAATTCGCCGGTGGTACAGCCCGTTTTCGACGTCACCCAGGCTGGCGGCGTCGAGCGAGCCGGTGCCTGGCAGACTCGCTTTGATGACGGACGTTTTCAGTGCGGGCGTGCTGGTGTATCGCCGCGTCGAGGCCGGAATCGAGGTCCTGCTCGGGCATATGGGTGGGCCGCTGTGGGCGAAGAAGGACGCGTCGGCATGGTCGATCCCCAAGGGCGAGTACCTGTCCGAGGAAGAGTCCGCGCGCGAGGCCGCCCGGCGGGAGTTCACCGAGGAACTCGGGCTGCCGGTGCCCGAGGGCGAGTGGATGGACCTCGGTGAGGTGAGTTATCGCAGCGGGACCAAGCGCAAGTACCTCACCGTGTGGGCGGTCGAGGGCGACCTCGACCCGGCCGATGTCGTGCCGGGCACCTTCGAGATGGAGTGGCCGCCGCGGTCGGGCAAGGTCGCGGAATTCCCCGAGATCGACCGGGCGGACTGGTTCGCCCCCGCCACGGCGCAGGAAAAGCTCGGCAAAGGCCAGCGCCCCTTCCTCGACCGCCTCACCGATCAACTGCACTGAGATCGGGGTAGATTTCAGCTATGCCCAGCGACCTGCAGCTGAAGATCATGAACAGAGTCCACCGCACCCTGCTCACGGTGACCGGCGGACGCATCGGCAACTCGTTCTTCGGAATGCCGTCCCTGCAACTCACCACGATCGGCCGCAAATCCGGCGAGCCGCGCAAGGTCATGCTGACCGCGCCGATCATCGACGGCGACACGATCGTCGTCGTCGCCTCCCGCGGCGGGGACCCCACCCATCCCGCCTGGTTCGTGAACCTGCGCGACAACCCGAACGTCGAGGTGTCACTGCGCAACGGCCCCGTGCGCCCGATGACAGCCCACGTCGCCACCCCCGACGAACGCGCGGCACTGTGGCCCCGGGTCACCGAGGCCTACAAGGGCTACGCCGACTATCAGACGAAAACCACGCGCGAGATCCCCTTGGTCCTGCTCACGCCGAGGAACTGACCCACCTGCCGGCGGGCACACAGGGCGGGCATCGAACACGATGCCCGTCCTACACCAGCGCGGCCCGGAACTCGGTGGGGCTTGTGCCGCGTAGTCGTTTGAAGGCCGCGCTGAAGCCGAAGGCGTCGGAATAGCCGACCGTGGTGGCCACCTGGGCGACGCTGCGCGCGGGGTCGGCGAGCAGCTCTTCGGCTTCGGCCATGCGCCATTCGGTGAGGTAGGCCAGTGGCGGTTCGCCCATCACCTCGGTGAAGCGCCGAGCGAACAGGGCGCGCGAGACCGCCGCCTCGGTGGCCAGGCTCGCCACCGTCCAGCGGTGGAACGGCCGGTCGTGGATGGCGGTGAGCGCCGGGCCGACGATCGGGTCGGCCATCCCCCGGTACCAGGCGGGCGCGCAATGCTGCTGTTCGGCGAGCCAGGAGCGCAGCGTGCAGACCAGCGCCCAGTCCAGCAGCCGGTCCATCAGCGCCTGCGAGCCCGCGCTGAACCGGACCGCGTCGGCGGCGGATTGTTCCAGCCACAAACACATTTCCGGGTCCTCGTGGACCACCATCACCTGCGGTAGCGCTCGCAACAGCCGTTCGTGGCGTCGCCCCGATGCCCGATAGGCGCCGACGAGCAGCGAAGTCTCGCCTGGCGCACCGGTTGTCGCCGGCGTGACGATCAATTCCGATGTCGCACAACTGATGTCGGTGGGACCGAACCCGTCCGGCACGAAACAGGACAGCTCGTAGCGCTCGTGTGGACGGTCGAGCGCGGCGGGCGTGTCTGCCAGGTGGAAGGGTTCACCCGCCTGCACGAGCGCGGTGTCACCGGCGATCAGACTCGTGCGTGATCCATCAGCGAGCACCAGCGTGCCGCCGCCACGCAGCACTGTCACCATGATCAAGGGCGCACGGTCGGCGAAACGAATCGTCCAGGGTGGTCGCAGGACCGCATGGGCCACGACCGATCCTTCGGCACGAATGCCGCTCAGCAACGAACTCAACGGGTCCACGCCACCAGCGTAGACGAATTCCTATCGACTGGAGATGATCACCCATAGATCGTCCACACGATCCACGGTTGACTGAAGCGACCGGGCCGACCAGCCCGCACCCGATCGAACAGGAGCTCACCGTGACCCAGTCCGCCGCCACCACGACTGCCACCGCCGAACTGACCACCACCGGATCGAGCGCCACCGATACCTCGGCGCCGGGCCCCACCGCGCTCGTGGTCCTGGGCCACCATCGCTCCGACTCGCTGTCCGCCCATGTCGCCGACCGCGCCGTCGGCCGCCTCACCGCCGCCGGGTACACGGTCGATTTCCTCGACCTGCACGCCGAGAACTTCGACCCGCGGATGACCGTGGCCGACCAGCCCGAGTGGGGCAATCGCGACAAGGTCTACTCCCCCACCGCCGAGGCGCACATGCGGCGCATGCTGGCCGCCGACGCGGTGGTCGTGGTGTTCCCGGTGTACTGGCAGAGTGTGCCCGCCCTGCTCAAGGGCTGGATCGACGCCGTATGGAACTACGGTTTCGCCTACGGCCGCAGCAAGCCGCGGCTGGCAGGCAAGCGCATCCTG
This sequence comes from Nocardia sp. NPDC055002, assembly GCF_053608825.1. Lineage (NCBI taxonomy): Bacteria > Bacillati > Actinomycetota > Actinomycetes > Mycobacteriales > Nocardiaceae > Nocardia > Nocardia sp. NPDC055002. Next base: position 25,324 of record NZ_JBSGWE010000010.1, read on the forward strand.
TGGCTCGGATTGGCCGGTGCGACCGCCGATGACGCGATCATCCCCGGCATGCAGCAACTGCTGGAAGCCCAGCTCAACGAGGGCTTGGCCTACTACAGCGGTTTCGCGGACTCCCGCGTCGGGCTGCTGCCCGATGCCGAGGAGCAGCCCCAAAGTCTCGACGCCGAAGGCAATCTCGTGATCGGCGAGGCGATCAGCGGCGATGCGCGAACCACTCACTACGCCGCCTTCGACGCGAAAGCCGAGAGCTTCGTCGACGACTTGCTCGCCGCTGCCCTGGTCAGCGCCTGATCAGCGAAGTGCCGCGCCGTCGCGCGGTGACCATCTCGCCGGTCACCGCGCGTTCGGGCCGGTGGCCCGAACGCGGCTTCCGGTCCAACCGCATACAACGACAATTCACAGGCCGGTGAGAGCCCCGCGCAGGACTGCGTAGAGCTCTGTGGGGTTGCCGGATTCAGCGGCGGACTTGTCGATCAGGTCGATAGCGGCGGCGGTGAACTCGTCGCTTTGCTGCTGCACATAGTCCGCCGGGTTGTCGATGCCGGGCGCGTACCCCTCGAGCAAGCTCGCCATCGCCTGCAGGAAGGGCCCCATCAACGCGGCCAAGCGAGCCGCCGAGCCGCCGGTGGAGCGAACCATCGCGCCGCCCTGCCGGAATGCGGCGAACATGGCGTACATGCCGCCGAGGATCGAGACGTCGTACATGGCGGCGGCGCCGAGATCCGTGCCGACGAATTCGGCGCGACCGAACAACTCCAGCACCGCGCGGAAGCGCTCGAACCCGGCGGACGCACCGCTGTAGAGCACGAATGCCGCGGTTCCGCCGATCATCTCGGGTACCGCCATGATGCCGCCGTCGATCAGCTCCACCTGCTGAGCCACGGCCCAGCGGCCCAGCGCGCGAGCCTGCTCCGGCGAGGTGGTGGTGAGGTTCACCACCACCTTGCCCCGCACCTGTGCCGCCGCCGGTTCGAGGTGCTCGCGCACGGCGGCATCGTCGAGCACGCACAGGATCACCAGATCCGCCGCCGCCATCGCCTCGGCCGAGCTCGCCGCCACCTTCGCGCCGTAGGCCGCCAACGCTTCGGCCCGCGCCGAGGTGCGGTTCCAGACAGTCACCTCATGACCGCCCGCCAGCAATGCCTTGGCCAGCGCGGTGCCCATAGCACCGAGGCCGATCACCGAAACCCGTTGCACCACTCTCATGTTGGTCATGATTTCCCTCGTTCGAAGAGCGTTCGATGCCGGTCGGCAACGCTCTTCCAGATTCGTGGGTTACGCTTGACTTCACAAGTACCGACTATGAAGTGCAATACCTACCAAAAAGTAAGTTAGGCGTGCATGAAGCAGCGAGAGCGTCCGTATTCCTGCGGTATCGATGCCGCGCTCGACGTCGTCGGCGGCAAGTGGAAAGCGCTGATCCTGTGGGCCCTGTCCACCGGCACCCAGCGCTTCGGCGACCTGAAACGCCTGGTCCCCGGCGTCACCGAGAAGATGCTGATCCAGCAGCTACGCGAACTCGAGCACGACGGCATCATCGCCCGCCAGGTCTACGCGCAGGTGCCCCCGAAGGTCGAGTACTCACTCACCGACCGCGGAGTGTCGTTGAACGCGGCGCTGGTCACCCTCGGGGCCTGGGGCAACGAGAACATGGAACACATCTGCGCGGTCAAAGGTGTCGGCACACCCGTGCACTGACGTGCTCCGCCACCGCACCCGCGCGGCCGGCGGCGTCCTCCCAGCCGGGACGCGCCCCGCCTCGGGTCAGGCCTGGATCCCTGCCCATTTCTGCCCGGTGATCCGCTCGTAGGCCTCTTCGTACTTGCGGCGAGTGCCTTCGACGACGTCGGCGGGGATCTCGGGGCCCGGGTATTCCTTGTTCCAGCCCGTCGAGGTCGACCAGTCGCGCACGAACTGCTTGTCGAAGGAGCGCTGGGCGCGACCCGGCTCCCACTCGTCGGCGGGCCAGAAGCGCGAGGAGTCCGAGGTCAGCACCTCGTCACCGAGGGTGAGAACGTCACCGTCCCACCCGAATTCGACCTTCGTATCGGCCACGATCACGCCGGCCTTCGCCGCGTGCTCGGCCCCGCGCGAGTAGATCTCGAGGGTCAGATCGCGCAGCTTCTCGGCGACCTCACGGCCCTCCTGGTTCACCACGTCGGCGAAACTGATCGCCTCGTCGTGTCCCTCGGACGCCTTCGTCGACGGCGTGAAGATCGGCTCCGGCAGCTTGTCCCCGTCACGCAATCCCGCGGGCAGCGCGATCCCCGACACGGTCCCCGACCGCTGGTACTCCTCGAGGCCGGACCCGGTCAGATACCCCCGTGCGATGCACTCGACAGCCAGCATCTTCAACGGCTTCACCCGGATCCCGCGCCCTGCGAACTCCGCGGGCACGTCGGTCGCCGAGACCACGTGATTCGGGATTCCGGTGAAGTACTCGAACCACCAGTTCGACAGCTGCGTCAGCAGCGCGCCCTTGTCCGGAATCGGCGTCGGCAGCACCACGTCGTAGACCGAAACCCGGTCCGACGCGACGAGCAGCAGGGTGTCGCCGTCCTCGTAGAGGTCACGAACTTTCCCGGCGTGCACATGCTTCAACGTCGAGCCTCCGAATCTCCGGTGCGGTACCTGCGGGTTTCCCCGAACTCTACCGGCCCGCCCGGAACCGGTATCAGGCCTACCCGGCCCACCCGTCGGCGGAAACTCGTGAGCGGGCGCCGACGGCAAGTGGCATTGTGGACGCCGAACTACCGTGCCGTGTTCGTCGACGACGAAGGAGATCAATGTCCGCCCCGAATCTCACCCGCGACCAGGCGGTCGAACGCGCGGCCGTAGTGGCCGTGCAGAACTACCGGATCGAACTCGACCTCACCGATCAGCCGCGCGGAGCGGGGTCCGAGGTGTCGGACACCTTCGGGTCGAAGACCACTGTCAGCTTCACCGCCACCCCCGGTGCCGCCACCTACATCGATCTGGTCGCGCCGCGCGTGCGATCGGCGGTGCTCAACGGCGTCGCGCTCGATGTGAGCTCCTATGACGAGTCGACCGGGATCGCGTTGCCGGAGCTGGCCGAGAACAACGAGCTGGTGGTCGAGGCCGACTGCGAGTACTCGCACACCGGCGAGGGTCTGCACCGCTTCGTGGATCCGACCGACGACAACGTGTACCTGTACTCGCAGTTCGAGACCGCCGATGCCAAGCGGATGTTCGCCTGCTTCGATCAGCCCGATCTCAAGGCCACCTTCGACATCGTCGCCACCGCGCCCGAGGACTGGGTGGTCATCTCCAACGGCGCCGACATCGAACAGCACAAGGTCGGCGCGGTTGTGCGCCACACGTTCGCCACCACCCCGCGGATGAGCACCTACCTGGTCGCCATGATCGCGGGTCCGTATGCGAAGTGGTCCGACACCTTCACCGACGCGAGCGGCGAGATCCCGCTCGGCCTGTACTGCCGTGCGTCGCTGGCCGACCACATGGACGCCGAGCGGCTATTCACCGAGACCAAACAGGGTTTCGAGTTCTACCACAACAACTTCGGCGTGCCGTACGCCTTCGGCAAGTACGACCAGCTGTTCGTGCCGGAGTTCAACGCGGGCGCGATGGAGAATGCGGGCGCTGTCACCTTCCTCGAGGACTACGTGTTCCGGTCCAAGGTGACCCGCGCGTCCTATGAGCGTCGCGCCGAGACCGTGCTGCACGAGATGGCGCACATGTGGTTCGGCGACCTCGTCACCATGAAGTGGTGGGACGACCTGTGGCTGAACGAGTCGTTCGCGACCTTCGCCTCGGTGCTGTGCCAGGCCGAGGCCACCGAATACACCAGCGCCTGGACCACCTTCGCGAATGTGGAGAAGTCCTGGGCCTACCGCCAGGACCAGCTGCCCTCGACCCACCCGATCGCCGCCGACATCCCCGACCTGCACGCGGTCGAGGTCAACTTCGACGGAATCACCTATGCCAAGGGCGCTTCGGTGCTCAAGCAGCTCGTCGCCTATGTGGGACTCCAGCCGTTCCTGGCGGGCCTGCGTGACTACTTCGCCGAACATGCCTACGGCAACGCCACGTTCGACGATCTGCTCGCGGCGCTGGAGAAGGCGTCGGGTCGTGACCTGTCGGACTGGGGTGCGCAGTGGCTCAAGACCACCGGCCTCAACATCCTTCGCCCCGATTTCGCCGTCGCGGCGGACGGCACGTTCTCGAGCTTCGCGGTCGTGCAGGAAGGTGCCGCGCCCGGTGCGGGCGAGTACCGCGTGCATCGCATCGCGATCGGTGTCTACGACGATGTCGACGGCAGGCTGGTGCGCACCGACCGGGTCGAACTCGACCTCGACGCCACCGGGCGCACCGAGGTGCCCGAGCTGGTCGGCGTGCCGCGCGGTGCGCTGGTGCTGGTCAACGACGACGACCTCACCTACTGCTCGCTGCGTCTGGACGCCGATTCGCTCGACGTGGTCGTGCAGCGCGTCGGTGACATCGCCGACTCGCTGCCGCGCACGCTGGCCTGGTCGGCCGCCTGGGAGATGACCCGCCAGGCCGAGATGAAGGCCCGCGATTTCGTGGCACTCGTGCAGCGCGGGATCGGCTCCGAATCCGAGATCGGGGTGGTGCAGCGGCTGCTCATGCAGGCCAACACCGCCATCTCGAGCTACGCCGATCCGGTGTGGGCCGAGCAGGAAGGCTGGGCGGCCTACGCCGACCGGCTGCTCGGGCTGGCCCGCGCCGCCGAGGCGGGTTCGGACCATCAGCTCGCCTTCGTCAACGCGCTGACCGGGGCGAAGCTGGAATCGCGCCACGTCGAGGTGCTGGCGCAGCTCCTCGACGCCGACCCGGCGGCGGCCGGTCTGCCCGGTCTCACCGTCGATACCGACCTGCGCTGGCGCGTCATCACCGCGCTGGCCGCCGCGGGCCGGATCGACGCCGACGGTCCGGCCTCCCCGACCATCGACGCCGAACTGCAAGGCGACCCGACCGCGGCGGGCAAACGCCAGGCGGCCACCGCGGCCACCGCACGCCCGATCCCCGAGGTCAAGGCGCAGGCCTGGGACACGGTGATGGGCGACGACTCGGTGCCCAACATCACCGCCCGCGCGATCGTCGGCGGGTTCGCTCCCGCCGGCCAGGGTGAAGTGCTCGCACCGTACGTGGACAAGTACTTCGCCGAGATCCCCGCCGTCTGGGACCGCCGCTCGAGCGAGGTCGCCCAGACCGTCGTGATCGGCCTGTACCCGCACTGGGCGATCAGCGAGGAAGCCGTCACCAAGGCCGACGAGTTCCTGGCAGGCGACCACCCACCCGCCCTGTACCGCCTGGTCTCCGAGGGCCGAGCGGGCATCGAACGCTCCCTGCGCGCACGGGAATTCGACGCCAAGTAGTTCGACCGAAGGGCCCGGTGGCGCGATTTCGCCACCGGGCCCTTTCCCTGTCCGGAGCCTTCCGAGGCCCGTGCCTGCAGTGGAGCTTCGGGCGGCCGGCCTTGCTGCTGTGAGCGGATCTGCTGGGGGCAGCAACGGCGGCGCGCGGGGGTGTGCGCGAGGCACCGTGGACCCATGGCACACGACGACAAGACCCCGATGTTCAGCTGGCGAGCCCGCGAACAACTGTTCGGCCGCCGGATCCTCGTCCTCGACGGCCCGCTCGACGACGACAACGGCACCCTGCTCATCACGCAACTACTCACCCTCGGCGCCCAGAGCCCCGAGGCCGGGATCTCGCTGTGGATCCACTCTCCCGGCGGCTCGGTGCCGTCGATGCTGGCGATCCGCGACGTGATGCGGCTCGTTCCGTGCGAGGTGTCCACCCTGGCGCTCGGATTGGCCTGCAGCGCAGGGCAATTCCTGCTCTCATCCGGTGCACCGGGAAAGCGGTACGCCCTGCCGCACGCCCGCGTCCTCATGCACCAGGGATCGGCGGGCATCGGCGGTAGTGCGGTGGAAGTGGAGGTGCAAGCCGATGACCTGCGCTACACCGTCGATACCGTGCTCGGCCTCATCGCCGACGACACCGGCCAGCCTTTCGACCGCGTCTACGAGGACTCGCTGCACGACCGCTGGTTCACCGCACCCCAGGCCCTCGAGTACGGGTTCATCGACCACATCGTCGAATCCTTCGATCAGGTCGTCCCGAACCGCCACCGCATCGGCATCACCGCATGAGAGTTGTTGCCGCGCGGCCCCATTCCACCTCGTTCCGCACCGTCCGGAAGGCACTCTCATGACCTATACGATTCCCAATGTCGTGTCCCAGCATCGCGGCGGCGGCGAGCGGATCACCGACATCTACTCGCACCTGCTCAGCGAACGCATCGTCTACCTGGGCACCCCCATCGACTCCGGCGTCGCCAACGCGCTCATCGCCCAGCTGCTGCACCTGGAATCCGACAGTCCCGGCCAGGCGATCAGCCTCTACATCAACTGCGAAGGCGGCGACCTGTCCGCCATGCTCGCCGTCTACGACACCATGCGATTCATCAAGGCGCCGGTGCACACCACCTGCGTGGGCCAGGCGATCGCGGTCGGCGCGGTTCTCCTCGCGGGTGGCGCGGCCGGTCATCGGGCGATGCTCCCGCACACCCGAATCGTGTTGCACCAGCCCGCGACTCGCGGCCAGGGCACCATTCCCGACCTGATCCTGCAGGCCGACGAGATCGTCCGGATGCGCGCGGCGATCGAGGCGATCCTGTCCAGGCACACCGGCCAGACTCCGGAAACCCTGCGCCGCGATACCGACCGGGACCGGGTCTTCACCGCCGAGACCGCGCTCGAATACGGTCTGGTCGACCAGGTCCTGCACGAGCGCGAGTGATCGCCCGCTCCCGCTTCGCCGACCACGCTGGACAGTCACTGTCGACCGGATCCGATCCGAATCCCGACCAGTGATGGTCCAGCGTGGCAGTTCCGGTTCGCCCCGCCGGACACCCGAGTGGTGGTTACCTCACTGCTTTTCGATGCGGTCCAGGTACACCCGACGGGCGTTGTCGTCGACGCGGGTGATGGCGGCGTCGTCGTTGGCCACCTTGCGCAAAGCCCGCATCACCGGCTCCGGCACGAGACCGGACGCGTTGGCCAGCGCGCCGACATACCCGGGCACCGCGGTCTCGGCCGCGCGGGTCCGGACCGTGCGTACCACGGCGGCGGCGATGTCTTCGGGGTCGACGGCGGGCAGGATGCCGTAGTCGATACCGGAGCTGAGTTCGGTGCGCACCGCCGACGGAAGGACCGCGCTCACACTGACTCCGGTGGCGTCCATCTCCAGCCTGGTGGCGGCGGTCAGGCCGACCACCGCGTACTTGCTGGCGTTGTACACGGCCAGCCCCTTGATCGGGAACTTGCCCGCCAGCGAAGCCACGTTCACGACGTGGCCGTAGCCCCGCGCGACCATCGCGGGCAGGGCAAGGCGCATGCCGTGGATGACGCCGTAGACGTTGACGTCCATCGTGAGCTGGTCGATGCGGTCGGACTGGTCGAGGAACGGGCCGTTGGGCATCACGCCGGCGTTGTTCACCAGCACGTCCAGCGGGCCGCGCCACTGGGCAGTCGCATCGAGAAACGCCGCGTAGGAGGCCTTGTCGGTGACATCGAGCGCGTGGCCGATCGCGTGGTCACCGATCTCGGCGGCGGCCTGCACGGCCAGCGCTTCGTCGAGGTCACCGAGCGCGACGTAGGCGCCCTGCTCGACAAAGGCTTTGGCCGTGGCGAGTCCGATGCCGCGCGCGGCGCCGGTGATCGCGATAGTGGCGCCATCGAGGTCGATCCGTGGGTAGCTCATGTCGTGGCCTCTCGTCGGTTGTTCGCGCGGTCGCTCATGCGGGCACTGTCGCGTCGTGGGTGATGGTGAAGTCGGCCGGGTCGAACGCACTGACCCGAGTGGTGAGCTCCCCGGTGGACCAGGGCCAGCTGAAACTGTTGCGGCCGTTGGCATCCATGTAATAGCTGTGGCAACCGCCCGCGTTGTAGACGGTGCTCGCCAGCGCGGTTTGCACCTGGTCGACGTAGCGCGCCTGCACCTCGGGACGCACGTCCAGCCCCGCCCAGCCTTCGCGGCGGGCCCGCTCTATCGCCGAGACGAGGAAGGCGACCTGGGCTTCGAGAATGGCGAACGCCGACGAGTGGCCGGTGCCGAGGCTGGGGCCGAGCACGGTGAAGGCATTCGGGAAACCGGTGGTGACGGTGCCGAGGTAGGCCTCGGGCGAGCCCTTCCAGTGCTCGGCCAACGTGCGGCCGTCGGCGCCACGCACGATGTCGGCCAGCGGGGTGTCGAGGATGTGGAAGCCGGTGCCGAGGATGACGGCGTCGACCTCGGCGGTGGTGCCGTCGGCGCCGACCACGGTGTTGCCACGGAATTCGGCGACCCCGGTGGCGTGTACGTCGACATTGCTCTTGGTCAGCGACTGGAGATAGCTGTTGGAGAACAGGATTCGCTTGCAGCCGAGCAGATAGTCCGGCCGCAGCTTCGCCCGCAGTGCCGGATCACGCACCACGGCACGCAGATACGCCGAACCCACGGCCTGCACGGTCTGCATCAGCGGCCGCGGATGCCGGAACGCCACCCCGAGTCCTTCCATCAGCGCGTACTCGGTCGCGCGCAAGGCCTTGTGCGCGAACGGGAATCGGCGCATCACCTTCTTCTCGAAGCCGGGCACGCGGTGATCGAGTTTCGGCAGCACCCACTGCGCGGTGCGCTGGAACAGGTGCAGTTCGGCGACCTCGGGCTGGATCGCGGGCACGAACTGCACCGCGGACGCACCGGACCCGACCACCGCGACCCGCTTGCCACGCAGGTCGTAGTCGTGGTTCCAGCGCGCGGAGTGGAAGACCTCGCCGGGGAATTCGGCCAGACCCGCAATCTCGGGCAGGCGTGGTTCGTTCCACGGACCCGCGGCCGACACGACGAAGCGCGCACTCAGCGGGCCCTCGCTGGTTTCCAGCCGCCACAGCTGCGCCGTCTCATCGAACCGCGAACCGACCACTTCCACCCCGAAGCGGGTGTGTTCGGCCAGCCCGTGCTCGCGCGCCACCCGGTCGACGTAGTCGAGGATCTCGGGCTGGGTCGCGAACAGCCGCGACCACTCGCTGTTCGGCGCGAAGGAGAACGAGTACAGGCCGGACGGAACATCGCACGCGCACCCGGGATAGGTGTTGGCCCGCCAGGTGCCGCCGAAGGTTTCGGCCTTCTCGACGATCACCACGTCCTCGACCCCGGCCTCGATCAACTTGATCGCCGCACAGATCCCGGAAACCCCCGCTCCGATCACAACAACCTCGTGATGGCGGCTCATACGACTTCTCCTTCGAACGAAAACTGGTGCGTCGGGCGGATCATGTGGGTCGGCCCGCGAGGGTGGAGACGCGCAGCGCCTCGGTGACTCGGGCCGCGACGCCGCGACGGGCGGCGGCGATGGTGGCCGGTCGGCGGGCCGAATCCATGAAGTTCGGGCCCATGGCGGCGAGTTCCTCGGGACCTGGCTCGACGCGGATCACGCGGGTGCCCGCCGCGCGAAGCAGAGCGACTTCGCGATCCAGGCCGCGGGTCATCTGCGTGCGGAGCAGGCGTTCGACCCGGTTCAGGCCGGTGGCCGGTGCACCGCCCTCGGACGTCATCGGGGCGATGACCACCACCTCGTCGAGGTCCAGCGGCACCAGCAGATCGGCCGACACCGACGACACCGAACCGCCGTCGACGTAATTCTTGCCGCCTATCCGCACGGGCGGGAACCAACCGGGGATGGCCCAGGACGCGGCGATCGCATCACCCAGATCGACCGCCTGCGTACCGGCGGCGACCGATCCGGCGGCCGTCGCGATGCGAGTGTCACCCGCTCCGAAGGCAACTCGCGCACCCGTTGCCGCGTCGGCGCCGACTATCCAGGTCGCGGGGTGGCGCACCCAGCCGCTCGGGCCGGCCAGCGCATGACCGAAGGAACGCAACCAGTCGGCGTCGCCGCCGCCGCGCGGCAGGAGTCCGGCCAGCGCGGTGTAGGGCGAACGAGCGCGCAGACCGGCGCCGACCAGGCCGAAGCCGGGGAATCCGAGCCGCGGGAGCGGGGGAAATCTGCCGGGGTCGACGGCGACGTGCGCGGCCAGAATCGGGTCGGCATCCGGGGACGCGTCGAGTGCGGCGAGCAGGTCGGCGGGGGCGCGCCCGGAGCCGAGGGCAGCTACCAGTTCCGCGCCCGCGGAGGTGCCGATCAAAACATCGGCGGTGCGAATGTCCCAGTTCAGCGCGCGTTCGACGGCGTCGAGGGCTACGGCGGTCCAGGCGAAGCCGAGCAGGCCACCGCAGCCGATCGCTACGCCACGTCGTGTAGTCATATTTCGAATACTAACGGTATTTGAATTCCAGCGGTAGCCCATTTTGCTAAACTCCTGCACATGGCCAGGATGACGCGCAAGGAGTCGCACGCTCTCACGCGTGAACGACTGGTCGAGACCGCCAAGCGGCTGTTCATGGCCGACGGCTACAACGTGACCCCCTTGGAGAAGGTGGCTACCGAGGCCGGATTCTCCAAGGGCGCGGTGTACTCCAACTTCGCCACCAAGCACGAATTGGGCCTGGCCGTGCTCGACGTCGTCCACGTGGAGCGCGCCCAGTCGCTCGTGGACGCGATGCTGACGCACGACACCATGGCGGAGCGGATCGAAGGATTCGCGCGATGGGCCGACGAGAACATCGGCGATGTCGGCTGGACCGCGCTGGAAGTCGAGTTCGCGACGAGCACCCGGCACATGCCCGAGATCCGCACCGAACTCGCCGAGCGCCGACGCACTCTGACGGCGATGCTCGCCTCGGTGATCCAGACGCAGGCCGATCAACTCGGCCTCGAACTCCCACTTCCCGCCGAAGATGCGGCGCTGCAACTACTCTCGCTCGGTATCGGCCTCGGCGTGCAGCGCGCGATCGACCCCGAACTTCCCGTCAGCGCGATCGTCGACCTACTCCGCAGCCAGATCGCCGCCGGCCGCACGAGCGCGGCAGTGGACGGCTGATCACCACGCCCCGGTGCGGGCCGATCAGGCGGCGAGCAGAACGGCGTTCGGGGCCAGCGCGAGAGGAGCGGAACTCGAGGGGGCGATCTGGCGTTGCCCGCCCAGCACGACCGCGCGCGTCGGAACGAGGGCGTGCCTGCGCATGGATTCGGCTACCTGCGCGACGAGATCCCCCAGCGAAGTACCGAGGGCGCCGGCCAGGGCCGCGATCATCTCGCTCGACGGCTCCTTGCGACCGCGCTCGACCTCGGAGAGGTACTGCGGCGAGATGCCCGCCCGCCCCGCGGTGTCGACAAGGGTAGAGCGCTGTTCCAGGCGCAGCGCGCGCAGCCGTTCACCCAGCGCCTCCCGCCAGAGTGGTTCCGGCCGCGACTGCTGTTCGCCGCGTCCGCCTGGAATCACCCGCAACCCGCTGTGCTCGCCCATACTCCGAGCGTAGGGACCCCCGGACCGAAACACCCGGCTCTTCTGCTCTGGGCGTAACCAACGCACAAGGGGCCCGCCCTGATCTGGACTGAGTGGAGGGTGCGACGAAGGAGTACCCGGAGGGAGGGAAGATCAGGGGCCCGAAGGGCCCCGCTCGAGCGCGCCAGCGCTCCACAAGCTCAGCGGGTGATGCCGAAGCGGGTGTCTGCCCAGCCGAGCGCGTCGGCAAAGGACGCGGAGACGATCTCGCTGTGGTCGACGTCGTCGTATTTGCGGTAGTCGACCGACTCGCCCCGCCCCTGCTGTTCGGCGACCATCGCATCGGTCGACTGCAGCGGGACGGTGAGGTCGGATCGGCCTTGCAGGACGAGAACCGGGACCGTGAATCGCAGGCCGCTCGGGTCGTTGTCGTCGAGGACTCGCAGCAGCCCGGAGACGTCGCCGTCGGCGGTGAACACGTCCTTCGCCGACAGACCGCCCCACTTGCTCTTGTCGCGCAGCCCGCCGGTGCATTCGGAGTCGGCGACCGGCAGCAGTGACTGCGCCCGGCCGGTGAGGAATCGGGCGGGGTCCACATCGGTCACCGTCTGAGCGCCGCGCACCAGCAGCGGCAGGTACACCGACACCTCGCCCGTACCCAGCTTGCCCAGCGGATTCGACGCCGCCCACTTCGCCATCCGCACCTGTTCGCCCAGGTGTGAGGCGGGCGCCAGTGCGATGGCGCCGAGCAGCGGCGTGTTCGGCGTCCACCCCGCGGCGTCGACGGCGGCGAACAGGGCCGCGTGGCCACCTTGCGAATGCCCCATCGCCACCCAGCGTGAACCGACCGTCTTGTCGATTTCCCTTGCCGCCGTGGCGATATCGGCCATCGCACGTTGTTCGGTCTCGCCGATCATGTACCCGTGACCGCCCGGCGTCCCCAAGCCCTGATAGTCGGTCCTGGCCACGGCGTACCCCTTGGCCACCCAGCGAGCCTGTTCGTCCCGGCTCGGCGAGGAGCCTTCGGATCGCGAGGCCGCGCACACGTCGGCGACCCCGGTGCTTCCCGGCCCCCAGGAGATCAGCGGCCAACCACCCGCGGGCGCGACGCCCTCGGGTACCGCGAGTGTTCCCGATACCGCGACGGGTTTCTCCTGCGCGTCCAGCGACCGGTACAGCGTCAGGAAATTGCGGGCGCCGGGCACCGCCTGCGCACCGGTGAGCGGCTGCGCGCGGATCACCGAACCACGCTGTCCCGGAATCGATTCCGCGCTGGGGTTGTAGAACGCGGAAAGCGGTGCGGCCGCGGCGAATTCGGCAGGTCTGCTGTCCTGGCCGCAGGCCGATGCGGTCAGCGCCAGGCAACCCGCTGCGATCACCCGAGCAATACGTGCGTGCAAGTTTCCCCCGATACGCCGACGGCCCATGACGTGGCCGATAAACCGCCGACCAGGTTACTCGATGCCGCCCGGACGGCTGGGCGCCCCACGACCCCCAGCCGTCCACCGGACTCAGCCCAGTACCCGGCCGAGGAAGTCGCGAATCAGCGCGGCGATCTCGGGTCCGTGCGTCTCCAGCGCGAAATGGCCCGCGTCGAGCAGGTGCAGTTCGGCGTCGGGCAGGTCACGCAGATACGCGCGGGCACCGTCGGCGCCGAAGATCTCGTCGTGGGCACCCCAGGCGATGAGCGTCGGTGGGCGGTGCTCGGCGAAATACTGCTGGAAGGCCGGGTAACCGTCGAGGTTGTTCTTGTAGTCGAAGAACAGTTGCAGCTGGATCTCCTTGTTGCCGGGGCGGTCGAGGTAGGCCTGATCGAGGGTCCAGCTGTCCGGGCTGACGAGTGCGATCCGGTCGGCTGGAACACCGTGCGTGTACTGCCATTTCGTCGCGTCGAGCTCGAGCAGCTTGCGCACTTCGGGTTCGTGGGTCGCGCGGTCGTTCGCATGCGCGAACAACACTTCCCAGAACGGAGTGAAGCCGTCGAGGTAGGCGTTACCGCTTTGGGTGATGATCGCGGTGACCCGCTCCGGATTGCGCGAGGCGATGCGCAGGCCGATGGGGGCGCCGTAGTCCTGGATGTAGAGCGCGAAACGGTCGATGCCGAGGGTGTCGAGCAGTTCCAGGGTGATCTCGGTGAGTGTGTCGAAGCTGTAGTCGAATTCGTCGACCGACGGCATCGCCGACTGGCCGAAGCCGAGGTGATCGGGCGCGATCACGTGGTAGTCGTCGGCCAGCGCGGGAATCAGGGTGCGAAACATGGCCGAGCTGGACGGGAAGCCGTGCAGCAGAAGCAGAGTCGGCTTGGCCGAGTCGCCGGCTTCGCGGTAGAAGACCGACCGGCCCTGGATCTCGACGGTGTGGTGGCTTACCTGGTTCATCATGGATCTCTTTCTGTGTGGGTGATACTCGCGCCGAGCCCGGGAGGCTCGGCCGGGGCGGCATTCAGACGGTGACCGGTGCGCGACGGCGAACCGGGGCGATCAGGCCGACGGCAACGACGGTGAATACCAGGCCGAGAGCGAAGTAGCCGCGATAGCTGTCGGTGAGGGCGTGCACGACGGTGGCCACGCCGAGCCCGGTGGCGGCGGCGAGCTGGTGGATCACCCACGCGGGCGCCAGCGTGCGGCCCATCCACGCGGGGTCGAGACCACGCGACAGGATGGCCATGGTCAGCGGGATGACGGGGAACGAGGCGATACCGAACAACACCGCGACCGCGACCAGCACCCCAGGCCCCGGCACGAGCACCGCGGGCAGCAACGCGGCGAGGCGCACCGAATACAGCACCCGCAGTAGTGATTCCGGTGGGTAGTGCCGCAGCAGCCGCACCATCGCGGCCGAGGTCAGTCCGGCCGCCAGCGCGGCCAGCGCCACGAGCCTGCCCGCACCGGCCACCGACCAGCCCTGCTCCACCGCGTGTTCGGGCAGCATCAAGACGACCACGTACAGGGTGGCCGCGTGGAAACCGAAGGACACCAGCACTTTCCACCGATCAGCCAGCGATTCGCCGGCGCCGCCGCTGGTCGTCGCCCGCTGATCGGCGGGCAGCACCAGCCACAGCACAGCGGTGGCACCCAGACCGACCGCGCCGAGCAGCGCGAAGGCGCCGCGCACACCGATCGGGTCGAACAGCGCGGTCGCCGCCCAGGGCGTGATCAGCTGGCCGAGGTTGATGCCGATCGCGGCGCGTGCCATGGCCGGGCCCACCTGCGGACCGTGTGCCCGCCCGAGCAGGGTGGTCACGGCGAGGGTCGACGACGACGCGAACCCCAATCCGCCGAGCACCATGTAGGCCGCGACGAACTGCCAGGTCTCGGTCACCGTGGCCAGCACCAGATAGCTGCTCGAGATCAGCGTGAGGCCGCCGATCAGCACGAGCTTGGGCCCGAGGAGATCGAGCAGCCTGCCGATGCCCTGCTGCGCCAGGCCGGTGACCGTGGTGCCCAGCGCGGCGGCCACGGCCAGCGCCGTCGCCGACACCCCGTACGACGCGGCCGTAGGCGCGAAGAACACACCCATCGTGAAGTTGAGCCCGAACGAGACGGTCATCGCCGTCAGCCCCGCCCAGGCAAGATGCTCACGTCGCATGCTCACCACCCCTAACCGTCTATCGTTATTTGAACGGTTATAACAGGCAGATGTCCGGCCCCATTCCCTTCTCGGGAAGTTCAGTCGTCGGGAATCGATTCGCCGCGGGCCCGGATCCGGCGGGTATCGCCGACGGTCCGGCTCGCATCGTCACGGAATCGACGTGGCGCTGGAACGACCAGTCCCCCGGCATCTTTCGCCGCGCGTCCGGCGCGTGACACACGAACGGCGCGTTCACCAAGAGGTGAACGCGCCGTTCGGACGAGAACGAACTAGCGGCCGATCGCGGCGGCCATCACGCGGGTGGCCGAGATCAGGCCGTCGATCAGGTTGCCCTGACGGAACGAGGCCAGTGCGGCGGTGACGCCGAGCTGGCAGATGCGGTCGTTGGCGCGCTCGGCCACGTTCGCACCGGAACGGACCTCGATCGCACCCTGGTTCGGGGACACGGCGATGAGCACCGAATCGGCCGACTCCGGGGTGTTCGGCAGGATCGCGTCGGCACCGGCCGCCGGATCGGAGCCGAGGTCGCCGAGGTAGATGTTGAAGCGGACCTTGGTGGCGCGGGTCGCCTCGGTGAGCGCGTTGTCGAGGGAGATGCGCTCATGATCGGTGAACGGCACCTCGTCGAACACGGTGCCGGGCTCGTGCACACCGGACACACGGCCGCTGCTGGTGAGGGCGAACCCGTGCGGCAGGTCGGCCTCGACCACCGCGGGCCAATTAGAACTTGCCACTTGCCCGGCCTCCGATCAGCTCCGCATGCGCGGTTTCGAGAGCCGCATGACTGCCATGCGGCTCGGCGGTGTGGTGCCCCGCCGCGGCGGTCACCTCATCGGTAGCACTCCACAGCACCGGCCGGTGGGTCCACTTCTGCCCGAGTGCGAAGTGGGCCGGCTTCTCACCGGGGAATGGCTTACCGAGATAGGACAAACCCGCGATCGCGAAGTAGATCGCGGCCGGGATGCCGACGAAGATCAGCACTGTCTCGAGAATGCTCACGCACCAACGGTAGACGATGCTGTGTAGTAGTTCATCCTCCGGCTGGCAGTTCCCGCACCGCGTGTCCGGCGCGGCTACACCAACCAGGCCGCCGCGTTCGGTGGCAACCGGTCGTCGGCGACCGGAGCGCTCGACAGCAGCACCTCCCCCGGCGGCAGCTGGATCGGGCCGTCCGAGGCGTTGAGCACGCAGATCAGCCCGCCCGGCCGACGGAAGGCGAGGCAGCCGTCGGGACTGCCGTACCACTCGATCCGCTGGCCCGCGAACTCCGGCCGGGTGGCACGCAGGTCGATCGCCAGCCGGTACAGCGACAGCGTCGAGTGCAGGGTTTCCAGCTGCGCCTCGACGGTGCGATCGGCCCAGTCGGCCGGGATCGGCAACCACGGCGTGCCCACGGTGAAACCGAACGGCGTGGTCGGGCCTTCCCACGGCATCGGGACCCGGCAACCGTCACGCCCACGTTCCTTGTGGTTCGTGCGCTCCCACACCGGATCCTGCAGCACCTCCTCGGGCAGGTCGTCGACGTTGGGCAGGGCCAGTTCGGCGCCGTTGTAGATGAACACCGCACCGGGCAGGGCGAGTTCGACCATCATCATCGCCCGTGCCCGCGCGACGCCGGTCCTGCCGCCGCCGTATCGAGTCACCTCACGTTCGATGTCGTGATTGGACAGCGTCCAGGTGGGCGGGGCGCCCGCGTCGGCGACCGCGTCGAGGGAGTGCGTGATCGCGTCGTGGACGCCCTGCGCGGTGAAGGGAGTCTCGGCGAGGCGGAAGTTGAACGCCAGGTGCAGCTCGTCGGGACGGACGTATTCGCCGAAGCGGACGTTGTCGTCGACCCACACCTCGCCGATCGACACCGCGTGCGGATAGTCGTCGAGCACCGTGCGGATGCGGCGGTGGATGGCGTGCACGCCCGGGTTGTTGAAGCGGGGATCGTCGTCGTCGTGGACGAGCATCTTGGTCTCGACCCGGTCCATGTCGGGCAGGCCCTCGGGTTTGGCCATCCCGTGGGCGACATCGAGGCGGAAACCGTCGACGCCACGGTCGAGCCAGAAGCGCAGGGTCTTCTCGAAATCGTCGGCGACCTCCGGGTTGTCCCAGTTCAGGTCGGGTTGTTCGGGCGCGAAGATATGCAGGTACCACTGTCCTGGAGAGCCGTCGGGTTCGGTGATCCTGGTCCAGGCGGGGCCGCCGAAAATGCTCGGCCAGTTGTTGGGTGGCTCCTGCCCGTCCTTGCCGCGACCGTCCCGGAAGATGTAGCGAGCCCGTTCCGGGCTGCCCGGAGCAGCCTCCAGCGCCTCGGCGAACCACGCGTGTTCGATGCTGGTGTGGTTGGGCACCAGATCCATCGTCACTTTGATCTCGCGGTCGTGCGCCTCGGCGATCAACTCGTCCAGCGCCCCCAGCCCGCCGAAGAGCGGGTCGATATCGCGCGGATCGGACACGTCGTAACCACCGTCGGCCTGTGGTGACCGCATCACCGGACAGATCCACAGCGCGTCGACGCCCAATAGCTCCAGGTATCCCATCTTCTCGCGTACCCCGCCCAGGTCACCGACACCGTCACCATCGGAGTCGGCGAACGAACGCGGATAGACCTGATAGAACACGGCGGTTTTCCACCACGGAGCGGTGCTTGCTTCCCCCGGCACCGGCGAGGCAGGTGTCTGTGTCACACCCGCAATATTGCCAAAGATCGCCCGCAATATTCATGCGGGGCGAGACTTTCTGCGAATCCGGCAAATCACCAGCGTTCGCCACGCCACAGCGAAACATCGTGGTAAAGGGCGGCATCGATGCGAAACCGGGCGGCCATCTGCTGGTCATCAGCGAACAGCGGGCACCCGTAGGCTCAGGTGAGCCCTAATAGGGCTCTCGTACCGCTACGGCGCGTTTTGCAGGGAGGCCGCTGCCATTTGGAAGTAGTCCAGCAGGGCTTTGCGGTGTTCGTCGTCCAGGATCGACGGTTCGATCTCACCGACCGCGATCCGCATGCATCGCATCCAGGCGTCGCGCTCGAGCGGCCCGATGACGAACGGATTGTGGCGCATGCGCAGCCGCGGATGCCCGCGCTCGTCGGAGTAGGTGCGCGGCCCGCCCCAGTACTGTTCGAGGAACATCCGGAACCGGCGCTCGGCCGGACCCAGGTCCTCCTCCGGGTACAGCGGGCGCAGGATCTCGTCGGCCGCGACCTCGCGATAGAACACCGACACCAGTCGGCGAAACGTCTCCGCGCCGCCCACGGCTTCGTAGAAGGAGGTCGTTGTCTGCTCACCGGAAGTCACGAGCTCCATTGTGCCCCGATCACCACGGTCACGAACGCGCTGCCCTTCAACCACAGTTCATCCGGAAGTTTGAAAAATAGCCGTGCAATACCGCCGGAACCATGGTCAACTGAGGTCAGTATCGGCCCCAGATACCACATGATCCTGCCAATCATGAAATTGAGGTCAAGAGGATGAAGCAGCGACCGAGCGCCCGTTCACACGAGGCGCGCACGCACCGACAACTCCAGCCCGCCGACGTCCACAATCGTGGCTCGGGGGCTGTTCCGCTGCATATCCTGTCCGATCACCATCCGGGCGCACACGGTCTTCACGACCTGCCGCATCTCCCCGCGCCTCTGCATCTCGCCGGAGACCACGACGCCGCCGCATGGCGCAAACGCCGGGTCCTCCTCCTCAACGCCACCTACGAGCCGCTCACCGCGCTGTCCGCGCGCCGCGCCGTCGTGCTGCTGATCTGTGCCAAAGCAGACGCCGTCCACGACGATCCCGAAGGACCGGTCCTGCATTCCGCGGGCTCCGAAGTAGCGATTCCGTCTGTCATCCGCCTGCGCACCTACGTGCGGGTGCCCTACCGCGCCCGCGTGCCGATGACCCGCGCCGCGCTCATGCATCGCGACCACTACCGGTGCGGGTACTGCGGCGGCAAGGCCGAGACCATCGACCACGTGATCCCCCGCAGTCGCGGCGGCGAGCACTCGTGGGAGAACTGCGTCGCCAGCTGCGCCCCCTGCAATCACCGCAAGGCCGACAAGATGCTGGCCGACCTGGGCTGGCACCTGCGCCACCCGCTGGTCTCGCCCAAGGGCCCGCACTGGCGGCTGCTGTCCACCACCGCCGATCTGGATCCGATCTGGTTGCAGTACCTCGGCGAAGGGGCCGCCTGACACCGCGCTCGATCGGCTCAGGCGCTCTCGATGACCATCGTCGCCCACGTTCCCGGCTCGAGAGCTTCGAAGATGTGGGGAAGATCGCCCAGGTAGCGGATGTAGTCGCCGGGGCGCATCTCCACGGGCTCGTCCGCCGGGCCCGCCATGGCGCGGCCCGCCGCCAGGACGACATGCTCGACCACGCCGGGGCTGTGCGGATCGGAGCGACGGGTGTGGCCGGGTTCGGCCGCGATGCGGTACACATCACAGCGCGTGTGTGACTGGCCCGCTGCGAGCAATGTCACCCGATAGTCAGCATCAGCAGAGGGGACGGGCGCACCCTCGTCGGCGCGAATCACCTGAACATTGGCCCGCGGCGGATCGAGCAGCCGGGAGAACGGCATTTCGAGTGCGACACACAGCGCCCACAGGGTTTCCAGGCTGGGATTGCCGGTGCCCGATTCCAGTTGCGACAGTGTGGATTTCGCGACGCCCGCCCGATGAGCGACCTCGGTGAGCGAGAGACCGGCGCGGGCGCGCTCACGACGCAGCGCCGCGGCGATCACCGCCTGGGGCGGTCCGACGACGGGGTCCTGCCGGTCCATCTACGCCTCCTGAGGGCTGGCGATACCGCGTTGACTTTACCCACCCCGTGCGTTCAATATAAACAACATGCGTTCGATTTGGCGAACACTCGACCGGAGAACCGTGGCTGCCGTAGCCGCGGCGTGCCTTGCCGTCGGCCTGTTCGGTGTGTCCTATGGCGCGTCGACGATCGCGGCCGGGTTCCCGATGTGGATGCCGATCGTGATGGCGGTCACGGTGCTGGCAGGCGGCTCGGAATTGTTGTTCTTCGGGATCGTCGCGGCCGGCGGTAGTCCGCTGGCGGCGGTGGTGGCCGGACTGCTGCTCAATGCGCGCCACCTGCCGTACGGATTGTCGGCGCCCGAGGTGTTCGGGCGCGGCTGGAAGCGAGTGCTCGGCATCCACGTCCTCAACGACGAGTCGGTCGCCTTCGCCACGGCCCCCGGTGATCAGGAACGCAAACGCGCCGCGTACTGGGCCTGCGGTATCGGCGTCGCACTGTGCTGGCCGCTGGGCGCCACCCTCGGCGCGGCACTGGGTTCGCTCGTGCCCGACACCTCGGCGCTCGGCTTGGACGCGGTGTTCCCCGTGATCCTGCTGGCGCTGATCCTGCCCGCCCTGCGCGATCGGGCGACATTGCGCCCGGTACTGGTCGGCGCCGGATTGGCCGTGTCGGTCGCGCCGTTCGTTCCAGCGGGGCTTCCGGTGCTGATCGCCCTGGGCGGACTGGCCTTCGCCCTGCGCCCACCGGCCCCCGCCGCCGAGCAGGCAGCCGCATGAACGCGCCGTATCTGCTGCCCGCCATGTTGGCGCTCGCCGTGGGAACCTACGCACTGCGATGGACCGGCCCCGCGATGCGCCATCGGCTGCGGCTGTCCCCCAGGGCAATCCATCTCCTGGACACCGGCGCCCTCATTCTGCTCGCGGCACTGGTGGCAACAGCCACGCTGCCGACCGGCTCCGGCCACTTGGGCATCGCCCTACCCGCCGGTGTCGGTGTGGGCGGAGTCCTCGCGTGGCGGCGCGCCCCTCTACTCGTCACCGTGCTGGCAGCAGCCACGACAACCGCTCTGCTACGCCTAATCGGCGTGCACTGACCGCCGAGCGACCGCACTGCCACCACGCTGTCCACCCATGACCGCCACGACGGTACTCCCAGGCCGCCCCGCAACCTCTCGGGTGCGGGGTTACCGCACCCGAGACCCCGATCCGCCCAACTCAGCTGGGCGACAACGGAATCCCGCCACCCAACCGGCGCGCGACAGACCCGTACCGGGCATCCAACCGCAACCACGTCCGAGTAGTCCGCACCCGCACCAGCTCCGACGGCTGAATCCGACGCGACTCCGCCTTCTCCCCCGCGTGTGGAATGAAATCCATCGCAGTGAGCGCGAAGACAACGCGCATCGGCACCTGCACCTCGAGATCACCGGCCCCGGTAACCGTGAGAACCGACTGGTCGAGAAGAGACGCGGGCGGGCCTTTGGGACCGCCGTGTTCGCGCGCCACATCCGCGCCACGTTCAGCCAGCTCCACCAGGGTGCGCGCCGGAACGTCATCCACATGCGAAAAGCCGTCGGTCGGTGGAAGGGCACCGCGCCAGGCGGAGTCCATCGAGTAACCGAGGTCGATCGGATGGCCGGTACCCAGTCCCGCGAGCACCGAGTCCGCACCGACGGTGACATCGTCGACACCGAGTTCCGCGGTGATCGTTCGTACCGCCAGAGTCTCGAACCCCGTCGCCACCCACGCGGATACGAGACTGGATCCACGCCGCCGCAATCGGACGACAGCGGCCGGGTCCAGCCGGAGGGCACGGCCGAGGAAGGTGGCCAGGTTCTCGCGTTCGGCCGGGTCGGGCGTGTGGAGCACCCGCTGTTCGGAGGAGCTCACGAAATCAGGCCCGCCACAGTGTCAGGTAGTCGCGTTCGGTCTCGCTGAGCCTGCGCAGCCGCTGGGTGTCGATGTCGAACGCGGCGAGCTGGGTGGTCGCGATGACCGCGGGCGGCGAATCGGGGGCCGCGCCGTTGGCCCGCACCTCGTAACCGATGGTGAAATCGACCGCGCGCAATTGCTTGACCCACATGGCGATGTCGAGCGGGGTGTCCTCGTGCCGCAACTGCCCGCGGTACTTCACATGCAGGTCGACCAGCACACACCCCTGCCGCCCCATCGACGCCGTCGGCTTGTCGTCGTCGAACAGCCACGGAATCCGCGCCTCTTCCAGCAGGGTCACCATCCGAGCGTGGTTGACGTGCTGGAATACGTCCATATCCGACCAGCGGATCTCGACCTTCGCGTGAAAACGCTGCGGCAACACCAGCTCCGGTGCGGGCGTGGCGGTGTTGCCGTTCGGCGAACTCGTCACCGTGGTACCTCCGATTGGGCGCCCACCCCGCTCACCATGCTCCGCACCTGTCGCGCGGCAACCGACAGTGTGGCGAGGTCGTGGGTCCCGGACTCGAACAGTTCCGACAGTGCCGCGCGCGCACGGCCCAGCCGGGACTGGTTCTTCGACTCCCAGTATGCAATTTTTTCGTCGGGAGTTTCTTCTGGGTCACCCGCGGACAGCACATCGAGGGTGAGCGAACGCAACGAACCGTACATGTCGTCGCGCAGCGCGAGCCGGGCCAGCGCGTGCCAGCGATCGCCGCGTTCGAGATGGCTCACCGCCTCGAGCAGCCAGTCGATCTTGAGATGATCGTTGAGCGCGTAGTACAGGGCGCCCACCTCGGCTCCGTCGCGATCGGTGATGTCGGCGATGTCGACGATGTCGAGCAGCGGGAACAACCCGAGCAGCCCGAACACCTCGGTGGCCAGGTCGGTCGGCGCGCCGCGGGCGATCAGCTCGGCGGCGCCCTGGGTGAGGGAGGTGACATGGTGCCCGCGCAACCAGCCCGGCACCTGCGGCGCCAGTTCCTGCACCCGGCGGTGATAGCGGTTGATCTCGGCGCCGACCGCGATCGGCTGCGGCCGGTTGCTCAGCAACCAGCGCGATGCGCGGTCCAGCGTCCGCTTGGATTCCAATTCGAGCAGGTCACAGACTCCGGCGGCGGCGTCGGCGCCGCGGATGCGCGACCACACGTCATGGAGCTGGAAGATCTCGGTGGCCGCGGCGAACGCGCGCACCGTATCGGTGGTGGTGGCGCCGACCTCTTCGTTGAGGCGGTGGGCGTAGGTGATGCCGCCGTAGTCCACGACCTCGTTGACGATCATCGTGGTGACGATCTCGCGGCGCAGCCGGTGCTTCTTGATGGCGGCGCCGAACTGTTCCCGCAGCGGCGTCGGGAAGTACAGGGGCAGCTTCCTCGCGAAATAGGCGCTGTCGGGCAGATCGGTGTCGAGCAGGTCGGCCTTGAGGCCGAGCTTCACGTGCGCGAGCAGGTTGGCCAGCTCGGGTGAGGCGAGCCCGGCGCCCTCCTCGCCACGGCGAGCCAGCTCGGCGGTCGACGGCAGCGCCTCGAGCTCCCGGTCGAGACCGCGTCGCTGTTCGAGGTCGGCGATCACGCGACCGTGCACATTGAGCATCTGGGGCGCGTCGGTGCGGGCGATACCGATCAAGGTGTTCTGGTCGACGTTGTCCTGCAACACCATTCGAGCGACCTCGTCGGTCATCGAGGCCAGCAGCGGGTTGCGGTCGGCGGGCGCGAGACCACCCGCGCTGACCACGCCGTCGAGCAGGACCTTGATATTGACCTCATGGTCGGAGCAGTCGACGCCCGCGGAGTTGTCGAGTGCGTCGGTGTTCATCTTGCCGCCCGCACGGCAGAACTCGATCCGGCCGAGCGCGGTGGCCCCCAGGTTGCCACCTTCGCCGATCACCTTGACCCGCAATTGGTTTCCGTCGACGCGCACCGCGTCGTTGGACTTGTCGCCCACCTCGGCATTGGATTCGGTGCTCGCCTTCACGTAGGTGCCGATCCCGCCGTTCCACAGCAACTGCACCGGTGCGAGCAGGATCGCGCGCACCAACTCTGGCGGCGAGAGCGTCTGCACCGAGTCGGGCAGGCCGAGCGCCGTTCGTGCCTGCGGCGAGATCGGCACCGACTTCACGGTCCGCTCGAACACCCCGCCGCCCTCGCTGATCAGGCTCCGGTCGTAGTCGGCCCACGAGGATCGCGGCAGCGCGAACAACCGCTCACGTTCGGTAAAGGAACTCGCGGCGTCGGGGTTCGGGTCGAGGAAGATGTGCCGGTGGTCGAACGCGGCGACCAGCCGGATGTGCGGCGAGAGCAGCATGCCGTTGCCGAACACGTCACCGCTCATGTCACCGACGCCGACCACGGTGAATTCCTGGCTCTGGGTGTCGATGTCCATCTCACGGAAGTGGCGTTTGACCGCTTCCCACGCCCCCTTGGCGGTGATCCCCATCGCCTTGTGGTCGTAGCCCGCCGAGCCGCCGGAGGCGAAGGCGTCGCCGAGCCAGAAGCCGTAGCGGGTGGCCACATCGTTGGCGATATCGGAGAAGCTGGCGGTGCCCTTGTCGGCGGCGACCACCAGGTAGGTGTCGTCGCTGTCGCGGCGGACCACGCGATCGGGCGGCAGCACCGCGCCGGTGGCCAGGTCGACATTGTCGGTGACGTCGAGCAGCCCGGAGATGAAGGTGCGGTAGCAGGCGACGCCTTCGGCGATACTCGCCTGGCGGTCGACGGCCGGGTCACCGATCGGGGCGGGCGGACGCTTCACCACGAAACCGCCCTTGGCGCCGACCGGCACGATCACCGCGTTCTTCACCGCCTGCGCCTTCACCAGGCCGAGGATCTCGGTGCGGAAGTCCTCGAGCCGGTCCGACCAGCGCAGGCCGCCACGCGCCACCGAGCCGAACCGCAGGTGCACGCCCTCGACCCGCGGCGAGTACACGAAGATCTCGAATTGCGGTCGCGGCTTGGGCAGTTCGGCGATCTCGCGCGGCTCGACCTTCAGCGCCAGGTAGTCGCGTGGGCGTCCTTCGTCGTCGAGAACATAGTTGTTGGTTCGCAGCGTGGCCTTGATCAGGCCGAGGATGGCCCGCAGGATGCGGTCGGCGTCCATGCTGACCACCTCGTCGATCCCGGCCCGCACCCGCGTCTCGAGCTCGGCGGCGGCCTCGGCGGAGACGATGGCCGGATCGAACCGGGCGGCGAACAGGTCGACGAAATCGCGCGCGACCTCCGGATGGGCCAGCAGCACGCGGGCGATATTGACCTGGGAGTACGGGAATCCGGCCTGCTGCAGGTATTTCGCGTACGCGCGCAGGATCGCGACCGACCGCCACGGCAGGCCGGCACGCAGCACGAGTTCGTTGAGACCGTCGGCTTCGGCCCGGTCGTACCAGACCGCCTCGAAGGCATCGGTGAACCGGGTACGCAGGGCGTCGAGCTGGCCGGGGGCTTCGAGCAGTGCGGCGTCGAGATCGCCGCCCAGTGCGTTGCGCAGCAGCTCCGGACGAGCCTGCAAACCGAAATCGTAGATCCAGCGCTCGGTGCCGCCTTCGTGTTCGAGCTGGTAGGGCCGTTCGTCGACCACCTCGACACCCAGGCTCTGCAAGACCGGGAGGACCTGGCTCAGTGAGACACCGGAACCGGCGATGTAGAGGCTGAAGCGCCACGAACCGGGCGCCGCTTCGGGCCTGCGATAGAGGTGCTGCCTGATGCCGCCTTCGGTGAGTCGCTCGAGGCGCACGATGTCGGCCAGCGCGCGGGCGGGCGCGAAGTCCTCTTTGTAGCTTTCGGGCAGCGCCTCCGAATACCGTTTGACCACAGCGGGATCGAGCACGGTGGAAGAGGCGACCGCGTCACCGATCCGGTCGTCCCAGGTGTGACTGGCCGCGTTGAGCAGGCCCTGCAGACGCAGCCGGTTGTCCTCCGAGGTGTCGGGTCCTGCCTCGCCGGTGGACTCGGCGGGCATCATCACCGTGAAATACACACTGGCGAGCTCACTTTCGCTCACCCGCGCCGAGTAGTCGATATCCACGCCACCGAGTTCGGCGACCAGGATCTCCTGCATCTCCAGGCGTACGGCAGTGGTGTAGCGATCGCGCGGCAGATACACCATGCAGGCCACGAAGCGGCCGTAGCCATCGCTGCGCAGGAAGAGCCGGACCTGCCTGCGCAGGCCGACGCCGAGCACCGCGACGGCGGTGCGGCGCATGGTCTCGGTGTCGGCCGAGAACAGTTCGGTGCGCGGGAACGACTCGATCACCTCGAGCATCGCCTGCCCGGAGAAGGAGTCCTTGTCGAACCCGGCGCCCTCGATCGCGGTCCGCACCCGGCGGTTGATCACCGGGATGTCGAGCACGTTCTCGTGCACCGCGCTGACGGTGAACACGCCGATGAACAGGTGCACACCCACCTCGGCGCCCGTCTCGTCGACATCGGCGACACCGACGAAGTACGGGTACACCGAGCGGTGCACGGTCGCGCGCACCAGACCCTGGGTGAGCAGCAGCAACGGGCGGTCTTCACCGTTGATGGGCACTTTGAAATCGGTGCCGACATCGGGACGGAGCACACCCAGGCTCGCACCGGGCACCACGGTGGACACCGTGTGGCCGTCCTCGACGCCGCGTCGGTAGCGGGCATAACCCAGCAGGGTGAAGTTGCCCGCGGCCAGCCACCGCAGCAGCTGGGCGCAATCGGCCACATCGACGGCGGGGAACGGCGTGGAGCCCTGGGCGGCGGAACGGTCGAGCGCGTCGGCGAGCGAACTCTGCACCGCGGCCATGGCCTCGGTGTCGTCGATCACCTGGCGGACGTCGTCGATCACCTCGGGCATGGTGCGTTCGATGTGATCGAGCTGGGCCCGGCCGGTCGACGGGTGCAGCTGCAGGTGCATCCACGATTCGGTGAGCCCGGTCGCGCCGTGGCCGTCCACCTCGTGCGCCGCGGCGCCGGTGAGGTGGCCCTTCTCGTCGCGGACGACCTCGAAGATCGGGTGGATCACCTCGGAGACGCTCACCTGCATCCGGCCCAGCGCCGCGGTGATCGACTCCACCAGCAGCGGCATGTCGTCGGTGACGACCTGCACCGCGGCGCCCATCCCGGTCCCGTCGTCGGGATGATGCACTCGCACGCTGGCCTTACCCGGCATCCGAACGGCGGCCAATTCCATGTGGTGCCGGAAGATCTGGGTGATTCCGGGGATCGGGAAGTCCACGTCACCGGCATCGACGTGTCGGAAATACGCCTCCTCGAGAGTCGCGAGATCGCCGCGCAAGCTCTGCGGCATTCCCGCGGCCCACGCCGCGCTGGAGATTTCCGACGAGACCGTCATCGTTTAGCCCACTCCCATGGATTGTGGTTCGCTTCGATTTCGCAACGCAGGTGACGCATTTTCGAGACTAGCTCCGGCTACTCGAACACGCTGAGGGAATTCGGGCTTGCCGCGCCGGTAACTTGCGGAATGCTGGGTGAACGACGGGAGCACCGATCGGCACAACGCCGACGGCCCGGCGGAGCGACCGTTCACAGATCATTCCACCGGGCCGTCGTGCGGGCCGCGCGTATCAGTCGCGCGTCAGCTTGCGGTGCGTAACACGGTGCGGGCGAGCGGCTTCGGCGCCCAGACGCTCGATCTTGTTCGCCTCGTACGCCTCGAAGTTGCCCTCGAACCAGTACCACTTGGCGTCATTGTCGTTGTCGCCCTCCCACGCCAGGATGTGGGTGCAGGTGCGATCGAGGAACCACCGGTCGTGGGAGATCACGACGGCGCAGCCGGGGAACTGATCGAGCGCGTTCTCGAGCGAACTGAGGGTTTCGACGTCGAGGTCGTTGGTCGGTTCGTCGAGCAGGATCAGGTTGCCACCCTCCTTGAGGGTCAGCGCCAGGTTCAGGCGGTTGCGCTCACCACCGGAGAGCACACCCGCCGGCTTCTGCTGATCCGGCCCCTTGAAGCCGAACGCGCTGACGTAGGCGCGCGAGGGCATCTCCTGGTTGCCGACCTGGATGAAGTCCAGACCTTCGGAGACGACCTGCCAGACGTTCTTCTTCGGGTCGATGCCTCCGCGGTTCTGGTCGACATAGCTCAGCTTGACCGTCTCGCCGACCTTCACCTCACCGCTGTCGGGTGATTCGAGACCGACGATGGTCTTGAACAACGTCGTCTTACCGACACCGTTGGGTCCGATGACGCCGACGATACCGTTGCGCGGCAACGTGAACGACAGATCCTTGATGAGCTGACGGTCGCCGAAGCCCTTGTCCAGGTGCGACACGTTGACCACGATGTCACCCAGTCGCGGACCCGCGGGGATCTGAATCTCCTCGAAGTCCAACTTGCGGTGCTTCTCGGCCTCGGCCGCCATCTCCTCGTAGCGACCCAGTCGAGCCTTGTTCTTGGCCTGGCGGGCCTTGGCGCCGGACCGCACCCAGGCCAGCTCGTCCTTGAGGCGCTTCTGCAGCTTCTGGTCCTTCTTGCCCTGGACCTCGAGACGCTGTGCCTTCTTCTCCAGGTAGGTGGAGTAGTTGCCCTCGTAGGGGTAGGCACGCCCACGGTCGAGCTCGAGGATCCACTCGGCGACATTGTCGAGGAAGTACCGGTCGTGGGTGACGGCCAGCACGGCGCCGGGGTAATCGGCGAGGTGCTTCTCGAGCCAGAGCACACTCTCGGCGTCGAGGTGGTTGGTCGGTTCGTCGAGCAGCAGCAGATCGGGCTTGCTCAGCAGCAACTTGCACAGCGCGACGCGGCGGCGCTCACCACCGGAGAGGTTGGTGACCGGCGCGTCCGGCGGCGGGCAGCGCAGCGCGTCCATGGCCTGCTCGAGCTGGGAGTCGACATCCCAGGCGTCGGCGTGGTCGAGGAACTCCTGGAGCTTGCCCATTTCGTCCATGAGCTCGTCGGAGTACTCGGTGGCCATCAGTTCAGCGATCTCGTTGAACCGATCCAGCTTGACCTTGACCTCGCCGAGGCCCTCCTCCACGTTGCCGCGGACGGTCTTCTCCTCGTTGAGCGGCGGCTCCTGCTGCAGGATGCCGACCGTGGCGCCCGCGCCGAGGAACGCCTCACCGTTGTTCGGCCGGTCCAGTCCCGCCATGATCTTCAGCACGCTGGATTTACCCGCGCCGTTGGGACCCACCACACCGATCTTGGCGCCGGGAAGGAAGTTCAAGTACACGTCGTCGAGGATGACCTTGTCGCCGTGCGCTTTGCGAACCTTGATCATCTGATAAATGAACTCAGCCATACGCGGAAGCCTATCGGTGGGAGAAACGGGGACGGGATACGGAAGGGTCGAGTGCCGCGGAAACGACCCTCATGCGTCGACCTGCTCGGCACCGTTGGTGCTCGACACCACGTCCGGCGATCGCGCGGGGACAGGATCCGCCACGGTCGTACAGGCTACGGCAACGGCTTCGGCGGACGCATACCCGGTGGCAGCGTCGTCGGCCTTCGGTAGGGCAGCGCCGCGGGGGTCGGAAATATTCCGCACCGTCGCATGCGGCAGTGATCGCAGGCCCTCGGACCGGCGGACAACGCTCGCGTGGCAGCGCGCCAGATCGGGCCCGACCGCCACCGCGCGCATCTCCAGATCCCGCCGCTCGGTTCCGTCCTTGCCGCGGTACTCGTGCGAGCGGAGTTGCCCGTAGGCGATCACCGGGTCGCCGCGGTGCAACGATCGATCCACCCCTGCCACCAGCCTGCGCCAGCACGAGACCGTGAGATACAACGTGCCGTTGTCGGTCCACTCCCCCGTTTTGACGTCGAATCGCCGCGAATTGCTCGCCATCCGGAACGTGAGCATCTGCTCACCGTTGCTGAGATCGCGCCGCATCGGATGGGTGATGACGGTCCCGATCACCGTCGCGTGTGCCTCGTACATCGTGCTCGCCCCCCGCTCGAATCCACCGTTATCGCTCTGACCAACCAAGAATGACCCGGCGAACGGGGGTGTGGGCGGCGCGCAGTGAATCTGTGGATGAAGCGGGCAGTTGTGGACAACGCCGGTGTCAGAGCACGGGAAGCTCGGTGTTCGCTCCGCACAGCACCACGATCGGCCGTACGCCGGGCTCCGGCGTGTACACACCGCTCTGCACGGCGGCCAGCGCGGCGGCGCCTTCGAGCTCGACCACCACGCGGAACTCCCGCCAGAGGTATTCGCGGGCGGCGGCGACCGCGTCGTCGGCCACCGCGACCGCGGGCATCTGGTGCCGCTGGGCGATATCGAAGGCGATATCGCCGACCCTGGTCGCGCACAGCAGCTCGGTGGCGTACGAAGCCACGTCGATATCGACCGGCGCGCCCGCCGCGAGTGCCGCCGAGAGCACCGGTATGTGCTCGGATTCGATGCCGACGATCTCCCTGCGCTTGCCCAGTGCCGCCCCGAGGCCCGCGATCAGCCCGCCGCCGCCGACCGCGGCCAGCACCGGCGGCCTGCCGCGCACCTGTTCTTCCAGCTCGAGCCCGATGACGCCGGCGCCCGCCACCACCGCGGGCATGTCGTAGGCATGCAGATGGTCGGCACCGCGCTCGGCGGCCAGGGTGAGCGCCCGGCGTTGCGCCTCGGCGTACGTCGTTCCGTGCCACAGCACTTCGGCGCCGTGCGCCCACATCGCGGCCACCTTGGTGTGCGGCGCGGATTCCGGCACGACGACCGTGCATTCCTTGCCGAGCTGTGCCGCGGCCAGCGCCACCGCGATGCCCGCGTTGCCCGCCGAGGCGACAACCACATGGTCGGTGCCGCTGTCGGCCGACAACAGCGCGTTGAGCGCGCCACGCACCGTGAATGTGCCGCCGTGCTGCAGGAATTCCATTTTCAGTGACACCGGCACCGGCCCGTTCGGCCCGTCCACACTCGTGTGGAACACCGGTGTCTTGCGTACCCGCCCGGCCAGCCGCCGCCGCGCCGCCCGCACATCGGTGCGCAGCACCCGCACCGGTTCGGCCCGCTCGGTCGATTCGCTCGACGGCACACCGAATCCGCTCACCGGCGGACCTCGCCGTCACGCCGCGCCAGCTCGGCGTACATCGCGTTGTAGGCGGTCAGGTCGGCGTCGTTGTCGCGATCGGCGGCCCGGTCGGTGCGCTTGGCCAGCTTGGTGTCACTGCGTGACCACTGGATCAGCAGGGCGAGCATCACCACCACCAGCGGCACCTCACCGCTGGCCCAGGCGAAACTGCCGCCGTTGCGCTGGTCGGCGAGCAGGTCGATGTTCCAGCCGAGGTCGAGGGTGCGATAGAACCAGTCGCCCAGCACGGTGGTCATGCTCATCAGCGCGATGCCGAAGAACGCGTGGAAGGGCAGCGTGCCGAACACCATCGCGAGCTTGGTCAGCGGCGCGACCTCGCGCGGCTTGGGATCGATGCCGATCACCACCCAGTAGAACAGGTAGCCGCTGAGCAGGAAGTGCGTGTTCATCATCAGGTGCGCGGCGTGCGAGTCGACATAGGTGTCGAAGATTCCGCCCAGATACAGCGCGTAGAACCCGGCGACGAAGATCAGCGACGCCACCACGGGCTGGGTGAGGAACCGCGAGACCGGGTTGTGCACGGCTGCCAGAATCCACTCGCGTGGCCCCGGCACACCACCGCGGCCCGCGGGCGGGAGCGCGCGCAATGCCAGGGTCACCGCGCCGCCGAGGGCGAGCAGGATCGGCGCCAGCATCGACAACGCCATGTGCGCGCCCATGTGCACGCTAAACATCGCCGGCGCGTAGCGCCCGACCCCCGACGACGTGGCCAGCAACAGCACCAGGCAGCCACTGCACCAGGCGATGGTCCGCCCGACCGGCCAGGCATCGCCGCGCTTGCGCAACCGGCGGACGCCGAGCAGATAGAGCGCGGCGAGCACGATCGCCAGGGTTCCGAAGATCAGGTCGAAGCGCCAGTCGAACAGCAGGCGGCTCACGGTCGGCGGGCCCGCGAGGGTGTAGCCCAGCTCCACTTCGACCGGCGTCGGCACCGCGGTCGGTGGCGGTGGCGGGGTGCGGCCGAGGCCGACTGCCAGGCCGATGGTCGCCGCGAAGATCAGCATCTCCACGCCGGCGAAACGGATGAGCGCGCCGCGGTCGCGCGAATCGGCGGCCAGCGCGGGCAGCGCGGCCCGGCGCTGCAGGTAGCCGATGGCGCCCAGCACCAGCAGCGCGGCCGCTTTCGCGAGCACCAGCCTGCCGTACGTGGTGGTGAACAGGTCCGAAACGGGCACTCGCACCCAGGCATTGACGACGCCGCTGAGGCCGATCACCACGATCGAGACGGTCGCGGCCACCGAGAACCGGCGGGCGGCGACATCGGTGTTCGCGCCGCCACGCATCGCGTGCGCCAGCACCGCGATCAGCCCGCCCACCCAGACCGAGGCCGACACCATGTGCAGGATCAGGGAGTTGGTCGCCACGTCGTGGGAGCCACCGGAGGACGAGTGCCCGGTCAGCGCCAGCGGCATCATGGTCACCAACGCGCCTGCCAGCAGCACCGGCGTCCAGCCCCAGCGCAACGCGCACCGGCAGCCGATCGCCACGATCAGCGCGAACAACACCGTTGTCCGCCAGGCTCCCGCTACCTCGACCTGCGTGATCACCGGCCACAGCACTTCGGGTCGCCAGATGGCACTCACCGGCTGACCGGTCGTATCCGACACTGTCAACGGCACCAACAGCGCCGCGCTCGCGGCCCACACCAGCGCGGCGTCGGAGGCTCGGCGCACCGCCCGATAACCGCCGACCTCGAGCAGACCGCCGTCGCGCGGGGGCAGCAGGAACGCCGCGAACAACAGGGAGCCGACGGTCATCGCGGCGGCCAGATCGGCCACCGCGCGCAACGCGGGCAATCCATATGTTGTCAACGCCCCCGGATCGGGTATACCGAGCAAACTGAGCGCGTGCGCCGCCGACAACCCGACCACCATGGCCGCGACAACCGCGGCGATACACCCGGCCACGACGCTGAGTACACCGAACGGCGCCGCCGGACCCGTATCCGCCGGCGGTCCGCCGTCGACGGCGGGTCCAGCGGTGGGGTCCTGCGATAACGACATGACAACGAGGGTAGTTCGACGTGCCCGGCGACGCCCCGAGGGGGCGCTCACCCGAGCCTGCGCTCGACGATCCGGTCGGTCGCTATACTTTTCGAGCTGGACAGCGTGGCCGACTTCGGCCAAGGTTGATGCGACTGCCTCCGTAGCTCAGTTGGATAGAGCAAGGGCCTTCTAATCCCTAGGTCGCAGGTTCGATTCCTGCCGGGGGCGCAAAGCGGCCCTGACCTGCATGAACATTAGGTCAGGGCCGCCACGGGTTCCGAGCGCGACGCTCTAGCGGCCAGGGACTTTCGCATCGGCGGAGACGACGTCACGGAAGCGTCCAGAACACCCGCGTCACCAAGTAGAAGAAGATCGCGGCGAGTGTCAGGAAACCCACCGAGCAGGCGAGACCGGCCAGGTCGGTGCGAGGGTCGGGGCGTGGGCTCGATCGCATCCAGAATCCCAGCGCGCGGGTGACGACCGGCATCACCACCCAGGTCAGCAGGCTGACCGACAGGATGTTCCCGACCAGCAGGCTGATCCACAGCTGCGCGCCCGGCCAGATCTCGGCGATGATCACGGTGAGGATCACGACCGTCGGATACAGCCCTACCAGGACCGACAAGGCCGTCTTCCACGACGCCGGACCGCCGTCCTCGCCCGTCTGGCTCGGCGGAAACCACGACCCGTAGGGGTTGGCGATTCGGTGGACCTCGAAATCCCGGAAGTCCGGCGCTTCCTCGAGCAAGGCCTTGCGCTGGGGCGATTCGAGCCAGTGGTCGAGATGCTCGGCCGAAGCGAAGGAATAGATGATCGTCCAGTCACTCTGGACACCGGGGATCGGCCGGTGCAGCCCGGATCCGCGAAAGCCTCGAAAAGTCCGTTCGACCTCGGTCATCCGGTCCTGCCACGCGATGAATTCCGTCTCGCGTCCGGCCGCCACGGGGTGCGAGACGACGACAGTCGCTACCTCCTCGTCCGGCTCGTCGACCAGCACATGCTGCGTCGACGGCCGCTCGAAGAGCGCGGTTCCGCGCGCGAGAAGCTCTTCCCGGGTATCACTGGCGAGCCAATGCTTGAGGTTGACGATGTCGTCGAACCGATACACGACCGACCAGTCGGACCGAGCGTCACCCGGTGGCGTCACGTCGGCGCCGAGGAATCCCGGAAAGGCCGCCGCCGCGTCGTTCACCTCCGCCTGCCACCGCCGGAACTCGTCCTCGCGGCCGACACGGGGCTGCTGAGTGATGACCACCGTCGCCGCGGCGGGCCTCGGCGACGGTGCCTTCGAGGCCGTCATGTCAGTACGGGTGCTTGTCGGCCTTCTCGGCCCAGGTCTTGTACGCTTCGGCGCCCAGATCCCTGCGGAACTGTTCGATTTTCACGGACCGCTCGGGCAGCGGCCTCGTGAAGTCTTCGTATTGATACGCGTCGTCGAAGCCGATTTCGCTGGTGTCCGCCAGATCGCTCGCGAAATGCACGGCGTCGAGACGTGACCAATAGATTGCGCTCATACACATGGGACAGGGCGCGCCGCTGATGAATATCTCCATCCCCATCAACATTCTCGCGCGTTCCGGAACCTTGTCGGGAGATCCCTCGGGTCGCGGGACCAATTCCAGCGTCGACTCGTTCTGGTGCTCTTTGGAAATACTCGGAGCCTCGCCGTTGAGTACCTGGGTCGCCTTGCGGATGGTTTCTATTTCGGCGTGTGCGGTGGCATCACCGGTGAGCAGCACCCGATTCTGCCCGCGCGCGACGATCACTCCGTCCTTCGCGATCACGGCGCCGAACGGTCCACCCCAATCGTTGTCGACAGACTCTTTCGCCAGCCTGCATGCCTCTTCCATGAGTTCATCCGGTGTCATAGGTATTGCACCTCGAATTGTGGATCGGACGTACTTGACAGGCACACGGAATATTCTTCCGGCGCCACACCTGACAGCTGTTCGATGCCGTCGCGGCGACGACCGCACACGCAATTCAGCCTCTGCCGCATATCGAATCTACCTCCGGCCCGACCGCTGCGGAACAGCGTGCGCAATGGCGACGCATTTGCCTGGTTTCGGACACCGCTCCGTGTCCTGGAGCAAGGAGCGGCCGACAGCGACCGTGTCGAGCGGTGTTCGCCGACTCACCCTTTTCGGGTGAGCCGCGACCGCTGCCGGTGTGTGACGCTGACTGTCGTCCACACCTTCGCCCTGGTCGCAGAAGTGAGGCCCTGATGCCCGGGAACACTGGCTCATGAGTTCGAGCGGCCCGTCGAAAGCAGTGGCCGCCGGATCCGGTCTGGTGCTGCTCGTACTGGCGTCCGGCCAGTTCCTGATGACGCTGGACAGCTCGGTGATGAACGTGTCGATGGCCGACGTCGCCGAGGACCTGGACACCCCCATCACCGGCATCCAGACGGCGATCACGCTGTACACGCTCGTCATGGCGACATTGATGATCACCGGCGGCAAGGTGGGCACCGTCATCGGCCGGCGTCGAGCGTTCGCGTTCGGGCTCGTCATCTACGGCGTGGGTTCGCTCACCACCGCGGCGGCGCCGAACCTGCTCGTGTTGCTGATCGGCTGGTCGCTGCTGGAAGGCATCGGTGCCGCGTTGATCATGCCCGCGATCGTCGCCCTGGTCGCGGGCAACTTCGCGCCCGAACGCCGCAGCTACGCCTACGGTCTGGTCGCGTCAGCCGGTGCGATGGCCGTCGCCGCGGGCCCGCTGATCGGCGGTGCGGTGACGACGTTCGCGTCGTGGCGCTATGTGTTCGCCGGCGAGGCGGTTCTCGTCGTGGTCATCCTTGTCGCGCTACGGCGGATCGACGACGTCGCGCCGGCGAAGGTCCGGATCGACCTGCTCGGTTCCGTGCTCTCGGTGCTCAGCCTCGGCATGATCGTCTACGGCGTCCTGCGTTCGAGTGAGTGGGGTTGGGTCCAACCCAAACCGGGCGGCACCGCGCTCGGCGGGCTCTCGCCGGTCGTCTGGCTGTTGCTGGGCGGACTGCTGCTGCTGTATGTGTTCGCGCGCTGGCAGAACCATCTCGCCGAGACCGGTGGCGAACCGCTGGTCGACCCGGCGCTGTTCCGCAATCGCCAGCTCACCGGCGGCCTCACGATGTTTCTCGGCCAGTTCACCGTGCAAGCCGGGGTGTTCTTCACCGTCCCGCTGTTCTTGACGGTGGTCCTCGAGCTCGACGCTCTGCAGACCGGGTTGCGCCTGGTTCCGCTCTCGGTGGCATTGCTGCTGGCCGCGGCCGGAATACCGAAGATCTGGCCGCGGGCCGACCCGCGCCGCGTCGTGCGCGCCGGGATGACCGCCATGATCGTCGGCATCCTCTTCCTCGTGGCAGGCATGGATCCCGGCGCCAACGCGAGCGTGGTCGCCGTCCCCATGGTGTTGATGGGGCTGGGATTGGGAGCCTTGGCCTCTCAGCTCGGCGCGGTCACCGTGTCGGCCGTGCCGGACTCGCAGAGCGCCGAGGTCGGCGGGCTGCAGAACACGGCCTCCAATCTCGGTGCGTCCCTGGGAACGGCGTTGGTCGGCTCGGTACTCATCGCGACACTGAGCACCTCGGTCATCGCGGGGATCAACGACCACCCCGATGTGGCGCCCGCGGTGAAACAACAGGCCTCCACCGAATTGGCCGCAGGTGTCCCCTTCCTGTCCGACACCCAGCTGCGGGAGGTGTTGGGCGAGAACGCAGTCCCCGAGCAGCGGGCAGCCGAGATCCTCGACCTCAACGAGGCGGCGCGCCTGGACGCTCTGCGCGTCGCGTTCTTCGTCACCGCGCTGCTCGCCATCGCGGCGCTGTTCTGCACCGGGCGGATACCCCGGCGCCCGCAAGGCGAATCCGATCCAGCGAACTGACCGAAGCACAACTCTCCCGCACAACCCACTGTCCGGCACTCACGAACAAGGAGAATCCGATGAAGATCAGAAACAGCGTCTGTGGGATCGCATCGATCGCGGTGGTTCTGTTGATGACCGCGGCGTGTAGCTCCGATGACGACTCGTCCGCACCGGCAACCACCTCGACCACCCAGGCCGACACCATGCGCAGCAGTGTCGCCGCGACCGCGTCGTCGATGATGAGCACGGTGCGCGATACCGCGGAGCAAGCGGTGCAGGACGCGATCAACACGGTCTTGGCTGCCGCACCGATCACCTTCGACGCGGGTAGTTCCGATCTCAGCGCGGCCGCCGTCGCGACGCTCAAAGCGGTAGCCGTCCCGTTGCAGGGCAACGACACCGAGATCCAGATCACGACCTACGCCGAGGATTCGAATATCGCCTCGGCCAAATCCCTGGCCGAGGCACGCGGTGACAACATCGCGGCCGCGCTCGAGGGCGACGGTATCGACAAGTCGCGCATCACGGTGAAGTCCGACGCGAATCCCTCCGACCCGGAGATCGACGCCAACGAGGCCGCGATCACGGTGGTCGACGAATAGCGGGCTGCCGCCGGACTCTCAGACACCGCCGTGACCTGCACTGATGCCGGTCACGGCGGTGCGATGCCGGGGTGGTGGCCCGGGCCGGGTAATCTTTCGCCCCATGTGGATCATCCTTGCCATCTCCGTGGTCAGCTCGGTCGCCATCGCGATCTTGTTCGCGACGGGCTTCCCCAAGGACTGAGCATGTGCCGATAGCCCTGTGCGCGGCGGGCGTCGGCGATCCGTGCCGTTCTCGTCCTGATTCGTGGCGATCGGCCTAGAGTTGACTGATTGTGCGGGGCAATGTGGCGGGGGATGGTGGGCTTGCCTTCGCGGTGCGGCGACGTCGCAAGCCTGGGGCTTTCCGGGTGTATTGGACGCTGGCGCGGGCGGGATTCAAGCGGCAGGCCCAATACAAGCTGGCGATGTTCGCCGGGCTGTTCACCAACTGTGTGTTCGGGTTCGTTCGTGCGGCGGTAATGGTCGCGGCGGTGCGTGCCGCCGGTGATTTCGGCGGGTACGACGAGGGCACCATCGGGGCCTATGTGTGGTTGTCGCAGGCGTTGCTGGGCGCCACTCAGTTCATGGGACCGCAGATCGACCTGGTCGACCGGATCAAGTCCGGTGACGTCGCGATCGACTTCCTGCGTCCGATCGACGTGCAACTCGGCTACCTGGCCACCGACATGGGCCGCGCCGCCTGCACGATCCTGCCGCGCGGTGTCCCGAGCATCGTCATCGGCGCCGCCACCTTCGGTTTGTCGATGCCGAGTACGCCGGTGGCCTATCTGCTCGGCCTGATCAGTGTGCTGCTCGCGGTGGCCCTGTCGTTTCTGTGCCTGTTCGCGGTGGCGCTGATCGGGTTCTGGGTGGTCGAGATCCGCGGCATCCGGGTGCTGTACCAGATCGTCGGAACGTTCCTGGCCGGGCTTTTCGTCCCGGTGCACATGTTCCCCGACTGGTTGCGTGTCGTCGCCATGTCTACGCCGTTTCCCTCCATCCTGCAGGCCCCGATCGATACGCTGTCAGGGCGGGCCGCCGGGTCGGATGCCTTGATCATCGTTGCGGTACAAGGCTTCTGGGTGTTGGTGATCGGACTGCTCGGCAGGGTGTT
This sequence comes from Nocardia sp. NPDC055002, assembly GCF_053608825.1. Classification (NCBI taxonomy): domain Bacteria; kingdom Bacillati; phylum Actinomycetota; class Actinomycetes; order Mycobacteriales; family Nocardiaceae; genus Nocardia; species Nocardia sp. NPDC055002. The sequence continues at coordinate 63,518 of NZ_JBSGWE010000010.1, forward strand.
GCTGCGGGCGGGACAACGCAGGCTGGAGGTACAGGGTGGCTGAACCGGATTCCGCGCGCGTTGTTGCCGGGACCTGGTTCACTCCCTATCTCGCAGTATTGCGTTCGCGTGTGAAAGCACAGCAGGTGTACCGCCTCTCGTTCGCCACCGAAGTGTTCAGCGCCTTCCTGATCGGGCTGGTGGAGTTCGCCGAGGTATGGGTCATCTTCCACAACGTGAAGACCCTCGGCGGCCTCGATGTGGATGCGGCGCTGCTGCTGTTCGGGCTGTCCAACACCTCGTTCGCGCTGGCCCAGGTCGCGGTCGGGCATCTGGATTCCCTGCCCTCGATGATCCGGATGGGCACCCTCGACGCGTATCACCTTCGCCCACAACCGTTGCTGTTGCAGCTGGTGACCAGTGACATCTCGTTACGCAGACTCGCGCGGGCCGCGGTCGCGGTGATCGTGCTCGGGATCGGGCTGTGGCGCAACGATATCGACTGGGGCATCGCCCCGGTTACCTTGATCGTGATCACCCTGATCAGTGGAATCGCGCTGTTCTGTGGCCTTTTCGTATGCGCGGCCGGACTACAGTTCTTCTTGATCGACGGTGCCGAGCTCACCAACAGCTTCACCTACGGCGGTTCGTTCGCCGCGATGCAGCCGGCCTCGGTGTTCCCGACACCGCTGAAACTGTTGTTCGGGTTCGCGATTCCCGTCGCGTTCACGGCATACGTGCCGACGATCGCCCTGCTCGGTCTGCCGGGCCCACCACTGTTGCCCGCGTGGTCGGCGTGGCTGACGCCACTCGCCGCGGCGTGGGTGTGGCTGCTCGCATCGGCGGCATGGCGGATCGGTACGAGGCACTATCAGGGAGGAGGGGGATAACGATGGACGAGCACGAGCACCAGGATCCGATCATCGACATCGATGACCTCACCCGGCAATTCACCGTGTACCGCAAGAACGGCAGCCGCTGGCGCCGACATCGCGACACCATCACCGCCGTCGACCGGATGAGTTTCCGGATCGAACGCGGCTCGGCGGTCGGCTATATCGGCGCCAACGGCGCGGGCAAGTCGACGACCATCAAGATGCTCACCGGCATCCTGGTGCCGACCACCGGAACCGTGCGTACCTGCGGCCTCGAGCCGGTGCGTCAGCGTAAGGAACTCGCCTCGCGCATCGGCGTCGTGTTCGGGCAGCGTTCGCAGCTGTGGTGGGACCTGCCGCTGCACGAATCGTTCGCGATCCTGGCCGCGATCCATCGCCTCGATCCCGATATCGCCGACAAGCGGACCCACGAACTGGTGGAACAGCTGGAAATGGCCGACACCCTCGACACCCCTGTCCGCCAGCTCTCGCTCGGTCAGCGCATGCGCGCGGAAGTTGCGGCCGCACTGTTGCATTCGCCCGAGCTGGTGATTCTGGACGAGCCGACGATCGGCCTCGATGTGCTGTCCAAACAACGATTACGGGAGTTCCTGCGCGCCGAACGGATCGAGCGCGGCACCACGCTGCTGCTCACCACCCACGATATGGGCGATATCGAACGACTCTGTGATCGGGTGCTCGTCGTCGATTACGGCAGGCTGGTGTACGACGGTTCACTGGCCGGGCTCGGCGCCACCGTCGGCGCACGCCGGGTACTGGTGGTCGACCTGGCCGCTCCCACACCGGATCTCGATGATCTGCCGTGTGGGGCACAGTTGCTCTCCAGTGAGGCGGGCGGCATGCGCCAGCGTCTGGCGTTCGACGCCGAGAAGACCACTGCCGCGGCTTTACTGGCGGCGGTGTCGGACCGGGCGCAGGTGCGCGATCTGTCGATCGAGGAACCCGATATCGAGGATGTGGTCCGCCGGATCTACGAGTCGACCCGCTGAATTCAGCTCGGTCCGTCCGGGTTTCCCGAGTACATGCTCACCTCGCCGCCCTCCCCCAGGAAGGCGTTGACCAGCATGATCCGCTGCGCGCGCAGTTCCTCGTCGTCCGGGGCGCCGGTGGTGATCGAAATCTGCGGGATGGCAGCCCAGTTCACGACGTAGCGCTCGGGGGGTCCGTCGTCGTCGGACAGGCGCGCGAGCCGGAACACCGACACCGCACGGCGTTCCATGAGGCCGCGCACGACATCGGCGATGCGCTCTGGGTCCTCCAGAGCGAACAGGAACCCGAAGGTCAGCTCGGGCGATGAGACGTAAGCGGGCACAATTATCGAGGTTAGTGCATTCGGCCCCGAAATGATTGCCGGAAATGTGCCACCGCGGTTACCCGGGAGTGCTCGCGGGGAGACCCGGCCGTAATGGTCGATAACAATTTCCGCCGACCACCGGGTTTGTACACCATACTATTGCGCGTCGGCGCCGAATCGCGCTTTCCTGAAAGGGTCCCGATTTCCCCCGGGCCGTCTTCTCCACCCGCAGCGTCGCGGACTCTTGTCGACGTCCGGGCGGGGCTACGCCGGTGCCGGGGAGTGCACCCCCACACCCGTCCTCCTCGGCTCTGGCGTATCCATGCACAACAGCGTTATCAGGGGGCGTGCCCATGCCGATCGATCACGGCCACCGTTCGGATGCCGCACAGCTGCCGACTCCTTCAGCGCTGTTGCGGGCCTTTCTGGAAACCGACCACCCCGACCCGACACCGCACCGGGTTCTCGACGCCGCCCGCGGGCTCGCGAGCTGTCACGATCGCCGGCGCAGAGTGCTGGAGCAGGCACGCGACCCCGCCGCGTCGAGCAGCACCGGCGCGGCGTGCGCGCGCCTGGTCGACGATATCGACAACGACCGCGGCGCGCTGATCGCCCGCATCGACGACTGGGTCGCCGCCCATGTGGAACACCGCGACGGCGCCTCGCTGCACACCGAGACCCTCGGCGCGGTGATCGACCGGATGGCGGCGAAATGGATCGCCGCCCAGCAGGCCATCGCAGGACCGGCCCCAACGACAACGACACCACGGCAGCGGGAGGCTCGCACCCATCTGCAGTGGTGTCGTCTTGCCGAATTGACCGACGGCTACCGGGATCTGATCACCGATGTCACCGAACACCGCAGGCGGTTGCCGGTGTGGTGAATCGTCAGGCCTTGTCGCCCGGTTCGGCGAACACGGGCGCCGGATCGAGATCGCCCTCGGCCGCGGCGTCGAGATCGACCGGGTCGGTCTCGACGTCGCGCGCCTTCGCGAACTCCGCCTCGGCCCGGTCCTGCGCCGCATCGCGACGAGCGGCAGCCGCGGCTTCTCGCATCTCGATCGCGTCGGTGACGAACTCACCGATCTCCCGAGCGACCTCGGCGACCGTTCCGGTGATCAGAGTCGCGATCTTGCCGACCCGCTGGGCACCGGAGGACGTCAGTTCCTGGACCAGATCCTTATTGCTTTCGAATTTGCCGACCATTTACACGCCCACTTCGGTTGCCTTCCGATTACGCATAACGATAACACCGGGCTTGGGCGCCCGATTCACGAAACGATCGGGCAGCGCGAGCTGGAAGATCTTGGCCCAGACCGAACCGATCTGCTTGGAGAAGCGACCGGTGTTGTAGGGCAGGCCGTACTTCTCGGCCAGCGCCTTCACCTCGGGCGCGATCTCCGGGTACCGGTTTGCCGGGATATCGGGGAACAGGTGGTGCTCGATCTGGTGCGACAGGTTGCCCGACATGATGTGGAACAGCCGCGAGCCGTTGATGTTGGCCGAGCCGAGCATCTGGCGTACGTACCACTCACCGCGGGTCTCGACCTCGGTCTCCTCCTTGGAGAACGTCTGCACACCCGAGGGGAAATGACCGCAGAAGATGATCGAGTAGGTCCAAACGTTGCGCACCAGGTTGGCCGCCACGTTGCCCGCCAGGGTCGACAGGAACAGCGGGCCGGTGAGCGCCGGGAACATCACGTAGTCCTTGAGGACCTGCTTGCCCGCCTTCTTACCCTGGCCCTTGAGCAGCGGCTTGATGTCGGACCACTTGCGCTTGCCCTTGATGATGTTGTCGGCTTCGAGGTCGTGCAGCATCACGCCCCACTCGAAGAACGTCATCAGCAGGAAGGCGTAGAGCGGGTTGCCCAGGTAGTAGGGGTTCCACTTCTGCGCCTCGTCGATCCGCAGGATGCCGTAACCGATGTCGCGGTCCATGTCGACGATGTTGGTGTAGGTGTGGTGCATGTAGTTGTGCGAGTGCTTCCACTGGTCGGCCGGGCAGACCGTGTCCCAGTCGAATTCGCGGGAGTTGATGCCGCGCTCACGCATCCAGTCGTACTGGCCGTGCATGACGTTGTGGCCGATCTCCATGTTGTCGAGGATCTTCGACACACCGAGGGCGGCGACGCCGGCCAGCCAGAACGGCGGCAGGAAGCCCAGGTACATCAGGCCGCGGCCGGCGATCTCGAAGCCGCGCTGGGTCTTGATGATGTTGTAGATGTAGTCGCGGTCGCGTTCGCCGAGATCGTCGACGACGCGGGCGCGGATCGCGTCGAGCGCGGCGCCGAGTTCTTCGACCTGATCCGGGCTCAGGATGACCGGACCGTCTTTGCCTTCGGTGAGGATCGTCATGGCTGTATCTCCCCTTGTTGGTTCTGGGTATCGGTGGTCTAGAGCGCGATGTCGACGTCGCCGACAGGGGCGTTGATGCAGATCTGGATGGGCTTGTCGGGGTCGGCGTCGAGCTCGCCGGTACGGACGTTGCGGGTGCAGCCGGAGACCTTGGTCGCGGTGCAGGAGAAGCAGATCCCCATGCGGCAGCCGTATTCCGGGGTCAGGCCGGATGCTTCGGCCTGCTCGAGCAGCGTTGCTCCGGTGTTGTCGGCGGCGACGTCGCTGCCGGAGAAGGTGACGGTGCCGGTGGCCTCGGACGGATCGGTCGGGACCGTGGTGAGCGTGAATTCCTCACTGAGCACCCGGTCTTCGAGACCTTCGGCTTCGAAGATCGTCTTGACCGCCCGCATCAGCGGCGGCGGCCCGCACACGAAGGTCTGTGCATCGGCGTACCAGGGTGCGACCCGCTCGAGCTCCTCGTAGTCGAAGAAACCACTGCCGGTGGAGGTTTCACCGTCGATCACCGTGCCCGGCTCGACCGGGTAGCGGTACTCGATACGGAAGTTGGCGCGACGCTGCGCGATCGAGGACAGCTCGGCCCGATGCGGCACCATCTCGGGCTGACGCGCGTAGTGCAGGAAGGTGACCTGCCCGGTGTAACCCTCGGCGTCGAGGGTCCGCAACATCGACAGTACCGGCGTGATGCCGCTGCCGCCGCTGACCAGCAGCACCTTGTCGGGCCGCTGCTGCGGTAGGTGGAACACACCGGAAGCGGGCGCCAGGTCGACGACCATGCCGGGCTTGGCATTGGCGTGCAGGTAGTTCGACACCAGCCCGCCCGGGTGCGCCTTGACGGTGAGCTGCAGGTAGCGCTCGCCCTGGCTCTCGGGGTCGATCGGCGAGTAGCAGCGGGTGTGGCGCACGCCGTTGATCGAGACGCCGATCTGCACGTACTGACCGGCGGCATGGCCTCGCCACTGCCGCGAGGCGCGCAGGGTGAGGGTCACCGAGCCCGGCACCGCGTGCGAGACATGGGTGACTTCGGCGCGCAGCTCCCGGGCGGTGAGCCCGGGGTTGACGAGTTCCAGGTACCGGTCCAGCGGGTGCGGCGTCGTCAACGTCTGCACCAGGTCGATCAGTCCCACCATGTCGCGTTGCCCCTTTGAGAAGTCCTTCGACGTACGCTCCAAATTTCAGTGCACGTCTGTACACTCACCAGTGTGCCCGATGACCCCGGGCCACTGTCAACCGGCAATAATGTGAGGCGGACAACATCATGACGAAGGCCGCTATGGTGAACGGATGTATGCTCACCGATGTGACTGAGCAGGCAGGAACCCGCAACGAGCGCAAAGCGCATACCCGGGCAGCCCTCCTCGACGGCACCCTGGCCTTGGCCTCGGAGCGCGGATTCGCGGCATTGAGCCTGCGTGAGATCGCCCGTTCGGCCGGCATCGTGCCGACCGCCTTCTACCGCCACTTCGCCTCGCTCGACGACCTCGGCGCGACGATCGTCGACGAGGGCGTCACCGCGCTGCGGCTGGCATTGCGCGAGGTCAGGCGGAAACCGGACGCGCATCTGGCCGATACGGTCCGCTTCGTCTTCGAGCAGGTGCGCGCCAAACGCGCCCTGTTCGGCTTCCTCATTCGCGAGCGTCACGGCGGGCCTGCTCCGCTGCGTCAGGCGATCGCGATGGAGATGCAGCTGATCGTGCGCGAGATCGTCGCCGATCTGTCGCGCCTGCGTGCACTGGATTCGTGGAGCACCACCGAGCTGGAGATCGCCGCGGATCTACTGGTCACCACCGTGACCGACGGTATCGCTGCGTTCGTCGCGTCCACCCCCCGTGAGGAATCGGCGATCGTGGAGCGCACCGTGATGCAGATGCGCCTGATCGCGTTGGGCATCGCGGGCTGGGTACCCAAAAACGCGGATTGAACTCAGAGTACGGGCGTACACACAATTCGACGCCGCCCCACCGGTGAGGTGTCACATATCGGCGGATACCGCGCGCGACGGCGCACGCACCGGCAGCAGCACCAGCAGACCCACCGCCAGCACGACCAGAAGTCCGGCGATGCCGGCGCGGTCGCTGTGGAAGGTCGAGACGAACACCCCGAACAGGGCGGGCGCCAGGAACGACACCGCCCGCCCGGTCGTGGTGTACAGGCCGAACAGCTGACCCTCTCGTCCCGGCGGTGCGAGTCGGGCCAGGAACGACCGGGCCGAGGCCTGCGCGGGGCCGACGAACACTGTGAGCGCGAGCCCGAAGATCCAGAACATCGTCGAGCCCGACACCATCAGCAGCGCGAGGCCGCACCCGAGCATCCCGACCAGTGACGCCACGATCACCCGTTTGGGCCCGATCCGGTCGTCGAACCGCCCGGCCACGACCGCGGCCGCCCCCGCGACGACGTTCGCGGCGATCCCGAACAGCAGCACATCGGCGTCGGCGAACCCGTACACCGTCACCGCGAGCACCCCGCCGAAGGTGAACACGCCTGCCAGACCGTCCCGGAACACCGCGCTGGCCAGCAGGAAGTACACCGTGTGCCGATCCTGACCCCACAGCTCCCGCACGTCACGCGCGAGCACCCGGTAGGAACCGAGGAAGCCGACTTTCGCGGCGCCGGGGTCGGCGCCGGTGCGCGGCATCTCGGGCACCGCGAACAGCACCGGCAGCGCGAACACGGTGAACCACACCGCCGCGAGCACGATCACGAGCCGGACATTGAGGCCCTGATCGGTGGGCATCGCGAGCAGGCCGCGGGTGTCACCGTCCCCGGCGAGGAACCCCGCGTAGCAGATCAGCAGCAGCACGATGCCACCGAAATAGCCCATCGCCCAGCCGAATCCGGAGACCCGCCCGACCGTGGCCGGTGTCGACACCTGCCGCATCATCGCGTTGTAGGGGACGCCGGCGAGTTCGAAGGTGGCCGAGGCGAACGCGAGCAGTGCCAGGCCGAGCCAGAGGTCGTGATAGTCGTCCCGGACGAAGAACATCAGCGACATCGCGCCGATCGTCAGCGCCGTCAGGGTCGCCAAGGCCCGTTTACGGGAACCGACCGCGTCGAAGTACTGCCCGCAGACCGGTGCCGTCAGCGCGACGATCAGTCCCGCCCCCGCCAGCGCCCAGCCCAGCCACGCACTGGCCGGTGTCGTCCCCGGCAGATCCTCGCCCACTTTGTCGGTGAGATACACCGAGAAGACGAAGGTCAGCGTCACGGCCTGGAACGCCGACGATCCCCAATCCCAGAGTCCCCACGCCAGCACCTGCCCGCGTCCGGCCGCCTCGCCGACGGTTTCGGCCGCGTTCACCTCGGTCATACGCCGAAGAGTAACGGCGAACCGGCACCCACGCCGTCTATTACATCCGCGCCGTCAGTTCATATGAACCTGGTTGCATAGTACCCAGTGTTCCGGATACTCTCGTGCCATGGCACTGGAGCACGCGCTACTGGTCTCGCTCACCGAGCGGGCCGGGTCGGGCTATGAGCTCGCTCGCCGATTCGACAAGTCGATCGGCTACTTCTGGAGTGCCACCCACCAGCAGATCTACCGGGTGCTCAAGCGGATGGAGTCCTCCGGCTGGGTCACCGTCGAATCGGTGAACCAGCAGGGCAAACCCGACAAGAAGGTGTACTCGGTGGCTCCGGCCGGTCAGGCCGAGATCGCCCGCTGGCTCGCCGAGCCCACCGACGCCACCCCCGCCCGCGACGAACTGGGCGTGAAGATCCGCGCCGCCGCGTACGGCGACATCGATGCCGTCTGCGCCGAGGTGGAGCGCCATCGCGGCCAGCACGCCCAGCGCCTCGACGAGTACCGACTCAGCGAAAAGAAATTCTTCCCGGTGCCGGACCAGCTCTCCGGCACCGCTCTGCACCAGTATCTGGTGCTTCGCGCGGGCATCCGCGCGGAGTCCGGCTACCTCGAATGGTGCGACGAAGTACTGCAGGCCCTGCGACCGCGAAAAGGTGACGACCGCCCATGACTGCCTATCCCCATCTGTTCGAGCCCCTCGACCTCGGCCACACCACGCTGCGCAACCGCGTGGTCATGGGCTCCATGCACACCGGCCTGGAGGACCGCGCCTGGGACACCAACAAGCTGGCCGCCTACTTCGCCGAGCGGGCCCGCGGCGGAGTCGGCCTGATCATCACCGGCGGCTACGCCCCCAACCGCACCGGCTGGTTGCTGCCGCTCGGCGGCAAGCTCACCAACAAGACCGAGGCGTACCGGCATCGCACGATCACCAAGGCGGTGCACGCCGAGGGCGGCAAGATCGCCATCCAGATCCTGCACGCGGGGCGCTATTCCTACATGCCGACCAGCGTTTCGGCGTCGGCGATCAAGTCCGCGATCAACCCGTTCAAGCCTCGGGCACTGTCGTCGAAGGGCGTCGAGAGCACGATCGACGATTACGCGCGCTGCGCGGGCCTGGCCAAGTTCGCCGGGTACGACGGCTGCGAGATCATGGGCGGTGAGGGCTATTTCCTCAACCAGTTCCTCGCACCGCGGGTGAACAAGCGCACCGACAAGTGGGGTGGCACCCCGGAGAACCGGCGTCGGCTGCCCGTCGAGATCGCCCGTCGCATCCGCGCCGAGGTCGGCCCCGATTTCATCATCGTGTTCCGGTTGTCGATGGCCGAGCTCGTGGAGAAGGGCCAGACGTTCGACGAGATCGTCGCCCTGGCACAGGAATTGGAGGCCGTCGGCGTCGACATCCTCAATACCGATATCGGCTGGCACGAGGCGCGGGTGCCCACCATCGTCACCTCGGTGCCGCGCGCGGCGTTCGTGGAGTTCACCGCGAAGATCGCGCGCAAGGTGAACATCCCGGTCTGCGCCTCGAACCGGATCAATATGCCCGAGGTCGCCGAGGAGATCCTGACCCGCGGCGACGCGGCGCTGATCTCCATGGCCCGCCCGCTGCTGGCCGACGCCGAATGGGCCAACAAAGCCGAGCAGAATCGGGCCGACGAGATCAACACCTGCATCGCCTGCAACCAGGCCTGCCTCGACCACGCCTTCGGCAACAAGAAGGTGTCGTGCCTGGTCAACCCGCGTGCGGGCAGCGAGACCACGCTGAACTTGCTGCCGACTCGGCGCGCCAAGCGAGTCGCCGTCGTCGGCGCGGGTCCGGCCGGGCTGTCGGCCGCGGTGAGTCTGGCCGAGCGCGGCCACCACGTCGACCTGTTCGAATCCGACGACAAGATCGGCGGCCAGTTCGACATCGCCCGCCGCATCCCAGGCAAGGAGGAGTTCGACGAGTCGATCCGCTACTTCCGCCGCAAGATCGACGTCACCGGCGTCACCCTGCATCTCGAGAAGCGGGTCACGGCCGAGGAATTGATCGCGGGCAAGTACGACTCGGTGATCCTGGCGACCGGTGTGCGTCCGCGCATCCCCAACATCCCCGGTATCGATCACCCGATGGTGCTCTCCTACGCCGAACTGGTGAAGGAGGAGAAGCCGGTCGGCAAGAAGGTCGCGGTGATCGGCGCGGGCGGTATCGGCTACGACGTGAGCGAATACCTCACCGTCGAAGGACATCCCACGCTCAAGCTCGACGAGTGGAAAGAGGAGTGGGGCGTCGATTCCGAGAACGAGCAGGCTCCCGGCCAGCTCAAGGAGCCCAAGCCCTCCCCCGCGGCGCGCGACGTGGTGCTGTTGCAGCGCAAGTCGACCCCGTTCGGCAAGGACCTCGGCAAGACCTCCGGGTGGGTGCACCGCGCGGCCCTCAAGGCCAAGGGTGTCGAGCAGGTCGGCGGCGTGAACTACGACCGCATCGACGACGCGGGCCTGCACATCAGCTTCGGCGAGAAGCACGAGAATCCGCGGGTGATCGAGGTCGACAACGTGATCGTCTGCGCCGGACAGGAATCGGTGCGTGAGCTCGAAGAGCCGTTGCGGGCGGCGGGTGTGGACCTGCACCTCATCGGCGGTGCCGACCTGGCCGCCGAACTCGACGCCAAGCGGGCGATCAACCAGGGCACTCGCCTGGCGGCCCGCCTGTAGTCCTTCCAGACCCGGTCATCCGACGCGACGGATGACCGCCCGCACCGCCCCGCGCCGAACTCGCATCCGGCGTGGGGCGGTGTTTCGTTGTGGGGGTGAGGTATTTGCGAGGTCCACCACACGCCACCCGCCGCGGCGATGGCCAGTGCGGCAGCCGGCATGGGTGCACGAGGTTTTTGTAGTCCGGGACGCGCTGGCTGTGTTTATTGGAGCGCTGGCGCGCTCGAGCGCGGCCCCTGGGGGCCGCGAGTTAGCCACCGTTGCTGGAGGCTGCGCCTCGGACGCAACGGCGGCTAACTCGCGGCCGGGCCGCTACGCCGCTTCGCGGCGGACCCTCCTCGAGGTCGGGTCGTGCGGGGCCGGGAATGCGGTCATGGCGGATTTGGGGTGTAGCCGCGGGTGGATGGTTGGCGCGGTCAAGGTAGGGAGGCGTCGCGAATCACATCGCGTAGGTCGTGGCCCTCTGCTGTCTGGTACCAGCGTAGGTGGCCGAGAAGCCAGTCTTGATAGGCGATTTCGGCGTTGCGTGGATCGTCGGCGATGGTCAGGAAGTAGTCAATTTCGGAGAGTTCGTAGCCGATGTGGGCCAGCGGGAGCAGGCTCGGAAGCAGGTTGCGTTCGGCCGCCGACAGTGTTCGCTCGGATCGGTATCCCTGGATCAGCGCGGTGACCTGGTCCGCGCGCACGTGGGCGGGACCGCCGTCGCGCAGGGAAATCCAGTCGACGGCGGTGCGTTCGATGGCGGTGGCCAGGTCGAAGACGGCGGTGGTCCGGTCGGCCAGTCCGAAATCGATCACCGAGGTCACCTCGTGGCCGGTCCACAGCAGGTTGGTCGCGTGCCAATCCCCATGCGTCCACAGTGGTGCGACACCGGAGAAGTCAGCCCGGAACTCGGGAACCTCAGCACGCCAGTCCCTTTCGCCCAGGAACCCGGCTACCGACGGCCGTCGCGCGATGTGCCATTCGAACGCGCTCACCACGTCACCGTGCATGCTCGCCAGCAACGGCCTGGCCGGTCGAGCGGGCGCATCGAAATCCGCTGCGGCCGAATGTAATCGACCGAGCATCACCCCGGCACCAGCCGCATCGTCGCTGTCGCGGTAGGGCGACCAGGAGAAGTCCGCGCGATACCGGTCCTTCCCGGCCCCCACCCGATGCACTTCGTAGACGAACTCACCCATATCGCCCCGCACACGATCATCGACACGGCGGAACTCATCGCTGCCCCCGGAGCCAGGGCTCAGCTCGCCGTCGCGGTGGCCGGGTGGTGGCACAGCCCGATCACCCACGGTCGCACGCACTTCGGGCACCGGAATACCCCGATCCCGCAGATGCGCCATGAAGCGGTGTTCCTCGGCCAAGGCCGTCACGTCGCGCAATCGCACCGGCATCCGCTTCACGACGAGCCGCTCCCCACCGTCCAACCGCACCCCCACCGTCGACGACAACGGTCGCGTACCCCGCCATTCGATCGTGGCAGGCGACCCACCCCAGGTCGCCGCGACCGCGCGGGCGATCTCGTCGTCGGTGAGCGCGGGCCATGTCGGCTCGGCCAGCGGATCGTCACCCATCCCGAACACCTGCGCGTCAGCCATGGCCCCAGTATCGACGGCCCCGGCCCGCGACCACCCCGTCGACGCGGGCACCGCATGGCCTGAGCCGATCCCCTAAGCTCCCCTCGTGAGCTTGCCCTCCCCCACTGCAGACAATCGTGCCGTCGTCACCGGCGCGTCCTCCGGCATCGGCACCGCGCTGGCCGCCGAACTGGCCGGGCGCGGCTATTCGCTGATCCTGGTCGCGCGCCGCGGTGAGATCCTCACCGAGCTGGCCCAGCGGTTGACCCTGGCCCATGGCATCACCGCCGAGGTCCGCGCGGTCGACCTGGCCGATCGCACCCAGCGGGCCGGCCTCGTCGACGAGCTCGCGGTTCGCGATATCGCCGTTCTCTGCAACAACGCGGGCATCGCGACGTTCGGGCCGGTCGCCGAGCTCGACTTCGCCTACGAGCGCATGCAGATGGAACTCAACGCCACCGCCGTGCACGACCTGACCCTGGCGGTGCTGCCCGGCATGATCGAGCGCAAGGCGGGCGGGATCCTGATCAGCGGTTCGGCGGCGGGCAATATGCCGATCCCGAACAACGCCACCTACGCGGCATCCAAGGCGTTCGCGAACACCTTCTCGGAGTCGTTGCGCGGCGAGCTCAAGGGCAGCGGCGTGAACGTCACCCTGCTGGCGCCCGGTCCCGTCCGCACCGAAACCCCGGCCCCCGAAGACCAGTCGATCGTCGACAAGATGGTCCCCGACTTCCTCTGGGTGTCGTCCGAGTACACCGCGAAGGTCTCCATCGACGCGCTGGCCCGCAACAAGATGCGCATCGTCCCCGGCCTGATCAGCAAGGGCATGAGCGTCGCGGGCAATTACGGCCCCCGGTCGTTCACCGCACCGATCGCGGGCGCGTTCTACAAGAAGCTGGGCGGCTGACACCTACGTCAGCAAGTCGTCAGGAACGGTCGCCGGGCGGTCAAGGACCCGTAAAGACCGAGTTCGGCCGGCCGCGAGCGGCGTAGTCCTTGAGGTGGCCCCGCCGTCCGAGTGCGGGGGCGTCCTCCTGGAGGAGACCACCGTGACGTTGCTCGATATCTTCCCGTCCCTGCGTGCGAGTGCGGTCCCCCGACTCGACCCGGCGGTGTGGCCCGCCGACACCCACTACGACGGTGACGGCCGGATCACCCTCGGCGGCGTGGCCCTGCACGACGTCGCCGACCAGTACGGCACACCGGTGCGCGTGATCGACGAGACCGAGGTGCGGGAACGCTGCCGCGCCTACCGCAAGCACTTCCCCGACACCGAGATCGTCTACGCGGGAACCGCGCTGATGCTGCGCACAGTGGCCCGCTGGGTCGCTGAGGAGGGCCTCGCCGTGCAGGTCGGTTCGACCGGTGAACTCGAGGTGGCGCTCGCCGCGGGCATCGACCCACGCCGGATCGTCCTGCAGGGCAACGGGGCTCCCTTCGACGAGCTCCGCGCCGCGGTAGGCGCGGGGGTCGGCCGCATCGTGGTCTCCACGCTCACCGAGATCACCCTGCTCGCCTCGCTCGTGACCCGCCCACAGCAGGTGCTGTTGCGGGTGGCGCCCGGAATCGAGGTGCCGGGCAGCTCGCGGTTCGGGTTCCCGCTCGGCAGCGATTCCTGCGCGGCGGCTGTGGCCCGGATCATCGCGCAGCCGAAGCTGATCCTGACCGGACTGCACTGCCACCTCGGCGCACAGATCCACGACCCCGACCTGTACGGCGAGGCGATCCGCCGGATGATCGCCGAGATGGCCTGGATCCAGGCCGAACACGGCGCCCTGCTGACCCATCTCGATATCGGCGGTGGGCACGCGGTTGCTCTGCGCGGCGGCGACGCCGAGCTCAACCTGCGCGAACTCGCCGACATCCTCGATGACGCGCTCGACGCGGGCTGTGCCCGACACCACTTCCCCCGCCCGGTCCTCGCGATGGAACCGGGGCGCGCGATCGTCGCGCGGGCGGGTGTCACGCTCTACCGGGTGCTCGCCGTCACCGAGGTCGCCGGCGGCAGGTGCGTGATCGTCGACGGGGATACCGCCGGACGCGACGATGTGAGTGCGCTCGTGGTCAACCGGCATCCGGCCGGACCCCAGCTCGCCGCATCGGTCGCGAGCAGGCACGGTGCCGCGGGCCGGCTCATCGCCGCAGAGGTCCGGATTCCGGCCGATCTCCGTGCCGGCGAGGTCCTCGCGGTGCCGTGCACCGGTGCCTATCACCCGTGCGCGGCCGGATATCGAACAGCGGGCAGGCCGCCGGTGGTCGCGGTCGCCCACGGCCGCACCGAGCAGCTGCTCCGCCGCGAGACGACCGCCGACCTGCTGATGCGTGAGCTGGCGCGGTGACTGGCTGACCCGGGAGTCGTGGAGTGCGGCCCGCCGATCGACGGGCCGCACTCGCTCACCGGCGGCGGGTGCCGAAAATGCTGCGGCTGATCTCGCGCCCGGCCGCACTCGCCGCCGAACGGAGGAAACTCTTCACCGCCGGATTCGCCATGATCCGTTCAGCGGCCGAATCCTCGTCCTGCTGGGCCGTCGAGCGCCCTGGCGCGGGGGTGGATTCGGGTACCGGCTCGGCGGCCGCCACGCTGGCGAGCAGCATCTCGTAGGCCGATTCCCGGTCGATGCTCTGCCCGTATCTGCCCTGCAGCGCGCTCGACAGGGCCTTGGACTTGATCGCCTCGTCGCCGATGGTGTCCATCAGCGAGCGCGGCGGCGCGATCTTGGTCCAGGCGACGGGCGTCGGCGCACCGGTTTCGGAGAGCACGGTGACGATGGCCTCACCGGTGCCGAGCGAGGTGAGCGCCTCTTCCAGGTCGTACACCGACGACTTCGGGTAGGTGCGCACCGTCTTCGACAGCGCCTTCTGATCGTCGGGAGTGAAGGCGCGCAAAGCGTGTTGCACGCGGGCGCCGAGCTGGGAGAGCACCGGGTTGGGGATGTCGGTGGGCAACTGGGTGCAGAAGAACACGCCGACGCCCTTGGACCGGATCAGCTTCACCGTCTGCTCGACCTGCTGCAGAAACGCCTTGGACGCCTCGGCGAACAGCAGATGCGCCTCGTCGAAGATGAACACGAGCTTCGGCTTGTCCACGTCACCCACCTCGGGCAACGTCTGGAACAGATCGGCCAGCACCCACATCAGGAACGTCGAGAACAACGCGGGCCGCGCCGCCTGCTGACCGAGCTCGAACAGCGTGATCACGCCGAGCCCGCCCGCGGTGCGCAGCAGATCGGCCGGGTCGAGTTCGGGTTCGCCGAAGAACGTGTCGCCGCCATCGGCTTCCAGATTCACCAGCGACCGCAGGATCACCCCGGCGGTCTGCGAGGACACCCCACCGATGCCCTTGAGGTCTTCCTTGCCTTCGGGGCTGGTGAGGTGGGTGATCACCGCCCGCAGGTCCTTCAGGTCCAGCAGCGCGAGGCCGCGCTGATCGGCCCAGTGGAAGATCAGGCCGAGCGTCGATTCCTGGGTGTCGTTGAGGCCGAGCACCTTGCTGAGCAGGATCGGTCCGAACGAGGTGATCGTCGCCCGGATCGGCACCCCGATGCCGCCGGTGCCGAGTGAGACGAACTCGGTGGGGAACGCACCGGGCGCCCAGTCGGTCGCGCCGGTCTCGGCCGCGCGCGCCCGGATCTTCTCGGTGTCGGCCCCCGGCTCGCTCAAGCCCGACAGGTCACCCTTGACGTCGGCCATCACCACGGGAACGCCCGCGCGGGATAGATGTTCGGCGATGCCCTGCAGGGTCTTGGTCTTGCCGGTGCCGGTCGCACCCGCGACGAGGCCGTGCCGGTTCATCATCCGCACCGGAATACGCACGCGCGCACCGGGATCAGCCACGCCGTCGACCATCACCGTGCCGAGTTCCAGTGCGGGTCCGCTGAAGGCGTAGCCCTCGGCGATCTGCGCGGCCGCGCCGGACGCCGCCGGCTTCGAGGCGGATTCCTCACCCGCAGAATCGGATTCGCTGCCCTCGGCGGCCGGCTGACTGTCCGTGGCCGGTGTCGCGCTCGCCGCCGCGGCTTCCTGCTCGGCGGCCTCCGCGGCCGCCATGGCCTCGGCGGCGACTCTGGCCGCGTCTTCGGCCGCCTTGCGTGCCGCTGCCGCCTTCTCCTGTGGGGTGGTCATTCGCGCGTCCTCCGTCTGCTCACTGGCACGTACGCAAGAAATGCTCGAAACGTCTGCGGTCAATTCCAGGCAAACTGTATCCGGGCACGTCACCCGGTCGGCAGACATCCGGGGATGTCGTCGGCAAACCCGGTCCGCCTCGCCCGCGCGACACACCTGCCGACCGGGTTCACGGGCCCACCATTAGGGTGGCTCCCGTGTCAGACAAACTCCTGGTCTGGATGGATTGCGAAATGACGGGGCTCCGTCTCGACAGCGACAAGCTGATCGAGATCGCCGCGCTCGTAACCGACAGCGACCTCAACATTCTCGGTGACGGTGTCGACATCGTCATCCACGCCGACGACGCCGCCCTGGCCTGCATGCCACCGGTCGTCGCCACCATGCACGCGAAGTCCGGTCTGACCGAAGAGGTTCGGCGGTCCACCGTCACTCTCGAGCAGGCCCAGCAGCAGGTACTCGACTACATCCGCGAGTACGCGCCCACCGCGCGCACGGTGCCGCTGTGCGGTAACTCCATCGGCACCGATCGCGGTTTCATCGCCCGCGACATGCCGGAGCTGGACGCGCACCTGCACTACCGGATGGTCGACGTGAGCTCGATCAAGGAACTGTGCCGACGCTGGTACCCCCGCATCTACTTCGGTCAGCCGGAGAAGGGCCTGGCCCACCGCGCGCTGGCCGACATCAAGGAATCCATCCGCGAACTCGAGTACTACCGCCGTACCGCCTTCGTGCCGCTGCCCGGGCCGTCGACCACCGAGATCGCGGCGGCCGCCCAGGAGGCCACCGAGGCCGTGGATGTCACCGGTTCGAGCCATCTACCAGCGGATTAGGGGTTGACACTCCACACACGCTAATATCGACGGCGCCGGTGATTCACCGGTGATGGTGACCGTAGTTCAGTTGGTAGAGCACCAGGTTGTGATCCTGGATGTCGCGGGTTCGAGTCCCGTCGGTCACCCCGAAGAGAAGGCCCGGTCCACAAGGACCGGGCCTTCTTTGCTATCCGGACACATGTCACACTCGCGGCTCCCGCATCGTCTACTGGCTATGAGCATCAACGACCTGCGTACCGATATCCGGGGAAACGTTCTCCTACCGGGTGATACCACCTTCGATCTCGCCACCCGTCCCTGGAACACCGCGATCGCCCAGTCGGTCGCCGCCGTCGTCGAGGTCGCCGATGCCGACGACCTCGCGGCCGTCGTGCGCTACGCCAACCGCGCGGGCCGTGCGGTGGTCACCCAGCCGACCGGCCACGGCGCGACCGGCGACATCGACGACGCGATTCTCGTGCGCACCACCGAACTCAACGCCGTCGCCATCGACCCGGCCCAGCGGGTGGCCCACATCGGCTCCGGCGCCCAGTGGGGCGCCGTCCAGGCAGCGGCCGCCGCACACGGCCTGAGCGGCCTGGCAGGCAGCAACCCCGTGGTCGGTGTCACCGGATACACCCTGGGCGGCGGATTCGGCTGGCTGGCCCGTAAACACGGTTGGGCCGCCGACGCGGTCCGGGCGTTCGAGATCGTCGACGCCGACGGCAAGCGTGGCCGGGTGAGCGCCGACTCCGACCCCGAGCTGTTCTGGGCACTACGCGGCGGTGGTGGCGACTTCGCGATCGTCACCGCGCTCGACATCGACCTGTTCGAGTTGCCACGGCTCTACGGCGGCCGGGTGAGTTGGCCGGCCGAGCGCACCCGCGAGGTGTTCGACGTGTTCACCGAACTCACCACCGACGCACCGCCGGAACTGTCGGTGTGGCTACAGCGCTATCAGATCCCCGGCGCCGCACCCACAGTCGCCATCGACTTCGCCTACCTCGGCGACGAAGCGCGTGGCCGCGAGCTGACCAGCCGCCTCGACACTGTCACCGGCGCACTCGTCGACACCCGCGCCACCATGACCCCCGACCGGATCGGCACCATCACCGCCGAACCCACCGAACCCGGCCCGTCGCTCTCGCGCGGCGAACTGCTCACCGACCTGGGTGACGCGGTAGTCAAAACGATCATCGACGCCCCGGTCGCGCCCCTGCTCAATATCCAGATCCGCGGCCTCGGGGGCGCGATAGCCGAACCTACCGGTGAACATGGAGCACGCGGCCCGATCACCGAGCCCTACGCCCTCTACCTGCTCGGCCTCGGCCTCCCCCCCCTCATCGACGACGTCAAGGCAGCCTTCTGCACTATCGTCGACAACCTCGGCGCCCACGTCACCGGCAAGAAGCCGTACACCTTCCTCGCTCCGGGTGAATCGGCCCAGGCCGCCTTCGACACTGCCACCCTGGACCGCCTCCGCGAGATCAAGCGAAACCGCGACCCGCGAAACGTCGTGCGCGCCAACTTCCCCGTCCACAACTGACCACCGATCCGCGCCGTCCACAGCCGACGGCGCAGGTCGAGGGTGTTCGCCGGAGTGGCGAAGGGCACGGGAGTGAACGCCGCTGGACGGTTGTCAGGCGGTTGCGCGGTTCGCTCGGTGCCGTCGGACGGCCGACCGGTTCGCGCACGCCGGGCTACAGAAGCGCTGTCTGCCGTTGCGTGAAATGTCGGCGTACACCTGCGCGCACCCGTCGGCCTCGCAGGCGCCCAGACGGTCCATCCCGAGCCCGGTCAGGTGCAAGGCGGTGCCGACGGTGATCAACGCCGCGATCTGGCGGTCCGTCGCCACCCCCGGGTCGCGGAAATGTAGATGCCAGCCGTCGCCCACATGGTCGGTCAGGCGGGGCGCGGAGGCGTACTCGGCCAGCAACACGTTGAGCCGGGCCGCACGTTCGGTGCGATCCGCGCACTCCACCACACCCCGCCAGCGGCCCAGGAAGGCCGTTACCGACGCCAGATCGCCGTCGGACACCGGCGTGGACAGCACCAAGCCCGCCGCCGCGCAGCGTCGCGCCAACTCCGCGGCGTTCGAACACGGATCGTTGAGCAGGTCGACGCCCAGCAGCACCGGCTCACGCCCGTAATGGTTGTAATGCACAATGCCATTACATCAGACTCGAACCATGAACAGCCACCCCGCACACACCTGGCAGATCGAGTCACGCCACCGGACCAGCGAGGGCGTCGTGGCCTACCAACGCTGCCGCTGCGGCGCGCGCAGGGTGGTCGTCGACCACCTGAGCGTCGCGTCCGAGATCCATCGCGACGAACCGGGCCTGGCCGCCGCCGGATAACTCGCACCACCATGACGAACGTCACGTTTGACCGCTACACTTTGGACCGCTGCCCAGATGTGGGGCAGATCTCGCCATCGCGTCAGCGCTCGACCGGAAAGACCCCTTGATGAAGCGTTCCACCGTCGTCGCCGTCCTCGCGGCCGTCACCGTGCTCGGCCCCGTCGCCGGGACCGCCGCGGCCTCGCCCGGCCTGCCCCTCACCGACTTCACGGCGGAGACCCCCATCGGCGACTTCGGCCTGCCGAGCGATCAGCCCGAATCCGGTTCGGCGCAGAGCGGCTCCACCACCGGCGTCGAAACCACCGGGTCCTCCGGTACCGGCTCGGCCGGCCTGCCCAACCTCGACCGCCTGCTGTTCGGCGGCCGCATTCTGTGCGGCGCCTTCGGTAGCGCGCTCGCGGTCGCGGGCGAGGCGATGATGGACTGCAGCGAACTCCCCACCCCGCTCTGAGCGGTCCACGGACACAACGAAGGGGCATCGGAAAATCCGGTGCCCCTTCGTTTTTCGTACGTCGCGTGCCTACGGAGCGTCGGCGTTGCCCGCCTTCCATTCCGGCCACGCGATGTTCCAGTCACCCAGCCCGTCGACACCGGACAGGGTGCCGCCGACCGTGTTCTTGATGACAGTGATGTCACCGCGCTTGGCGTTCTCGTACACCCAGCGCGCGTTCGCCGGACTCAGGTTCAGGCAGCCGTGACTGGCATTGGAGTAGCCCTGCTGCCCCACCGACCACGGCGCCGAGTGGAAGAAGATGCCGCTGTAGGAGATTCGCGTCGCGTAGTCGACCGGCGTGCGGTACCCGTCGGACGAGTTCACCGCCACACCGTAGGTCGAGGAGTCCATGATGATCTTCTCGTGCCGGTCGCTGACGATGTAGACGCCGTTGTCGGTGGGGGTGCTGTCCTTACCCATCGAGGTGGGCATGGTCATGATCACCTGACCGTTCTTCTCCACCACCACCTGCTTGGTGTTGTCGTCGGCGGTGAAGACCACCGCGTCACCGATGGTGAAGAACGAATGGATGTTGTCCTGGCCGTACAGGCCCTTGCCCAGGTCCTTGCCGTAGACGTTCACGTCTACGGTCACCTTGGTGCCCGGTGTCCAGTAATGCTCTGGGCGCCACCGCACTTCGCGATTGTTCACCCAGTAGAAGGCGCCCTCGACAGCGGGCTCGGTGGTGATCTTGATGGCCTCTTGGGCGGCACGGCGATCGGGGATGTTCTCGTCGAACTGGATCGCGACCGGCTGACCGATGCCGACCACTTCGCCCTCGCCGGGCAGCAGGTACGGCTTGGTCTGGCTCTTCGGCGAGCTGGTGGTGAAGCTCAGCGTCGAGGAGTTCGCGCCACCGAGCCCGATGGCCGAGGCCGTGAGCTTGTAGGTCTTGCCGTAGCCGAGCACCTCGGCGGTCGACCAGGAGCGCCCGTCCGCGGCCAGCTGACCCGCCACCGCGGTGCCCTGCTGGTTGGTCAGCGTGACATCGGTGAACTTGCCGTCCTCGACCTGGAAGGCCATCGGCATGCCGGGCGAGACGCCGACCTGCCCGTCCTTGATGGTCGAGACGAGCTTCGGCTTGATGAGCTCGGCGAGGGGGTTGCGATCGATCGCCACCTCCACCCCGGTGCCCTCCGCGGCCGAGCAGGCCGACGCGCCGAGCGCGAACACCGCCAACAGCACCACTGGAACGATCGTCCGTAGCGACCGAGGTCGCCCCCGCTTCTTACCCATGTCAACCCCGTTTCCGTACCGACGCGATTACAGTGCGCCGCAGATCCCACCGACCCGAATCGCTAGAGCCATCCGTGTAGGCGGGGGGCGTTACGAACTCGACGTCTCGCCCATTCTGCCAGCTGGCCCGGCCGGTTCCAACGGGAAAGCCCCCGCGACACGACCAAGTCACAATCGTTAGATAGGTCCGGAGGTCGTCGGTGTTAACAACGCCAGATGTGCGGCATTGTTGCTGGTCAGCGCCCGATTTCACTTTCCGCCCCACGGCCTGCTAATGTTTGTTCCGCACCGGAGACGGGGCAAAGAACAAAGACATGCGCCATTAGCTCAATTGGCAGAGCAGCTGACTCTTAATCAGCGGGTTCGGGGTTCAAGTCCCTGATGGCGCACCACAACGAAGCCTCTGACCAGGTCCAACGGTCAGAGGCTTCGTTCGTTTCACCGCCAGGGATAGGCCGTCACCGTTCGGTGATCTCTCTCACGAGGGGGCAGAGGTCGCCGCTGGAGCGACACGCTTGCTCTCGGCAGTGTCACGGCGCCATGCGGCAGCACTGACAGCGATACCGAGGACCGTGACAGCGGCGGCGACCAGGTACACGGCGCGCAGTCCGGCGGAGTCGATCACCCGCCCGCCGAACCAGCCCGCGAAGGCCGCGGCGAGCTGATACGCCGAGGCGTTGACCGCGATAGCGAGCGTCGGGGCCTGCCTCGCGGTGTTCAGGACACGGGCCTGCATTCCCGGGATCACCGAGAAGCCGAGTGCGCCCACCAGGAACACCATCACGCCGATGAGCACGATCTGGCCGCTCACGGCCCACATCAGCAGCAACGCACACGCCAGCAACGCGAGCAGACCGAGCTGCGCACGTTTCGGTGAGCGGTCGGACAGTCTGCCGCCGACGACGTTGCCCACCGTGGCGCCGAGGCCGTAGACGAGGAGCATCACCGCCACAGCACTGGAGGCGAACGACGCGACATCGGTCAGCAACGGCGCGAAATAGACGAACACCATCAGCACGCCCGCACTGCCGATCGCCGTGACGGCAATGGCCAGCGCAACGTCGCGATCGCGGAACACCCGCAATTCCGACCACGCCGACCCGCCGGCGTTCGCCACCTCCGGGACCGAGCGCAGAACCAGCACCAAGCCGAGAGCACATACCACCGCAATCGCGAAAAACGGTGTACGCCAATCGAACCGATTGCCCAGCAGCGTCCCGATCGGTGCACCCAGCACCATGGCGATGTTCATCCCGAAGACCAGCTTCGAGACCGTGGACGCCTGCTTGTCCGGCGGCGAGGTCGAGGTCGCGATGACGATCGCGTTCGCGAAGAACGTGGAGGTGACCAACGCGGTGACAACGCGGGCAACGAAGAGGAACTCATAGGAGGGCGCCAGCGCGGAGGCGACGTTGCCCGCCACCGCGATCAAGAGCAGCACGCTGATCAACGGTTTGCGCGAGTAACGCGCGGTGAGCGCGGTGACGACCGGTCCACCGAAGATCATTCCGACGGCATAAGCGGTCACCAGAAGCCCGGCCGCCGAAATAGAGACGCCTAGTTCAGCCGCGACGTCGGGAAGGATTCCCGCGATCACGAATTCACCGGTCGTAATACCGAAGACGCACAATACGAGTGCGGCAAGACTTTGTCGCATGATTCCTGTTTCTGGTAATCGATCGGTGGCGGCAGCGAAATAAACCTTGCCAGCCTGGGCGATGCCTCACAATGGTGTAACTATCAGGATCTCGCCGTCATCGATAGAGTGTGGGTTATGGATGGGACAGGCTCGAGCTTGCAGGGCGACGACCCCACACCCCACCAACTCCGCCTGCTGCTGGTTCTCGCCGAGGAGCTGCATTTCGGCCGGGCAGCGCGCCGCGTCTACCTGACCCAGCCCGCACTCAGCCAGCAAATCCGGGCACTGGAGCAACGATTGGGAGTTCGGCTCTTCGATCGAACCAGCAGACGGGTAGAACTCACTCCTATCGCGCTGGAATTGCTACCGCTGGCTCGTTCGATAGTGGATTCCTCGGAGCAGTTGAGAGAAATGGCGAATCACGCCTCGGCAGAGGCGAGAATATTGCGGATCGGGGTATGTGAGAGTTTTACGGCACTCGGCCCGACCCGCCAGATCATCGATGGAATATCGACACGTTTTCCGGAACTGGGCCCTCGTGTGCAGGTGATCGACACGTTCACCGAGCAGTTGGCAGCGCTGGAGCGCGGTGAAATTCATGCGGCGTTCGTCCACGTGCCTGTTCCGTCGCATCTGCACGTCGTGCCACTCGTGGTCGAGCGCCGGGTTGCCTGCCTGGCCGCTACGGATCCGCTGGCGCGACGAGAGTCGCTACGCCTGGCCGATCTCGCACACCATGCGGTCGTCACGATGGTGCCCGAGTCGTTCCCGGAGGGACGTGCGTATTGGACCGCCGACCCGCGGCCCGACGGCCGAGCGGTTCGCTATGCCACGGCCACGGGCACGACGTTCGAGTCGATGCTCGCGACCGTCGCACTGACCGGCGCGGTCGCCTTCGTCCCTGCCTCTGCCGCGCAGTTGTACCCACGCCCCGACCTGCGCTTCGTGCCGGTCGACGCACTTGCCGACTGCACTTTCGGCATCGTATGGCGTTCGAGCGAGGCGGACGAGCCCCGCATGGCCGGTCTGCGAGAGGTGGTAGCCACGGTCGCCGGGCAACGGTCACGACGTCGTTATCGGACCGCCATGGACAATCCGGCAGATTAGCGCTCAGGCCCCGATTCGAACCGCCTCGAGCTGCGCAAACCCCCGCAAAACCTGATTCGGGCAAACTTTTTCTGTGACGGCCGCCACGCAGATCAGAGTCGCAAACCTCCTGCATACATAACGATTCTGCAACTGCCCGGCAATGAACCAAGATCGGCAACGTTTGCCGTTCAGGTTTCGTTCACCTTGCGTTAACCCGTCGTGACCATTCTGTCATCAGGTCACAAACGGACCTGCGGTTTGGTTAGCCCGGAAGTATCCAACCTCCGATAGCACCGAACAGCGCGTGGTCTCCCCGCAGCCAGCTGTGGAGCACCGTGCGGCGCCAGCGATGAACTGCCATCGAGCGTTCGTCCCCCGACAGTGTCGCACCTTCCCATACAGACAGAAACAACGCATCGCCTGACCGGCGTGTACTCCCGTGCGCGCTGCGCGATCCATCGCGCCCTGATGCAGGGCCTGCGTCGCCAGACAGAGATGAAGGAACAGAAAAGCAATGCTCAACAAAGACAAGCTCAGCACCGTTATCGGCCGTCGCTCGCGCCGTGAGGCGTTCACCGTGGCAGTCGCCGCGGTCGGTCTGGTCGCCGTAGCAGCGTCCTCCGCCGTCTCGTTCGCCGACGACAGCGTTCCCGAGCGTGCCGCCATGGTCGTCGAGCAGGCGGAGAACATCCCCGCCGTCGGCGCCGCCCCCGCCATCCAGGCCATCCCGGCGCCCGCGCCGCAGGCCGCTCCCGCCCCGGCACCGGAGGCCGCCCCGGCTCCCGAGGCCGCTCCGGCCCCGATGCCCGAGGTGAAGTCCTACGAGGACAACCTGCACGGCTGGATCACCGAAGCGCTCGACATCATGGCCGCCAAGGGCATCCCCGGCAGCTACGAGGGCATCCACCGCAACATCATGCGCGAGTCGACCGGCAACCCCCAGGCGATCAACCTGTGGGACTCCAACGCCGCGATGGGCATCCCCTCCAAGGGCCTGCTCCAGGTGATCGACCCCACCTTCGCGACCTACCACGTCGAGGGCACCCCCTTCGACGTCTGGAACCCCGTGGCCAACATCGTCGCGGCCTGCAACTACGCGGCGCAGCGCTACGGCTCCATGGACAACGTCAACTCCGCTTACTGAGCAACCTGACGGGTGAACGCCCGCGCCCCGGTCATCGCCGACCGGAGCGCGGGCGTTCCGTCGTAGAATCGCCGTCGTGCCAGACAGCGCCGATCAGGCACCCGATCACGCGCATTCCGACGCGGCCACCGCCAGCCGCGTCGCCAAGGCCCGCCGCATGGCCGCCTACGTGTGGTCACGCGATATCCGCAGCGCCGAACTGCTCGCCCTGCCCGCCGCCACCCTGCGCAAGCTGGCCCGCGCCGCCGACACCAATCCGCCGAGCACCGGCGAGACCTGGCAGGTGGTCGCCGACCTCCTCGACCAGAAGGACGCCTGGGCGGCCCGCAACCCCGAGCACGCCGCCGCGGTGCGCACCCACGCCGACGAGAAGCTGCTGTGGGTCAAGCCCCCGGTGAAGCCGTGGGAGTCCTAGCGCCGCGCCTCAGGCGAGCAGCAGCCCGACGGCCAGCGCGAGCATGACCACAGCGATCAGCGAATCCAGGACACGCCACGCGCTCGGGCGCGCGAAGAGCGGACCGAGCCGACGGGCACCGTAGCCGAGGGCGCCGAACCACAGGACGCTGGCGAGCATGGCCCCCGCGGCCAGGAACCAGCGGTCGGGCGTCGCGTAGGTGCTGGCGAAGGAACCGAGCAGGACCAGCGTGTCGAGATACACGTGCGGATTGAGCCAGGTCAGCGCCAGACAGGTGAGCACGGACGCACCCACGGCCACCGAGGCACCCGCCGCGTCGGCGATCAGGGTCGACGAACCGAGAGCACGCCGGGCCGCCAGCAGCGCGTAGCCGACCAGAAAGGCCGCCCCCGCGTACCGGGCGATGGTCAGCACCGCCGGAAACGACTCGACGACCGCCCCGAACCCGGCCACGCCCGCGCCGATCAACACGATGTCGGACACCGCGCACACCGCGATCACCGGCAACACGTGCTGCCCACGCACCCCCTGGCGCAGCACGAACGCGTTCTGCGCGCCGATGGCCACGATGAGCGAGAGCCCGAAGCCCAATCCGGAGAGGGCGGCCGACGCCGCCGATGATGCCGTCACAGCTCTCGACGTTAAGAGGCCGTCAATTTTCAGTCCAGCTAATGATTCTTCACAACCATTAGAGTCACTTAAGTGGATTTCCAGCTGGACCAGTTGCGCGCCCTCAACGCCGTCCTCACCGAGGGCACGTTCGACGCGGCCGCCCGTCGGCTCAATCTCACCCCGTCGGCCATCAGCCAGCGGATCAAGGCATTGGAGGAATCGGCGGGACGCGTGCTGGTGCAACGCTCGAAACCGGTGCGCCCCACCGAATCCGGTCTCGCGGTGCTGCGCCTGGCCCGGCAGATGGAATTGCTCGCGGGCGACACCGCGCGCGAGCTCGGCGATGCCGACCGCCCCGCCGACCGGCCGATTCGCATCCCGATCGCCGTCAACGCCGACTCCCTCGAATCGTGGGTGATGCCCGCGCTCGCGAGCGTGCCCGCCGGGATCACCTTCGACCTGCACCGCGAAGACGAGGAACACACCACCCGGTTGCTGCGCGACGGCACGGTGACCGCCGCGATCACCGCCACCGCCACACCGGTGCAGGGCTGCACGGTGACCCCGCTGGGCGCGATGCGCTACCGCCCCACGGCGACACCGCGGTTCGTCCGCACCTGGTTCCCCGACGGCCCGACCGCCGCCGCGTATGCCCACGCGCCCGTCGTGCACTTCGATCGCAAAGACGATCTCCAGTTCCGCCAGCTACGCCGGCGCACCCGGCGCCAGGTCGATCCGCCGGGTCATTACGTGCCCTCGTCGAGCGCGTTCGCCGACGCGGTGCGGCTCGGCCTCGGCTGGGGCATGCTGCCCGACCTGCAAACCGGGAAAGACCGCACCGCAGGCACTCTGGTCAACATCGACGGTGATTCCCACATCGATGTCCCGCTGTACTGGCAGCAGTGGAAGCTGCACTCCCCCGCCCTCGCCGCCGTCGCCACCGCGATCGCCGCGGCCGCCGCGTCAGCGCTGGCGACGAACTGACCGGCTCACGCGTCGTCGAGATCCGGGACCAGGCTCAGTCCCCACTGATTGGCGCAGTTGGTACACACCCACGTTCCGTTCATCTCCCGATAGGTGAACTTGTCGTCACAGGCGGGGCAGTTCGGCGAATCAGTCATCGAAGATCCTTGTGAGTGGTGAATCAGCGAGCAGCGGAGAGGAATTCGATCAGGATGCGGTTGACCTCATCGGGCCGCTCCAGATACCCGTAGTGCCCACACCGTTCGATCTCGGCATAGGTGGCCGTCGGGATCGCTTCGGCGACCTCCCGGCAGAACCGCGGCGGCACCATCTGATCATCGGCGAACCCCACCACCAAGCTCGGCACCGAGATCCCCCGATAGGCCTGCCGCCGGTCCTGCGACCGATCCATTCCCGCTTGCGCCCGGGTGCCGGGAGTTCCCTTCCCCGAGGTGAATTCGAAGATATCGAGCCACTCCTGCGCCTTGGCCGGATCGGCCAGGGTGTGTGGCGACAGATTGATCATCGCCTTGACTGCGGCCGCGTATTCCGGCGGCAGCTGAATCCCCTTGTCGAACAACGCCTGCTCGCCCTTGCTGAGGGTGCTCGTCACCGGATGCGGACGCGCGGTGGCGGCGAACATGACCGCCCGGCGCAGCAACTCCGGCCGAGCCAGCGCGAGTTCGGCGACGATCCGCGACCCCATCGAGGTGCCGACCACATGCGCCGGCTCCCCGAGGTGCTCGATCAGCGCGGCGGTATCACCGACCAGCTGCGCCATGGTGATCCCCGCAGCGGACTCCGATGACGGCGCGATCCCCCGATTGTCGACAGTGGCGACGGTGAACCCCGCCTTGACCAGGGCAGGCACCTGATAGGTGCGCCAGACACGTCCAGGACTCCCGCTACCCATCACGAGCAGGACAAGCGGTCCCGAACCGGTGACGTCGTAGCTGAGCTGGATGCCGTTGAGCGAGGCGATGGGCATATCTCAACGTACCGCCACGCAACCGCCTCAGTTCACCGCGGCGAAGTAGGCGGTGCGAACGGCGACAATCGCGGGAGCGGGGAAGTCGGGTGCGCCGGATCCGAGTGGCCCGATCTTCACCAGCCAGGTGCTGGTCGAGGTGTCGATGGCGGTGCGGGCGGTGGACGGCTGGAGAACGACGTCGTTGCCGCCGTCGCAGGAGTAGGCCCCGACCAGACCGTCGGAGCGACCGCCCCAGGCGCCGCCGACGCGGATGCGGCAGTGGCGGCCGTCGGCCAGTTCGAGTGCCCACGGCTCGGGCGACGCGGTTTCGCCGATATCGGCGACCGGTGGGTCGACGGTATACCGGCGCAGTCCGCGCTGCCATGGATCGTTCGCGCACAGCAGGGATGCCTTGTCGGGGGCCGCCCAGCACACGTTGGCCGAGTCGGCGGACGCACCGCATTCGTAGACGCCCGCGGTGGTGGCCGAGCGGCTCGGCGACATGTGGGAGCAGTCGAGGACGCCGACCGGCGTGGGGTCGGTCAAGGTGAAACCGTTGACCGGCTGACCCGCGGCGTCGACGGCGACCAGCGAGACGACATCGGTCGCGACCGGTGGCCGGGGCGCGATGGTGCCGGGGAGGCTGCTCGGTGCGCCCTGACCGGTCGGGCGAGGGCCCGGCGTCGTCGGGTCGACGGTGATCACCGGCGGCTGAACCGGGGCGGTCGTCGGACCGCCCGTGCCGGGCAGTTCGGTGGCGGGCACACCCGAACCCCACGAGCCACCTCGGGCGGTCGTCGTCGCCGGTTGCGCGGTGCCGTCTTCGGTCGAGCATCCCGCGACCGACAACGCACACAGCATGCCCATTGACACGATGAATCCGGCTGCCTTCATGCCACCACCCCTGCGTGCGAAGTTCGAGCCCTGTCTACTGCGCATCGGGTCGGTGGCCTGAATCGTTAACCGGCCGAATCGCTTCGGGCCTCACTCGCCGCGATCACCTTGCCCGCCAGCGAGCGGATCGCCGTGCTTTCCGCGTCGGTCATCCGGTCGACGAACAGCTCCCGCACCAATTCGACATGCTCGGGCGCGGCCTCGCGCAACACCGTGCGTCCGGCCTCGGTCAGCGACACGACGATTCCGCGCGCGTCGTCCTCGGCCTGCACTCGATCGACGAGTCCGCGAGCGGCCATCCGGGCCACATGCTTGGACAACCGGGACTTGTCCCAGCAGACCTGGGCGGCCAGCTCCTTGGCCCGCAGGCATCCGTCGGGCGCCGCCGACAGCGGGACCAGCAGCTCGTAGTCGGCCATCGACAGTCCGTATTCGCCCAGGCCCGCGGCCAGGACGGCGTCGAGTCGCTGACGCATGAGGATGTAGGACTGCCATGTCTGCTGCTCTTCTTCGGACAACCATCTGGGCACGGGAATGATTCTAGGACTCGGTTGGTTGACATGGAAACCAACTGCCTGTCGAAGCTCCCAGGAGGCACCCCATGCCAGCTATCACCGTCGACGACATCATGGTGCTGCCCCGGCTGCCCCGTCCCGATGTCACCGAGACCCAGCGACCGGTCCGCCAGATCGTCACCGCCGCGCGCCAGCAGGAGGGCGCCGGATTCGAGGTGACCCGGCCGTTCCCCAGCGTCGACCTGCGCTCGGCCGACCCGTTCATCCTGCTCGACCAGATGGGCCCGGTCGCCTACGAGCCGTATGCGGCCAAGGGCGCGCCGTGGCACCCGCACCGCGGCTTCGAAACCGTCACCTACATGCTCGACGGCACCATGGTCCACCACGATTCCCAAGGTGGCGGCGGCGTCATCGGCGAGGGCGACACACAGTGGATGACCGCGGGCTCCGGCATGCTGCACGACGAACTGCCCGAGGAGAAGCTCGTCATCTCCGGCGGCACGTTCCACGGAATCCAGCTGTGGGTGAACCTGCCGCGGGCGAACAAATTCGCCACCCCGCGCTACCAGGACCTGCGAGCGAGCGAACTGACCCTGGTGAGCTCGCACGACGGCGGCGCGCTCGTGCGCGTCATCGCGGGTGAGTTCGCCGGTTTCTCCGGTCCCGGTTCCACCTACACCCCGATCGCCTACGCGCACGCCTCGCTCGTCCCCGGCGCCCAGCTGGAGACGCCGTGGCCGAAGGACTTCACCGCGATGGCCTATGTGCTGTCGGGCAGCGGCACGGTCGGCGTCGATCGCAGGCCGATCAGCGCCGGGCAGCTGGTGGTCTTCGGCAAGGGCGACGCCCTCACCCTGACCGCCGATCTCACCCAGCACAGCACCACCGGCGACCTCGAGGTCCTGCTACTCGGCGGAACTCCGTTGCGCGAACCGGTGATTCAATACGGGCCGTTCGTGATGAACACTCGGGAGGAAATCATCGAGGCGATGGAGGATTTCAACGCGGGTCGCATGGGCACCATCCCGGCCGAACACCTGACCGGGCGCAGACTGGGTGAATAACCGACCGAGACTCCCGGCGAATCCTCGGGTCGCGTGCGGTTGACAATCGGTCGCCCCGTCACAAAGGTGGACGGGGCTACCGGCCACATCGTGGCCGTGACCACACCCGAACCGCAGCAGACATAGAGGAATTCATGAACGTTCGTCGGCTCACCGTCAGCCTTGCCGCCGTAGGGCTCGCCCTGATCGCCGCTCCCGTCTCCCACGCCGACCCGGTATCGGGCTCGGCGGGCACCGGTTCGTCCAGCTTCGACTCCATCCTCGGCGCGACCGGCTCGGCCAACCTGGTCCAGTCCGGCTCGGCCGGTGGCGCGTTCCGCAGCTGCGACGACGCGATGGCCGCAGGACGCGCGCCGCTGTTCCGTGGCGAGCCGGGCTACTCGCCGCACCTCGATCCCGATGGCGACGGCCTGGCCTGCCCCACGCAGTAAAGACAGAAAAAACACCCGATGTGACTCGTTGGCACATCGGGTGTTTTTTGTTGTCCGGCCGGCTGATTCAGCGGCGGAAGATCTTGATCAGAACCAGGCCGGCCACGAGGGCGCCCGCTCCGATCAGCGTGTATTTGACCTTCGGCTCGTTCAACTTGGCGACCACCATCGTCTTGGTGTCTTCCGCGATCCGTTGCGGATCCGCGCGCACCGCCAGTTCGTCGAGCGTGGTCGCCAACCGGGTACGCGCGATCTCGATCTCGCGTTCGATCCGGTCGGTGTCGTCCTTGGCCACCGTCACCTCCAGGTATATGTCTGCTGCTCGTCACCGAGTCTATCCATGCGCCTGGCGGACCCGGTCGGTTACCGTGCGGTGGTGACCGACAACCATCGCCTCTCCCCCGGAGACACCGCCCCCGAATTCACGCTGCCCGACGCCGACGGCAAGGACGTGTCGCTGTCGGATTACCGCGGCCGCAAGGTGATCGTCTACTTCTACCCCGCCGCCAGCACCCCCGGCTGCACCAAGCAGGCCTGCGACTTCCGCGACAATCTGGCCGAGCTGGGCGGCGCGGGCCTCGAGGTGCTCGGCATCTCTCCCGACAAGCCCGCCAAGCTGGCCAAGTTCCGCGACAACGAGGGCCTGACCTTCCCGCTGCTCTCGGACCCCGAGCGCGAGGTGCTCAAAGAATGGGGCGCCTTCGGCGAGAAGATGATGTACGGCAAGACCGTGACGGGCGTGATCCGCTCGACGTTCGTGGTCGACGAGAAGGGCAAGATCGAGGTGGCCCAGTACAACGTCCGCGCCACCGGGCACGTCGCGAAGTTGCGCCGCGACCTGTCGGTCTAGTCGCCGAAGGTGGCGATGAAGACCTCGTAACCGTCGAGCAAACGGGCGAGGCCGAACTCGAAGTCGGCTCTCTCCCAGTCGATATCGTCATCGTCGAACGCGGCGTTGGAGAGGGCGGCCGACACCGAGGGGAAGCGCTGCGGGTCGAGCACCCTGGCCATCACCGAGGCGAAGTCGCCGCCCTCTTCCTCCTGGAGATCCCGGAGAAACCGCCGTTTACCGACCACGAACATCGACACGTTCATCACCAGCTGGAGCTTGATCGGCTCCGGCACGGCCGCCTCGGCGAGAACCTGCAGCGCGGTTTCGAGCCAGGCCATGTTGTTCGGCCCCATCGGCGGCCGGCTCAGCGGGATGTCCAACCACCACAGATGACGGCCGAGCCGCTCGAACTCGGCCAGCGCCCACTGCTCGAGACCGACCCGCCACGGCGTTCCCGCGGCGATCTCGGGCGGGGCCCCCACCACGCGATCCATCAGCAGGTCGACCAGCGTGTTCTTGCTGTCGACGTACCGGTACAGCGACATCGCGGTGAAGCCGAGCTGCTTGGCGACCCGATTCATCGACAGCGCCGCGAAACCCTCCGCATCGGCCACTTCGGTCGCGGCGTCGAGGATCTGATCCAGGGTGAGCCCGCGCTTGGGCCCCCTGCCGCCGGGCTGCTCGCGCCCCCACATCAGCTCGACCGCTTTCGGTAGCGCCATGTCGCCGGACGTCGTCATCTGCCTCCTCTGCTCGTCTCGACTCTAACCCGCGCGCTCTTGCGCTCAAGAACTGTTTAGCCTATAAACTGTGTTTATTACATAAACAGTTTCTCGATCGGAGAGAACTCATGACATCCCCACCACCGCCCGCCCTCTCGATCCGCCGGCTGCACAAGACCTACGGCTCCCACGTCGTCTTGGACGACCTCGACCTGGACATCACCGCGGGCACCGTCTTCGCCCTGCTCGGACCCAACGGTGCGGGCAAGACCACGCTGGTCCGCATCCTGGCCACGCTCAGCAGGCCCGATCGCGGCGACATCAGGCTCTTCGAACACGACCTGGCGCAAGCCCCCGATACGATCCGGCGCCTGATCGGCGTCACCGGTCAGTACGCCGCCGTTGACGGGGTCCTCACCGGCGCCGAGAACCTGCGCCTCACCGGCAGACTGCTGCACCTCGGCAAGGACGAGACCCGACGCCGTGGGGACGCACTGCTGGAACGGTTCGACCTCGTCGACGCCGCCGACAAGCCGGTCGCCTCCTACTCGGGTGGCATGCGGCGCAGGCTCGACCTCGCGATGAGCCTGATGGGCGAGCCACGCATGGTCTTCCTCGACGAACCCACCACCGGCCTCGATCCACGGAGCCGACGCGACCTGTGGTCCGCCATCAGGGAATTGGCGGCCGAGGGGACAACCATCCTGCTCACCACCCAGTACCTGGAGGAGGCCGATCAGCTCGCCGACCGGATCGCCGTACTCGACCACGGCCGGATCGTCGCCGACGGCACCCCGGCCGAACTCAAACGCCTCGTGCCGGGCGGGCACATCCTGTTCCGCTTCGCCGATCGCGGACTGCTGACCGCCGCGACCAACGCACTCGACACCGCGGCCGGTGCCCACCCCGATCCCGAACAGCTGACCCTGCAGGTGCCCTCGGACGGCAGCGCCGACGAGATCAAGCGGCTACTCGACCGTTTCGCCGAACTCGACATCGCGATCGAGCAGCTCACTGTCCACACCCCCGACCTCGACGACGTGTTCTTCGCGTTGACCGGTCAGCCCGGACGAACCGAGGTCGCGGCATGAACGCCACGCGCACACTGCAGGATTCGGCCACCATGCTGGACCGCAATATCCGCCACACCCTGCGCAGCCCCGACACCATGGTCATGACGGTCGTGCTGCCGGTGATGATCCTGCTGATGTTCGTGTTCGTCTTCGGTGGCGCCATGGACGTGGGTCCCGGCGCCTACATCGACTACGTGGTCCCCGGAATCATCCTGCTGTGTGCGAGCTTCGGGGCGTCCACCACGGCGCTCGCACTGTCCACCGACGTCGCCGAGGGCATCATCGACCGGTTCCGCACCATGGCCATCGCCCGATCGGCGGTACTCACCGGGCACGTCGCCGAGAGCGTGATCCGCAATCTGATCACCTCCGCGATCGTGATCGTCGTGGCGGTGGTGCTCGGTTTCCGCCCGACCACCGATCCACTGCGCTGGCTGGGTGTTTTCGGCGTGCTGGCGATGTTCGTGTTCGCGCTGTCGTGGTTGGCGGCCGCCTTGGGCCTGCTCGCCCCGAACCCGGAGGCGGCCAACGGCTTCACCTTCGTGTTCATGTTCCTGCCCTATGTGAGTTCGGCGTTCGTGCCGACCTCGTCGATGCCGACGTGGCTGCACTGGTACGCCGAGAATCAGCCGGTGACCCCGGTGATCGAGACGCTGCGCGGGTTGTTGATGGGCACACCGATCGGCGACAGCTGGGTGCTCGCGGTGCTGTGGTGTGCCGGTATCGGGCTTGTCGGGTACATCGCGGCGGGGGCGCTGTTCCGTCGACAGACCAACGTCTGAGAACACCGAAGGGGCAGCGCGTGCGCTGCCCCTTCGGTGTGGAGACGATCAGTCGGCGGACGCCGTGTGCGGACCGTCGGGCACGGGCGCCTGCGCGGGCTGCATCCCGAGCGGGATGCCGGTGCCGGGCAGGGTCGGTGCGGCGGCGGGAATCTGCGGAACCACGGGAACGGCGGGTTCGAGCGGAAGCGGGTCTTCCTGTGGCGCGTCCCCGTACAGCTGGGTCGGGTAGTCGAGCGGGAACTCGCCCGGGTTCACCAATTGCGGATTGGGCGACACGGTTTCGTACGGCGAAGTGGGCGATTCTTCCGCCGGGCTCACCTGCAACCCGCTACCGGAACCCACACCGCCGCTCGACCCGGACTCCACCGAGGCGGCTTCGTGTGTCTGGGGGGCTTGCGGAATGACCGGCGCCGACGCGGCACCGGGCTCCGACGACACGGCCGTGTTGTCGACCGCGGGCGGCCCGCTGTTGATCACCGCGTACGAACCACCCGCGACGAGCCCGCCCGCGAGCACACTCGCCGCCGCGGCGACCATCGCCGTCCCCCGCTTGGACCGCGACCCGGTCGAGATCGGCACCACGACCGTATCGCCGAGCGCCACCAGCGCGGCACCGGCGGCGGGCGCGAACGGCGCCAACCGGCACGGCAGCACCGGCACCCCGAATCCGGCGACCGCGTCGCGCACCGCGGGTGCGTCCGACGACGAGCCGACCAGCACCACCGCGGCCGGCTTCACCGACGCCGCCTCGAACTGATCCCACGCCGCCGACACACCGGCGCGCAATGCGTCGGGTGTGGGTGCGCCGGTCTGCGAGTAGGCGGCGAGCACACGGTGACGACCCTGGTCGATCAGTGTCATCGCCTGGTAGCCGGGCACCGCCTCGTAGACGAGCAGATTGTCGAACTCGTCGAGCCAGGTCATCGCGCCCGCGACGAACAGATGCGACGATTTCGCCGAAACCAGCGAGGCCGTGCGCCATTCCGTCTCCGCGAGGCGGGTCACGATCGCGCGCCGTTCGACGGCGTCGCGGTAACTCACTGCCACCCCGGCGATCTCGTGCTCGTCATCGAGCTCGGCCGCGATCGCGTCGAGGGCGGTGTGTACCGCTGCCGCCACTTCGGCCTTACCGTCTCCCTTGGCACGGACGGTGCGCCGCAGCAGCATCCGATCCGTGAGAGTGACGCCCGATTCGGCGAACGCCACCGCGTGCACGGCTCCCCGTTCGGTGCTGACGCCGAGGGTTACCACAGATCCTGCTGCCACAAGTCTTGCCTTCCCCTGTGCGAAACGGTGCGGGACGGGACCACGCAGGGTCCGTCACTTCGCGGTAGGTCTGGTGCGGCGTGAGCTGGCTAGCCGCGAATAGGCGTGCAGATAGACGCACACTTATCTGATGATTCGTCACCGGTCAGGGCATGGATGGGTCGGGATTTCGGCCAGTTGTTGACACGCTGTCGGTAGAGGCGTGTCGCGGATCTGTGTATACCGCTAGCCTGGATGGGTGGAAGTACACGCGCAGGCCCGGTCACCGCAGAGCCGTCCGGACCCTGCGCTGGAATTGCAGGACGACCCCCAGGAGTTGATGCCGCGCAAGCGGCCGACGCAGGAGCGCAGCAAGCGCAAATTCGACGCGCTGCTGGCGTCCTCGCGCGAGTTGCTGGTCGAAGTGGGTTTCGAGTCGTTCACCTGTGAAGAGGTCGCCCAGCGCGCCGAGGTGCCCATCGGCACGCTGTATCAGTTCTTCGCCAACAAGTACGTGATCGTCTGTGAACTCAATCGGCAAGACCTGGTTGCGGTTTCCCGCGAGCTGGCCGACTTCCACGGTGAAGTGCCCTCGCTGGACTGGTTGCGGCACATGAACCAGTTCGTCGACCACATGGCGAATCTGTGGACCACCGACCCGTCACGGCGCGAAGTGTGGCTGGCGATGCAGTCGACCCCGTCCACACGGGCGACAGGCGCGCTGCACGAAAAGGAATTCGCCGCGGTCGTCTCGCAGATGCTGCGGCCGCTGACACCGCGCACCCCACGCGCCCGGCGCACGATGATGGCCGAAGTGCTGGTGCACGTCGTGTATTCGATGCTGAATTTCTCGGTGCAGGAAAATCAGTCGAATACCGACGCGGTCGCCGAACTCAAGCGCCTCATGGTGGCGTATCTGCTGGTGGCGGAAAAAGAATCGCGAACCGCCGACGAAGAGTAGCGGTTCGCGATTTCTAGCCCCGGCCGTCGATCAGATCGGCCAGTTCGCCCGGATCCTCCAGCACCACCATCGCCGCGGCGGTATCACCGTCGTGGGTCAGGGAGAGGTGCACTCGGACGCGGGGCAGGAACTCCGCGGCGAGACCGTGGAGTTTGATGCTGGGCCTGCCCCACGCGTCGTTGACGACTTCGATGAGCGGATACGGGTTGTCGCCGATCTGCGGACTGCGGGCGAAACGAGACGATGCCCAGGCTTTGAGCACCGCCTCCTTCGCGGCCCAGCGTGCGGCGAAGCTGCGGGCCGGGTCGGTCTGCTTGCTCTGGCAGTAGCGACGCTCACCAGCGGTGAATGTCTCCCTGAGCATGGTCGACCCGGGCCGTTGCAGCTGTTCGGCGAACTCGGAGATGGTCACCAAGTCCAAGCCGATACCGAGAATCGTCACGAAGCGGCAGCCTACGACGCTTCGGTCGGCTGCGGGGTGATTTGCCCGGTGCCGCAACCCCATCCGCTCGCGCTGTAGACGCCGTCGCTGTCCAGCCGCGCCTGCGGCGAGAGCAGCATGTCGGCCTCGAGCTGACGGATCTGCTTGGCCGGCGTGCCGTCGGCGCCCAGTCGGCGATCGGCCGGCTTCTCGTACAGTGCCGACCCGCCGCACATGGCCTCGGCGAACCGCTGCCTGCCCGCGAGCTGACGCGTCTGCGCCCGCTCCTGGTACTCCGCCCGCGCGGCCGGTTCGATCGCGGCCAGGAACGCCTGCGGATGCACCACCGCGAGCAGGCCGGACACGTGACCGAAGCCGAGCGAGGTCACCAGACCCGCCTTCAGCGCGAACTTCTCGCCGAAGCGCAGCGGCTCACGCGCCCACACCAGGTGCGGGTAGCCCGCCATCTTCTCGTCGACGCAGTCCAGGCTCCGGTTCGGCGGCACCACACCGTTTTCCAGCACCTGGCACAGGCCGATGAGCTGGAACGCCGCCGCGCCGCCCTTGGCGTGCCCGGTGAGGCTCTTCTGCGAGACCACGAACAGCGGTGCGCCCTCGGTGCGACCCAGCGCGCCCGCCAGCCGCTCGTGCAGCTCCGACTCGTTGGGGTCGTTGGCCGCGGTGGAGGTGTCGTGCTTGGAGATCACCGCGATGTCGTCGGGGGTCACGCCGAGCTTGCGCAGTTCGGCCGCCAGTCGCGACTCGCGCCCGCCTCGCCCCGCACCCAGCGCACCGAGACCCGGTGCCGGGATGGAGGTGTGCACGCCGTCGGCGAAGGACTGGGCGAAGGCGACGACGCCCAGCACCGGCAGACCCATCTCCACGGCCACGTCACCACGGGCCAGCAGCACGGTGCCGCCACCCTGCGATTCGACGAACCCGCCGCGGCGACGATCGTTGGCGCGGGAGAAGTAGCGGTCGCTGATTCCCTTGGCGCGCATGCTCGCCGAGTCAGCGGTGGCCGACATGTCACCGAAGCCGACGATGCCTTCGATACCCAGATCGTCGAAGCCACCGGCGACCACGACCTCGGCCTTACCGAGCCGGATCTTGTCGACGCCTTCCTCGACCGAGACCGCCGCCGTGGCGCAGGCCGCGACCGGGTGCACCATGGCGCCGTAGCTGCCGACGTAGGACTGCACCACGTGCGCCAGTGCGACGTTGGGCAGCGCTTCTTGCAGGATGTCGTTCGGGCGTGGTTCGCCGAGCAGGTTGTCGACGTAGAGCGAGCGCATCGAAGACATGCCACCCATGCCGGTGCCCTGAGTGTTGGCCACCAGACTCGGGTGCACCCAGCTCATCAGCTCGTCGGGGCTGAAGCCCGCGCCGACGAACGCGTCGACGGTGCAGACGATGTTCCACAGCGCGACCCGGTCGATCGAGGCGGCCATGTCGGCCGAGACGCCCCAGATGGTGGGATCCCAGCCGGTCGGGATCTGACCGCCGACCACGCGCGACAGCTTCGCCTTGCGCGGCACCCGGATCTCGGTGCCCGCCTGACGGGTCACGGTCCAGTCGCTGGAATCGGCGACCGGCGCGATGACGGTGTGCTCGGGATCGGCGGTGTGGAAGGCGCGGGCCTCCGCCTCGCCGGCGACGGTGAACGACAGGTCCTGATCGAGGAACACCGAGGTGAGCAGCGGGGCCGCGTTGTCGAGCATGGCGCCGTCGTCTTCGTAGCGGCGCACACCGCAGCGTTCGACAACGGTGTCGTGGTACCGCTCCGCGACTTCCGATTCCGGCACGAAGTCACCGGATTCGGTGTCGTACCAGCCGGGCTTGGGTTCGTTCTCCCAGCGGATCAGACCGGTGGTCCAGGCCAGCTCGAGCACACCGGCGGCCGACAGTTCGTCTTCGACCTCCATCTCGAAGCGGGTGCGCGAGGAGCCGTAGGGCCCGAGCTCACCGGCGCCGACGATCACGACCATGTCGCTCAGCTCCGCGGTGACCGGGGCCCACTCCGGCACCGGCAGTGCCGAACTCAGGGTCGGCGGGGCGGGCAGAGCGGCGATCGTCGCGGCGGTGGCGGCTTCTTCGACCTTCTCGGCCGCGGCCTCCTGCGCCTGCTTGGCGAGCGCGGGCAGGTCGAGCTTGGCACGCGCCAGACCACCGGTGAGGTCGATCTGCTGCGGGCCGGTGATCGTCACCTGACGCGCGCGCGAGGTGCACCACTTGAGCAGTTCGTCGGCCATCTCGTCGGTCGACCAGGTGTGCACGCCCGCCTTCTCGACCGCCTCGACCATCGGGTCGTTGTGGCCCATCAGCCCGGTGCCGCGCACCCAGCCGATCAGCGCGTGCACCAGGGTGACGCGTTCGGCCCAGGACTTCTCGGCCTTCCACTTCAAGACCACCGCGTCGAGGGCGGCCTTGGACTCGCCGTACGCGCCGTCGCCGCCGAAGAGGCCACGGTTGGGCGAACCCGGCAGCACCACATGCAGTTTCGCGTCGACGTCGTGGTCGGCGCCGAGGGCGGACAGGCCGCCGATCAGCCGTTCCACCGACCACAGCAGCACGCGCATTTCCATTTCGGCGCGGGCGCCCGCGTCGGCGAGGTCTCCGGCGACACGCGGCGCCGCGAACGGCAGCAGCATCGTCGGGGTCATCGCGTCCTTGACCTTGATCTTGGCGCCGCCCGCGTTGTCGACCTGTTCGGTGCCGACCCATTCGATCAGCGCGTCGAGGTCCTGGTAGGAGGCCATGTTCGCCGGGACCACCCACAGCGCCGCGCCGTGGCGGGCGTTGTCGCGGTAGAGCGAGCGGTAGAACCGCAGCCGCTCGTCGTTGAGACCCGACGTGGTGACCACCACGGTCGCGCCGCCGGACAGGAGCTTGCCGGTGACCGCTGCCGCGATGGAGCCCTTGCTGGCGCCGGTGATCACGGCGAGGTCGTCGGACCACAGACCGGGCTCGGTGGTGTCGAGCGCGGCCTTCGCGATCTGCGCGTACACCCCGGCCAGCACCGAACGGGCCTCGTGCATGGCCCGCTGCCGCCACCAGTTCGCCTGGGCGGCCACGGCTTCACCCGCGCCGGCGAATCCGTCGATCGACTGTTCCGCGGTGGTGGCGTCGTCGCCGAGCCACATCTTCGCGAGATCCTCGCGGGCGGTGGCCCACCGGTCGTCGATGAGGACGGCCTTGCGGGCGTCGAACGCGGGGGCGACCAGACGCGGCCAGTCCGAACCCAATTCGGCCGAGACGAGGTCCGCGAGAGTGTCGGGAGTCGCCTCGGGAGCACTGATCTTCTCGCTGAGGCCGAGTTGTTCGAGCACCACCCGCGCCGCGGTGGCGAGCACGCCGTCGCGTCCGGTGATCTGCTCGGTGAACTCGCCGAGCGCCGCCGCGTCGACGGTGCCGCCTGCCGCGCCACCCGCCGAGGGCATCGAGACCGAGACACCGCGCCGTGCTGCCACGGCCTGCACGGCCGCGTCGATGGCGGCGTCGACCGAGGCGGCATCGCTGAGCGCACCACCGGCGAGACCGCCGAGGTCACCACCGCGCACGCTGGCGCCTTCACGGGTGCCGAGCGAGACCTCCGCGGTGACGTGGCTCGCCCAGCCGTCGCCGAGTTCCCAGACCTTCTTGACCCGGTCGGCGATGGCGGCGGGCCGCTTGCCCGATGGGCCGAAGACCTTGCGCAGGTGGTCGCCGATGGAGTCGGTGAGCACGCTGCCGAAGGGCTTGTAGGTGCGGGCCAGGCGTTCGACCGTGGCCGCCAACGCGCCCATGTCGGCGTCGGCAGCACCGTCGATGGCACCGAGGGACAGTTCGGCGCCGAGGTCGACGAGCAGCTGGTTGCGGCGCGAGGAGACGCCGTCGCAGAGCCCTTCGATGGTGTCGACCGGGCCGATCTGGTCCATCCGCAGCTTCGTCCACAGCGCGATGAGCACACGGGTGGCGTCGGCGGCGCTGAAGGCGATGTCGTCGGGTCGCGGGCCGCCGGTCGCCACCGGAGCGGCGGCGGCGACGGGTGCCGCCGCGGCCGGCGCGGCCGCGGCTTCGACCGGAGTCTCGTCGATGTCGTCGACCGGAGCCGGATCGGTATCGGTGGAGTAGACGACCGCCGCGTCACGTTCCACGTTGACGACCTCCACGGTCGCCCCGCCGAACGCGGGCAGCTTCAGCGTCTGCGAGGCCAGGTTCGCCACCGTCGGAGTGGCGCCGAGGCCGATTTCGACGAAGCGCTCGACGCCGAGACCGCCGTGCGCGGTATCGGTGAACAGCAGATCCTGGGTCTCGATCCAGCGCACCGGGCTGGCGAACTGCCAGGCCAGCAGCTCGATCAGCACTACGCGGCACAGCTCGGCATCGCGCGTGGCCCAGCTGTCGAAGTCGGCCAGCACGGCAACAAGCGGCTCCGAGGGCACGAGTTCGGCGATCTCGGCGAGGAACGCGCGGTCCAGGGAGAACGGGCGGGGCACCAGGTTCGGGATGTAGCGTCCGACCAGGACTTCCGGGTGCACCTCGGCGGGCAGCAGTTGTTCGAGCTTGTGCCGGAACTCCGGCACACCGTCGCGCAGCACCGAGGAGTGGAACGGCACGTCGATGCCGGGCACCAGGATGAAGGCCCGCTTGCCACCGTATTCGGCACGGCGGCGATCGATTTCGGTCTCGAGCGCTTCGAGCCCGGCGACCGTGCCCGCGATGGCGTACTGGGAGCCGCGCAGGTTCAGGTTCACCACCTCGAGGAATTCACCGGTCTGTTCGCCGATGCCGTTGACGAAGTCGATCACCTCGGCGTCGGGCAGCCCGATCTGCGACGGACGGATGGCGGCCATCCGGTAGTCGCTGCGGCCCTGCGCGTCACGCGGCACGAGCTCGTGCATGGCCGAGCCACGCTGGAACACCACCTCGAGCACGGCCTCCAGGGGCAGCACACCGGCGACGGCGGCGAGGGCGTTGTACTCGCCGACCGAGTGGCCGGCCAGCATCGCGCCTTCGACGAACGCGCCCGCTTCCCGCAACTCGGCGACCTGGGCGACACCGAGGGTGGCCATGGCGACCTGGGTGAACTGGGTCAGGTGCAGCACGCCGTCCGGGTGCCGGTGTTCGACGCCGCGCGCCTTGAGATAGGCCGGGTTGTCGCGCACCACCGCCAGGATCGAGAAACCGAGGGCGTCACGG
Source organism: Nocardia sp. NPDC055002 (assembly GCF_053608825.1). Lineage (NCBI taxonomy): Bacteria > Bacillati > Actinomycetota > Actinomycetes > Mycobacteriales > Nocardiaceae > Nocardia > Nocardia sp. NPDC055002. The sequence continues at coordinate 105,608 of NZ_JBSGWE010000010.1, forward strand.
GTGTGCGCGTCGGCACGCTCCCACACCCGCTTGGCCGCCTTCGAGCGGGTCAGCGCGTCCAGGCCCATCCCCTTGCGCTGGATGCCCTGGCCCGGGAAGGCGTACACGGTCTTCGGGGCGGCGGTGCGCCCGGTCGCGGTCATGACCAGGTCACCGTCGACGCGGCAGGAGACCTCGACGATCTCGGCGCCCGCGTCCACCGCGATCCGCTCCACCCGCACGTCCACGGTCGCGCCGGGGCGCACCATGCCGAGGAACCGGGTGGTCCATGCCGTGAGAGTGCGTGCGGGAACGGAGCTTTCGGGATCCACGGCGACCACCGCGTGCTGGGCGGCGGCCGAGAGCCACATGCCGTGCACGATCGGGCTGCCGAGGCCGGCCAGCTTGGCGGCGGCGTCGGAGGTGTGGATCGGATTGTGGTCACCGGAGACCGCGGCGAAGGCGTGCATGGCGCGCGGGGCGGCCATCTGCACGTCGCGGCGACGACGGCGCGGGGTGTCGGTGGCGGTGCCGGACACCGCACCGGCCGCACGCGGCGGATCGGTGAGCTCGCCCGCGCCGTTGCGGCCGCGGATGGCGAAGCGTTCGACGAGGCGGGCCAGCGGGGTGGCGTCGAGTCCCTGGTCCAGGATCAGGCCGATGTTCACCACGACCTCGACCACACGGCCCATGTCGGTGTCGACCACCGCGCCGCCTTCGGCGCGAACGACGAGAATGCTCGTCTCGGCGGGCAATTCGTTCAGCAGTTCGATCTGGTGATCGAGGTGGACCAGGTCGAGCATCCCCTCGATGACGCAGCCACCCACCGGGGTGCGGGCCGCGCCGAGCACCGCGAAGACCGCGGGCCAGCAGGCGCCGACCAGCACATCGGGGGCGGTGCGGCCGAGGGTGCTGAGGGTGTCGGGCAGGCCGGAGCCGGTGACACCGGCGTGGTCGGCGATCAGGTCCGGCATCCACGCCAGGTTGAGGTGTGCCACACCGGCTTTCACCTCGGGCAGTGACTTCCCGGCGGCGACGCCGAGCAGTGCCGACATCGCGGTTTCGGCGTCGGCGTCGGTGATCACCGGCGCGCCACCGGAGTACACGCTCGCGGGCACGGTGATGCGGATCCGCACGGAGTCGCGGGCCAGCGGCACCGACAGCTCCACGTAGCTGAATTCGCTTTCGGGACCGGTGGTTTCGGTCAGCGTGGCACCGGTGCTCTGATGCACCGCGCTCCCCTGCTCGACGGTCCACTCCGAGATGTCACCCAGGCGGTGCACCGGGTTGACGGTGGTGCGACCGGCCCACTGCACGTCGGGGGCGGCGAGCACGGTGTCGATCGCTCCCGCCACCACACCGGCGACGCGGCGCGCGTCCACCGGCTCGGGCACGACACCGGCCCTGACCAGGCTGTACGCGGTGTCCTGTTCGAAGCGGTCGAGCAGTTCGCCGACCGGCTCGTCCACGCGGGTGATGCCCGCGACGGCGACGGTGCCGGGAATGACGCACACCTGATCGGCCGAGTAGCGCGGATCATGGGCCTGCCACAGCGAATCCGAACGCCACCAGCGACGCACATCGGCATCGACGACGGGCACGAAGTTCACCGGCTTGCCCGGCGTCTTGCACAGGGAGACGAAGAACGGCACGTCTGCCGGGTGCAGCACGGTGTCCGCGACGGTCGGGTACTGCTTCTTCAGCTCGCACAACGCCTGCACCGGGTGCTCGAAGGCGTCGTCGTCGGCGAACAGGGTTTCGATCTCGCCGCGGTCGGCCGGGTTGAGCCGGGATTCGGTGCGGCGCATCATCTCCGCGAACCGGTCGCGCCAGCTGATGTCGAGCCAGTCCGAGCGGGTGGCGTCGCGGATCGCGTCGCCGATATCGCTGCCGCAGTCGAACGAGATCGGCACCTCGCTCGACACAGCCAGCGAGACGTAGCGTTCCAGCCACTGCTGGTAGGTCATGGTGGCGACGTCGCCGAAGTAGGGCTTGGCGGTGGCGTCGAGCGCCGCGATGATCTCGGCGCGACGGCTCGCCACGGCCTCGGCATCGCCCGCGACCTCGTCGAGCAGGCGGCCGGTGCGCGAGGCGGCGTTGTCGATCTCGTGGATGTCGGCGCCCAATTGGCTTCGTCCGGAGGCCATTCCGCCGCTGGCCGTGCCCGCACCGACCCAATCGGGGGTGCCGGGGGTGTCGACCAGCAGCTGCTTCACCGCGGGGGCGGTGGTGGCTTCCAGGGTCGCCATGGCCGCGGTGCCGACGAGCACGCCGTCGAGGGGCATCAGCGGGTAGCCGTAGCCGGTGGACCAGGTGCCCGTGAGGTAGTCGGTGGCGCGTTCGGGGGTGCCGATGCCGCCGCCGACGCAGATCACCACGTTGGCCTGGCCGCGCAGCTGGGCATACGTGGCCAGCAGCAGGTCGTCGAGGTCTTCCCAGGAATGGTGCCCGCCCGCTTTGCCGCCTTCGATGTGCATGATCACCGGGTAGTCCGGGACCGCGTCGGCGATGCGCAGCACGGCCTTGATCTGGGCGACGGTGCCCGGCTTGAACGCGACATGGCTGATGCCGGCCTCGGACAGCTCACCGATCAGGGCGACGGCCTCGTCGAGTTCGGGGATGCCCGCGGTGACGATCACGCCGTCGATCGGCGCACCCGCGGCCCGTGCCTTCTGCACCAGGCGCTTGCCGCCGAGCTGCAGCTTCCACAGGTAGGGGTCGAGGAACAGCGAATTGAACTGCACCGCGCGGCCCGGCTGCAGCAGCTGACGCAGCTCGGTCACCCGGTCGGCGAAGATCTGCTCGGTGACCTGTCCGCCACCGGCCAGCTCGGCCCAGTGGCCCGCATTGGCCGCGGCCGCGACGATTTTCGCGTCGACGGTGGTCGGGGTCATGCCGGCCAGCAGGATCGGCGAGCGACCGGTGAGCTTGGTGAACGCGGTCTCGACGACGATGCGGCCGTTGGGCAGACGCACCGGCTTCGGCGCGAACGCCGACCACGGCGTTGACGCCTCGGGCGCGGCGCCCGGGGTGAGCAGGCTGCGCTGACCGGCGCGGGTGGCGGCGGCGATCACACCGACACCGGTGCCCTTGAGCGAGCCGCCGGTCACCCGCGAGAGCAGGTCGCCGGGGCCAAGGTCGAGGATCCACTGCGCGCCCGCGTCGACCACGGCGTCGACGGTGGCGACCCAGTCGATCGGGTCGACGAGCACCTGCTGGGTCAGGGCGGCGGCGAGGTCGGCGTCGATCTCGCACTGACGGGCCCAGCCCGCGACCAGTTCGACGGTCTCGGCGAGTGCCGGGTGGTGGAAGGCGACGTCGACGGAGATGTCCTCGAACACGGGCGCGAAGACCGCGCCACCGCGGGCCTTGCTCTCGCGCTCACGGGTCTGCTCGTCGTGCAGCTGCGCGCAACGCGTGCGCACTCGATCGATCTGCGCGGGCGCACCCGAGAGCACGACGCGCCTGCGTCCGTTGCGGATCGACACGACCGCGGCGATCGCCGGGTCGACTCCTTCGGCCACCTCGGCGACGATCGCCCGCAGCTGTTCGGGGTCCACGTTCGACACCGCCACCATCGGCGAGCGCTCGCCCACCGGCATCAGTCCACGCCTGCGCGCGACGAGCCCGGCAGCGGCGCCGACGAGCTGGGCGATGGCCAGCAGTTCCGCGTCACGCGTGCCGCCCGCTTCGACCGCGGCGGCGGCGAACAGCCCCTGTGAGTGTCCGACGATCGCGACGGGCGCGTGCTCGGCCGGGTCGAGACCCTGCAAACGCAATGCCCTGGTCGCGGCCAGCTGGGCCAGCAGTACGCCGGGCATGGAGACGGCCACCGAGCGCAGCACCGACTCCGAGGGCGCCGAGGACGGCTCCTCCGGCTCGTCGAGCTCGCTCTCGAGCACCCAGCCCATCGGGTCGAAACCGCCGGGGCGCACCACCAGCAACTGTGTCGCAACCGGCTCGAGCAGCACGGCCGCGTCATTGACCAGCGCGGTCAGCTCGGGCTCCAGCGCGCTGTCGCGCCCGATCTCCTCGAGCTCGCGCAGCCACTGCGCACCCTGTCCACCGAACGCCAACGCGTATCCCGCCCCGGTGCGCAGCTGCTCCAGCAGCGCCGCGCGGACACCTCTCGCCTGGCCACGACCATTGGCGCTCGCGGTCGCTCCCATGCCGATTTCGGTGCTCTCGTTGATCGTCAAGACGCTCGACTTCCTTCTCCTGGCGTGTCGCCCACCGACGGCACGCACACGTTTCCGGCAGCCCCTCGGGCCTGTTGAGAGCCACAATCGCACAAAATCATGAGGAAAGCCTCACGTTTCCGGCCCGATAGCGGGCTACTCCCCAGTATTTCTGTACGTCCGTACCAAAATCTTCTGAAACATGATGCAGCCTCATGTTTGAACGCGCAGGTCCGGCCTGTTACCCGAGTTCTCAAACATGAGTGCCCCTCATATTGAGGGTTACCGAATCGTTATAACCCCAGGTCGTGTTACCCACGAGTACGCCACGCCGCCCCAACGCTTCGCGAAGCCCGATTCGCCCGGTAGAGTTTGGACGGTCGTACACATCCAAGCGCGAGTGGCGAAATTGGCAGACGCGCCAGATTTAGGTTCTGGTGTCCACGGACGTAGGGGTTCAAGTCCCCTCTCGCGCACAGATTTGTGGCATACGTGCCACTTTCGGACGCAGAGCGCGGTGAAGGCCGGCGATCGAGCCGGTCACCTCGCCCAGCCCCACTTCAGGAACGCATCCACGGCGACCGGCCGGCGCTGCTGCGCAAAGAGGTCGGCCGTTCAGTTACTCGGGGCGGTAGTTGGGGACAACGATGTCACGTACGGCATCGACCAGCCGGGGGGCGAGAAGTGCGAGGGTGGCTGCCTCGTGATCGGCGAGGTACTGGGTGATGAGTTCGATGCAGGCTGCCACGGCCACATGGCATTGCTCGATGGTCAATGGCGGCAGATCGGGTTCGTATCGGGCGCGGAATTCTTGCAATGTCGGCGCGGTGGCGGTGACGAACTCGTCGATCGCTTGGTTGCGCCGAAGTCGCACCCGCGGGCCCGCCCCGAGTGCTTCGAGGAAGAACATCCGGGTAGCCGCGGGCGCGAAGGCCATCACCAGCAACAAGCGTTGCGCGTACTCGATCATGGTCTCCGGCGTGACGATCACGTCCTCGGCACCGTCTCCCCCGACACCGGACTCGCCGACCAGTACTCCGACCGCCTGGTAGGCGTCGAGGAAGACGTCCTCCTTGTTGGCATACAGCTCGTAGAAGGTCTTGCGGGAGACGCCGGCACTGTTGGTGATGTCTTGCACCTTCGTCTGGGAATACCCGAGATCGGCGAACAGCTCGATCGCCGCGGCGACCACACGAGCACGCTGTGCTTCCCTGACGTCTTCGCGGGAGAGATCGTGCCGGTGCCGCGGCAGCGGCGTGGGGGTGGACCCGGAGAGCAACTGCAACACGATGGCGGCGGTCGTCGGCGAGACCGTGGCATCGGTACTGCGCATAGCGCCACAGTAGTCGGTGCTGCGGTGAGCGAACGGTGGCGTGATCATCACCGACATTCTGGTGAGTGCGCGCTTCCGCCGATCTGGCTGAATGTTCCACGGGGGAACAGCACGCCGTAGAGGGAGATGTCGACGCCGCACAGGTGACCGGTGGCGTGGGTGCCGTATTGGAAGGCTCCGCCGATGCCCGCCAGTACGGAGTTCAGATCCACTACCGCCTGGTCGAGTTTTGCGCCGTTGGTCAGCAGCAGCGTCAGTGCGAGGCTGGTGCTGTTCTGCGCCGATGCGATGCGTGGCTGGATGCGGCCGAGCATGGCGGACAACTCCGTGGTGCCATCGGCTATCTGGGCCGACGATGCCTGGAGGGCTTGCCCTTGCTCGGCGAGCCCGCCGATCAGCGCCCGGGTCTGGGTGACCAGCGTTTCGAGTTCGTCACCCCGTGCGGCCAGACCCGTCATCACCGACGACAGATTCGTGATGACGTCGGAGAGCACAGCGTCTCGACGCTGGAAGTCGCTGGCCAGGGTCGCGGCTTGAATGATGAACGCGCTCAACGACACCCCGTTACCCTGCAAAGCCTGAATCAGGGTCTCTGCCATGGCGTTGACCTGTTCCGGGGCCAGGGCCTGGAACAGTGGCTGAAATCCGTTGAGCAGCCCGGAGATATCGAACGACGGTTCGGTGCGATCGAGCGGGATGGATGCGCGATCACCCAGGGGTATACGGGCCCCCTCGGACTCCGTGCCCGGCGCCAGACCTACATACCGCTGCCCGATCAGGTTCTGGTAGAGCACCAACGCCTTGGTGTCGCTGTAGAGCGTCTGCTCGCGTTGCACGACGAAAGTAACCAGTGCTCGATTGTGTTCGTCGAGCCCGATGCGCACGACCTTACCGACCCGCACGCCCGCCATCCGTACGTCGTCGCCCTCGTGCAAACCCAAGACGTCGGAGAACGTCGCCGTATAGGTGCCCGTTTCACCTTTCACGTTGCGGGACAGGGTGTTCCATACAACTGCGGTCACAAGGATCGATGTCAGCGCGAAGACTGCGAAGCCGATCAGCGGCCTGCGGATGCTCACATCCACCACCTACCCAATCTAGAAACATGCTGTACTCTCATATAGAGAATCATTGCGTTTCTGATTGTGTTTGTCGAGAGGAGTGGCAACGTGGCCACGAACCACACCCAGCGCGCGACCCCGACCTGCGGGCACATCGCCGAGTCGGCCGGCCGAGCGGTGGAGCAGCAGTTTCATCTGGAGGTCCCGACTGCCCGAGTCGATGACGGCCTGTTCGGCCCGGATTCGGTGTCGTGGAAGGTGTGGTCGCACCCGGCCGTGATCCCCGGCGTCATGCGCTCGTTCGTGCTCGACATGGTCGCCAGCCCGCACGGCGCCGCCGCACTCGAGGAGCACAGCCGCTACCGGGAAGATCCCCTGGGACGCCTCAACCGGACCATGTACTACTTCCTGACCGTCGTATTCGCCGATACCGACACCGTCGCGAAGGCCAATCTCCGTCTCGACCGGCTACATGCCCGCATCGTCGGCACCGAACCCATGACCGGAAACCGATACAGCGCCCTCGACCCGTACCTGCAACTGGGCAACCACATGCTCAGCTGGCACTCGGTCTACTACGCCTACCAAACGTTGGTCGGAGGACTCACCCCCGAGGATGCCGATCGCTACTTCCGAGAAGCAGCGATTGCTTTCGAAACCCTCGGCGTCGACGAGGACGCCCTGCGCGCCTCCGCCGCCGAGCACGGACTCTCTGCCGACGCCCTCGATCTCGATCACCTCCCCGCCAGTCGCGAGGAATACCGCAGGCTATGGGCGGCTTCCCGCCACCTGATCTGCGTCAACGCCCAGACCCGCGGCGCGCTCGATGCCATCCTGCATCCACGCGCCCTCGACGGCAGCCTCACCAAAGCTTCCCTGTTCCAGGCGTACCCCGTCCTCGCCCGCGTCGGCCTCGCCCTCATTCCACGGCACATCCGCGCCACCTGCGGTTTACCCACCTCCCCCGCCGCCGATGCCGTCGCCCTCACCGCCGGACGCGCTACCACCGCGCTGCTGCACCGCACCGGCACCTATTCCGAAGTCCTGCAACGCCTGAGCCCCCAGGGTTATCAGATTCAAACCGCTGCGCTCCGAGACGGACACCGATAGCCACCACGCTCGGTATGCGTTGAGCTTCTGGGCCTTCCATGGTCGTCCCGTGCGCTAGGCGACCGATGGCCACATGTTCGCTCCAGTGATGCGCGCATCCCGCGTCCCCGGTATCGGTGATCACAGGTCGACGGTGACTCGGCATCCTCGCGCGCGGTCGGTGCACAGCAGCATGGTGTCGGGTTCGTCGAGGAACCGCGCGGTCCCCCGGCTCTCGACGGCGCCGTCGAGCACCTTGACCCGGCAGGTGCCGCAGAAACCTTGCTGACACGAGTAGGCGGTGCCCGGCCGGGTCGCGCGTACCGCGGACAGGGCCGACTGGTCCGCGGCGACCTCGATGTCGGTGCCGGTGCGCGCCAAACGGATTCGGAACGGCTCGCCGCCGACCACCGGTGGTGCCGAGAAGCGTTCGAAATGCAGGCCTGCCGCGCCCGTTTCGGGCAGGAACGCGCGAAAAGCCTCGTGTAGCCGGGGCGGACCGCAGTAGTAGATCGACGAGCCGGCGCGGACATCGGCGAGCAGCTCGGCGGGGTCGGGGCGGCCGTTGCGCTCGGTGGTCAGCACGCGGATCCGATTCCGGTCCGTGGCGGCGAGCTCCGTCAGGAACGGCAGCGTCGCCGCGTTGCGGCCGAAGTAGGTGAGGGTCCAGTCGAGGCCGGACCGGTGGGCGTGGCGGATCATGGGCAGCAGGGCGGTGATGCCGATCCCGCCGGCGACGAAGGCGATGTTGTCGATGTCGGCCTTCGCCAGCCGGGGATCGGCGAACGGGAAAGCGTTGCGGGGGCCGCGGATCGAGAGGATCGAGCCTTCGCGCACGTCGTCGTGGATCTCGGTCGACGCCGTTCCGCCGTCGATCCAGCGCACCGCGATCCGGTACGTCAGCCGGTCGTCGGGATCGCCGCACAACGAGTACTGGCGCACCGTCCCCGACGGCAGTGTGACATCGATGTGCGAGCCGGGATGCCAGCGCGGCAGCTCGGTCCCGGCACAGGATCGCAGCGTCAGGCTCACCACGCCCAGCGCCTCGGCCGTCTTCTCCACGACCCGGACCGCGATGCCGCGCTCCACGACCGCCGGCCCGGCCGCGGGCAGGCGCACATTGCTGACCGCGCTGTAGAAGCGCAGCAGGGAACGGTAGGCCCGCATGACCCGATCGGGCCGGTTCGGATCGGTGAAAGATGGTGGGATGTGGCGACGATCGAGCACGACGCCGCCCCGGTCCGAGGTGGTCCGGATCTCGCTCATGACGCGGCCAGTGCGGCGGGAGAGGCCGCGAGATAGGCGACCGCCTGGGAGGTCGAGCCGTAATTGCGCGGATGGTAGGACGGCCTGAAGTACTCGATGGACATCTTCGCGAGGCTGCCGGGTGACGGCACCATTCCCGCACGCCAGGCGCGGCGCGCGGCACGCACCGTCGCGAACAGTCCGCGTTCGGCGACCGGATCGTCGTTGAGCAGCAGCCGCATTCCGCGGAAGTGCAGCAAGGCGAAGGTGGGCATCGCGACCAGATAGGCCCTGATGCGATGCCAATAGCTGCCGTCCAGATGCGTGAACAGGTCGTAGGCGACGTGCCGATGTTCGACTTCCTCGGCAAGGTGCCACAACACCAGGTCGAGCGCACGCGGCTCGATGGTGCCCTGCCGCCACGCGCCGGCGTTGAGCGCCCAATCGCCCAGGTACGACGTGAAGTGCTCGAGCGCCGCGACCACCGCGACGCGTTCGAGCAGCCAGTTGTGCGCACGCCGGTCGGTCAGTTCGCGCTCACCGAGCAGTGCCCGGAAGAACCACCGGATCTGGTCGGTGAACCGGGTGGAGTCCAGCCCGTGCAGGTCGAGGTAGTCGACCAGGCTCTGATGCGCGGACGAGTGTGTGGCCTCCTGCCCGATGAATCCCACGACATCGTCGTGGATCTCGGGATCGGTGATCAGCGGCAGCGCCTGCTGGAAGACCTGGACGAAGAACACCTCGCCCTCTGGCAGCAGCATGTTGAAGCTGTTGATGACATGGGTCGAGAACGGGTCGTCGTAGACGTAGTGGAACGGCAGGCCGGTCCAATCCCATGTCACGGCACGCGCTTTGAGTGCGACTCTGTCTCGATCATGCAGTGTGCTCACGGGGTTCTCCTGCCTGGGTTGCGGTGGTGGATGCTTCGACGACGTCGACGAACACGCGGATGCGACCGGCGATCTCGGTGGGGTCGAACGCCGGGGCCCAGTGGCCGCCGTCGACGTCGTGGACCTGCCACTGGTCGGCGACGTGGGCGACGTCGCGCTGTGCGGCGGGCGTGATGAAGATGTCGCGACGCGGGGCGAGCACCTGCACCGGCACTCCGACCCTGCGCAGGTCGGGACGCAGCAGCGTCGGTACCAGATTGGCGCTGTAGATCTTGAGACCGGCGCGGTTGTCGCGCGCTCGGTGCGGCGAAATATCAGGTGCCACACCGGTTTCCAGTCGGTGCGCGAGCCCGATCGCGGCGTCGACGAGGCCGAGCCGGCACAGCAGCGCGCCGAGCACGGGGGTGGCCAGCGCACCCATGTACAGCGGGGACTTCCACATCGTGGCGACCGCACGCCATCCGGCCGGTCCGGCGGCGAGGCTGCTCCGCAGCCAGTGCGGGACACCGTCCAGACAGGGCCCGGAGATCGAGGTCAGGGAGGCGATCGCCGAGCGTGTCGCCGGGGCCGCGGCGGCGTGCCAGGCCTGCACCGCGCCCCAGTCGTGGCCGATCAGGTGCACTGGCCGGTCCGGGGAGACCGCTTCGATCACCGCACCGATATCGGCGACGAGCTGATCCTTGCGATAGGCGGAGATCGCCCGGGGTTTGTCCGATTCGCCGCTGCCACGTACGTCGAACGTCACGGTGTGGAACCGGTCCGACAGCACGCGCGCGACGCCGTTCCAGACCGTGTGGTCGTCGGGGAAGCCGTGGACCAGCACGACGGTGGGCCGGGTGGGATCGCCGGCCGTGGTGACGACCAGGCGATATCCGTCGGTTGTCTCGATGGGGAAGCTCATCTGCGAAAGCCCTTCTGCCTCGGATCATCGGTGATCCGAACGAGCTCGTCGTCTATGACGCGCTACATAGTGGGATGAACGCAATGTAGCCGTAACTACGTGTTACAGTCAATGGTGAACTTGAATTTACCTGCGAAACTCAGGTGGAAACAGTGCGCGAACGCGATCTTGGCCGAATACGGCTATGATGCTGAACATAGGAGGGTGACGCGGTGACCGCAGAGAACAACGCGGCCGGAGTGACAGCGTCGGCCCGCGACAAGATGCTGATCGGCGCGGCCCTGCTTTTCCGTGAGAAGGGCATCGAGGGCACGTCCTTCGCCGACGTGATCGCCCGCTCGCACGCGCCTCGGGGCTCGATCTATCACCACTTCCCCGGCGGCAAAGCACAGCTCGCCGAGGAAGCCACCCGGCACGCCGGGGCGCTGATGGCGTCGATGATCCTCAACGATCTGGCCGCGAGCGGCCCCACCGAGACGCTGTCGCACATCGTCGACCTGTTCCGGCGCCAACTCCACGACACCGATTTCGCGGCAGGCTGCCCCATCGCCGCGGGCGCGCTGGAAAGCGGCGATTTCGCCGAGGCGAAGAACGCCGCGGGCGAGGCCTTCGCGTCCTGGGAGTCGCTGATCACCGTCGCGCTGTGGCAACAAGGGGTACCGATGCCACGCGCCCAGTCGCTGTCGACCACCGCGATCGCGGCGATCGAGGGCGCGATCCTGGTCGCCAAGGCACAGCGATCGACCACAGCCCTGGATCGGGTGGATGCCGAACTCACCGCATGGCTGACGGCAGTACTGCCTACCGCGCGCACCGAGAACGACGCATGACCGACATCGCCACTGACGGCCGAGCACCGTTGCGAGCCGCGTCCACTACAGAATTCTCGCCGGAGGCCACCACCCCATGTCGACCACCACGCTGAACCCGATCGATGTCGCCTTCCTCTGGGGGGAAACCGACTCCAACCTGATGAACATCGCACACCTCGACATCTTCCGGCTGCCGGCGGACGCGGGCCCGGACTTCGTCGCGGACCTGCTCGACGAGCTGCGGACCTACACCGGTGCGACCAGCCCCTTCGACCGCCGCATCGACTCCGCGCTGATCGCTCGCGTGCTCCCACAATGGGTCAGCGTCGAAGCGCCGGACCTCGACTACCACCTCCAGCACCATGTACTGCCCGCACCGGGCGGACAGCGTGAGCTCGGCGCCCTGGTCTCGCGCCTGCACGGCGTACCGATGGATCGGTCGCACCCGCTGTGGCAACTGCACGTCATCGAGGGCCTCGACGACGGACGCCTGGCGCTCTACGTCAAGGGACACCACGCCCTGCTCGACGGCGTCGCCACCGTGCGGCTCGCCCGCAAAGTGATGTCGAACGATCCCGACGAACGCGGCAGGCCGGCGATCTGGGCCTATCGGGAAACCAGGAAGCCCCGGCCCCAGCCGACCCGGGATTCGGAAGGTGCGGGCGGGAGCCCGCTCTCCTCGCTCCGGCGACTGATGAACGCGCCGATCCGGGGAATCGCCGATCAGCTCACGGGTGTGCAGGCGATCTCACGGATGTACGGCGGGCTGTTCGAGTCCGACGCGGCACTGATCAAGCCGTATTCCGCGCCGGCTTCGATCCTCAACGGCGCGATCACCGCCGAACGCCGGATAGCCACCCAGTCGTTCGAGCTGGCGCGCATCACCGCGCTCGCTCAGCGATGCGGGGGAACGATCAACGACGTCATCCTCGCGATCTGCGCGGGCGGCCTGCGCCACTACCTCGCCGAGATCGACGCGCTGCCCGCGGACCCACTGATCGCCGGCATGCCGATGTCGTTCCGCCCCAAGGACAGCGACGATGCCGAAGGCAACGCGACGACCATGGCGCTGGCCACCCTCGCGACCGATATCACCGATGTGCGGGAACGCGTCTCGGCGATCGTCGCCTCGACGGTCGCTGCCAAGGAACATATGAGCCGGATGTCGGGCGCCGCGGTCATGGCGTATACGGCGATGCTCATGGCGCCCTTCGGCGCGAGTCTGGTACTCGGCGTGAGCAGCCGGATCAAGCCGATGTTCAATGTCGTCATCTCCAACATGCCGGGGCCGAGCCGGCAATTGCACTACAACGGTATGACCCTGGAGGAGTGGCACGCGGTATCGATCCCGCTCGACGGTCAAGCACTCAACCTGACGATCCTGTCCTACGCGAACCGCCTCAACCTGTGCGTGACCGCGTGCGCGACCGCACTGCCCCATGTCCAGCGGGTCGCACCGTACTGCGGTGACGCGCTGGCCGAACTCGAACGTGCCTACGGGCTGTAGCGACAACCTCAGCGCCCACCACCTCGACCACCGAAAGGGCACTCGCATGGAGTTTCTCCGCACCGACCGGACCGGCCCCGTCCAAATTATCTGGTTGAACAACCCGCCCTACAACTTCCTCACCGATGCCGTGATGGGTGAACTGCTCGACCTCCTGCGCGCCATCGACAGCGACGACGAAGTCCGCGCGGTCGTGCTCACCAGCGCCGTCGACGGGGTGTTCGTCAGCCACTACTCGGTGTCGGAGATCCTGGCGGGCGTAGCTGCCGCACCGCTGACGCTGAACACGCGCACGGCGGGCGCGGCGCTGCGGATGAGTTCTTTGGCCGACCATGTTCCCGGCGGGCAGGCGGGCCTGGCCCGGGCCGGCGCGGGCGGTGTCGCGAATCTGCGCCGCTATCACGAGGTGTGCCGTCTGATGCGCGAGTCCAGCACCGTCTTCATCGCCGCGCTCAACGGCCGCGCGCTGGGTGGCGGTTGCGAGTTGTCGCTGGCGTGCGACCTGCGCCTGATGGCCGATGGCCCCTTCGAAATCGGGCAGCCCGAGATCCTGGTCGGCATCATCCCCGGCGGCGGTGGCACCCAGATGCTGACTCGCGTGCTGGGCGCGGGCCGTGCCCTGGAATTGTGTCTCGAGGGCGCTCCGATCACCCCGAGCCGGGCGCTGGAGATCGGGCTCGTGCACAGATTGATCGACGCCGACGAGCTGCTGACCGAGGCGCAGGCGACGGCTGCCAGGTTGGCGAAGCGCTCCCCCACGGCGGTCCGTGGTATCAAACACGCTGTCTACCAGGGTGGTTCGACCTCGCTAGAGAAGGGCCTGCACATCGAACGCGCCCACTTCCTCACCGCGGCGTCCACGCCGTCGGCCAAACGCGCGATGGCCACCTACCTCGCCGACGTCGAATCGACGATCGACGCGGGCCGCGACATGTCCGACTTCGTCGCGGACAGCCTGCCGGGCTGGATCGACGGCACCAAGGTCGACTTCACGGAATAGCTCGGCCAGGACGCCGACATCGGAAGGGCCTGACTCACCGAGGTCGCTCGGTGAGTCAGGTCGGCTGTGGCTGCCAACCGGGACGTCGGAACAGGAAGCCGAGCTTGTCCGAGAATTTCGCCGCGTTCTCGACGTCCTGCCAGATCGCGACTATCTCGCGGGCGTTGATCTTTGCGATGTTGTAGGTGTCGACGTTCTTGGTGAGGCCGTAGACCGCCTGCTCGCCCTCCGGTTCGAAGGAACCGAAGATGCGGTCCCAGATGATGAGCACGCCACCGTAGTTACGGTCGAGATATTCAGTGTTGGAGCCGTGGTGCACGCGGTGGTGGCTCGGCGTGTTGAACACGAATTCGACAGGCGCCCAGAGTTTGTCGATGGCCTCGGTGTGGATGCCGAACTGGTACAGCAGGCTGATCGCGTAGGAGGCGGCGATGATCCTGCCGTCGATTCCCGACAATGCCAGTGGAGCAAGGAACGGCAGGGACGTGACCACCAGCCAGGGCGTGCGTAGTGCCGTGGTGAGGTTGAACTTCTCGCTCGAGTGATGCACGAGGTGAACCGACCAGAACACCCGGATTTCGTGGTGCGCGCGATGAAACCAGTAGTAGGCGAAGTCGACCCCGACCAGTGCGACAGCCCACGCGACCCAGCCCTCGAGGTGCCACGGCACCAGCGAGGAAACAGACGCGAAGATCGCGAGCTCCGCCAGCGCCCATGGAATGTTGAGGAGTTGGTACCCCACACCGGCGGCGATGGAGGTAGCCGAGTCACGGTAGTCGTACGGCTTGCCGTGACGCTTGATGTACCCGAACTCCGCCGCGACGGCGACAATGAAGACCGGAATTGCCAGCCAGATCAGCATGGTCGAGACATCCATGCCGGGCAACGCAGACGCAAGTCGGGGATCTTCTCCCGCCACACCTCGGTGGTCGACTTCATGCCACTCATAGGTAAACCATCGTCCGGATCGGCCCGCCACACCAGGGACCCCAGGTGTGGCTGATGGCCACCTTCCGATATCGCGACCTGGATCAGGACGGCTTCGGCACGGCTTCCGGGACGCGCCTCATCCGGAACGAGTTGAACAACCCGACGAGACCGGCCAGGAGCGGAACCAGCAGCGCCACCTGCAGGGCGAAGGGCCGAGCCTCGGTGTTGATACGAACGATCTCGTCGCGGATCTGCGGAGGTTGGTCGACGAGCAGTTGATCGAGCTGGGTGTTGCTCATGATCTCGGCGTCGTCCTCCAGCACCTGCGACACCTGTTGTTGCTGTGCCTGCGGGAGCACCGTGCTCGATTCCGCCATGCTCGTGAAGGTGATCGACAACGTCGCCAGCATGATGGCTCCGGCGAACGCCAGCCCGAAGGACAACCCGAACGACCCGGCCGCCGAATTGACGCCGGCGGCTTCGCTGATCCGCTCCTCTTCGATCGGGGCCAGTGTGTAGTCGTTGAGCTGAGACACCAGCAGACCCAACCCCGATCCCGCGATGATGAGGGGAATGATGAGCCCCCAGCCGAATTCCGCTCGGGGCACGATCGGGATGAGTACCACCGTCCCGAGGGTGAGGAGCACGAATCCCCACCGGATGATGGTGCTCGCCGGCCGATCCCCCGCGTATTTGCCCGCGAGCACCGCCACGGCGAACATGCTCAACGACAGGGGCGCGATGGACAGCCCGGCTTGCATCGCGTTGTACTCGAGCACCATCTGTAGATAGATCGGCAGGGCGATCATCGTGCCGCCGAGGGCGATCTGCTGCAGCATCTGTCCCGAGATGCCCAGCCGGAAGATCTTGGACCGGAACAGGTCCGGGTCGAGCAGTGTCGACTTTCCCGCGCGCTTACGCCGGACCAGCCAATAGGCCAGACCGGCCAGCGCGACGGCGCCGACAGCCAGGAGCGCACCGACCGCTTCGCCGCCCTCCTGCCACACCAGGATGCCCAGCACGATTCCGCCCATGCCGAGAACCGACAGCGCCGCCCCGACCAGATCGACGCCGCGGGGGCCGGTGTAGGACACATCGCGGACGATGCCCATCCCGGACAGCACGATCACGATGACGACCACCTCCAACACGAACCCGACGCGCCACGACAGGTAGGTGGTGATGAATCCGCCGAGCAGTGGGCCGACCGCGGCGGCGATCGCAGCAGCCGCGCCGACCAGGGCATAGACCTTCTTCTGCGCCGCTCCTTCGAAGTTGCCGTGGATCAGCGATTGCATCGCGGGCAACAGCAGCGCCGCGCCGATCCCGCCGAGCACGGCCCAGAAGACGACGATCGCGATCAGGCTCTGCGCGAACGCCATCGCCGACGCCCCGACCGCGTAGCCGATCAGACCGAGCGCATAGGCCCGCTTGCGTCCGATCAGATCACCTACCTTTCCCCCGATCAGGATGAACGCGGCCGAAACCAGCGCCTCCAGCGCGATCGCCGCTTGGACGCCACTGACAGTTGTCTCGAGATCGCGAACCACCGCCGAGATCGACACGTTCATCAGCGATGTATCGACGACGAGCACGAACATCGCCATCGCCAGCAGCACCGCCAGCAGTCGTCGAGTGCCGCCGATCTGCCCCGCCGAATCGTTGCTCATCGAAACCCACCGTCCCGGCAGTCGTGGCGTACTCCTGGAAATTCGTTGTCAGACAGGTGCGTCGCGTCCGACCAGCGCGGGCCGGGCCACCAGTTCCACTACCAGCAGGGCGGCCACCGCGACCAGCACGGTCACCACCACGACCACGCCCGACGGATACGGCCAGAACACCAGGGTCGTCACCGCGATCACGATGATGACCACCCGCAGCGGGATGCGGAACCGCGCGACCGCGGACTCGATCGGATACGGGGCCCGCCTGTCCGCGGGCACGCGCAGCGCGTCGAGCGCCCGAGCACCCGCGCCACGAACCGCGGCCGCGGACCCCGATGATCCGGTGAGGTATCCCACGACCGCGATCACCACGGCCAGCACGAACACCGCCCGCAAGGCGGTGCGCAGCGGAACCAGCACGGTGTCGATCAGCACCGTGGCCGCCTGCGCGGACAGCACGTCCGCCGGGACCGCCCCCAGATACCACGACCGGCCGAGAGCGATCGCCACGGCCAGCAGCGCCATCGCGATCGCGATGCTGACTCCGACCAGCGCAACGGCGCGTCGGCGTGCACCGTTCGGCGCCACCCACACGGCACCGACGGCGACCAGCAAGGTCAGCCAGGGCAGCACCGCGGAGGCCTTGTCCAACGCCGAGGTCGCCCGCTGCGCCTTGACGAGTTCGGACGATTCGAACAGCACGAACGATTTGTCGACCGTGGGGACCTTGTCCGCGAACGCGAACCCCCGATCGATCAGCGCGGCGCGGACCCGGTCGACGATCGGGGCCAGCGAGATGCTGACAACGCCCTGATCACTGACATCGACGCCGGGCCGGGTCTGCCCGGTCAGTACAGCGACCAGCGCCTGATGCGCCTGCTCGTTGGCCTGGATCCACAGGGCTTCGAACTGGTCGGAGGCGACGAACGCTTCGACTGTCCGGTGCACGAACGACTCGGCCTGATCGGCGATCACCGGCGCCAGCCCAACCACGGCGGGTGGCACGCGGGGAGCGTCGTCGGTGATCGACCGCAGCGCGTCGGCGGTGATCGCCTCGACATCGAGGCGCGTCATCACCTCCTCGGTGATCTGATCGGTGAGTTCGCCCTGCAGCACCGGGTCCGACCCCAGCGACGCCATCGTCCGGACATAGCGGTCGGTGTCGAGGACCTCGTTGTGGGCGTAGCGGGCGAGGACCGCGCAAAAGGACAGGACGGCGACCAGCACGAGCAGGACCGCCGCACCCGTCCAGCGCAATTTCCGGTGACCGGAGGAACGTGTGCCGTCGACCGGAGCGGCGTTCGGCGATTCCGCGCCACGGGCGCTACGAAGTTCGGTCAGCTCCTGTCGCAGGCGCTGTAGTTCCGCACGCTCAGCCGCGTCGAGTGGTTCGCCGGCTCCGATTGAGGCATTCACAATGCTCCTTCGTTACAGCCCGAAGGCCGGCCGGGAGTTGCCGCTCCACGGCCGGATGTCTCGTCGTTCAGACCAACTCGGGAACACGCAGATGGGCGAAGCCGAGTCTGAACTCCGCCACCTCGAGGACTTCGGCTCCCATGGTGCGGACCGCTTCGGCTCGCATGCGATCCACCAGGGGGCGGCTGTTGTCCAATTCCTCTCGGCTTGCCCAGACCGTGGATCCCACCCCTCGGCCGGTGTCGCGGTCGACGAACAGGCTGGCGCTGCGGAATCCTTCGATCTTCTCGAATTCCGGCAGCAAGCTGGACTTGAACGTGTGAATCGCCAAGTCGACTGCCGTCGGGTCGACCTGGATCCAGGTGCATCGGGTGCAGGCACTCGCGCCGGCCAGGTGATCGCGGTGCATCACCGCGACTTCCCATTCCTCGATGTGCTCGACCTGACCGTTGAGCGCTTCGGCCAGACCGTCGCGCAGCGATCGGACGCGCATCCTGCTGTCGTGCAGGGCGTCCTCGGATTCCCACGCGGTCGTGGCGATGCATCGGCCTGTCGCCCTGTCCACCATCAGTGACATGCCGACCCACCCGTCGATTTCGGGCATGTTCGGCATCACCGCATTGTGGAGGTATGCGATACCACGGTCGATCGACGACCGCTGGGCAGCGAATGTGCTGGAACGTGCGTACACGGGCCACCTCCTACTCCAGGAAGGGCGGCGCCCCGGTGGGCGCCACCGGACATATCCACTGTCCTCCGAAAAGGCCATCCACACAATGCGATGAATTCTCGGCACGACGGTCGAAATCAGGCGATATTCGACAGCGCGAAGGTATTGACATCGAGCAGATCCGGAGAAGACTGGACACATACCGGAACACCGGAATGAGCCGCACTGCCGATGAAGACGTTCGTCGACCGTAGTGACGTCATTTCAGGATCTGGCTAAGCCCCCGGCAAGCCAATCGAACACCGGAGTCGTCAGCGACGACTGAGCTCACGGATTCGATGGAGACTACCGGGGACTGTTCTGTTTACGGCCGAATTTCTCGGCAATGCAACGCAGTCAAACGACCGAGCCGTGGGAGACCCGCGCCTAGGCGAGAGTGATGTCGACGGGCACCGCGTTGCTCAATGTGTGCCCTACCGGCGAGCTGGACTGCACCTTCGTGTGCAGGTCCTCGAGCTGCTCCCGGGTGGCGTCCGAATCGATCGACACCGTCGCGGTGATGGATTCGAAGCCCGCGTGTCCCTGGGCGAGCCCGAGGAACACGTGCAGGTCGAGGTCGCCCTTCACGTCGATGCGCAGATCGTCGATTCGGATACCGGCGATCGTGGCGTTGGCCGCGTAGCCGACGGCGAGGCAGTTGCCGAGGGCCGCGAGAAGTTGTTCGACGGGGTTGGGGGCGGTGTCGGCGCCGCCGAGAGCCGACGGTTCGTCCGACGGGATCGCCGCGAACTTGCGGACGCGCGCCTCCGAGGCGAACCCGCCCTTCCACCCGACATGCGCCGCCCAGGTGGTCTGGCCCTTGGCCGGATCGGCTCCGACAGCCGCCACGAGACCACCGACGGCGTCGATATCCACGTTGTTGAGTCGGGTATTGGCTTCGACGGTCATGAGAGTCTCCTTGCGGCAGCGAGCGGGAATACTCGAACCACCACAGGGTCCTCGCTACGGCCGCACTCCCAACAGGGTTTGCCGCACGATGAATCCAGCACCGGAGCGGTCAGTACTCGCCCTTGATGACGAAGTAGGAACCGCGAATAGTGCCTGCGAGCTTCGACTTCTGCCGTGCGAACTTGAACGAGTCGAGCTCCGCGGGTACTTCCATTCCGTCGCTCAGCTTGAACCCGACCGCCCGTTTCTTCGCATCGTCGATCGAGTACATCACGTTGATCGACAGGCCGCTTTCGTAGAAGACATAGGCCATACGAATGTTCTCGACCTGGAAAGCGGTAGCTTCGAGCGGGCGCGAGGCGATGACGATGTCACGTTCTTCCGCGAGTATCCGGCTCACCCAGTCGACGGCCTGCTTCGCCTCGCCGGCGGGCTCCACGGTGAAGACGTGATCGTATTTGTTCTTGAAATACCTGGCCTCGTTCGCCCGCAATCCCGCGAGCGCGTCGGCGACCGGCGACGACTCCAATCCCTGGGTCGAAACGGTCGCGAAATCCACGATGTATGCCACGGCGAACTCCTCAGCGGGTACGGCCGGGTGCAGCCCGGCGAGCTGGCCGGGACCCATACTGCCCCAGCACAACCCATCGCGCCCCCTGACAGGCCAGGGCGCGACGCGCGAATTCGCTGCGTCAGTGCGAGTAGTCGCGGAAGGTCATGACACCGCCGACCAGGACTACCACCACCGTGAGGATGTAGACGGTGACGCGAAACCAGGTCGGCCCGTAGTAACTGACCGCCATCGACGCGCCCAACGCTGCGAGAATCAGCACCACCCCGTAGAAGGGTGTGCGTTGCTCCCTGTCAACCATTCCTCCAGTGTCCGCCCACTGCGCCGCGGGTGCCAATGCCGATCTCGCCGATGACGGTTGCCGTGCCGACGCGACACTTGTTTATACGTATACTTCTACGTATAGTCACAAGCGTTGTCCGGCAGCACCGCCGGGTCCGCACCCTCGATCGGAACGAACATGACCGTCTCGCAGATCACCCGCCCGGGAATGCTGCCCACCAGCACCTACGCACCGTGGGTCGGCTCTGCGTCGCACATCGATCCCGCCGGCGTGCTGCGATTCCTGCGCGGCGACCACGCCCTCGCTCAGCTCATCCGGTTCGCCCTGGTCGGCGGCGCCAGCAACATCGCCTATGTGCTGCTGTTCATGACCATGCACGACAGCGGTCCACTGGTCGCCAATGTCGCCGGATCGATCGTGAGCACCGTGATCGCCAACGAATTGCACCGTCAGCTCACCTTCCGGGCGGGAAGCAGGGTCGGCGGATTCACCGCGCAATGGGAGGGTGGCGGGCTGGCGCTGCTCGGCCTCGCCATCAGCACGGCGGCGCTGGCCGGGCTGGATTTCCTGGCGCCAGATCTCGGGGAGGTCGCGCAGGCGGGTGCGGTGATCGCCGTCATGGCCGCGGTCGGCGGTTTGCGGTTCCTGGTTCTGCGCAGTCTCGTCTTCGGAAACTAGGCCAGAGATGCGCCGAATCATTATCAGTGGCACCGTTTCCCTTATCGCGCCAGGACGAATTCTTTTGGGCAGCAGTCGTTTACGCGTCGATCGCACAATCGATACCCCCGCATAATTTCGCCCTGTCAGAAATGTCTGATGAATGACGGGCCCGGCAGACCGGGCGGGACAGTTCTGCTGACCGGGCTGCCCAGTTCGGGAAAATCCACCATCGCCGCCGCCACCCGGCATCGGGTGGCGGCCGCCGGGCATCGGGTCGAGGTACTCGACGGCGACGACGTGCGCGGGCGGCTGTGGCCCGAACTCGGCCTGTCCCCCGACGACCGCACACAGAATCTCGGCCGGATCACCACCCTCGCGCTGATGCTGGCCGGGCACGGCGTGCTCGTTCTCGTGGCAGCCATCGCGCCGTACGCCGCCGATCGCGCGCTGATGCGGGTGCGCCACGAAGACGCCGGCCTCGACTTCGCCGAAGTCCACGTCGCTACCGCGCTCTCGACCTGCGCACAACGCGACGTCAAGGGCCTGTACGGGCGCCGGTCCCGAGGCGAACTCACCCAGCTCACCGGGGTCGACGCGGCCTACGAGGAACCACTGCTCCCCGCTCTGCGGATAGACACCACCGCCGAGCCGGTCGCCGAATCCGCCGCTCACGTCGTCGATCTCCTCCTCCGCCGGGGCCTGATCACCGCTGCGCTGCCGAGCCCACGACCGTGAAGCAGGCGACCGCGAACCGCCTCGTGCCCGCGCCGATCTTCATCCTGTCCGCGCCCCGATCCGGGTCGACCCTGCTGCGGTCGGTCCTCGACAGCCACGCACGCATCCACGCCCCGCACGAACTACACCTGAACCTGCTCACCGTCCAGGAACTCGACTGGGCCGCCGACGACATCACCGAGCGCTACGCGAGCATCTCGCTGGACGCGCTCGGCCTGACGATCCGCGAGCTCGAACATCTTCTCTGGGACCGCCTCCTGCACCATGAGCTGGAACGCAGCGGGAAGGACCGGATGGTCAACAAGACGACGAGCAGCGTGCTGACCTGGCCACGGATCGCCGCGTGCTGGCCCGACGCCCGCTACGTGTTCCTGTTGCGCCACCCGGTGCAGATCGCCGACTCCCTGGGCCGCGCCTGGGCGGATCGCCGGGAGATCGACCCAGTGCGGCGGACGCTGGAGTTCGTCGCGGCGATGAACGAGGCAAGAGCGGCCCTGGACGGCCACGAGATCCGCTACGAGGACCTGACCCACCGCCCCGAGGAAACCGTGCGCGGCCTGTGCCAGTTCCTCGACGTCGAGTGGCAACCCTCGATGCTGGATTACGGCCGTTTCGACCACGGCAGCTACGTTCGCGGCATCGGCGACTGGAGCGACACCATCCGCTCCGGCGCCATCCAGCCTGCCCGGCCACTGCCCGCCGACGAGACGATCCCGGACGCGCTGAGGTCGGCGTGCCGAGAATGGGGCTACCCGGCTCGTCCGTAGGCGCCCGAACCCGTCATGCCGACACCCGGACGTCGGTGAGCTCTTCGGAGATCTGCCAGATGCGCTGGGCGTCGTCGTGGTCGCGCAGCCGGCTGTAGAGCTTCTGCTCGGCCGGTGGGCCGCCGAGATGTCCCGGTCCGCTGGGTCCGTAGAAGCGTTCGGTCTCGGCATCGGGCGAGGTGGCGGCGTAGAGGGCGGGAAGTTTCGCCGACTCGACGGTGCCGAGCAGGATGCCGCGGGCCGACAGCCACCGGATGAGCTTGACCCCCGTGGTGTCCTCGGTGCGCCCGACCTCGGGCCGGGCGGCGAGCAGATTCGTCGGTGCGACGCCGGGGTGGGCGAGATTGCTGGTGATGCCCCATCCGTGTGCGCGGCTACGTCTGCCGAGCTCGAGCCCGAAGAGACCGAGCGCGATCTTGGACTGACTGTAGGCGGCCCTGCCGTGGTAGGAGCGTTCCCAGTTCAGGTCGTCCCAGTTGATCCGGTTCTGGTTGGCCGCGACGCTGACCTGGGAGGTGACGCGCGCACGCCCCGCGCGGAGCAGGGGCATGAGGTGTCCGACCAGTGCGAAGTGCCCGAGGTGGTTGGTGCCGAACTGCAATTCGACACCGTCGGCGGTGACCTGACGATCCGGTGGGGTCATCACGCCCGCGTTGTTGATCAGCAGATGGATCGGGCGGTCCTCCGCCAGCAAGGTCTTGCCGAGCGCCGCCACCGATGCCAAGGAGGACAGGTCGAGTTCGCGCAGCGAGACCTTCGCATCAGGGCTCGTCTGCCGGACGGTGGCTAGCGCTGCCTCGCCTTTGCGCTGATTGCGTACCGGGAGAACGACTTCGGCTCCGGCCGCCGCCAGGCGCGACGCGATCCCGACGCCCATGCCATCGCTGGCTCCGGTGACCACAGCGCGGTGACCGGTGAGGTCGGGAACAGTGATGTCGGGTTGCCGACGTGGCATGTCGCGTCTCCTGTGTCTCGGTGTGCTGGGCTGGTGGTGTCGATATCCACGATCGCCGGATCGAGTGGTGACATCCAGGGACTGTCGATCAGTGGATACCCGCGGGCCTCGGCGGTAGAACCGAATCAGTCACACCGAAGGAGATCTCTGGTGATCGATCGTGCGGGGCTGGCGGAGTTCCTCCGACGACGCCGGGAGTCGTTGCAACCCGAGGACGTCGGTCTGGCGCGCGGGCGGCGGCGCAGGACGACCGGGTTGCGGCGCGAAGAGGTCGCCGTCCTGTGTCACATGTCGACCGACTATTACGCCCGGCTGGAGCAGGAACGCGGACCGCATCCATCGGAACAGATGATCGCCTCCATCGCCCAGGGACTACACCTGTCCCTCGACGAACGCGACCACGTGTTCCGCCTCGCGGGCCACAGCCCACCCCTGCGCGGCGCGATCAGCGAGCACATCAGTCCCGGTCTGCTGCGGATCCTCGACCGCCTCTACGACACGCCCGCCGAGATCGTCACCGAGCTCGGCGAGACACTGCGCCAGACTCCGCTCGGGACCGCCCTCACCGGCGACACCACCCACTACACCGGCCCCGCTCGCAGCATCGGCTACCGCTGGTTCACCGACCCCGCCGAACGCGACCGTTACGCACCCGACGACCACCCGTTCCTGTCCCGGATGTTCGTCTCCGGACTCCGCGAAGCCGTGACCAGGCACGGTCCCGATTCCCGCGCCGCGCACTACGCGACCCTGCTCCTGGCCGATTGCGAGGAGTTCCGAACCCTGTGGCAGACCCACGAGATCGGCGTCCGGCCCCGGGATATGAAGCGTTTCCTGCATCCCGAGGTCGGCGCCATGGACCTGAACTGCCACACCCTGCTCGACCCCGAACAGTCCCATCTGCTGCTGGTCTACACCGCGACACCCGGCACCGAGAGCTACGAGAGGTTGCAGTTGCTCTCCGTGGTCAGCACCGAGATGCTGCGCTGAGCTAGCGACTCAGATCTCGGAACCGCTTCACCGCCAGCGGGAAGAACACCGCGATCAAACCGAGCGGCCACGCCACCGCCAGCATCTCGGCGTGTGCCCCGGCCCAGGAGTCGCCGACCGCACCCGGATTGCCCAGCAGGCCGCGCACCGCCGTGGCCGTCGCCGACATCGGGTTCCACTCGACGACCGCACCCAGCCAGGACGGCATCGACTCGGGCGAGGCGATGGCATTGGAGAGGAAACTGATCGGCCAGACCAGGATCTGCACCGCCTGCACCAGTTCGGGCTTGCCCGCGACCATCGCCAGGTAGATGCCGATCCACAGCATCGCGAACCGGAACAGCAACAACAGCCCCACCGCCGCCAGGAACGACGCGGCACCGTCGTGCCAGCGCCAGCCGATCGCGTACCCGACCGCGATCATCACGATCAGCCCGACCGCCGACTGCAGCATGTCGGCGACACTGCGACCCACCAGGACCGCGGCCGAGTTCATCGGCATCGAGCGGAATCGATCGATGACCCCTTTGCCGAGGTCCTGGGTCACCGCGAGCATGGTCGCCTCGAGGCCGAAAGCCATGGTCATGGTGAGGATTCCGGGGACCAGGTAGTCCTTGAAGTCACCGTCGATGCCGCGCCCGCCGCCGATCAGGTAGCTGAACATCAGCAACAGCATCACCGGGAACACCAGACCGACGACCACCTGAACGGGCTGGCGGGCCCAGTGCGCCAGCTCGCGTCTGGTCATCGTCCAGGAATCGGTGAGCGCCGTGCACAGGGTCCGGTTCGTCGAATATGTCGCGCTCACGCCGCGTCCTCCTTGGTCAGCTGCATGAAGACTTCGTCGAGCGTCGGCCGTCTGATCGCGATGTCCTCGGCCTCGATGCCGTTGGTCTCCAGCGCCCGGACCGTCTCGGTGAGCGCCGCCATCCGGTCACCGACCGCGGCACTGACCATCCGCCGGTCCTCGTCCACCACCGCCTCGCCGGGGATGAGCGCGGCCGCGAGCGCCAGTTGGGTGGAGTCGTGCAGGACCACGTCGATGCGGTCGCCGCCGGTCTTGGATTTCAGCTGGTCGGCGGTGCCCTCCGCGATGACCTTCCCGTGGTCGATCACCGAGATCTGATCGGCCAATTGATCGGCCTCCTCCAGGTATTGCGTGGTCAGCAGCACGGTCGTACCGCCGTCGACCAGGGAACGCACCGAACTCCACACCTCGGCGCGGCCACGGGGATCGAGCCCGGTCGTGGGTTCGTCCAGGAACAGCACCTGCGGTTGGGAGATGAGGGACGCCGCGAGGTCGAGCCGGCGCCGCATACCGCCGCTGTACTGCTTGACCGCCTTCTTGCCGGTGTCCGCGAGACCGAATCGCGCGAGGAGTTCGTCGGCCCTGACACCCGCGCGCCGCGCGCCCAGATGGTAGAGACGCCCGAACATCTCCAGGTTCTGCCGACCGCTGAGTTCCTCGTCGACAGCCGCGCTCTGGCCGAGCAGGCCGATGCGCGAACGCACCTCGTCGGCTCGCGTGCGCACGTCGATGCCCGCCACCTCGACCCGCCCTGCCTCCGGCCGGAGCAACGTGGACATGATGCGCACGGCCGTGGTCTTTCCCGCGCCGTTCGGGCCGAGTACCGCGTGTACGGTCCCGGCTCGAACAGCGAGATCGAGTCCGTCGAGGGCCTGCTTCGCCCCGTATTTCTTGCGCAGGCCTTCGACGACGATCGAGAGATCGTGGTCAGTCAAAACACCCTCCATCACCAGTGATCAAATTTGACTAGATGGCCAAGGTACCGGGCCCGGTTCGGTTAGTCAAACTTGAATACTGCTATTTTGATCGCATTCGCTCGGAAGGGAGACGTCCATGTCAGCGATCCGGCTGCTGGTCCTCGGCGCGGTCCGTCAGCACGGACGAGCGCACGGTTATCAGGTGCGCAACGACCTGGAATTCTGGGGCGCGCACGAATGGTCCAACGCCAAGCCCGGCTCGATCTACCACGCGCTCAAGCAGATGGCCAAGCAGGGACTGCTCCTCGCGCACGAGGTCGCTCCGAGCACCGTCGGCGGTCCGCCCCGCGTCGAGTACGAGATCACCGACAAGGGCACCGAGGAGTTCCTCACGCTGCTCCGCGAGGCCCTGACCTCCTACGACCAGCAGATGGACATGATCTCGGCCGCCATCGGTTTCATCGTCGACCTACCGCGTGCCGAGGCCGTCGCACTCCTGAAGCAACGAATGATCGGCCTCGAGCAGTGGCGCGCCTCGGTCACCGAGTACTACACACCGGAGCAGGGTCCGGGGCAGCTCGGCCACATCGGCGAGATCATGAACATGTGGGTGCACTCCGCCGACAGCGAAGCAGCCTGGACGCACGGCCTGATCGACCGCATCGAAGGCGGCGCGTACACCTTCGCCGACGAGGGCGAACCTTTTGTGGGCATCCTCGCCGAGGACGAGCCGAACCCGTTCGGCACCGGCCCGCACCCCGACGACCTCCGCTGACCGGGGTTTCACGAGGTCAGGGGCGGACCAGGACTTTGAGAGCTTCGCGGTTGTCCATCGCGCGGTAGCCCGCGGGAACCTCGTCGAGGCCGATCTCGCGGTCGAACACCTTGCCCGGATCGACACTGCCGTCGAGGACACCCGGCAGCAGGGTGTCGATGTAGGCGCGGGCCGGGGCCGGGCCACCGGTGAGGGTGATGTTCGGGCCGAACAAGGTGCCGAATCCGATGGGAGCCTTCGAATACTGGGGAACACCTACACGGCTGATCACGCCACCCGGCCGCACCACACCGATGGCCTGCTCATAGGCGGGCATGTGGCCGACCGCCTCGATGACGACGTGGGTGCCGTCGCCGCCGGTCAGTTCGCGCACCGCGGCGATGCCGTCGTCACCACGTTCGGCCACGACCTCGGTCGCGCCGAACTCGCGCCCCAGGTCGGTGCGCTGCTTGTGCCGACCCATCAGAATGATCCGCTCGGCGCCGAGCCGACGGGCGGACAACACGGCCATCAGCCCGACAGCCCCGTCCCCGATGACGGTGACCGTGGTGTCCGAGGTGACGCGGGCCTTGACCGCGGCGTGATGGCCGGTGCCGTAGACATCGGACAGCGTCAGCAGCGACGGGATCAGCGGCGAGGTCTCCGCCACCGGCACCGCCACGAGCGTGCCGTCGGCCAGGGGCACGCGCACCGCTTCGGCCTGCAACCCACCGACTTTTCCGCCACCCCAGAAGCCGCCGTGCTTGCACGAAGTCTGCAAGCCCTCACGACAGAACTCGCAGGTGCCGTCCGACCACGCGAACGGCGTGATCACCAGGTCTCCCTTCTTGACCGTGCGCACTTCACGCCCGACGTCTTCGACGACACCGACGCATTCGTGACCCATCGGGCTGCCCTGTGACGACGGCGCCATGGAGTGATACGGATGCAGGTCCGAACCACAGATGCAGCTGCGGACGATCCGAACCACCGCGTCCGTCGGGTCGACGATCACCGGGTCGGCGACCTCGATGACGCGGACATCGCCGGGGCCGTACATGTAGGTCGCTCGCATGAGCAGTCTCCTGTCTGATTCGGTTCTCGCCTGGCCTCTGTTTCCAGTACACGCCGACTCCCGCGCTCACGGGAGTGACGGCCCTTCCAGGTAACCGCAGTACCTCCACCCACTGTCAACGACTCGCGGTGAGTTCGCTCGGCCGCTCGGCCGGGGAGGACGATTGCCGTTCGATCAAACCCAGTGCGACGCCGGCGACGATCACCGCGCCGCCCGCCACCTGGGCGAGCCGCAACGGTTCGCCGTTGATGATCACGGCGCTGAGCACACCGAAGACCGGGACCAGGTTGAGGATGTTCACCGCGACGCTCGGCGCCATCCTGCGCAGGCCGTAGTTGTAGAGCAGGAACCCGCCGACCGAGCACGCCACGGCCAGGTAGACGAGCAGCGACGACGTGGTCACGTCCGGCATGCGCCAGCTGTCGGCTTCCAGGAGCGCGATCAGGAGGAATCCGCCCGCCCCTGCCATGGTCTGGTAATAGGTGACGGTCAGGGCGCTGTGTCCGGCGCTCGCCCGCTTGCCGAGCACGTTGTAGCCCGCCCAGGCCAGTCCGCCGAGCAGCAGGATGATGTCGCCGAGCCACCGTGCGCTGCCGCCGATCCGGGCACCGTCGTGGACAACGAGAACGGCGCCGGCGGTGGCCAGCAGCACGCCCGCCACCCGCAGCGGCGGCAGCCGTACGCGCAGGACGGCCAGCTCCAGCAGCATCGTCATCAGCGGGTATGTGGCCACGATGAGAGCCGCGTCGGAGGCTGTGGACAGATCCACGCCGACGTTCTCGAGGACGAAATACACGGTGATGCCGAGCAATCCGCACAGGTAGAGCCGGCGTCGCTGCCTGGCATCCGGCCGGTCGCCGCGGTGGCGGTCCAGCCGCACCATCGCGGCGAGCAGCAACGCCGCCACGGTGAATCGGACGGCCCCGATACTGAGCGGGCCGAGGTCGGCCAACAGCACTTTCGTCACCGCGTAGGAACTGCTCCACAACAGTGCGGCCGCCACCACCGCGCCCACCGCCCCCACGCTCGGCCCTCGTTCACGCACCGGAAGGCACCTCTTTCCGAAGTATCGCAGCCGAACGAAGATCAGCTGGCCGGCGAGACGCTAGCAATATAGTCAGTAACAATGCGTACACTCCGAACTAGATTCGGAAATTGCTAGAGAGAGGCGAGCGTGGACGAACTAGATTCGGCGTTGGTACGGATGCTGCAACAGGATGGTCGGCGCACCAATCGCGACATGGCCCAAGCGCTCGACATCGCCCCCTCGACCTGTCTGGAGCGGATCAGATCGCTGCGCGAACGCGGCATCCTGACCGGGTTCCACGCGGAGGCGGACCTCGCGGCGATCGGGCGCGGGTTGCAGGCGGTGATCGCCGTGCGCGTCCACCCGCCGACCCGCGCGGTGATCGAGGGCTTCCAGGCGTTCCTGGAGCAGATGCCCGAGGTGATCTCGCTGTTCGTGCTCACCGGCAACGACGATTTCCTCGTGCACGTGGCCGTCCGCGACACCGACCATCTGCACGGGGTGGTCCTGGACAAGCTGACAACGCGTCCGGAACTCGCCAACGTCCGCACCTCGGTCGTCTACGGGCACCTGCGCAAGAAGGTGATCAGCCCGACGTGAGCGGTGCCGCGGTAACGGCGCGGACGTGTTCCTCCCGCACGCCCGGTGCGCATTCGCGCAGGATCAGACCCGTCGGCTCGACGTCGACGACAGCCAAATCGGTGATGATCCGATGCACGACGCCCGCCCCGGTGAGCGGCAAGGTACAGGTCGGCACGATTTTCGGGGTGCCTGCCTTGTCGGTGTGGGTCATCACCACGATCACGCGGCGGGCGCCGTGGACCAGGTCCATCGCCCCGCCCATCCCTTTGATCATCTGACCCGGCACCATCCAGTTGGCGAGGTCGCCCGCGGCCGAGACCTGCATGCCGCCGAGGACCGCGGTGTCGATGTGGCCACCACGGATCATGCCGAAACTGAGCGACGAATCGAAGAACGAGGCGCCGTCGGCGACGGTGACGGTTTCCTTGCCCGCGTTGATCAGGTCGGCGTCGACGTCGTCGTCGTGGGGGTAGGGACCGGTGCCGAGGATCCCGTTCTCCGAATGCAGCGTCACCGCCACACCCTCGGGCAGGAAATTGGGGATCAGGGTGGGCAGCCCGATACCGAGGTTGACGTACTCGCCGGGCCGTAGTTCCCGCGCGGCGCGGGCGGCCATCTCGGTGCGCGTCCAGCCGAGCGCCACAGTCGATGCGGTCATGACACGGTTCGCCTTTCGATGAGTTTGGTCTGCGGTCCCGTGTGCACGATCCGGTCGACGAACACGCCGGGCAGATGCACCTGCGCCGGGTCGAGGGAACCGGCGGGCACCAGCGTCTCGACCTGGGCGATACACACCGTGCCCGCCATCGCGGCGAGCGGGTTGAAATTGCGGGCGGCCTTGTTGAACACCAGGTTTCCGTCGGTGTCACCGATCAGGGCGTGCACGAGCGCGTAGTCGGCGGTGATGGATTCCTCGAGCACGAACCGGCGACCGTGGAAGGTGCGGACCTCTTTGGCGGGCGAGGCGACCGCGACGGACCCGTCGGGCCGGTATCGCCACGGCAATCCCCCGTCGGATACCGGCGTCCCGACGCCCGCCGCGGTGAAGAAGGCCGGAATCCCGGTCCCGCCCGCGCGCAGTTTCTCGGCGAGGGTGCCCTGCGGTGTCAGTTCGACTTCCAGTTCACCGGACAGATACTGGCGCGCGAACTCGGCGTTCTCCCCGACATAGGACGCGGTGATCCGGCGGATGCGCTTCTGCGCCAGCAAGATCCCCAGCCCATGACTGTCGGTGCCGCAGTTGTTGGAGAAGATCTCCAGCTCGTCGGCCGTGCCCGCCGCCAGTGCGGCGATGAGCGCGTCGGGAATGCCGCACACTCCGAAACCGCCGACGGCGAGCGAGGATCCGGACCCGATATCGGCGACCGCCGCGGCGGCCGTGGCGAACACCGTCGTCATCGGGCGAGCTCCCCGGTGAGGTCGAGGAGTTCGTCGAGCAGTTCTCCGGCGCGCGGCCACGGACCGTAGCCCGCCGCCGGATTCAGATGGCCGACATCGCCGAGGTCGACCAGCCTGCTCCCCCACACCTCGGCCATGCCCGCGACGCGACGCGTCGTGGCCAAGGGATCGGTGCTGCTCGCGGCCACGATGCTCGGGAACGGCAACTGCCGCCGCGGGATCGGCGTCCAGCCGTTGGCCGCCAGTTCCTCGGCGGCCGGATAGCCCGGTGGCAGCGGGGTTTCGAAGTCGGGCGGAGTGGCGAGCAGCGCGCCGCGCACCGGCCGGTCGGACTGCTGAGCCCAGTGGACGGTGATCATCACGCCCGCGCTGTGCGCGACCAGGACGACAGGGCCGTCGATCTCGGCGAGCACCGCCTCGAGTGCGGCGACCCGCGCGGCCAGGCTCAGCCCGTCGCGCTCGAGCGGCGGCACGATCGCCACCTTGTCGAGGGTGTCGGCGAGCAGCGTCTGCCAGTGGCCGGCGACATGGTCACGCAGACCGGGCACGATCACGACGGTGGGTTCGTTCAGGGAGTTCATCTGTGCGGTAATCCTTTTCGACGGGATCAGTGCGGAGCGGCCGCGTGGACGGTGGCGAGTCTGCGCAGACCGATCGGGTACATCCGGCGGCCGAGGACCAGGGCGGCGATGGCGAGCACCGACACCACCGGGGTGATACGCAGCGCGTTCTGCAACCCGAGGTGATCGGCGAGCACGCCGACGACGAACGGGCCGAGCGCCAGCCCGAGCAGACTGTTGGCGAGGGTGAGGGTGCCGAACGCCGAGGCGCGAACCGAAGGGTGGGTGAGGTTGGCGACCATGGCGACGGTGGGACCGGCCGAGCCGCCGGCGAAGAACGCGCCGATGCCGAGCAGAATCAGTTGCGGCGCACCGGTACTCAGGCTGAATCCGATGCCGAGGGTGACGAGCGAGATCAGGCAGAACACGATCGCGGTGGTCCACTTGCGGGCCATCTCCGAACGTCCGACCCGGTCGGTGATCACCCCGCACACCACCATGCCGGTGCCGACGAGTGTCACGATCACGGCCGCCAGACCCGCGGCCCGGTCCGGGGCCAGCCCGTAGTAGCGGTTGAAGAAGCTGGGCATCCACGACAGCAGCACCGCGGCGGTGAACATCTGCAACCCGCTGCCCACATAGGCGCACAGCACCGCCGGATTGGTGAACAGGGTCGAAATCGGCGCGCGGAAGGCGACTTCGGGAGCGGGTTCGGCCGCGTGTTCGGCGTTGCGCCGCTCCTTGACCACCACCCAGAACGCCACGGCCAGCACGAGCCCGAACACCGCCATCGTCGCGAACGACCACCGCCACCCGAGGTGCACGGCGATCACACCGCCCGCGGCGACACCGAGCACCGATCCGAACGAACCACCGGCCATGAACGCGCCGCTCAGCGCGGCATGCCGCCGCGCGGCGAACACACTGAGCACCAGCGCGATACCGACGCTGCCGTAGGCGGCCTCCCCGACGCCGACGAAGAAACGCGCGGCCAGCATCTGCGGATAGTTGTCGGCCAGTGCGCACACCAGCGTCGCGATACTCCACACCACGGCCATCAGCACCAGGCTCTTGACCCGGCCCCACCGGTCGGCCAGCACCGACAGTGGCAGGGTGAGCAACCCGACCATCAGCGCGACCACGCTGCTCAGTGACGCCAGCTGCGAATCCGACAGCGTCCATTCGGTTTTCAGGAACGGAAAGACCGCGCTCAACACTTGTCGGGACATGTAGTCGGCCAGTAGCAGGCCGAAGGCCAGTGCGAACACCAGCCAGGGATAGTTGCGGCGGATGGTCGAGGAACGGCTCGGCGCCGGCGCGGGCTTCGCGGCGGTGGTGGTGAGGTCCATGGGTGCTCCTGCGAACCGGTGGACGTCGTCGCTGACGTCCACCGGGTTGTCGAGAAGGGGAAGGGTCAGGCGTGGTGGGTGAACCCGACCTGGCCCGGCCGGCGATTCGGGGCGAACCCGAGCTTGGCGAGCGTCTCGTCAGCGTCGGTGTAGTGCTCGTCGAGTTTGTAGATCTCGCGCGCTTCCTTGCCGGTGGCGACCTCACGGCCGAGTTCGCCCGCGATCCGGACCAGCTGGCGCACCTGCTGGACCGAGGTCATCTTCTCGCCCTTGCGGCCCCACAGGGTGTCCTCGTTGCCGCAGCGCGCGTGCAGACCCATGGCGATGGCCATCGTGTTCACCGGCAGCACGCTGCGCATCAGCGTCTCCAGGGTGAGCACGGCGCCGTCGGGGGTCCGGCGGATGAACTCCATCATGTTGTAGGGGTTCGGGCCGTCGAAGCCGCCGCCGATGCCGACCCAGGTCAGCATGAGCGGGCCGGTGTAGACGCCGCGCCGGATCAGCCGCTCCACGGTCTCGAGCTGCGGGATGCTCGACAGCTGGAAGTGCGGCTGAATGCCGTTGGCCTGCAAACGCTTCAGGTGTTCGGCGACCCAGGTCGGACCCGCCGGGACGAACATCTCGCGATAGGCCTCGAACACCTCGGGCCGCTCGAAGGAGGTGCCCGCGATGTCGTCCTCGGTCATCAGCTCGACGATGTTCATCTGGCTGGTGTTGATCGCGATGGTGACCTGATCGGGCTTGGGATCGAGCTCGGCCAGCAGGTGCCGGGCGTCGTCGGTGAGCCATTTCGCGTCGGCGCCTTCGCCTTCGGGCGAGAACGAGATAGAGCCGCCGACCTGCAGGATCATGTCCGGCACGGCCTCGCGCAGGCGGCCGAGCAGCTCGTTGAACTTCGACAGGCGCTTGGAGCCCTTGCCGTCGAGTTCACGCACGTGGATGTGCAGCACGGTGGCGCCGGCTTCGTAGCAGTCCACGGCCGCCTGGACGTGCTCGTCCATGGTCAGCGGCAGGTCGTCGCGGAAGTCGTCGAGTTCCCATTCCGGGCCGTACGGTGCGACGGTGATGACCAGCTTTTCCTGGTTCTCGGGGAACAGTGCGTCGTCGTGAAAATGCATGGGGGTACTCCGATCGGAATTGCGGGGGTTATCGAAAAAGGGAATGTCAGAAGGGACGGTCGCCGACGATCCCGGCACGTTCCATCTTGCGGACGGCGGGCCAGTAGTCCTGGACCGCGTAGTGCTGGGTGCACCGGTTGTCCCAGATCGCGAAGCTGTTCTCGGTCCAGCGCCAGCGCACCTGATACTCGGGGATACTCGCCTGGCGCATCAGGTAATTGAGGAGTTCGCTCGCGCCCGGCGCGTAGTCGGCGCCGAATCGGATGTTCTCCGGCGTGTGGTAATTGACCAGGTGCGTCGTGAAGGAATTGACGAACAGAATGTCCTCGCCGGTGTCCGGGTGAATGCGCACGACCGGATGTTCGGCGTCGGGGAAGCGCTCGTGCAGGGCGAGCCGCTTCTCCTCGGTGAGTGCGGCGCCGAAACTCGCCTCGATACTGTGCCGGGCCCGCAGATGCGCGATCTGCGATTTCACCGACTGCGGCAGCCGCTTGTACGCCTCGACCATGTTCACCCAGATGGTGTCGCCGCCGACGGGCGGCGTTTCCACGCAGCGCAGCACGGCGCCCATCGGTGGATTGACCCGCCAGGTGGCATCGCAGTGGTAGGCGTTCTCGTAGTGCTCGGGCGCACTGTCGAGGTCCTTGTAGATGCGGACCAGACCAGGGTGGTCGGGATCGCTGCCGAGAGCCGGGTGGTCCTCGAGCGGGCCGAAACGTTCAGCGAGGGCGACGTGTTCGGCGCGGGTGATGTCCTGGTCGCGGACGAAGAGCACCTTGTGGCGCAGCAGCAGGGTGCGCAGTTCGGCGAACAGGGCGTCGTCGACGGCGACCTCGGCGAGGTTCACCCCGTGCAGTTGCGCGCCGATGGTCGCGGTCAGCGGCACCGCGTGGATCGCGGTTCGAACGGTCATTGGCTTGTTCCTTTCCGATGGGCGCGTCAGATCGCGAAGACCGACGCGCCGACGCTGCGGCCCGCTTCGAGGTCGCGATGCGCCTGGACGGCGTTCGGGAGTTCGTAGCGCTGATTGATCTCGACCCGCAGGCGGCCCGCGGTGAGGTGGTCGTGCAGTTCGCCGGCCAGTTCGGCGCGTTCGCCCGGGTCGGCGATGTAGTCCGCGAGCGCGGGCCGGGTGACGAACAGCGAGCCCTTCACGGCCAGCTGCATCGGCTCGATCGGCGGCACCGGACCCGAGGCGGTGCCGAAGCACACCAGCAGCCCGCGGCGGGCGAGGGAGTCGATCGAGGACTGGAAGGTGGTCTTGCCGATGCTGTCGTAGACCACGGGAACACCCGCGCCGCCGGTGATTTCACGGACCCGGGTCGCGACGTCCTCGCGGGTGTAGATCACCACGTGGTCGCAGCCGTTGGCGCGGGCGACCGCCGCCTTCTCCTCGCTGGAGACGGTGCCGATCACACTGACCCCGAGCAGCTTCGCCCACTGGGTGAACAGCTGACCGACCCCACCCGCCGCCGCGTGCAGGAGCACCGTGTCGCCCGCGCGCAGCGGATGGATGCGGCGCAACAGATAGGCGGTGGTCAGGCCGCGCATGGTGGTCGCGGCCGCGGTGTCGAACGCGATCGCGTCGGGCAGGGCGATCAGGTGCTCGGCGGGCATGATCCGTTCGGTGCTGTACGCGCCGAGCGGGCTGCCGGTGTAGGTGACGCGGTCACCGGGCGCGAAGTCGACGCCGGGGCCGACGGCTTCGATGACGCCCGCCCCCTCCACGCCGAGGCCCGCCGGCAACGCTGCCGGGTACAGGCCGGTGCGGAAATACGTGTCGGCGAAGTTGAGACCGACCGCCTCGTGCCGGATCCGGACCTGGCCCGGCCCCGGCTCACCGACCTCGGTGGACTCCCACCGCAGCACGTCGGGACCACCGGTTTCAGCGAATCGAATTGCGTGTGCCACTGCCATCTCCTCCTGTGTGATGCAGCTAACTGTAGGGTGGGTCACACCGGGATATTTGCCCTCACGGGACAGAAAACTATTCATTTCGGGACAGCGAGGAGGTGTCGGATGAAGCCGTTGTCCAGGTACGCGTCACTGAACGACTACGTCGAACTGGCGCGCTCGCTCGGGCTCGAACCGGCCCGGCTGATCCGCGATTGCGGACTCGACCCGGCCGGTTTCGGCACGCAGGACCGCTGGATTCCGGCCGAAGCCGTCGCCGAACTACTGGAACGCTCGGCCGCCGAATCCGGCCGCGAGGACTTCGGTGTGCGGTTGGCGCAGCTTCGCCGCTTCTCCAACCTCGGCCCGTTGAGCCTGGTCATCCGCGAGGAACCGGACGTGCGCAGCGCGCTGCGGCTGCTGTCGCGCCACGAGCACATGTACAACGAGGCGCTGCACACCGAGGTCATCGAGGCGAACGGCATGGCCACCATTCGGGTGAGCGTGGACGTCGGCCGAGCGGTGCCCGTACGGCAGGCCGTCGAACTCACCACCGGGGTGCTGCACGGATTGCTCCGCGGTTTCGTCGGACCCACCTGGCGGCCGATGCAGGTGTGCTTCTCCCACCCCGCCCCGCGCGACCGCAACACCTACCTCAAGATGTTCGGCCCGCATGTCGAGTTCGATCAGGATTTCGACGGAATCCTCACTTACAGCAGCGATCTCGACGCGGAGAACGCGATGGCCGATCCGCTGCTGCACGCCTACGCGCAGCAGTTGCTCGGCGCGATGGCGCCCTCGCGGGAGGCCACGGTCGCCGACCGGGTCCGCGAACTCGTCGAACTACTGTTGCCGACGGGCCGGTGCACCGTCGACCAGGTGGCGCGCAGCCTCGGGGTCGACCGGCGCACGGTCCACCGCAAGCTCGCCCAGGAGGGCACCACGTTCACCTCGATGGTCGACGAGATCCGCGGGGCACTGGCCGAGCGGATGGTGGCCAACCGCCGCCACTCCCTCACCGAAGTAGGTGACCTGCTCGGCTTTTCGTCGGTGAGCAACTTCTCGCGGTGGTTCAGCGCGAAGTACGGGGTCAGCCCCCGCCAGTGGCGGCAACGCGAGGCCGACACCCGGCGCTGAAACCGATTGCGGCGAAACCGCGGTCGACCGACTCGCGAAACAGGCTCAGCACCCGCCGCGCGACGATTCGCGGGCGAAGGCGGCTATCACATCGGTGGCCGGAATCCCCGCCAATCGCGCGACAACCGCGCCGACCAGACCGGTCGGCGCCGATCGGCGCGGGCACGCATGCCCTCGCCCGCATCGGGTCCACCCATGACACGCAGGTGCGACTCGGTTTCCAGTTCGGCGACCCGGGCGGGTTCGTAGCCGTGGATCGCGGTGTCCCACAACAGCCTCTTACTGAGAGCGGCAGACATCGGCGCCACATTCACCGCCATATCGCGCGCCATCGCGAGGGCCGCGGGCAATACCTCAGCCCCCGGGAGACACCGGCCGGCGAGCCCGAGCCGGACCGCTTCGTGACCGTCGAAGGTCCGACCCGACAGGAGGATGTCGGCCGCGACCGATATTCCGGCGACCTTGGCCACCGTCCAATGTGCCATCGCGTCGGGCAGAACACCCAGCCGCACTTGGGGAATGGCGTAGCGCGCGTCCTCGGCGACGATGCGAATGTCGGCCTGCATGGCGATGGTCAGGCCGATGCCGATCGCGTGCCCGTTCACCGCGGCGATCACCGGCTTGCGCAGGGCGAAGGCGGGTGGGTCGACGGGAGACGCGGAAAACGTCGCGCTGTCGGGCTTGTCGAAGGTTCTGTCACCCCCACCGATGTCCGCGCCGGCGCAGAATGCCGGGGGCGCGCCGGTGAGCACGATGACGCGCACCGCGTCGTCGGCGTCCAGGTCGCGGTAGGCCGTGCCGATCGCCCGGCCCATCGCGCCCGTGAAGGCGTTGCGGCGTTCGGGCCGATCCAGCGTCAGCACCGCGACACCGTCGGTGACCTCGATCCGGATGCTCACGGCACCTGCAATGCGGTGACGAGGTCCTTGATGTACTCGTCGGACACGTCGTAACCCGGGAAATAGCAACAGATCCGGTCGGCGTACGCACCGAAGCGTTCGATGATCGCCGCGGCGCACTGCTCCGGTGTCCCGTGCACAGCCAAGGTGTCGAGCATCGTCTGATCGATGAGGTCGGTCATCGCCGCGACCTCGCCGCGCTTGGACAGCGCGTTCAATTCCGGTTGCAGCTCACCCCAGCCCTCGGCGTCGAGGACCGCGCGGTACGCGGGCGTCGACCCGTAGAAGCCGAGCAGCCGACGCGCACCGACGGCCGCGGCCGCCAGCTCACCCGGCGTGCGACCCATCGCGACGATCACCTGTGGATAGATGTGCAGATCGTCGGCATCGCGCCCGGCGCGGTCGAGCCCCTCCTCGATGGCGGGCATGGTGTGTTCGGTGAAATGCGGGCGCTGTTGAACGGCATGACCAGCAGCCCGTCGGCCACTTCGGCCGCGGTCCTGGTCACGATCGGGCCGAGCGCGCCGAGGCAGATCTGCGGCAGCCCCAAGGGATTCGGGCCGGGATCGAAGGTCGGCGGCATCAGGGTGTGCCGGGTGAACTGGCCGTCGTAGCGCAGCGGGGTGCCCTCCTGCCAGGAGCCGAGCACGGCTTTGATGGCGAGCACCATGTCCCGCATGCGCGCGGCCGGGCGCGACCACTCACCGCCGTACCGCTTTTCGATGTGCGCGCGGGTCTGCGAACCGAGCCCGAGGCGGAACCGGCCACCGCTGAGCAGGTGCAGGTCGTAGGCGGCGTGCGCCAGGTGGACCGGGCTACGCGGAAGGGCGATGGCGACGTTCGTCATCAGGTCGACCGGCTCGGGGCCCGCGGCGGCCAGGGTCAGCGGGAGGAAGACATCGTGGGCGCCTTCGAAGGTGAACAGGCCGTCGACCCCACAGGCGATCAGCTCGGCGGACCGCGCGATCACCTGCTCCGGGCGCGCGCCCAACTGCAGGTCGACCTTCATGCGCGCACTCCACGGGGCTTTCGACTCACAATTACATACTAGCATGTAACGTTATTGGAACGTGCCCGAGTCATGGTGATCAGCCGCCTCAGCGCCCCGCGGACGCCAGGACATACAGCGCGTCGGCCAGGCGCGCGACGAAGGCTTCACCCTCCTCGGCGTCACGCAGCAGCGCATGGAATGTCGTGGTACCCGAGAGGATCTCGAAGATCAGGTCCACATCGGCGCCGGGGGCGATCCGGCCGTCGTCGACCGCGCTACCCAGCAACTCGGCGAAGGCCTTACGCACGGGCGTGCCGATCGCGAGCAACCTGCGGCGAGCCTCCTCGGTCTGCGAATCGGCGAGCAGGCCCGGCACGCCCGCACGGGCGGCGGGACTGTCGGCGCGAGCCAGGAAGATGCGCACCCAGGTCGCCAGATCGGCCCGGAGATCGCCGGTCGGCTCCGGCAGCGAGTGCCCACCGGGGCCGTGAACAGCCTCTTCGAGCAGCGCTTGACGAGTCGGCCACCGGCGATAGATGGCGGGGGTGTTGACCCCGGCGCGCTTGGCGATCGCGACGACCGTCGCCTGCGCGTAGCCGACCTCGGCGAGCAGCTGCCTGGCGGCGATGAGTACCGCGAGGTCTTTGTCGGCGTCGCGGGGCCTGCCGGGGCGGGGC
Organism: Nocardia sp. NPDC055002; assembly: GCF_053608825.1. NCBI lineage: Bacteria > Bacillati > Actinomycetota > Actinomycetes > Mycobacteriales > Nocardiaceae > Nocardia > Nocardia sp. NPDC055002. The sequence continues at coordinate 145,377 of NZ_JBSGWE010000010.1, forward strand.
GAGGGTTCCGAGGGCATCATTACATAGTAACCTGTTACATAATTCACGATGCCGCTCAGCGGGCCTGCCGATTGCCCGGGGCCGCCAACACTGAGAGCGTGGGTGCATGACCGCCGCCGACGCCCTGTTCACTCCCCTGCGAATCGGGCCGTTGACAGTGCCGAACCGGATCGTCATGTCGCCGATGACCCGGCAGCACTCCCCCGGCGGCACACCCGGAGACGACGTCGCCGCCTACTACCGCAGGCGCGCCGAGGGCGGCACCGGGCTGATCATCACCGAAGGCGTCGCGATCGATCATCCGACGGCGGTCGACAGCACGAAAGTGCCTCGGCTACACGGCGAATCAGCCCTGTCCGGATGGCGGCGCGTGGTCGACGGCGTCCACGGCGCAGGCGGCAAGATCGTGCCGCAACTGTGGCACGTCGGCCCGCTGTGGGGCGCGATGGCTCGTGTGGACCCGGCGCTCACACCCCTGCGCCCCTCGGGACTGTGGGGCCGGGTCGGGCGCACGACGTACTCCCAGCGCTACCTGTCGACGGTGAGCGCACCGACCGCCCCATGACCGAACACGACATCGAGGATGTGATCGCCGCCTACGTACGCTCGGCCCGCAACGCGGTGGCGGTCGGTTTCGACGGTATCGCCGTCCACGCCGGCCACGGCTATCTCCTCGACGCGTTCCTCTGGGAGGCCACCAATCAACGCACCGACCACTGGGGCGGCGATCTGGGCAGACGCGTCAATTTCCCGGTCGAGGTCGTGCGCGCGATCCGCCGGGAAATAGGTCCGCGACTGCCGATCTTCTACCGCTTCTCCCAGCACAAACAGCAGGACTACGGCGCACGCATCGCCGAGAATCCCGACGAACTCGGACAGATCCTCACCGCCCTGGCGGAGGCCGGTGTGGATGTATTCGACGCCAGCAGCAGGTTTTTCGACCGACCCGCCTTCGACGGCAGCGACCTGACTTTGGCGGGCTGGGCCAAGAAGCTGACCGGCGCGTACAGCATGGCTGTCGGCAGCGTCGGACTGAGCACGTCGCTACACGAGCAGGGCGTTCCCGAACCGGCCGCGCTCGACGGCCTCTACCGACGGCTCGCCGACGGCGAATTCGACCTGGTGGCCATCGGCCGCCTGCATCTCGCCGAGCCCGCGATCGCCCGCGTGCTGCGCACCGGCGCTCCCCTGCCCACCTTCGACCAGGACCGCCACCAGCGCGTGCTCACCTGACCGCCGCTCGAACACGAATCGTGCGGACCCGTGTTCGAGTCGGCACCGTTTCTACTCGTCGCCGAGCAACTCCCCTACCCGCTGGGTGCAGAAGGCGGTGATGTCGATGTCCGGCGGCAAGTTCAGGCGATGGGCCATGCGCAGCAACGGAATACTGAGCAGGACGGCGGCCAGCACCTCGTTGTAGCGCAGGTTGCGGACCTTCATGCCGCTGCGTTCCTCGTAGCGGGCGATCGACTCCTCGCGGGTGGGAGTACCCGGAAGCCGTTCGGTTCCCTGGAATTCCGAGCAGGCCCAGTCCAGGAACAGCATCCAGGCGAGATCCGCCTCGTGGTCGCCGATGTAGGCGATCTCCCAGTCGAGCACCCCCGCGACGCGGAATTCGGTGTCGTAGAGGATGTTCGACATACGCGCGTCGCCCCAGCAGAGGGTGATGTGTTCGGGTTCGTAGAGGTTGACGCGCAGCCATTCGACGGCCCGCCGCAGCGCGGGCGGCTGGGTGGTGGTCGCCCAGGCCAGCGCCGAATCGACGTAGCCGATCATCTGCTCCAGCGGTGCCGCGCCGAACTTCGGGAAGGACAGGAAATCCAAGTTCAGTGTGCGCCAGTCGAGTTGGTGGATCTCGGCGATGGTGTCGACGCAGCCCCACCACATCGTGGCGCGATCGGCGGGTTCGGCGTCGAAGTACAGACCCGCCGAGTGGTAGGACGGCAGGTCGCCAGGGGCGGAGCCGTCGATGCGGTCCATGACGAAGTACGGGCTACCCAGCGTGGTGTCGTCGCGTTCGAGCCACCGCACCGCCGGAACGGCGATCGGAGTATCGGCCAGGCGGCGCATGACCAGGACCTGACGCAGCAGGTCGTAGTCGGGGAACAGCGCCACCTCGGGCGGGCGGCGCAGCACCAGCGAGACCGGCTCGGTGTCCGCGCGTTCGAGGTCGAACAGGAAGGTCTCGGTGGCGAGACCGCGCGGGCTGGCGGACCAGTTCGTCACCCGCGCGGACTCGGCGTCGGGAAAACCGTGGCGCAACACGGGAACGACAGCGCTCGGCAGGTCCTCGGCGGTGGGGCGAGTAGTCATCAGTACCCCTCGTACCCGTACCGGGCATTGCGGCCCATGAACACCATCTCGACCAGGCCGTAGCCCACCTTGCCGTCGCTGGACTCGACCTCGACGAAAGTCTCGGTGAGCATGCTCACCGGGCGCAGTTCGGCGGTGTCGGACAGATCCACGGTGTAGCCGTCGCTGTAGGACTCACCCTTCCAGATCCCCGACGCGTAGCCGCGATACATGTCGTAGCCGGCCAGACCGGGCCAGAAATCGTGCAGTGCGGTGACGGCGAAGGTGCGCACGCTGCCGTCGGCGGCGTCGGTGGTGAACGAGCCCTCCGACACGATCCGGAAGTCGTCACGGAACTTCAGGTCATGGGTCACGCTGACGATCGGCACGGTCGGTACTTCGGCCTCGATCGGGCGCTGGATCGACCCTTCGAAGTGCCAGCGCTGCCCGTCGGCGGTCTCGCGCTGCGCGAAATGCACCAGTTCGTCGTCGAACTGGAAGATGCCCATGAAGTACAGCACGCCGTCGGGGATCTCCGAGGGCTGCAGGCCGCCGCCCTCACCGAGGCTGCCGCCACCGCCGCCGTGGCGGGTGCCCCACGAGTGGTCGCGGCCGAACCACCACGTGCTGGGATCGATCTCGATGCGTTCGCCGTCGACCTCGAGCCACCCGGAGACCTCACCGTTCTGGTAGTAGCGGCGGGCATCCTCACGGACCCGGCCACGGGTACGGAAGAAGGCGGGTTCCTGCTCGTAGGCGGGGAACTGGCCGGCGAAGTTCAGTTCCAGGCGCAGGCCGTGGTCGTTGTCGCCGAGGGTCGCGCGCACGCCGCGCAGCGGCTCGGTGATCTCGTAGCGGTAGGGGCCGATCTGCCAGGCGCCGAGGTCGTCGTACTTGCCGCTGATCTCGCGCGAGAGCCGCGCCACGTGCGCGGTGCCGTCGATGGTGACCATCGCGTAGGCGTCCATCACATTGCGGTTGGGGTAGCGCGCCATGCCGGTCATGACGCTGACCCGGCCGGTGGTGTCGAAGCCGTAGAGCACGATGCGTTCGGTCCAGCGCAGATCGCTCTGGGCGACGTGGTCGAAGGTCGTCGGCAGTTGGTGGCAGAGCAGTTCGTCCTGGGGAGTCAGCATGGACTTTTCCTTCGAGAGAGGGTGTAGAACACGTTTCAAGTTAGCTAATTCGAATACACCATGAAGCGTTTTTGAAAAACGCTCGACCTCGGCTACGCTCAGCCCACGTCGAAGGAGGAATCAACCGGTGACCGACAAGAGCGAGGCCCGACAGGGTCCCGGCCGACCGCGCGACCCACAGCTGGACGAGCAGGTGCTGCGAGCCACTCAGGAGTTGTTGGTGGAGCAGGGTTTCCAGGCCACGACCATCCAGGGCGTGGCGCGCCGAGCCGGGGTGGTCGCCACCTCGATCTACCGCCGGTGGCCCAACAAGATCCACCTCGTCGAGGACGCGATCTTCGCCCTCGACACCGGCACCGTCCCGCAGCCGACCGGCGATATCGCCGCTGACCTGCTGGCCTGGACACGACTGTTCTTCGCCGCGGCCACCCATCCCGCGGCCCGCTCCGGTATCCCCGGCCTGCTCTCGGCCTACCACGACGACGAACAGAGCTACCAGCGCCTGCGCGAACGCGGCGAAGGCCTGGCCAGGGTCGCCATCCGCGCGACCATCGACGCGGCGATCGCGAACGGACAGGTCAAACCGGCCTGCGATCCCGACCTGATCTTCGAATTCCTGCGCGGCGCAACCCTCCTGCGCGCGCTCACCCGCGGTGACGAGGACGGCGAGCGCTTCTGCCGTCAGACCGCGGCGGCACTGGTCACCCTGGCCACCGAGCACGAGAGTCAGCCATGAGAACACGTTACTGTTTGCTGATCGCGGTCGCGGCCGTGCTCGTGGTCCCCAACGCCGTCGGCACCGCGCAGCCGGACTCGCCTGCCGTCGTTCAGGAGGACCGCGGCCTCGCCGATACCGCCGTCGCCCGCGCGAGCTGTGCGAGCGACGCGATCCCCGAACCGGGCCTCCAGGGCGACGTACCCGCCACCGAACGCGACAGCGGCCGCAGCACCCAGGGCTACCGCTGCAACATCAGCCGCATCGGCGGCTACGCGGGCCGCGGCGCCGGCATCACCTCCACGCAGTTCGATCACTGCGTCTACCTCGGCAGCTTCTTCCCCGGCAACCTGCTCGGTCCCGCGCAAGGCGTGCAGGTGGTCGACGTCGCCGATCCGGCGAACCCGGTGCTCACCGCCACGCTCACCGAACCCGCGATGCTGGCGGGCACCTGGGAGAGCCTCAAGGTCAACGCCGCGCGAAAGCTGCTGGTCGGCACCGGAGCTCCCGCGTTCACCGGAGCGGGACTGATCTCGATCTACGACATCTCCGACTGCGCGCACCCGCGCCTGCTCAACCCGGGACCCGGCACCGACGTGAGCCTGCCGGTCCCGATCACGGCGCACGAGGGCGGCTTCTCCCCCGACGGCCGCACCTACTGGGCATCGGGGGTCATCCCCGGCATCGTCAGCGCCGTCGACCTGACCGATCCGGCCGACCCCCACGTGATCTGGCAGGGCATGCCGGGGCAGTCCATGCACGGCATGGGCCTGCGCGCCGACGGCAACCGCCTCTACCTGGCCAACAACATGGGCGGGCTCACCGTCCTCGACACCAGTGCGGTGCAGCGGCGCGACCCCGACCCGCAGGTGCCGATCATCTCCCAGCTGACCTGGACCGATGGCTGGGCGACGCAGCAGAACGTGCCCGTCACCTACAACGGCGTGCCCTACCTGTTCACCGCCGACGAGGCCGGATCCGGCGGCGTCAAACTCATCGACATCTCCGACGACACCAACCCGCGCATCGTGAACTCCATCAAGCTGGAGATCAACCTGCAACAACATCGCGACAGCGCGCTCGCCTCCGGGATGGGTGGGTCGATCTTCACATACGACGCCCACTACTGCTCCGCCGATCGCCCGGTGAACCCCACCGCGCTCGCATGTGGCTGGATCGCCTCCGGCATCCGGGTTTTCGACGTCCGCGACCCGCTCCGGGTACGCGAGATCGCCTACTACAACCCGCCCGCGCGTACCGGTCAGAACAGCGAACTGTGGAACTCCCCGCACGCGCTCGCCTCGATCATCGGAGTGCCGCTGCTCAGCGCGCAATCGGTGATGCAGGCCGTCGACGCGGGCGTTCTCGATCCCGAGCAGGCGCGGAGTTCGCGCACCGGTGACGTGGCCTTCGGTGACCTCTCCACCGACTGGTGCTTCTCCGCTCCCGAGTGGCGCGGCAACCAGCTCTGGGCCGCCTGCGCCGACAACGGGTTGCTCATCTTGGAGCTGTCGCCCGAGGTGTACACCCCGCCCACCGATCAGCGGTCGACGGTCGGCTCATGACCCGGCGGGTGCTGCTCGGCGCCGCGGGTGCGGCGACGGTACTGCTGCTGCTGGTGGTCGGCGCGGCCATCCGACCGCTCTGCTTCTCCGAGACCGCCACCGTCACACCGGTATTGACGCCCACCGAGATCGGCTTCGTGCAGGACATGACGGGTCACCATCAGCAGGCGCTCATCATGGTCGAGCGCCTGGCCGTCGATGTCGATCCCACCGTGCGGCGGCTGGCCGACCAGATCGCCGATGCCCAGCGCCTCGAGATCGGCATGATGCTCGGCTGGCTCCGGCTGGCCGCGGCGACCCCGACCAACCCGCACCCGATGTCGTGGATGCCCACCGGTCACCACACCGCCGCGTCCTCGTCGATGACCATGCCCGGCATGGCCACTCGCGCCGACCTCGACGCGCTCACGCAGGCACACGGCGCCGACGCGGAGACGATGTTCCTGCGTCTGATGTACCGCCATCACCAGGGCGGCATCGCCATGGCGCAGACGTTCGACGGAATATCCACCGGTGGGCCGGTCGAACAGGCGGCCCGCGACATGATCAGCACACAGAGCCAGGAGTCCGGGATCATCGGCCTGCTGATGTCCCACCGCGGGTAACGGCTACGGGCTGAGAACCTGCCGACGGTCGAACGCGAACTCAGCGTGCGACCAGCTCGCGAATGCTGGTGCGGACCTCGCCGACCCTCGAGACCTCGGCGAACTCGGTCGACTCGTGCAGGAAATCCAACAGCCGGGCAGCGGTCCGGCCCGTCGGTCGTCGACCGCACAGCGACAGGGCGAGACCTACGTGGTCGACGGCCAGCTCGGGCTCGCCGAGCATCAGCTGTAGGCGTGCCGAGGAGATCGCGGCCGTCGCCGGTGTCACAAGATCCTGCGACAGCGGCGTGTGCATCTCGCCGAAGCCGATGCGAGCCAGATCGGGTCGGGTAGCGATGAGGTGACGGTAGCTGTTGCCGAGCAGCCGCCACTGCTGGCCTGGCCCCGGCCAATTCCGGCGCGGTCCGAGAATCATGCCGACGGTGGCCGCGGTGAGGCTCCGGTCGGCAACGCTGTCACCGGCCACTGTCCCGGCGGCTTCGCAACGGCATTCCGCCGCGATGACAATCGCACGCTGGAACGCGGCATGATCACCGAGAATGCCGTGCGCGTATGCCTCCAACTCGGCGAGTGCGACCCGGAGCAGGGGCGTCGCGGTACGCCGCGCCAGATATTGGGCCAGCTGGGCCACCTCGAGCCCTTCGGCCGGCCTGCCGCTGTCGAGGAGCTGCCAGGATGCCTCGGCGAGGATCGCGGCGGTGAGCACCTCCTCGCCCGCGGCATGCGACAGCCGTGCCGCGGCGACCGAGTACCGGCGACCGGCGACGACGTCTTCCACGTCCCAGCTCATGGCGGCCGCGATATCGGCCAGCTCGGCACCGGCCCGGAAGGCGCGCCCATGCCCGCCCGCGGCCGAGAGCTGCTGCAAACGCGGCAGATTCACCGACAGCCAGGCCGTCACCGCGCGGCGCGGCGCCGGTCCGTCGTCCCACTGCCGGGCGCGCGCCCAGGTGGCGAGCTGCTCGGCGTCCGTCAGCTCCGTCGCGGCGAAGGTGGGGTGATCGCCGCGCGAGTGCGCCACGGGCGGCAGCAGCAGCGACGACAGCTGCGTGGGCAGATCGTCGAGTTCGCTGACCGAATCGACGGTGAGCCGGTCGCGCAGATGATCCAGCGGAGTGTGCAGCGCCGACGCGTACGCGGCCACGTGCTCGGCGCGCACCATCCGGGCGCCGGTCTCGAGCTGGCCCAGGTACGGCTTCGAATAGTTCGTGCGCGCGGACATGCCCTGCAGACTGATTCCCGCCGCCGTTCGTGCCGCGCGCAGCGCAGAACCGACCTCGGTCATCCGAGGTCCGCACCGGTGCGGGTCGACTCGTTCATCAGTCCGAGAATACGTCGCGGGCAGCCCCCCGCGTGGGTGTCTGCAACATGTCTGCAAGACGACGTGGCGGGCCCTCTATGCCCGTTCACCTGCTTAACGTCGGAGATCGTGAGCATCAGAACTGTCCAGCGGGTGCATCGAGGCACCCGCATCGCCCTGACCGCCGTCGCGCTGACCGCGGCCGTGTCGACGGCACCGGTCTCGGCCGCGCCGTCCTACCAGTCGGCCGCGCCGGTCGAGGCGACCTACTACAGCCCGGGGCCATGGGCGGTGGCCGAGCGATCCGGTGCCGACTGCTGCACCTCGACCGGCGATACCTACGACATCTGGTACCCGGCGGATCTCGGCGCGGGCGCTCACCCGGTCATCACGTGGGGCAACGGCACGATGGCGCACCCACGCGAATACGCGTACCTGCTCGCACACCTCGCGTCGTGGGGATTCGTCGTGATCGCCGCCGACCGGACCGACACCGGAACCGGCGTGCAGATGCTCGACGCCGTGCGCTACCTCGCCGGGCAGAACAACGACCCGAGCAGCGTCTTCCACGGCAAGATCGATCTCGATGCGGTGGGCGCGGCGGGTCACTCCCAAGGCGGTCTGGGTGCGCTGAACGCGCTCGCGCGTGGGTCCGGCCTGGTCGACACCGCCGTGACGCTCGAGATGCCGCTGGCCGCGGTGTGTTCGTCGCTGCCGACGGTCGACGGCCAGAGCGCCTGTGTCGACACCAGTGCGATCACCTCGGGCTCGGTGCTGCTGGTCAACGGTTCGGCCGACGGCATCTCGCCGGGGACCCAGCAGCTGCCACCCGAGCTGATCGGCGAGCAGTCCATGCAGGCGTACTACGACGCCCTGCCCGCGCAGGTGCCCAAGGCCCGCGCCGCGCTGGTCGGCGCCCAGCACAACGACATCCAGGGCCGGCCCGACTGCACCAACTACAGCTGCACCGAAGGCGTCTATCGCTACCTCGGCTACTCGGCAGCGTGGTTCCGTGGCCAATTGCGCGACGATCCAGCCGCCCGTGGCGCATTCGTCGCGGGCACCGGCGAATTCCTGCACAACCCGTACTGGTCCGAGCAGGCCAGCACCCTCACCCACTGATCGAAGAAAGGCTGCCTCTTCATGGAAGACCGCATCAAGGAGCTACTCGCCGAGCTGGATCTGGAGGGCAAGCTCCGGCTGATCTCCGGCGCAGGCCTGTTCCGGATGGCCGGTGACCCCGCGATCGGACTCGCCGAGATGCCGGTGTCCGACGGCCCCTCCGGGGTGCGTGGCGAGAACTGGGACGAGCGCGATCCCTCGGTCAGCCTGCCTTCCGGCACCGCGGTCGCCGCGACCTGGGATCCCGAACTCCTCACCGAGATCGGAGCCCTCATCGCCGCCGAAGCGCGCCGCAAGGACGTCTACGCGGTCCTCGGCCCGACGATGAACCTGCATCGTTCGCCGTTGGGCGGCAGGCACTTCGAATGCTTTTCCGAGGACCCGCTGCTCACCGCCGAGATGGCCGGCGCCTCCGTGCGATCGGTGCAGGCGCACGGGGTCAGCGCGTGCCCGAAGCACTACGTGGCCAACGACTCCGAGACCGACCGCTTCACCGTCGACGTGCGGGTCGGCGACCGCGCGCTGCACGAGCTGTACCTCTACCCCTTCGAACGCACCGTGGAAGCGGGCGCGTGGATGCTCATGGACGCCTACAACTCGGTCAACGGCACGACCATGACCGAGAACCCGCTGCTCGACGAACCACTCAAGGGCGCGTGGGGATTCGACGGTGTCGTCGTCTCGGACTGGACCGCGGTCCGCAGCACCGAGAGCGCGGCCAACGGCACCGACCTGTGCATGCCGGGGCCCTGGTACCTGTGGGGTGAGCCGCTGGCCGCGAAGGTTCGCTCAGGCGAGATCGCCGAATCCGTGATCGACGACAAAGTCCGCCGCATCCTGCGATTCGCACACCGCGTCGGCGCGCTCGACGGAACACCCCAGCCCACACCGGTTTTCAGTGACGAGCAGGCACAGGACCTGGTTCGCCGGGTCGCCGCCGAGGCGATGGTCCTGGTGCGCAACGACGGAATCCTCCCGCTCGCACCGGAAACCGGTGTCGCCCTGCTCGGCCCGTCGGCGGGGGAACCCCGGTTCCTCGGCGGCGGTAGCGCCACCGTCATCCCGGGCCACACGACGACGCCCGTCGAAGGTCTCACCGGCCGACGACCGCTGACACACACCGCGGGCGTCCACCTGTCCGAGGCGCTGATCCCGGCCCCGCTCGCCCTCATGACCGACCCCGAAACCGGCGAGCCCGGCTTGTCGGCCCGCTATTTCAAGGACGAGACCGAGCTCGGTACCCAACACCGGACCACGAGCCGACTCGTCCTACTCGGCGATGAACTCGCGGCGCGGTCGAACACGATCGAGCTGCACACGCGCCTGCGCGCCGACATGGCCGGAGAATGGCAGATCGGTTTCGGCGGGGTCGGTCACATCCGGCTCGACCTCGACGGCGAGACCGTGCTCGACGAGAACATGGTGCTCGACGGTGGCGACCCGGCCGCCGCACTGCTCAACCCGCCGCAACGCCACGTCACGCGCGTGCTCGCCGTCGGCGAGGAGGTCGATGTCCAGGTGGTGACCAGCATCGAGGAAGCGATGCCCGGCCTCGGCATCATCCTCGGCGCGACGCTCGGTATCCGCCGTCCCCAGCGCGCCGACGACGAAGAGTTCGCGGCCGCGGTCGCACAGGCAGCGGCCGCCGAGGTGGCCGTTGTCGTGGTCGGCACCACCGAGCAGATCGAGAGCGAAGGCGTCGACCGCACCTCGCTGCGGCTGCCCGGCCGCCAGGACGAGCTGGTCTCGGCGATCGCCGCCGTGAACCCCCGCACGGTGGTCGTGGTGAACTCCGGTGCGCCGGTGGAGATGCCGTGGCGCGACGATGTCGCCGCCGTGCTGCTCGCCTGGTTCCCCGGCCAGGAGTTCGGCGCGGCGTTGGCCGATGTCCTCACCGGCACCGCCGAACCCGGCGGCCGACTGCCGACCACGTGGCCGAAGACCATGGCCGACGTCCCCGTGCTCGACACCACCCCCGTCGACGGCGTGCTCGACTACGCCGAGGGCATCCACATCGGCTACCGCGCGTGGCTGAAGGCAGACATCGAACCCGCCTACCCGTTCGGTCACGGTCTGGGCTACACCACCTGGGAGACCAGCGATCTCACCGTCGAGGGCCGCACCGTCGCGCTGACGGTGACCAATACCGGTAAGCGAACCGGCAAACAGGTTGTCCAGGTGTATCTCTCGCGCCCGGACAGCGCAATCGACCGTCCGGTTCGCTGGCTCGCCGGTTTCACCACCATCAGCCTCGCCCCCGGCGAGACTCACACGGTGTCGATCGACCTACCCGCTCGCGCCTTCCAGCACTGGGGCACGAGCGGCTGGGAGAGCGAACCCGGCGAATTCATCGTGCGGGCCGGAACTTCCGTCACCGACCTTCCCCACACCGCCTACATCTACTAGCTCGAAATTTCTATCAGCTCGAACAACGGAGCGTGGCCATGTCCACCAGTACCATCAAGCCAGACGACACCAATGACACCGGAAGACTCGAAGGTGCTTCGCGCGCAAGAATTTTCACGGTCCTAGCCGTGATCGTGCTCTTCTCCGAGATCGCCCCGATGCAGTACACGATCGTCGCGGCGGCCCTACAGAAGATCGCACCGAGCTTCCCCGGCGTCGGGGCCAACATCAACTGGGCCATCATCGTTTTCGGTTTGATCGGCGCGGCCGCGTCTCCGTTGATCGGCAAGATGAGTGATGTCTGGGGCAAGAAGCGGATGTTCCTCATCTGCGGCGCCCTGTTCGTGATCGGCTGCGTACTCGACGCGACCACCTCGAACTGGGGTGTGTTCCTGTTCGGTCGCTGCCTGCAAGCCACCGCCATCGCGACCGCGGTGATCGCCTACGGTCTCATCCGGGATCTGATGCCGCGCAAGATGGTTCCGCTCGCCCTCGGTCTCACCGCGACCGGCTTCGGCGTCGCCTCCATCGCGGGCCCGCTGCTCGGCGGCTACCTCGTCGACAACCACAGCTGGCGTGCCATCTTCTGGGTACTGGGGGCGTTCACTGTGGTGATGTTGCCGCTGGTGTGGTTCATCGTGCCCGAGTCCAAGCTGCGGGTCACCGAGCGCATCGACATCGTCGGCGCCGCACTGCTCGCCGGTGGTGCCGCACTCACCTTGATCTACGTCGACAAGGGCCACGACTGGGGTTGGTCGAAGCCGACCACGCTGGCCTGGCTGATCGCGGGCCTGTTGCTGCTGGTGCTGTTCGTCCTCGTCGAGAAGCGGGCCACCACACCGATCATGGACATGCAGCTGCTGTTCCACCCCCGCGTGGCGCTGGTGCTGGCCGGTGCGCTCTTCGCGTCGCTGCAGATCGGCATCGTGTCCTACGCCATCGCCTACATGTCCCAGACCCCGCCGGAGTCGACCGTCGTCGACGGTGTTGCGCAGGGCACCCTGGCCCAGATCCAGCAGCTGACGGGTCAGGCACTGCCGATCGAGGCCGTGCAGGTGACGCTCGATCCCGGCTACACCTACGGCAGCGGATACACCCTGCTCGAGTTCGCCGTCCGGATCGCGCTGCTCGGTTCGGTGATCACGATGATCTTCGGCGCGGTCGCCGGTCTGCTCGCCAGGCGGGTCGGTGCCCGGTTGCCGCTCGTCGCGGCACTTGTCATCTTCGCCACCGCGGCCGTCGCCTTCGCGGTCCTGCCGCTGACCACCACCAACTTCCTGATCGTGAACTCGATCTTCAGCATCGGCTTCGGCATGTACTACGCCTGTATGCCGATCCTGCTGGTGGAGGCGGTTCCGCAGGAACAACAGGGCGTCAGCATGGGCATGCTCGGCGTTATGCAGTCCATGGGTGTCGCGATCGGTCTCGCGATCGTCACCGCGTTCCTGCACAGCAACGGCATGAGCGCCCTGGTGAGCGTCGGCGGCCAGGACCAACCGGCCACCCCGCTGCCCGACCTGTTCGGTGATCGTGGCTACCAACTGGGTTTCTGGGTCTGCGCGGCGGCCTCGGCCGTCGCCCTCATCCTCGCCCTGGTGATGAAGCACGGCCGCACCCCGGCCACGGGCGGCACCGCCCACTGATCCGGGTTCGACCAGCCGGTGGTGCCGACCGCCGGCTGGTCACCTCGTGGGCCAGCCGCCGTTGCGGTCTCTCATGTCCGGCTCGTCGTCGTCACCGACCAGGTGCTGGATGCCCAGCTTCTCGGCGAACAGGTGGCGCTGGGTGATCCAGCCGAGGATCGACAGACCCACCCAGGCCAGGGTGGCGGTGACCTGCTGCCAGCCTGGCTCGGGGTCGCGCAGGAACGACAGCGAGTCGCTGAACAGCGCGACACCGCTACAGACCATGCTGGCGCCGCCGATCGAGGTCAACCACAGCAGTGCGCGAGCCCGGAACTTCTGTGCCAGGAACGCGCCCGACACGCCGACCGCGAGCGCGACGATCATGCTCAAGGCGACGTTCTTGTCACCGGGCTGCAACACCGTCGCCAGCTTTGTACCGATCATCACGCCGGTCAGACCGCCGATGAAATACGAGGCGAAACGGAGCACCAGCGAGGTGACCACCCAGACCGACACCGCGCCGATCAGCGCGGCCAGCAACAGCCACCAGAAGCTCGCGTTGAACAGGTCCGCGATCAGCCAGCCGAGACCGAACCCGATCGCGAGCAAGCCCAGGTGGACCGAGCGAATCCCGTAGAAGCACAACAGCGCTCCGACGAGAGCGACCAGAATGCCGTTCATCTGAGTTCCTTTCGGCAGGCGAGCATGGTCATGAGCCGGACAGTGCCGCGGCCGCGGCGGCGACGGTGGGATAGATCGGGACCGGGACATCACCGTGTTCGGCCGAGCCGAGGGCGTCACCGAACTGGGCGACCGGTCGCGCGATCGCGAACCCGATGCGCCGGGCGGCCAGCGTGTCACGCAGGGCGAGCAGCATCGCCGCGGCGGTCACGTCGACCGAGGGCGAGGTCTCGGCGTCGAGGACGACCATCCGGGTGCGGTCGGTGCACAGCCCTTCGATCTGGTCTTTCACATAATCGGAGTTGGCGAAGAACAACCCCGATTCCACCCGCACGACCAGCAGATCTGGGCGCGTCGCCGCGTCCGGGTGCCGGACGGCGGCCACCCACAACGACCCTTCCTTGCCGAGCTCGGCCACATGCGGTTGCGAAGCCCGGTACACCAGCAGCAGCATCGACACGCCGATACCGATGAGCAGACCCGGCAGCGTATCGAAGATCAGTACGCCCAGCATCGCGGCCATCGCGGCCAGGAAGTCGGCGCGTGCCGCCCTGCCGTAGATGCTGGCGAGCATGTGGGTCCAGACCCGGTAGAGGCGGCGCAGGGCGGCGATGTCTACCAGTTCGATGACGGCCGCGATCACGACCGCCGCCAAAGTGGCCTCCGGCAGTTTCTCGAACAACCCGGTCAGGAAGAGCAGAGTGATGACGGTGAGCCCGGCCACGACAAGCCCGCTGAGCTGGGTTTTCGCCCCCGCCCCACCGTTGACCGCCGTCTTCGACAAACTGCCGTTGACGACCATCCCCGAACTCAGCCCCGCGCCGAGATTGGCGGCGCCGAGCCCGAACAGCTCCCGATTCGCGTCGATGGGATAACCCGCCTTGGCCGCATAGGTTTTCGCGGCGCCGAGACCCTCGGCGAAGCCGATCAGCAACACTCCGACGGCGGGACCGAGCAGATCGAGGTAGTCACCGAACGACACCGCCGACGGCAGGCCGAGTGTGGGCAGTCCCGCGTCGATATGACCGACGATCGAGACACCTTCGTCGTCGAGTCCGAACAACGTCACGACCACGATGCCGAACCCCACAGCCACCAACGCGCCGGGAACGAACGGCAGCCAGCGGCGCAATGCGAGCACCAGCGCGAGGCTGATCAGGCCGACCGTCACAGTGCGCCACTGGGCATGGCCCAGCTCGGTGATGATGCCCCACGCCTGCCGGAAGAAGTTGCCGTCGTGTTTGTCGACGCCGAGCAACTTGGGCACCTGCCCGATGATGATGACCAGGGCAAGTCCGACGATGAAGCCCTTGAGCACCGGTTCGGAGATGAACGCGGCGATGAAGCCGAGCCGGATGAGACCGGCGAGCAGACCGACCAGGCCGGTTGCGATGGCGAGTGCGGCTGTCAACGCGATGTAGCGGCCGTTGTCGGCACCCGCGAGCGGGGCGATGATCGCCGCCGACAGTGCCGCGGTCGCCGACATCGGGCCGACCACCAGGTGCCGCGAACTGCCTGCCAGCGCGTAGAGCACCAGTGACGGCACCGCCGCGTAGAGCCCGACCACCGGCGGCACCCCGGCGATCGACGCGTAGGCCAGCGCTTCGGGCACGAGTACCGCCCACACCGTGAGACCGGCGATCACATCCGGTCGCAGCCAGGCCCGCCGATAGCCGTGCAGTGACTCGAACACCGGTATCGACAGCGCCACGATTCCTCCTCGCTACAGCCCGCCGATGCCCTTGCCGACGACCACGGAGCCCATGATCAACAGCACGATCGCCATCACCGCATGGTTGTTGAGCTGCAACCACTCCCGCAGGCTGTCGAGCATCGGACCGAGTTTGTCGGCCGCGAGCATGTACCCCACGACCACCGCCAGCACGGTGACCGAGGCGAGCAAGGTGAACACCACGATCGCGACCAGGTCGCCCCCCGCGCTCAGACCGCCTGCCCCGATCGCGACACCCGCCGACACACACAGCAGCAGATTCTTCGGATTGACGCCCGACAGCAGCGCCCCCAGCCCCAGCGCCTTCACCGGCGTGAGCGTGTCGATCGCCTTCATCCAGCCGGGCACCTCGGTCTGCGACCGTTCCTGCCACTGGATCACCGCCAGGACCACCAGCGCGATGCCGAGAATGATCTTCACGATCGAGGCGCCGGTCGACGGTTCGCTGTCCGTGCCGCCCAGTGTCCCGGCGAGCAAGGTCATCACGCCGGTCACGACGAGGATGCCGGCCACCCACCCCACGGCGAAGCCCTTCGCGGCACCGCCCGCGTTCTTCGACAAGATCATCAGAATGGCGGCGATGATCGGGATCGGCGAGACCGCCACACCCACCGCCAGTGGCAGGAGACCGCCGATTACTGAGCCCATGCCACGACGCTAAGCGGGCCGGTCCCGGCGCGCCTCACACTTTCCGGGTGAACTGCGCGCGCCTGTTTTCATCCGATTCGGGTGAAGCAGCCGGGCACTCACCGACGGCATGATTCGGCCCATGGGATCACCAGCAACGCTCGGACCGGTCGAATTCCTTGTGCTCACTTTTCCCGGCACCGAGATCGACGAATCGGTGTCTGCGGCACTGGCCGAGATCGTCGCGAAAGGCACGGTCACGCTGCTCGATCTGATCGTGCTGTCCATGGACGACGCGGGCGCGATCACCGAACGCGAGATCGACGACGACATCGCCGTGGTGGGTCTGACGGGTCTGACGGCCGCCGACATCGACCTCGTCAGCGACGACGACCTCGATGTGGTCCGCGCGTCGATGGAACCGGGAACGACCGCTGTCGTCATCGTTTTCGAGGAAACGTGGGCACTGCGCCTGGCAAGCGCCGTGCGCGCGGCCGACGGCGAGGTCGCGCTGCACGTGCAGGTACCGCGCGATGCCGTCGACGCCGCGCTCGCCCTCGCCTAGGAAGGAATCGATATGCCACTTCGCAGGGGTCGCGTCGGGCGACCGGGACTGATCGGCACCATCGCCAGAACCGCGGTCGTCGCGGGAACCGCGACCGCCACCTCGAACGCGGTCAACCGGCGCGGCGCGCAGCGGGCGGCCGAACAACAGGCCTACGCCCAACAGCAGGCGCCGCCTCCGCCGCAGCAACCGGCTCCCCCGCCGCCCGCCGCGCCGAGTGCGGGCAACGACACCGTCGCCCAGCTCGGCAAATTGGCCGAGCTGCATTCCGCGGGCGCGTTGTCGGACGCCGAATTCGCCGCCGCGAAAGCCAAACTGCTCAGCTGATTTTCCGGTGAACGACGCCCCCGGCCACGGTGCCGGGGGCGTCGCGCTGTGCTCACTGCACGCGACCGCCGACCGTGTGGATGATGACCAGCTTCGGGTCCCACGGCACGAGCTCGTCCACCTTCCGCTGCAACTCCTCGCGCGGCGGCAACTGCGCGGGACCGAGCACCGAGACGGTCGCGATATCGCTGTGCAGGGTGACATCCATGACCTGTGCGTCCGGTGTGTCCCGGAGCCAGTCGCCGGCCGCGTCGGCGATCTGACCGGCCCACAGGGTCGACAGCGAGTTGAGCATCATCGGGATCGCCACCAGCACCAGCGCCGCGCCGAGCACCAGGTAGGCCCGGCCCCGCCGCATCGTCGCCGGATCGGCCTCGCGCGCGTACCCGGCGATGAGCAGCACGATCGTCGACGTGATGATCATCGCGACCACATTCGACGCGAACAGCACGAACGCGCCACCGGCGAGCGCGGGCGCATGCGATCCCAGGCACACCCCCACCACCCCGAGCGGCGGCACCAGCGAGATCGCGATCGCCACCCCGGGCAGCACATCGCCCACGTCACGCCGGGTGATCGCGATCGCCGCGACGATGCCGGTCGCTATCGCCGCGGTCAGGTCCATCAATTTCGGCGAGGTCCGCCCGACGACCTGGGCGTTGGACAGCACATTCACCGGATTGGGCAGCACCTGCGCGAAGAGGAACCCCAGCGCGACCACCACCACGATCCCCGACAGGACCAGCAGCAGACTCCGGCCGAGCAACGGCCCGCGACCGGTCACCACGCCCAACGCGACACCCAGGATCGGTATCGACAGCGGCGCGACGATCATCGCGCCGATCACCGTCGCGGTGGAATCGCCGATGACCCCCGAAATAGCGATCACCGCCGACATCACCAGCATGATCCAGAACGCCGACCGCTTCGACGCGACCTGGCCCACCGACAGATCCAGCTTGTCGGTCAGCTCGTCCAGCGATCGACGTTGCTCCTGCGGGACAAGAAAGCTCAGCACGGCAGGCATACGTCACGACCTCCGCTCTCGGTGCGCGGCTCCTTCGACGGCGGACCGGTGGATCAGGGGGTTACGATCGCGAAATCCGGGTCGGGGGCGTCGAGGTAGCCGACCAGTTCGGCCAGCTTGGCGGGATCACCCTCGGCGGTGACGCGACCGTCGCCGATCATCGTCGCCAGATCCTGGCCACCGAGCAGTGCCGCGCGCAGGTCCGCTTCGGTGAGCGTGAACGTCGCCTGGGCGGGCGGGGGCTCGCCTTCGACGTCGAAGTGCACGAGCACTCCGTTGCGCAGTTCGGTGCGGTGCACCGTGCCGGAATCGGTGGTGCGCCAGTCGATGACGATCGTCGCGTCCCACGCGCGCGGGCCGTCGACGCGCAGCGCCATCGCGTCGAACACCTGCTCCACGGACAGGGCGGCGGAAATGTCGGCCGAGGACGTCGCCAGCGGAGTACCGACATTGCCGTTGCGTAATTCGTAGGCGCCCATCAGGAAGAAGTTGCGCCAGGTGCCGTTCTCCGCGCCGAAGCCGAGCTGTTCGAGCGTGTCGGCCTGTAGCGCTTTCGCCTCGGCATTGTCGGGGTCGGCGAAGATGACGTAGTTGAGCACCTGGGCCACCCAGCGGAAGTCGCCCTCGTCGTAGGACTTTCGCGCCTTGGCGACGGCTTCGTCGGCACCGCCCATGAATTCGACATGGCGGCGGGCGTTCGCGACCGGCGGGTGCTGCCACAGCGTGGCGGGATTGCCGTCGAACCAGCCCATGTATCGCTGGTAGATCGCTTTGACATTGTGGCTCACCGACCCGTAATAGCCGTGGGTCGACCACGAGTTCACGACGGCCGGCGGCAAGGGCAGGTCCTCGGCGATCTCGATGCCGGTGGAGCCCTTGTTCAATGCCCGCAACGTCTGGTCGTGGAGGTAGCCGTAGAGATCACGCTGGACCGAGAGGAACTCGGTCAGCCGGTCGGTTCCCCAGGTCGGCCAATGGTGCGAGGCGAACACGACATCGGTGCGGGCGGCGTATCGGTTGATCGCCTGTGTGAGGTATTTCGACCACACGTGCGGATCGCGAACCAGCGCACCACGCAATGTCAGCAGATTGTGCAGGGTGTGGGTGGCGTTCTCGGCCATGCACAGCGCCCGCCGATCGGGGAAGTAGAAGTTCATCTCCGAGGGCGCCTCCGTGCCCGGCGTCATCTGGAATTCGATGCTCACCCCGTCCACCGTCACGGTCTGCCCGGTGTGGTCGATGTAGACCGTCGGCGAGATCAAGGTCGGGGTGCCGAGCGAATTGGTCGGCCCGAGACCGGCACCGACCGCCCCCTTCGGCCCACGAGGAAGTGCGGCGCCGTACATGTACGCCGAGCGGCGCGCCATCGCGGTGCCCGCGTACACGTTCTCCTCGACCGCGTGTTCGGTGAAGCCGACCGGCGCGATGATCGGGCAACGCCCCGCCGCGACCTCTGCTTCGGTGGTCACCCCTTTCACACCGCCGAAATGGTCGATGTGGGAATGCGAATAGATCACCCCGGCCACCGGGCGGTCGCCACGATGCTCGCGGTACAGCGCGAGCCCGGCGGCGGCGGTCTCCTCCGAGATCAGCGGATCGATCACGATCACGCCGGCGTCACCTTCGACCAGCGTCATGTTGGACAGATCGAATGCGCGGATCTGGAAGATGCCGTCGGTGACCTCGTACAGGCCTTGCTTCACACACAGTTGCGACTGCCGCCACAGACTCGGGTTCACCGTGGGCGGGCACTCGCCGTCGAGGAACGAGTAGGCGTCGATGTCCCACACCACCTTGCCCGCGGCGTTCTTCACCACCCCCGGCGTCAGCGCCGCGACGAACCCGCGCTCGGCATCGGCGAAATCCTGGGTGTCTTCGAACGGTAGCGAGCGCAGCAACGTCTCGTTATCGGCTTCGACGCTGGCCGAGGCTTCCTGCTGACTGGTCATCAGATGGTGTTCCTGTCTGTGAGCGACGCCGGATCGCGCAGTCGTGCGCGGATGTCAGGCGAGGGCCTTGGCCTTGAGCTGCTGGAATTCCGCCTCGGTGATGGCCCCGGCGTCGAGCAGCTTCTTCCCGTCGGCGATCTGGGCGGCGGAGTTCGTGCCCGCGGCCTGCCTGATGTAATCGTCGGCCTCCGTGCGCGCCTGCTTCTGCGCTTCGGCGGTTCGTTCCGCCATGCCGCTACCGCGGAAGATCAGATACACCAGTCCGGTGAGCAGCGGGAACAGGATCAAACACACCACCCACACCGCTTTCACCCAGCCCGAGGTGGACCGGTCACGGAAAAGATCGGTGAGCAGGTAGAACATCAACATCAGGTAGGCGACAAAGCAGAAGCTCACAATGATGACCCAGAGAACGTCCCACACCGACGACATGATTCGACCCTCACTTCTGTGATGCGTGTCCACCGGGCGGCGGTCACGGTTCGACCCTTGCCGCCATCGTCGCGAAGAACCCCGGCCGTCCACATCATCCGAATCGGGTGAATCCGTCCGAGCCGCTCCACCTCACCCAGAACGGGGGATCCGGATCGTCCCCGACAGCCCCTACCGTCGAATCCATGACGATCACCTCGCACCCCGTCCGCCAGGGTCTCGCGGCAGGCATCACCATGCTCGCGGCGATCATGCTCCTGGTGGCAGGCACGCTGAGCATCCTGCGCGGTATCGCCGGCGTCACCAAGGACGAGCTATTCCTGATCCCGAGCGAATACAGCTACGAGCTCGACGTCAGCAGCTGGGGCTGGATCCACCTGGCGCTGGGGGTATTCCTCGTGGCGGTGGCCATCGGCATGATGCTGACCGCGACCTGGGCCCGGATCTTCGCCTACTGCCTGGCCGTCCTGTCGATCATCGCCAATTTCCTGTCGCTGCCGTACTACCCGTGGTGGTCGGTGATCATCATCGTCATCGACCTCATCGTCATCTGGGCCGTCTCCACCTGGAACCCCCGACCGAGCCTGAGCGTCATCGACGTGCGTGAGACGGCTTATCCCGCAATCGGGTCGGTGGTCAGTCCAGGGAGTAGGTAGCGACGGAGGTAGCGCAGCACCGCGGCGTTGTCGTCGACGTCGACGGTTTCACCGGGGACGGTCCCGAGGCTGATCAGTACACGCGCAACCCATTCGGCGACCTCGGTGCGGTCGTGGCCGGGATGGATCTCGCCGCGCGCGAGGGCCGCTTCGACGTAGGGCAGCCAGAAGTCGGCCAGATCGGGGACGAGGCCCGAAACGCCGGCACCGGTGCACAGCGCGAATTCGTCGGGTTCGTCGCGCCGCAGACGCATGATCAGCGCACCGGGGGCGTCGTAGGCTCCCCGGCCGATGCGCACGCCTGCCGCGAGTTGTTCGCCGAAGGTGCCGAGAACATCGAGTTCGGCGCGGGACCCGGTCCACAGCGCGTCGTTGAGCCGAACGATCGCGGCGCCGAGCAGCGCGGTCTTGTCGGGGAAGTGCCGGTAGAGCCAGGCGCGCGACACCCCCGCTTCCTCGGCGATCTCGATCATCGTCGTGGATCGAATCCCTTTGCGGGCCAGCATCTTCTGGGCCGCATCGATCAGCCTGTCCCCGACGGTCACCGCCTGCGTTTCGACCACGTGGCCCACCTCCCGAACGGCTGATCAGTCCTGGTACGGACGAATCCTACCAACGGAGTAGACATCTTCGAGAATGTGTCTACGATCGCTGGACAGTTTCCAGAATCTGTCTACTGGGCAGGTCCGCAGCCGCGAGGAGCACCATGACCACAGACCAGCGCACCGCCATCGTGATCGGTGGCGCGTCGGGCATCGGCCTGGCCACCGCGCACGCCCTCACCGCCGACGGTTTCCGGGTGATCGTCGCCGACGTCAACGACAGTGCGGCCGCCGAGGCCGCGACAGCCATCGGCGGGTCCGCCTCCAGCATCCGGATGGACGTCACCGACGAAGCGTCCGTCGCGGCCGGATTCGCGGACCTCGACGACGTGCACGCCGTGGTCAGCTGCGCGGGCCTGTCGATGACCGGCCCGATCACCGACCTCGAGCTCGCGAACTGGCAGCTCACCCTCGACGTCTGCCTGACCGGAACCTTTCTCGTGCTCAAGCACGCGGCCCGCCGCATCGCCGACGGCGGCAGCATCACCTGCATCGCCTCGCTCAACGGACGCCAGCCCGGCACCGGAATGGCCGCGTACTGCGCCGCGAAGGCAGGCGTGCTGATGCTGGTGGAGGTCGCGGCGCTGGAGCTGGCCGATCGCCGGGTCCGCGTGAACGCCATCTCCCCCGGCCTCGTCGACACTCCCCTGGTTGCCGGCATCGCCTTCGTCCCCGGCCTGACCGAGGACTACCTGGAGAACGCCCCGCTCGGCCGCAGCGGCCGTCCCGAGGAGATCGCCGACATGGCCGCCTTCCTCGCTTCGGACAAGGCCACCTGGATGACCGGCTCGACCATCGATCTCAACGGCGGCGCGCACCTGCGCAGATACCCCGACGTCCTCGGCCACGTCCGAGCCCTCATGGCCACCCCGCCCGCCTGATCTCCCGCGCGAACACTACTTCTTGGTGGCGGTGATCTGGGTCAGCAGACAGCGCCACCGGCCGTCGGTGTGGATGAAGGCGTCGGTGGTCCATTCGTCGGCGTCGAATCGAATGCCTTGGTAATGGGCGGTATTGGTGACCCGGGTGCTCAGGAGGGCGAGTTCGCCGTGGTAGCGGATTCGGGGCTCACCGACGCGCTCCATCGCCGAGTGCGTGAGATCGCCCGACCGGACGAAGGCCAGGAACTGTTCGGCGGTGGTTATGCCGTTCTCGGAGACCATGATCCACTCGTCGGCCATGTAGGAACCGATTTGGTCCGCGTCGTTGGCGACGATCGCCACCTGCCACTGGTCGAGAACGGCCAGGAGCTGGTCAGCTTCCGCGCGTCCGGGGGAAGTTCGTGTTGTTGCCATGCAGCAACGCTATGACCGAGAGCTCTCGGCAGTCTTGGACGAATGGAACGCACACCTCTGACCGGCGATGCGGCCGCGCCCGGGGCCGGCGCGGCCGCATCGCCGCACGGTTACGGTGTCACGACCGCGAAGTTCGGGTCGGGGGTGTCCAGGAGGCCGAACAGCCGCTGGAGGACGCCGGGGTCGCCGGTGTGGTCGATCCCGTCCAGGCCCTTGCCGGCGAGGATGCCGAGCAGTTGTGGCTTGGTGAGAGTGAGGGTGAGGTCGATGTCGGCCTTGGACCGTGGGTCCGGTGTCTGGATGAGAACACCATTGGACAGGGTGAGACGCACGACGGAGTCCTGGTCGGTGAAATGCCATTCGATCCGGAACGAATCCTGCGCCGCGCGTGGGCCGTTCACCCGGATGGCGATCGAGTCGAACAGCTGCTCCACCGACAGTGCCGCCGCCATCCCGCCGCCGAGGTCGAGCTCGGTCCGTTGGATTCCGTGCCGCAATTCGTTGTCGCCGGTGAGGTAGAAGCAGCGCCAGGTGGCGTTCTCCGCACCGAAGCCGAGTGTTCGATAGGTCTGGGCGAGGGCGTCTTTCGCGGCTTCGTTGTCCGGTTCGGCGAACACGGCGTGGGTGAGCAGCTCAGCGGCGAAGCGCAGATCGCCCGAGTCGGCGTAGGCACGTCCCTTCTCGATCACCGCGTCGATGCCGCCGATGGTCTCGACGTACCGGACCGCTTTCGCCGTACGCGGGTGCTCCCAGAGCGAGGTCGGGTTCCCGTCGAACCAGCCGAGATAGCGTTGGTAGACCGCCTTGACGTTGTGGCTCACCGACCCGTAATAGCCACGGGCGCTCCACGCGTCGGCCAGGTTCGGCGACAACTCGAACTGTTCGGCGATCTCCGGGCCGTTGAGTCCCTCGTTCATCATCCGCAGGGTCTGGTCGTGCAGGTACATGTACAGGTCGCGCTGCAGCGCCAGGAATTCCATGATGTTCTCCGCACCCCAGGTGGGCCAGTGGTGCGAGGCGAACGCGACGTCGGCGTCGACGGCGAACATCTCGATCGCCTCGTCGATGTAGCGCGACCAGATCCGCGGATCGCGCACCTGGGCGCCGCGCAGGGTCAGCAGGTTGTGCAGATTGTGGGTCGCGTTCTCAGCGAGACAGAGTGCGCGGTGGCGGGGGAAATAGAAGTTCATCTCCGCGGGCGCTTCGGTGCCCGGCGTCATCTGGAAGACGATCGGGACCCCGTCGACGGTCTCCTGCTGGCCGGTGTGGGTGATGTCGACGGTCGGCGGGATCAGGCCGAACGTGCCATGGGAGGCCTGAATGCCCAGCCCGGTGCCGCACTGGCCTTCGGGTCCGGGCGTCATCCCCATGCCGTACATATAGGTGCCGCGTCGCGTCATCGCGACACCCGCGTAGACGTTCTCCGACACGGCCTCCGCCATGAAACCGGCGGGCGCGAGAATCGGCACGTCACCACGACCGTCGGGCAGCACGCCGTCGACACCGCCGAAGTGGTCGCCGTGGGAGTGGGTATAGATGACACCGGTGACGGGCCGATCGCCGCGCTCCTCGCGATACAACGCCAACCCGGCCGCCGCGCACTCGGCCGAGATGAGCGGATCGATCACGATGATGCCCGTATCGCCCTCGACGATCGTCATATTGGAGATGTCGAAACCACGGATCTGATAAATGCCGTCCACGACCTCGAACAGCCCGTTCTTCACACAGAGCTGGGCCTGCCGGAACAGACTCGGGTTGATCGTTTCCGGACACGGCCCGTCGAGGAACCCGTACCCACTGGTGTCGAAAACGACCGTGCCGTCGGCCTCGGCGATCCGCATGGGCGTCAAGGTCTTGATGAACCCGCGATCAGCATTCTCGAAATCGGTGCGATCGTCGTAGTCCAGTGCCATCGCGAATCAGCTCCTCAGCTCGGTCGACGCGTCGACTCGATGCTCGCTGTCAGCGGTACCCACCGCCTCACCCACCACGGGTGAATTGGGCCGGTCGGGTGACATCGCACCGCGGAAGCCGGACGCTGAGAAGCCGGCTGGTCAGCTGCGTATCTTCCCGGCCTTCGGGAATGTCCGCAGCTGACCGGCCCCGCTACAGGTTGACGCCGAAATCGCGGGCGATGCCTTCCAGGCCGGAGGCGTAGCCCTGGCCGGTGGCGCGGAACTTCCACTCGGCGCCGTTGCGGTACAGCTCGCCGAAGACCATGGCGGTTTCGGTGGACGCGTCCTCGGAGAGGTCGTAGCGCGCCAGTTCCTCGCCGTTGCTGCGGTCGAGGACGCGGATGTAGGCGTTGCGCACCTGGCCGAAGGACTGGTTGCGGGTGGCGGCGTCGTAGATCGAGACCGGGAACACGATGGAGTCGATCGTGGCCGGGGTGTTGGCCAGGTCGACGTTGATCGTCTCGTCGTCACCGTCGCCGGCGCCGGTGGTGTTGTCGCCCGCGTGCTCGATCGCGCCCTCGGGCGACTTCAGGTTGTTGAAGAAGACGAAGTGCCCGCTCGACACCACCTTCTTGTCGGCGCCGAGGCCGATGGCGCTGGCGTCGAGGTCGAAGTCGGTGCCGGTGGTGGTCCGCAGATCCCAGCCGAGGCCGACCGCGACGGCGGTGAGGTTCGGCGCCGCCTTGGTCAGTGAGACATTGCCGCCCTTGGACAAGCTGACACCCATATCGAATCCCCTTGCTCATCGCGGCACGAAGCGCGCCGACGCCCACACCCTAGCGTTCGACTCTGAACGTTTGCTGTGATCAATCCTGTTCGGCCGCACCCGTTTCCACGGGCATGCGGTCGGCACCCCAACTGCGCCGCAGATAGCCGATCACCCGGTCCAGCTCCGCGCGCTCGACGGCGGCCAGCTCACCCGGCTCGAGCGGATCGAAATGGAAGATGTAGAGCCGCGAGGCGAATTGCTCGAAGGGCAGCGACGCTTCACCGAAACGCTCACCGTGCCCGGCTGTTCCGACGACGACCCCGTCGCCCCAGTCCTGGCCGCTGTCGTTGTTCGGGTTGTAGAAGTACACCCGCATCACATCCTGCGGGTCGAGGCTGACGCGCAGCACGGTGATCGCGTGCCAGCCGACGAAGCGGGCCGCGCTGTCGGTGACGGCGATACCGGCGGGCTGCGGGTGGATCACCGGCTGGTTGCCGTTGTAGAAGGGGTGGTACCCGGCGTAGAAGTGGCGCAGGAATTCGTCGAGGTCGGTCAGCTGCCCGGTGGCCACGTCGACATTGATCCGGAAGCCGCGTCCGGACCACCAGCCGTGGAATTCCGGGTTGATCCAGCGGTGCGGATCGCCGTCGCGGCCGATACAGCGCCGTCCCATCTCCGCGTAGATCCGGTCCAGGTGCGGTACCACCAGCAGCGATACCGGGTCCAGATCCAGTTGCAGCGCGGTCGATTCCGTGTCACCGGTCTCGCGCGAGGAGATCGGCTGTCCTTCGAAGTGCATGACGATCTCGTCGTCGCGCGCGGCCCACACCAGCGTCTGCAGCAGATAGTCAGGGTCGTTGTAGGCCCACATCGACAGTGCCCGCGCCGATTGGCAGGTGGGGTTGTCGCCCTGCCCGATTCCCAGCGGCAGGCCGAGAACCGACAGCATCCCCGACAGCAACCACGCCCGCGGTTCCGGCGTCGGCCCGAACACCTGGGTCAGCCGCCGACGCGAGTGCGGCGAAAGCCGCAGTGCCAGTTGACGCCACAGCGCGGGCGCGACCGGCGGCTGATAGAGGATGCCGCGTTCGAGCAGCAAGGTGAGTCCGTACACGCACTGCGCCGTTTCGACGTGGACGGCCTGCTCGATGAGGGTGTGGACGAGTTCGTGATAGCAGAGCAGGCTGTCGCGGCCGGTGCTGGACAGACCCATCGCCTCGCCGAGCAGGTACGCACCCTTGGTGAGCAGAAAACGCAGCAGCACAGCGTGATACGGCGAGACCAGCCCGGTGTCGTGCATGGACCGCGCGAATCCCGTTGCCTCGTACTGCAACGCACTGTCGTCCATCGATTCCAGCCGCGCGCGGTAGACCTCGACCCCGGGGTCTTCCCTGCACCCCTCGGTGGTCCCGTAGAGGCTGCTGATCAGCCGGTCGGCGCCCAGACCGCTGGCGCCGAGATCCACGTCGGGATTCGCCCGGGCCACGGCGATCTGGGTGATCATCCGCTTGACCCCGTCGACCTGGATCGGCCGTTGCCGCAGGATGCGCCAGATCTCGTCGACCAGGTTCTCGAGCACCTTCTCGTACCCGACCTCGGCGACGAGATAGTGCAGCAGCTCGCGCGAGACCTGCGCCATCCGCCCCTGCTGTTCCCGCTCGGCCTCGGTGGGCGGGGAGAACAGCAGCGACAGATTCACCGCGAGTACCTGCGACAGATGATCAGCGGCCTGTTCGGCCGAAACCAGCGCGTGCCGATATTCGCCCTTGGCCACCGCGAGCAATCGCAGATCACTCACCGCCTCCAACACCATGGTGTCGGCGTTGGCGCTGCGCAACGCACCGGTACTCAGCGCCGGGATGAGGATCTGCGGTTGTGCCCAATCCGTGCCGAGGAACAGGCCCGCGGTCTCCAGCTTCTCGGCGCGTTCGCGCACCGCGGCGCAACCGCCGGGCAGCAGAAGCACCCGCCGCAGGGAGTCCATGACCCTGGGCAGCTTGACCTGCTTGCCGAAATCGCCTGCGTCCGCGAGGGACTGTGTGGCGTGGTCCATCGTGGCGAGGCGCCGGTCCAGGCTCGTCCCGTCGTGGCCGTCCGGACTCAATCGCCGATCCCTTCGCCCACCGTTGCCATGGCAACGGATCAGATATAGAAGTCGAGCTCTTCTTGTCGCTTCAACAGATCCCGCAGAGTGTACGGGTCCTCACCGAAGAAATAGAGCAGACCCCAGTGATTACCGAATGCGGTTCGTTTGGTGACCTTTTCGGCCTGCGGCGCGGTGAGCTCGTGCGTCTCGAAGTAATCGTGATCCTCGGTCTCGGGCGGCACCGACAGCCGGCTGACCACACGTCGCCGCGGATACACGCCGAAGCACCCCGCATGGCCGGTGGCATCCACCACTTCCTTCGGGAAGAACGCGTCGATCTCCTCGTCGGTGGTCTTCGGGTCGAACGCCAGCACCAGTGCGTGGTAGGCGTTGAAACCGTAGGTCCGTTCCAGTAGTTCGAACACCTTGAAACCCGGTGGCCGGTAAGCGACCTCGCCGAAATACATTTCCCCGTCGCTGGTGACGAAGTACTCGGGATGGATGAAGCCGAACTCGATGTCGAAAGTCTTGATCAGCTTTTCGACCTGCCGGGTGATCTCGGGCCGATATTTCTCGAGTTCCGGCGTCGCGGGGACGAACACCGAGTATCCGAGCGTCACGTACTCCGAGATGTTCAGGAAGCAGATGCGGCCGTTGTGGACCCAGGCCTCGACCGCGAACTCCCAGCCGTCCAGGTGTGATTCCATCAGCATCGGGAACTCGTCGTCGGGGATGGAGTCCACCTCGTCGGGGGTCCGGATGATCCGGTGACCGAGGCAGCCCGCCTTGTCGAACGCCTTGAGGTGAATCGGATCGTTGGGATCACCGTCGAGTTTCAGCAGGGTTTGATTGACCCGCTTCAGGAATCGGATCACGTCATCGCGTTCGTGCGCCTCTTCGAAGATTCCGACCCGGATACCGCCGAGCTGCGCGCGCCGCTTCATCAACGACTTGTCACGCAGCAGCATCGACTGCCCGAGCAGGCGAGGATTGTCGAGCAGGACGGAGTTGATCGCCCCGGCCCATTCCACCGTCTCCTCGAAGATCGGAATGGCGACGTCGACCCCCTTTTTCTTCAGGGTCTCGGCGATCTCCATCGAACGATCGTTGAGCCGCTCGAAATCCCAGGGAATATAGGGTATGTCGTGCTCCGTGCAATAACTTTCCGCCCATTCGGGCGCAACTACGATATAGCGGCGGTCGAACCGGTCAACCGCCTCGACCGCATTCAAACTCCAGCCCAGCAGGGCTACATAACCTTTGTTCGGGTTTCGACTTTTCGATTCGTCAGCTGAAATCGACAAACCTTATCCCTTCTCGAACTCCACAGCCCGGAAACCGGGACGCTGAAATGAATCCCTGCAGGGCTGCCATTTTCATGGAGTACCCGGCCCCTGCTCGATCAACCATGACGAAGCTGTGACCGAGGGCTTGTGACCGGGCGTGACCAGCACCCACCCCGCGGCGGGACTACGCTCAGGCAATGCCCGGTCCAGAGACCCTTCCGCCGCCACGCAACGGTGTCGGCCTCGCGTCGTTGGTGCTCGGCATCATCGCCTGCGCGGTCTCGTTCATTCCCGTCGTCAGCGAGTTCGTCGCCGCCCCAGCCGGTATCGGCGCCGTGGCCGCCGCGTTCATCGGCTGGGAACGGATCGAGAACGGTGTGGCCACCAATCGCGCCGACACGATCGCGGGCGGCATCCTCGGCGCGATCGCGCTGGCGGTCACGGCCCTCGTCTACCTCGCGACCCACTCCGGCTGACGAGCGTATTCCGTCGTCATGCACGGGGCGGGCGAAGTCCGTAGCCTGAAAATCGTGATTACTCTCAAGAAGGAAGACGGCGCGGCCGATCTCGCCGGTATCACCAAAATGAGCGTGGGGGTGAGCTGGGATCCGTCGGCGGGTTCCAGCGGTGGAATTCTCGGAATGGCCCGGCGCAAGCGCGGTGTCGACCTCGACCTGATCGCCGTGCTGTTCCAGGGCGCTGAGCCGGTGCGATTCGCCGGCCTGGATTCGCTCGACCCGCTCGGCAACGGATCGGTGCTGCACACCGGCGACGAGCAGACCGGTGCGGCCGCGGGCGACGACGAGACCGTGCACGTCACGTTCGCCAATGTTCCCCCCGCGATCGACTCCATCGTCTTCGTGGCCGTCGCGTTCAAGAAGGGCAGTTCCTTCGAGAAGGCGAACAACGTCTCGTTCAAGATCTACGACGCCACCGGCGGCGATACCCAGCCTGTCGCCGATATCTGGCCGTCACTGCTCGGTGCGGAGAACGCCAACGCGATCGCGCGGACCTTCCGCAACGGTCCGGTGTGGCAGCTGGAGGTCCTCGACCGCAAGGGCAAGATCAAGCAGGGCGATCGCCAGGCGTTGCTGCGCTTCGCGATCGGCTGACATCGCGACGGCGGGGCCCGGCGCGCGGTGCGCCGGGCTCCGCCGCGGCGCGGGGAACAGACCTCGCACTTTCACGCATTTGCGACATCAGCGAAGTTCGTCAAGACCACGCGATTTAGGTGTTCCCTGAATAGTTGCTGCGCTACGGTTTTCCGCATGGACGACATCGAGTTGGATTTGCCGAGCGTCGCTACTTCCCACAACGCCGGACGAATTCTGGAAATCGGCGCGGTCGGTCTGCGCAACCCCCTGCCCGTCGACGGAGAACAGACCCACGCCTATGTGTGCTGCGTCGACGGCACCACCCTGCAGCTCCCGGATTCGCTGCAGAACTGGGCCATGCAAACCCTCGCCGCGAACTTCGACCTACGCGCGACCGGCCTACCCTCACTGTTCCCCTGCCGCTTCGAATTCGGCATCCGCGACGGCGCGGCCTACGCCGTACCGGTCACCCAGCGGTCGCTGCGCGAGAAGGCGAACGCGTGACGACCTGAGCAACGCCTATCGTCACACCATGGACCAGGGACTCACCTACACCCCAGCCGGCGCGACCAGCCCCGCCGACGATCTGTGGACCAGCGAATTTCCCGGCTTCCGCCGGTTCGACACCACCGTGGTGATCGGGCACGGCGAGCCTCGATGGACGGCCGCGTCCGAATCCGTGCTGCGGTGGGGTATCAAGCGCCGCAGCGGTTTCAGAGTTGCCCCCGATGCCACGGTGTCGACGGACGCGGAGTACCGGATCAGCGCGGGATGCGGACCTGTCTCCGTCCACGAACCGGTTCGCGTAGTCGCCGTTATCGACACCGAGAACCGGTGCGGCTTCGCCTACGGCACCCTGCCCGGTCATCCGGTCAGCGGCGAGGAAGCCTTCGTCGTGCACCGGGATTCGACCGGCACCGTCTCGCTGACTCTGCGTTCACTGACGAGACCGGCACCGGCCGGACCATGGCGCTCCCTCTTCCCGGCACTTCTCGTCGCACAGCGCCTCTACCGTCGGCGATACCTGCGCGCGCTGGTGGACTAGGCGATCGGCGGCAGGTGAACGACCTGGCCCGCGTAGGCCAGACCGGCGCCGAAGCCGAGTAGCAGCGCGGTGTCGCCGGCGTCGGCGGCGCCGGAGCGCAGGAGCTGTTCCATGGCCATCGGGATGGAGGCGGCGCTGGTGTTGCCGGTTTCGATGATGTCGCGCGCGACGGCGACGGTGTCGGGCAGGCCGAGGGTGCGGACCAGCGCGTCGGTGATGCGGATATTGGCCTGGTGCGGAACGAACGCGTCGAGGTCGTCGGCCGTGAGACCCGCGTGGTCGAGCGCGTCACGACAGGCCTTCTCCAAGAACGTGACGGCCCAGCGGAAGACCTCGGTGCCGTTCATCCGGATGTAGGGACGTTGTGAAGTGCCTCCGCTGGCCTCTGCCGCGGCCACTTCGGCGAAGTACTCCAGAAAGTCCTTGTCCTGCTTGATCGCCGACGTGCGCGCGCCATCCGATCCCCACGCGACCGGGCCGATGCCCTCCTGCTCGGCCGGCCCGACGACGACCGCACCGGCACCGTCGGCGAAGATGAACGCGCACCCGCGATCGGTGGTGTCGAGCAGATCCGACAACCGCTCCACGCCGATCACCAGCACCTGCCGCGCCTGACCCGAGCGCACCAGATTCGCCGCATCGGCCAACGCGTAGCAGAAGCCCGCGCAGCCCGCGGAGATATCGAACGCGGCGGTGTCGTGCATACCGAGTTCGGTCGCCACCACCGCGCCCGCCGACGGACCGAGCACCATCTGCGACGACGTCGCCAGCACCACCGCGTCGATCTGCTCGGCGCTCACCCCGGACGCCGTGAGCGCGTCCCGAGCAGCCGCGACACTCATCGAGACGATCGTCTCGTCGGGCTCGGCCCAGTGCCGGGCGGCGATCCCGGAACGTGTCTTGATCCACTCGTCCGAGGACTCGATCGCGTCGACGATCTCGGAGTTGGGCACAACACGGCGCGGGCGGTACACGCCGAGGCCGAGAATTCCCGCGTGGGTGACCGGAACCGCGGTGGCAATGGGGGTGGGCATGACATCCTCTCCATATGAACCGATCGGTTCACGTAGGAATAGGTCTAACATGAACCGATCGGTTCAATCAAGGGGTAGGAGAAGATCGGATGGCCGCCGGACCACGCGCCCGACTCATCGAGCACACGATCAGCACCGTCCAGGAACACGGCGTGCACGCGTCCTCCCTCAGCGAACTACTCGAGCGCAGCAGAACCTCACGCAACTCGCTGTACCAGCACTTCCCTTCCGGGAAGGGCGAATTGGTGCAGACAGCGGCACGGATCGTGGCACGCCTGGTGTACTCGCATGTGAGTGCCATGGCGGACGCCCTGCAGACCGCGCCATCGGCCCAGCAGTGGCTCACCGACCTGCTCGCGTTCTGGCGCGCCCCGCTGGAGAAGTCCGACTACACCGCGGGCTCGTTCATGATGGCGGCCGCTCTCGACGAACTCGACCCCGCCGTCCAGTCCATCGCGGGCCAGGCGTTCGCCGAATGGACCGCCCGGCTCGCCGACGGGATCGTCGCCACCGGGATCGAGCGGTCGACCGCGGTGTCGCTGGCCGGATTCCTGCTCACCACCATCGAGGGCACGATCGTGCACAGCCGCGCGCTCAAGTCGGCGCATCCGTTCGACCAGGCGGTCACTCAGCTGACGATCCTGTTCAAGGTGCACCTGACCGAGCGGTGAGCCGTCTCACGAGATGCTGTGTGCCGCATCGAGTTCGGCGCGCAGCGTGGCGATGATCCGGCGGCGGGCGACCGCCCCTTCGCGACTGGGCGTCAGCGGGTAGACGTGCACGAGTCCGGGTTCTTCCTGATAGTCGAGGTCGACGCCCGCCGCGCGTGCCTTCGCCGCCAGCAGGCGGGCGTCGGGGTTCAGGATGTCGTCGGTGCCGGTGAACACGGTGATCGGACCCAGCCCGCCGAAGTCGCCGAACAGGGGGCTGACAAGGGGGTCCTTCATCGAGAGTTCGCCGCTCCACATCCGGCCGAACACCAGCCCACCGTCGCGACCCAGCCACGGGTCACGCAGCAGAACCGCGTCGATCTCGGGATTCTCGAGAGTGAGGTCGAGCGCGGGCGAGATCAGCAGCGTGCGGGGCACGATATGGCCCGCGTCGCGCAGGTGCAGCGCGGTGGACAGCGCGATCTGACCGCCCGCGGAGTCGCCGGCGAGGAAGGTCGGACCGTAGCGCTCGTCGGCCGCGGTGACCAGTTCGGCGAAGCGGGGAATCACCTCCGCCGCGGTGCCGAACGGAATCAGCGGATAGATCGGGACCGTCACGACGAGATGCGTCTGGGCGGCGATCCTGGCCGCGAGTTGCCAATGTTGCGAAGCGATCTCGCCCACCCACCCGCCACCGTGCGCGTACACGAGGCCGCCGCGAGAGATCCCGTCCGACGGAGTCAGCGTGTAGATCGGCCAGCCGCGGTCGTGCTCCACCGAGACCTCGACACCACGGAGTTTGCGTGGCGGACCGTAGGCGAGGGGCCGCAGACCGCGCTCGCGCACGTGCGCAGCGGCCAGCTCGGCATCGACGTAATTCCGGTTGCGCCGGGTGACCCGCAGGAATCCCGGAATCACGAACCGACTCATCACACCGGGCACCGCGACCTCCACTCGACGACGAGACCGGTGCGGTCCAAGCGCTCGGGCCGAGCGTCACCGGTGCCAGCCAAGCTACTCCGTGCCGGCCTCAGCCGAGGGGCTGCTCGGTGACATCGGTGCGCAAGCTGGTGCCGTTGAGGTCCAGATAGAGCACGCCCTCGGTGACCGAGAGGGTGGCGGTATTGCGACGGTCGACCAGCCCCGCGGCCTCATCGATGAACGCGCGATCGAAACTGACCAGCGGAATCTGCGCCGCGTTGTGAATCTTCTTGCCCGCGTACTGCGCGAGCACCTTCGCCGGGTCGCGGTGGGTGTAGACCACAGCCCGACCAGCGAGTTTGCTCCCGCGGTGAATACGGTCCGCGTCGGGCGCGCCGACCTCGATCCACGCGGTCGTCCGGCCGGTCATGTCCCGAACCTGTACCGCGGGCTCATCGGTGGCCGAGATCCCGCCGTCGCTGAACACGATCCCCTCCTCGTACTGCAAGCAGTAGGCGAGGATCCGGGTGATCATGTACTCGGCTGTCTCCGACGGGTGCCGGGCAACCCGCAACTCGAGATCCTCGTACACCCCCCGATCCACATCGGCGAGCTGAACGGCGAAGTTGTGCAGTGTTGCGCTGAGTGCCATAGGAGCTCCGACCCTACCGGGCCGCGACGTCGCCTAGTCGCGAGCACCCGGTTGCACTGACCGGTCCGGACCGCCAGCATCTCTACATGAGAATCACTCACGTTTCGGCTCTGGCCGCCGTTTTCCTCGCACTCGGCACGGCAACCGTTGCGGCAGAACCGAATGCGGCCGACTCGCCCCGCCAGGCCATCGCCCGCGCCTACCTCGACGCCCTGGTCTCCCACGACGCGAGCGCGGTCCCCTTCGCCCCCGACGCCACCCGTGTCGAGGCCGGCCTCCACACGGGCTACTCGGGCCCGCAACTGAGCGCCGACTTGGAGCACGGCCTCCAGTACCGCGTGATCCAAGGCATTCGCGACCTGACCATGTCCGAGTCCGGCGACACGGTCACCACCCACTACCTCCTCGACGCCGGAGTGGCCGATATCCGCCTGACCACCGTGGAGATCACCGAGACCTTCGTCATCCCGGTGGACGCCATCCAGACGATCGAGGCCACGATCACGCCGGTGCTGTAACGACCTCGCGGCCGACGAGCTCTCTCGCGCTCACTGGTCCGCGTCCAGCAAGGCCCGCGGGGCTGCCTGACGCCACGAGTCGGTGACTATGGCTTCCAGTTCCTCGCGATCGTCGAGTGCCGCCAGTCGGACGCGGACCCAGGGGTTACCGGACTCGTGCGAGGCGATCCAGAATTTGCCGGGTTCGGCGAGGACCAGTTCGTCGCGGTCGAGAATCGGGCAGCGGACCGCCATCGAGGTCTCGTCCTCGGGCAGGGTGAGGAACAGCTTGCCCGCGACCTTGAAAATCGGCATGCCCCAAGCGAAGTGCTCTGCCGTCTGCGGCAGTGACAGCACGAAGGCGCGGACGTCCTCCCCGGTGACATTCATGCCCACATCCTGACACCACACACCGACACGATCGGATCCATCGCCGCGGGACCGCTAGTCGACGGCACCGAGGGTGGCGACGGTCTTCCGGGCGCGGGAGGCGGTGATCCGGCGGCCGATCACGCCGTGGCGGGGGGCGAAGAGGTAGACGAAGGTGAAGGCGATGCCCTGGGTCACCACGACCATGCCGCCGGCGGCGGTGTCGAGGTGGTAGCTGATGTAGAGGCCGGTGACCGCGCACAGCACCGAGATGGTGGGGGCGATGACGAGCATGCGGGAGAAGCGGTCGGTCAGGAGATAGGCGGTGGCGCCGGGGATGATCAGCATGGCCACCACCAGCACCACGCCGACCGCTTGCAGCGCGACCACCGAGGTCAGGGCCAGCAGGGCCAGCAGGGCGGTGCCGAGGACGCGAGGGTTGAGGCCGATGGCGTGGGCGTGGGTGGCGTCGAAGGCGTAGAGGGTGAAGTCACGGCGTTTGAGGACCAGGGCGACCAGGACGATGGCGGCCAGGATCATGATCTGGATCATCTCGCCGCGGCTCACGCCGAGCAGGTTGCCGAAGACGATGTGGTTCAGGTCGGTCTGGCTCGGCGTCACCGACACCAGCACCAAACCGAACGCGAACAGGGTGGTGAACACGATGCCGATGGCGGCGTCTTCCTTCACCCGGCTCGTATCACGGACCACGCCGATCAACGCCACCGCGAGGAACCCGAAGATCACCGCGCCGACAGCGAACGGCCAGCCGACGATGTAGGCCAGCACCACACCGGGCAGCACGGCGTGCGACACCGCGTCACCCATCAGCGACCAGCCGATCAGCACCAGCCAGCACGACAGCACCGCACAGACCACGGCGGCGGTGACCGTGGTGGCCAGCGCGCGCACCATGAATTCGTAGCGCAGCGGGTCGATGAAGAATTCCTCGAGGCTCATCGGTCTCCGTCCACATCCAGGCCGAAGGCCTTGGCCAGGTTCTCCGGGCGCAACACCACATCGGGGTCGCCGTGCTCGAGCACCCGGCGGTTCAACAGCACTGCCTCGTCGGCCAATTGGGGCAACGCGTGCAGATCATGGGTGGACACCAGGATGGTGGCACCGTCGGCGGCGAGCTCACGCAACAGCGCGGTGATGGTCGCCTCGGAGCGCTTGTCGACACCGGCGAACGGCTCGTCGAGCAGCAGGATCGTGGCCTCCTGGGCGATGCCCCGCGCCACGAACGTGCGCTTCTTCTGACCACCCGACAGCTGCCCGATCTGCCGGTCGGCCAGGTCGGTGAGCTCGACGCGGGCCAGCGCCGCGTCGACGGCGGCGCGGTCGGCCTTGCTCGCCCGGCGGGTGAACCCCATTTTCCCGTAGCGCCCGGTCATCACCACATCGCGCACCGACAGCGGAAAACTCCAGTCCACATCCTCGGACTGCGGCACGTAACCGAGACTGCCCGCCTTGCGCGCGGCGGCCGGGGGGCGGCCGTTGATCAGCACCCGGCCTCGATCGGGCGTGACCAGTCCCATCACGGTCTTGAACAGCGTCGATTTGCCCGAGCCGTTCATACCGATCAGCCCGCACACCCGGCCCGATTTCAGGGTCAGTTCGACAGTGTCGAGAGCGAGCACATCACCGTAGTGGACTGTCACGTCCTGGATTTCGACAACCGGTGCGGTCATTTCGAGACTCCGGCGAGTGCGGTCGCGATGGTCTTCGCGTCGTGGCGGATCAGGTCCAGGTAGGTCGGGACGGGTCCGTCGGCCTCGGAGAGCGAGTCGACATAGAGCACGCCGCCGAACCGTGAACCGGACGCCTCGACCACGCGTTGCATCGGCGCGTCCGACACCGTCGATTCACAGAACACGGCGGGCACGCCGCGCTGGCGAACGAAGTCGATGGTCGAGCCGATCTGCTGCGGGGTGGCCTGCTGTTCGGCGTTGACCGGCCAGATGTACTTCTCGGTCAGCCCCGCGTCGCGAGCCAGGTAGGAGAACGCGCCCTCGCAGGTGACCAGGGCGCGCTGGCCGGCGGGCAGGGTGTTCACCGCGGCGACGAGATCGTCGCGCACGGCGCCGAGCTGCGTCTTGTAGGCATCACCGTTGGCACGGTAGGCGTCGGCGTGTTCGGGGTCGAGATCGGTGAACGC
This sequence comes from Nocardia sp. NPDC055002, assembly GCF_053608825.1. Lineage (NCBI taxonomy): Bacteria > Bacillati > Actinomycetota > Actinomycetes > Mycobacteriales > Nocardiaceae > Nocardia > Nocardia sp. NPDC055002. Next base: position 182,495 of record NZ_JBSGWE010000010.1, read on the forward strand.
GCGGACCATGTTGTCGACGTAGATCTGCGCGTTCACCGGCGACATCCAGGCGTGCGGATTGGGCTTGCCCCGGTAGGCGTCCTCGCTGATGTCCATCGGCGCCACCCCTTCGCTGACCACGGCGTGCGGCACATCGAGGTCGGCGACGAACTGGGTGAACCAGGCCTCGAGGTTCAGCCCGTTGTCCAGGATCAGATCAGCCTTGGCGGCCTTCTTGATATCGCCCGGCGTCGGCTCGTACCCATGGATCTCAGCCCCCACCTTGGTAATCGATTCGACCCGCAGATGCTCGCCTGCCACATTCCGCGCCATGTCGGCCAGGACCGTGAAGGTGGTGAGAACCACCTTCTTCCCGTCGTCATCGGAGGTGATCCCACCGCAGGCGGTCAGCGCGAACGCCATGACACTCAGAACACATGCCGCAAGTACCCGGCGGCGCGCCGGCGAACGGTAGAACCCAACCCTCATTCCGGAATTATATTGTTCGGGTACCCGAACTTTCAAGTTCTGGGCTTGAAACAGTCGCGAGGACGGCTCAGGATGCCCAGGGCGGGGTGAAGGTAGAGCCGTCGGGGAGCTCGGCCGCGAAGCCGACCCGCACAGTCACCAGCAGCCTGGCGATCTCGTCGGCCGAGTTCGCGAGGGCGATCATCGAACCGGCGGGCGCGACCGCCGCGTCACCGGGTTTCATCGGCGTGGATTCGCCGTCGATCGTCATCGTCACCTCGCCCGACAGCACAACGAACGCCTCCTCACCCAGGATGCGATGGGGTACGCCGACCGAATCTGCCCGAACCTCGGTCTGCCAGACGCATAGCTCGGCACTGCCGGTGCCGGGTCGGACGAGGGACGTGAAGCGGGCGTTGTGCACCTCGTGCACCTGCGCGTCCGCGGAACGGATCACCGGCATTCGAAACCTCCATAAGGTCAAGCGACTTGTCTATATAGTCAAGTAGATTGACTATTGTGTCAAGTGCCAGAATGACTGTCGTGCCCGCGAACGCAGACCTCCCCCTCCTGTTGCTCGCGGCAGCGGCCGAGGTAACCCAGGCGGTGCACGCCAGGGTCGCCGCGGCGGGATTCACCGACATCCGGCCGACGCACGGCTTCGCGTTCGTCCGCATGGCGCCCGACGGCGCCACGGTCGGGGAGATCGCCGACCACCTCGGCGTCAGCAAACAGGCAGCCAGCCAGCTGGTCGACGAGCTGGTCACCAAGGGCTACGCCGATCGCAATCCACACCCGCGCGATGCGCGCGCCCGCCTGATCACCCTCACCGAGCGCGGCTGGGCGTGCACGCGGGCCGCCGACGCCGCCCTCGCCGAGTTCACTCAGAACTGGTCGGACACCCTGGGCGCGACCACTCTCACCCAGGTCAGCAGGGCGCTGGGTCGTGTCGTCACCCCGGGGCGGGTCCGCCCGAGCTGGTGAACCGCCACCGCCGCCGTAACCAAATCTTGCAAACCGACGATGTGCATAACGGGTACCCAACAATCCGAAGAACTGGATTTTCAAAACCTGCGCGGTGTCACGGCGAGCGGCATACTCTCGGATCGAGCGGTGACGCGCCACCGCAGCACCCGGGCCGACGGTCCGGGTAGCGCACTCGTCACGTCACCGTTCGTCTCGATCCCGGAGGGTCAATGTCAGCCCTGGTCACCGTTCCCACAATCGACACCGTCACTCGGCACAAGTACGAGCGGCTGCAGTACACCGGTTCGGCCGGCGTGGTCGCCTCGCTCGAGGACGCCCGCCTCGTGGATCGCTGGCGCGCCGCCTACCCCGACTGGGACGGCGAGCACTGGGCGTTCGACGCGGGCACCGACAGCCCGGGGCGGCTGCGCCCGATCAATGTCGCGGCGCGCAACAACTGATCAACGCGGTGACGAGCGCCTGATCAGCGCGGTGCACACCACCCTGATCAGGCAGCACCCGCGGCAGCGGCCCGATCGACGATCCGCGGGAACGGGCTCGCCGCTTCCAGCTGGTAGGCCAGGTCGAGCAGCGTCCGCTCGTCACCACGGCGCGCGGCCAGCTGGACCGATCCGGGCAGGCCGCTGGGCACCAGACCGTGCGGCAGCGAAATGCCAGGTCCCCCACCGACATTGTTGAGCGGGGTGAAGCCGACGTAGTCGGCGAGCTTGGCGAACAGCGCGTCGAACGGCTGGCCGGGCGCGAGCTCGCCGATGCGCGGCGCGGGATGCGAGAGCACCGGGGTGAGTAGCACGTCGACCTCGGCGAAATGCCGGTCGTAGGCCGCGACTCCCCCGCGCAACCGCCACGTCGACGCGGCCACCGCGAGCGGATTGCGCTTGGCCAGCCCGATCAGACCGGTGGTGAACGGGTCGAGCTTGCGCGCATCGAAGTACCCGCGGTGCCCCAGCCGGAACGACAGCGCCATCGCCGCGGCCATCACCGCCCAGTACTGCTTGAAGTCCTCGACGAAGCGCGGATCCACATCCAGCCGCATCTCGACGATCTCGTGGCCGAGGCCCCCGAGTACCTTCGCCGCCGAGGCCAGGACCGCGCCGTTGTCGGCGTGCACCGGCCGGCCGAGGACATCGGCGGTGATCAGGCCGATCCGCCACCGTCGCGCACTCGGCCCCTCGACCAGACCAACCGGGGGCAGCGCCGGATTCGCACCGAATCGTTCCACGGCGGCCAGGTAGTGCGCGGTGTCGCGGACCGAGCGGGTGACCACACCCTCGGCGACCAGATGCACCGGCAGTTTGCGGGCACCGGGCTGGTCGAGCAGGCGGTTGCGGGTGGTTTTCAGGCCGACGAGACCGTTGGCCGCGGCGGGAATGCGGATCGAGCCGCCACCGTCGTTGGCATGCGCGATCGGCACCACCCCGGCCGCCACGAGCGCCGCCGAACCGCCCGAGGAGGCGCCCGCCGAGTACTCCGGATTCCACGGATTGCGGGTCGGCGCGCGATCGGTGAATTCGGTACTCGCGGTGAGCCCGAATTCCGGCAGCGTCGATTTACCGAGCACGATCACGCCCGAGTGCAGGAACTGCGCGCCGGGACCGCTGGTGACCGTGGCCGGACGCGGCGTGAACGCGGCCGAGCCGTGGCAGCTGGGCAGCCCCGCGATGTCGGTGTTGTCCTTCACGAACGCGGGCACCCCGGCGAACACCCCCGCGGTCTCGGGCGTCGACGCCGCGCGATCGAAACACGTCATCTGCACCGCGTCCAGCCTCGGGTCGACCCGCCGCGTCCTGGCGACAGCGGCCTCGAGAACCTCCGACCGGCTCACCTCCCCCGCGCGCAACGCCGCGGCGACACCGACCGCGTCCAGCGTTCCCAGGGCATCGTCGGTGAATCCGTGCACGGCAGAGCTCATATCCGCAGCGTAATGCGAGGAGTCGGCCCTTTGCAGCGGTAACGAGATTCCGCGGGGGCCGCGATCTACTTGGCGGGAGCCACGAAAGGCTGGTTGATCGTGGCGAGGTACTGGACTACCGCCCCGACCGCCACCGGCGCGGTCACCAGAATCTGCCCGGCCACCGTACCGAGGGCACCGATCGCGAGGACACCACCGAGACAGCCCACCGCGGCGGCCGGGATGAACGGGCCGAACATCCCGACGATCGTGGCCGCGGCGACCGTTGCCCCGGCGATGCCGCCGAGCACACAACCCACCGCGGCGCCCCCGAGGCCGCCGACGAGGGTACCGATGCTGGCGCCCATCCCGATGGTGCTGGTCATCCGCGACCAGGCGGCCTGCTCCCGGTCGTATTCGGACTTCCACGGCGCCTTGTCCTCGAACGGCAGGGCGATCGGGCGGTAGACGGCCTCGGCCATCGTCAGCTCGGGGGTGAGAGTGGCCGCGCGGCCGTCGATGCGGGCCGTGATGGGGAACAGGAAGTCATCGACGGCGAACGTGAGTGGCGTCGCGGCGACCAGCGTGCCCGCGGTATCGCGTATCTCGAACACACCGTTGTTCACCGTCAGCGACCCACGGTCGATCTCGATGATCGACGCGTGGTCGGTGGCGTGCGCGGTGAAGGAGACCGGCTGGTCGACAGCGCCGGGCTGCGCCTGCGCAGTCCCCGCCGAGACAGTCAGCGCGGCGATCGACAGCGCAAGGGGCACAACGAATTTACTCGAGAACACAGGTGTTTCCTCATCGGATTCCAGTCGAGCGAAGTGCTCGACTATCGCAATCCTAACGAAAATGGTTATCATTAGCATCTTGCTCGAGGGTTGGAGGACATGTGGGACACCTGTTGATGGTGGAGAGCTGGGTCGGTTCGATGAGCACCCTGCTCCCGGCGGGAATCAAGGACAGTGGCCACGAATTCAGCTTTCTGACCCGGGATCTCGGGCATTACCTGCGGGCGGGAACACCCCTGCCGCACCCCCTGCTCGGGGCGGCCAACGTGTTCACCGCCGAGACCAACGACGAGTCGGCACTGCTGCCCCACGTGCGAAAACTGCAGGCGGCATTCGGTTTCGACGGTGTGCTCACCTCGTGCGACTACTACCTGCCGACCGTCGCCGCGATCGCCGCTGACCTCGGCTTGCCCGGGCCCGGCCGGACCGCGGTGGCCGACGCCTGCGACAAGCACCGGACCAGGCTGATCTGCCGTGCCGCCGGTGTCGCCGGTCCCGCCTTCGCGGTCGCGCGGGAATGGGATGAGATCGTGCGCGCCGCAGCCGAACTCGGCTATCCACTGGTGGTCAAGCCGGTCGACCTCTGCGGCGGGATGTTCGTGCGCCGGGTCTGCGACGAGGCCGAGTTGCGCGTCGCGGTGGACGCCATCGCCGGATTCCCGATCAACGCCCGAGGACAGCACCGCTCACCGAGCATCCTGCTCGAAGAGTGTGTGGACGGGCCGGAATTCAGCGTGGAAACCGTCACCGTCGCCGGGCAGACGACGGTGATCGGAGTGACCGACAAACGGATCACCGGCGCCCCCGCCTTCATCGAGTCGGGCCACATGTTCCCCGCGGCCCTCGAGCCCGGCGATACCACCGCGGTGGCCGAGCTGGCAGTCGCGGCGATCACCGCGCTCGGGCTCGACGCGACCGTCGCCCACACCGAGATCAAACTCGGCGCGCAAGGCCCCCGCCTGATCGAGGTGAACCCCCGCCCCGCCGGGAATCGCATCACCGAACTGGTGCGACGGGTCACCGGAATCGACCTCACAGCCGTGCACGCCGACGCTGTCGCGGGTGGCAAGCCCGACGTCACACCCCGGGAGACCGGTATCGCCAGCGCGGCCGTCGCATTCGCGGTTCCGACGGATACCGGCCTGCTGACCACGGTGGACGGAGCACAGAACTGGGCGGCGGACCCCAGAATCGTGGAGCGGAAACTGGCGGCCCCCGGCACCGAGGTGCGTCCCGCGACCGACAACAACACCTATCTCGGTCACGTCATGGTGGTGGACGACACGCACCGCACCACCGGCGATCTCGCACAGCGGTTGATCGCCGATCTCCGTTTCGAACTCGACGGTGCGCGATGATCGAGTCCGCCGTGCGCCCCGACTCCGTCGCCGAACTCATCACGTGGGCGCGCCGGGGCAGGCTCGGACCCGAACCGGCAACCCTGCACGCGTCCACGGCATTTCGCACCGCCTACGGCACCCGGCACGCGGGCCGCTCTCGCGGATACCGCAACGAGGTGCTGAGCCTGCGGGTCGGCGCGGCGGTGGGCTCGTGCGGTCTCGAACCCGGCACTGCCACCGACGATCTGGTCGACAGCTGTGTCGCGGCGACGATCGACGAGCTGCTCGAGCATCCCGTACCCGCGGTCCGCATCGCCGCGCTCGATGCCTATCTGATGCACGTGCGTCCGCATCCACACGCGGGCGGCGTGCGGGGCGAGCAGGTGGTGATCGAGGGGCCGACCTCGCTCACGAAGTCACGCCGCCGGGCGAGCACCGTCGTCGACCTGCTGCCCGCCGGGGTGTCGCGGGTGCTGGTGGTGGGCGTTGTCGGTTCGCTGCTCGCCGAATTGCGGGCGCGTGCCATCTCGTATCTACCGTGCGACCTCGCCGGTGGCGTCACCGAATGGGGTGAGCCGGTCTTCGAATCGGTCGCCGACGCTCCGTCGGACTACGACGCGCTGCTGGTCACCGGAATGTCGCTGGGCAACGAGACATTCGACGAATTCCGGGCCGTGGCGAACCGGCGCGGCCTGCCGCTGGTCCTGTTCGCCCAGACCGGCAGCGCGGTGCTGCCCTGGTTCCTCGGCGCGGGCGTGCACGCGGTCTCGGCCGAGCCCTACCCGTTCTTCTCCCTCGACGGCGGGCCGAGCGCCGTCGTCACCTATCGAGAGCTGTCATGACGTCCCCACAACCCGCGCTTCTGCAATTGATCGGCGGCACGCCCGCCGTGCCCATTCCGTCCGGAAACAGCTGGTACACAGCGAAGCTCGAGGCAGCGAGCGTGGCGGGCATGAAAGCCCGTGCGGCAGTGTCGATGTTGCGCGCCGCTGCGGCGAGAGGCGAGCTCGCGCCGGGCGCGACGATCATCGAATCCACCAGCGGCACTCTGGGACTCGGCCTGGCGCTGGCGGGCAAGGCACTGGGCCATCCGGTGCTGCTGGTGGTCGACGACGAGCTGGAACCCGATCTCCGCGCGTTGTTCTCGGCGTTTCAGATCCCGCTCGACGTGGTCACCGCACCGCACCCCACCGGTGGCTGGCAGCAGGCCCGGCTGGATCGGCTGGCCGCGTTGCTCGCCGCCACACCGGGCGCGTACTGGCCCGACCAGTACGACAACCCCGACAACGCGGGCGGCTATCAGGCGATGGGCGAGGAAATCCTCGCCCAGGTCGACGGCGTCGACGTGCTGGTCGCCTCGATCGGTTCCGGCGGGCACTGCGCCGGGCTCGCCCGGGTCCTGCGCACACGGTGGCCCCGGCTGCGGGTGATCGGGGTCGACGCCGTCGGCTCCCGGATCTTCGGCCAACCAGATCGCCGCCGGCTCATGCGCGGTCTCGGCAGCAGCATCCTGCCCCGCAATGTCGCCTACGCCGACTTCGACGAGGTGCACTGGGTCGACGCCGCCGAGGCGGTCGCGTCGTGTCGCCGGGTCGCGGCGGCCACCGGCATCGCGGGCGGCTGGAGCACCGGCGCCGCCGCCCTGGTCGCGGGTTGGGTCGCCGAGCGCGAACCCGACGCCCGCGTGCTGACCGTGTTCCCCGACGGGCCACACCGCTACCTGGGCACCATCTACAACGACGACTGGTGCCGAACCAACGGCCTTTTCCGCGCGCCCGCCCTCGAACCCACCACGATCGCCACCCCGGACAGCGCCGAGGTGCTCGGCTGGGGCCGATGTTCGATCGTCCGCGACCCTGCCGCCGAGGTGAGCGCGTGAGCACCGCAACGGCTTTCCGGCCCGGAACCGGCAGATGAACGGCATCGACACCTTCCGCGCGCTACCGGGGGCCGTACGGCTACTGCTCGTGAATCATCTTGTGGGCCATATCGGTTTCTACCTCCTCGTACCGTTTCTGGCCGACTACCTCCTCGACGACCTCGCGCTGTCGGCGGCCGTGGTCGGAATCGTGCTCGGGGTGCGCAATCTCAGCCAGCAGGGTCTGTTCCTCGTCGGCGGCTCGGCGGCCGACCGGCTCGGCGCACGCGGCGTGATCATGGTCGGCCTGGCGATCAGGGCACTCGGCTTCGCGCTGTTCGCCGTCGGTGGTTCGCTGCCGGTGGTGCTGGCGGCCTCGGTGCTCACCGGTTTCGCGGGGGCACTGTTCAATCCGGCGGTCCGCGCGTTCATCGCCAGGGACAGCGGTGCGCATTCGGCGCAGGCCTTCGCGCTGTTCAACGTCTTCGGCAATGCGGGCTCCGCGATCGGACCGGTACTCGGCACCGTGTTGATAGCGGCGGGATTCCGGATATCGGCCCTGGTCGCGGCCGCGATCTTCGCGGTGCTGGCCGTGGTGCAATGGCTACTGGTGCCCGCGCGACCGGTGCCCGCGCACGAGGGTGGGATCGGTGCCGACTTCGCGACGGTGTTCACCGATCACCGATTCTGGGCGTTCACCATCGCGCTGATGCCGATGTTCGCCTTGCAGAGCCAGATCTACTTCCTGTTCACCCTCCAAGCGCAGGACAGTGCTGGGCCCGGTCACGGTCCGGCGGCGGTGGCGGCGCTGTTCGTGGTCGAGACGATCGCCGTGGTGGCGCTCCAGGTTCGGGTCACCACGGTGCTGGCGCGCAGACCACAGCGCGGGCCCGCGATGGCGCTCGGGATGGCTGTCATGGGCACCGCGTTCCTGCTGCCTCCCGCCATCGCGGGGGTTGTGCCGGTCGAGGGAAACAGCGTGGCGGGCACAGCGATCCGGATTGCCCCGGTGGTCGCGGCCGCGGTGCTGCTCGCGATCGGCGTGACCGCGGTGCAACCCTTCGTCAACGAGGCGATCGGCCGATTCGCCGGAACTCGGCTGACCGGAACCTATTTCGGCGCGTTCTATCTGGCGTCCGGCCTCTTCACGGTCGTCGCCACCTCGATCACCGGCGCGGTCCTCGACCACACCGGCGGCCCCCTGAGCTGGCCGCCCTCGCTGCTGTGCGCCGCGGCCGGATTGCTGTCGGCCCTCGCGCTGCTGCGGCTACACCGCCGGAACCTGCTGCCCGGCCCCGCAGCGCTCCGGCCCGAACCCGCACCGGTCACCGACGACCACACCCCCAGCGAAAGGCGATGACTCCGATGACCATTGACCTCGCCACGCCGGGAATCGGTGTCGGCCGCGCCTACGGAAGCTGCGGCGAATTGCTGCAGGGCGTCACCGAACAGAATCGGCATTTCCTGGTCACGCTCCCCATTCGGCGCGGCACGGTGGCCGTCTTCGAGCCGGGCGGCGACCGCATAGACGTGGTGCCCGAGGGCAAGTCGAAGGCGGCGCGACTCGCGAGCGGGATGGTCGGCAGATCGAGTGTGCTGCGCGGCGGGCGACTCACCCTGCACAGCGAACTTCCCGAAGGCAAGGGGCTGGCCAGCTCCACCGCCGACCTCGTCGCCACCGCCCGCGCGGTCGCCGACGCCGAGGGCCGCTCGGTGCCCGTCGCGGAACTCGAAGCCGACCTGCGCGCCATCGAACCGTCCGACGGCGTCATGTACCCGGGCACCGTCGCCTATTTCCATCGCGAGGTGCGGTTACTCGCCCGCCTCGGCACCCTCCCGGCACTGACGATCGTCACCGGCGACGAGGGCGGGTCGGTCGACACCGTCGAATTCAACCGGGGCGAACCCGGTTTCAGCGCCGCCGACAAGCGCGAATTCGACAGGCTGCTCGGCGAACTCGGCCCGGCGATCACCCACGGTGACATCGCCGCGATCGGCGCGGTGTCCACCCGCAGCGCCGTACTGAGCGCCGCATCGCGTGAGCGTCCGCATCTGGACGCGACCATCCGGGCAGCGCGCGCCATCGGCGCGGCCGGAGTCGTCGTCGCCCACAGCGGCACGACCACCGGAATCCTGCTCGCCGACAACGATCCACGTCTGCGCGAGCAAGTCCTCGCCGCGCACGAGATCTGCGCCGCCTTCGCCTGCTCGGTGGCGGTGCATCACTCGTGGCGACCCGGCGTACAGCGCGCTCCCACCGTCGATCACCCACACCTGATGACGATTCCCCGAACAGAGAGCTCTCCGCGATGATCACCGTCGACCAGATCCGCTTCACCTACGACGGCCGAATCACCCTCGACGACATCAGCTTCCGGGTCGAACCCGGCAGCACGCTCGGACTGATCGGCCCCAACGGTTCGGGCAAGTCCACGCTGCTGCGGCTGATGTATCGGGCGCTGCGCCCGGCCGGCGGATCCGTTGTCATCGACACGGTGCCGGTGGAGCGGCTGCGCGGGCGCGAGCTCGCGAGTCGCCTCGCCGTCGTCGCACAGGAAGCGCCGCCGGATACGCCGGTCACCGTGGCCGAGACCGTGCTGCTCGGCAGGTCGCCGTGGGTCGGCGCGTTCCAGGGGTATTCGCGCGCCGACCGGATCGCCGCCGCGGCCGCGCTCGAACACGTGGGGGCGCGGGCGCTGGCCGACCGCCGTTTCGCGACGCTCTCCGGCGGCGAACGCCAGCGCGTCCTGATCGCCAGAGCACTCGCCCAGCAGGCCGACCACCTGCTCCTCGACGAACCGACCAACCACCTCGACATCCGCTACCAGCACGAATTGCTCACCCTGGTCCGCGATCTCACCACGACCACCACGATCGTGGTGCTGCACGAGCTGAACCTGGCCGCCCGCTACTGCGACCGCCTCGTCCTGCTCGACCAGGGGCGCGTCGCCGCCGCAGGCACTGTCGCCGAGGTCCTGACCCCGCGGATCCTCGAACCCGTCTACAAGATCCCCGTCCGCCGAACGTCGGCCTTCGGCGCTGTCCAGCTCCTCTTCGGCCCGGCTACCGAACCGCCCGCCACAACATCTCCGTCCGAGACCCGAGAGGCGGCCACGACATGACCGCGACCCCGGTGGCCGATCCGGCCATCGACGACCTCGACCACGCCCGCCACCGCGGCCGCGCACTGCTGCTGACGACCGCGCTGACCATCGCGCTCGCCTGCACGCTGGTGGTCGCGGCCGGGCTCGGGCCGGTCGCCGTCCCGCCGGGCACCGTGGCGCGGATCATCGGCCACCATGTCTTCGGTCACCGGGCATCCGTCGATTGGAGCGCCGCCCAGGACTCCATCGTCTGGCTGGTGCGGGTACCGCGCGTGCTGCTCGGCGCACTAGTGGGCGCCGCCCTGGCGATCACCGGCGCCGTTTTGCAGACCATCGTGCGCAACGTGCTCGCCGACCCCCACATCCTCGGCGTCACCTCGGGCGCGTCGACCGGCGCCGCGGTGTATCTGTTGTTCGGGGTCGCCGCGGCGACCACAGCCACCGCCCTCGCGGCGAGCGCGTTCATCGGCGCGCTGATCGCCACCGCGCTGCTGTTCGTGATCTCGCGGATCAACGGCCGGCTCACCTCGCTGCGGCTGCTGCTCGGCGGGGTCACCATCGGCTACATCTTCTCGGCCGCGACCAGCTTCCTGATCTTCGCCTCCGACCGGCCCGAAGGCGCGCGCACCGTGCTGTTCTGGCTGCTCGGCTCGCTCGCGCCTGCCGCCTGGTCCTCGGTGGCGACCACCGTCGCCGTGGTCGCGGTGGCACTGGTCGCGGTGCTGTTGATGGCACCCCGGCTGGACGCACTGGCCGCCGGTGACGACACCGCGCGCACGCTCGGCATCGCACCGAACCGAATTCGGCTGTGGGCGTTGCTGATCGTCGCACTCGCGGTCGGCGCGGTGGTCGCCGTCGCCGGGGCGATCGGCTTCGTCGGGCTGATCGTGCCGCACGTGGCCCGGCTGTGTACCGGTGGCACACACCGGAACCTACTGGTGGTCAGTGCACTGATCGGCGCGCTCTTCCTGGTGATCGCGGATGTGGCCGCGCGCACCGTCTTCGCACCACGCGAACTGCCGATCGGCATCGTCACCGCCGCGGTCGGCGCCCCGCTGCTACTCGTCCTGATCCGCCGCTTCCGTGCGACCGGCGAGTCCTGAATCCCGCACTCCACCCCTGTGCCCCGGTCACAACGACCGGCCGATCCCCGCCACCGATTGATGAGGACCCACACCGTGTTCACCCGTGTCATCTCCGCCCGCCGCTCCGCCGTTCCCGTACTCGCCCTACTCACCAGTGCGATCGTTACTGGTTGCGGCACAACAGCTCCCGCCACCGCACCCTCGGCAAGCGGTTTCCCGCTGACGATCTCGAGCTGCGGTCGCGACGTCACCTTTTCCTCGCCCCCACAGCGCGTCGTCACGGTCGGTTCCATCGCCGCACCGCTGATCGCCGCCGCGGGCGCCGCGGACCGCATCGTCACCCGCACCTTCGAAGCCGCTGCCTTCCCCGGCCAGTACGGCGAGGCATTGCAGGGCATCGAAATCACCGCGCCCACCGCCGAACTCGCCCGCGAGGAGATCATCAGCCGGTCCCCCGACCTGGTCGTGAGCGTCGAAGGACTCTCGGTGACCCCCGACGACCTCGCCCAGGTGAACATCCCGCTGATCGTGACCCGCGGCTACTGCCGCGACGCGGCGGGCACCTTCGACGACGTCTTCGCCGACATCACCCTCTACGGAAAGCTCTTCGGCACCGAGAACGCGGCCGACGCCGAAGTCACCACACTGAAGCGGCGAGTACAGGCGGTGACCGAACGGCACAGTGGCACACCGACTCCCCGTCCCGCCGCCGCGCTGATCCTGTCGCGCGACGGCGCCCAGCTCAAGGCCTACGGCGCCAAGAGCACCGTCCACGAACAGCTGAAGATCCTCGGTCTCGGCAATATCTACGGCCAGATCGACAAGCGCAACTTCGAAGCCAACACCGAAACACTCATCGCCGCCGACCCCGAAGTGATCATCCTGCTCACCCAGGGCGACCAGACACCCGACTCGGTGCGCACCGCCCTGCGCCAACGTCCCGAACTGGCCGGGCTGCGCGCGATCCGCGAGAACCGGATCATCGTGGCGCCCTTCGGTTACACCGGCCCGGGGCCGGTAGCCGTCGAGGGTCTGGAAGTTCTCGACCGCGAACTGGCGCAGCTGCGATGACCGCCACCACCACCGGCTACCTCGTCCGTGAGGCAGGCACCGCGGATCTCGCGGGCGCGCGCAGCGTCATGCTCGACACCTTCTACCAGGTGTTCGGCATCGGCTATCTGCCCGAATACCACCAGGATGTGATCGACCCGGACACCGCGTATCTGCGGCATCCGCGCCACCGGCTGTGGGTCGCCGAGCACGAGGGCGTCATCGTCGGTACTACCGCGATCCGGGCGCAGGGGCCCGCGCATCCCCCACATCCGGCCGAGCTCACGCGCCGATACCCCGACGAGACCACCGCGCAGCTGTTCCGGGTCTATGTGCGGCCCGAGCACCATCGACACGGACTGGCCACCCGGCTGGTCGCCGCGGCGGTCGCGCACGTACGCGCCACCCCGGCTTTCGAGCGGCTGTACCTGCACACCGACGCCCGGACACCCGGTGCGCTCGAATTCTGGCTGACCTTCGGCCACATCGTGTACGACGCCCGAGGACCACACGACGGCTTCCAGACGGTGCACCTGGAAATTCCGCTGGATCGCGGCGGTGAACAGCCGGGCTGACGGGTCGTCGCTGGCGCGGTGACGGCATACACGGCACTATCGAACGCGTGGAACACTTGCGAATCGCGCGACGTTCGGGTGCTGTGTCGTGACCGCGCTGGCTCCCGGCGAGAACCGGCCCGCGCCCGGTGATCAACTGACCGTCACGGTCGCGAGTTCGGCGTCGGTCGACGTGTCGGCCCTGCTGGTGAACGCGGCGGGCAAGGTGCGCTCCGACGCCGACTTCGTCTTCTTCAATCAGCCGACCGGGCCGGGCGTGGTGTACCGGCACGGCAACGGCGGACCCGACGTGGTGGGCGTGCAGACCTCGGCATTGCCCGCCGATGTGGACAAGGTGGTGGTCACCGCGAGCCTCGACGGCCGTGGACCCGCGACGTTCGCCGCCGTCGGCACCTTGACCACCACCATCGAATCCGGCTCCACCGCACTGACTTTCCCGATCCCCGGACTCACCACCGAAAGCGGTGTGGTGTGCGTGGAGATCTATCGCCGCAACGACGCGTGGAAGGTCCGCGCGATCGGCCAGGGGTACGACGACGGGCTCGCGGGTATCGCATCGGCCTACGGAGTGAACCTCGACGACGACCCCGCACCCGCTGCGGCACAGGGCAATTCCGGTGCCGTGGCGGGCACTGCCGGCGACTCCCGAGGTGCACCCGGCCCAGGTCACCCGCCGCCGCCCCCTCCCGGTTCCCACGCCCCGATGCCACCCGGCCGATTCGCGCCGCCCCCTGTTCCCGGTCAGCCGGGGACGCCATCCGGCTACCCGGCCGCACCCCCGCCGGGCGCACCTGCCTACCCAGCAGCGCCCCCACCGCCCTACCCGCCACCCGCCTACGGACAACCCGGCGGACCCGCTCAACAGCCGACGTATGCATCTCAGCAAGGAGCCCAGCCCGTGCACAGCGACCTGTTCGACCCCTCGCATGCCGAGGTCAACGGCCTCGGTATCCAGAAGCAGGGCGGCAAGATGGTGAAGGTCGGCATGAACGGGGAGGTGATGGCGCGGTCCGGGTCCATGGTGGCCTACCAGGGTGACCTGAAGTTCGAGGCGCTCGGTTCCGGCGGCATCGGCCGCGCCATCCGCCAGCACCTCACCGGCGAAGGCGTGCCGCTGATGAAGGTGACCGGCCGCGGCGACCTGTTCCTGGCCAACAGCGCCGCCGACGTGCACATCATCGACCTCGACGGCACCGACGGACTCACCATCAACGGCGCCAACGTGCTCGCCTTCGACTCCACGCTGCGCTACGACATCGGCCGCGTCCAGGGCGCCGCGGGCTACGCCTCCAACGCGGGCCTGTTCAACTGCGTCTTCACCGGCCGCGGCCGCATCGCCATCACCACCCACGGCACCCCGGTCGTCCTCACCGTCGACCAGGCCACCTACGCCGACCCCAACGCCGCCGTAGCGTGGTCGTCGAGCCTGCAGACCGGCATCAAGCGCAACGACTCCTTCGGCCTCGGTCGCCTGATGGGCCGCAGCACCGGCGAAGCGAGCACCCTCGCCTTCTCCGGCCGCGGCTTCGTCATCGTCCAGCCCTCCGAACTTCCCCCGGGCGGCCTCATCGGCGGCACCGGCGGCGGCCAGCAAGCGGGCACCGGCGGCAGCATCTTCGGCTGACCCGAACACGGAAAAGGCCGATACCCGCGCAGTCGCGGGTATCGGCCTTTGTCCTTCCTGCTAGTTCGCGCGCTCCTTGCGGGCCTGGCGGCGGGCCTCACGCATGTCGTTGAGTTCCTGTTCCAGGCTCTCCGCGATGCGGAACTGGCCGGTGTCGTAGATGCTGGTCGGCTCGATCGCCTCGTAGCCGAAATTGGCTTCGGCGAACGCCTTTTCGACCCGGGCCTCGATATCGGAGATGGCGCTCTTGCGGGCGGCGGGAACCGAATCGGTGGCCGGCTCCGGCTTGACCGGCTCCTTGGCGGGCTCCGGTGCCACTACGGGCGCGGGAGCGGACTTCTTCGCGGTGGCCTTGTCCGCGGAGGACGGCTTGCCGATGCCGAAGCGCTTGCGCTTCTCCGGCGAGCGGCCGTTGCCGTTGGTGACCGGCTCGGGGGGAGTCCAGGCGGGTTCGCGGGTGATCGGCGTGGTCGCGGCCGTTTCGGTGGCAGCGATCGCCTCGGCGCGCGCCGCGCCCGTCATCGGCGGGGTGTAGGTGAGGCGGATACCCTCGGAGGCCTGGCGGCCGAGGATGTTGTCGGCGGGGTCGGGCAGGTCCCTGACCTGGCTGGTCGCGCGAGTGATGGCCAAGCCGTACCGGGCGCTGACCGCGTCGTGGATCAGTAGCGCGACACCGATCATCACCGGCGCGACCGCGTGCACGGCAACGTCGTACCAGCGCCCTTCCCGCACGTAGGGATAGGTGTTGAGGGTGACGGTGAGCCCCAGCAGCGCGAGCTCGGCGAGCGCGACCTGGCGGCGGTTGTCGATCACGCCCCACTCGGCGACCTTGTTCGTGCCGACCATGATGATGATCAGACACACGCTGATCATCGCTTCGAGCAGGTAGCTGAACCAGAACAGCGGATCGCTCGGCCCACCGGGCGCGATGTTCTGCTGCACGTTCACCGCGGACCACAGCATGCCCGCGCCGACCACGCCGGCCAGTGCCTTCAGCGACCACGACCGGTGCCGGTACAGCGAAGCGAGCTTCGCGTGCGGGCTCGATTCGCGACGCTGGGACGCCATCGCCTTCCTGGCGAGCAGCAGATCTCGCATGTCGGCCTTCTCGATCGCTTCGGTGGTCTGTCGGCTGCGGTCCGATGCGGACGCCATCGCCTGGGTGTGCTTCCAGCGCTGTTCGCGATCCTGTTCACGGATGCGTTCGGCGAGTTCGCGTTCGGCGCGCAGCTCGTCTTCGGAGAGCGCGTCGGTGAGGGCCGGATCGAATTGGTAAGCGAGACGCCCGCGGGCACGTTCGACTCGCTGGGCGAGCTGGCTGACGTCGTCCTCGAGACCGGATTCGATCGTCATGCCAGACCACCGCCCCGGGCGCGCGAAGGCAGGCAGGTGACCACAGGTGTGAACGGCACAGGCCATTCTTAGTCGATATACCCTCGAGCGCGAAACCGATGCTCCTACACGGCTCCCCGAACACGGCGCGCCGCGCGCGACACGCCCAACAATTTCGGTCGGACACTCGATCAGCGAAGATAATCCCCCGCCGCCGCCCGGGCCCGAGTTTCCGGCAGTTCGGTGCCCGACCGTTGCCGAACACCGCTCGCGGACAACCCGACCGGGCCGCTGTGGCGCACTGTTCGCACGCCGCCCTACCGCGTAGCCGAGCGGTGCGAGTGAAACTCCGTTTCGCCCGGCGGCGCTTGCCGTGGACACCTAGGGTTGGTTCGGGGGTGCCGGGGGGTCGCACACGCCCGTGAGATCTACTTCGGAGTGACGAATTGACCGAGCACACAAGCGAACTCGACCAGGCGATCGCCGAACGACTCGAACCGTGGACCGCCCGGCTCGGCGCCGACCGCAAGGCCTATTTCCATCATGTGCTGCGGGTATTGCGCTCAGCCGATCTCCTGTTCGCCCGCAGCGGCGAGCCGGGGCCGCCGCCGAGTTCGCGCGAGGAGTTCCGCACCGCGGCGACCTTCCACGATCTCGGCATCTGGGCAGCGTGCACCTTCGACTATCTCGAACCGTCGTGCGCGCTGGCGGGCGACTGGCTGATCACGCACGACCGGGAGGACATCGCTGAGCTCGTCACCGAGATGATCCGCGACCACCACCGTGTGCGCCCGGCCGGGGGCGCGACCGATCCGGTGGAGCTGTTCCGGCGAGCCGATCTGATCGATGTGACGTTCGGCGCGCGGCGCTACGGACTGCCCTACGCGGCCTACTCCGCGCTGATGCGCCGGTACCCCGACAGCGGCTTCCACCTCAAGCTGGTGGAGCTGACGGTCCGGCGCGCGCTCATCCATCCATTCTCACCGTTACCCATGATGCGCTGGTGAGAGGCCATTTCGGCAGCACTATTGTCACGACGCCAATACTGCGGCACACTGGTGTCCGTAACCACCGGTCACGCCTGGGCCGGTGCTGTGCCGAGCCGAACAAGGAGACTCGATGGCCGCCAATCGGTCCAGCTGGATGAACGAGGACCTGGACGCCCTGCGTGACATGACCCGTGCGTTCATGGCCAAGGAACTTGTCCCCAACATCGACAAGTACCGCGAGCAGCACCACGTCGACCGCGACCTGTGGAACAAGGCGGGCGAAGTCGGCCTGCTGTGCATCTCGATCCCCGAGGAGTACGGCGGCGGTGGCGGCACCTTCGCGCACGAGGCCGTGCTCATGGAGGAGCAGGCCCGCGCGGTCGACACCTCGTGGGGCGTCAGCCTGCACAACGGCATCGTGGCCCACTACGTGCTCGCCTACGGCACCGAGGAGCAGAAGAAGCACTGGCTGCCCAAGATGGCCAGCGGCGAGGTCGTCGGCGCCATCGCGATGACCGAACCCGGTACCGGCTCCGACCTGCAGGCCGTCAAGGCCAAGGCGATCCGTGACGGTGACGAGTACGTCATCAACGGCTCCAAGACCTTCATCACCAACGGCGCACAGGCCGACCTGATCATCCTGGTCGCCAAGACCGACCCCACCCAGGGCGCCTCCGGCGTCTCGCTGGTCCTGGTCGAGGCCGATCGCGAAGGGTTCCGTCGCGGTCGCGTGCTCGACAAGATCGGCCAGAAGGGCCAGGACACCTCCGAGCTGTTCTTCGAGGACGTGCGCGTCCCGGTGACCAACCTGCTCGGTACCCAGGAGGGTCAGGGCTTCATCCAGCTGATGCAGCAGCTGCCCCAGGAGCGCCTGATCGTATCGATGGGCGCGGTCGCGGGCATGGAGGTCGCCCTCGACCACACGCTGCGCTACACCAAGGAGCGCGAGGCGTTCGGCCGTCCGGTGTTCGGTTTCCAGAACACCAAGTTCAAGCTGGCCGAGGTCGCCACGGAGGCCCGCATCGCGCGCGTGTTCATCGACGACTGCGTCGAGAAGCACATCCGCGGCGAACTCGACATCCCCACCGTCGCCATGGCGAAGTGGTGGACCACCGACAAGGCGATGCAGATCGCCGACACCTGTCTGCAGCTGTTCGGCGGCTACGGGTACATGAACGAGTACCCGATCGCCCGCATGTGGGTCGACAACCGCGTCCAGCTGATCTACGCGGGCACCAACGAGATCATGAAGGAGATCATCGCCCGGAGCCTGTGATACTCCAGCTCGATCGGTGATCCCGACCGGCCGTGAACACCTGTTCACGGCCGGTTTTCGCTGTTGGGGGGTCATTTCGTGACCTATCCGTCGTCCCCGCCGAGACGAATGTCCTTCGACAAGCGGTACAAAACCGACGACGGGGACGGTGCGGCAACAGTGGACACGGACGGCAGCGGTTCGACGGGACGACCCGGACCGGAACCGGTACTGCCGGACCGAGCACAGATGATGCAGGCGGTCTGCGGGGTCGCCGGTGCCAGTGACCCCGTCCTCTCCGCCGCGCACGAGCTGGCCACGCTGCACGAACGCCGCGAACAGCAGATTCCCGGCGATACCAGCGAGATCGATTGGGCGCGTGCGCGTCTGGTCTGCGAGATCGACCGCTGGGTCGTGATCCGCTCACCCACTCCGGCGACCTCGGCGCCGATGCACACCGAGAGCATCGGCGCCGTCGTGGACCGCATGGCCCATTTCGCCGCGCTCACCTACCGCGCGCTGGCCTGCGGCGCCGAGGCCCAACTGCGCGCCGCGCAATTACGCCTGCACGAATTGGCTTGTGGTTACGACGATCTCATCGCCGAGGTAGCCAGTGGGGCGCGGCGGCTACCCGACGGACTCGACAGCGACCCACCGCACAGCGATGGGACACAGCAGCTCCGGAAGAAGCCACGCAACGACTAGCGGCGGCGTCCTCGCTTTCCGGTCGCTACCTGGGCGATCAATGTCCACATCACCGCCCACGGGTGTTCAGGCGGGCGCCGTACCGTCAGCCGGAGACGGCGAACGGAGCCCGGCATGCTCGATCCGCGACTGCACACCGCGTGGCTGGTCAACGCCGCCTCGGGGGCGGCGGCGGCAACCGTGCGCGCGCCGATGGCACGGCCGTACTCGTGGAACGGCGTGCGTGATCGGCTCGTCGTCACCGATCTCGAGGTCGTCACGGTCACTCACGACACCGCGATCCTCACGTGGTCGACCCATCGACGTGATCGCGCGGGACAGCTGCACCCGGCCGCGGCCGACACCGAAGTGCTGCTCGCGCCCGCCGACAGCTCGGCCGCACCGGTGACCCGCTACCTCGACGGCCGTCGCACCGCGCACCACTACGCGCAAGTACGTGGCCTCGAGCCGGGCCGCCGATATCGCTTCCGGGCCTGCTCCGACGGCGAAACCGCTGTTCCCGGCCGCACCTGGGTGACTCGGCGCCCTGGAACTCCGGAGGTCACGGGCGTTTTCCTGACCGCGCCGCCACCGCCGGGCCGACTGCTGCGCACGATCGCCCTCGCCAACGACCTGCACTGGGGCGAGGACCGCAGCGGCTTGATCGTCGCCGGGCTGCCGCCGGGGCTGCGCCACGACGACGGCCACTACCCGCAGGTGATGACCGAGGCACTGCTGCACGACATCCGCCGACCCGATCGCGCGGTAGATCATCTGGTGGTCGCGGGCGATCTCACCGATTGTGGCACCGCCGAACAGTCCGCGGGCATCGCGACGCGTCTGGACGCCTGGGGCAAGGCGGGCAGCGATCACTTCGTCTGCCGTGGCAATCACGACGTTGCGCGCGGCGCGAATGATCACTGGGGCACGGTGTTTCAGCCGTTCGGTCAACTCACCCTGCCATGAGCTCGGCGGCTTGCGCCTGATCGGTCTCGACACCACGCGCAGGCGAGGTTCCGGCGGCACGATCGACCCCGACCAACTGGCCGAGCTCCGCGCGACACTCGCCGCCGACCCCGACCGCCCGACGCTGATCTTCGGACACCACCCCGCGACCCGCTACGCGGCACTGAGCAACCCCGGCGGCCCCGGTTTCGTTCTCGATCGTGCGAGCGTGGCCGCACTGCAGGCCTGCTATCGAACGACCCCTGGAGTATTCCTGCACCACAGCGGCCACACCCACCGGAATCGCCGCAGCCGCCCCGATTCCGGCCACGTCGAATATCTGGAGGTGGCTGCCGTGAAGGAGTACCCCGGGGGCTACGCCCTGCTGCGCATCTACGAACACGGCTACACCGTCCACTTCCACCGCATCGCCGCCGCGGCCGCGCTGGCCTGGACCAGCCGGACCCGCAGGCAATACTTCGGCCTTCATCCCGACCACTCTCTCGGCAGCCTTTCCGATCGCAATCACCGCGCACCCCACGACTTCTCGGGCGTCACCGCGCTGCGTTGAGGCAGTCGACAGACCTCGCTGAGGAGCTCGTCGATATCGACTTCGACATCCACGCTTCGACCGTCCCGGCGATCAGAACATCCGCACCGCGACCAAGCGCCAACTGTCCTTGGTCGCCTCGATGCGGCCCGCGATAGCGAGGGTCCGCGGCCCACGCTGATACGAGGCGAAGACTTCGGCGGCACCGTCTTGTGTCGCGGTCAGTTTCACGCGGGTCAGGGTGGCGCCGCCCAAGCCCCGGCCGGGGACCAGGTCCTGCGCGAGCATGGTGTTGATGGCGGCGAGTACTCGCGCGTCTGTGTGAGCGCGCAGGTGAGTCGACGATCTGCGCCGATCGACCACCTCCAGGAGCAGCCGGAGCACCTGCTCGGCGAATCGCTTTGCGGTCGCGACAGATTCGCCGGTAGGCGCTGCCTGCGTGCAGGACGCGCGCACTGCCCTGCGGATACTCGCCGGCGTCCCGCCCGCGGCCCTCGGGCGACCGGAACCAGTAACCCGTTGGGGCACAGCAGTATTCACGGCCACAGACCGCGGCACCTCTTCCCCACCCTCCAACCGCGGCTCGCAATGCGGCGCGGGCGACAACACCGTTCCCTCCGTAGACATGCTCGTCCCCTTCGAGTCAGCCCACCCACTCCCCAGTGGTGGCGCACAGCATGACACGGAGCTCCGACAAGTGTTCGCGAAATCAACGCAGTTTGCCGCGGATGTCCGCTCAGAACAGCGTCATCGGCTCGTCGGACTCAGGCGTCGGCTGGGCGGGCAGGTCGGGGACGATCGCACGGACCTCGTCGTGGAAGCGGCGAGCCAGGCCACGGGCCGCGGCATTGTCGGGCGTGTGCACGAAGACCGTCGGCGAGCGACCTTCGCGCAGCCACCCCGCGACCGTCTCCACCCACGGCTGCCAGCCCGCCACGGTGCGGTCGGTGTCGGCGCGCCCGTGGTAGCGCACGATCGGGTACTCGGTGAGCGCCCGCATCCGGCGCGGAACGCGAGGCTTCTTGGCCCGTGCCTCGAATTCGGAGGGGTCACCCGGTGGCCCGTCGAACAGGACCGTCGTGTCGAACGGCACCCATTCGGCCCCGATCCGCCCGAGCACCCGTTCCAGCTGCACCGCGGCCCGCTCGTCTTCGAAGAACGCTGGATGACGCACTTCCACGGCGCTGCGCAGTCCACCGGGCAGCTCGCGCTGGAAGCGCGCGAGGGCGCCGAGATCGGTCGGGCCGAACGACGCGGGCAGCTGGATCCACAACGCGTGCACCCGGGGCCCGAGCGGCGCCATCACGTCGAGGAACGCACCGAGTTCGGCGCCCGCGTCGACGAGCCGGCGCTCGTGCGTCACCGCCCTCGGCGGCTTGAGCACGAACCGGAAATCGGGCGCGGTCTGTCGCGCCCACGACTCGACGGTGGACGCGGACGGCGTCGCGTAGAACGTGGTGTTGCCCTCGACCGCACCGCAGTGCCCGGCGTAGGCACGCAAGCGCTCCCCCGGCGCGGGCAACCGCTGCTGCCACTGCGGATGCGTCCACATCGCACACCCCATCCGCAGCTCACGCACAGGCCGACGGTAATACAGCGACCGGCCGCCCCTAAAATGAGACCGGTTGCCACCAGTTCGCCCTGTGCGCGGGCGGCGGGAGTAGCGGTGTCCGGCCGAGCAGGTCGGCGACCGTACGACCGCCACATCCATGAATTCCGGTGCGCGCACAACGGAAAGGGCCTGTGATGGCGATTCTCACCACCGAGCGGCCCAGTGCTGTCTCCGTCACCCGCGCGTGGCTGGGCGTGTCCGCCGCCATGGTGGCGATCGCGTGGGGCGGCAACGAGTTCACACCACTGCTGGTGATGTACAAAGCCCACGGCCTTGCGCTGACCGCGGTCGACCTGCTGCTGTTCTACTACGTCCTCGGCATCGTGCCCGCCCTGCTCATCGGCGGCCCACTGTCCGACCGGTTCGGCCGCCGCCCGTTGATGCTGCCCGCACCGCTGATCGCCGCGGCCGGTTCGCTGCTGCTCGCGGTGGGCGCGGCCTCGGTGCCGATGCTGGCGGCCGGGCGGATGCTGTGCGGTGTCGCGCTCGGACTGGCGATGGCGGTCGGCGGCAGCTGGCTCAAGGAATTGTCGCAACCTCCGTTCGCCGCGGCTGCCACGGGCAAGGGTGCCCGGCGATCCGCGATGAGCCTGACCGCCGGGTTCGCTCTCGGCGCGGGTGTGGCGGGAACCCTCGCGCAGTGGGGTCCGCTGCCCGATTCGACCGCCTATCTCGTCAATGCGGCGCTCTGCGTCGCGACCGCGTTCTGGGTGGCCCGAACCCCGGAAACCGTGACCCGCCGAGCGAATCCGGGCAGGCTGCGCGACGACTTGAAGATCCCCGCCGCCGGGCACCGGCGGTTCCTGCGGGTGGCGGTGCCGATCGCCCTGTGGCTGTTCACCGCCAACGCCACCGCCTACGCGGTCCTGCCGACGCTGATGCTGCCGCGCGTGCAGCAGGCCCCGATCGCCTTCTCCGCCCTGGTCACCATGGTGACGCTCGGCTGCGGATTCACCATCCAATCGGTGGCGCGACGCATCGACCGTCCCGGCACCGCGCGCGCGGCGGTGGTCGCGCTCGTGCTGCTCACCACCGGCATGGTCCTGGCGGCGTGGACGGCGGCCACTTTGAGCATCTGGGTGACGCTGCTGACCGCCGTGGTGCTCGGCAGCGGCTACGGCATCGGCCTCGTCGCCGGGCTGCAGCAGATCGAACGTCTCGCGGGCCCCGGCGACCTCGCGGGCTTGAACGCGGTCTTCTACTCGGTGAGCTACCTCGGCTTCGGCGTGCCCGCGGTCCTGTCGTCCCTGCACAGCGGCCTCGGTTTCGGCTACCCCGCCATGTATCTGGTCACCGCCGCGATCGCCGCAGGTTGCCTCGCGCTCGTAGCCGCGAACTACCGCGAACGGATCTGAACGGAATCCCTCCCCGCTGAAGCCCGTCGCCCGCGCATCGGCCGACCTCGACGATCCGCGACCGCGCGTTACGGTGGATCGGGTGAGCACCGACCCCGTCGAAACCCTTCTCCGCTGGCAGGATTCCGGGGCGGTCTGGCGGGTCGTCAGCCGCAGGCCCGACTCCGTGACCGTCGCCCTCTACGAATGCACCGGCGGACAGGAAGTAGACCGCATCACCTCCACCGATCCCGCCCTCCTGCGGTTTCTCGGCGAACGCGCCACCAGCGAGGACTGACCCGCCCGCGGTGAACAGGGTTACGCTGGTTGGCGTTATCGCTTCACGCCAGTCGGCCCGCACACGGCCGGATCGCCAAGTGAGGAGAGACCATGTCGGCCCCTACCGGACTACCCGCTGGAACCTGGGTCATCGACCCCGCGCATTCGACGCTCCAGTTCTCCGTGCGTCATCTGATGGTGAGCAAAGTGCGCGGCCGCTTCACCGATTTCGCGGGCACGCTCGTGGTTCATCCCGACGGCACCGCCGACGCCGATGTCGAGATGAAGGTGGCCTCCGTCACCACCGACAACGCGCAGCGAGACGGGCACTTGGCCAGCGCCGACTTCTTCGACGTCGCCAACCACCCGATCGCCACCTTCAAGGCCACCGGTTTCAAGGCGCTGAGCACTGAATTCTCCGTCACCGGCGACTTCACCATCCGCGGCAACACCCACCCGGTGACCCTCGAGGTCGAATTCCTCGGCACCGGCCCCGGGATGGCCGACGCCCCGGTCGCCGGCTTCTCCGCGACCGCCACCATCAACCGCCGCGATTTCGGCCTCACCACCGACATACCGATGGCCGACGGCGGCGCCGTGATCGGCGACAAGATCAACCTCTCGCTCGACGTCGAGGTCGGCCTGCAGAGCTGAGCGGCACCGAGCACAGGAGGGGCGCATGTCAGGACGACGTTTTCGAGCCGGCCTAGCCGCCGGGCTCCTGGTGCTGGTCGCGGCCTGCGGCGGCTCGCCCACCGAATCCGGGACCGAATCCGCCGCCCCACCGGCGCCGGCGATCTCGGTCGCGCCGCAAGACGGCGCGACCGAGATCGATCCGCTGGGCCCGGTCCGCGTGAGTACCAGCGACGGACAGCTCACCGCGGTCACGATGACCAACGAGCAGGGCGGCACGGTCGACGGTATTTTCACCCCCGACCAGTCGGCATGGAAGCCGTCGGAACCGCTGGGCTACGGCCACACCTACACGGTCACGGCCGAGGCGGTCACCGTCACCGGCCGGGTCGGGCCGATCACCTCGTCGTTCACCACCCTGGCGCCGAACAACCAGACCAAGGTCTATTTCCGCACTACGGGCGGCACGGAACTCTCCTCGTCGGGCACCTTCGGCGTGGGCACCGTCGTCGTCGCGCACTTCGACGAGGACGTGCCCGATCGCGCGACGGCCGAGAAGTACCTGTCGGTCACCACCGATCCGCCCGTCACCGGCGCCTGGTACTGGCTCGACAACCGCAACGCCCACTGGCGCCCCGCGAACTACTACGCGCCCGGCACGAAGGTGACACTCACCGCCGACATCTACGGCAAGGATCTCGGCGGCGGCCTCTACGGGCAGGAAGACACCAAGACCAGCTTCACCATCGGCCCCTCGCACGTCTCGATCGTCGACGACAACGACAAGCAGGTGCAGGTGTACGAGAACGGCACGCTGATCAAGACCATGCCCACCTCGCTGGGCATGGGCGGCAGCCAGACCGTCGCGGGCAAGACCATCACCTTCTGGACCCAGCCGGGGGTGTACACCGTGATGGACAAGGCCAACCCGGTGATCATGGACTCCTCCACCTACGGCCTGCCGGTGAACTCCCGGCTCGGCTACAAGGAATCCATCGGCTGGGCGACCAGGATCAGCACCGACGGCATCTATCTGCACCAACTCGACGACACGATCTGGGCGCAGGGCAACACCAACGTCTCACATGGCTGCCTCAATCTCAGCGGCGAGAACGCCCGCTGGTTCTACGATTTCTCCCAACCCGGCGACGTGGTCGAGATCAGGAATACCGGCGGCGCCCCGCTCGAGGTGTGGCAGAACGGCGACTGGAGTGTGCCGTGGGAACAGTGGCAGGCAGGAAGCGCGCTGCGGTGAACGGGGACAACACCTTTCCGGCGCCGCCGCGCCGGGAGAAAACACGGCGGGAACCACAGCGCGTCGGCAGGCACGCCCCCACCGACCATCGCGCCCCACGGCACGGACGCGCTCGCCGAGCCGGGCTGATCATGGTCAGGATGCTCGTGGCGACCACCGCGCTGGCCGTCCTCGCGGGCACCGGCCTGGCCTGGTCGGCCAAGCAGGACTTCGATTCCGGCTTCACCCATTCCACCGCACTCGGTGAGGACGCCCCGCGTTCCGGGGGCGGCGCTGTCAACATCCTGTTGATCGGCCTGGACACCCGCAAGGACCTCAACGGCAACGACCTGCCGAAAGAGGTGCTCGACCAGTTGCACGCCGGTGACGGCACCGAGGGCGGCTACAACGCGAACTCGCTGATCCTGCTGCACATCCCGGCCGACAAGAGCAAGGTCGTCGCCTTCTCCATCCCCCGCGACGACTATGTGCCGGTGACGGGTATCCCCGGCTACCAGCAGATCAAGATCAAAGAGGCGTACGGGCTGAAAAAGGCCGCGGTGCAGGCGAAGCTGATCGACCAGGGCGAAAAGGATCCGGTCGTGCTGGAGCGGCGCGGCCGGGAAGCCGGACGCGCGTCCATCGTCACCACCGTCCGCAATCTCGTCGGGGTTCCGATCGACCGGTTCGCCGAGATCTCCCTCGCGGGCTTCTACGACCTGGCCACCGCGGTCGGTGGGGTCGACGTGTGTCTCAACCACGCCGTCGACGACAGCGAGTTCTCCGGCGCGAGCTTCCCCGCGGGCAGGCAGCATCTCGATGGTGCACAAGCCCTGGCGTTCGTCCGTCAACGTCACGGACTGCTCAACGGCGACCTCGACCGCACCCATCGTCAACAGGCGTTCCTCACCTCGGTTGCCAAGTCGCTCAAGGACTCCGGAACGCTGACCAACCTGAGCCAGCTCACAGAACTGATGGACGTGGCGCACCGTGACGTGGTGCTCTCCGACGGCTGGAATCTGTTCGACTTCGCCCGCGACATGGGCTCCGCCGGCTCGGTACCGGTCGAATTCCGCACGCTGCCGGTGGTGCGCTACGACGTGATCGACGGTCAGGACGTGAACATCGTCGACCCGGCCGCGATCAAACGGGAGGTGCGGGCGGCCTTCGGCCAGGAGGTGCCGGCGACCACGACCACGGCGCCGACCCCAGCGAGCGTGGTCGATGTACACAATGTGGGCACCGCGAAAGGTCAGGCGGCGGCGCTCTCGGCCGCACTGACGAGCAGGGGCTACGGTGCGGGGCTGATCGGCAACGGCGATTCGAGCGACGGCCCGTACTCGGCCATCACCTACGGCCTCGGTGCCGCCGACGATGCGCGTGCGCTGGCGGAACTTCTCGGCGGGCTGCCGGTTTCCGCGTCGCCGTCGATCGAAGACGGGCGGATCAAGGTCGCGCTCGGCGCCGACTTCACCATGCCCACCGACTTCACCATGCCCACCGAGCTGAGCCCGACCACATCGACGACCACTCCCCCCACGACCACGACGTCGGGCTCGATGCCACTGCCCGACCGGGGAAAACCGTTGTCCACCAACATCGGTGACACCATTCCCTGCGTCAACTGAGCGACCTGCGCCGCATCAGCCGGGCGCAGGTGCCGGAGCCCTCGGCGGATATCGGTCGGCCACCGGAATGCCCAGTGGCCGACCGACTCTCACTCCTCCGGTGCGTCCGGATAGGCCTGCTGCCGGTATCCACCGCGCAGCGTCCCGTCCAGATACGCGGCCTTGCAAGCCCGTCGGGCGATCTTCCCGCTCGACGTCCGCGGAATCGACCCCGCGGGCACCAGCAACAGATCACGCACCATCACCCCGTGCCTGCGGGCGATCGCCGCGCGCACCGCGTCCGTGATCGGGCCCGGCTCGAGTTTCGCCGCGCCCGTCCCTCTTTCGGCGACGATCACCAATCGCTCCGCCGCCGGATCGGACACCGCCCCGGCCTCGAGCACCGGCGCGGGCAACTGCCCCGCCTGCACCGAGAAGGCCGCGATGAAGCCGGGTCGCAGCGCCGTACTGGCCTCCTGCGCCGAGTATTCGAGATCCTGCGGATAGTGGTTGCGCCCGTCGACGATCACCAGGTCCTTCACCCGGCCGGTGATGAACAGCTCGCCGTCGTGATAGGCGCCGTAGTCGCCGGTCCGCATCCACTTCGCGTCATCGGGCGCACCCTCGGCGCGACTACCGACCGGCATGCGCGCGACCACCCGGTTGTGGAAGGTCTCCGCGGTCTCCTCCGCCCGGCCCCAGTACCCGATGCCCATATTGTCACCGTGCAGCCAGATCTCGCCGACCTCGCCGTCGCGACGCTCGACCCCGGTACCGGGATCGACGATCACCGCCCACTGTGACCGCGCCACGTATCCGCACGACACCTGCGCCACCGCGTTCTCGGCGTGCTCGTCGCACTCCACCATCCGGCCGTCGTTCAGCTGCCCGCGATCGACATAGACCACCCGCGCCTCGTCGTCGCGCTTGGTCGCCGACACGAACAGCGTCGCCTCGGCCATCCCGTAGCACGGCTTGATCGCGGTCTTGGACAGCCCGTAGGGCGCGAACGCCTCGTTGAACTTGCGCATCGAGGCCACCGACACCGGCTCACTGCCGTTGATCAGACCGATCACGTTCGACAGGTCGAGCGATTCGTCTCCCTTGGGCAACCCGCGCATCGCCGCGTGTTCGAAGGCGAAATTAGGTGCCGCCGAATAGATCTCGGCACCATCCGCTTGCGCGGCCAGCTCCTTGATCCAGCGCGAGGGCCTGCGCACGAACGCGCTGGGCGACATGATGGTGATGAACTTGCCACCGATGGTCGGCAGGATCACCGTGAGCAGCCCCATGTCGTGGAACAGCGGCAGCCAGGTGACCCCGCGGGCGTTCTCGGTGATCCCGATGGCGTCGATCATCTGCAGCAGGTTGGTCCCCACCGAGCGGTGGGTGATCTCGACACCGGCGGGCACCCTCGTGGACCCGGAGGTGTACTGCAGATACGCCACGCTGTCGATATTGATGTCGGGCCTGCGCCACCGCGTGCCGACAGTGTCGGGAATCGCCTCGACCGCGATGATTCTGGGCCTTTGCGCCGCGGGCTGTTCGCGGAAGAAGTTGCGCACGCCGGCCGCCGCGCTACCGACGGTGAGCACCGCGGCCGGTTCGCAGTCGCCGAGAACGGCGTGCAGCCGGTCGCTGTGGCCCTGCTCCTCCGGATCGAACAGGGGCACAGCCACATTCCCCGCGTACACCGCCGCGAACAGCGCGACGACATAGTCGAGGCCCTGTGGCGCCAGCACCGCCACCCGGTCGCCGGGCTGGGTCACCTGCTGCAGTCGCGCGGCCACCGCGCGCAGCCGCACGCCGAACTCACGCCAGGTCAGCTCCTGGTATTCCCCCTCACGTTCTGTCGAATAGTCGATGAAGCGATAGGCCAGGTCGTCCCCGTTGGCCTCGCTGTGTTTGTCGACGAAGTCGATCAGGGTCTGATCACCGGGAATCCGGATAGTCCCCAGTTCGTCTACATAGTCGTCGAAAGTCTCGCCGATCATTCCCAATCCTTTTCAACGCACATTGACTCCGAATCCGCCACGACAAGGCGAATCGTCAATACCGTCCGAACGAGATCGCCACGTTGTGACCGCCGAAACCGAAGGAGTTGTTCACCGCGTAATCGATGCGACCACGCCGCGCCTGACCCGACACCACGTCCAAATCGATTTCAGGGTCCTGATTGTCCAGATTCAGCGTGGGCGGCACGATGCCGTCGCGCACACTGAGCACCGTCAGCACCGATTCGAGCGCACCGACCGCGCCGATCGAATGCCCGAGAGCCGATTTCGGCGCGTACACCGAAGCGTGCGAGCCGATCGCCTTCGCGATCGCGTTGGCCTCGGCGGTGTCACCGATCGGGGTCGCGGTGGCGTGTGCGTTGATGTGGGTGACGTCGGTGCGGCTGATCCCGCCGGTCTGCATCGCCCGGGTCATCGCCCGCGCGGCGCCGGTGCCCTCGGGATCCGGTGCGACGAGATGGAATCCGTCGGAGGTGACGCCCGCGCCGAGCAGCCTGGCGTGAATCGTCGCGCCACGCGCCTTCGCGTGCTCCTCGGTTTCGATCACCATCATCGCGCCCGCCTCGCCGAAGACGAACCCGTCGCGGTCGGCGTCGAAGGGACGCGAGGCCGCCTTGGGATCGTCGTTGCGGGTGCTCATGGCTCGCATCTGCGTGAACGCCGCGATCGGCACCGCCTGGATGGAGCCCTCGACACCGCCGGTCACCACCATGTCGGCATCGCCCATCATGATCATCCGCCACGCGTTGGCGATCGCCTCCGAGCCCGACGAGCAGGCCGACACCGGCGTGGAAACCCCGGCCCGCGCACCCAATTCGATGCCGACACAGGCCGCGGGACCGTTGGGCATGATGGCCTGCACGGTCAACGGCGAGACCTTGCGGTAGCCGCCGTTGCGGAGCCGGTCGCGGGCGTAGATCAGCGATTCGGCGCCGCCGAGGCCGGTACCGATCGAGACGCCGAGCCGGTCGCGGTCCACGGCGGGACTGCCCGCGTTGCGCCACACCTCGCGGCCGAGAACCACGGCCATCTGTTCGACGTAGGACAGTTTGCGCGCCTCTTCGCGGGTGAGCGAGAGGGTGGGCGACACCTTCAGGTGGCCGCCGATCCGCACCGGCAGTTCGAAATCGTCGATGAAGGAGTCTTCCAAGACGTCGATTCCGCTCTCGCCGTTGAGCAGACCTTTCCAGGTCGAGTCGACGTCGCCCGCGATCGACGTGGTCGCCGCCAGGCTCGTGACCACGATGTCCGTCATAATTTTTCGCTCACTCTCTCTAGCTATGCCACGACTGAACGGGAACCGCTGATGGAGCTGAACTGGTGGAGCGTATATGCACACGGCGCGACGCGCCCAAATTCCGAAACAGTGCGCAGGAACACCGTGTCGTTTCCAGGCGCGATGCGCCGGGTCTATTGTGACGACGGGCAACACTACCGGACCGACGCAACTCTCGCTTTTCACTAACCGGAAAGGGCAACGAGCGTGGCCAGGAACCTGACCCAACTGGAACTACTGATCGAGCTGGAACCCATCGCCGCGAGCAATGTCGACCGCCATCTATCGATGGCCAAGGACTGGCACCCGCACGATTATGTGCCGTGGGACCGTGGCCGCAACTTCGCATCCATGGGCGGAATCGATTGGGACCCAGAACAATCCGCCCTCAGCGAACTCGCCAAGGCGGCCATGGTCACCAACCTGCTCACCGAGGACAACCTGCCCTCCTACCACCGTGAGATCGCCGAGAACTTCTCCAAGGACGGAGCCTGGGGCACCTGGGTGGGTCGCTGGACCGCCGAGGAGAACCGGCACGGGATCGTGCTGCGCGACTACCTCGTGGTGACCCGCGGGGTCGACCCGGTCGCGCTCGAACAGGCCCGAATGATCCACATGACCAACGGATATTCGGCGATGGCCGTGGTGGACGACAAGGCGCCGGGCTTCGACATCCACGCCTCGACCGGCGCCGGATTCCTGTTCTCCGTGGCCTATGTGACCTTCCAGGAACTGGCCACCAGGGTGAGCCACCGCAACACCGGTCGTGTCTGCGACGATCCGATCGCCGATCGCATGCTCGCCCGCATCGCCGCCGACGAGAACCTGCACATGATCTTCTACCGCAACCTCTGCGCCGCCTCGCTCGACCTGGCCCCCGACCAGACCATCGAGGCGATCAACACCATCGTGCAGAACTTCCAGATGCCCGGTGCGGGCATGCCCGGCTGGCGGCGCAACGGCGTGCTGATGGCCAAGCACGGCATCTACGATCTGCGCCAGCATCTCGAAGAGGTTGTGATGCCGGTGCTGCGCAAATGGAACATCTTCGAGCGCAACGACTTCGGACCTCGAGGCGAGCGTGCTCGCGAGGATCTGGCAGCCTTCCTCGATCGACTGGGCGGAGACGTTCTTCGCTTCGAGGAACAACGCGACCGCTCATTGGCGCGGGCGGCCGAGCGCGACCGGCAATCGGTCTGATCGACTACGGCCCGGCCGCTACCGGGCCGGATCCCGGCGCGCGTCGTTCTTGTTGCGGTACATCGCCGCGTCGGCGGCGTGCACCAATTCGTCTACGGCGCCGGGTAATTGCTCGAAGAACGCGGTGCCGATGCTGGCGCCGACGGCGAGCATGTGTCCGTCCACCTCGAGCGGCTCGGTGAGCGCGGACAGCAGCTCGTCGGCCAGTCGCGCCAATTGCGCTTCACCGGAACATCTTTCGACCAGCACCAGGAACTCGTCACCGCCGATGCGGGCGGCGAGCGCCTTGTCCGGGCGCACCGCTTCGCGCATCCGGTCAGCCACGACCTCGAGCACACGGTCTCCGATCGTGTGCCCCCACAGATCGTTGATCTCTTTGAACCCGTCGAGGTCCAGATAGCAGACCCCGATCGGCGGTTGCGCTTCTGCCAGCCGGTTGAACAGGTGCGGGCGGTTCGGGAGACCGGTGAGCGCGTCGTGATTGGCGTCGTGCCACAGGCGGTCGGCGAGCTGCTTGCGCTCGGTGACGTCGACCGCGACGCCGATCAGGAACTCGATACCCCCATCGGTGCCGCGCACCGCCGACATCGACAGGTCGATCGCGGTCACCCGACCGTCGGTATGCAGATGCTCGGTCTCGGTGCGGAAGCTCTCGGATTCGCCGGCGACCATCAACTGGAGTTGTTCGAACGCGAAGTTCAGGTTCTGCGGGCCCAGGATGTCGGCGACGGTCCGGCCCGGCATCGTCTCCGGGGTCTGGCCGAGCAT
The DNA here is from genome assembly GCF_053608825.1 of Nocardia sp. NPDC055002. NCBI lineage: Bacteria > Bacillati > Actinomycetota > Actinomycetes > Mycobacteriales > Nocardiaceae > Nocardia > Nocardia sp. NPDC055002. The sequence goes on from NZ_JBSGWE010000010.1 coordinate 214,963, forward strand.
CTGGGCCATGATGGCGTTGCAATTCACCACCTGCCCGGTCATGTCGACGGTGCCGATGCCGACGAGCGCGCCGTCGAAGACCGCCTCGAAACGGGCTTCCGACAGCGCACGGCGGTTCTCGGCCTCCTGCGCCGCGGCGAGCACCGCGGCCAGCGTGGCCTCTTGTTCGGCCAGCGCGGCGGCCCGCAGCGCCGCGGTGAAGCCTGCCGCGAAGTCAGCTGCCAGGACGATCGCCCGGTCGCGGATCTGCGGCAGCGCGGGGTCGGTCGGCCCGTCGGCGACGATCTCGACCAGATCGGCACAGATCACCGGCACCGAACGGCTCACCGCCGACGGGTCACGGTAGTTGGCGGCGACCAGCATCCGCGCCGCCCGCCGCGCGATGTCGGGATCCTCCCCACCGCGCGCCGCGTCGATCAGACCGGTGCACAGGGCAGCCAGCATCTCTTCGATCTGCGAGCGGTTGAGGGTAGGAGCTACGACGCCATCGAGGGCATCCGCCCACCGCTGCGCCAGCTCCCACGACCCCACTGCCTCATCCACCTGTCATCGTCTATCGCCCCGCCATGTCAGCGGTCTACTTCTTGATCGCGACACCGCCCATGCCGAGCGAACGGCCCGGCTTCTCGTGCTGATCACGCTCGGACTCGGGTCGCCACAACGGCAACTCGACAACGCCTGGCTCGACCGAATCCCATCCCTCGAACAACGCGACGATCTCATCCTTGGAACGGAAATGAATACCGACCTTGGACTGGTTCACCGAGTGCGTGCCCAGTTTACCGGCGTCATCGGGCCGAAGCTCGGAGGTGAGATGTGAAATGGCTATGAAACTACCCGCTGCCACCACTTCGCGCAGCGCTGCCACCTTGCCGACCGGATCGTCGGCATCGGGCACCAGATGCAGCACCGCGATCAGCAGCAACCCCACAGGGGCGTCGAAGTCGATCAATCCTGTCTCGCGTACCGCGGCGACCAGGTCGAGGGGTTTGCGCAGATCGGCCTCGATCGCACCCGCGCGCTCGTTGCCCTGCAGGATGGTTCGCGAATGAGCGACCGCCACCGGGTCGATGTCGACGTAGAGCACCGTGGCCTCCGGGTCGAGCTCGTGCACGATCTCGTGCACGTTGCCCGCGGTGGGGATGCCCGACCCGACGTCGAGGAACTGCCGGATACCGGCGTCGAGCATGAAGCGGACCGCCCGGCGCAGAAACGCGCGATTACTCAGCGCCAACCGCGGCAGGTCGGGAACCAGCCCGGTAGCCATCTCGGCGGCGTCCCGGTCGACCGCGAAGTTGTGCGAGCCGCCGAGCAAAGCGTCGTACATCCGAGCCGGACTCGGATGCTGCATATCGACACCTTCGGGCGCCCATACCGGCCGTTCCATCGAATTCCCCTGTCTGCCATTACCGCACCGCACCCTCGCAACCCGCGATGACGCCTCCCGCATCGTAATCGGCGCCACCGACATCGGCGCGGCTATCCATTAGCGAGGGTCATGTCCTCGACCGATGGTGCTGCCGGGTCTATTTTTTCGGAGCCGTACGGCTGGGCCCACAGGGGGGCCACATCCGGGGTCATAGTGGCGACGACCGGGATACCGGCCGCCATAAAATTGTCCAGCGCCCGGCGCATATGGTCGGCGGAGGTGATCAGGACAGCTTCGGTCACGCCGAGCGCTTCCATCATGCGCGCCGAGAACTCGGCATTCTGCACGGTGGAACCGGCTTCGGTTTCCGCGTGCAACCGGTGCCTGGCGACACCACGAACATTGAGCCAGTCGGCCATCACCTGCGCCTCGGTGACACCGTTGCGTGGGTTACCGCCGGTCACGATCACCGGCGAAGCGGGCGACATAAAGGCCTGAATCAGCGCCGCGTGCAAGCGATTACCCAATTCGGGCCGCATCGTGCCATCGGGCAGCAGACCGTATCCGAGCACCACGATCGCCGTCTCGGGGCCGTAGGTGGCAGGCAGCACGATCCCGGCGAGGCCGGCGACCGAACCGGCCGCGCCGATCAGCGGATCGGCGGAAGGCGCGGCGGCACCGAGTGGCGCGGTCGCGACCGCTCCGACCAGTGCGGCAGGCAGCACCAGGACGGCCGCACAACGACGCAGTGCCTGGTGGGTGAAGAGCCAGTTCATGGTGACCTCCCGAAGCGACGTCGCATCATCGTCGCCTACCGGAACCTCCGACATGCCCATTTCTGAAATGTTGACGGTTCGGACTGTTCGCCCCGGTCCAGGAGGTATCCTCGGAACGCAAAAAGGCCCTCCAACCGAAGTTGGAGGGCCTTTCGCAATGATGTTCCGGCAGTGTCCTACTCTCCCACACCCTGTCGAGTGCAGTAC
>NZ_JBSGWE010000011.1:0-203288 GCF_053608825.1 Nocardia sp. NPDC055002
GGCGCCGGTGCGTAGGCGACGAAGGAGCAAGCACCGGTGCCTGACCGGCGGCCCCTCAGGGCCGCGGACACGCGCGCGCCAGCGCGCCAACAACACAGCGTTCACCGTTCTGGGACTACCGAACCCCCGAATCCCCGCACGCCCCGACCACTCCACCACCCAGCACCAAAACCCTGTCGGACCCCCATGACATCATGCGAGCACCATGGAACTACGCAAGGGTGCGCACGCGCCGGTACCGACATCGCTTCTCGCCGTGGTCGTTTCATGGCGGTCGGCGCATACCGTAGACGCGCATGCCCTGCTGGTCACCGAGTCGGGCCTGGTCCGCGCCGACCGGGATTTCGTCTTCTTCAACGCGCCCCGGCACGCCTCCCAGGCGGTGACCCTCGACCAGGAACCCGCCCCCGGCACCGCGCGGCTGAGCATCTCACTGCCCCGCACCGAACCCGAGGTGGCGCGCATCGTCATCAGCGCGTCCCTCGACGACGCCACCTTCGACCAGCTCTGCGACCTCACCTTGACCGTGCACGCCGCCGACGGCCCGATCGCCCAGTTCACCATCGACGGTATCGAAGACGTCCAGGCGATGATGTTCGGCGAGTTCTATCGCCGCGACGGCCAGTGGCGGTTCCGCGCGATCGGCCAGGGTTGGTCGGGCGGGCTGGCCGGACTCGCCAGTGAATTCGGGGTCACGGTCGACGAGCCGGCCACCGGACGTCCCAGCATCACGCCCGACGACAGCTCGCGGGTACCCGCGCGACCGAATGGGGCCGCCGCTGACGCCGCTGCGCGCTCCGTCGATCGCGCACGATTCGCGAGTGTGCCGTCACGGCACGACGCGTCTTCTGCCGATCTGCCCGACGCCGATCACCGGGCGAACTGGTCGTCCCCCGAGTCTCCGAATCCCGCCGCAGCCCGACACGACGGACCGACATCGACGCGCCCACCGGCCCTGTCCCGCCGCGTCATCGACGTACCGCCCCCGCCACCGGCCGACCCGGAGGTCGCCGACTGGCACCCGGACCCGGAAACCCCCGATCAACTCCGCTGGTGGGACGGCGACGAGTGGACCTCGAGCGTCCACCCGCACATCCACGATCACCGAACCCGCTGTACCCGCTGTGGTAGCCCGCTGCGGCGCAAGCTGTTCGGTGGGCACGGACCGTGCAAGAACTGCGCCGCCGAAATCGAGGAGTTCCTCACGCACTGGCGCAACCGGGCCAGGCGCGTCCTCGCGGGTCCCGGCACGATGTCGGTGGAATGGACCGAGGTGTGGGCCGCTCTGCGCTTCCAGCGCATCGACGAGGAGCGCGGCCGAACACTGCTGCGCGAGGCGGGTCTGACCCAGGTCGAGCGGATGGTCGCCTTCGCCTTCGCCGACGGTGAGGTGTTCGCCGAGGAACTGGACGCCTTCGAACACGTGGTCAGCGAGCTGGCGCTGTCCGGCGGCATCGTCGACGATCTGCGTCGCCGAATGCATCGCGGCCGCACCCTGTCCCGCTTGCGCGCCGGCGAACTGCCCACCGTCAACACCCCCGGTCTGCACCTGGACCCCGACGAACGCGTGCACCTCGATCTGCCCGCCGTCCACGTCCGCATGCTCGCGCGCGGCCCACGCAACACCGAGGGTCGCCTGATCGGCAGTTCCAAGAAGCTGCGTTTCGTCGGCCACGGCACCGGCATCGAGCTGCCGTGGAACCGGGTGGTGTCGGTGCACCCCGAGCACGGCACCGTCGTGCTCGCGGCGACCTCGGCGCGCGGCGGCGCGACCTTCGGCGTCGCCGACCCCGACTATGTGGCGGCAGCATTGGAAGGCGCACTGCGCGTATCGAAACGTCTGGTCCTGACGCCGGGCCAGCTCGACAGCCGCAGCATCCCCCAGGATGTGAAAGCCCAGGTGTGGCAGCGCGACGGTGGCGCGTGCGTCGAATGCGGTGACGGCCACTACCTGGAGTTCGACCACATCATCCCGCTCAGCCGCGGTGGTGCGACGAGCGTGACGAACCTGCAGATCCTGTGCCGGGCCTGCAATCGCGCCAAGGGCGCGCGGATCTAACCGAGAATCGCGTTCATGATGGTGCCGCCACTGGTGGCGACGACGCCGCCGATCATCGCGCCCGCGATCATCTTCGGCGACTCCATCGCACTACCGTTCCACTTCTCCCAGGCGAACTTTCCACCGGCGACAGTGATGGCGAGCACACCCGACAGAATCATGAACCAGGTCAGGTACTGAACCATTTTCATGATCTTGTCCGACAGCGGAGGCGCTTCCGGCGAGGGATTGCCGATCTGCGCATACGTGGTGATGGTGTCGGCCATCGACGTCAGAATGATGCTCATAGCCTGCTCCCCTATCGCGTGACGCGAACTGCGTTCCAGCCCTGCCGTATTCGATCGTGGTCCAGGATACGGGCGCGAACCCCCTGCACACCAACAAAACCGATCGGTTCGGTCGGATGGGCACCGACACGGTGACAGATGACCGGATACCATCAGTGCAGAGTTCATCGTCGTCCCGTTCCTCCGAGATACCGAGTGAGACCCCATGCTCCTGGCCGCCGTCACCGATACCTTGGCGCAGATCGGCAATCCGACCCCCGAAGCACCGCCACTGGCGGACAAGATCATGCAGCTGGTCAGGTACCTGACCTGGTTCATCTTGTTGTCCGGCATCATCGCCATCACTGTCGCGGGCGGAAAATTCGCCTGGGAGAAGTGGACCGGCAGCTCCATGGAGTCGCCGAAGATGGTCGCGGGCGCGATGATCGGCGGCGTCGTCGCCACCAGCGCGGGCACCATCATGAACGCGATGCTCTAGGTTCCTGCTCCGCTCGGGACGGTCCGGGATCAGCCCGGGCCGACTCGACCGGCCAGAAACGCTTCGACCCGAGTTCTGTTGGGGTTCAACAGAACTCGGGTCAGCTGAACTCTCGAGTGTCGGCGCACAGCATCTACCTCCTGTCGTTCGGTGGTTCGGGTCGGCTAGGTGTAGAGCCGGTCCACGAAGGCGTTCAGGTTTTCCACCACTCGCTGGGCCTTCTCCTCCGGGGTCAGATCCTCGCGATACCGGCTGCCCATCGACGGCCGCTTCTTGTTGCGCGCGTACAGCGAGCAGGCCAGATCGGTACACATGTAGCTACCGACCGTGTTGCCTTTACGCCCCGACTCGCCCGTCTTGCTCGCGGTCATCAGCGAAACGCCGCCGCCGGAGTGCGTGGTGAGGCAGATCGTGCACATCTGTGTCTTGCCCGACCCGCCGGTCTCGTGCCGCAACGCGACGCTGACCAGCCCGTCCTCCCGCGGCACCGAGATATAACAGCGCCCCGCGTACGAGGGGTCGGTCCAGCCGAGGAAGTCGAGATCCTCCCAGGGGCGTTCGACCAGGTCACGCGGCACATTCAAGCGCTTGGCGTCGCCCTTCGAACAGTTGACGAACGACGACCTGATATCGCGTTCGGTAATGGGTTCCATGCGTTGCTCCTTCCAGTCTGCGTACTGCAAACGGTAGACACGCTAACGATCCCCACCTGCGGAGACAACCTGTTTTCCGGCCACCGGTGACGAGCATCCCCGCCGATGACCCGGCTGTCAGCGGAGGATCCCCGCGGCCCGCGCGGCGCGCAGCCAGTCGGGGAACTCACCGAGCAGCCTCCCGTACAGCTCGGCGTCGCTGATCTGGTCGATGTCGTCGAGGGCGAAGAAGCCCGCGTTGTCCACGACGCGGCCGTCGAGTTCGTCGAGGGTGCGCAGGACACCGAAGTTGGCTGTGCCGAGGCCGATGAACTGCCAGAAGGCGGGCAGGTGGGCGGCCTCGCGCATCAGGGCCGCGATCTCGCGCTTCTTCGCGAAGCCACCGTCGGTGAAGAACAGGACGAGAGTGGGCTCGGTGAGGGTGTCGATGACCGCCCGCATGATCGGCAGTTCGTCGTTGCGGCCGCCGATGGCGTTGTAGTCGACGCCCTGGTGCGTGCCCTTGAGATGGAGATAGGTGTGCGCCCACTGCTCCCCGCCCTCGACGGTGATATCGGGCAGTTTCACGTAGCTGAGCGCGTAGAGGTAGGCCTCGAGTACGCCGTCGTCATCGAGTTGCGTGGCGACCGGGATCATTCGCTCGACGACCCGATGCACCGTCCCGGCGCGATACATCTTCTCCATGCTGCCGGTCTTGTCGATCACCAGCACCACCCGCGCCCTGGCGCCGAACGCGCTCTTGTCGAGCAGCACCTTCGCGACTTCGCGCTTGCGCATGTCCAGCCGCTGCCGCTTCTCGAACGACAGCGCCGCCTCGCCGGGAACCGTCCGAACTTCCACCACCGCTTCCGGCTCGTCGACGCTCACCCCGTGGTCGGTTACCAGGTCGGCGAATCCGCCCGCGTAACCCTGTCCGACGGCGCGGACTTTCCACTGGCCACCGCGGCGATACAGCTCGAGCGCGATCACCACCGACTCGCGACCGAGTCCGTCGATCACGTACTCGTGCAGCACATTCCCCGCACGGTCAGCGACCGAGGCCACCGGCGACGTGGCGCCGCCGAACGTATCCCCCTCTGCCGCGACAGTGATCACGGCGCGAATCTGCGCGATCTCGACCGGTACGGCGCCGAGTGACACCTCGAGCCCGGCACCGTGGAGCCGAACACCCGGCGCCTGCGGCTGATTGAAGAAGACGAAGTCCGCGTCCGAACGCACCTTTCCCGCGTCGGTCACCAGCAGTGCCGAGAGGTCGGCGGCCACGCCGCCGCGAACCGACAGCACCACCTCCCCCGAAGCCAAGCCCGCATTCTGTCCCTTGACCAGCGCAGCAGCCATCGCCATCCCTCTCATCGCACCGTAATGCCCCACACCCTAGGCGAATACGGGCTAGATCCAGCCCTTCTCGCGCGCTTTGAGGGCGGCTTCGTAGCGATTGGACACCCCGAGCTTGGTCATCGCCGAGGACAGGTAGTTGCGGGTGGTACCCGGGGACAGGTGTGCGCGTTTGGCGATATCCTCCACGGAGGCGCCGTCGGCGGCGAATTCGAGGACGTCGGCCTCGCGGGCGGTGAGGACGGTGTCGCCCGCGCTGATGGCTTCGGCCGCGAGCTCGGGATCGACATATCGGCCACCGTTGTGCACCGACCGGATCACCTCGGCCAGCGTCGCCGCGGAGGTCGTCTTGGGCAGGAATCCGCGCACACCGGCCGCGAGAGCGCGCTTGAGATAACCGGGCCTGCCATGACTGGTGACGATCAAAGTGCCCGCACCAGGAGTGATTCGGAGCAGTTCGACGGCGGTGTCGATGCCGTCGATGCCCGGCATCTGCAGATCGATGACCGCGACCGCGCCCGGTTCGCCGTCCTCGGCCCTGCGGCGCCACGCGGCGACGAGTTCCGCACCGGAGCCGACGTGGGCGACGACCTCCAGATCGGGCTCCAGGCCGAGCATCGTCGCCATGGCGGCGCGGATGAGGGTCTCGTCGTCGGCGAGGAATACGGGAATCACTGCTTCTCCCAATGGATTTCGAGGGCGAATTCGTCGCCGGAGGTGGCGACGTCGAGGGTCGCGCCGACAGCGGCGAGTCGTTCGCCGAGGCCGCGCAGCCCGGATCGTTCACCGATCGCGCCCTGCGGTCGGTCGTTGCGCAGCGACATGCCGGACCCGCCGAGTGCGAGGGTCGCGGTGGTCGCGGCCGAGTGTTCGACGATATTGGTTGTGCCTTCCCGGACCACCCAGGCCGCGACTTCATGAAACGCCGCGGGCACCTTGGCCGCGTCACCCTCCACGACGAGTGCGCAACCCGCCGCCGACAGCAGCGATCGCGCCCCGGCCACCTCCCCGCGCAGGTCGATATTGCGGTAGCCGCGCACCAGGGTGCGCATCTGCCCCATCGATTCGACCGCCAGTGTTCTGACCTCGTCCATTTCCGCAGTCGCTCGATCGATGTCGCCTGCCCGTGACAGTGCCACCGCCAGTTCACTTTTCACCGCGATGGCCGAGAAGCCGCGTCCCACGACATCGTGGAGGTCGCGCGAGAAGCGCAACCGTTCCTCGGCGACCTGCAGTTGCGCCTCGACACCTTTGGTTCGCTCCAACTCGTCGATGATTCCCAGACCCCACACGGTGAGCCGCGTCAATACGATCGCGAAGACCCCGGTGCACAGAAACGCCGCCGCGCCTCGAAGGCCCGCGCCCAGTGGCGTGCCGAAGACCACCAGCGGAGTGGCCGCGCTGAGAACGACCAGGATCCACCACTTGTGACGAGTGAACGGGATGACGGAGAAGATCGCCATGAACACCGCGGACACACCCACCGTGCGCGCGCTGAGGACGGTCGCCTCGTCGGTGGCCACGCGGGCGACGAGCCCGCTGATCGCCCACAGCGCGACCAACATCACGATGGCGACGGGCAACATCCGCGGCCGTGCCACCACACCGGGAACGGTGGCGAAAGCGGGTTGTGCCTCCAACGCGAACCCGGCCGCGATGCCACCGGCGACGATCCCGAGCACCGATGGCACCGACTCGGCACTGATCGCCAGCGTGACGACGAGCACGGCGATCACCGCCTGGAACGAGAGCCGGGTGTAGAGCCGGAACTTGGCGGCTCCCGACAGCTCATGCCACCAGGCGGTCGCGCGCGTCACCCGCGGTCGTCCCAGCGGAAGCTCTTGCGGGTCAGCACGAGCGCCAGCACGGTCCATAGCGCCAGTGTCGCAAACGGCCGGCCGGATTCGGTGACGGTGCCGGCGAAGCCGAGCGCGGCGTCGGATTCGGCGAACGACGACAGCGTGCCCGAGGTGCCGAGGGAGATGAGGTCGGAGACGGCGGCGAACGGGGTCCAGTCGGCCGCCTGCGCCAGCCGATCGGGCAGCACACCGCGGATCGAGGACATGCCGAGCATCGCGATGATCATCACCGGCAGTGAGGTGATCTGCGCGGCCTCGGCGTTCTTGGTGTACGCGCTGGTCGCCAGGGCGAGCAGTGAGAACAGCACTGTCCCACCGGCGAGTGCTACCACGATCGCCAGTGGGTTGACGGGCGCGGGGGCGCCGGTGCCGTAGACCACCGCGGTGATGACGGCGGTGCACGCGAGCGTCATGATGGCGCCCGGGACGGCCGGAGCGAGCTGGATCTGCCAGTCGGCGGCCTCGCCCGTGCGCAACCGTTTGAGGACGCCTTCGCTACGGCGGGTGGTCACCATCGACAGCACCGAGTAGTACTGCACGAACAGCAGGGTGAGCAGCGCCAGCAATTCGAAGGTCACCGCCGCCATCGCCGCTGTGGGCTCGGCGTCTTTGCGGGCGATGAAGTAGCTGGCCAGCGGAATTCCGATCGGGAAGACCGTCGCCATGTAGACGAGAGTTTTGTTGCGCCGGAACTGCAGCCACTCCGCCGTGGCGAGCGCGGTGAGTGGTCGACGGCGAAATCCGGCGGCGGGCAGGGCGGTGGTCATCGTGCTCCGATCAAGGTGGGAGTGGTTGCCTCGGCGATATCGAGAAAGACCGATTCCAGGGATGCGGCGCGCGCTTCGAGTCCGGTCAGGCGCACGCCCGCTTCGCGGGCCCAGCCGAGCAGCTCGAACAGGTGACCTTGGAGATCGTTGGTGCTGATGGTGACTCGCGCTTGCGCGTCGACGCGGGCGCCGCGCAACTGCGGTACGGGCAGGCCGGGGTGATCGAAGGCGATCCGCGCCGGATGGTCGTCGACGATGTCGCGCAGCGTGCCCCTGCGGGCGATCGCGCCCTTGTGCATGATCGCGATCTGATCGGCGAGCGCTTCGGCCTCGTCCAGGTAGTGCGTGGTGAGGACCATCGTCACCCCCGACGCTTTGAGGTCGGCGAGCAATTGCCATGTCCCCCGCCGGCTTTCCGGATCGAGGCCGGTGGTCGGTTCGTCGAGGAACAGCAGGCGCGGCTGTCCGAGCAGGGCGCAGGCCAGGTCGACGCGGCGCTGCTCACCACCCGACAGCGAGCCGACCCGTACCCCGGATCGGTCGGTCAGGCCGACCTGCGCCAAGACCGCCTCGGCGGTGGTCGGTGCGGTACACGTTCCGCGCCACATTTCGAGCGTCTCGGCGACGGTCAGCTCGGCGGGCAACCCGCCCGACTGCAACATGATGCCGACCCTCGGGCGCACCTGGTCGCGGTGCCGGAGCGGGTCGAGGCCGAAGACTTCGACCTCGCCTGCCGAGGGGGCGATGAGCCCCTCCAGCATGTCGAGGGTGGAAGTCTTTCCCGCGCCGTTGGTTCCGAGCAGGGCGAACACCTCCCCTTCGCGCACCTCGAGGTCCACGCCTTTGACGGCTTCGAACGCGTCGTCGCCGCGGCCGTAGGTTCGGCGCAGCCCGCGTGCGGTGATGACGTCTGTGTTTCTCATGCCTTCTACCGTGGTCGACGCGGGGCATCGCCAGTAGTAAGCGCAGTCACCGATCCCCGATGGGATTCACATGGGTAAGCCATGACATAAGTCATCGGACTGCGGCTGTGCGCAGGAGCGCCACGCCGTAGGCGATGAACCAGGCCGACCACAACAGCCAGCCGGACAGGCCGATGAGACCGAGCGGGCCGTCGTGGTCGATGATCAGGGGCGTGATGGTCGCCGCGGTGAATTGCAGTGCGGCGGCGAGGAATCCGATGGCCGCGTGCCATGGCTTGACGAGGCCGCCGAGCCGGCCCGCGACCGTCAGGCCGACCAGTGCTGTCGCGAGGAAGGTGCCGTTCAGCGCGAGCAGGGCATCGTGCAGCGCCCACAGTGCGCCACCTTCCCCGCTCGAAGTGCCTAGGGCATAACGAATTCCGACGATCACTGTGAAAGTCGCGTTCTGCAACAGCAATCCGGCGAAGCCGACCAGCGACCATCCGGTCCCCGCCGTCCGCTCGGCCGGTCGCAGGGCCGCCAGTGCACCGGCGCCGAACAGCACGGCACAGAACCAGCCCAGCGGTACCGGTGCCATCGCCAGCGCCACGAGGTCGCGGTGGTCGACGAAGAACGTGACGGCCGTGCGCGAGTCGGTACCGGGCTTCGGCAACCCGGCAGGTGCCAAGATCAGATTGGCGCCCAGGATGACCAGCGCGAACCCGATACCGGCGATCCCCGCGACCTGCTGGAACCGCGCACCGCTCGACAGATTAGATTTATCATTCATATTTTGAATATAGGTACCGTAAACTGAAAGGGGAACCCATGGCCACCGACCCACCCCGCCGCCGCTACGACTCCCTTCGCCGCACCCTGCAAGCTCAGGCGACCAGCACCGAGATCGCCCAGGCCGCCCGCAGGCTGTTCGTGGAGCAGGGCTGGGCCGCCACCACGGTCCGCGACGTGGCCCGCGAAGCCGGCGTCTCCGTTCCCACCGTCTACTCCGCCTACGGCAACAAGACCGGGCTCATCCAGGCAATAGTCGACGCCGCCGATCTCTCCGCCGACGCCCCGCGAATGCTCGACACCCTGGAAGCCGCCGCAGGCGACCCCCGAGCCCAGCTGGCCGCCATGGCCGGCTACGACCGTCGCCTCTACGAACGCGCCGCCGACGTCATCGGCCTGATCCGCGAAGCGGGCCGCACCGAACCGGCCCTGGCCACCACCTACCTCGACGCCCGTCACCGCGCCGACCGAACCCGCATCGAGGTCTTCACCTCCTGGCCTCCCGGCACCCTCCGCGAAGACCTCCCCACCTCGGTCGACATCTACGCCGCCCTGTGCACCATCGACGTCTACACCACCCTCACCACCGAACGAGGCTGGTCTCCCGACCGAGTCGAAACCTGGTGGACCACCACCCTCGCCCGCGAACTCCTCGCTTGACGATTCACCCTCGGCCGACCGGAAACTTGTCTACTATCGATCGTAGTAGAACGAACACTGGAGGGGCAGTGAGTGATCCGAACAAGACCGATCCCGGCCATGGCGCCGAGAGGTCATCGATGGCACGGCCGGTGGAATCGTGCTCCCGATTCGCGAACAAGCGCGGCATCTACCTGGGCCACCGATCGACGAAACTCCATGTGGCCCTGTACCGCTGGACCAACGGCCGGGTGGGCGGGCACCTGCCCGCCTGGCCCGGCGCCCGAATACTGCTCCTCGACCACGTCGGCGCCAGAACCGGCACCCACCGAACCTCGCCCCTGATGTACCACGCCGACGGCGACACCATCGCCCTTGCCGCGTCCAAAGCCGGCCAACCGACTCACCCCGCCTGGTTCCACAACCTGAAAGCCAACCCGGACACCACGATCCGGATCGGCGCCCGGTCGCACCCCGTCCGGGCTCGCGTAGCCACCGACGCGGAACGAAACCTGCTGTGGCCGCAGTTCATCGAGTTCTTCCCGAGCTACGACTTCTACCAACGTCACGCAGGCGACCGCAAGATCCCGATCGTGATCCTCACCCCGCGCACCTAGATGTCACCCGACCAGCATCGCCGGTCGGTCTCCTCCGCTGCCGTACGCCGATCCACTGGCGACCGGCGGGGACTTCGGCTGGCGCACAGGTAATTTCCCAGCCATTTGCTGAATCCGCGACGCTGTCGACAGGCATCATCAAGGGATGAGTTTTACGGTGGCCTACCTGCAGTACGCCGGATCGGGTCCGATGCGGCACGAGGAGAAGCTCCTCACCGAGGGACTCGCAAGACTCGACGTCCCCGTCCGTCACTACAGCCTGAAGCGTATTCAACGCAGGCAGTTGGCGTTGGGGCCCGGCATTTTCATCGCCGGGGACATGGATGCGATGCACGGCGCGATGCGCCAATTGGGCATCCCGATACCGCAACCCGACGACTATCCCGACGTGCTTCGCGGCTTCCTCGGACGGAAGGTGTGGGCATCGACACTGGGTGAGATCGAGCGCTCGATGGACGGCGGCTCCTCCCCACCGGTTTTCGTCAAACCCGCGGACCGCCGAAAGGCCTTCACGGGCTCGGTCTGCTACTCGGAACACGATTTCGCCGCATGGGGGAATACCAGTCGGCGCCAGCGCGTCTGGTGCTCCGAGGTCGTCACCTGGGTGTCGGAATACCGCGTCTACGTCATCGGCGGGCAGATCGTGGCCGTCGACCACTACGAGGGTGACAACTCCGTGCCGCTGAACATGGAAGCGGTCGAATCAGCGGTCAGTGCCTACTACCGTTCCGGAACCGCCCCCACGGCCTACGCCATCGATTTCGGCGTACTGGCCAACGGTGAAACGACGCTCGTCGAGGCCAACGACGGCTACGCCCTCGGCGCCTACGACATCACCGCCGACCAGTACACCGCGCTGCTGATGAACCGATGGCGCGATCTCCTCACGTCCGAGGCGCGGCCGGCACGCACCACGAGCTTCTAGCGTCAACTCATCGACGACGCAGGGACGCGTCCAGCAGAGATGGTGGGGTGTCGTGCTTTTCGTGGGGGGCGAGGTCGGTGCCAGGGGCCACGATGGCATCGATGGCGTCGAGGATCTCGGGTGACAGGACGGTGTCGGCGGCGGCCAGCTGGGCGTGCAGGTGGTTCATGGTCCGGGGGCCGATGATGGCGCTGGTGACGGCGGGATGGGCCGTGACGAAACCCAGGGCGAGTTGGATCAGGGTCAGGCCCGCCTGGTCTGCCAGTGCCGCGAGTTGTTCGACGGCGGCCAGCTTGGCGCGGTTGGCCGGGATGGTGGTGTCGAACCGGTCGGGCATGAATGCCGAACGGCTGGTGGTTATCTCGCGGTCGGCGCGGATGGCGCCCGAGAGCCATCCCGAGGCCAGCGGGCTCCAGGCGAGCACGCCGAGACCGTATTCCTCGGTGACCGGCAGGACGTGAGTTTCGATGCCGCGCTGCAGGATCGAATAGCTGGGCTGTTCGGCGACATAGCGGCTCAGGTGGTGTTCTTTGGCCGCCCACTGCGCCTGCACGATGCGGTAGGCGGGGAACGTCGAGGATCCGAAGTAGCGGATCTTGCCCGCACGCTGAAGATCGGTGAGCGCCGAGAGGGTTTCCTCGTCGCTGGTTTCGGGGTCCCAGCGGTGGATCTGATAAAGATCGACGTGGTCGACGTCGAGTCGGCGCAGGCTGTCGTCGAGGGCGGTGGTGAGCCAGCGGCGTGAACCGCCGCGATGATTGCGCTCCTCGCCCATCGGCATGGTCGCCTTCGTGGCCAGCACGATGTCGTCGCGGCGACCCGCGACGGCCTTGCCGACCAGCTCCTCCGATTCGCCCTGGCCGTACATGTCGGCGGTGTCGATGAGGTTGACGCCGCCGTCGATGGCGACGTCGATCATGGCGGTGACCTCGTCCTGCGTGGAATTTCCCAGCTTGCCGAAGTTCATCGCGCCGAGCACGAGCGTGCTGACCTGTACGCCGGTACGGCCCAGAGTGCGGTACTGCATGGCGGTTCCTCCCAGATGGGCTTGGTTCGGCTCGCCGACTCTGGCATCCTCAACCAAGCGGAACAGTGTTCCGTTAATCAACATACGGAACACTGTTCCGTTTAACAAGAGGGAGCTCTCGTGGCCGACAACCCGACCGAGCCGCCGAGCCGCCGAGCCGACGCCCGGCGCAACCAGCAGGCCCTGCTCGACGCGGCCGCGGCCGCCTTCATCGCCTCGGGCGTCGATGTCCCCGTCCGCGAGATCGCGACCCGAGCCGGCGTCGGCGTAGGCACCATCTATCGACACTTCCCGACCCGGGCCGACCTCATCGTCGCCGTCTACCGCCACCAGGTCGAAGCGTGCGCCGAAGCGGGCCCCACACTCCTGGCCGCCCTCGCTTCCCCCCACGCCGCACTGGGCGAATGGATGACCCTGTTCGTCGACTTCCTGACCACCAAACACGGCCTGGCAGAAGCACTTCAATCCGACGCCGCCACCTTCGAAACCCTCCACACCTACTTCCTCGACCGCCTCGTCCCCACCTGCGAAACCCTCCTCACCGCCGCCGCCGGCGCAGGCGAAATCCCCTCCGGCACCGACCCCTACGAACTCCTGCGCGCCGTCGGCAACCTCTGCATCGGCGGCAACACCCCCCGCTACCACCCCCGCCGAATGGTCGCCCTCCTCATCTCAGGGCTGGGCGTTAAGTAGGCGACCAGAGCGCAGGCCAAGAACCTCGCGCGCCGACATACCTGGGCGGCGGTGAGCAGGTGGTTGTCGTCGGCACCAATGCGCAGGTGGGCCGAGCGATACCGGCGGCCGCCGCCGAGATCGGGGCGGCGCAGCGTGTCGCGTTCATCCAGGCGGACCTGCGCCTGGTAGCCGAGAAGTGGCCGGTCATCCTCGACCTGTCCGGCCCTGGCGGCGACCCGTCCCGAATCCACTGGAAGAAACCGCAGTTCAGGAGGGGAAAGTGGGGCGGGTGGGGCTCGAACCCACGACCAGCGGATTATGAGTCCGCGGCTCTAACCGACTGAGCTACCGCCCCTCGCCGCGGGGGTCTCCGCGGGCGAGTCGCATGGTACCCGGCGGAGTGCGGGGTTGACCACTCGACGCGGTGGTCGTGTCGAGTCGGCAGGTACGAGAACGGCGATCGGGTCGCGGCTTCCGAGGAAGACGCGGCGACCGATCGCCGTGGTGGTGCTGCACCCGGGGGTAGGGTTTACGAGCGTTCAGCTCGCTGGCCTCCCCGCGCTCGTACATCGCGTTCGCGACGTTCGATGTTGCCCCCTGGGTTGCTGGCCAACTTGATGACTCCAACTACCAACAACAGAACCGCAGCTATCACTGCGATGATTATCAATCCCTGCACGGAACATAACTTAACGTGTATTCCGTTGCAGCGCACAATAAGTTACAATGACGCGCCGACCGTCAACAAGGTACGGCCGAGGGCGGAACGGCTCTCGATCGCGGAGTGAGCCTGCCGCACCTGATCGATCGGGAAGGTTTGCCCGATCACAACTTCCAGCGCACCCTCGGCGACCGCTTCCTGAGCGCGGGCAGTGATGCCCACCCAGTCCACGTCCTGGCCGACGATATCGAACAGACCGAGCACCGTGACACCGCGCGCCACAGCGGCATCGGTGTCGCCCGTCGCGAAATCACCTGCGGCGGAGCCATATCCGAGAAAGAGTCCGGCGTCGGCTGCGGCAGTCAGGGCCGCGCCACCGATGTCGCCACCCGCACCGTCGAACACGACCGCCGCTCCCCCGCCGGTGATCTCACGTGCTCGGTCCGCCCAGCCGTCGACGGAGTAGTCGACGACCGCGGTCGCACCCAATCGCGTTGCGAGCGCGAGCTTTTCCGGTCCGCCCGCCGCGGCGACAACCCGCGCGCCCGCCGCGATCGACAGCTGGATGAGCAGCGTGCCGAGGCCGCCCGCGGCGGCGGTGATCAATACCCACGAATTCGGCTGCACGGCAGCCCTGTCGAAGACAGCCAGCGCGGTCCGGCCGTCGTGGGCGAGACCTACGGCCTGCTCGGTGGTGAGCCCGTCGGGGATCTCGGTCAGCGTGGCAGCCTTGGCGAGCGACTTCTCGGCGTAACCGCCGGTGGGCAGGCCGCCGCCGATGCCGCTGGCGGCAGTCTGGGTGACAACGCGCTTACCGAGCCAGCGGGGGTCGACCTCGGTGCCGACCGCACTCACCACGCCGCCGATCGCACCACCGGGAACGTAGGGCAGGCTCAGCGGGAAGTAGTCCTGACCCCACCCGCTGCGCAGCCGGGTATCGAGGAACATCACGTCGGCGACCTCGACGTCGACGACCACTTCAACCGAATCCGGTTGTGGCGTAGGAACTTCCACCAGGTTCAGAACCTCGGGCCCACCGAATTCTTTGACCTGCACTGCGCGCATCGCGACTCCTTCGTGGTGTTGACCGAACGAGTCAAGGATGAAACCTGAAGTCGAGTTCAGGTCAAGCGCACTGCGACGCAGGTCACACGGTCAGGACCCGCCGCCACAGCTGCTACTGCTGCCACCTCCACAGCTGCTGCTACTCCCACCGGAACAACTGCTGCTGCTTCCACCGCTACAGCTACTGCTGCTCCCGCCACCGCAGCCGCTCCCCCCGCCGCAACCGCTGTTCGAGCCGCCACCGCAGCCACCGGATGGGCTGCCCGGATCCCACGGCTGCCCCGAGGTCCCGTCGACATGCGCGGTCATCCCGGCCGACCCGGCCACCCATCGGCGATCCAGCGGGCGCGCGTTCTGCGGCTGAGTCGACTTCTGGATCAGCCACACGACGGTCGTCACCACCGCGCCGATACACACCGCCAGGAAACCGAGCACGATCACGAGCGTCAACACCATGTTCGCAGGCTAACGCCAGAACCCGGCCACAGCATCCCCACCGTCAGTGGCCTTACAGTGAATTGTGGCGTTCTCCTTCCCCCGGACCGGCAGACGGCAAGTCGACCTTCCCACCGTCGACCGCACTGTCGCCGCTCTGGTCTTCCCCGAAGCGATCTTCAAAACCTCGCCCTGGCAGCCTCGCGAACTCGTGGAAACCGGTCTGCGCCAATGGTTGCGGTGCTGCGGTGCCGCCCTTCGCGACGACCAGGTGATCGGGATGCCCTCGCACGCGGTCGACGAGGCGTGGCACGGTTTCATCCTCTGCACCCAGCTCTACGCGAGGTTCTGCGAGCAGGCTTACGGACGTTTCCTGCATCATTTCCCCGAGGGCGTCGGGGAGAGCACGCAGAATCACGGCACCATGGTCGAACAGCTGGGCCGCACCGTGGTCGCCTGGTCGCTGGTCGCGCGACCCGATGAAGAGTGCGTGCTGTGGGACCTGGACCGCAAGGTCGGCGTCGAGAACGCGTGGGGCGTGGACGCCCGGCACGTTGCCGCCGTAGAGGAGCAACTGCGCCGGGCGTAGCCGATCTAGACCAGCTTCATCCGGCGTGCCGCGAACCGCACCGCGCCGGGCGCGATCCGGTTGATCCGGTATTGCACCCACGACTCCGGCGTCACCGGCACGATGTCGCGCCCGGTCCGCACGGCCTTCACGATCTGCGCCGCCACCCGGTCGGGGGTGTAGCCGCGTCGCTCGTACAGCTTGTCGAACTTCTGCTGCGCGGCGGCCTCCTCGGCGGCGGAAACGCCCGAGATGCGGGTGGTGGCAACGATATTCGTGTGCACGATGCCCGGGCACACGGTCGACACCGAAATGCCACGGTCGGCCAGTTCGGCACGCAGGCAATCGGAGAACATGAAGACCGCCGACTTGCTGGTGGCGTAGGCCGCCATGTCGCGCTGCGGACTGTAGGCGGCCATGCTGGACAGGTTCACGATGTGCCCGCCGAGCCCGCGATCGGCCATCGCCGCGCCGAAGGCCCGGCAGCCGTTGACGACACCGCCGAGGTTGATCCGCAGTACGCGGTCGAACTCCTCCGACGGAGTATCGAGGAATCCGCCTGCCTGGCCGACACCGGCGTTGTTCACCAGCACATCGGGCACGCCGTGCGCGGCGATCACCGTGTCGGCGTGCGCGCGCACCGCGTCCTCGTTCGACACATCGAGTGGATAGGAGTGCGCCACACCACCTTCGGATGCGACGAGCTCCGCGGTGGCCTTGGCGGCGAGCTCGTTGACATCGGAGACCACCACTTCGGCGCCGAGGCGCGCGAAAGCCAGCGCGGTCTCCCGGCCGATGCCGCTGCCCGCACCGGTGACGACCACCAGCTTGTGTTCGAATTCCCTTCGCGCAGCGCCCACTTCGGCCCTGGCCAGTCCGCGCGAGACGCCGGCGCCGTCGAGTGCGTCGATGAGCTCGGTGGTCGCGGTCGCGAGGAGTTCCGGATGCGAGAACGGCATCCAGTGCCCGGCAGGGACGTCGCGACGCCACAGCCGGTCGGTCCACTTGCCCGAATCGTCGTAGCCCGCGGGCCGCACGGCGACATCGCGTCCTGCCACGATCAACTGCACCGGCACCTCGGTGCGACGCTCACGCGGGGAGAGCATGCGCGCCACGATGTTCGCGCGATAGATGAGCAGCCCGTCGACCATGTCGCGGCGGAAGGTGGGGCCGAGCTTCACATTGGCGGCGGGGGTGTCGTTCATGATCGACACCGCACGCTGCCACAGCTTTTCGGTGCCGATGGCGTTGAACGTCGCGCGCGGCAGCCCGGGAGTCATGAAGAAGAAGGTGTAGGCCGAGGAGGCCAGCTGGGTCATCGGCTGCCACACATTGCGCAGGGTGGGCCGGGAGAGACGGTCACGCACCCAGGAGGCGAGGTGGTCGAGGTTGGGGCCCGAGACCGAGGTGAACGAGGCGACGCGCTCGGTGGCCTGCGGTTCACACACCGCCTCCCACACCTGCACCGAACCCCAGTCGTGGGCGAGCACGTGCACGGGACGATCGGGGCTCACCACGTCGATCACGGCGTAGAAATCGCGCGCGAGTTCGTCGAGGCGGAAATCGCCGGTGCGCTGGGTGCGGGTGGACTCGCCGTGGCCACGGGTGTCGTAGGCGACCACGTGGAAACGCTCGGTGAGCAGCGGAATCACCCTGTCCCACAGGTGGTGGGTGTCGGGCCAGCCGTGCACGAGCACGACGGTATCGGCGGCCGGGTCGCCGTATTCGAACACGGCGATGTCGAAATCACCGCTGCGGACGGTGCGCTGGTTCGCGGGCTGCGGGCTGTCGTTCGTCATGATCTTTCGGACTCCTTGTCCAGCGGAGAAATCACAGGTCGAGCACCAAACGATCACCGCGAGAACGGGATACGCAGGCCAGCATGGCGCCCTCGGCGTGGTCGGCAGCGGACAGCGTGGTCTCGCGATGGTCGGGTTCGCCCGAGCGAACCCGCACCACGCAGGTGCCACAGAAGCCTTGCCTGCACGAGTAGGGCTGGTCGGGACGGGAATCGAGGATCGTGTCCAGCACGGTGCGGTCGGCTTCGACCGTCACCACCGCACCACTGGACGCGAATTCGATCTCGAACGGGGTGCCGTCGACGATCGGCGGCGGCGAGAACCGCTCGAAATGCAGTTCCACGTCGGCCATCTCGCGCACCGCAGCGACGATCGACGAGGTCATCGGGGTCGGGCCACACGCGTAGACCGCGGTGCCGGGCCCGACATCGGGCAGCAGGTCCATCGCGGCGGGGAGACCGTGCTCGTCATCGGTGCGCACCACGACGTTCGCGCCGAAGCCTTCGATCTCGTCCAGGAACGGGATGGTGTCGCGACTGCGTCCGCTGTAGACCAGGGTCCACGGCACGCCGAGCCGGTGCGCGAGCCTGGCCATCGGCAGGATCGGGGTGATGCCGATCCCGCCGGCCACGAAATGCAGGCGCTGCGACGGTGATCCATGGCCGGGCACGGCGAACGGGAAGGCGTTGCGCGGGCCGCGCACCACCAGCCCGGAGCCGACGGGCAGTGCGTCGTGCACCTCGATCGAGCCGCCGCCGCCACCGGGGATGCGGCGCACAGCGATGCGGTACGCGCGCTCGTCGGCGGGATCGCCACACAGCGAATACTGGCGCAGCCGACCCGACGGTAGTTCCAGGTCCAGGTGCGCCCCGGGCCACCAGCGCGGTAGCACGCGCCCGTCGGGTGCTTCGAGGCGAAGACTCACCACGTCCTGGTCGTGCGCTTCGATCCGGCGATCGGTCACCACCACGGCCAGGCGGCGATCATCGACGCGTGGGCGCAGATCACCGCGGTTGACCAGCGCGCTCCAGCGCAACCGGGTGGCCGCGATGGCGTCGATGACCTTCATCGCCGGATCGTGGCGGTACCTGCCGTAGAGATCGGCGGGGAGGTCGCGCGTGGTCACGACGCTGCCGCGCGGGCGCCGGGCGAGGCGGCCAGATACGCGATCGCCTGCGCCGTCGAGCCGACCGATTGCGGGTTGTAGCCGGGCTGGAAGGTCGACAGCGCACTGGCCAGCAGCGACGGCACGCCGGGCAGCGCACCTCGCCACATCGCGCCGAACACGCCGGCGAGCAGCCGTGCGTAGCCCTGATCCGGCAGCTGCGGATCCTGCTGGACGAGGAAGCGCGCACCGCGCACCAGCACGATGAGGAAGATCGGGAACACCAGCGTCATCGACGCGCAGCGCCGCACGTAGCCGACCCCGAAGTACTCGGCGACATCGTGGGCGACATTGCGGTGTTCGACCTCTTCGGCGCCGTGCCAGCGGAACAGGTCCGCCATCCGCGGGTCGGCGCCGAACTTCTCGAGGTCGGCGTTGAGCACCCAGTCCCCGAGCCAGGCGAAGAAGTGCTCGAGACAGGCGATGAAGGCGAGCCGCTCGACCAGCATCTGGCGGCCGGCGCGATCGTCGCCGCCGCGCGGGCCGAGCGAGATACGGAACAGGTATTCCATCTGCGCCAGGTAGGGACTCGCGTCGACGCCGTGGGCGGTGAAGACGTCGTCGAGCACCTTCCCGTGGGTCTGCGCGTGCATGGCCTCCTGCCCGATGAAGCCGAGCATGTCCTCGCGCAGCTTCTCGTCCTTGACGTAGGGCAATGCCTCGCGATAGGTCTCGATGAACATGCGCTCGCCCTCGGGCAGCAGCATGTTCAGCGCGCTGATCAGGTGACCGGCGATCGGTTCCGCCGACATCCACTGGAGGTCGACACCCGACCAGTCGAAGCTGACATTGCGCGCGTGCAATGCCACCACGCCCGGATCGATCTCCGGGCTTTCTCTTCCCCAAGGAAATAGCTTCATCGGTACTCCTCGATCAACCGCGCACGAGCATCCGTGCACCAGGTCGCGACGTTGCGTCCTGCTCGGTAGTTCCGATGATACAACTATCCATAACTGTACGTAACACCTAAATGTGTCAGTTGGCCGCACCAAAGATCGCCAGCGCGACCGGCGCCGCCACCAGCAACCCACACATCACGGCGTTGATCGCCTTGTGTTCGGCCAGAATCCCGACGTATTCGCGCAGGACAGCGCTGGGCAGGTAGTAGCGCGCGGTCGGCGCGCCGACGGCCTGGGCGTCGATCCCGACCGAACGGGCGAGCAACGCGGTGCGCAGCACATGAAAATTGCTCGTGACCAGCAGGATGCGGCTGTTGATCCCCTGTCTGGCGAGCAGTTCCCGGCTGAACAGCAGGTTCTCGCGGGTGGTCGTCGAGCGATCCTCCCGCAGGATCTCGTCGTCGCGCACGCCGTGTTCGACGAGGTAGGCGGCCATCGCCGTGCTCTCGGCGACCTTCTCGTCGGAACCCTTGCCGCCGCTGGTCACCAACAGCGGCGCGGGGCCGTGCGCGCGGTCGGCACGCCAGATCTGCAGCGCGCGGTCGAGCCTGCTCGCCAGCAGCGGCGGGACCCGGTCTCCGAGCAGGCCGGAGCCGTGCACCACGATCGCGACGGCATCGTCGGTGCGGGTCACCCCGCCGTAGACGACCGAATAGAGCAGGAACGCGACCAGCACGAAGCCGAGGTAGGCGGCGACGAGCACCACCGCGAGCAGCAACACCCCGAGAACCGCCCACTCGGCGATCACCGCCATCACCAGCAGCGCGTACGGAACCAGCAGCGCCACGCCGAGACCGAAGGAGAGCAGGTTGGCCGGACGCACGCCCTCGCGGCGCAGCATCACCACACCGTTGAGCATCAGCAGTCCGGCCAGGACCAGCACGAGCAGCGGCGACAGCGCCAGGGCGAAGAAGACCAGTATTTCGGGCCCCGATCCTTCGGCGCCCGAACCGATCAGCGCGGCGCCGACACACAGAACTCCGAGCAGCAACAACACCGCGTTGCTGAACCGGCGCCGCTCCTGACGGAAACACAGCGCGAACACCCCGAGCAGAACCACACCTATCGCCAGCAAGATCACCCGGCCACCCTAACCGCAGCACCGGCGAATCAGATCGCCGTGTTATTGCTGACACCTACTGAACAACCTCGATATCTGCGAGTGAAAACCATTTCACCTGCGACTATGACGGCCGGATGATTCCCGTATCCACAACAGCTGATCGGTAACTGACAGCGGCGGAAGGAGGTGAACGATCACGGTCATCGTTTGCTTCCCGAGGTCGGCCAGGATGATCTTCGACTTCTTCGTCTGATCCGAAGACACAAACCGCGAAGGCGCGGGCTCGGATCCCAGTCGCGGGCCCGCCCTCGCGTCAGTGGATAGCACGCGAAGCCGATCAACGCCGCACCCGCGTGGCCCACGTCGGTGAACGTGCGGTCCAGAAATACCGGCGGCACACAGACCGCCAGCACACCGAGCACGTACAGCACCCGCCACGGCAGCAACACACGGTAGGCGAGGACGGCGGCTACTCCGGCCAGCCCGTAACTGACTCCCACATCGAGCGCGAACGCCGCACGCTCCGGGGCTCTGTCGTGGCGAATCGCCCAGAGCAGCACGCCCTGGCTGAGATACGTGGCGCCGACATGCGCGAGGACGACCACGACCAGCCAGCGCAACGTCCCGAGCCACCGTTCGGCGTTGGCGTGCACGAGGCTGAACAGCACCGCGTAGACCAGCCACCCGCCGCCGTCGGTCCAGAACGCGCTGCCGATCAGCACCCGGATCGGGTCGTCGCCGAGACGATCGATATTGGTCGAGCGGTGCCCGAGCCAGACTCTGGCTTCCTCCGGCGTGAGCCGCTGCTGAATCGCGGTGGTCACACCCAGCGCCGCCAGCCACACATAGGTGCCGGGGGCGCTGCGAATCCACCGCCACGCCGAGGCGGCGGCCGCCCGCACGCTGCCCGAGGCGCTCACCACGCCAGTGTGCCAGTCCTCGATCACGGTTCCGGTCATCCTCGCCGGGCGGTTGTTTCCCCGACCGATCCCCGGGTAGGCGGCAACCAGACCCGTCCACCGACCGGAACGGAGCATGTGATGCCTCAGCAAGCCTGGAGTGACAAGCGCGAACGGCAGTACAAAGACATCAAGAAGTCCGAGCGCGACCGCGGCCGCAGTGAGGGCAGGGCCGAGGAGATCGCCGCGCGGACGGTCAACAAGACGCGCGCCCAGCACGGCGAGACCAAGGGGTCGAGCAAGTCGTCGCGATCCAGCGGTTCCTCACAGCGCAGCGGCGGCCAGCGGGCACAGGGCGGCGGCAAGACCCGCGATCAGCTCTACGACGAGGCCCGCCGCCGCAATATCGACGGCCGTTCCAAGATGAACAAGCAGGAACTGGCCAACGCCCTCGGCCGTAGCTGACCCACTGCGAAAGGTTCGCCATGCAGCTCGGATTCAAACTGGCGGCCGAGGCTTTCGGCCCGAAAGAGCTTGTTCGACAGGCAGTTCGGGCCGAATCGGCCGGTTTCGATTTCGTCGAGATGAGCGACCACTTCCACCCGTGGCTCGACGAGCAGGGCCACTCACCCTTCGCCTGGACGGTCCTGGGCACGATCGCGGCGAGCACCACCGACATCGGGCTCGCCACCGGCGTGACCTGTCCGATCATCCGCTATCACCCCGCCGTCATCGCCCAGGCCGCCGCCACCACCGCCCTGGTCTCGGATGGGCGGTTCACCCTGGGTATCGGTTCGGGCGAGCGGCTCAACGAGCACGTCGTCGGCCACGAGTTCCCGCCGGTGCTGATCCGTCAGCGGATGTTGCGCGAGGCGCTCGAGATCATCCGGTTGCTGTGGCGCGGCGGCTATCACAACTATTACGGCGAGTTTCTGGAGCTGTCGGACGCGCGGGTGTTCGATCTGCCGGAGACACCGCCGGTGATCGCGGTGGCCGCGGGCGGGCCGAGCGCCGCGGCGATCGCCGCCGAACTCGGCGACGGACTGTTCGCCACCGAACCCGATCCCGAACTCGTGCGGACCTTTCACGACAAGGGTGGCTCCGGTCCGCGCTACGTCGAAGTGGGGGTCGCCTTCGCCGAGGACGATCGCGCGGGCGCCGAAGCGGCACTGTCGACCAACCGGTGGTCGACCGGTGGCTGGAAGGTGATGAGCGAACTGCCCAATCCGGCGAACTTCGCCGCCGCGTCGAGCACCGTGCGAGTGGACGACATGCTCGAATCCTTTGTCTGCGGCAATGATCCGAAGCGCTACGTCGAGGCGGTGCGCAAGGCCGCCGACGCGGGTTTCGACCATGTGGTGCTGATGAACGCGGGACCCGACATGGACGCGTTCCTCGACTTCTACAGCAGCGAACTCGCGCCCCTGCTGCGCGCGGAGATCTGACGGCCCGCGCTGCGGAGGGAAGCCGAAATGACCATGTACGTTGGCACTTCCGGCTGGCAGTACCGCGACTGGCGGGGCGCGCTGTATCCGCCGGGGCTGCCCGTCCGGCAGTGGCTCGAGCACTATGCGCGGGCGTTCGCGACGGTGGAGTCGAACAACGCGTTCTATCGCTTGCCGAGCAGGGAGAACTTCGCCGCTTGGCGCGAGCGCACGCCCGCCGGCTTCGTGATGGCGGTGAAGGCGAGTCGCTACCTGACCCATATCAAGCGATTGCGCGACCCTGCCGAACCCGTGCAGCGTCTGCTCGACCGGACCGAGGGACTGGGTGATCGGCTCGGACCGATCCTGCTCCAGCTGCCGCCGACCCTGCGCGCGGACCCCGATCTGCTCGACAACTGTCTGCGCTGCTTCCCCGACACGGTGCGAGTGGCGGTGGAACCGCGCCACGATTCGTGGTGGACAGACGAGATCGGTGACGTCCTGCGATCCCGTGGCGCGGCATTGACCTGGGCGGACCGTGATTCGCACCCGATCACGCCCCTGTGGCGCACCACCGACTGGGCCTATCTGCGCCTGCACGCGGGCCGCGCCGCTCCCCTGCCGTCCTACGGCAAGCAGGCATTGAATGGCTGGGCGCATCGGCTGCTCGACACCTGGTCTCCCGACGCCGACAGCTACGTCTATTTCAACAACGATCACGGTGGTGCGGCGGTCCGAGACGCGGCCACCTTCGCCCACCTCGCGGCGGCCGCGGGCGCGGATGCGACGCGGGTACCCGATGCGCGCGCGACCGCGGGCTGATCAGCGAGCCGATGGGGACAGGATCAGGCCGAATCCGGTCTCGGCAAGACGGCGAACCCCGCCCCCGATGCCGCGCGCTCGATGATCGGCGCGAGATCGGAGGCGGGGTGAACCAGTGCTCACCAGCCGGGATCGGTGTCCAGGGGGACGTTGATCCAGCTCGGGCGGGACGGATCGAGCTCGAGGTGCTGGGTGCGCAGGCCGCTTTCGTTCAGCAACGGCCGCAGCGGGATTCCACTGGGGAAGTTGCCGGCGAAGACGTCGACGCGCAGGCGGTGACCCGGCAGCAGGACACCGTCGGTGGCACGGACGCCGATGTCGATCGTCGTCGGCTCGCCGGGCACGATCGGCTGACGGGTATCCAGGGTGAGGTACGGATACGGGTCGGTGTAGTCGCCGTTCGGCGAGCGGGTCGCCTTGCCCTCGTCGACCGTGCGCAGGGATGCCATCAGCTGCCCCTGAGACCAGACCGTCGACGTGCCGTCGGGGGCGACATCGTTCACCGTCACCGTCCAGTACCCGTCGGTCGCGTCGAGCACGGTGTTCAGGTGGGCGGCGATCGGCCCGGAGATCCTCGTCGGCGCGGCCACCGGAGCCGTGGTGAAGGTGAGCGCGGCGCCCTCACTGATCCGGGCGTCCTTGGCACAGATGTCGGGCAGCGGGACCAGGCCGGCCGTGCCCTGCGCGGCATCACGCGAGCAGATGGTGGTCAGGCTCGGATCCACCGAAACGCGTTGCGCGGCACCGGGGGCAGTGCGCAGGCTGCCGTCGTGGCGGGCGCCCGGCGCGGTGCCGGAGGAGGCGGCGTCGAGATACATCCGCCGGTACTGCATGCCCGGCCGCGGGAACGCGACGTCGGCGGTCCACTGCCCACTACCCTGCTGCCACAACGTGACCGGGTCGTAGCGGTCGATACCGTTGTCGATTCCCTTGAGCCACTTGTCGAACCACGCGCGCTGCAACGAATCCGCCGGCGCGGGCGCACCCGGCTGGCCGAGTCCCGAGCTCACCGTCACGTGGTAGACGTCGTCCATGACGAGCTTCTTCTGCTCGGCGGGCACGTTCACCGCGTTGTAGATGCGCGGGGTGGAGTAGGTGAAGATGTCGTGCCAGCCGCCGTAGAGGAAGGTCGGCACCCGCACCTGATCGGGCGAGCCCACCCAGGCCGTCCGTAGCGCGCTCTCGTCGTCGAGGATCGACGCCATCTCCGGCGGGATCTGCTCCACGTTCGGAGTGGTCAGCGCGGCGATGAGCACGTTGAAGAAGGTGAACGGATCGGTCACCCGGTCGCGCAGCCAGACCCAGTCGAATTTGCCGTTCAGCATCGACATCAGGTCGGGCAGCAGCTTCGCGCCGTCGACGGCGAGCAGCCAGGCCGGGATGAACCCGATCCCGAGCGCGCCACCGGGGGCAGCGACATCGCGGATCAGGTCGCTACCGGGCACGATCGGGAAGATCGCCTTGAGCGCCTCGGGGTGCCGCTGCGCGGTCTGCAGCTGGTTGATCGCCGAGTAGGAGATGCCGCTCATCCCGATCTTGCCGTCGGACCAGCCCTGTTTCGCGGCCCAGTCGACGATTTCCACACCGTCGAGCTGCTCGCGTTCACCGAAGACCTGCCAGGTGCCCTGGGAGAAGCCGGTGCCGCGCACGTCGACGACCACCTGGGTGTACCCACCGCGGATCAGATTCCGGTCGACGCCGAAGGTGCGGGCCGCGCCGCCGGGCAGTGCGTTCATCATGTCGCTGAGGCTGCTGAAACCGAACGGCGAGAAGTCCAGGTTCTGCAGCACCGGCATCAGCAGGTCCGACAGGCCGGGGACCGCGAGCGCCGAGTCGGCGACGTTGGTGACCAGCTTGGTGTAGGGCGTCATGTTGACGATCGTGGGCGTCGGCTCGGCGACGGGCCGACCGTCCGCACCGGCCGGGTGATAGACATTCGCTTTCAATACGGTGCCGTCACTCATGGTGATCGGCACATCCCACTCGATGAAGACGTTGGGGTACTGCTGCGGCCCGTTATGGGTGGCGACGAACTGCGCGTCGAGACCCTCGGCATTCGGCGATGCTTGTCCGACCGGTGCGGATGCGACGGCGCCTGCCATTACGACGACGGATGCGACCAGC
Source organism: Nocardia sp. NPDC055002 (assembly GCF_053608825.1). Taxonomy (NCBI): domain Bacteria; kingdom Bacillati; phylum Actinomycetota; class Actinomycetes; order Mycobacteriales; family Nocardiaceae; genus Nocardia; species Nocardia sp. NPDC055002. Next base: position 25,937 of record NZ_JBSGWE010000011.1, read on the forward strand.
GCAGCCAGCCGCCCACGATGTGTGATCATGCTTCGGTTCAGCCCTCCACCATCGGGAACTACGACGTTCCCGTACCGGGAAGTAACGTAGCGTGGGTCACGTCCGATCGCAAGAACATGTTCTGGGCAATCCTCGTTCAGCGCCCGCGCGCGCCCCACCACGGTCACCTGACAGAATTGGCGTTGTGACAGCGTCCGAACTCGATGACGGCCGCCGGTACCGCGGGGCTGCCCCTGGGCAACGTCAGCAGGAACGCCGCGCCCGGTTGCTCGAGGCGGCCACGGACGCCTTCGGCATCGACGGCTACCGCAACACCACAGTCACCACGATCTGCGCGGCGGCCGGCGTCGGCAAACGCTACTTCTACGAATCCTTCACCGACAGTGAGGATCTGCTGCTCGAGGTGTATCGCGAGACAGCCGCCAGGATGATCGAGGCGATCCATACCGGCCTGCGCGAGGCCGAGGCCGTCGACGCTCAGGTGCGTGTCGGCTTGACCGCCTACTTCCAGCTCATCCTCGACGACCCCCGGGTCCCTCGGATCGCGTTCTTCGAGATCCTCGGCGTGAGTCCCGCGGTCGACCGGGCCTACCACGATGTTCTCGACGCCTTGGTCGATATCTGCCTGGCTCTGATCACCCCGCATGTCGACCTGGAAACCCACCCCGCTGTCAGCGTGCGCACCGTGCTGTTCGGCCTGGTCGGCGCCATCGTGATCATCGCCCAGAAGTGGGTGCTCGACGCCTACCGCCAGCCGATGGCCGATGTGGTGGACAGCGCGTGCCTGGTGGTCAACGCGGTCCTGGCGCGGATCGGACCGGACGGCGACCGACAGTGACGCCGGAACTGCGGCACCTGCGTTATCTGGCCGCTGTCGCCGAGCACGGGAACTTCACCCGGGCCGCGGAGCAGCTCCATATCTCGCAGCCGACGCTGTCGCACCAGATCAAGCAGCTCGAGCGCGCCGTCGGGGCGATGTTGCTCGACCGGGCAGGGCGCAGTGTGCGGCTCACCGACGCGGGGGCGGCCTATCTCGCGCATGCCCGCCGAGCTGTCGACGAGATCGCCGCGGCGCAGCGGGCCGTGCACGACGTCACCGATCTCAGTCGTGGCCTGCTCCGCTTCGCCACCACTCCCACCTTCACGCCCTATCTGGTCGGCCCGCTGATCGCGGCGTTCCGGGCCCGCCATCCGGGGATCACCGTCGAGTTCGGTGAGTTGCCCCAGGACGCCATGGAGTCCGAGCTGCTCGACGACCGCCTCGACCTCGGCATCGCGTTCGCTCCACCGCGCCTGCCCGGCATCACGGCCGAAGCGCTGTACGAGGAGACGATGGCCGCCGTACTCGGCATCGCCGCGCACCCCGCGCTGCCGGCGGCCATGACACCCGACGATCTGGTCGGCCACGATCTCGCCCTGCTCAATTCGACGTTCGCGACCCGCCACCACATCGACAGCTATCTCCACGACCACGGCGTTTCGCCACGAATCGCGGTGGAAGTCAATTCCATTCAGGCGCTGCTGGAGGTGGTATCCGCCTCGGACCTGATGACGATCCTGCCCGAGTCGGTCACCGACACTCATCCCCCACTCGCCCGGATTCCGCTGCGGCCCAGCATGTCCCGGAGAGCCGTCACGCTGCTGTACGCGGCCGAGGGGCACCGCAGCGCCGCCGCGACAGCGTTCGCCGAATCAGTCCGCGAACAGACGCGCTGAGCGCCTCGGCACGCCCGCTCAGCGCAGCAGTGCCACGATCGCGTCCTGGTGGAGACGTTCGGCGTTCTGAAGCGCGGTGCGGCCTTCGGCGTCGCGGATCCGCGGGTCGGCGCCCGCGGCGAGCAGCGCGGTGACGGTTTCCTGGTAGCGCTGCGAGCCGTCGCCGTAGACGACCGCCTCCTGCAATGCCGTCCACTGCGGCGTGTTCACATGGTTGACGTCGACTCCCGCGGCGATCAGCATCCGCACGGTGCTCACATGCCCGTGCTCGCTCGCCGGGATGAGTGCCGTACCGCCGTAACGGTTCACGCTGCGCAGGTCCGCGCCGTGGCGCAGGGTCGCGGCGAGGATCTCGTCGAGGCCCTCGGCTCCGGCGTACAGGTAGGCGGAGTCCCGGAGGTCGTCCACAGCGTTCACGTCGGCGCCCGCCTCGATCAGGGCCAATGCGGCCGCCGTCGCCGTGTTCTTGGTGGCGGCGACCAGTGGTGTGCGCCCGTTGTCACCACGCGTCTCCATGTCGGCGCCGCGGGCGATGAGGTCACGGACCCGGGCGGCATCGTCGGCGACCGCCGCGTCGTAGAGGTCGCCGTCCAGGGCGTGGTCGAGCTGCCTGGTCGGCGGTGCGGCAGCGGAAGTCGTGACCGAGGTCTCGGGTGTCGCCGAGGCGGCGGCGGTTTCCGGCGTGCCCGGGTCGGCGGAGCAGGCACCGACGCCCACCGCGAGAACCGCGAGCGCGAGCACGGCCGCGCGGGGGCCACGAACTGCCGGGCGAGCCGGATTCATAGGTATCTCCTCTGGTCAGGTCATGCTCCACCGTGCCCATCCCGGCCCCTCACGTCCAGGACGCAGCGCCGATCGCCACCATCGACACCGTCTATGCGCCGCCGTCAGAACGCGATGCGGTGAATTGGGCGATCTCTGGTTTCGACGAAAAGTAGGCGCCGACCCGTTGATCGACGGTATCGCCGGGTACCCCCGGAATATGACTACTCACGAGAACCGCCAACTCGACGAGGTCATCGAGCGGTTGATCATCCGGTACCCGACCATCGCACCCGCTGAGCTCGCCGACATCGTGCACAACGTCTACGACGCGTTCGGGAAGGTGCACATCCGCAACTATGTCCCGCTGCTCGTCGAGCACCACGTGCGAGAAGAACTCGGCAGTCCGACAGGTGAGATCCCACCCATCCCGCATTGACCGGGCGAGCGGCCCCGCTAGCGTTGGCGTAGACCCACGCCAACCATGAGGAGGTCCGCATGCCAGACACCGTCCGCGGAGTCATCGCCCGCGCGAAGGATGCGCCGGTCGAAACCGTCGACATCGTGATTCCCGACCCGGGACCGCACGATGTCGTCGTCCGTGTCCAGGCCTGCGGGGTGTGCCACACCGACCTGCACTATCGCGACGGCGGCATCAACGACGAGTTCCCGTTCCTGCTCGGGCACGAAGCCGCCGGTGTGGTCGAGTCCGTCGGCGCGGCCGTGACCCATGTGGCCGAGGGCGATTTCGTCGTCCTCAACTGGCGCGCGGTGTGTGGCGAATGCCGAGCGTGTCGGCGCGGACGCCCCTGGTACTGCTTCGACACCCACAACGCCAGCGTCCCGATGACGCTCACCGACGGCACCCCGCTCACCCCGGCCCTAGGCGTCGGCGCCTTCGCCGACAAGACCCTCGTGCACGAAAAGCAGTGCACCAAGGTCGATTCCGAGACCGACCCCGCCGTCGCCGGCCTGCTCGGGTGTGGCGTGATGGCCGGGATCGGCGCCGCCGTGAACACCGGCAACGTCTCGCGCGGTGACAGCGTCGCGGTGATCGGCTGCGGCGGCGTCGGTGACGCCGCCATCGCCGGTGCGCGCCTCGCCGGTGCGGGCACGATCATCGCGATCGACCGCGATCAGCGAAAACTGGACTGGGCCAAGGACTTCGGCGCCACCCACACCATCGACGCGACCAGCGAGGACGTGGTCGAGCGGATCAAGGAACTCACCGACGGTTTCGGTGCCGACGTGGTGATCGACGCGGTCGGCCGCCCGGAGACCTGGCAGCAGGCGTTCTACGGGCGCGACCTGGCGGGCACGGTCGTTCTCGTCGGCGTCCCGACGCCCGACATGACGTTGGAGATGCCGCTGATCGACTTCTTCTCGCACGGCGGTGCGCTGAAATCCTCCTGGTACGGCGACTGCCTGCCCGAGCGCGACTTCCCGATGCTCATCGATCTCTACCGGCAGGGCCGGCTGCCGCTGGACCGGTTCGTCACCGAGCGGATCGGCATCGACGGGGTCGAGCAGGCGTTCGCCGCGATGGCGCAGGGCCGGGTGCTGCGTTCGGTGGTGGTCTGGTGACCCGCGTCGAAAGAGTCGTCACCTCGGGAACTTTCGCGCTCGACGGTGGCACCTGGGATGTCGACAACAATGTGTGGCTCATCGGTGACGACACCGAGGTGCTCGTCATCGACGCCGCCCACGACGCCGATGCCATCGCCGCCGCGGTCGGCGACCGGCACGTCACCGCGATCCTGTGCACACACGGCCACAACGACCACGTGACCGTCGCGCCGGAACTCGCGAAGCGCCTCGATGCCCCCGTCCTGCTGCATCCCGGCGACGAGCCACTCTGGCGCATGACCCACCCGGCCGCCGACTACCACTCGCTGGCGGACACCACCCGAATCACGGTGGCTGGCACCGATATCGACATCCTGCACACCCCCGGCCACTCCCCCGGCTCGGTCTCGCTGCACGTGCCCGACCTCGCTGCCCTGTTCACCGGTGACACCCTTTTCGCGGGGGGCCCGGGCCTCACCGGCCGCTCGTTCTCCGACTTCGACACGATCATCGACTCGATCCGAGACCGATTGCTCACGCTCCCCGAGGAGACCACGGTCCACACCGGCCACGGCGACACCACCACCATCGGCACGGAGCGGCCCGCGCTCGCGGACTGGATCGCCCGCGGACACTGACCGTGTGCCCACCGCCGATCAGCGGTGGGCACGCCGGTAGGCGCGGGTACCGAGGGCGACGGCCACCAGGCCGAGGAAGATCGCGATCGCCGCGCCGACGATGCCGTTTCCGGTGCCGGGGCCGCCGTCCGCGGTCGCGAATCCGATCACTCCCACGATCGCCGCGACCGCGCCTGCCCCGATCGCGAGAAACGATCGGGCGGGATTTCCGGCGCGCGAGACTGCCCAACCACCCACGAGCACGGCGGCCAGACCGAGGAACGCGGCCGATGTCGCGACGAGGCGGTCTGTCGTCATGCCGTAGGAGTCGGCGAGTGTGGTGGTTGCCGCGGTGGCGGGTGCGGCGCAGATGAGGGTGAACGCTGTGGTGACAGCGGCTGTGGTGAGTGGGCGGATGGACATCGGGGTACTCCTCGTCGTGCGTTCTGTAGGGGACGGACCTATCGTCGGCGACGTACGGGTGTTCGGTCATCGCGCGGCGGTGGACAATTCGAGGTGACGCGGCCGCGGTATCGACTACCGCCGAGGCGTCAGGAGCTGCGCGGATACCGCAGCCGTAGTAGTCGGTGGATCATCCGTGCGCGGGATTCGCCCAGGACCCGAGCGGGCTAGGGTTGGCGCATGGGCAGAACCGTCGACGGGGTGATCGCCGTCGGCGTGGCCGCGGTGCTGCTGGTCACCGGGCTGAGCCGCGAGCACTCCACCGATCTCGACTGGCTCGGCTACGCGTTGCTGGTCGCGGGCGGGCTGGCACTCGCCGCGCAACGCCGGGCACCGGTGGCGGTGCTGGTCGTGACCGGCGTGTGCGCGCTGGGTTACCAGGCGCTCGGTTTCGACGTGCCGGCGGTCGCCTTCCTTTTCGCGGTGTATTTCACGGTCCGCGCGGGCCATCGGATGGTCGCCGTGCTGACGTCGGTGGCGGTGCTCGCCGCGCTCCCGCTCGCGGCGCTGGTCTCGCTGCACGACACGACCCAGGCGCTCGCCCGCGCCCGCGACGCGCTCGAGATCGCCTGGCTCATCGCGGCGGGCGCCGCGGGTGAAGCGCTGCGCCAAGCCGAGCGGCGAGCCGACGAGGCCGAACGCACCAGGGAGGAAACCGCGCGACGGCGGGCCGACGAGGAGCGCCTGCACATCGCGCGCGAGCTGCACGATTCGCTCACCCACCAGATCTCGGTGATCAAGGTGCAGTCCGAAGCCGCCGTCCATGTGGCCCGCAAGCGGGGCGAAGAGGTCCCGGCGGCACTGCTGGCCATCCGCGAAGCCGGTCGCGAGGCGGCCCGCGAATTGCGCGCGACCCTGGAAGCGCTGCGCGACGACGACACCTCCCCGCGCCCCGGTCTCGCCCACGTCCCCGATCTGGTGGAGCGCGTGCGCGCCAACGGCTTGGACACCACTCTCACGATCGAGGGCGCGCACCAGAATGTGCCGGTCGCGGTCGACCGAACCGTCTACCGGATCGTGCAGGAGTCACTCACCAATATCACCCGCCACGCCGCCGCCGCGACCGCCACCGTCCACATCGACTACCGCACGGACACTCTCGTCGTCGAGGTCGAGGACGACGGCACCGCGAACCCCTCGACCGCACCGGTCCCGGGCGTCGGACTACTCGGTATGCGCGAACGCGTCACCGCCCTCGGCGGCCACCTCCATGCCGCGCCACGCAGCAACGGCGGCTTCGCCGTGCACGCCGCATTACCGGTGGACAGAACATGATTCGCGTCCTGCTCGTCGACGACCAGCCTCTCATCCGCAGCGGCTTTCGCGCGCTGCTCGAGATCGAGGACGACATCGAGGTGGTCGCCGAAGCCGCGGACGGCCGCGACGGCGTCGAGCTGGCCCGGACCCATCTGCCCGACATCGCGCTCATCGACATCCAGATGCCGGTGGTCGACGGCATCGAAGCCACTCGCCGCATCGCCGCCGATCCGGCGCTGTCGGGCGTTCACGTCGTCATCCTGACCAATTACGGCCTCGACGAATACGTCTTCGACGCCTTGCGAGCGGGCGCCGCGGGCTTTCTCGTCAAAGACATCGAACCGGAGGACTTCCTGCACGCCATCCGCGTGGCCGCCCGTGGCGACGCTCTGCTCGCACCCTCGATCACCCGCAGGCTGATCCACCGCTACGTCACCCAGCCCCGCACACCGACCCCGGGCGCGGGCCTGGACGAACTGACCACCCGCGAACGCGAGGCCGTGGTTCTCGTCGCGCAGGGTCTGTCCAACGACGAGATCGCCGTCCACATGGTGATCAGCCCGCATACCGCGAAAACCCACATCAACCGGGCGATGACCAAACTCCACGCCCGCGACCGAGCCCAATTGGTCGTGCTCGCCTACGAATCCGGCGTGGTGATTCCTCGAACCCGGTGAACCTCAGTCGCGAAGATCGATGAGGGACTCCTGGTAGGCCACTGCCGCCCGAGCGAAGTAAGACGAGCACGTCCCCTCCGTTGTGATCGCGCTGCGCGCAACCCGTGAATCCGGCACCTCCCTGCGCGATCGTGGAAGCATGACTTCCACCGCCGCGCCATCGACCACCGATTCCGAGCTGGACGCCATCTTCGCCCCGATCTTCGACCGGATCGCCGCGGGCGCGGTCGAACGGGAGGTCGATCGGCGACTGCCGTTCGACGAGGTGGGCTGGTTGAAGGAGGCCAAGTTCGGGGCGTTGCGGGTGCCGGTCGAGTTCGGCGGGTACGGCGTGAGTGTGCGACAGCTGTTCCGGTTGCTCATCGACCTGGCGGCGGCCGAGTCGAATCTGCCGCAGGCACTGCGGGTGCACTGGTCGTTCGTCGAGGATCAGCTCCTGGCGGAGGCGGGACCGGCGCGGGAGCGATGGTTGCGGGCGGTCGCGGCGGGCACACTGGTCGGCAATGCGATCACCGAACCGGGGGTCGGTGCGGTGGACCGGTATCACACTCGGCTGACCCGCGACGGTGACCGGCTGCTGCTCAACGGCGTGAAGTACTACAGCACCGGATCGCTGTTCGCCGATCACATCCTCGTCGCGGCCGACAGCGACGGTGAGCGGCTCGGCGTGCTGGTCGACTCGGACGCCGACGGTGTTGTGCAACACGATGACTGGGACGGTTTCGGGCAGCGGCTCACCGCGAGCGGCACCACCGAGTTCACCGATGTCGTGGTGGCCGAGGACCGTGTCCTCGGACCCGGTTACGGTGTCGCTGGCCCCACCTACGGCACCGCCTACCTGCAACTGGTGCAGCTGGCGGTGCTCGCGGGGATCGCCGCGCGCGCCGAACGTGATGCCAGGGAATGGGTGAGCGCGCGCACCCGCACCTACACCCACGCCGCCGCCGATCTGCCGCGCGAAGACCCCCTCGTCCAGCAGGTGATCGGCAAGCTGTCGGCGGCGGCGTTCACCGCGCGTGCGGCAGTGCTCGCCGTGGCGGATGTGCTCGACGGGGTACTCGACGCCGGGGCGAAGGACGAGCAGGCTCTCGTGGCAGCCGAATTGGCCGCCGCCCAGGCACAACTCGGGGTGATCGACATCGTGCTCGACGCCACCACAAGACTGTTCGAACTCGGCGGAGCCTCGATCGTGTCCGAACAGCTGCGCCTGGATCGGCATTGGCGCAACGCCCGCACCATCTCGGTGCACAATCCCGCGATCTTCAAAGCTCGCGCCGTCGGCGACTATCTGCTCAACGGCACCGACCTGCCCTTCGGGTGGAGCGCGGGCGAGCGGAACACCGGCACACCAGCTTCCACGAATGCGAGCACCGTGCACCCCGAGGCGGCGACGCGATGAGCAGGCCGATCCGGTTCAACGCCTTCGACATGAACTGTGTCGCCCACCAATCACCGGGGCTGTGGCGTCATCCCGACGACCGGTCGCATCGCTACACCGATATCGGCTACTGGACCGAGCTGGCGAAACTCCTCGAACGCGGGCGGTTCGACGGGATCTTCATCGCCGACGTCCTCGGCACCTACGACGTATACGGCGGCAACGACATCGCCGCGCTGCGCCAGGGCGCGCAGACGCCGGTCGCCGATCCGCTGCTGCTGGTGTCGGCGATGGCGGCGGTGACCGAGCACCTCGGTTTCGGGATCACGACCGGCACCGGTTTCGAACATCCGTTTCCGTTCGCGCGCCGCCTGTCCACCCTCGACCACCTCACGAACGGGCGGCTCGGCTGGAACGTGGTGACCGGCTATCTGCCCTCCGCGGCAAGGAATTTCGGTGCGGCCGATCAACTCGACCACGACGAACGGTACAACCAGGCCGACGAATACCTCGAGGTGCTCTACAAGCTCTGGGAGGGTTCGTGGGAGGACGACGCAGTGGTGCGCGATACCGAACGCGGCATCTACACCGATCCGTCGAAGGTGCACCACATCGGCCACTACGGCAAGCACTACACCGTGCCGGGGATCCACGTCTGCGAACCGTCGCCGCAGCGGACGCCGGTGATCTATCAGGCGGGCGCCTCCCCGCGCGGTGTGCGGTTCGCGGCCGAGAACGCCGAGGCGATCTTCATCGCCGGCCCCTCGAAACGAATCCTGGCGCAGACAGTGTCGCGTGTTCGTGACGCGCTCGAGGCCGCGGGCCGTGACCGGTACGCGGCCAGGATCTACGCGCTGGCCACCATCATCACCGACGAGACCGACACCGCCGCACGGGCCAAACGCGACGAATACCTGTCCTACGCGAGCATCGAAGGCGGACTGGTGTTCATGTCCGGCTGGATGGGAATCGATTTGTCGCAGTACGACCTCGACGACCCGATCGGCGATGTGCAGAGCAACGCCATCCAGTCTGCGGTCGCGGCGTTCCAGGAATTCGACGACGACGGCCGTGAATGGACGGTGCGCGACATCGGCCGTTGGGCCGGCATCGGCGGCATGGGCCCGGTGTTCACCGGATCCGGCGAAACAGTCGCCGATCTGCTGCAGGAGTGGGTCGCCGACACCGACCTGGACGGATTCAATCTCGCCTACGCGATCACGCCGGGGACGTTCGAAGACATAGTGCGCCACGTTGTTCCCGTCTTGACCGAGCGCGGCGTCTACCGGACCGACTACGAGCCGGGCACGTTGCGCAACGCGCTGTTCGGTGCCGGTGATCGGCTCCCGCCGGAGCATCGCGGCGCCGGGTATCGCGTCGGCGGTCCGCGATCCACCGTATTGTCACCCGAGCAGTCGCGTCCCGGACCGGTGGAGGCACTCGCCCGCCCATAGCGTGACGTCAGTCGTCGATCAGCGTCAGGACGCACTCGCCCTGGCGCGATCGGCGTGCGCTCATGTCCATATCCGTTGGGGTGCACAGTATTCGGATCGATTCCCGCTGATCGCAACACTCATCATCGGGCGAAGGTGAGCGCACCATTCCGGTATGACATCGCAGACACCCGTTTCCCGTTCCCCTCGTTCGGCCGCGGTAATCGGCGCCGGCCAAACCGGCGTCACTGCGGCGCTAGGTCTACTCGACGCCGGTTTCACCGTGACCCTCTACAGCGACCGAGATCAACGCTCACTCCGTGACGACGTCCCCGCCACCGGCACCGCCCTCGAATTCGGCGAGACCCAGCAGGCCGAGGCGGCGCTCGGGCTCGACAGTTACACCGGGCGCGCGCCCCGCCACACCGGGCTCAGCGTGCGCATCGCCGGACCCGAGAATGCCGAGCTGATCGCCTTCGACGGCACCTTCGACGGTTATGTCGGCGTCGCCGTCGACACCCGGCTCAAGGCCGATGAGCGCCTCACAGCCTTCCTCGAACGCGGCGGGGATTTCGTCGTCGGACCGGTCACCCCCGAATCCCTCGACGCCATCGCCGCCGCCAACGACCTCACCCTGGTCGCGACCGGCCGCGGCGGGCTGGCCGACCTGTTCCCGATCGACGAGGAACGCACTGTCTACGACAAGCCGCAGCGCTCGCTGCTCACGGTCACCGTCACCGGCCTCGACTTCGACCCCGGGGTCTTCGCGCACCGTAGCCCCGCGGGCGGCGCGCACAGCCTGTTCTCCATTCTCGCCGAGCAGGGCGAGGCGTGGTGGGGTCCGTACCTGCACAAGGACGCGGGCCCGAGCTGGGCGTTCCTGGGTTGGGCCCGACCGGGCAGCGACTGGGAAACCCGTTTCGCCGCAGCCGATTCCGCCGAATCGGCGTTGCAGATCGTGAAGGACCTCTACCGCGACTACATCGACTGGGATCTGCCGGAAGTGCAGGCCACCCAGGTGATTCCCGAGGACCCGCACTCCTGGCTCAAGGGCGCGGTCCGGCCGGTCGTGCGGGTCGGGGTGGGACGCACCGCGGGCGGCCATCCGGTCGCCGCTCTCGGTGACACCGCGGTCGCCTACGACCCGGTCGCGGGCCAAGGCGCGCAGAGCGGGCTGATCCAGGCGCAGCGCCTGGTCGCGGCCGCCGCCGTACACGACGGACCGTTCGACGAACAGTGGATCACCGACCAGTACGCCGCGTTCCTCGCCGCCCGCAGCGACGCCGCCGCCAAGGTGACCCGCCTGTTCCTCAGCGACCCCGAATTCGGCGACATCGGCGGCCAGTTCTTCGCCACCGCCGCCGTGAACCCGAAGTTCGCTTCGGCGTTGGTCGGCCTGCTGCACCGTCCGCAGCCGTTCCTGCCGATCGATTCCCCCGCCGACGCCGCCGCCTACATCACCGAGGTCACCGGCACGGACGCGGCCGAACTGCTGGCGAAGTTCGCCCCCGCGGGCCGCTTCGAACGCTCGACGTTCGCCCCGGCCGCCGTCGGGTAAGCGTGCGATCCGGGCGGCCGCGGGCATCTCCGCCCGCGGCCGCCCGCTCTTTCCCGCGCCGGCTACACCGAAGCCCCGGGGCCGGTGATCTCCCAGGCCGCCTCGATCATCCGGAAGATCTCGTCTACCGCGGTTTCCGGATCGGCGGCCTCCCGGCCCAGCGCATAGGCGTCGATCACGAACCTCGCGATCGCCGCGCTCTCCGTCGCGGTCCGCGCCAGCGCGGGATCGGCAGCGATGGCCGCTGCCAGCGCCTGCGCATGGCGCACCCGCATCGACTCCCCGTACCTGCGCAACGCGGGGGATTCGTCGATCATGCGCCAGATCGGGGCGGCGCTGTCCGCCGAGCAATGTCGCACCATCGAATGGATTTCGCGCCGCAGCGCGGGGATGAGCGGTTCGTGAGCCGCACGGTCGGTGACCGCCCGTACGAGTCCCTGTTCGAAGTCTTCATCCCGCTCGAACACCAGGGCCTCTTTGGCGGCGAAGTGGGCGAACAGTGTCGTGACGGCCACGTCGGCCTCAGCGGCGACGTCGCGGATGCCCACCTCGTCGTACCCGCGTTCCAGGAAGAGCCGCAGGGCGGTATCGGCGATCTTCTGGCGGGTCGCGGCCTTTTTGCGTTCACGACGTCCGGTAGGCACGGTCATGCCAGGAGGCTACCAGTTAGGAATCTGTATCAGTTATGAACTCATATCCGTTTCAAAATACTAACCGTTAGTGTTACGTTCGAGGCATGAAAAAAGTGAGCTTCGCCGAGTTCGGCGGTCCGGACGTCCTGCAACTCATCGATGCCGAGGAGCCCCATGCGGGCCCCGGCCGGATTCGCATCGCGGTGCGCGCGGCGGGCGTCAACCCGGTGGACTGGCGGCTGCGCGAAGGCCAGGTGCTCGGGGCTCATCCGATCGCCTTGCCCGCCGGTGTCGGGCTGGACGCGGCCGGGGTGGTGGACGAGGTCGGCGCGGGCGTCGACGGAGTCGAGGTCGGCGACCCGGTGTTCGGCGAAGGCTCGAGCACCTACGCCGAGTTCGCCGTGCTGACGGCCTGGGCCCGCATGCCGGAAAGCCTGACGTTCGAGGAAGCCGCCGGGTATCCGTCCGTGGTGGAGACCGCGCTGCGCGTCATCGGCGAGGTCGGTGTGCAGGCCGGGCAGACGCTGCTGGTCAGCGGCGCGTCCGGGGGTGTCGGATCGGCGGTGCTGCAGATCGCGCGCGAGCGTGGCATCACGGTGATCGGCACCGCGGGGGCCGCGAACCAGGACTATCTCCGGAGCCTCGGCGCCCTCCCCACGACGTACGGCGAGGGGTGGGTCGAACGGGTGCGCCGGTTCGGGTCGGTCGACGCGGCCCTCGATCTGGCGGGCTCGGGGGTGATCGGCGAGCTGGTCGAGCTGACCGGGGATCCACAGCGGGTGCTCACCATCGCCGATCTCGGTGCGCCGGCGCTCGGGGTCCGATTCTCCGGCGTGGCCGGGAGCGTGCCGGACGCGCTCGCCGAGGCCGCCGCCCTCATCTCACAGGGCACACTGCGTATCCCGGTCGAGAAGTCGTACTCGCTGGCCGACGCCGCCGCGGCGCACATCGACAGCCAGGCCGGTCACTCACGCGGACGCCGGGTCATCGTCATCTGAGTTGTTCACGCGCGATCGCACCGAGGCCGCGGTGGCCCACACCCAGGGGTGGACAGCGGCCACCCCCGGGTTCGCTGGGTGATACCTGCGGGCACTATCCGGACCGCCACAGAGAGCGGATAGTCATAGTCACCCCCTATGACTTTCTCCCCTGTGAAGGAAAGGCCACATGCAGCCCAGCTACGTGCACCACGTCAGGCAGCAGGTTCGCGTCTACGGCGAGACCCGCTCCTACATCTACCTGCGTGAGGCGGGGCGCGAGCTCGTCGAGGAGGTCGTCACCTACCGCGATCTCGATCGCGATGCCAGGGCGCTCGCCGCGTGGCTGGCCGATCGCCCGGAATCGACGGAACCCGTCGTTCTGCTCTACCACGACGGTATGGCTTTCCTGCGAGCCTTCCTCGGCTGCCTCTACGCCGGCGTCATCGCAGTGCCCGCGCCCCTGCCGCACGACGAGCGCAGCACCCGGCGCGTAGCGGGCATCATCGCCGACTCCGGCGCCCGCCTGGTTCTCACCACCGCCAACTTCCAGCCGATGGTCGCCGCGGCCACCACCGCGGCCGTGGTGGCCACCGACGAACAGCTCGGCGACCCCGACGCGTGGCGCCTGCCCGACATCGACACCGGGACCATCGCGTTCCTGCAGTACACGTCCGGCTCGACCGGCACACCCAAGGGTGTCGTCGTCACCCATGGCAACCTCCTGCACAACGAAGCCGCGATCTCCGCCGCGATCGGGAGCGACGACACCTCGACCGGCGTCACCTGGATCCCGCAATTTCACGACATGGGCCTGATCGGCTCGCTGCTCGCCTCGATCTACGTCGGCGCGAATCTGGTGTTCATGTCGCCCACCACCTTCCTCAAGCGTCCCGTGCGCTGGCTGCAGGCGATCGACAAGTACCGCGCCACCTGCACCGCCGCCCCGAACTTCGCCTATGAACTGATCGCCAAGCGCGTCACCGACGAACAATTGGCCACCCTCGACCTGTCCTCCCTCGAGGTGGCGTTGTGCGGCGCCGAGCCGGTCCGCGAACGCACCATCACCGCGATGCGCGAACGGTTCGCACCCGCGGGGTGGCGACCGACCGCACTGCTGCCCGCCTACGGCCTGGCCGAGGCGACGCTGCTCGTCACTTCCGGGCCGGTCGATGCACAGCCCGTCGTCACCGAAGGGCCCGACAGCATGCTGGTCGGTTGCGGACAACCGGCGCGCGGTCTCACCGTCCGCATCGTCGACCCGCACACCGGGCAGCAGGTCACCGACGACACCGTCGGCGAGATCTGGGTTCGCGGCGACAGCGTGGCAGCCGGCTATTGGAATCGGCCCGAGGAGACCCGGCACACCTTCGACGCGCATCTCGGCGACGAAGGGCCCTTCCTGCGCACCGGCGACCTCGGAATGTTGCGCGACGGCGAACTGTTCGTCACCGGGCGGCTCAAGGACCTGCTGATCATCAACGGCCGAAACCTCTACCCGCAGGATGTCGAGGAACTGGTGGAGGCGTTGCATCCCGCGCTCACCACCGGCGTGGCCGTCTCCGTCGAAGCAGGCGCCCGGGAACGGCTCGTCGTCGTGCAGGGCATCAAGACAGCGCTGCTGCGCGGTACCACCCTCGCCGAGCTGACCTCGACGATCAAGATCGCGGTCGCCCGCGGTTTCGATGTCCCCGCACCGAGCGTCGTCCTCATCGAGAGCCGCTCCGTGCACCGCACCACCAGCGGCAAAGTCCAACGGGCCTCGATGCGCGAGGCCTTCGTCGACAACAGCATCTCGACCGTCCTGCACGAAGACCTCGAACCGGCCCTGAGCCGATCCTCGACCGCCACCCACTGAGGAGCCGAAACATGTTCGCCACCATCACCACTCACGCCACGACGACCCAGGACTGGCTCATCGAGCGCGTCGCCGACTACACCGAACGCGCACCGCACCAGGTGGACCCGACGATCCCGCTCGCCGAACTCGGCATGGACTCGGTGTCGGCAGTGGCCCTGTGCGGCGAGATCGAAGACCGGTGGATGCTCGACATCGACCCGACCCTGGTCTTCGAATACCCCACCATCGCGGCCATCGCCACCTACCTCACCGCCGAAATCGCCGTCGCGGCATGACCGATATCGCTGTCGTCGGCCTCGACTGCCGCTTCCCGCGCGCCGCCGACCCGGCGCGGTTGTGGCAGTTGCTGATCGAGGGCCGCGACGCGATCTCCGAAGTCCCGTCGAGCCGCTGGAACGCCGACGACTTCCACGACCCGGCGGGCGCGCCCGGCACCATCAACACCCGCAGCGGCGGATTCATCGACGACGCCGACGCGTTCGACGCCGAATTCTTCGGCATCACCGCACACGAGGCCGAGTCGATGGACCCGCAACAACGACTGCTGTTGCAGGCCACCTGGCGAGCCTTCGAGGACGCCACCCTCGACCCCCGGGCACAGGCGGGCTCACGGACCGGGGTCTATGTCGGCGTGATGGCCAACGAGTGGGCCAACCTGCAGATGAGCGACTACGCCGCGATCACGCCGCAGCACGGATCCGGCAACGGCTACTTCATGACCGCGAATCGGCTGTCCTACCAGTTCGACCTCGAAGGGCCGAGCATCGCGGTCGACACGGCGTGCTCGTCGTCACTGGTCGCGGTCCATCTCGCGTGCAACGCCCTGGCGGCGGGCGATTGCGACCAAGCCGTCGCGGGGGGCGTCAATCTCGTGCTGACCCCGGCCGTCGGCGTGTTCTACACCCAGGCGGGTCTGTCGGCGCCGGACGCGCGGTGTAAACCGTTCAGCGGCAACGCCGACGGGATCGTGCGCGGTGAAGGCGTGGCGGTGCTCGTCCTGCGCCGCCTGGCGGACGCCGAGGCCGCGGGGCTGCCGATATACGCGGTGATCAAAGGCAGCGCGGTCAACTCCGACGGGCGCAGCAACGGCATCACCGCGCCGAACCGATGGGCGCAACAGAAGGTGATCGGCGAGGCCTACCGGCGAGCGGGCGTACGGCCCGACGACATCGACTTCATCGAGGCACACGGCACCGGAACGGTTCTCGGCGACATGATCGAGGTCAAGGCGCTCGGCAAGCTGCACGGGAGCGACCGGGCGCGGCCCTGCGGGATCGGGTCGATCAAGGGCAACCTCGGCCACACCGAGGGCGCCGCGGGCGTGGCCGGACTCATCAAAGCCGTCCTCAGCCTGCACCACGGTGTGGTCCCGCCATCGAGGTTCGCCGACCAGGAGAACCCTCGCCTGCAGATGGCGCGGCACGGCCTGCGCCTGCTCGACGATCTGATGCCGCTCGACGGACGCGCGCACGGTGGGGTGAGCAGCTTCGGGCTCGGCGGTACGAATGTGCACATGGTGCTGGCGAGCGCCACCACCGCATCGCCCGTGGCATCCGCACCCTCCGAGACGCCCACGGCATCCGGAGCGAAGGTGATCACCCTGTCGTCGGACAGCGAGGATGGACTGCGACGCAACGCGATCCGAATGTCGGAGGCGTTGGCATCGGTGACCGACGACCACTTCGCCCAGTTCTGCTGGACGAGCAATCAGGTCAAGTCGTCGGGTCGGCACCGGCTCGCCGTCGTCGCCCGCCACCGCGACGAGGCAATCGCGCAGTTGCGCCCCGATGACGGCACAGGCGAAGACGCGAGCCGGCGCCACGGTCTCGCGCAGCCGGTGCGCGCCGGCTGGATGTTCACCGGCCAGGGCTCGCAATTCCCCGGGATGGGGCGGACTCTGCACGAGACGAGCCAGGGGTTCCGGCGAGCACTCGAACTCGTCGACACCGCCATGGCCCCCCATCTCGGCCGATCGATCCGAGATCTGCTGCTCGACGAAGACGCCGACCTCGATCCCACCGCCCTCGCGCAACCGGCGATCTTCGCCATGGAATACGCCATCGCCAAGACGCTGGCCGACCTCGGCATCCGACCGGCCTGGCTGATCGGGCACAGCATCGGCGAATTCGCGGCCGCGGCGGTGGCGGGTGTCTTCGATCTCGACGACGCCTGCAAGCTGGTCACCGCCCGGGGACGGCTGATGCAACGACTGCCGACCGGTGGCGCGATGCTGGCCGTACGCGCCGCCACCGAACGGATCGCCGACCTGCTCACCGGCGAACCCGCCGTTGTGGTCGCCGCTGTCAACGGTCCGGAGGATCTCGTCCTCTCCGGCGACGCCGAGGCGCTGCACCGTATCGCCGCGGCGCTGCGCACCCGGTCGGTGGTCGCGAAGCCACTCACCGTGTCGCACGCGTTCCACAGTCCGCTGATGGCGCCGATGCTCGCCGAGTTCGACACCATCGCCAGTACCTGCTCCTACCGCGCCGCCGCCCTGCCGATCTACTCGACCGTGCACGGCAGGCTTCTCGATCCCGAGGAGGTGATGGACGCCGAATACTGGACCGAACACGTCCGCGCCACAGTCCGTTTCGGCGACGCCGTCCACGCCGCGCTCGGCACCGACCCGACGCACCTCGTCGAGGTCGGCCCCCGGCGCGTACTCGCCGCGGCGGTGCGCAGGGTCGATCCCGGGCTCGGCGCGCGCTGCCTGTCCCCGAGTCCCGGCCCCGGTGCGACCGGCGACGACCTCGCTGCCACCGTTGCCGCGCTCTACCGCGACGGTCTCGACCCCGTGTGGAACGAACTCTACGAACCCGCGCAGCGCGTCCGTCACCGTCTGCCGGTGTACGAGTTCTCCGGCGCGCACCGGTTCTGGGTGGAACCACCCACAGTCGGCGAAGCCGGCGCATCGGCACCCGCACCCCACTCCGCACCTACCGAGGAAACGACGATGGACTCACTGATCGCGCTCTTCCGTGAACAGAACGCGGTACTGGCAGGCCTGCTGGCGACGCCCGGCCGGGCACCCGGCACACCCCTCGACACCGGCTCCGGCTCCGGCTCCGTGCGCCACGATCACGCCCCGGACGCCGCCGCGATCGTCCGCGCGGAAGTGGCCAGGGTGAGCGGATTTCCCGCCGACCGGCTGGAGGACAGCCGAACACTCGGCGACAGCCTGGGCTTCGACTCGCTCATGCTCACCGACCTGTTCACCGGTCTGGCCCGCAAGATCCCCGGCACGACCGTCGACCCTGCCCTGGTCACGGGAACAACGACGCTCGGCGATGTCATCGCCCACTTCACCGGTCGACGCTCCGATCCGCCCGCCGCGCCGAACACGTCGGTCGAGACATCCGAAACCCCCTCCACCGCAACCGAAGCCAGGCAGGCGGGCGTCGCCCCCGAATACCGGATCTCCGACTTCGCCGAGGTGCGGGCCATCACCGACCGGCTCGCGGGCGGCGAAGCACTGGGCCTGGCCAACCCCTACTTCCTGATCAACGACGGCGTCACCCGAGACACCTCGTTCATCGGCGGCACGGAGGTGGTCAACTTCTCCAGCTACAACTACCTGGGGATGTCGGGTCACCCCGCCGTCGTCGCCGCCGTGCAAGACGCCGTGGCCCGCTACGGCAGTTCGGTCTCGGCCAGCCGCCTGCTCTCCGGCGAGAAGCCGATCCATCGTGAACTCGAGGCCGAACTGGCCGCCCTGCTCGGTACCGAGGACGCGATCGCGCTGGTGGGCGGTCACTCGACGAACGTGACGATCATCGGCCATCTGGTCGGCCCCGAGGATCTGGTGATCCACGACAGCCTGGCGCACGACTCCATCCTGCAGGGCTGCCGGCTGTCCGGTGCGACCCGCAGACCGTTCCCGCACAACGACCACGCCGCTCTCGACGCGTTGCTGACCGAGATCCGGCACCAGTACCGCCGGGTCCTGATCCTCATCGAAGGCGTCTACAGCCAGGACGGTGACATCCCCGATCTGCCCGCGATCATCGAGATCAAGAAGAAGCACCAGGCCCTGCTGATGATCGACGAGGCGCACAGCGTCGGCGTGCTCGGCGAGAACGGCGGTGGCATCGGCGAATACTTCGATGTCGACCGCCGTGATGTCGAGCTGTGGTCCGGCACGATGTCGAAGGCGCTCGCGGGCTGCGGTGGCTATGTGGCGGGCAGCGCGGAGCTGGTCCAATTCCTGAAATACACCACCCCGGGCTTCGTCTACAGCGTCGGCATGACACCGATGAACGCGGCCGCGTCCTTGGCTGCGATGCGGCTGTTGCGGGCCGACCACTCGCCGCTCGACCGCCTTCGGCACAATGCGGAACTGTTTCTTCGCCTTGCCCGCGAGGCGGGCATCAACACCGGCGACAGCCACGACACTCCGATCATCCCGTGCATCGTCGGCGACTCGATGAAGACGCTGAAACTGTCCACCGCGCTGCTGCATCGCGCGATCAACGTCAACCCGATCATCTATCCGGCCGTGCCGGAAGACCTGGCCCGGCTCCGCTTCTTCGTCACCTCCTGCCACACCGAAGACCAGATCCGCGACACCGTCGCCGCCCTCGCCGAAGAACTCGCCCGGATTTCCGCCGACGACCTCGTCGACCACTAGCCCTGGCAGTCAGCTGGTCCAGTCGACTCGATCGGCCATGGCGAGGAGTTTGTCGCGGCGGTGCGGGCTGGTCTCGCCGATCCACGAGATCAGGCCGTACACGTGGGCGCGGAAGTCGTTGTGCTCGTCGATGTTAGGCGTGGAAGCACCGGTGCGCGCACAGTTGTGCAGCAGGGCAAGGACGGCGTCGTAGCGGTCGCGGGGTGCGGCCGGGGAATAACCGCATGCCGTGAACACCGCGCGACCGTGATCGTCGGGAAGAAGTCGCGAAGATCGTGTCTGATCACGAGCGCGGAGCCGGCATGCGGAGTGGCGAAAGTTGCTGCGCTGCAACCCTTCTCGAATCCGTGACACGCCGGATTAGCGGGGACGCCCGCGAGAATCCGACGCAGGATCCGGCGCTGGATCTCGCGCAGTCGCACCTTCGGCGCCTCGACGACCCGCACCCCCGTCGCTTTGGGCAATCGCCGATATCGGTAGTGCGACAACGGTTGTGACCACGCGCGGCGCAACCGGCCGCCCCGATCGGCGAACCATTCGAGCCCGATCGGGCAGCTCGACGACCAGGCGGCAGAGCTATGACCCGGAGCGAGCCCAGCGCGCCGTCTGCCACAGTCGTGCCCAGTCGAAGGCCGCGGCAGCGGGACGAACTCCCGGTCGGGTTCTGGGTACTCGCACGCGCAGAGCCGCAGGTTGGATGGTGCACCGGACCGGGGTGCCGAGGAGCATGGATTCGCCGTCGATGCCCGCCGGGATCTCGGGGGTGTCGGCGTCGACGATCAACTCGATCGCCGTTTCCTGCGACAGGCCGCGAAGCCGGGTGCGGCGCAGCAGCCCGACCGCTTCCCTCGTGCTGGTGACAGACAGGGTGACCGCGCCGAGGACACCGCGATCGAGGCGGACGCGACGGCTCAGGCCCGCGAGATCATTGCTGCCGTAGGGATTGTTGCTCACCAGGATCGCCTGTGGTCCGTCCACCACGAGTTCCCCGATCCGGGCGACCAGTCTCGGGCCCCGATGTCCGTTGAGCAGATCGGGAAGCAGCGCCAGCACCGTCGCGGTCTTGTCGTCGCGGTATGCCGGACTGCGCACGATCTCGGCGTAGACCCCGAACGAGGCATTGTTGACGAAGGGCCGTCCGTTGACGGTGCCGAGATCGACGCGCAACTCCACCCCGTCGCGCAGTGCGTCGAGCGAGCGGGTGGGATCGGCGCGATCGAGTCCGAGATCCATGGCGAAGTGATTGCGGGTGCCGGCACTGATCACCAGGAACGGCAGATCGTGTTCGACCGCCACCGCCGCGACCAGGGCCTGAGTCCCGTCACCGCCCGCGACCCCGAGCAGATCCGCACCGTCGGCGACCGCCCGCTGGGCCAGCGCGGTGACGTCGATTTCCTCGGGTCCTTCGAGTAGAGCGACCTGAGCGCCCAGTTCCTCGGCTTTGCGCACGAGGTCGAACTTCGACACCTTCCCGCCACCGGAACGCGGATTCATGATCAGGAACGGGCGCTCCGGTGCTGGAGCGGAGTATTCGGGCATCGTTGTCTCCGCACCGCTGCCGCGCAGGGCGATGCGGGCGGCGCCGATGGTCACCAGCGCGAGCGCACCCGACACCAGGACGACCCACAGCAGATTCGCCCGCACGAACGAGACCACCACGATGACCGGTGCGAGCAGCGCCACCGCCAGTGCCATCCACCGCAGGATTCCGAACCGGGTGATGAACGTGTAGAGCGCCGCCACGGCGACCACGACACCGCCGGTGCCGACGATCAGCAACGCCACGGCGCCGAGCACTCCGGCGGCGAGCACAGGCACCACCACGGCCGCGGCGGCGCAGACGAACGCCAGCCGCGCCCACCAGCGGCGAGCGCGGCTACCGGTGGTGTCCGGGGAGGTCATGGAGCCGGTTCACTTGGCGGTGGTCTTGCGCGCCCGGGGTCGGCGCGTGGACTTGGCCGGTTTCGGTGCCGCTTTCCTTGCCGGTGCGGCTTTCGTCGCCGGTGCCGGTGCCGGTGCCGGTTTCGCGTCGGCCCCTGTCTCGGCGGCCGGATCGTCGTGCCACTTGATCTCTATTTCGATTTCGGTCTCGTCGCCGTCGACTTCGATCTCGAATTCCCAGTGGAGGCGGTCGGCGACGACGATCTCGATCGAGTCGTCACCGGTCTTCAGTTCCACTTCGGATCCGTGGGCGAGGGCCCGTCCGATCATGATGAGCCGCTCGCCTACCTCTTTGCGGGAGAGCTCTGTTTTCCTCTTGATCTCCAACTTCGGCACGGCAACTCCTGACTGGATTCAGCGTGGACGTTCCTCCACCGTAGCCACGGCGGCGAGCCGGACGGATCACCCTTTTCGGATGAGCTGCGCCTGCCGCCGGGGCTTTCGAAACCCCAGCTCAGCCTGCCCGGTCGATGCGGGAGATGCAGTAGCCGTTCGCGGCGTGATCGAGGGTGAGATCGACCGCTGATGCCGCACCGTCCGCACTGCTCACCGGCGCGTTGATGGTTACGACCGAGCCTGTCGAGCCGCGGACCGTGAGTGCCGTGTCCTCGAATCGCCGCACCCCGGACAGGGCGGTGCCCGCCTGCGCGCCGTTGCACAGCAGCGGATAGTCCGGTTCCACGTCGGCCGGGTTCACCGGATCGCCGACCACCCGGCTCAGGTAGCGCTCGACGGTGTAGCGAGCCTGCTCGTCGGTGAGGCCGGTCTTCCATCGCTCGCTCACGGTCGGGCAGCCGTATTCGGATCGCAACTCGCTGGGGCGCAAGCTGACCACGAGGTCCTCGTTCTGCCAGTAAGGCCCGAATTGGCCGAGCACCCCCGGGCGCTGCACCGCATCGATGATCGGCAGGACGTCGCCGTACATCCGGGGGATCTCGGCGGGCGACTGGGTCCAGCATTTGCGGATCAGGGCGCTCATGTCACCGGCGAGGACATCGTCGAGCCAAGGACGCAGAACCGCCGCCGCCTTCGGGCTGTTCGGAACGGCACCGATCCGCGCGGCCTGCGGCGTGGCGGGCGAGTTGGAGGCACCCCTGTCCTGGGCGGTCAGCACGGCGAACGCGGTCACCGCGGCCACCACCGCCGCGCCACCGACACCGAGCAGGACTTTCCTGGTCCGCGACCAGCCAGGAGCCCGCGGCGTGTCCCGCCGCAGCACAGCGGTATCCCCCACCACCGGTGCGCCGGTGAGAGCGGAGACCGCGGCGTCGGCGAGCTCACCGCAGCTGGCGTACCGGTCGCCCGGATTCTTCGCCATCGCCCGCGCGATCACCCCGTCCAGGGCAGGCGGCAGCCCCGGATTGCCGACCGACGGACGCGGCGGCGGCTCGATCAGATGCGCGCTGATCAACGCGGCCGGACTCTCCCGCTGGAACGGCACGAACCCGGTGAGCAGCTCGTAGAGGGTGCCGCCGAGGGCGTACACATCGGTGCGCACATCCAGCGGTTGCCCCTCGAGCTGTTCGGGCGCCGCGTACGCGAGCGTGCCGAGCACCGATCCCGCGGAGGTGAGACTCGTCGTCTCCCCCATGCTCCGAGCGATCCCGAAGTCGGTGACCATCACCTCGTCGGTACCGTCGTCGGCACGCGCGATCAGCAGGTTCGCCGGTTTGATATCGCGATGCAGCAACCCCTGCCGATGCGCGTAGTCCAGTCCCTTCGCCGCCTCGGCGACAATGCGTACCGCCCGCTGGGGCGTGAGCACCGACAGCCCCTGGCGCAGCAGCTGTGCCGCGTCGAGCCCGTCCACGAACTGCATCGCGATCCACAACCGATCGCCGTCGACGCCCCGATCGAAGATCTGCACGACATTCGGATGACGCAGCCGCGCGGCCAGATCGGCCTCACGCTCGAACCGGGCCCGAAACGTCGGCTCCACCGCGAGCCGCACATCGAGCACCTTCACGGCGTCGCGGCGCGGCAGCCGAGGATGCCGGGCCAGATACACCGTCCCCATTCCCCCGCCGCCGAGCCTGCGCTCGATGCGGTATCCCGCAAGGATCGCCTCCGGCCCGAACTCCATCACCACTCCTTCGCGCGACCACCCACGTGACTGCGCTCAGGTTATCCGGCACGGGCCACCCCTGCCGCAACTCGGATTCGGCTGCACGGGTTCAGGTCTCCGCGCGCTCGCTCCATTTCGCCATCCAGCTCGCGTTCTCCATCGAGAAGGTGTTCTCGCAGTCCGCGACGAATTCCGCCCACCGCACCCGATCGGTGGGTGATCCGTCGGCGCGCCACCGATCGAGCCGCCGTCGCAGGCGATCCGCGGTGGCGAGATAGGTCATCACCAGGAAGTCGTACCGCTTGCCCGCGAGGTAGGCCAGCAACGATCCGCTCAGCGTGGTCATGACCGCGACCCACGGAGCGATCCGGCCCGACGATTCCGCGCCGACGCCGGTGTTGATCGCGGCGACGATCGTGGCCGCGAGGCCGAGTCCGATGGCCGCGCGGCGCAACCTGGTCGCGCGGGCGCCGTAGCAGCGGGCCGTCGGCAGGTAGTAGTCGTCGATCTGTGCCCGTACCCGATCGCGGACGTACTCGTCGGGCCGCATCGATCGCGGCGCCTGGACGGCGTCGTCGCCGGGTGCGAGCAGCGGCAGCAGGTCTTCGGCGGCCTGCTCGATGCCTTCGATCTCGGCCTGCAATCGCTCGGTCTGTTGTGCGTCGCCGATGGCGCGGAAGGTGAGAATTCTCTGCTTGATGCCTTCGGAGACCGCCCGCGCCCGGGTCCAGCGGCGGGTCGACTCCGCGGTGAGGTACTGGGCGGTGAGGAACGTCGCCACCGCCAGCGCCACCGCACCCGACAGCGCCACGACGCGGGTCGCGGTGCCGGCCGAGCGCAGGATCGTCGTGGTCGAGGCCGTGGCGATCGCACCCCAGCTGCCGAGGAACAGGACGGTGAGCCGCACTCGATCCAACCGGCGCTTCATCCGGGTAGCGGTGGCCGACCAGCGAGTTCGCCGCTGCCAGAGAGTGTTCAGCAGATCGTCGTCGTACATCGGCTACTCCTCCTCGCCGGCGATCGGAAGTCCCGGGCACAGCTCGATGTAGTCGATCTCCGAAGACACCCAGGTCCGCCACATCTCCCGGCTCATGTTGTGCGTCATCTTGGCGCAGAGTTGCTCGGGCGAGGCGGTCGGCACGGGCCACATCCGGATGGTCTCGTCGACACTCGCCGACATGATCCCCGAACCATCGGGCAGGAAATCGACAGCGGTGACGGGGGCACCGTGACCGACCAGCGCGGGTCCGATCTGGCGGTGCGTTCCCACATCCCACAGCCGCAACACGTTATCGGTACCGACGGTGACCAGTGTGCGGCCGTCCCGAGAGAATTGGACTCTGGTGGCGGGGCCGTCCTGCACCATCGGTGCGCCGAGTTCCTGGCCGGTGTCGGTGCTCCAGATGCGAATCGTCTTGTCTTCGTAGCCGACAGCGAGCAGGCGGCCGTCCGGGCTGAAGCTGGTGCTCTTGACCCACCCGTTCCCGACCATCGGCTCGCCGACCGGCTGACCGGTGTCCGCGTCCCACAACCGCACCGCGTAGTCGGTCGCGCCGGTGGCGACGCGGCGTCCGGCGTTGTCGATCGACACCATCTGCACCGAGCCGTCGTCGTGTCGCAGTTCGGATCCGATCGGCCGCATACTCGCCATGTCTCGAATCTGGGCATTGCCGTCGCTGGTGATCACCAGCCTGCGCCGACCAGGATCGTGCGCGAAAACAGCCGTTTCGGGCGGCAGCGAGATCGGCGGCCCGACCGCGGCGCCCGATGCGGCATCCCAGAACCGGATTTCGGTCCAGGTGAGGGATTCGGGGCTGAACCCGGCGGCCTCCAGCTGTGTGCCTTCTGCTGTGTATTCCGCGAGCTGGAAAAGGCCCTCTTCGCCTCGGATCAGGGGACCTACCTGCGCACCGGTGCCGGTATCCCACTGCCGAACGGTGCCGTCCGCACCGCCGGTGACGATATGGCGGCCGTCCGGGCTCACGTCCGCGCCCAACACCCTGGCGCCGTTGTGGATGGTTCGCCCACCACCCACATCCCATTCTCGGACGGTGGAATCCATACTCCCGGAAAGGATTCGACCGGAGCCGGGATGCAGCGCGACGCTGGACACGATGAGCTCGTGACCCTCCAGCGGCTCTCCGATCGGCCGGCCCGTCGCAGAATCCCACAGCCGGATCTTCTTGTCATCGCCCGCCGAAGCGATCTGAGTACTGTCGCGGCTGTAAACGACCTGCTCCACCGCCGCGGTGTGCCCACGAAGCGGCTCCCCGATCGGCCTGCGAGTTCTGGTATCCCATTGCTGGAGATCGAATCCCGCGACCACCAGCCGGTCGCCAGTGCGGTCGAAGGCAAGGCTGTTCACCGCGCTGCCGGTGTACACAGTCAGCGGATCGCCCGCGGGCCGTCCGGTCCGGGCGTCCCACAGATAGACGGTGCCGCCGACGTCGCCCGAGGCGATCAGCCCACCCCCACCGAACGCCACCGAGGTCACCGGCATGGTGTGCCCGGTCATCTCGACGACCTGCTCGTGCCTGTCGGCATCCCAGAGCCGGACGGTCTTGTCCGAGCTCGCCGACACGATCGTGCGGCCGTCCGGGCTGAACGCGACGCCGACGACCACACCGGTGTGGCCGCGCATGTCGGCCCCGATCTGCTTGTGGGACTCGACATCCCAGAGCCGAACAGTTCGATCTCGACCTGCGGACACCAGCCGGGCACCGTCCGGACTGAACGCGATGCGAGTGACTTCGGACGCGTGACCGGACAGCGGAGCGCCGATCGGGGTCCACGTCGTGGCGTCGAGGAGCTGGATCGTGTTGCCACGAGTCGTGGCGATGAGTTCACCGTTCGGGCTGTAGCTGACGCTGGAGACATCGGCCTCGTCCATGTGGGCGATCTTGCGGATTTTGCCTTGCTGGTGAATTGCGTTGAGCAGGGCGAACTCCCGCCCGTCCCCCTCGCCGAGACGGTACGCGGCGACCGCCATCTGCATACCCAGGATGTCGTCGCTCTTGCCCGGCCACCTGCCCGAGAGCATGAGCTGCGAATTCGCCGACAACGCCAGCACTGTCGCGCGTCGGCTCTCGGCGACGGCTCGTTCCTGCGCCCGGTCCGCGCGCACCCACAGCAAACCCGCGACCAGCGCTGCCATTATGGTCACCGCCAGTGCCGCGCGCAGAATCCGCGACCGCCGGCGCAACGCCGTGGCGCTGCGCTGCGCGTCCTCCTTCGCCCGGCTCTCGGTGGCCGCCAACGTTTCCGCTGCCTGCTGACGTTCCCTGGCGGCCCGCAACTCGTCCTCCCGGTGCCGGCGTTCCTCGGCGAGGCGCTCGTCCTCGGCCTGCCGTGAGGCCAGCAGCAATCCCCGGACCGGGTTGAGCCGTTCGCGGAATCCCGGTGCGGTGGCCAGTGATTCGGCATCGGTGAGCCGTGACGCCGACAGCAGCCATTCCTCGCGCCGCCCGTTCTGTTCCCACGCCTGCGCGGCCCGCTCGAGGTTGTCGGCGGCCTCGAGCTCGGCAGCCTGCACCCGCAGCCAGTCGGCGAGGGTGTCCCATTGGCGCAGCAGGCTTTCCAACGCGACCTCGACGACCACGGCGCCGTCGCGCTCATCTTTGACCAACAGCCTGCGTGCGACGAACTCCTCGAGCAGCGGATGGCTCTCCGGCGGCAGATCGAACCAGCGGGCCGGGCGGCGCATCGGCTGGTCGTTGCCGGAATTGATCGTCGCCAGCCACGGCACGAAAGCCCGCCGCAGGATCGCCAACTGCCCCGCCCGGACCTGGGGATCGGCGTCGAGAAGCTCGTCGACCTCCCGCTGGACCACCCGCCGCAATCCGCCGAGGGATTCGTAGTTCGCGAGGGTGATCTCCCCGTCCCCGTAGTCCCGGTACAGCCGGGCGAGGGTGAGCGAGAGCAGCGGCAGGGTGTCGGCGCCGCGCGACCAGTCGTCGAGCAGACGCTCCACCAGGTCCGGGGCGAACGACAACGCCGCGCCGGCTTCTCTCGCCCGCCGTGCGGGCCCGACGATGACCTCTTTGAACTGGGCCTGCGGCATCGGTTTCAGATCGTCGAACGGCCGCACCGCGACCGACGCGAGCATGGGTGCGGTCTGGAGCGGTTCGTAGCGGTCGGAGCGGATGGTGGCGACCGCGATCATCGCGATCCCACGCTCGCGGTCGAGCAGTCCGCCGAGGAGAGTGAGCAGCACGCCCGCCTGCTCCCCCGCCTCGGGGCCGAACAGCTCCTCGGCCTGGTCGATCGGCAGAATCAGTGTCGGCGCCGGGTCGTCGTCGGAGTCCAGGACGCGATCGCGCGCGGCCTGCTGCGCTTCGATCAGCCAGGCCCGCACCTGTTCGATGTCACGGACGCCGTCCTCGATCTCGGTGAGGCAGGGTCGGCGCAGCCCGACGCCGACGCGCAACGCGTGGATCGACCGGGCGAATCCGGCGTCGCCGGTGAGCGCTCTGCGGTGCGGCCGCACGATGTCCATGGTGCGGAAGTGGCGGTCGTCGCGGGCCAGCCGGGGCAGCAACCCGGCGCGCACGAACGACGACTTGCCGACGCCGGAGGGACCGAGGACAACGAACAGATGGCCGCCGCCGAGCCCACGCAGGCCGCGCACGGTGTCCATCGCTCGCCCGATCTGCGCGTCGCGGCCGAAATATACTGCGGCATCGACCGATTCGAGCGGTTCCCACCCTCGGTAGGGTGCGCGTCCCGGGTCGCCGGGCGGTGGCCAGCCGAAGGTGTCGGCGCCGATACCGGCCGCCCGCAGACCGTGACGTAGTCGCTGCAACCCCTCGGTCAGGAACTCGACCTTTTCCCCGTTCACCGAGATCGTGGTCTTCGGTCCGTCCCCGAACAGGTCGCAGCGCTGCCACTCGCTGGTCATGTCGCGCCCGGTCAGCGGTTCGAGCCGGACCGTGAAGATCGGCTTGTTCAGGGTCTCGGCATGACGGTATTCGACCTTGCACTCATGAGAACTGTCCCAGTTGTCCGACAGCAGGCAGATGACCGCCTCGCAGCGGTCGCCTGCCCGGCGCAACGCGTCCTTCCAGCGCACGCCTGCCGGAATCCCGGTGTCCGGGTCGAGATCGAGGAAGATCTCGCCCGCCAGACCGGGTTCCGCCTCGATCAGCCATGCCCGCAGTGCGACCGCTTCGCGGCTGTCCCGGCTCGAATGGCTGAGGAACA
Source organism: Nocardia sp. NPDC055002 (assembly GCF_053608825.1). NCBI lineage: Bacteria > Bacillati > Actinomycetota > Actinomycetes > Mycobacteriales > Nocardiaceae > Nocardia > Nocardia sp. NPDC055002. The sequence goes on from NZ_JBSGWE010000011.1 coordinate 54,665, forward strand.
GCCTGGCCTTCATGGCAGCTACACCCGCGAACGGTCGATACCCGCTTCGACCAACGCCGAGCGCGCCACGTCCTTCGCGCAGGCGGTGAGCGCACCGAACGCGCTGATCCGGCTGAACGTCTGTCCGGTGTGGACGACGTTGTCGTTTTCGTCGTCGCCGTCCACGATCGGCACAGCACCCGCCAGCAGCCATTTGCGAACATCGGCGACCGACGGCAACGTCCCGGCCACCCGCAGATGGAATTGCTGAACCAGCAGCACGACGCCGGCGACCACGGGCGTGGCCTGACTGGTGCCGTGCTGGATCGACTCGCCGCTGTCGTTGCGGATCCCCGACGAGGTCGTCGGGGCGCCGGGCGCGAAGATATCGGTCGCGCAGGCGCCACCCACACTCGAGTGCAGGCGCTGTGAGAACGGGGTGATCCGATCCGGCGCCGTCGAAAGGGCGGTCGCCCCGGAGCCGTAGCTGAACGAGCCCTCGTCGGCGTCGTAGACCGCGCCGACACTGATCGTCTGGCGGAAGATCGCCGGGTAGCTCATGCCTTGGCCACTGTTGTGGGCGAAGTAGTCGTTACCCGCCGCGACACAGCAGGCGACGCCGGCGTCGGTGAGTCTCCGCATCACCTCGCCGATGCCGTCGCCGGCGAACTCCGCGTCCGAGGTGTTGTTGTCGGATGCGCCGAGCGACATACACACCGCGGAGATGCCCAACGATGCCCGATTGGCCAGCACCCAGTGCAGTGCGTCACGGATCGCCTCGAAGCTACCGCCGCCGGTGTTGCCGAGGACCTTGACGGGCACGATGTTCGCGCGCGGCGCCATCCCGGTGTGCACTCCGCCGGCACAGATGATCCCCGCGACGTTGGTGCCGTGACCCTGTCCGTCGCTCGGATCGGTGGGCGAACCGTTGTTGTCGGCAGTGAAGTTCCGGCCTGCCCGAACCCGGCCCGCGAAATCGACGTGCGTGGTACGGAGCCCGGTATCGAGGACGGCGACCGTCATGCCGGATCCGTCGACGTTGAACTTGGTGCGCGCCTCCGCCGCGCGCACCAGCAGATCGACCTCGAGCAGTTCGGGCATCACCGTCAGGTCGGTCTGCAACGGCTTCTCCACGGGGACAACGAATTCGTAGGCGACGTCGGCGACCGATTCGGCAGAGATGGTGTCGGACATGATGATTCCTTTCCTACAGAGCCGAGTACGCGACGATGAAGTCGTAGACGTCGCGGGTCATCCGCCGTCCGAAGTTGGGCTTGCTGTTGTCGCCGATCGCGCCGGCGGCACCGCGCAGCACGCCTACGACGTAGGGCCATCCGTCGGTGCCGTACACGTAGAGGCCCGAACCGCTGTCGCCGTACCACGCGTCCATGAAGAAGTTGATGTACTGACCGTTGAGAACGCCGTTGCCCTCGTTGCCCCAGATCTGGGGTTGGAACTTGTCGCTCGGATGGCCGTAGAGGTGCATCCGGTTGCCGGTCACGACGTTGTCGGGCGCGACCCACAGGCCCTTCCACCCCGACGCGCGACCGGGGAAGTCGCCGTATCCGGAGAATTCGATGACGGCGTAGTCGAACCGCGCGTCGCCGCCCGCGTTGTTGATCCAGCCGCCGGGGACCGTCACGTTGTAGCCGCCGTGGCTGCCGAAGGGCATCGGCGTGGGGTCTTCGCGGTCGGTGCCGGGCGCGACGGAGGGGAGCCGGAGCCAGCTCGTCCCGTTGTGCACCACGTGCGCGGCGGTGAGGGCGGTGGACGGCCCGATCATCGTCGCCGACCCCGAATATCCCCCGCTCGCGAGGGCGAGGTAGGCGACCGTGCTCATGGGATACACCGTGTTGTCGCGACGCACGACCCGGTTGTCCGAGCCGATGATTCCCGAAAACGCGTGCAGCGACGAGGAATCGACCTGTTCGGACGAGGAGCGCGGCAGCGCGGTGTAGGACGATGTGCGCCGTTCACCGTCCGCCCGCAGCAGCTCGACGAACGAGGTGGTCGGTGCGTCGACCGTGTATTCCTTACCCTCGTTGAAGATGACCGGCCGCAGCGCTTCGGCGAGCTCATAGTCCGACATCTCGAGGACAGGCCCGAGTTCGTCGCCGCCAGGCGGTTCGACGCGGGGGTACACCGAGTTCGGTGAGACCTTCGCGTCGCCGATCAGAGTCAGTGGTTGGCCTTTGGGCGATGTCAGCGTGGTGATTGCGGTAGACATCCGTACTCCTCGACACTCGCGCGGCTCAGATGTCCCAAACGCCGACGTCAGCCGCAGATTTTCAGGCTGATCTGAACGTACGAGGATGTGTCCGAACCCACACGAGTACCCGGCTACTCCAATTTTCGCGCAAGTACTACGCGCTCCGATCCGCCCCGAACTTCGGGGAGCTTTCTCGCCGTCGACTACCGGAAGCGGCGAGAGCGAGCGTCAGCTCTGGTCCGGGTCTTCGACAGCGGCCAGGAAGGTCGGCAGATGGTTGCCGGGGACCGGCTCGGCGGACTCCGCGCTCGCGTCGCCGAGATTCTGGGCGCTGAACAACGACACCGGTGCGGCGCCGGCGGCGTTCAGGTGCGGATCGGTCATGGTGGTCCCCCGTATATCGGTGTGACTGAGGTGAAGTTTCGCGGAGCCTGCGCGTCAGGAGGATTCGTCGGTTCGGACGCTCGTCCGCGCGGGCCGACAGAACGAGCGGACCCTACACCGCGACGGAACTCAGTTCAGCGACGCAGCTGGTTGTGTGGAATCAAGACCGTGGTGCGCTCGTCGATCGGCTCCATCGGCTCGAGCTTCGGCTGCGTGCTCAACTTGTCCGACAGCTTCTGTCGGCTCACCGACACCAGCTTCCTCGTCACCGGACTACCCGCGACCGCTCGCGAGGCCGCAGTGATCTGTTCGTAGCGTGCCCGACCGGCCTTCGTGCCCAGCACATAACCGGCCGCCACGCCGATGATCAACCGCAGCATCTCCTGGAGCTCCTCCCACGTCTGTGTGCGGGCTCCATCCTGCCCCAGCCGCCCCACCCCTGTCGATCCGGCCACCGTTCGACAGCACATCGTTATACGCCGCATGTCCGCAGGTAGCGCCCCGATTTGGGTTCCCGCGACACGATGCGCTAAAGTTTCATCTCGGTCAGCCCGCCAAGGCAGACCACCTGAGTCTAACCACCCAGGACAATCCCCTATAGCTCAATTGGCAGAGCAGCCGACTGTTAATCGGCAGGTTTCTGGTTCGAGTCCAGATGGGGGAGCATAAAAAATCCCCTGACCAGGTGAAATGGTCAGGGGATTTCTTCGTTTATCCCGTATTTTCGGGCCATCACCAAGAAAACACCAAGAATTCGCCACCAAGAACGTCGTTGTCAGCCCGACGTACCGAACCCCAGCTCCAGCGCGGCCGATGAGTCCGGGGCCTGCTCCGGTGACGCGATGTAGTGCCGTTCGGTGATCGCCTCGCGGGAGTGCCCCAGCTGCTTGGCGGCGGTCTTCGAATCCGACGTCTCGGCGATCAGCGTCGCGACCGCCTTCCGGAACGTGTACTGCGTGACATCCCGATACAACGTGCCCCGGGCATTCCGCCATGTCCGATTGAAGTTGTTCGGATCACGCAGCACTCCGCCCCGACCGGGAAAGACGAGCGCGACCTTATCTTCGACCTGTACCACGCTGGCACCCACCTCGCGCAGTGCCTTCACCGCGCACATCCGTCCGCAGGTCGGGCTGTCGCGTAGCCGCTTCAACATCTGGATCGTGAACCCGGGCAGTGCCACTGTTCGATGCCCGGCATCGGACTTCGCCCACTCTTGCCGGAACAACCCCTTCCCGTCGAGCCTGACAACGGTCGCCGACACGGTGAACGTCGCCGGTTCCGCCTCGAGATCGAACTGGTCCCAAGACGCTGCCAGCGCTTCGCCTGGCCGCACTCCTGAGCCAAGGATCAAATCGGCCACATCGAGTATCGCCCGATCCCTTTTCGGGCCGTGCGTGTAGGCAGGCGCTCCCAGAATCCCCTTCCCCGCCAACCACTCCCGAAGTTGGGCACGCAAACCTGCCAGGCGATCCCGCTCGATCGTCTGAGGTTTGATCTTGCGGCTGCGCAGGCGGGACGTGTCTCGCACCGGGTTCTCCGGCAGGGCTCCGTATCGGACGGCGACCCCCATGATGCCGGTCAGAATCACCTTGTGCAGCCGCGCCTTCGACCACATTCCGGCAGCGACAATCTGCTGGATGTGTTCGTCGAGTCGGCCTGTATCCGCTTCCCAGACACGAAGATTGCCGATCGCGGGACGCAGCTTGACCGTAGCCTTGTCGGCGCGCTTGTGATCGCTCGCGTCGATCTCACCCTTGTACAGGTCATACGACTGCGGGCCTACGCCTTCATCTCGTGCCACTTCGTCGAGCCAGATATCCATCAGGACCGTGAGGCGCGTATCGCGGGTGACTTTGCCGCGGGTACGGCCTTTGTACTGCTTCTGCCGAGCTGTGAGCTTCTTCCGCAACGCCGCCTTGGCGTTGCTCTTAGTTGTTCCGAGTGCATCCACGACGCGGCCCGTGCCGTCGTAGTCACGAAACGTGACCCAGGCTCTCCACTTCCGGTCCTTCTGCTCCTTGGTGCCGATATCGCCGTAACTGCCGAGTTCGGTGGCTGGTCTTGGCACTGCTGTTCCCTTCGTTCGGGTTGCTCACGCCGCTTCGGGCTGCTCGTCGGTGTGCACCAGATGGGCCTCGAGGTAGGCATCCAGGTCCGCGCGCCGATACATGCACGAGTTGCCGGACGGCTTCGAGTAGCGAGGCCCATGCCCTTTGGCGGCCCAGTTCGCGAGGGTGCGGGGATGAACACCCAGGTATTCGCCCGCCTGCTCACGAGTGAGCCACCGTTTGTCCCTGCTGGGGTCGGTCTGACTCACACCGCCAGACTGCGGTGTGCCCGTGTCACGGGGCGTCCAGGCTCCTGGTGCTGTCACATTTGGGCGCGGCGAAAGCGACTCCAGCGACCGGGTCGAGAAGTCGAGTTCTTTTGGGGTGTCGGTCATTTCGTCCCTCCAGGTCGGTGCCATGTCCGGCGCGGCAGGGTGCGCGGTGTTGTGGCTGGTCACCGACCTGAAATACGACACCCCGCTCGAGGGTGTCACCGTGCACGATGTGAGCGACCCCGCCACCACGGTCCGCGCGATCGCCCGTGCAGCCACCACGGCAGTGCGCGCTGCCTAGCACATCACCGGCCGATCGCATCGGCACCGACTACGGCCCGCGCAGACAGCGGCACCGCCGCACACCCACCGCCGCACACCCGAAACGACGGCCAACGTTGCCGTTGGCCGTCGTTTCGGGTTCATTTCTGTCAGATGGACGGATTCAATTCGTTTGTGTAGCTGCACTTTTCAGCGCTCTCCCTCGTGCGGAATGTTCGCGACCGCACGCCGCTGCTGCGGCCGTACCGCCTCCGGCGGCGATCCGCCTACCGACTGCTCGCAACCTGATCGGAGAGCCAATCACCGACCAAGTCGAGAGCACCGTCGGTGTAGCCGTTCACGTGGACACCCGAGGTCGCAAATTGCGCAGCCTCGGCGGCCTGGCTGGCGAGATCGGCCAGAGCCGTCGTGGTCGCCGCATCGGTGCTACCGGTGAACTCTTGTGCGAGCGTGGCGATCTCGCTGCTGTTGCCGGTCAACGCCGATGCGGCGGTGGCCGCGAGGTCAGCGGCGACCGGAATCAGACCGGTGAGTTCAGTGGCCGCCCTGATCAGATCGACAACGGCGAGCTTCTCGAAGGCACGCCAGGCGACCTCCTGTGCGGTGCCGATGTCAGTCGCGATCCGGCTGATGTCGAGGTCGGCCAGAATATCCACGATCTGGGCAGCGATCCCGGTCCACCCCGAGGCATCGAATGCTGACGCCAGCGACAGTGCGTCGGCGACGAGGTGGAAATCGACCTTGTCGGCAAGGCTCACCAGCGGGTTGAACAGCGTAGTGAGCTCTCCGGCAACCCGATGCACTCCGGCGACGTCCCCAACCGCAAGCAACGAGGGCAATTGAGCGATGTCGGTGCCGATCTGCGGAATGTTCGCCGCGAAGCTGGCCAGGCCACCGAGCACGATCACGACCTGCTGTGTCACCGACGAGGCATCCAAGCCACTGCTGGAGTCATCCTCGGTGTTCGTCGAGTTCGAGTTGTCGGTGTCGAGAGTCGATTCGCCGGTGAACGCGCGCCCGACCGCGGACAACGCCGGGGAGGCTTCCGGGGAGGTGGAGCAGTAGATATCGCCAGAAGCGCAGCTCGTGACCACGCGGCCTTCCAATTCCGCGAAACTGTCACGAGTTCCCGCGATCCCTTGGCCGGAAACTGCTTGTCCGAGTTGAGGAGTGCTCGGGTCTCGGTTGGGATCGGACAGCAATCCCACGCCAAGTACCCGCGAGGCGGGAATCGGGCCCTTTCCGTTGCCGATCTGCGAGGCCAGGTCGCCGGCTACGTCGGCGCCTTGCGAGTACCCGGCCATCACCACCTGAGTCGAGTCGCACAGTCCACCCAGCATCGACGACAGAGCTTGTACCCCACCGGATTCCGATGCCGAATATGGCAACGGAGCAGCCGAGTACGGAAGACTCCGCACGTCGATATCGTCACCGAACCGCGCGCGCAGCCCTTCACCTATCGGAGCGAGGAGACCTACGAGCTGGCTCGGGTCGGCCGTCATAGAGGTCTCGGTCGTACCCGGCACCATCACTGCTGTCCACCGTGGACACCCTGGTCCAATCGCTGGCTCAGCAACGGCCGTCGCTATGCCCACCGTCGCCGCGAACGCGGTGATGCAGGCGACGACGCCGACCGTGCGGCAATGATGTGTTCGAGTCTTACCGAGTGGTGCAGCGGGCGAGTGTGTGTCAGTCGAAATCGTGTGTGTTGGGGTGGTGAACATCTGCCCTCCGGAATGTCCGATGGAATCCTGGCGGGTACGCGCCCGCACCACAGGACTCCGAACATCGCGGACTGATTCGACATGTCAGAGGCGCTCGGCCCCTACACGAGGAACAGCGGTTCCGGCGTCAAGAAGTCCGATGGTCCGCCACACGCTCGGCATGCTGCCGCACGTTGCGCGTCCGCACAGATCGGCTGGGCTAATCGCCGCCCCGACCAGCGAGTGCGCACTCGTGGTACCGTCCAGTGGTTTCATCTAGAGGGGGATATATGGCCACAGAATCGAGCGGATCAGTCGGCGACTTCTCGTTAGTGCCAGACGAAGTCGCAGACGCCGGGACGTTCGTGCAGCAGGTTGCCGAATCCCTGATCAACGGGCTGACGTCCTTGGATACCGACATCGCCACTCTTCTGAGCTCTTGGCGTGGCACCTCAGCGGACTCCTTCTCCGCAGGGTGGATCGAGACGAAGTACGGTGCCGACACCATTCTCGACGCCCTGTCCGACATGGCCGAACTTCTCGGTGTCACCAGCAAGACGCTGGACAATCAAGACCAGATTTGGGCGAGTAACACCATTACGTTGTCCGGGTCTCTCGACCTACCGGAGTTCTGATGGTCGACAATTCTCAGCCCTTCCGCGCCGACCTCGCCGAACTCGAGCAGATCGTCACCCGCGTGTCAGGTTTTGTAGGATTCCTAACCGACAGTCTCGATGGACTTCAGCAGCGCATCAACGCGGTCCAGCAGAACTGGAGCGGTGCAGCAGCCGATGCGCAAGCGGAGGCCTACCGTGAATGGCATTCCGGCGCAACAGATGTCGCCGAGGGAATTGAAACTATGCGCCAAGCAGCACAAGCAGCCCATGACCGCTACTCCGCCGCTCTCGCCGCGAATTTAGGAATGCTAGGGCGATCGTAAGCCCCGGCGATATACAGCGCTCTCAGCTCACGCACCGTTCGCGCTTCCGAGATTTTGACAGCCGAATTGAGAATTGCTGCCATAAATAGCAACCTACTATCTACTTGCCGCTTCGATGTTTAGAGCCTTACCGAGGATATATTTCGCGTGACTACCTTAAATGTCGACCCAATCGTATACGCCACCTCCGCATCCAATCTCCATAGCGCCGCCGTGGACTTCCACGCCGACTTTCAAGCCCAAATGGCGGCACTGAGCAATTCCCGGGAGATGGGGGGCAGTGTCGGGGAGTGTAAGGAATGGGCAGCCTCATACGACGAGCTGTCCACTGAAGCATACAATCTCGCAAGTTCAATGATTCGGGCGCTCGACAATTACGCAGGTATCTTGCAGCAAGCCGGATACAACTATGCGCTCGCCGACTACGCCAAAGGCACCGGTCGACCCGAACCAATCCAACCGTCACCTTTCCCGCCAGCCTGGAGTACATGCCCAGTACCGCCACCGTCGGCCGGAGGTCCAGGAAACGGCCTCATTGACGACGGTTTCGACCTCGCCAAGGAGGCTGGAGTTACCATCCCAGATGGCGACCCCGACAAATTGCTAGCGGCCGCAACAACATGGGAAACCCTCGCAGCCAAGGGTAAAGCGTCGAACCTACCAGCCAGGATCGAAGCCCAGGCCAAATGTTTCGAAGCTATTACCGCACAGGATGCTTCGTTCATTGACGAGGACTTGCGGGAAATGAAAACCGCAGCCGAGGACATCCTTGGACTGTTCGCGGAAATAGCACAATCGTGTCGCGATCAAAAGACCGCTATCGACGATATGCGCAAGCAGATAACGAAACTCCTTCAGGACCTCGCCGCTGACATCGCCGAATATGTTGTCGAGGGTGTAATCATATCGGTGGTTGCTGGCGCATTGTCTGCAGGGTACGGCGCTGTCGCCGTTGCGGCATATCGAGCAAAAAAGATATACGACAAAGTAAAGGCCTACGCCGAGAAACTAAAGGGAATTTACGCCACCTTCAAGCTCCTGCGAGCAATTAAGGTAAAGAACCCACCAACAACTATTCGTGGTAAACTGCAACGTATTATCGACCTCGCCAAGCGCGCGGTCAAGCTAGGCGCCCCCAAGCGCCCGAGTCATGTTCCTGACGACTGGGAGGCGCGGCTTGCAGATAACGGGAAAGGTTGGGTGTGGCAGAAGCCGGGATCGAGTTTCAATCAAAATACATTCCGCGACGCTCTGCCGACTACAGACTACCCAAACGGATATGTACGGTTTTACAACGAGCATGGTCAACCTTTGAAGCTGGACGGAAAGCCCGGTAGCAACGCAGATACACATATACCCAAGAATCCCGATGGCACATACCCGAAACCTCCAGGCTGGTGATTATGGAACTGCAATTGGAAATCATTGGACAGTCAATCTCAGAAGTCGAGTTAGGCTTCACAGCAACAATTAGAATCGGTTCGCCGATTGAATTTGAACTACAGGTAGAGGGTGAACTCTCCATCCACACAGCAGATGGGAGACTGGTGAGTGCACCATCCAATAACTACGCCGACATATGCAATGAACTAGAATCCACTGTTGGGTCGAAAATCACACGAGCCATCGCCAGCGAAGTAGACGGTTTAAGTATTGAATTGAGTTCTGGTGCAGTGCTCAAAGTTCCTGTTGACGAACACTATGAAGCTTGGGGAATCGTGGGACTGAGCGGATATCGCGTTATTTGCCTGCCAGGCGGAGAGCTTGCCATCTGGTCCGCAAAATAAGAAAGTGGAAGTCGACCTTGTCGGCGCAACTCACCAACGGGTTGAACAGCGTATTGGGTTCACAGGCAATCCGATGCGCTCCGGCGACGTCCCCGACCGCGAGCAGCGAGGGCAATTGAGCGATGTCGTTGCCGAATCGGGCCTTGCGCGCTGCCGATCTGCGAGGCCAGGTCGCCAGCAAAATCGGCGCCTGCCGAGCACTTTCGGTGTCGTGAACAACGAGATGCGCCACCTCGCAGAAGTTGGTTGGGCGCGGAGTTTCCGCGTCCACGGCGAGCCCGAATTTGAGTTCAGACGGGTCAAGAAGCTGTGAAATATCTTCACGGAGAGACGGCCGCTCTGTATATCGCAGCCTGCGCAATTGCTACCGGGATCGGGGGATGCTCCACCGACCAGGAATACAAGCTGAGCCACCTGTCGGCGTGTGCAAACCTATCGTTCCCGGAGGGCGCGGATGTCGTGTGGTACCAGCATGACTCCCAATTCAGAGAGTCGACCTCCGTAGCCGTGGTCGACATTCCCATCGAATCAGTGAGCGAGTTCAAGCACCGATCCGGATTCGCGGAGTTCGCTCCCGGCGTACCCTCGTCGTGGAAGTCCTACTGGACTGCAACGGGAATGAACGACCTGCTGATGACCGCCGTCGCAACGAGCAATCGGTCGAGGGTTACCGGGATCCGAGACGATACGTAGTCATCCACGACAGCGGCGACAAGGCGAGACGGATATTCGTTCATACCGACTGCTGATACGTGTTGCGCCCAAGGGTCTCGCGGGAGTAGCACATTGAGCACGTCACTGACGGGAAGCAAAACACCTGGTCTGTAGCGACTTAGGGTATTGAGCCATCAAATCGAGTCGATGATTCCACGATTCACGACACGTATGAAGTGCTCTATTCGCTCCCCTGAAGCCGGCAGATACGGCCGATACTCGGCAACCGCGAGGACATAGGTCCAGGCCAACAGTCGATTCGGCGTCAGCAGGGGGTGTTTGGCCAGATCGTCGAGCCGCTCAGCAATCGTGCGCGGTCCATCCTGAATAGCCACCCACAGTGCAGCTTCGGCGTTGACATCGCCGACAGCACCCAGGGGGTCGATCGTGTACCAAAGGTCAGGTCCTTGCAAAATATTCTTGGCCTGCAGATCCGCGTGGAGGACTCGGGGCCGTTCGGTGGTGCTCAGGAGTTTGTCGGTCACCACCTGTGAGTCCGTGAGGTGTCGGTTGGCGTCGATGCGCTGAATTGCGTCCGTGAACCGCGGATCGTCGAAACGTTCTCTGGCCCAGCCCATTCGCATCTCGATCACGTCGGCGAGGTCTTTCAGAGCGGGCGGTTCCGGCAAGTCCGGGGAGTTGAGACGACTGAGAAGTGTCGCGAAGTGCCCACCAATGGCCTCGGAGCCCAATGGAGTTTGGTATCGGGGCCTGTCCCACCAGTATTTCTATATCCCAGCTCCGGAGGATTCATATCCTTGACGGCGGCGACGACGGAACCGGTGGGCACGCTCCCGGCACCAGGATGCCAGATAAGACTGAATTCCCAGACATCCCGCTATGGACCGATGACCACATCATCAACAGCATCCAGGACGTCGCTAAGAATCCCGATCAACCTCCAGTGCTCCAGGATCATGGAACCTGGAAAGTCACCGGCACGCGGGATGGTGTTCTAATTACGGCCATCGTGGACTCATCCGGTAATATTGTGACGGGCCATCCGGTAAGCGGTCCCGGCGTCTATAGGAACGACGCAAATGGCGTCCCGATCAAATAAGAGTTAGGTGACACAGATGGATTCTGATGACCGGCCCAGCGCTAAGCGCAAGAGGCGACAGTTCACTCCGGAACAGTTGGCCAGATTCGCGAAGCTGAGCAATGGCTCCCGGGAACTTATTGAACGGTTCGCGGACCGCCTTGAGCCCGAAGTGCTGGCTGATTACCGATCTTTCAGCGACGTCGGCGAGTGGACCTTGTTGGTCGACAATCTGTGTGCCACTCTTGTGAAGCGTAAAATTTTGGTCAGCCCGGCCGAACGTGATGCCTTGGCCGAGCTGCTGGCATTGTTCGGGGACCCAAAAGACAATATTAATATGTCTTATATAGATGATTATCAGCGGGTACTGGAGGAGCTGAACGTATTACCAAAGATTGACGTTGATGGTGAACACCTATGAGTCAGTCGGCAAGTTTTTGTGTGACTGGTCAGGCATTGCGGTCGGTGATTCGGCCTTCTCGTTAGGTCGCCCCTCGATGAGGTCTCTCCGACGGTCCACATCGTGGTGCCGGTACGACGCACGCGGTCACGGTCGATCAACCGGCTGGCCGCAGGCAGCGGACTACACCTTGGACCGCTCTGGCCGGTGATCTCCTGGCAGTGCTCGACGAGGTCGATGCCGAAGGTCCCGTCGACTGCATCGGCGGCTCGATGGGGTTGCGCCACGATACTGCACGCCGCCATCATCGCGCCCGAGCGCTTCGAGCGCTTCCCCGCGGAACAGCCTCTGCGCCACGTGAGTGTGGAGACGTAGGTCCGATCGCGCCCCGGCGTCGGCCCGCATTTGCTGAGTGCCGGTGGATTCACCTCACCCTGACACGCAGGGGCGGCGGAGGGTGCCCCCGGCGGTTGCAGCGGCGCTACCCCCGACTTGACCCCACAACACGGAAACAACACGGATTCAGCGGGAAGTAGCGGGATCGTTTGGGGTACAACGGGAACACCTTCAACGACGAATCCGCAAGTAATAGATTCTATTAGGAATCGATGCGAAGCGTTGGGGTGCAACAGAATTCAGACGGCAGGTTTCTGGTTCGAGTCCAGATGGGGGAGCAGTAAAAAAGAGGTTCTGACCTGCGAATATTCGCACGTGTTGGGATCTCTTTTTTGTGCTGCATTAAGGGCGCAAGGCTCTCACCTGGCCTTTTGCTGGACTCTACCCCAAGTAGCATCGTGTTTCGGGATCGAGTCCGGCGCCGCCGAAGAAACCATGCCTGACCTGGTCAGTTTGTTGCCATTCGAAGCTCCCGCCAGAAGGGCAACACGGAAACACCACGTTTTCGATGAGCACCATCCTTCGCGACGCTGTGCGACGCGTTCTGTCAGCTCGGCGAGCCGTGCCCGCTCAAGGCGGGACTTCGACGGCGGCGACTTCAAGGGAGCCGACCGGCGGTCAATCTGCGACATCCTCGTGCAGTAGTCCCTCCTCGTGGCCCGATTGCCTGGCCTCACTCGCTCGTCGTTTCAAGGAAAGAACGACCTTGACACGACCTTCCTAAGCTCAGGATGACCAGCACGAGGAAGCTGGCGAGGGAAACCGCTAGGCCCATCGACCGCGGTAGGCAAATTTCGCGACGTTCCGCTTCGTTCTTTTGGTCTCCGCGAACAAGCGGCAGCTTGGAGCCAAAGACCTTGAATGGATGACTCTCTCGACACTGCGATCATTCGTTACCGGGGACAACTTGCCTAAGGGTGTAAGTGACGCCATGGTGCGCGAACACATCACAAAATTCGCGACAGCCCTCTTCAGAGACTTCGCGGACCCCTTCTCCAACCGAGTCCAGACCGTTATCGGGTCGCCTGCAGTGCTCGCGACGATCGGCGCTGTGGCCCACCGCAGTATGCCGTGGAGTCCCGAACCTCAACGGACGACTGACCAACTTTTGGCCATGCTCCTCCGTTCGATGGGAGCGAGATCCGCCGGGGCGGCATCGCAGGGAAAGACGACGCTGGGAAAGCGAACGATCAAAGACCCTAATCCGCCAATGCAGCTCTCGCTTGCGGGCAGGATCAACGAAAACAGCTCTAAGGTCACTACCGCCCTCGAGGACGCCACCGCGGATACGTATCGCAGGGTGCGGATTCAGTTGCAATAACTTATGAATCGGCGGGGATACACGCGCCGACGATACAGGTGGCAACAATGACGACAATGGTCGCACGTCTGAGTGACGGGAACCCCCCCCGGGCAGTCGGTCCCCGGGGGTGAGACCGGTCATCGGTGATACAGGTTGAAGGGGTGTGCTGACCGACGATGGAGACGAGCTTGAGTAGTTAGGCTGCGTCGGTATGGTGGCTGGTGAAGCTGACTTGGGTGTCGTCGGCGTCGAGGGCGATGTTGAGGGTGGCATCGAGGGCGTCGGCGAGTTTCGCGAGCAGGGGCAGGGTGGGGACGGTGTCGGAGCCCTCGATGCGCGAGATCTTCGCTTGAGTCAAACCAGCGCGTTCGCCGAGTTCGGTTTGGGTGAGGCCGAGTTCGGTGCGGCGGTCGTAGACGGCCTGGGCAAGCGCCATGGAGAGTCGGATTTCGCGGCGGGCCTCGGCGACGTCGACAGGTTCGGTGTAGCCCTCGGTGAGTTGACGTTCTCGGAGGGACTTCCAGCGGGTGTGCCTCATCGGTCCAGTTCTCCTCTCTCGATCGTGCGGACGAATTCTTGATGGGCGGGTTCGTGTTCGGCCTGACAGGTTTGTTGTGCCAGTTTCGCTCGTTTGACTTCGATGTCTTCGCGCATCTTGGTCTTGCGGAACACGGTCAACAGGACGACCCGACGTCCTGGTGCGAGCCAGTAGGTGATGCGGATCGCGGCGCCGTCCAACGTTGGACGTAACTCGCGAACTCCGTCGCCGAGGTATCGAGCGAAGGGTTCGCCGAGGGTCTCTGCGCGTTCGGCGAGGAGGCCAACGTATTCGTCGACCTTGAGGAAGTGCTTGGCTGGTAGTGCTTGTAGCCAGTCGCGCACTTCGGGCTCGATCTCGATGGTGAACAGTTCACCCATGACCTCATGCTATATGTCGTCAACAGCATATGACAAGCGGGTGGCAAGGCCGACGCCAACTCGGCGCATCAGGGACTGCTGCACGCGTAGATGGCAAGTTGGCCTGCACGAGTCCAAGCCTGCAGTGACCTGCGGCGGCTCTCGCGGTCCGGATTGCGGGTAGCCGACTACGCGTGACGAACCCTCGCTCGCGGGCGCAGGCTGACGAGTGCCCAACACATTGGAGGTGCACTCATGACATCGACAACGCCCCGGGCTCCCCGCACGGAACCCCCCGCGTCACAGATCCGCTACTCGGAGGGGTTCCCCGCCGAGCACCGCCCTTTCGTCGAGAAATCTATCGAGAGCATGATCGAACGTTCTTCCGCGGCGACCGCGCACCGGCGCGCCGGCGCCGCCGAACGGACCGCGATCTCGCAGGCGCTCTACGCCCCGCTGATCCGCCTGGCACAACAGGATCCCGACACGGCGGACACGCTGCGAAGCGCGGAGGAAACCCCTGTACCACTCGACGAGGATCTGGCGCACCTGCGGCGCACCGACTCGCACGGGACCACTGAAACAATGGCAAAGCTCGATATCCGGGCCGGCACCGAGATCTTCGGGATCCCGTACCACTTCGAATGGGCGTGGCACGACCCGGCAGGCGGCGCACCGTTCGAGATCGTTGTCGATCGCGACAACGGCCGGGTGGCCATCGACGGCCGAGCAGGTCCGAAGATCGGCGGCGCCGACGACTTCGTGAGCGCGCGCGCCGGATTCGGGGTCTCGCTGCAGACCACCCACGAGGTCTCCGCGATGGGCCGCGCGTACCGGACAACCGACGACCACTACTCGGTCGGGGCCGGGTTCGGCGGAGACGCCACCACGGAGGGCGGTACCGATCTCACGGTGTTCGAGAACGGCAACTTCATCGCCTCCGCCACCGACAAACGCTGGCGCAAGCGGGTCAGCCAGAATGAGGTCGACGTCTACAGCAGCGACGGATTCGGCCCCGGGGCGACCATCGACGTCTTCTGGACGATGCGCCCGGGCAACACGTACACATTCAACGTCGGAGCGTGGGTCTTTGCCGAACGGCACGACGGCCTCGGCAACACCTGGAGCCAATCCAGCATTGTCGCGAACCTCATCTTCATGAGCCTCTTCCGATAGCGGCGTGACGTTCGGGGATCTCCAGGTGTGAGAAGTTGACCTGCCCCTGCCCGTGGCGAGAGGCCGCGCCTCGCAGGCGGTATCGTGGCGCGTCCCGACTCGACCCACAACACGGAAACAACACGGATTCAGCGGGAAGTAGCGGGAACGGTTGGGATGCAACGGGAACACCTTCAACGGCAAATCTGCGAGTGATAGGTCACATTGGGAGGCGTTGAATTATGTTGGTTTGCAACGGAATTCAAACGGCAGGTTTCTGGTTCGAGTCCAGATGGGGGAGCATCTACCAGGGCAGACGTACGCGTTTGACCTGGTTTTCTGCTTTCTACAGTCGTCCACACGCTTTGACGTGCGGAAGCCACACGTTTTCACGAATCCAAGCGGTCGAGCGCGGTGGTGAAGTCGGGGGCTTGGGTCGGTAGGTCGACGTAGTGGCGGCGGGTGACCGACTCGTTGGCGTGGCCGAGTTGGCGCGCGGCGGCTTGCAGGCCGAACTCGTCCGCGATGAGGGTGGCGACTGTCTTGTGAAAGGTCTTCGGGGTGACCCACGCGAACTTCTCGCCGCGTGCTCGGCGCCAGAGGCGGTTGAAGTTGAAGGGCCCCAGATTCCGCCGTCGCGGTTGGGAAGACCAAGTCCAGCTTTGTTGGGAGTGGCTTCTGATTGGACGCGGCGAAGGGTGTTGGCCACGAACGCAGGGATCATGACCGTGCGGTATCCGGCGCCGGTTTTGGTGCGGAATTGGCGTATGAGCCTGTGTCCCTGAGCCGGACGATAGTGCCAGCGAAGGTGATCCGGGGGGAGTCAAGGTCGACATCGCTCCACCGCAGCGGAACAGCGTGGACCGGTAGCCTCAACTGCATCCTCGCCGCCGATATGGCCTGCGCTATATGAGAACTCAGCGTCCTCTTCTGCTGATTGCCGGATGTTCTGTCGGTACCAGATCGCGGGGTTGTTGCCGATGTCAGTTGACACCGCCATTCACCGGCAGCCAGCCCGCAGCGGGAACACGAACGTTGTTTTATGGAAATCACCCAAGGCGCCTCGAGTCACGGGATGCGGTCGGACCTCGGGATGTTTCTCGCTGGCGTCGTCTTGTGTGGCCGCATCGGATCCCCCAGGCAGATCGGCGCCACGCTGCTCGGCGCAGGTGTGCCGGTCAGGCGATGATAGGCGCGGGCCAGCGGGCGGCGGCGAGTACCGGGCGCGCCGGCCGTCTGGTCTCGACCTGCGACACGAATGGTGAGGTCATCGCCCGGAGCAGGGCGCCGTATCCGAGCCCGAACGCCAGTTCGTCGCCGACGGACACGGCGTGGTCGCCGACGTCGACCACCAGGTGATCGCTGCTCGTCCCGAGGATGGCGATTCCCGGCGGCGGGATCAGGCCGTCCACGTCGACATCCTGACAGCCCAGCGCGAGGATCGCCTGCCGGATGGTTCGGTCTCGTGTCGGTGCCAGCTGGCGCACGACCGCGGCCTGGTGGCCGAACGCTGTCTGGGCCCGATCACCCCACGGCCGGGCCGGTTTGACGGCGACCTCGATCACCTCGGCGACGAGACTGAACGCGTCGGGGTGCAGGCCAGGGAGCAGGGTCCGGTGCAGCGGCTCGGTCCCCAACAGGATTGCTTCGCCGATCCGGAGCTCGTTGACCCGACCGACATCGGACGTCGACAGCGCCCACGGCAGGTTGGCCGAGTTGCCACCGGAAACGACGTCGAGCACGCCATGGCCACCGGATTCGACTTGGTCGACCAGCCTGCTCAGCTCTCCCATATTCCGGTCGTCCGGGACAACGCCGCTGCGGCAGGCGAGGTTCGTGCCGAGCCCCGACAGGCGCAGCCGGCCGCGTTTGCGGGTGACCGCGGCCATAGCCGCGACGTCCTCGATCGCGATCCCCTCGCGGAGGTCGCCGAGCTCGACCATCAGGACGACGTCATGGGTCCGCCGCTGACGACGGGCAGCGGCATCGAGCGCGTCGAGAACGGCCGTTCCGGTGTTCAGACTCGACGTCGCGGTACGCACGACCTGGTCGACCTGACTGAGCATCGGGGACCGGATCAACGTGCGTGACGCGCTCCGATCCCGAGCGCCTAGCCGGGCCAGATTCTGGATCCGGGAGTCGCCCAGCCCGGACGCGCCGCCGCGCACCATCGCCGCACCCACGGCCGGGGATCCGAGAGTCGCCTTGGTGATTCCGACGACGCGGATGCCGCGCGGGGCGAGCTGGTCCACCAGGTGCCGGGTGTTCGCTTCGATCTTGCCGAGGTCGACGTCGATCCGCGGCGAGGTCATTCGGCGATCGGCACCGGTCGCTTCGCGAGATGTGGCAGGGCTCGCAACACCATGTCGACCAGCTCGGAGGCCGGGCGGGTGAGCGGATCGGTGACGGGCAGCCCGAGCTCGGACTGGTGCTCGGTAATGGCGACGCCGATCTCGTCCGGCTCCATCCGCTCGTGGTTGATCGTCACGCCGATGACTGTCGTGTCGGCGAATGCCTCGATCAGGGCGATTTCGCTTGCCACCGTCGGCATCGGCATCATCGGGAAGTCGCCGAGCACTGTTCGCTTCGGTGCGTGCTGCACGATCACGGCGACCGGTCGGCTGCCCCGCAGGATGTGTCCCGACGTCAGATACGCGGGGTGACTCAACGCGCCCTGGCCCTCGACGACGATGACATCCGGGGCCTCACCCTCGAAAGCGGCCACGACCTGATGCTCGACCTCTCCGGAACAGAACTGAGGGACGAGCGCGTCGAGCGCGACGCCGTATTTGCCGCCCTGGATCAGCGTGGTCTGGCCGGTGCCGACCAGGACAGCCCTGATCCCATAGGCGTTCAGCGCCTGTACGACCAGTGTGGCGGTGGTGCGCTTGCCGATCGCGCCGTCGGTGCCCAGGACGGCGATCCTGGGGCATGTCACATCGAAGATCCGGCCCGAGAACAGGTGGAGGTCCCGGGCGGGCTTGGGCCGCCGGACATCGGTGATGGTGACCCCGGCCAGCTCGGCTGCGGCTGAGAACTCGGCGTCGTCGGCGAGGAACTCGTGCAACCCGTTGATCACATGCATCCCGCGGGCGATACCTTCGAGCAGCACGACGCGCTGGGCCGCGGAGAGCAGGCCGTCGGCGGGGGCAACGCCGCAGATCAGGTAGTCCGGGACCCGCCCGGCATGCGCGATCGCCTCCGGCAGACCGGTCAGGATCGGGATGCCGCTCGGAGTGCCGTCCAGGAATTCACCGGCGTCGAGCCCGGCGCGACTGCTGTCGATCACGCTCAGGATCTCGTACTTCTCCGAGTGCCGGACCAGGCCGTTCGCGGTCTTCCCGTCCTGTTCACCGAACTGGTTCTCGCAGTAGACGATCGCGGTCGAACCGATGGGGAGCGCGACGAAAGACGGGGAATTGCTACCTGGCGAAAGCATGGAAATCCTCTGGGAAGTCTCAGAGGAGGCGACGGGCTCCGTGGTCGGGCGCGGGCCCGGCGATCGACAAGACGTCTGCCCTGAGTAGCGGCAAGATTGCCGACTGAGCCAGGATAGTCGCAGCACCCCCGCTCCCCGGCATTGGGGCCGAATGCAGCCATACGCTGCCGCAGATCCGCCGGCGAAGCCGGTGACGGTGCACCGGACCGACGTTCAGACGGTGTTCACCGCGACTCTCTGCCCGCCCCCGCGACTCCGACCGTGTGAACCGGCCACTGATCCTCGCTTGCAACGAATCCGGCTCCGCTGCAACAGTATCCAAGACCAAGCAGGCGTGATACTCGAACCGAGCTGTTTCTGTCCACCCTCGAGCACATCAGCGACGTGTCGCCAACGGTACGTGGGAACTCACCAAGGTCGCGGTGCCGACCGGGTTGCCGAATTTCGCTGTATAGAGTCGAGAGCGGTGCCGCTCCGCCGCGAATCCCGGTGAAGGACAGGAAATAATGCCCGACAGTGACGAACCCGCTGTGCGCTACTTCGCGTTGATCGATGACGAGAGAGGCTGGCCTGAGGGCTGGCGCGCGCGTCGGATCACCGGGCTTGTGCGCCGGACCGACACCCGACCTGTGCCGACCGACGAAGCGTTCGGCAGGGACTTCACATGGGGTCCTACCGACTACCTCCAGCGCTACAAGCCCGGAAGAGACGAGCCTCACGAGGAGATCTCCGCCGAGGTAGCCGAGCGGTTCATAGCGAGTTGGCGCGCCTCGAGCGCGAGCAGCGAGTCCGAACGCACGCACCCCGCGTCAAACCCACCCATCGATGACGCACAAGCCTGATCGGTTCCGCGCGGCGAGCAGGTCGTCAGGTTTCGGTGCTTCGACCGGCTCGCGACCTCTTGTTTCGTGCCGAAAGTTGGGATCGGTAGGTGGGGGTCGTGGCATGTACTTGCCGCATGACATCTTCTCAGCTTCCCTCGAACCAACCGCAGTCTGCCGGCCTGGACAAGAAGACCAGTGCGATCCTGTCCTACGCGCTGGGCTGGCTCACCGGAATCATCTTCCTCTTCGTGGGAAAGAACGATCCCGACGTGAAATTCCATGCTGCGCAATCGATCATCTTCTTCGCCGGGGTCTCGGTGCTCAATATTGTGCTGAGCATCGTCGGCTCGCTCCTCGGCGCCCTGGGGATCATCTTCAGTCTCGCCGGACTCGCCCTCGGGATCTTCGCGGTCGTCGTCTGGATCATGGCCATGGTCCAGGCGAACAACAGCGGCGGTGTCCGCGCGGAGCTTCCCCTTGTCGGAAAGTTCGTTGCCCCGTTCGCCGATCAGCTGGCCGGTTCGGTCAAGTAGCGACGTACCCGAAATCCCCGCACGGCGACCACGCCCAATACTCCGAAGATCAACGGCCCGAGACTGTCTCGGGCCGTTGACGCACGCCCGGATCGTCGAGCCCGCAGGCTTCCTGACCAGTCTTGACGAATGGGCTTCGGTTCATGCTGTGAGTAGCGCTACTACGGGCAGTGCGGTGAGAACTACCAGCAGTGTCGCCACGATCTTGGCCAGTCGAATCCGGCTCGAGCCGGGTTCGACGACAAACGGCGCGGCGGCCGCGAGGACCGCCGCGGCGGGCAGGGCGAGCACGGTGCCGATGACGAGTTCGTAACCATGGGGATCTGTCAGCGGATCGGCTGACAGTCGGGAGTGGAGCACGATGTACACGCACCGCAGCCAGAAAAGTCCTGCCGCACAGGCGATGAGAAGGGCCGATGCGGCGACCGGTTTGCGCCATCGGGTGCCCGTCGCCTCCTCGGGTCTCATCACTGCCTCTCCGCTACTTCGGTGGCCGACCTGGGGTCCGCCCCGATCAGCATGCCTGGGCGGTCTGGTCGGGGTCACCGCCGGCGGCTAACTCTTTCTCACCCGCGCCGGTCATGCGGGCTACGAGCGCGGAACGCAGGCGCCAGATCCCGTCCGGCTGCGTCGGGTCGAGGCCGGTGATCTCGGCGATCTTGTTCAGTCGGTAGTCGACAGTGTTGGGGTGTACGTGCAGCACACGCGCGGTGCGCAGACGAGTGGAGTGGGTCGCGAGGTGCGCTGTCAACGTCTCCAGCAGGACTGGATGTTCCTCGAGCGGGTCCAGTAGCGCGGCCAGATGCCTTCCTGCCGTGCCCGGCCGGGACAGCTGATACTCCAGCGACAGGTCGTCGAAGCGCTCGAGCCCGACTCGGCGCAGGCGGCGCATGATGTCGAGCACCGCGTGCGCGCGCTGGACCCCTTCGGAAATGCCGCCTGCCCCCACCGCCACGAACGCGGCGCGAACCTGCGTCTGCGCCGCGCCGGCGATCTGCTCGACGAACCGTTCGGCGGCGGCGGGATCGAAATGGTCTTGCGGAATCAGCAGGGTAGCTGTGTCGGTGCCCATCTGTATCAGCGCGTTGTCATCGCAGTGGTGCAGCACCTCGGCTCTGATTCGACGAATTGTCGGGTGCGCGAGGGTATGTCGATCCTGGCGCGGCTCGTCCGCTCCACGGCGTGGCACGAACCCGACCGCGAAGACGTAATAGCTCTCGGCCAACCGGACCCCGCAGGCGCGCGCCATGGCCGGTGTCGCGTTCCCGGCGATCAGCGCGGCGGCCACGGCATCCGCTGCGTCGCTACCCGCCACCCGCCGTTCACGCAGGTACGCCTGTGAGATCGCTATGGCGAGCTCGCGGGAGAGGTGGACGAACATGTGCGCTGTTTCGATCAGTGCCACGTGATCCTCGTCGGCTCTCGCCCGTGCGGTGAGGTGGTCGAACACCGCCTGCGTGCCTACCCGCACGGCCTTGTGCATCGCGTCGATCGTGACGCCCTCGCGTGCCCATTCCATGACGTCGGCGCGCACCTCGGCCAGCGGTTCCGCAGTGTCGCCGCCGGTCAGCATTCTGGCGGTGAGCTCGAGGCACGCGTTCACCAGCGCGGCGACATCGCGACGCAGGGCCACCATGGGGACTCGGTCGGGTAGTTCACTGCCGACGATGAACAGACTCATGATCTTGCCCGAAATCGTTGACGCTGCGGGGAGCCGGTCGAGAATCGGCCGACCTACCGTCGTCGCGGTCCGGGCCGACAGGATGCTGTCGGGCATGCGCACATTTCCTACTTTCCGCTGTTTGCGCTTCATCGTGCGGCCTCACCACCCCGCGTTCCAATGGTGCTTCGCACCCAGATGGAACCATCGTTGTGCACTATGCACCACCGGGTACACATCGGGCGCTTCACCCGTACACCGAAACAGGGTCAGGAAGCAGGATTCGCAGCTGCGGTCGGCGCGGTTCCGCCCGGCGCTTGCACGGTCTCCGTGCATGCCAAATGTCGAAGACGGGCCATCTCAGCTGTAGAAATGCTATCCCGTGCCCGCAATGAAGACGAGTCGGCCGACCCGGTGCGGAGCGCGATGGTCCCAGGATTCATCGCCGGCAGGCATCCGCTACGCCGGTCGAATTCGAGTGAACGCATGTGTACTATTTTGCCGTGAACAGCTCGGGCGCACAGCCGCTACAGGGTTCGACCAGCCACGCTACTCCGCCAGGGTTTCTCCGATGACCACAGTCGTGGTCACCGTGCTCGCGATCGTCGCCGCCGGTGAAGCCGTCGGCATACTCATCCTGTCGATCCTACTGGTCCGGAGTCGGCGCAAGCGCCGGGCACCGCGTCGGTCGACGACGGGACAGCGGTTGGTGGTGAGCGGTCGCGAAGCGGTACGGACCGCCTGGCAGGCCGCTGATCTGGTGCGGGCCAAAGGTTTTCGTGCCGCCGTGCTCACCTCGATCGAAGACCTCGCGGGCTGGGCACGGGTCGAACGTCCCGACCTGGCCAGACTGGCGCCGGACGGCAACGTCGTCATCATGTTCTCCGACATCGAGCAATCGACCGCTCTCAACGAACAACTGGGCGACCGGGCCTGGGTCAAGCTGCTCGACCGCCACCACCGCCTGGTGGATCGATGCGTGCAGAACCACGGCGGCCATGTGGTCAAGAACCAAGGCGACGGGTACATGATCGCCTTCGCCGCTCCCGACCGGGCGGTCCGATGCGGCCTGGCCATTCAGGCGGCGCTGAGCAAGGACGCCGAAGCATCCCGGGGCGAGGCCGATTTCCGGGTCCGGATCGGTATCCACATGGGAAGTTCCGTCCGCCGGGGTGACGATTTGTTCGGACGCAATGTCGCCATGGCCGCGCGGGTCACCGCGCAGGCCGAGGGTGGCGAAGTGCTCCTCAGCGAGCCGGTGCTGGAGGCGATCGGAAGCAGTACCGATCTCACGATCGGAACCGGACGTGAAGCGACCCTCAAGGGCCTGCGGGGCACGCACCGCCTCACTCCGGTCTGCGCGCAGCGGTAATCAGAATTGGCTCAACTGGGCCGGGGAGTGTTCTGCCGCCAGTACAACGCGTCCAATGCGACCGCGACATGCACGCCGTTCTCCGCCAGCGGACGTGGCAGCAACTCGTCCGCGCGGGCGATCCTGCGCAAGATCGTGTTCCGGTGGGTGAACAGGCGCGCCGCAGCGCGCGTGGCATTGCATTGCTCGTTGATGTAGACCAGGACTGATTCGCGTAGTTCGCTGTCGGCGTGTTCCAGATCGCCGAGGGTGTACTTGATGAATCGGTCTGCCTGAGCGCCGTTTTCGGTGATCAGCGAGGTCAGTTGCACCTCGCCGAAGGTGACCAGCCGTCGGGTGCTGTGCGGGCGGGCGAGGATTCGGTGCGCGGCCTGAGCGTCGAGGTGACTGGTCCGGAACCCGGCGAGGTCTCGGCCGGTCGAGCCGATGGCGATCCGTACGCCGGGAATATGGTCCAGCGCTTCGGTCAGTGCCGCGGTGTCGGGAGGAGTGGGTCCGGGCACCCACACCCACAAGGTGGCCGCGCTGGCGAGCACGCTCAGCGCCGTGGCCGCCCCGGCGGCCTGTGTGAGGGCCCTGGTCACCCGATGCGGTTCGTCGAGTTCGGCACCGGGAATGTCACTCCAGGCGATGGCCGCGGTGTGGGTGGCGTCGAGCCGGTAGCCGAGTCGGATCGACGCACGCTCGATGTTGGTCGGCTCCCCCTCGAGAATGAGCGAAATGACTTCGCGGCGTTCGGCATATGAGCCGCGGGCGAGTTCGTCGCGCTCCTGACCGATGACCTCGGTGATCGCCTCGATGGTGCCGTCCACGAATGCGGCGATCGAGGCGGCGGTGACCTCCAAGACCTCCTGCAGCTCGAACGGGTCCGGCGTGAGAATGAAGATGATGGTCATCCACCTTCGCCAGACGACATTTTGCCCGACGCGATAGGCCTGCAAAGCGGCCTCGTTCATGCCACGCCTTACCAGGTCGCGAACAATGGCGATCTGGTCCGCACCGAGATTGATCGGCACCGGCATTCCCGGATCGGCCACGTTGGCCGAGGCCCAGTGCAGCAGGTTGCCGCGATTGACGCGCCGGACAGCCTCGGCCAGCAGCGGATCCCCCGCGACAGCACGCAGGCTGGTTGTCAGGAGAGTGGCGTCATAGAGTTCGTCGAGCCATTCCTCCGGCGCGTTCAGCGCGATCTCGGCACCTTGGCGGATCACTTCTCGCGCGCGGTCGGACAGGCGTCGATCGAACAGACCATCACCGGAGTGCACCGCCTCATTATGCAACCTCCGATCCGAGTTCATCTGCGCCGAATTGCCCGTCGCCGGTGCCGCGCTCGGCGCCGGATCGGTTGTGCGTAGGCACCGCGCCGTACGCGGTGGGCGCAATACAGTAGGCGCATGATTCGAATCCTGTTGTCAGCGGCCGCGACAGCCGTGGCAGCACTGACTCTGCCCACCCTCCCCACGGCGGCCGCCGACTCGGCCGCTCCCCCCGACGGCTGCGCGGAGGTCCGGGTCATCACCGTTCGCGGCACTCTGGAGCCACAGTTCGGCAGTCTGCTGCTCACCCCCCTCGCCTGGCGGATCGCCCAGGAATCCGGCCGCCACACCACAGTGACCGAGCTCGACTATCCGGCCTCGAGGGAATCGGACAGCGCCGCGCGCGGAACGGCGAACTTGACCGCCCTGCTGAACACGACCGCCGCCACGTGCCCCGACCAGCAGCTCGTGCTGCTCGGCTACTCGCAAGGCGCGAGCGTCATCGGCGCCACCTTGCGGGAACGAACCGCGTTGACAGCCCAGGCGGCCGCGCGCATCGACGCGATCGCACTGTTCGGCAGCCCACTGTTCAACGGCGCGGAGCCCTACAACCGCGGCAGCTACGATCCCGCGCTGTCGGGCACCCGTCCACTACGCACCGGCGCGCTGGTGGAATTCGCCGACCGCCTGCGCGACTACTGCAATACCGGAGACCGCGTCTGCCAGGGCGGCGACCCGGCCGCCGGTTTCGAGAACGCCCTGACCTATGGCCATGTCGCGTACTTCGTCAACGACACCCGTGACCAGGCCGCGGCGTTCGTCCGCGAACAGCTCAGCCGGTAGCCGCGAAACTCGGAGGTGTCGCCGGGCGGTCGCTGGCATAGTGATTTCGCATGGGACGGACGTTCGAGGATTTGGTCGCCGAAGCGGCTTCGGCGCCGGTGGAAGGATGGGATTTCTCCTGGCTCGACGGGCGGGCCAGTGAAGCGCGTCCGTCGTGGGGTTATCAGCGCCTGATGAGCGATCGGCTGAAGACCGCTTCCGCTGCGCTGGATATTCAGACCGGTGGTGGCGAGGTTCTGGCCGAGGCGCAGGTGTTCCCGCAGACCATGGTCGCCACCGAGTCGTGGCCGCCGAACGTCGCCAAGGCGACCGCGTTGCTGCATCCTCGCGGCGTCGTTGTCGTCGCCGCACCCGACGAGCCGCCGTTGCCGTTCGCCGATGCGGCGTTCGATCTGGTCACCAGCCGACATCCGGCGACGATCTGGTGGGCCGAGATCGCGCGCGTTCTGCGTTCGGGGGGAACGTATTTCGCACAGCACGTCGGACCGGCGAGTGTGTTCGAGCTGGTCGAGTATTTCCTCGGTCCGCAGCCGGAGGCCCGTCGAGGGCGCCATCCCGACGATGAGGCCGCCGCCGCGCGGGCCGCCGGACTGACGATCACCGACCAGCGGACCGAGCGACTGCGGATCGAGTTCGACGACATCGGTGCCGTCGTGTACTTCCTGCGCAAGGTGATCTGGATGGTGCCCGGGTTCACCGTCGAGGCCTATCTCGACCAGCTGCGTCGGCTCCACGACCGAATCCGGCAGGAGGGGCCGTTCGTGGCGTACTCCACCCGCACCCTCACCGAAGCCGCCAAGCCGTGACTTCCGGGTGGTGTCAGGCCCCGGCCGCGTAGCCCTCGTTGCCCATCGCCTGGGCCGCGAGGCTCTTGCGGTACTGCTCCAGCGCCACCAGGTCGCCGAACAGCGTCATGTAGGTGTCGGGCTCCTCGCTGGCCGACAGTCGCTGCAGCCTCGACTTGAGCTCGGCGATCTGGCGGCCCACCCAGGCTTCCTGGACGCGGGCGAGGATGCCGGTGATGAAGCGGGGGGTGTCGTTCTGGGTGCGCACCGGGAGCTGCTCGTTGGCCAGTTCGGAGACCAGCGCGCGGATCATCAGGTCGTCGGTGTGGTCGGCCACGGCGGCGACCCATTCCGCACCGCTGAGCCCGGCAGCCGTGCCGCCGGCCTGGGCGATCATGATGCGCACGGCCACATAGGCGGGGTGGGTGAAGGCGGCGGCGTCGATGGCGTCGAAGGACACGCCCGCGATGCCCGGGTATTGCAGTGCGGCGCTGAGGGTTTGGCGCTGCGCGTACAGCACCGGGTCGTTCGGTGCGGGCCGCACCGAGGAGCTCTCCTCGACGCGAGGCGCGGGGATCGCCGCGGCGCCGGACTTCAGATCGGGCGTGGTGCCACCCATCCGGTTCTTCTTCGCCTCTTCACCGACCCGGCGCACGACGAGCTGGATGTCGTCCCAGCCCACCCAGCCTGCCAGCTTGGTGGCGTACCCCTTGCGGGTGGCGTTGTCCTTGATCTGGGCCACCACGGGCACCGTACGGCGCAACGCCTCGACACGGCCCTCGACATCGTCGAGATTGTGTTCGGCGAGCAGTCCGCGAATCACGAACTCGTACAGCGGGGTTCGCCGCGCCACCAGATCACGCACGGCGCTGTCGCCGGAGTGCTGACGCAACTCGCACGGGTCCTGCCCGTCGGGCGCCACCGCGATGTAGGTCTGTCCGGCCAGCCGCTGATCGCCGCTGAACGCCTTCAACGCCGCGGCCTGCCCGGCCGCGTCACCGTCGAAGGTGTAGATGATCTCGCCGCGCCAGAAGTTGTCGTCCATCAGCAGCCTGCGCAATACCTGCAGGTGCTCTTCGCCGAACGCGGTGCCGCAGGACGCGACCGCGGTTTTCACCCCGGCCAGATGCATGGCCATGACATCGGTGTAGCCCTCGACGACCACGGCCTGATGACCCTTGGAGATGTCGCGCTTGGCGTGGTCGAGACCGAACAGCACCTGAGACTTCTTGTACAGCAACGTTTCCGGCGTGTTCACGTACTTGCCGGGCATGGTGTCGTCGTCGAACAGCTTGCGCGCGCCGAAACCGATCACCTCGCCGCCGAGATTGCGGATCGGCCACAGCAGGCGGCGATGGAACCGGTCGATCGGACCGCGCTTGCCCTGCTTGGACAGTCCGGCCGCTTCCAGCTCCTTGAACTCGAAACCCAAGCGCTGTAGGTGCTTGGTCAGCCCGTCCCAGCCCGCGGGGGCGTACCCGCAGCCGAATTGCGCCCAGGATGCCTTGTCGAAGTTGCGGTCGGTCAGATACTTGCGCGCGGCCTCGGCTTCGGGTTCGTGCAGCAGGCCCATGTAGTACTCGTGCGCGGCGGCATTGGCGGCGACCAGGCGCGAGCGGGTGCCGCGGTCGCGCTGCACCGAGGTGCCGCCACCCTCGTAGTTGATCTGGTAGCCGATGCGATCGGCCATCTGCTCGACGGCCTCGACGAAACCGATGTGTTCCATCTGCTGCAGGAACTTGTAGACATCGCCGCCCTCACCACAGCCGAAGCAGTGGAACAGCCCGTGGTTGGGGCGCACATGGAACGACGGCGACTTCTCGTCGTGGAACGGGCACAGACCTTTGATCGAGTCGGCGCCCGCGCGCTTGAGCGCCACGTACTCACCGACTACATCTTCGATCCGGACACGTTCACGGATCGCCGCGATATCGCGATCTGGGATTCGTCCGGCCACGATGAGCGAGTCTAGTCGGGTCTGCTCAGCGGCAGTCCAGCGAGGCGGCGACGCGTTCGAAGCGGCTCTCGGTGTAGGACGCGATCTGGTCGATCACCACGCGCACGCGGGCGGCCTCGGTGGTGGCGGCGTTGAACCAGGGCAGCATCTGATCGTCGAGGTGGGCGGGCGCGGTGGTGAGCAGCCGGTCGGCGACGGCCTGCACGCGGTCGCGCTGGGTCTGCTGTCGGGCGAGGTGACCGGGGTCGGAACGCACGTACCGCAGCGCCATGGTCTTGAGCACGGCCACCTCGGCGGCCACGATCGGCGGCACGATCAGATCGGCCTCGTAGCGGCTGAGCGGGCCTTCGCCGTAGCGCTCGTGGGTGGCCGAGATCGCGGCGGTGGCGAAGCGGCCGACCAGTTCGCTGGTGAGCCGTTTCAGGGCTACCGACGCGCCGAAGCTGCCGTCGTAGTCCGCGGCGTCGGCCACGATGTCGAGTTCGGAGAGCCGTTGCGCGGCGGCGGCGAGTGCCTCGATCGATTGGTCGGGGTGCTGGCCGTGCCCCTGTTCGGCCAGCGCCGCCTGCTCGGCCGGGTCGGCCAGGGCGCGCAGGTCGATGCGGCCGACGATCACGCCGTCCTCCACGTCGTGCACCGAGTAGGCGACGTCGTCGGACCAGTCCATGATCTGGCATTCCAGGCTCTGCTTGCGGTCGGGCGCGTCTTTGCGCACCCAGGCCAGGCGCTCGAGATCGTCGTCGTAGGCGCCGAACTTGGTGCCGGAACCGCTTCTGCCCCAAGGGTATTTGAGGGTCGCGTCCAGGGCCGCCCGAGTGAGGTTGAGCCCGAAGCTCTCTCCGTCGGCGTCGAGGACCTTGGGTTCGAGGCGGGTCAGGATGCGCAGGTTCTGCGCGTTGCCTTCGAAACCGCCGTATTCGTCGGCGAATTCGTCGAGCGCGCGTTCACCGTTGTGGCCGTAGGGCGGGTGGCCGATGTCGTGGGCCAGGCCGGCCAGGTCGACCAGGTCGGGGTCGGCGCCGACACCGTCGGCGATGCTGCGCCCGATCTGGGCCACTTCGAGCGAGTGGGTCAGCCGGGTGCGCGGGGTGTCGCCCTCGCGCGGGCCCATGACCTGGGTCTTGTCGGCGAGGCGACGCAGCGCGGCGGAGTGCAGCACGCGGGCACGATCGCGGGAGAACTCACTGCGATGTCCCTTGCCCGCGGCGCCGGGCCATGCGGTCTTACCGGGCTCGTGGACCATGCGTTCCTGGTCGTGCGGGGTATAGGTCCCTGTCATCTCACTGTCCCGCCTCGTAAGGAAAATCTGCCGAGAAATGAGTGAGCTGATACCAGAGCAGCGCGCCGGTTTCGCGGGCGATGCCGTGGAATTGCGACTCCCTCGTGTAGACGGCGGGCCCGGTGCGAGTGGGTGCGGTCCACGCTTCCAGGCCTGCGTCGCGAGCCATCGTCCTGGTTCGCAGTGAATGCCACGGATCGCTCACGAGTACGGCCGATGACATATCGCGCTCCCCCATCGCCGACGCCACCGCCTCGATGCTGCGCAGTGTGTCGGAACCGGTTTCGACGGCGACGATGTTCTCGCTGGGGACGCCCTTGTCCTCCAGATACCGTTTGCCCGAGGCGGCTTCGGTATACAGGTCGCCCTCCTGCTTGCCGCCGACGGTGATCACGGTGGGCGCCACCCCGGCTTCGTAGAGTCGCCAGGCCTGATATAGCCGCGCCTCGAAAACCGACGACGGCGTTCCCGAATACTGGGCCGCGCCGAGCACCACGATCGCGTTCGCGGGGGTGTAGTCGTCGATCCGCGCGACCTGCCAGACCCGGACCGCTGTCCCGGCGACCAGCACCAACCCCATCAGCACCGCTCCGGCGATCAACCGGACGAACCACACCGAGACCGTCGACACCAGCCCGCGCGGATGCCTGACATCCGGGGCGGGCGTGACCGTTCGCGAGAAACCCGATTTCACCTTCGTCAGTCTGCCAGGTCGGTCCGACGCGCCGTGGGGTCAGCGGTCACCACCGGATTCCGTTCTGGTGAACTACCGATCGGTGTCCACGAGATCGTCGCCGCGACGTCGACGAACGAGCGGATCAGCGGGTGTGCGCGACGCTGTTCCAGGCCAGCACGAGTCTGCTGGGCGGCTTGTCGACGAGTGGGACCACCACCAGACCGTCCGGAACCGGATGACCGAGCGGCGTGAATCCCACGGTGCCGTTCCACAGGACGGTTTGCTGGCATTCGTGGACGGTCCGCAGCACCGGCCCGGTGTCGGGTGCGACCCGTAGCCGCGCCAGATCGGGTCGGTGTCGGGAGGCAGCTGGAACCAGTGTCGATCTGCCAGCTCTCGCAGGTGCAGGTTCGGGCGGTCGGCGAATGGATCATCCACGCGCAGTACGACGCCGACGGGGTCGGTGCGCAGAACCTGTGTGGTGATGCCTGTTTCGTCGAAGGGCGTGCGGGTGAGAGCGATGTCACGCGTCCGGCGCGCAGCCACGCTGTCGGATCGGCGAAGTCACCTTCTCTGATGTGTACCTGCACGTCGGGGTGCGCGGCTCGGTAAGCGGCCGCCAGTCGGGTGCCTGCATGTTCGGCGAAGGTGCCGATGGTGATGGTGGTGTCCGCCCCTGCGGCGACCGCGACCCTGGTGCGTACTCGATCGGCCTGGACAAGCAGGTCGCGTGCCTCGTCGTAGAGCGCGGCACCGGCGGGCGTGAGGGTCACACCTGTCGATGAGCGGCGCAACAGTTCGTAGCCGAGGTCGGCCTCCAGCTGCTTGATTGCCGCCAGAGTTGGTCCACATGCGGGAGATCGCGGAGAATGATGCGGTGCTAAATTGGGTGGGTAAGCGCAACAAGGCAATTGGCCAGTTCGTAGGGCGAACACGACTACTGTCCGCGGTTCTTATCGCACTGTGCGGAGGACTGACTGTGGCTTACCTCGCCTATCAGGTCGTCCATAGAATCACGCCCACCAGCGACGCCAAAGCCGCACCGATCGACATCACACGTGTCGCGTTGACCGTTGTCGCTGGTGTCGGTGGTGTCGTCGCCTTGGTGATTGCCTATCGGCGTCAACGCGATCTCGAGCATTCCCGGTTCGTCGAACGTTTCGGTGCCGCAGCTGCACAGCTTGGCGCCGCCGACGTCGCGGTCCGTATCGCTGGCGTCTACGCGATGGCCGGCGTGGCCGACGAGTCAGAGGGACTACGACGCCAGCAGTGCATCGACGTGCTGTGCGGATACCTCCGACTGCCCTACGACACCGACCACGGCGCCAGCGGACGCACCAAACTCGTGACCAAAGCCCCCCGAGTCGAACACGGGCGAATCCGGGGAGAAACAGAGGAACACGTCGAATACCGCCAGAACGACCGTGTCGTCCGCGCAACCATCGTCCGCGCCATCGCCGACCACACTCGCGCCTCAGCCGAGTACCCCTGGTCGAGAAGCGACTTCGACTTCCGCACAGCACATCTCGAAGACGTCGACCTCAGCGAAGGAAAGTTCATGGGAGCTGTCCGGTTCGACGACTCGGTATTCTCCGGCGACACTCGGTTCGCCGGGGCAACCTTCGATGACACCGCATGGTTCAGAGGGGCAACCTTCCACGGCTACACCGATTTCAGACAGGCAAAATTCTCCGGCGGGGCCGAGTTCAGCGGATCGACTTTCGACGGCACGGCCGAGTTCGAGAGGGCAACGTTCAGCGACAATGCCTTATTCGACGAAACAACTTTTTCCGACAACGCTGATTTCGGCGGCGCAACCTTCTCACGCCGCACCTCCTACGTCAGGTCATCGTTCGCTGGTAGCGCGCGGTTCAGTGAGACATCGTTCTACGACTACGCCGAGTTCAGAGCGACAAAGTTCTTCGGAATCGCCGACTTCAATAGGGTGACCTTCGATTCCCCCACCTTGTTCTTTGCGGTGACCTTCAACTCCGCCGCCGAGTTCGGCAGAACAACTTTCCATGCCGACGCCGATTTCAGGAAGGCAACCTTCTCCAGCTACACCTGGTTCCGGATGGCCACATTCCACGGCCGCGCCGACTTCGTGCAGTCGACCTTCTCCGGTGTCGCCGGATTCAGTGGGGTGACCTTTCTCGGCGACACTGAGTTCGTAGAGGTGAACTTCGGCGCCAAGACTGTCTCGTTCGAAGCACCCATGCTCTGGGGTCCTCCAGCACCTGTGTTCGACTGGGACCAAGACGTCAGCCGAAAGCCCATGAACGTCGAGCCGCAGGATTGGCCGCCTGTCAGCCCACCAGCCGCATAGGCGACAGCAAGCGGCCGCGTGCGCCAATCCGGTCAGACACGGCAGCAGTACTGATCGAATTCGGTTGCTACCACGGCGAAATCATCGCCGTGGTCCGCCGCCACCGCCACACAGCGCAGGGGTCGCCGCTGTACTGGGTCGATCGTCGGCCGGCGTTGGCCTGAGCCTATCCCTGAGCTGTGACTGTTCACTCAGCCAGCCGGATGGGGCTAGCCACACTCGCACGACATGCTCGTACGAGACAATCTCGCTTGCCGTTTCCCGACCCGAAATCGGACCAAAATTTCATATATGCTCCAACATTGCTTCTTGAAATGCATCCGCGACTAGCCTCATGACTTCACTGACCAGCTTTATATGTTCCTCAACATCCAAACTCCCAAGGTTTGGCGCATCTCCATGCGCAACCCCATGACGCCAACCAACTACCTCTCGGTCAAGGCGGTTTCTATGCAAGAAGAAGGGTGATATCTCGAAGCTTAGAAGCTGAAAATTATGCTCAAGTTTCTCCCAGTTCAAATTCGAACGAGCCTTCACCGACTTACGGTCGAATGACCCAAAATCGCACGCTAAACGAGCTTTCAGACTGTCTACAAACTGCCTTTTGGCACTTGCCGAGTGGTTTCGACTCCTCAACGACTCGAATTCAGCTTCCAAAGCTCCTACAAGCATTGGCCAACCGGCGTCAGACACCTTCCTGCCCTGCATCTGAAGAAAATCGCAATAGAAATCTACACACTCGTTATAGAATCCTTCCCACGCGGCGTAGGAAAGCACCACTAGGGCTTTCGAGCGAACACCCAACGGATCCGATCCTGACGATGCACCAAAGATGCGCTTGACCTCTGATAGTTCCCGAACGCGCAATGATCGTGACGAGTCGATATCGTCAAAATAGTCATCAATTTTTTTTGGCACGTGGATCGAACCACTTCTCTCCAAACGGCACACTACGCTGAATTCGGGTAGTTCCTCGCATCCCCGCACTTAATTCTGTTGCCACCGGGTCGACCCAGAAGGCCGAGATTCGCTCATTTAT
This sequence comes from Nocardia sp. NPDC055002, assembly GCF_053608825.1. Taxonomy (NCBI): domain Bacteria; kingdom Bacillati; phylum Actinomycetota; class Actinomycetes; order Mycobacteriales; family Nocardiaceae; genus Nocardia; species Nocardia sp. NPDC055002. Next base: position 88,165 of record NZ_JBSGWE010000011.1, read on the forward strand.
AAATTCGTCACTTTCCGCCCAACCATCCAGAGAAGACCGATTTTTTGCAATACCAACAGCAATTACTTCCAAGGCTCGCAGAGTAAAGCGTCCTCCACCGCCACCGGGTCGCGGAGGGTCCGTCGGCACCAGCGCGTCCTGCCCGCGCACACGCAGAAGTGTTTCAAGTACCCACTTCGCCGTTTCGATCGCCTCATCCTGTATTCGCCTTTCGACAATCTGAAGAATTCCAGTACTAAGAAATTCCTCAACATCCATACTAAGCGAGTACTCAACGTATACGTGAACAAGAATGCGAATTAGATACTCGAGATCTTTCTGCTTCTGATGCTGCTCATCGGTAATGCGAAATAGTTCGCGAAATCCTTCTTGCGCTGCAATATCTTTCAAATTCTGCGTAAACTGCGGGTCCGCAAGAACCATTGAACACGTTCTAACTTCTTGCTCAGTGGCGTACGCACCACCACGATTCAGGCGTTGGAAAAGATCGTACTTTGTCCGCGGATCGCTGGGATGCTTCAAAATTTCGAAATCTAAACGAGCACGACGAAAAAATAACTGAAGAGGCTTTTGTAGCGTTATTTCACCTGGACCCCTCGCTTCCCACACAACATCCTTGAGGCTCGGTAAGTACTTAGTCGAAGCCATAATGCTGCGCTTAAGCGTTCCAGGATTGTCTACGTCTCGTAGCAGGCCCATGAATTCAAGAATCGTAGATATTCGCTGAAGGCCGTCAACCAACTCCCAAGTACCCAAATCCGTCTCATAAACGAACACCGACGGTACCGGAATCCCAATTAGAATCGATTCTACAAAATTGGACTTCTTTTCAAGACTCCACCGATGTAGGCGCTGAAACTCCGGAAGAATGTTTAGCTCATTACTTGAGTACATCGTCGCAACTTCACCCAAGGTGATTTGCACACGATCAGTATTAACAGATCTTTTTGCGGAATCTATCTCAGAACTCAGCAAGTATCCTTCTCCTCAATCGCGAGACTTGCACCGAACCTGCCAAACAGCATGATCCTAATCTTCGCGGAAGCCCATCCGCTTCGAAACTCGACTACGTCACCAGCCTCTGTCACGCCACTCAGTGAGGTGGGGACGTTCAGCACCTAGAGTCGTGTCATCACCGTGGCCCGGGTAGACGACGGTGTCATCGGGCCAGCGATCGAAGATCTTGCTGGTCACGTCATTGAACAGGTTGGTGAAGTCAGCCGGATTTGTTGTCCGCCCAAGACCCCCCGGAAAAAGGGAGTCGCCGGTGAAGAGGTGGGTGTGGCCTGCGTTGTCGGTGAGGGCGAGGGCGATCGAGCCGGGGGTGTGGCCGCGCAGGTGGATGACGTGGAGGGCGAGGTCGCCGAATTCGATGGTGTCGCCGTCTTCGAGCAGGCGGTCGGGGCGGACCGGGAGGTGGTCGGCGTCGAGGGTGTGGGCGGCGGTGGGGACGTCGAGGGACTTGGTGACCTCGGTCAGTGCCTGCCAGTGATCGGGGTGGCGGTGGGTGGTGACGAGCTGGTCGATCTGGCCGGGCGTCTCGAGCGCGGTCAGTTCGATGATGCGCTCGGCGTCGTTGGCGGCGTCGATCAGCACGGCGGCGCCGGTGGTGGCGCTCTGGATCAGGTAGGTGTTGTTGTCCATCGGACCGACGGACATCTTCACGATGCGGGCGCCGGGGACGTCGCGCTGCTGGGCGTCCTCGCCCGCGGTGACGTGACCTGTGTACTGGCGAGCGACTGTGACCATGCCCCCGATCGTAGAAGCCACGGGCCGCGCTGTCGTGCCGGTGTCGGTATCGACCGTTAGATTCGACACATGCCGCTGTCGAGTTCGGCCCCACGATCGGTTTCCGTGCTCTGCGCGGTGTTCGCCGTATTGAGCCTGCTGTGCGCGCCGAGTGCGGTCGCCGAACCGCCCGCGCGGATGGGTCCGCAGGTGGTCGATACCGCGAATGTGCTCAGTGCGGGCGACGAAGCACGCGTGCTCGACGCGGTCGATACCCTCTACCGCGATCACCAGGTGAAGCTGTGGGTGAACTATGTGCGCACCTTCGGGTCGATGGCGCCGCGCGACTGGGCTGCCCGCACGTCCGACCTGTCCGGCTTCAGCGATCACGATCTGCTGCTGGCGGTGGCCGTCGACGACCGCGGCTACTGGCTCGACGGCACCCTCCCCGAAGGGGTGAGCGACGCCGAACTGGACTCGCTGCTCGCGGGTTCGGTGGAACCCGATCTGCGCGACCAGAAGTGGGCACAGGCCGCGGTCGACACCGCCGAGGGAATCGGTTCGGCGATGCGGGGCGGCGGGGTGCCGTGGGGTGTGCTGATCCTCATCGGGCTGGCCGTGATCGTGGTGGCCGGCGGTTTGATGCTGTTCTCGCGCAAGCGCCGTGGCGACCGGGATCGTGCCGAGCTGACCACCGCGCGCGAGGTGGATCCGACCGATTCCGCGGCGCTGGCGCGATTGTCGCTGCCGACCTTGCACGCGCTCTCCCGCGAGCGACTGGTCGAGATCGACGATGCCGTGCGGACCAGCGCCGAGGAATTGACCCTGGCCACCAGCGAATTCGGTGATACCGCGGTGACGCCGTTCCGCTCCGCGCTCGATGCCGCCCGCGCCGCCACCGCGAAGGCGTTCACGATTCGTCAGCAACTCGACGACGCGATTCCGGAGACGCCGGACCAGCAGCGCGCCATGCTCATCGAGCTGATCGCCACGGCGGGCAAGGCCGATCGCGAACTCGACTCGCAGGTCGCCGATTTCGACGCCATGCGCGATCTGCTCATCGACGCGCCCGCTCGGCTGGACACGCTCACCCGCGACATCGTCGAGCTGACCGCGCGTATGCCGGGCTCCGAAGCCGAACTCGCCCGCCTGGGCTCGACCTATCCGTCCTCGGTCATCGCGCCGATCCACGACAACGTGCGGATGGCGCAGGAGCGGATCACGTTCGCCGAGAACAACATCGATTCCGCTCGCACTGCCCTCACTCAGCCTGTCGGGCAGCAGGGTGGTGCGGTCGCGGCGATCCGAGCGGCCGAAGGCGCGATCGGGCAGGCAAGGACGCTGCTCGATGCCGTCGACCAGGCCGCGACGAACATCCAGCAGGCGCGCGATGGTCTTCCGGCCGCCCTCGACGAACTGCGCGCCGACCTGAGCTCGGCCAAGAGCCTCGCCGAGTTCGGCGGCGCCGACCTGGCCGCCGCGGTCTCGTCCGCCACCGCTGCCCTCAACACCCCGAACGCCGACAGCGATCCCCTCGGTACCTTCCACACCGCGGTCACCGCTGATGCCGAACTGGACCGTGCGATCGCGGCGGCCTCGGATCGCAAACTGGCCGTGGAGGATCTACGACGCCGACTCGATCGCACCCTCACCGACGCGTCCGCCCGCATCGATGCGGCGTCGTCGTTCATCACCACCCGGCGTGGCGGCGTCGACGCGGAGGCACGTACCCGGCTCTCCGAAGCGCAACGCCACCTCGCCGAGGCACGCGGACTCGCGGGCAGTGACCCCGAGCGCGCACTCGTCAGCGCGCAGACCGCCGCCGACCTCGGCGGCCGGGCCATGCAGCAGGCGCAGGCCAGCGTGCAGGCGTGGGAGACGCGTCAGCCGATGTCGGGCGGTGGCTCCCAGACCGGTGCGGTGCTGGGCGGAATCCTCCTGAACGAACTACTCCGCGGCGCGATGAGCGGCGGTTCGCACCGTGGTGGCTACGGCGGAGGCGGAGGTGGTTACCGTCCGGGCTCCTACGGCGGCTCGTCGGGATCACGAAGGGTCAGCCGGGGCGGCAGATTCTGAGCCCGGCGCGGGGAGGTCTGACGGCGCCGAGCCGAGGTCGTCAGGTTGCGCTTGACTCTCCCACTGTGTGAGGCCGTACACCGGAAGGCGTCATGTTCAGTATCGGAGATTTCGCCAGGCACGGTCAGGTGTCGGTGCGCATGCTGCGCCACTACGACGCGGTGGGCTTGCTGCCGCCTGCCAGGGTCGACGCGGCCACCGGGTACCGCTTCTATACGGCGGCGCAGCTGGCCCGGCTCAATCGGCTCATCGCATTGAAAGAGCTCGGGTTCACGCTGGAACAGGTGGGCAGAATGCTCGAGCCGGGGCCCGACGCGGCAGAACTGCGCGGCATGCTCACCTTGCGCCGCGCCGAGCTGGAACAGCGGATCGCTGCGGACCGTTCGCGGTTGACCGAAGTCGAAGCGAGACTCCGAATCATCGAAAAGGAGGGCGTCATGCCCGATCAGGATGTGGTGATCAAGTCGGTGCCCGCGGTGCGGGTGGCTGAATCGTCCAGCTGGGCTTCGGGATTCGAACCGCAGGCGATCAGCCCGGTGATCGGGCCGCTGTTCAGCGAACTGTCCGACCGGCTGGCCAAGGCCGGGATCACGATCGCCGGTCCCGCGATCGCCTACTACGACGCGCGTGACGACGGAACGGTCGGCGTGCATGCGTGCGTGCCAGTGAACGTGGAACCCGCTGCGGCACCGGACTTCTCGATCGTCGATCTGCCCGCGCTCGAACATGCGGCGACCACCGTCTATCGCGGGAACGTGAGCGGGATCGGTGCGGCGTGGCAGGCACTCGGTCGCTGGGTGGAGGACAACGGGCATCGCACCGGCGCACCCGTCCGCGAAGTCACCCTGGAGTGGACCCCCGATCCCGACGGCTGGGTCACCGAACTACAGGAGCCTCTCGCCCCGCGGTGATGCAAGGTCGGCGGTCGGCACGTGCTCGCCTGACTTCAAGCGGTCGCGGCTTCCTGATCGGTGGACGCCCAGGACAGCTCGGATGCCACGGCATCCAGCAGTTCGGCGGCGAGCGCGCCGCCGCCCAACCGGCCGATGGTCAACCTGCCGAGGTAGGTGTAGACGAGGAAGGTGACCGCCGCGGACGCCCCCGTCGACGGGCGGGGGTGTGCGGAGAGGTAGACGATCTCGTAGTCGTCGAGGATCAGCCCGGCGGGGGCGCGGAACGTGGGCACCGTCCCGGTGTTGGTGAGCGCGATATGCCCTGCGGTGGAGTGGATTCGATCGGGACCGAAGAAGTCCGGGAAGTGCAGAACGGACTGTTCGATCACCCCGTCGGCCAGGTCGTCGTGCAGGCTGGTGCCGATCCGGCGAGCGAGCACGATGAGGTCCGCGGTGCCGGCGGCATCGGTGGCGAACGCGGCCAGACCGGACAGGTTGGTGCCCGCTTCCGCGGCGACCGCCGGGTCGAGGCGCCTGCGCAGGTCGACCGGATACACACACGACACGCGGTCCGCGCCCGAAAGATCGCTGTACGCCCGCAACGCCGCGGCGGTGACCAGCCCGTTGACGCTCACCGCGTGCGCGCGAGCCGTCTCGAGCACCCGAGCGGTCGCGACGGTATCCAGCTGAATCCGCGCGGGCCGGGCCAACGTGGCCGGTGCGGCTTCCGACCACTCGGCCCCGCTCATCGAATCGGCGACGACGAGCGGACGCGCCACCGTCTCGAGTCCCGATCGCCGCCCACGCCGGATCCCCCGCTGCGCCAGCAGCACCTCGAGTGACGCCGGATACTCCCGCGTCCCCTCGGCTGCGGTCTCCGACTCGGCGACCACGGCTGCCGAGTCCGCGATCTTCCCGGTCTCCACAAAGTCGGTGTAGTAGCCCCACAGCCGCGCGAACAGTTCGACACAATGCCCCGCGTCGGCCACGCTGTGGTGCACGAACAACGTGACCCGAGCCCGATCCTCTTCGGCGAGAACCACATCCAGATAGGCCAATTGGGCCCCGGGATCCATGGACTCGGCCGGAATCCGCACCTCGTCGGGATCACCGAAACTCACCCACGCGCCGACGGCCTCGATATGCCCGGGACGCAACAGGATTCCGTTCTCGTCGGCATCCTCGACGATCCGGCACACCAGAATCGGAAACCGCCGCTGCAATGCCGCGAAGGCCGCGCCGAGCCCGGCCGCGTCCAGTTCCCCGAGCACGGTGACCGACCGTCCGGTGAAAGTCGCGTGCCGCACGAATCGTTGTTCCGACGGGTCGAGCGCCCGCACCACGTCTTCCGGTTCCCACAGCACAACGAAGATCGTGAGGCAAGCGCCCACCCAACGCAAACCGTCAGCTACGCAGTGTGATCAACCGCCCAGCGCGCGGACGCGAAAGAACCCGCACCGACTTGCCGGTGCGGGCTCCCTCGACCTGACGGGTCAGGCGCCGATCAGTCGTGCTGCCAGGTAGGACTCGACCTTGTCCAGGGCGATGCGCTCCTGGGCCATCGAGTCGCGCTCGCGGATCGTCACCGCGTGGTCGTCGATGGTGTCGAAGTCCACCGTGATGCAGAACGGGGTACCGATCTCGTCCTGACGACGGTAACGACGGCCGATGGCACCCGCGTCGTCGAAGTCGACGTTCCAGTTGCGGCGCAGCTGGGCGGCGAGGTCCTTGGCCTTCGGGGTCAGGTCGGCGTTGCGCGAGAGCGGCAGCACCGCGGCCTTGACCGGCGCGAGGCGCGGATCCAGACGCAGGCTGATCCGCTCTTCGGTCGTGCCCTTCGCGGTCGGCACCTGGTCGACGGTGTAGGCGTCGACCAGGAAGGCCATCAGCGAACGGGTCAGACCGGCGGCCGGCTCGATGACGTACGGCGTGTAGCGCTCACCGCCCGCCTGATCGCGGTAGCTCAGGTCGACGTTCGAGTGCTCCGAGTGCGTCTTGAGGTCGTAGTCGGTGCGGTTCGCGATGCCCTCGAGCTCGCCCCATTCGCTGCCCTGGAAGCGGAACCGGTACTCGATGTCGGTGGTGCCCGCCGAGTAGTGCGACAGCTTTTCCTTGGGGTGCTCGAACAGGCGCAGGTTCTCGGGGTCGATGCCGAGGTCGGTGTACCAGGACAGACGGGTGTCGATCCAGTACTTGTGCCACTCCACGTCCTCGCCCGGCTTGACGAAGAACTCCATCTCCATCTGCTCGAACTCACGCGTGCGGAAGATGAAGTTGCCCGGCGTGATCTCGTTGCGGAAGCTCTTGCCGATCTGGGCGATGCCGAACGGCGGCTTCTTGCGCGCGGTCTCCTGGACGTTCTTGAAGTTGACGAAGATGCCCTGTGCGGTTTCGGGACGCAGGTAGTGCATGCCCTCTTCGTCGTCGACCGGGCCGAGGAAGGTCTTGAGCAGGCCGGAGAAGTTGCGCGGTTCGGTCCACTTGCCGGGCTGGCCGGTATCGGGGTCGTTGATGTCGGCCAGGCCGTTGGCGGGCGGGTGGCCGTGCTTGGCCTCGTAGGCCTCGATGAGATGGTCGGCGCGGTAACGCTTGTGCGTGTGCAGCGACTCGACCAGCGGATCGGAGAAGGTGGCCACGTGGCCCGAGGCCTCCCAGACCTGGCGCGGCAGGATCACCGAGGAGTCGAGACCGACGACATCGTCGCGGCTGGTGACCATGGTCCGCCACCACTGCCGCTTGATGTTGTCCTTCAGTTCGACGCCGAGCGGACCGTAGTCCCACGCCGACTTGGTGCCTCCGTAGATCTCACCGCACGGGTAGACCAGACCCCGGCGCTTGGCGAGGTTGGCAACGGTGTCCACCTTCGACTTGGGTGCCACGCGAGATTTCTCCATCCACTGCGAGTCGGAATTGTTCGGCATGCCGTACCGGTGTTCGGTGCGGCCTACCGTACGTAAGTGGGTCCAGCGTATCGGGACGCGTCCAGTGGGTTTGCAGCAGCCGAGGTGTCCGCGCGGCGCGTCATTTGACATGCGCAATTATGCATATCAAAATGGAATCTGTTTCCATTAAGGAGTTGGTTGATGACCACCGAGGCCGCGCCCGCGCACCCGCACAACCCGTATCACTCCCCCGCCCCCGCCGCCGTGCCGTCGCGCACGGTACTGGAGGACGCGGGCGAGCTGCTACGGGCACTGGCCGCGCCGGTACGCATCGCCATCGTGCTGCAGTTGCGTGAGTCGCCGCGCTGCGTGCACGAGCTGGTCGACGCGCTCGGCGTCACCCAGCCGCTGGTCAGCCAGCATCTGCGCATTCTCAAATCGGCGGGCGTCGTGCACGGCGAACGCTCGGGCCGCGAGGTGCTCTACGAACTCGTCGACGACCATCTCGCGCATATCGTGGTCGATGCCGTCGCCCATGCCGAGGAAGGGTAATCCGTTGGCAGACAACACCTCAGCGAAGCAAGTCGGGGTCCGCAGCACCCGTCAGCGCAGTGCCATCTCAGCCCTGCTCAGCAACATCGACGAGTTCCGGTCGGCGCAGGAATTGCACGACGAGCTCCGCAAACGCGGCGAGGGCATCGGCCTGACCACCGTCTACCGGACCCTCCAGTCCCTGGCCGACGCGGGCATGGTCGACGTGCTGCGCACCGACACCGGCGAATCCGTCTACCGCCAGTGCTCGAGCGGCCACCATCACCACCTGGTGTGCCGCCATTGTGGGCGCACCGTCGAGGTCGAGGGCCCGACGGTCGAGGCGTGGGCCGAGACCATCGCGAGCGAACACGGCTTCACCGAAGTGAGCCACACACTCGAGATCTTCGGCACCTGCCGCGAGTGCGTGCACAGCCGGGCCGATGCGGACGAGGACGAGCCTGCTTCCGTGTGACTCACATCACATAATGGAACCTTCGCATCGCGAGCCCCGTCCAACCTTCACGAAGGGACCGGTCCGCACGGGCGCGTAGTCCTCTCGGCATCGAAGGAGGGGGCATCGTGAGTGGGACCCTGGGCGTCGAGCCCGATCAGTTGAGGACCATGGCGACGACCTGGCGTCGGGAGGCAGCCGAAGTCGACGCACTGAGCTGGGCGGCCGCGAGCGAGGCCACCGGCGACGGCAGTGAGGTGCTCTCCGCCGTGCGTGGACTGTCCGACCCGGCTTCGCAGGCGATGGACTCGATCGCGACCCGATACACGACGCTGGCCGACCTCGTCGACAAGTTCTCCGCCGATATCCAAGCCAAAGATGCCGAGACCGCGGGCGAGATCGGGAAGCTCGGTACCCGCTGATGCGGCCGACCATCCCCCAACTCGACACCTGGAATCTCGAAGGCCTGCACCGCGCCGGGGAAGCCGCCCGTGCCAACGCCGACACCCTCTCGACCTCGGTCGACGACTGCTCGCGCGCGGTCTCGGCGGCGGGTGGCTGGTACGGGCAGACCAAAGACGCGGCCTCGCGGCGCATCGACGAGGAAGTCGATCACGGCTACGAGGTCCGCACCGTGCTGCTCCGCGTGGCCGACGATGCCGAAGACGCCTATCAGGGCTTGAAGCACGCCAAAACCTATGTGCTGGAACAGAAGAACCTCGCCGTCGGGCAAGGTTTCGTGGTCGCGCCCGACGGCCGGGTGACCCATTCCGATCCGGAAGAGGAAGGCGCCGCGGGAGTTTTCCAGCTCAACCTGCTCAGCGGGTTGGACGAGCTCGAACGCCTCGACAACCTGTTCGGCGCCAGGCTGCGGGAATCGGTGGGCGACCTCGGGGCGATGCGCGACGGGCAGCCCGACATCACCCTCGCCGACGGTTCGATGCGGGACCCGGACGCGGTCGCGATCCAGCTGGCGTCGATGTCGCCGGACGATCGGGCGGCCTTCCTGGCCGGGTTGAGTCCCGAAGCGCAACGTCAGCTGGTGATCGCGGCGCCGGAGAAGCTGGGCAATCTGAACGGAGTGCCGTTCGTCATGCGGATCGAGGCCAACGAGATCAATGTCCGCAATGCGCTGACGTCGGAGAAAGCCAAGCCGAATCGGGACGAATCGCGGGTGAAGCAGCTGGAAGCGATGCTCGCGCCCATTCCGAATCCCGAAGGTGCGGGCACGCTCGACACCACCGCCGCCGCGACCGGCGAGACAGCGACACCGCAGCTGGGCATGGTCGACCGCAAGTTCGTCATGTTCAGCACCGAGGGCAACGGGCGGATGATCGAGATGGTCGGCGAGATGACGTCGGGTGCGCCTGGTGTGGGGGTGTATGTGCCCGGCACCAGCACGAATCTCAACGGCTCGGGGTCCAATCACGTGGCCGCGTGGAATCTCGCCGATCAGACGGGCGGCCCGATCTTCCTGTACATGGAGGGCGACTTCCCGCAGAGTCTGACCAGCCTTTCCGACGGGGCGCCCAGCCCGAAATTCGCGGCCGACATGGCGCCGAAGCTGGTCGACTTCGGACGGGAAGTCGACCGGGAGGCCGCCGCCGGCGCACCGGGCACACCTGTGTCCTATGTGGGGCATTCCTATGGTGGTTCGGTCGTCGGTTCCGCCGAGCAATGGGGCCTGCGGGCCGACCGGGTCCTCCATGCTTCGTCGGCGGGAACCGGTGTGTTCGAAGGTGGTTGGAACAACCCGAACCCGGATGTCCAGCGCTACTCGATGACCGCGCCCGGCGATTTGATCGGTGTCGTGCAGTCCTATCCGGACAGCGGGCTGACCCTGCCCGGTGGGCTCCACCTTCCCGGTAATCCGCATGCGTCGGAAGTTCTCGGCGGCGATCCCGATGAGGTTCCCGGCGTGACCCGGCTCGACACCGGGTTCTATGGCGGCAACACCGGCGAGCACAGCGCCAACGAGGTCGTCTTCGGCAGCGACGGACACGGCAAATACTGGGACGACCCCAAATCGACCGCGTTCCAGAACATCGTCGGCGTCATCGCCGGAACGGATGCGACCGCATACGTCGAACGCGGGATCGAAACCCGTTGGGTGGACGTGGGTCTCGGCGACAACGGCAACGGCGGTAAGGAAGCGTTCGACGCGGGCCGCGCCGCGACAGTGAAAGAACTGTTCGGGGTCGAGCACCCCTACTCGAACCCTCGCGTCACCGACAACCCGCAACGGGGCGAACGGATAGATATCCCATGAGAAGGTTCGTCACAATCTGCGCGATCCTCGTGATGCCTGCCTGCTCGGCGTTCGTCGACGAGGGTACGTCGACCGATGAGGTCCTGAACTCCACTGGTCTGCGCGTTCCGGAAGCATCACAGATCGTCGCCGACAACTTCGAGCTGATCTCGCCGAGAACGCGCTCGGTCGACGCGGGCTCGGTGAAATTGGGCAACGGATGCCGCACCGACCCGAACACGCTGAAGAGCTACGGTCCGCCGTGGGCACCGAGTTACCAAGAGGCTGAACGGAATCCGTCACAGGAGCACATCGACAAGGCGCTGGCGAACCTCGAGGCGATGACCGCACGTGGTTTCACGCGACAGGAAGGCATCCCCGGCGACGACCCGGCGAGCCGGGTGTATCGCGATTCACGAGGGTTCGCCGTGTACAGCATCCGAGACAAGACCGTTCGCGGCGAGGTCGAGTTCACCTTGTTCTCCTCCTCCCCCTGCGCAGCGGAGTAGGCGTGACCTTTCGCGATGCGCATCAGCGTGACTACGATCTTCGGAGCGGGGACGTCATGAACGAGCACCGGTCTGTGGGAGGGACGAAGACATGGCAGTTCGAGGTGCGGCGGCGAGGGTGTTCGGCGTTGTCGCGGTAGCGGGGTTGGCTGTCGTGGGGTGCGGGGAGCAGGGGACGGCTACTCCACAGACGAGCAGTGTGAGTGTGGCGGCGAGTCCTACTTCGGTGGATGCCGAGGCGAAGGTGTGGGATCCGTGTTCGTTGCCGGATTCAGCTGTCAGCGACGTAGGCCTGAACGTCCAGAGCAAGAAGAAGGATGTTGCGGGTGTGGACTTCACCGGGTGGAAGGTCTGCAGCTGGATGGATCCGGGTAAGCAGTTCAGCCTGGCAGTCATGTCGTCTGAACACACCTTGGCGGAATCTCGGGCGCGTACAGATTTTTCGGACTGGAACTCGCTTGCCGTCGGATCCCACGACGCGCTCGAGTTTCGGCAGGCCGGCGCATCCCACGACTTGTCATGCTTCGTCGCCGTCGAAGTACCCGCCGGATCGGTCATGTTCAGGTTCCAGAATCGTGTCAGCGCCGACAATCCTCTGCCTCCGTGTCCTGAGGCACGTCGATTGAGCGCCGGTCTGGTCCAATACCTTCCAACGGCTTGAGGGAGTGATCGCAATTGCACCTCAGCATCGACCCCGCCCAGTGGAATCAGCTTCTGAGCCATGCGAATGCCGGAGAGCTTTCTCTCGACCCCGAGGTCGGCAAGGATCTCGACCGCGTGTGCGATGAACACCTGGACCGACTCGAAGAGGTCTTCGAGCAAGTAGCAATCGTCAGTGCGATTTCCGGTTTCGGCGACTTCAACTCAGGTCGAACGTTGGAGCGGAAGTTCTCCTTGACTGCGTCCGGAGGAGACCGTCCACTGGACGACGTCCTCAAGAAGCACATCGAAGCGGTCAAGACCGCGAAAGAGGTTGTGGCCAAAGCGATTGCGAACTTCGTCGCCCAGGACGAAGCGACCGGTGCCGAGATCTCCGCGACAGGAGAACACCTGTGACCTACGAGGACTACAAGAGCAAGGTGATCGCAGCTCAGGAGCAGTGGAATACCGAGCGGGCCAAGATCTACGACCGCCAGCTCGCCGGCAACTACGCCACGATCTTCGGCGGCGATATCCAACCCCCGCACATCACCACCCCTGACAACTACGACAGCATGACGCTCGAGCAGATGCAGGCGGCGGTCGCGGCGATGAAACCACAGCTGGTCGATGACGCGGTCACCGCGTGGGCGAATATCGGTGGTGCGCTGATGGGCACCTTCACCGGGTTCAACCAGCAGTTCGCCCGCACCGTCACCGGCGCCGGCGGCCACAGCGGATGGACGGGGGCGGCAGCTTCCGCCGCCGTCGCGGCCGTGAACAACTATGCGCAGCAATCGATTCCGCTCTCCCAGGCCGCGACTGCGATCAGCCTCAAACTGACCGAGATGCGCACCGGGATCGAGCAGACCCAAGCGTTGATGCCCGGCCTCACCGAGCGCACCAACGTCACCGGCAAGTCGCTGCCCGCCGACGGTGTGATGAAGGTCGACGATCACAACCGCGACGAAGCCACCCAGGAGGGCAGGCGGATCCTGCGTTCGGTGTACAGCCAGGTCGCCGGCCAAACCGACAACGGCGTTCCCTTCTTGCCGACCGCGCCGACCATCGCCGACGGCGGTGGACCGGGCAGCAACAGCGATACGACTGCCATTGACAATCAGGGTGATTCGACCGCAGCCGGCAACGAAACCGAAAACACGGCAGCGGGAACGTCCGGCGACAGCGCGACACTCGAGGGGTCCGGTACCGGATCGTCCTCCACCACAACCTCTTCGACAGACGCGGGCTCGACCACGCCCCAGAGCACCACCACCACACCGCAATCCACCGCCCCCACCACAGCTCTAAACACCCCTGCACCGACCAGCGCTGGTGCAACAGCACCAGGCGTCGGCACACCAGGTGCCGGCACCCCGGGCACCGGCGCCCCCGTCTCCGGCAGACCCACCGGTAGCGGGCCCGGTGGGACGGGCACCCAGCGCGGCAGCGGCACCCCGACCAGTTCCGCCCCCGGCCGAAGCACCCCTGGCACCCCGTCTCCCGCTGCCGCGACCGGAACCCGCGCGGGCACCTCCGCCGCCGGCGGTCGCGGCGCAGCGAGCGTGGGCGGCATGGGCGCGCCGGGCGCAGGTCGCGGCAACTCCGACGACGAACGAACCAAGGGCATCCCCGACTACCTGATCACCCAGGAAAACGGTGACCTCCTGCTCGGCGCGGACCAGATCAGGACCGTGCCCCCGGTGATCGGCGGAGACGACGACAGTGCACCGCGCTGAATTCACCGGCATCGAATTCGAGATCCTGTGGTCCGGCTACGGCCGTGACCGCCTTCCTTATCCTCTCCAATACCGCACCGACATCGCCGAATTCGACGAACTGAAGCAGCACCGGGAAGCCGCGGTGGACGCCCTCCTCCGCAAATACGACCCGGCGGTGGAACGCGCTCTCGCTGTCCTGCTCGACCCCGAGGCCAGGGTCGAATCCAAAGGCTATGTGGGACAGGACAACGCGAACATCATCCGATTCCACGGCGCGATCCGCGGCGCGGTCGGCGCCACCCTGCAACAGGCGCCGGGCACCGCGGAGGACACCGGCGCCGACGTCACCCTCACCTACTGCACGCCCAGCCAGGTAGCAGCCCTGACAGTCGCTGCCCTCCCCCGCACGAAGCCGGGCAAGAAAGCGCCGGTCGAGGTCCGCCGAGACCAGCTGTCCGCCGAAGAAGACCACTTCGAATACCGCGCGGGCCGCCTCAGCTCGGCCGACCAGCTCAACCGCATGTTCCACCGCCCCCGCCGAGCCTTCGGCGAGATCTCGGCCCTCTCCGGCCCCGCCCTCGACTCGCGCCCCACCCCCGCCCGCACCTTCTGGTGGATGGACTACCCCGACGGCCGCTACTACGTGAAAACCGGCGACCCCATCGTCGCCGAGCCCCTGCCCACCGACCGCATGATCGCCGGCATCTACCGCATGCTCACCCGAGCCCAGCGCTACCACCAAGAATTCGGCACCGACGACTACCGCACCGGGTAACCGCACAGTGCACGATGCAGCGATTACCCGCCTATTCGCTTCAAATTATGCAGCGAATAGGCGGTAATATCGCTGCATGACGAACCGTGGGTACATCTGGGAGGCGACGAACTGGCCTCGCTTCACCTACGACGCCGTTCTGCTCGCCAAACCGACGGCAGAGGTCGCGCTCGCACAGGGGCGCCTGCACGGTCGACTCACCCACGCCGACGACGCCACACAGGAACGCGCGGGGTTGGAAGCGCTTACCACTGACGTCGTGCAGTCGAGCGCCATCGAAGGCGAGTTACTCGATGCGGCGTCGGTCCGGTCGTCCATCGCTCGCAGGCTCGGTGTCGATATCGGCGCGACAACGCCCACCGACCGCCGGGTCGACGGTGTCGTCGATATGGTCCTCGACGCCACCTGCCATCACGACCAACCGGTGACTGCGGAGCGCCTGTTCGGCTGGCACGCCGGACTCTTTCCCACGGGCTACTCCGGCATCTCGCGAATCCGGGTGGGCGGCTGGCGAACCGATGAGACCGGACCGATGGAGGTGATCTCCGGACCATACGGTCGGCAGCGAGTCCACTTCGAAGCGCCACCCGCCTCCCGCCTCGATGACGACATGCACCGCTTCCTGATGTGGCTCGACTCGGAAACCCCCGAACCCGCGGTGTTGAAAGCCGGCCTGGCACACCTATGGTTTGTGACGATTCATCCCTTCGATGACGGAAACGGCAGAATCGCACGCGCGATAGGCGATCTCGCCCTGGCTCGTTCCGAACACAGCCCTCGCCGGTTCTACAGCCTGTCCGCCCAGATCCAGCGCGACCGCAAAAACTACTACGCGATCCTCGAAAGCACCCAACGCGGCGACCTCGATGTCACAGCCTGGCTGCTCTGGTTCCTCGACGCGCTACTCCAGTCCATCCACAACGCCGACCGAACCATCGACGCAGCGCTCGCGAAAGCCCGCTTCTGGCGCACGTGGCACACCACGGCGATGAACCCCCGTCAGATCGAAATGCTCAACCGAATCCTGGACGGTTTCAACGGCAACCTGACAACCCGCAAATGGGCGATCATCACCAAAACGTCCCAGGCCTCCGCCCTCCGCGACCTCAACGAACTCATCGAGCTCGGCGCCTTGCGACGCTCCGACTCGAGCGGCCGAAGCACATCCTACGAACTGACGGAAATCGCCGAGCTGAACAAGGAGTAGCTGCCGGATCTCCGCAGCCACAAGCCCGCTCGACATCAGAGCCAAAACGCTCCGCACGAGAGTTGGTCGTGCGGAGCGTTTTCGCGGGAAGGTCAGGCGGGTACCGCCACCGGTTCGGGAGATGCGGTAGGCGTGGTCAGCTGGCGGGAGCGGAGGGCGCCGAGGCCGAGGAGGGCGACTCCGCCTGCGGCCCAAGCGAGCAGGACGGTGAGGGGGGCGAGGGCGCCGGCACCATCGAAGTAGGCGACCGAGCGGAGCAGGGAGGCGGCGGCGCCCGGGGGGAGCAACTGGCCGATGGAGCCCCAGGGCTGGGGCAGGAGTTCGGGGGCCGAGGTGGCGGCGGAGAACGGGTTGCCGACCAGCAGCATGGTGAGGGCGCCCAGTCCGATGCCGGGGCGCCCGATGGCGGCGGCCAGGCCGACGATGACGGCGGCGACAGTGAAGGAGGCCAAGCCCGCGATGGCGGCCAGTTCGAGATAGGAGCCGGGCAGGATCGAGAGCCAGGTGTGGAAGATCAGGGTGCTCAGGAGCCCGCCCGCGATACCGAAGGCGGCCAGTCCGGCGAGCCGGGACCCGAAGGCGGGGACCAGCAGGGTGAGCAGGATGCCCGCGGCCATGCCGGACATGACCAGCGGCAGGACCATCGAGCCGAAGCCCGCGCCGCGCTGATCGTCGGAATCGATGGCGATCACGTCCTCGACGGGAGCGACGGGGATACCGCTGAGTTGCTGCGCGACGGCGGTGAGCTGTTGGGCGACGGCGGGCGAGGCGGCGGAGGCGACCAGGACCTGCGGTGCGCCGTTGCCGGTGATGATGGCGCCGTAGATCTCGTTGTCGGCCATCGCGTTTCGCGCCTGCTGCGCGTCGGTGACGGTGGTGATCTCGAAGGCCTCGGGATCGCGCTGCCGCAGTTGCTGGGCGACCTGGGCTGAGGCGGGACCCGCGACGGCGACCGGCAGATCCCGCGGACCGATATTGACGGCGGGCCAGGCGAAGGCGATGAGCATCAGGGCCTGGATCGCGGTGGCCGCGAGGCCGAGAGCTACTGCTCGGCGGGTGATCGTCATGCGGTTTCTCCCCTTAAAAGCGAATGTTCGTTCTTTTTGATGTTCCTACCGTGACACCGCCCACCTCGCTTGTCAAGAACGGACATTCGTTTTACTTTTGACTCATGCCCAGAGTCAGCGAAGAACACCTGGAACGCCGCAGGCAGCAGATCCTCGACGCCGCGCAGCTGTGCTTCGCCAGGAAGGGCTTCCACGAGACCTCGATGCAGGACGTATTCGCCGAATCGCAGATGTCGGCGGGTGCGGTCTACCGGTACTTCACCAGCAAGAACGAGATCATCGCCGCGCTCGTGAACCGCACGATGGGGCCGCTGCGCGAGCGGCTCGCCGAGATCATCCGCACCGAGACCCCGCCTCCCCCGGCGGAGGTCATCCGACTGCTGACCACCGAGATCGTCAAACGCAGTGGGCCCGAGGGACCGCTGCGACTCGCCCCACAGGCGTGGGCGCTCGCGCTGGTCTCGGACGAGGCGGCCGTCCCGGTACGCGCGGCCATCGCGTCCATGCGCGCGCTGTGGTTCGAATACGCGGACCGGTTGTGCGAGTCCGGCTGGCTGCCGCCGGGCACCGATTCCGACGCGATCGCCAAAACGCTCATCGGGCTGCTGCCCGGCTTCATCCTCCAACACCTCCTGCTCGCCGACGTCGCCCCGGAGGATTTCGCCCGCGGTCTCGAGGTCATGCTGCCGGGACCTCCGCACCATCCCAGGTGAGCAAGGCCACTGTTGCCACCGCCGCCGAACGGGTAGGTTCGGGTGCGGCACCGGAGGGGGTCCCGAGCGCCGGACATCGTTGAATACCGATCCGACCAGGGAGTTTCCTGTGACTTTGCACCGTCGAACCCTTCGATCACGCGGCTTGACCGCACTGGCAGCCGTGACCGTTGTGGCCGCGCTGCCCGCGGCGATGGCAGGTACCGCGCAGGCCAGGATGATCGGCGGATTCGAGGTGGGCGGCGCGATCGAGACCGAATACGACCAGGCGGGCGGCCCGGCGCTGGGCGAGCCCACCTCCCCGGAAGCCGACGCGGCGGCCGGCGGCAAGTACCAGACCTTCGCCAACAACGCGGCCATCTACTGGCATCCCGACACCAACGCCAACACCGTCGCGGGTCAGATCCGCGACAAGTTCGCCGAGACGGGCAACGAGTCGGGCAAGCTCGGCTACCCGACCACCCGCGAGCAGTCCACCCCGTCGGGCAGCGGCCGGTACAACCACTTCCAGAAGGGCTCGATCTACTGGTCCGTCGGCACCGGCGCACACCAGATCAGCGGTCCGATCCGCGACAAGTGGGCGGCGTTGGGCTGGGAATCGAGCCCGCTGGGCTTCCCGCTCACCGACGTGTCCGCGGCGGGCAAGGGCGACGGACAGTTCACCATGTTCCCGACCGGCGCCATCTACTGGACGTCGAAGACCGGCGCGCACGCGGTGTGGGGCAGCATCCAGGCCGACTGGATCCGCGCGGGCGGCGAAAACGGCCGCTACGGCTACCCCACCAGCGACGAATACGACTACCAGGGCGGCAAGGCCCAGGATTTCACGGGCGGCAAGATCACCTGGAAGCCCGAGCGCTGAGCTACAACCAGCCCTGACGCTGCGCCGCCAGGATCGCCTCCGCACGGTTGCGGGTGCCGGTCTTGCCGATCGCGGCCGAAAGATGGTTGCGCACAGTCCCTTCCGAGAGGTGTAAGCGCTCGGCGATGGCCCCGGCCGCCGAACCGTCGGCGGCCGCGGCGAGCACTTGACGTTCCCTGGCCGTGAGCGGAGACGTTCCGGCAGTGAGGGTCTCGGTCGCCAGCGCCGGGTCGACGACGCGTAGTCCCAGATGCACCCGGCGGACCGCGTCGGCCAATTCCCGTGCGGGAGTGTCCTTCACGACGAACCCACTCGCGCCCGCATCGATGGCGCGGCGTAGGTAGCCGGGTCGACCGAACGTGGTGACCATGAGGATTCGCACGCGCGGGTGTGCGGCGTGCAGGCGGGCGGCGACCTCGATGCCGTCCAGGCCAGGCATGTCGATGTCGAGCAGTGCCACGTCGGGGCTGGTGCGGGTCACCGCGGCCAGGACTTCGTCGCCACGGCCGACTTCGGCGACCACCTCGAGGTCGGATTCCAGACCGAGCAGGGCGACCAGCGCGCCGCGCACCAGTGCCTGGTCGTCGGCGAGCAGCAGCCGGATCATCGGACACTCCCTTCCGCGGGGACCGTCGCCAGCAGGCCGACGCCACCGCCCGTCGGCGTGGACATGGTCAGCGTGCCACCGGCCGCGCGCAGTCGCTCGGCCAGCCCGCGCAAACCCGAGCCGGACGATGCGGTGACGTCGCAGCCACGGCCGTCGTCGGTGATCTCGATGCTGTTCTCGGTGATGACCACGGTGCAGTGTTCGGCCGCACTGTGACGCACGACATTGGTCACCGCCTCGCGCAGCACCCAGCCGAACAGCTCACTGTGCCGAGTGTCCACCATCGACGAATCGGGCAGTACAGCAACGATCTCGGCCGCGGTCAGCGCGGTGTGCGCGGTGGCGAGTTCTCGGCGCAAACTCACCTCACGCAGACCACCCACGGTGTCGCGCACCCCGGCGAGCGCCTCGCGGGCCAAGCGTTCGACATCGGCGAGTTCGGTCTTGGCGCGCGCCACGTCGACATCGATAAGGCGTTGCGCGAGTTCGGTTTTGACGGTGATCACCGTGAGGGAATGGCCGAGGATGTCGTGCACATCGCGGGCGACCCGATTGCGCTCGGCCTCGATCGCCAGGTCGGCGCGCTGACTGCGGGTAATCGCCTGTAGTCGCCTGCCGCGCAGGCCGATCTCCCTGGCGAGCCAGATCACCGGTGGAATCACCGCGAGCACCAGCGCCGTGCCACCGAGCCACCGGCCCGGCGCGAACACGGGCATCGCCACCATCGTCGCCGATACCGCCACCACCACGACCAACGAGAGCCGGGTGGGCAGCGAGAATATCGCGACCGCGGCGATGTAGAGCACGGTTGGGAGCGCGGCCGCGCCGAGCAGCGCCATCATCACCACCGACAACGCGGCCATGCCTACGAGCAGCGGCCAGATCCGCGGATCGACAGACCGCGGATCGTCCTGCTCGTCCCAGTCGAGCCGGCGGAAGACGACGAACGCCGTCACGATCAGCCCGCCGAACGCCAGCACGGCTACCGTCGCACCGACCGCCCGCACCGTGCCGTGCTCGACCCAGCTGTCGTGGATCTGCGGTACCAGGTACAGCAACCATCCCGCCGCGAGCGCGGCACCGAACCACCCGCGGCGCATGCCGCTGGTATCGGTCACCCCGGTGCCGAACACCCGGTCGACGAAGTCACCCGAACTCACGAGCATTCCCTTCTCACAGCACTTGCGCAGCCACGCGGGCCGACCGGCGAGTACCGACGGTACCCACGAATCGGCCCGCGTGATCGTTCGTTCAACGGGCGGTGTCCCGGCGGAACAGCGCGGCCGCGCCCACCACGAACACCGCGGTCCACGCGACGACATTCACCACGGCCAGCGCGATGGTGCCCGCACCGGTATCACCGAACGGGGTACGCACCAGGGTGGCGACCCCGTAGGTCGGCAATACCTTCGACACGGCGGCGAACCACCCGTGGATCGGGAAGAACAGCCCGCCCGCGAACGACAGCATCGCCAGTCCCGGGCCGAGCAGTTGCATGACGTTCTCCGAGGGCAACAGGTAGCCCATGAGCAGACCGAAGGCCGCGAACACCAGCGAGCAGATCCAGGCGAGCAGGAAGCAGGCCACCCAGGCCACCGGTGTCAGAGCGGCACCGCAGAACGCGCCGACGACGAACACCGTCGCCACCGCCACCAGCCCCAGCGACATCGCGACCGCGACCTTCGTCGCCACGTAGGCCACCGGCCGCAGCGGTGTCAGCCGTAGCTGGCGGGTCCAGCCGTGGGCACGTTCGACCGCTACCATCGCGCCGCCGCTGGTAGTCGCGAGCAGGGCCCCGTAGAGCGCCATCGACACCATGATGTAGCCGGTGATGTTGCCCGAACCGAAGGACTCGTCCCGGTTTCCACCCTGTAGACCGAAGATCACGAAGAACACCGGCGGCATGATCAGGGTGAAGATCAGGGTGCGCCGGTTGCGGAGCATGCGGCGCAGTTCGAGCGAAAGAAAGGCCGCGCTGAAGCCGCCGAGGCGAGGTGTGCGCGCCGGTTTTGTCGCGGTGCGGGTTGTCTCGATCATGTCAGCGCTCGCCTTCGGGTGCGGAGGTCAGCGCGAGGAACGCCGATTCCAGGTTGTGGGTGGTGATTTCGATGTCGTGGGCCGCGGTGTGGGTGAGCAGATAACGGGCGATGTCATCGGAGTCCCTGGCCTGCACCAGGATTCGATCGCCGCGCAGCTCCACCTGCTCGACGCCGGGCAGCACGGACAGGTGGGCCGGGTCGGCGCCGGGCAGGGTGGCCGCCACGGTCCGGCCGACGGTCAGGTTCTTGATCTGGGCGGCGCTGCCGTCGGCGACGATACGACCGGCACGCACCAGCACGATCCGGTCGGCGTAGGCGTCGGCTTCGTCGAGGTAGTGGGTGGCGAACAGCACGGTGCGGCCACTCACCGCGTCCTCGCGCATGGCCGCCCAGAAATCGCGCCTGCCCGACACGTCCATGCCGGTGGTGGGTTCGTCCAGCACGATCAGGTCCGGGTCGGGCAGCAGTGCCAGCGCGAACCGCAGCCGCTGCTGCTGGCCACCCGAGCACTTTCCGACGAGGCGGTCGGCGATATCGGCGATGCCTGCCCGCTCGAGGACTTCCGGCGCCGGCCGCGGCCGGGCGTGCAGGGCGGCGACCAAGCGAACGGTTTCGCCGACGGTGAGGTCGGGCAGCAGCCCACCCGACTGCAGCACCGCGGCCACCCGACCGGCCCGCACGGCATCCTCCGGCGCTTCGCCGAAGACCGCGACCGTGCCCGAATCGGGAGCGGTCAGGCCGAGGAGCAGGTCGATCGTGGTCGACTTACCCGCGCCGTTGGGGCCGAGGAAGGCGACGATCTCTCCCGGCGCCACGGTCAGGTCGAGACCGTCGACGGCGCGGACCGGACCCGTGGTTCCGGGAAAGGATTTACGCAGGTCGCGCAGCTCGATGGCCGCGCGGGTCGTTCGTGGTGAAGGCATGGTTCAAGATTCGCGCGGACGAGGCCGCGAAACCTGAGCCGACTGTCACCATTCGCCCATGACAGGTGTCACGGATTACGGCGCGAGCAACCCCTGCCGGGCTCGGCTCGCACCGGACAGCGCGAGCAGCAGCATGGTGGTGAGGGCTCCGTCGTCCAGGCCTTCGGCGGGGAAGGTGTAGCGCAGAATGACGTCGCCCAGCTGACCACGGGCGATCAGCGTGACCGAACCGAACTGGATCTCGTTGTTGCGTTCGGCGACGCGCTTGTGCAGCGCCGTCTTGAGCGGGCGATCCCACGCCAGCACGCTGGTCAGCGACAGCACGGTGAGGCCGGGCGCGAGGGTGACGGCGCGGATCGAGCACAGGGCGCCGTCGTATTCGAAGCCCAGCGACCCGTCCGAGTCCACCCGGACATCGACGTCCTGCATCTGCAGGCAGGCGCCGGTGCGCGCCTGCAGGTCGATTTCGGGTGAGACCGTGGTATCCATCTCGGCTCCGTCGTCACTCATTTGGCGCCACCGAAGCGGCGATCGCGCTTGGCGTATTCCAGGCACGCGTCCCACAGGTTACGCCGGTCGAAGTCGGGGAAAAGCGTGTCCTGGTAAACGAATTCGGCGTAGGCCGCCTGCCAGATCAAGAAGTTCGAGCTGCGGAACTCGCCGGAGGGGCGAAGGAACAGGTCGACATCGGGCATATCGGGTTCGTCGAGATACTTCGCGACGGTGGCCTCGTCGACCTTCTCCGGGTCGATCTCACCCGCGGCCACCCGGCGCGCGATTTCCCTTGCGGCGTCGGCTATTTCGGCACGGCCACCGTAGTTGACGCACATGGTCAGCGTCATCACGTCGTTGTCCTTGGTGAGCTCTTCGGCCACCTCGAGTTCCTTGATCACGCTGCGCCACAGGCGGGGCCGGCGCCCGGCCCAGCGCACCCGCACGCCCATCTCGTGCATCTCGTCGCGGCGGCGGCGGATCACGTCGCGGTTGAAGCCCATCAGGAAGCGCACCTCGTCGGGGCTGCGTCGCCAGTTCTCGGTGGAGAAGGCGTAGGCCGAGAGCCACTTCACGCCGATCTCGATGCAACCTTCGACGGAGTCCATGAGCACGGCCTCGCCGCGTTCGTGTCCGGCGGTACGTGGCAGGCCACGCTCCTGGGCCCAGCGCCCGTTGCCGTCCATCACCAGCGCGACGTGGTTGGGGACGAGCTCGGGCGGGATCGCGGGCGGACGCGCGCCGGAGGGATGCTGGGACGGCGGCCGCACGGTGCGGGTGCCGTCCTTGCTCGCGGGAGAGGAGTCACGACGCAGGATCACGGCGTCCATCCTGCCTGATCGCCGGGTACGGGCTGCACGGGCTCCGGCTTCGCGCCGTTTGCTCAGCCGACCCGGCCGACGACAGCGGCGTCGGGCCGGTCCGCGGGTTCGATGCGGGATCGCTCGATCAGCGGGAGCGTGCGCAGCTGGCGCTCCAGATGCCACTGCAGGTGGGCGGCGACGAGACCGCTGGCCTGGCGGCGGACGTTGTCGGGAACGCTGTCGATGTAGGCCCACTCCCCCTTCAACAGGGCGACGAGCAGATCGAGCACCCCGGTGATGGGCGTGCTCGCGCCCGGCGGACGGCAGTGCACACAGACCGCACCGCCCGCGGCCACATGGAAAGCGCGGTGCGGGCCGGGGGTCGCGCAGCGGGCACATTCGTCGAGCGCGGGCGCCCAGCCGGCGAAACCCATGGCGCGCAACAGGTATGCGTCCAGGATCAGTTCGTGGGGGCGCTGTTTGGCGGCGATCGCGCGCAGGGCACCCGCGGTGAGTACGTGCAGTTTCGGGGCGGGTGCGCGTTCTTCGCCCGCGAGACGCTCGGCGGTTTCGAGGATCGCGCACGCGGTGGTGTAGCGGCCGTAGTCGTCGATGATGTCGGCGGCGAACGCCTCCACGGTGATGACCTGGGTGACGATGTCGAGCGTGCGCCCGGGGTGCAACTGCACATCGATATAGGAGAACGGCTCGAGCCGCGCCCCGAACTTCGATTTGGTGCGCCGCACCCCCTTCGCCACCGCCCGGACGAGCCCGTGTTGCCTGGTCAGGAGCGTGACGATGCGATCGGCCTCGCCCAGCTTGTGCTGGCGAACCACTACCGCCTCATCCCGATACAACCGCACGCGCCCAGTCTTGCATGTGCGCCCGACACCGCGGTCACGGACACGGATCAGGACTGGAGCAGACCGGCGATGAGTAGCAGCAGCGATTGCTGGGTGTCGATGCGAGCACGGTCGGGGTCATCGGCGTGGGCGACGATGAGCGAGGCTTCGGTGATGGCGCTGAGCAGTAGTTGCGCGAGTACCGGAACGGGGGCGACCGGGATCAGGCCCGCGTCGGTGGCACGTTGCAGTTCGTCGGTGATGAGGCCGAGTCCGTGGCGAGCTTCGAATTCGCGGAAAGCGGGCCAGCCGAGGACGGTCGGGGCGTCCATCAACACGATGCGCAGCATTTCCGGGCGGGCGCAGATGTCGAGAAAACGCGCCAGACCCGCGGTCATGCCGCCGATGATGTCGGCACGGTCGACGGCGGCGACGGCGCTCGCGATCTCCTCGGTGGCCTCGGTCTCGACCTGTTCGAGAACCGCGAGGAACAGTCCGCGTTTGTCGCCGTAGTGATGGTGCAGAGCGCCACGGGTGACACCGGCTGCGGCCACCAACTGCTCGGCCGATGTACCGGCGAAGCCGCGCTCGGCGAACAGGCGACGGCCTGCCTGCTCGAGCGCGGCTCGGGTGACGCGGGAGCGATCCTCCTGACTACGGCGCTGCATGCAGCCGAGTGAACTCCACGATCAGTTCGGTGAGCAACTCCGGCCGGTCCTCGGGGATGAAAGTGTAGGAATTGTCGAGGGTGCGCAGGCTCGCCCGCGGTAGATCGGCGACCAGCCGTTCGGCCAGCGCCATCGGGAACAGTTTGTCCTCGGTCGACCAGACCACCAGCACCGGGACATCGACCGTGCCGAAGTGTTCGGCGGCGGCCACGGTGCATCGCTTGTCGACACCGGCGGCGAAGCGGCGCAGGTCGTCGCGGATGGCGGCGTTGCGCCGGGCAGACCCCAAATAGGACTGCGCGATCTCTTGCGGCAGTTCATGTTTGGTGACCAGCCCGAATCCGAGTGGCAGGCGCTGCATGAACCCGAAGCGCATCGGCGCCAGCAGCGGGCGGATCATGCCGGGAATCTTCGCCATCTTCAGCAAGCCCGCGAAAGGCTGCGGCGGGAACACTTCGTAGCAGTCGACGGCGGCCAGGACGACGCGGCCGATCCGTTCCGGTCGGCGAGTCATCAGGATCTGGGTGAGCGCACCACCGGTGTCGTTGGCGACGATCGTGACGTCGGTGAGGTCGAGCGCGTCGAGGAACTCGGCGATCAGGTCCGCGATGCCGGTGGGGCTGAGGTCGGCGTCGGGCATCGGGATGGTGTGGGATCCGAGCGGCCAGTCGGGCGTGAGGCAGCGGTGGCCGGCGGCCGCGAGACCGGGCACGATCCCGCGCCAGATATCGGCGTTGACGAGTAGTCCGTGGACGAAGACGACCGGCGATCCGGAGCCGGTGTCGTGGTAGCGGATGCGGCCGGACGACAGGGTGATCTCGCGTGCCGGGCCGAGTGCTGAGCTGATTCCCATGGGGTCCTCCCCTGGTCGAATGCTGGGCACGTCCACTGTTACATACATCCCGTATGTATGTCTATACCCACCCTAGGGGATGTGGACGGGTGACCAGGTTCGCGTTACGGTCGAGCCACGCACCTGCAGAGACGGAGCTCACATGTCCGCGCCCGACCACATCGCGCCGAATTCCTCGGCCGATCTCGGCCTCACCGAGCTGTCCTCGGCCGTGGCCGACGGCAGTATTTCCTCGGTCGTCGCCGTCGCCGACGCGCTCGACCGGATCGAGGCGTCGCAGCCAACGCTCAACGCGTTCCGGGTCGTCCGTCGCGACGCCGCGCTGCGGGAGGCGGCCGAGGCGGACGCGAGGTTGGCGGCGGGTGTGCGGCTGCCGCTGCTGGGTGTGCCGATCGCGGTCAAGGACGACACCGACATCAGCGGCGAGGTCACCGCGTTCGGGTGTGGTGGGGAGTTCACGCCGAAATCCGCGGACGCCGAATCGGTGCGCCGGTTGCGCGCGGCGGGTGCGGTGATCGTCGGCAAGGCCAATACCTGCGAGCTGGGACAGCTGCCGTTCACCAGTGGTGACGCGTTCGGCCACACCCGCAATCCGTGGGATCGCACGCGCACGCCGGGTGGGTCGTCGGGTGGGTCCGCGGCGGCGGTCGCGGCCGGATTAGTCCCCGCCGCGCTGGGTTCCGACGGCGCGGGGTCGGTGCGTATCCCGGCCTCGTGGACCAACCTGATCGGGATCAAGCCGCAGCGGGGGCGCATCTCCACCTGGCCGCTGGCGGAGGCGTTCAACGGGCTCACCGTCAACGGACCGCTCGCGCGCACTGTGCGGGACGCGGCGCTGCTGCTCGACATCGCCGCCGGACCGCACGACGGTGACCGGCACAAGCCCGCGCCCATCGAGGCGAGCGCGGCCGTCGGGCGCGATCCCGGCACGCTCAGAATCGCGCTCTCCCTGAGCATTCCGTACACCGCGACCACAACCGCGCTCGATCCGCAGATCGCGGCCGCCGTGCACGCACTGGCCGCCACCCTGCGCACGCTCGGCCATACCGTCACGGTGACAGACCTGCACTACGGGTTGATGATCGGCGCGTCCTTCCTGCCGCGCTCGCTGGCGGGGATCAGCCGGGTCCACCGGGATATGCCGGGCGCGGTCGTCGACCCGAGGACCACCACCAATTCGCGCATCGGCCGCGTGCTCAGCGGACCCGCACTCACCGCCGCGCGGCTCGCGGAACCCTTGCTGCACAAGCGCATCGGCTCGTTCTTCGACGACTACGACTTGGTGCTGGCGCCGACCACCGCGACCCCTCCCCCACAGGTGGAAGAGATCGATGGCATCGGCTTCGGTGCGACGAACAATCTGATCACCGCCGCGTGCCCGTACACCTGGCCGTGGAACGTACTCGGCTGGCCGAGCGTGAACGTGCCTGCCGGATTCACCGACGCCGGACTGCCGATCGGTGCGCAACTGATGGGCACCGCCGGCAGCGAACCACTGCTGATCTCGCTGGCGGCCCAGCTGGAATCGGACCTGCACTGGGAACGGCACCGCCCCGCCCAGTGGTGGTGACAGTTCCTATCGGCCCGGTTCCGTCCACCCTTCGAGGTCGCTCTTCGTACCCGACGGACAGCCGTCCTGGCCGGTCTGCCGGGGAAACATCATCAGGCAGCGCTGTGGTCCCGCGCCGCCGACCGCGGTGGTGACCAGGACGGCGATCGACGAGCCGTCGGCGACGCGGCTGGTCGCGAAACCGAGAGTGCCGGTGACGCCGCGATAGTCGGACTCGCGCAGCTGCACCGCGATGGCGGTTCGGTTCGGCGGGAGGTCGGCCAGTACGCCACGGCTGTTGCGCACCGCCTGAACGAACAGGCCGCTCACGTCGAAGGCCAGACCGGTACGGTCACCCGCCCAGGTGGGCCGGTAGTCGGTGAGGTCGGGATAGCCACGAAGGTCTCCGATCAACCCCGCCAGTTCGGTACACAGCTGCTCGTGTTCGAACGGCACCGGCTGGTCGCCGAGCTTGCCGATGCCGCTGACGCAATCGGCGCCGCCCAGCATGACCGGCGATGCCTTGGACACGTAGCGCACGGTGAGGTTGGCCGGGAGCGCGGCGGTGGCTTTCGGATCGGTGATCAGCCTGGTCACCGCGTCGTTGCCGAGGATCGCCGGGCCCGCGCCACTGAGGCAGCCGCGACTCACCGATTTGGCGAAGGTCGGGAAGTCGTCGTTGCGGCCGGCGAAGAACAGCAGGGTGCGGCGGTCGAATCCGGCGGTCTCGCACGGTGCGGGAAAGCGGTAGAGCTGCTGCTGTTCGCGCCAGCTCATGCTCTGTTGCGCCACACCGCGTTTGGCGAGCTCCTTCTGCAGATCCTCGACCAGGGTGGTCACGTACAGATCACCGGCGGCCTCGGGGTGATAGATCGCCACCTTGTCGTAGCGGGGTGTGCCGTTGAGGTCACGGGCGCCCTGCACATAGTCGGCGACCAGACGCGCCTGGACGGTATTGCTCGGTGCCGCTTGGAAATACAGCGGCGATGCCTGCTCCAGACCATCGGCGGACAGGGTCGTGGCCACCGCGGGCACACCGAGTTCACCGAGACGCGTGATGGCCTTGCGGGTCTCGTCGTTGCTGCGATCGATTCCCACCACGCCGAGCACGCTGGGGTCGTCGGCCACGAGCTCGCGCAGCGGATTGTCGACCACCCACCCGGCCTGGCGCATATCGGAGCCGCCGTTGGCGATGATGATGCGCAGCAACGGTTCCGATTCATCGGAGGCCAGCAACGCGCGACGCTGCTGCACCGCCAGCCCGGCCAGCTCCTCGACCTGGGCGTGCGGGTAGCGCACATTGGTGTCGACGTAGCTGAGGCCGGCGAAGTACACCAGCGAGATCAGAGGTCTGTTCGGATTGTTCTCGCGCGCGGCGGCCGCGGCCACATTGAGCCGGAACACTTCTCGCTGCATCGCCGACAGCTCGGGGTCATCGGCGAAGGTCTGGCGGGGGTTGTCGCTGTAACCGACGCATTCACCGTTGCGCAAACTCACCGAGACACCGTCGGTCCACGGCCAGTGCGAACATTCGGCGCCGCGCAGCGGTGGGAAGTAGACCAGCGTCGCGGCCACGGCCAGCACGATCGGGATCAGCACGCACAGACCGACGAACCAGCTGCGCGCGGCGAGTGGCGGCGCGGGCGGCAGTGCGAGACCGCGGAATCGGGCATCGCTGACGCGCGGGGTCGTGTCGGGCGGCAGGATCGCGCGCAACGGGAGGAACCAGGCGTCGGCCTGACGATGGGTGCGGCGGTTGTCGATCTCGCGCACCCACTCCTGCAGCGGATCGGGCGGCTGCGGGGTCGGCGCGTCGGCGAGGCTTTCCAGGGTGCGCAGCGGCCGGAGGTCGCTGATGTGCGAGAGCTCGCCGACCTCACGGCTCGGCCCTTCGTCGCGCAGCGCCACCACGACCAGCGGATCGAAAAGACCGGTCTCGTTCCGGATTTCGTTGATCCAGGTGAGGATGCGCGCGCCGTCGCTGCCCTCGGCCAGACCACCGAGCAACGCCACCGGATAGGCGGTGTGCCGCCAGCTCGACGGGCGCCAGATGCGGCGCCGGTAAGCGTCGCGCAGGTCCTCGAGAAACGCGTGTACGAGGAGCTTGGCAACCTGCTCCTCGTTCTCGTCGACCCGATGTGACGCGGTGAGCCGGGACGCGAAACCGAGGAAGCTGCCCGACAATTCAGGCGCCAGGTAGCGCTGGTGCAGAAACCACCGCGTCACCTTCGACATGCCGGGAATGCGCCCCGACACCCACAGCCACAACCGCAGCACCGGCCACAGCGCCAGCACACCGAAGACCACGCGCGAAATCGTGTCGCCCGCAACACCTTCGGCGGTGTCGGAACGGCTCGTCGGCGAACCGCTACGCAACAGTTTTGGCAGTCTGCGACGCAGCTCGTCGGGTGCCTCGGACTCGTCGGAGGTCACCCGCTGCCGGGTCAGCCAGTCGGCGGTGCGGTAGCGCGGGAACTTGATCGCGCCCATCGCGGTGTCGTCGGCGGCGAAACCCGCCACCAGCTGCTGGACGATCGGCAGGCAGTGGCCGGGGATCTCCTGATCATTGGCGTGCGGACCCGCGTCGATCGCGTTGAGGTCGGGGGTGAGCAGCGTGCGCGGCAGGTCGGGCGCGTGCAGGTCGATCTTGACGCGCGGCGTCGCCCGCCTGCCCCCGGATTCGCTGAGCCAACTGTAGATTTCGCCGACCAGCGCGGTGTGCCCGGCAACGCCGACGACTTCGATGATCGGGCGGGGCAGCGCGCGCCGCCCGTGGACCAATGTGCGCAGCACGCGCGGGCGGGCATCGGGAATCTCGAGCGCCCGCAGCAGCTCCAGCAGCTTGCCGACATCATTGGCATCGGGCACTTCCACGGCCTCCCCGGACGATCAGCGAAGCACGCCGAACGAACCGGCGTGTTCGCCGAACGATACCCCGAACCGCCGACAGTCAAACGGTCAAAAGCCCAGCTTCCCCAGCTGTTTCGGATCGCGCTGCCAATCCTTGGCGACCTTCACGTGCAGGTTCAGGTAGATGCGGGTGCCCAGAATGTGCTCGATCTGCTTGCGGGCATTGGTGCCGACCTCCTTGAGGCGGGCGCCGTTCTTACCGATGATGATCGCCTTTTGACTCGGCCGTTCGACGTACAGCAGGGCATGCACTTCGAGCATGTCCTCGTTCGCCTCGTACGGCTCGATGTCCTCGATCACCACGGCCAGCGAGTGCGGCAGTTCGTCGCGCACGCCTTCCAGGGCGGCCTCGCGGATCAGCTCGGCCATGAGGGTTTCCTCCGGCTCGTCGGTGATCTCACCGTCGGGATAGAACGCCGGGCCCTCTTGCATCTGCGAGGCGATCACGTCGACGAGCACCTCGACCTGCTCGCCCTTCACGGCCGAGACCGGAACGACCTCGGCTTCGGGGCCGAGCAGCTTCGACAGCGCCATCAGTTGGTGGGCGATCTCGTCGCGACCCACCTTGTCGATCTTGGTGACCACGCCGAGGATCTTGGTCTTGGGCGCCATCATCCTGACCTGCTCGACGATCCAGCGGTCACCGGGGCCGATCTTCTCGTCGGCCGGGATGCACAACGCGATCAGGTCGACCTCGGAATAGGTATCGCGGACCAGATCGTTGAGACGCTGGCCGAGCAGGGTGCGCGGACGGTGCAGGCCGGGGGTGTCGACCAGGATCAGCTGGGCGTTCTCGCGGTGCACGATGCCGCGGATGGTGTGGCGGGTGGTCTGCGGGCGCGAGGAGGTGATCGCGATCTTGGTGCCGACCAGTGCGTTGGTGAGCGTCGACTTGCCGGTGTTGGGGCGGCCGACGAAACAGACGAAGCCGGAACGGAATTCCTTGCCGGACTCAGCCACCGTGCACCTCGCTCAGCACGGCGCCGGTGCGATCGGTGCGGATGACCGCAGCCGACGGCGAGACCTCGCGCACGGCGTCGATGCCCGCGTCCTCGGCGTCACCCCCGACGACGACCGCCGCCTCGAAGCCCTCGGCGCCGCTCGAGATCGCGGCGGCCACGGCGGCCTGCAGCGCGGTCAGGCGCAGCGCGGTCAGCCCGACCTCGCCCGCGGCGTAGGTGCGGCCGTCGGTGTCGCGCACCGCGGCGCCGCTCGCACCCCCGGTGCGGCCCAGCGCGCCACGCGCCAGTACCAGCAGTTTGTTGTCCTCTGCGTTCAGTTCACTCATGGTGTTCTCCGTTGTCGTCGGGCACGCGCACCGGATCGGTGTCGGCGGTTGCCTCGTCGGTCGTGCCCTTGCGGGGCTTGTCGGTCTTCTTCTCCGGCTTGTCGGCCTTGTCCGCGGCCCGGCGCACCAGCACGGTGTTGACCCGCATCCGCCCGCGCGCGTCGGCGCCACCCTCGCCGCGCAGCACCAGCCCGTAGACGGTCACCTTGGAGCCGGGCAGCGGGACGCGGCCCAGCTCGTGAGCGAGCAGCCCGCCCACCGTGTCCACGTCGTCGTCCTCGATGTCGAGGCCGTACAGCTCCCCCAGGTCTTCCACCGACAGCCGCGACGAGACGCGGTAGCGCCCGTCGCCGAGGTCCTCCACGGGCGGGGTCTCGTCGGTGTCGTATTCGTCGGCGATCTCACCGACGATCTCCTCGAGCACGTCCTCGATGGTCACCAGGCCCGCGATACCGCCGTACTCGTCGACCAGCAGCGCCATGTGATTGCGGCGCCGCTGCATCTCGTCGAGCAGTTCGTCGAGCGGCTTGGAATCGGGGACGAAGTTCGCGGGCCGCATGACATCGCCCACCGACACCTTGCGGGCGCGATCGGCGTAGGGCACAAGGTCTTTCAGGTAGACCACGCCGCGGATATCGTCGACGTTCTCGCCGATCACCGGAATCCGGGAATGGCCCGATCGCACCGCCAGTGACATCGCCTGGGCGGCAGTCTTGTCGTCCTCGATCCACACCATCTCGGTGCGCGGCACCATCACCGCGCGAGCCGGAGTGTCGCCGAGTTCGAAGACCGACTGGATCATCCGGCGTTCGTCGTCGGCCACCACGCCGCGCTCGCGGGCCATGTCGACCACCTCGCGCAGCTCGATCTCGGAAGCGAAGGGGCCGTTGCGAAATCCCTTACCGGGGGTGATCGCGTTGCCGAGCAGAATCAGCAGGCGGCTGACCGGGCTGAGCACCGCGCCGATGATCTGCAACGGCACGGCGGCGGCCAACGCGATCGAATAGGCGTGCTGGCGGCCGAGAGTACGCGGGCCGACGCCGATCACGACGTAGGAGACAACGACCATCAGCGCGGCGGTGACCAGCAGCGCCGTGGTCTCGTTCCACAGGTCGAGCGTCGCCGCCGCCAGCAGCACCGTGGCAGTGATCTCGCACAGAATACGCAGCAGGACAACGAGATTCACATAGCGCGGACGGTCGTCGACGATCTTGCGCAGTCGCGCGGCGCCGGGGCGCTCCTCGCGGACCATGTCGTCGAGCCTGGCCCGTGACACCGTGTTCAGTGCCGAGTCCACGCCCGCGAACACCCCGCCGGTACCGATCAACACGATCGCCAGCGGGATCAGGGTCAGTGCTGTCACGCGGGGCCTTCACCGGGTGCGGTGAAACCTGCCTTGCCGAGTAGAAGGTCGTCACGCTCGGCCAGCTCGGCGCGGCGCTGCTCCTCGCGCAGGCTCACGTACCACTCCTCGAGCAGCTGGGCCTGCAACGCGAACATCTCCTTCTCCTCCTCCGGCTCGGCATGGTCGTAGCCGAGCAGGTGGAGCACGCCGTGCACGGTGAGCAGGGCCAGCTCGTGATCGAGCGAATGGTCTGCCTTCTGCGCCTGACCCATCGCGAACTCAGGGCACAGCACGATGTCACCGAGCATGGACGGGCCGGGCTCCGGGCTGTCGGGACGACCGCCGGGCTCGAGCTCGTCCATCGGGAACGACATCACGTCGGTGGGACCGGGCAGGTCCATCCAGCGCACGTGCAGGTCGGCCATGGTGTCGAGATCGACGAGCACCATCGACAGTTCGGCGGCAGGATGGACGTCCATCCGGCCGATCACGAAGCGTGCGACGCTGACCAGGTCTTCTTCGGGAACGTCCATGCCCGATTCGTTGGCGATCTCGATGCTCACCTGTTCAGGGTACGGTGCTGGCCCGACGCCGCCGGGAGCGGCATCGGGCCAGCTCGATCGTGTCCCGCCCCGATTCTGGACTGACCAGAGGGTGCGACCCCGGTCGGCACATGGGCACTGAGCACGTCAGCGCCGGTCGCTGCGACCTGCGGCCCTGCGCTGGGCGCGATTGCCCGGGTAGTGCGGGCCCGGCACCGCGCGGGTCTCGGATTCGAAGCGGTCGTAGGCGTCGACGATGTCGGAGACCAGCCGGTGACGGACCACGTCGGCGCTGGTGAGCTCCGAGAAGTGGATGTCGTCGATATCGGTGAGGATCTCCGCGGCCGCTCGCAGGCCCGAGCGCTGCCCGTTGGGCAGGTCGACCTGCGAGATGTCACCGGTGACCACCATCCGCGAACCGAAGCCGAGGCGGGTGAGGAACATCTTCATCTGCTCGGCCGTGGTGTTCTGCGCCTCGTCGAGAATGATGAACGAATCGTTGAGGCTGCGACCACGCATGTACGCCAGCGGCGCGACCTCGATGACACCGGACGCCATCAGCTTGGGAATGGCTTCGGGGTCCATCATGTCGTGCAGGGCGTCGTAGAGCGGGCGCAGGTACGGGTCGATCTTGTCGTTGAGGGTGCCCGGCAGGAAGCCGAGCCGCTCGCCCGCCTCGACCGCGGGCCTGGTCAGGATGATGCGGGTGACCTGCTTGGACTGCAGGGCCTGCACCGCCTTGGCCATGGCCAGGTAGGTCTTGCCGGTGCCCGCGGGGCCGATGCCGAACACGATGGTGTTGTCATCGATCGCGTCGACATAGCGCTTCTGGTTCAGCGTCTTGGGGCGGATGATCTTGCCCCGCCGCGACAGGATGTCCAGGCTCAGCACCTCGGCGGGCGATTCGGACACGCCCTCGTCGGTGAGCATCGAGATGGTGTGGCGAACCGCCTCGGGCGTGATCACCCGGTTGCGGCCGGTCAGCGCCACGAGCTGCTCGATGACCCGCTCGGCCAGCGCCACATCGCCCGCCTTGCCGGTGATGGTGACGGTGTTGCCGCGGACATGGATGTCGGCCGGGAGGAGTTTCTCCAGCTGCCGCAGGTTCTGGTCGGCCGAGCCGAGGAAACCGAAAACCGACTCCGGGGCGAGCTCGATGCTGGAACGCACGGTCCGCGCGGCGGGACCAGCATTGTTACCGCCTGCGCCGATGTCTGATACGGGATTGCCGATCTCGCCTGAGTTCTTCAAAAGTGGCTACAGCCTGCTTCCGGTTTCGACCTGGTGTTCGATGAGATCAGTTTACCGCCGGGCACTGACACCGCACAGTGGTTAAAAATGTGCCCGTGGTATGCCGTTCGCGACCACGTCGGAATACCCGATTCCGGACGGCCCACTCCTGCCTCACCAGCGTGAGGTCAGCGCCCCCAGCGCACCGAGCGCGACGGCCGCCGCGGTGGAGGTGCGCAGGACGGTCGGGCCGAGGAGCACGATGTCGGCTCCCGCCTCCGCGAGCGCGGCCAGCTCGGCATCGTCGAGGCCGCCTTCGGGGCCGACGATCAGCACCACTTCGCTCGCCTCGGCCAGCGGCAGTTCGGTGAATCTGCCCGCGCCGGATTCGTGCAGGGCCGCGACGACCGCGCCGTCCGCCTTGGCCTTTCGCACCAGTTCCACCAGGTCGCGGGTGCGGTGCAGGCCGGCGATCTCGGGAATGTAGGCGCGACGGGATTGGCGGGCCGCGGATTTCGCCGCCGCACGCCACTTCTCGATGCCCTTGGCGGCCTTGGCTTCCCAGTTCGCGACGCAGCGTGCGGCCTGCCACGGGACGATCAGGTCCGCGCCGGCCTCGGTCATCAATTCGACGGCCAGCTCGGAGCGATCCGACTTGGGCAGCGCCTGCACCACGGTCACCGCCGGGGTGGGCGGCGCGGCGATCCGACGGTCACGGACCGCCAGTTCGAGCCGGTCCTTCTGGGCCGCAACGACTTCCGAGTCGGCCAGCACACCGTGCCCATCGGACAGGGTGATCGGTTCGCCGACCTTGATCCGGCGCACGGTCGCGGCATGGCGGCCTTCGGGGCCGTCCAGCACCGCGACAGCGCCCGGCTCGGGGACCTCGTCGAGATAGAAGACCGTCGCGGCCACGGGCTCAGCGCCCGCTGAACGACGCGCGCAGCCGGGCGAACAGACCGCTGTTGTGCTCGGACTGGGTCGACATCACCTCGGCGCGATCCTTGTCCCGCATGCCCTTGAACTTGCGCAGCAGATCGGTCTGCCTGCCGTCGAGCTTGTTCGGCACGACGATGTCGAGGTGGGCGAGCAGGTCACCGCGCGCACCCGAACGCAGGCGCGGCATGCCGTGCGCCCGCAGCTGGATGACCTCGCCGGGCTGGGTGCCCGCCGCGATGGTGAGTTCGGTGGGGCCGTCGAGGATGGTGTCGACGACCACGGTGGTCCCGAGGATCGCGTCGACCATCGGCACCCGGACGGTGCAGTGCAGGTCGTCGCCGTCGCGCACGAAGGTGTCGTGCGGCTGCTCGACGACCTCGACGTAGAGGTCACCGGCATGGCCGCCACCGGGGCCCACTTCACCCTGCGCCGCCAGGCGAACCCGCATGCCGCTGGCGACACCGGCCGGGATGGGCGCGGCGATCTCGCGACGGGCGCGCACGCGGCCGTCGCCACCGCACTTGTTGCAGGGGTCGGGGATGGTCTCGCCCGCGCCACGGCAGGTGGGGCAGGGCCGCGAGGTGAGCACCTGGCCGAGGAACGAGCGCTGCACCGACTGCACCTCGCCCGCGCCGTCGCAGGTCTCACAGCGCACCGGCTTGGAGTTGCCGTTGGTGCCCGAGCCCACGCAGACATCGCAGAGGATCGCGGTGTCGACGGTCAGATGCTTGGTGACGCCGACCGCGCATTCGGCCAGGCTCAGCCGGGTGCGGATCAGCGAGTCGGCGCCGGGCTGCACGCGGCCGCGCGGCTTGCGCTGGCCACCGCCCTGGCCGCTCATCCCGCCGAAGAACGCCTCGAAGACGTCGCCGAGTCCGCCGAAGCCCGCACCGTTGAATCCTGCTCCGCCGCCGCCGTTTTCGAGCGGGTCACCGCCGAGGTCGACGATCCGGCGCTTCTCGGGGTCGGTCAGCACCTCGTAGGCGGTGGAGACTTCCTTGAAGCGGGCCTGCGCGCCCTCGTCTGGGTTCACATCGGGGTGCAGTTCGCGGGCCAGCTTGCGGTAAGCGCGCTTGAGCTCCTGGTCGGTGGCGTTCTTGCCGACGCCGAGCAGTCCGTAGTAATCCCGTGCCACGTGAGTTCTCTAGTCCTTGGTCGGTGTGGGCCGGCCGAGCGCCGGGCGCATCCTTTAGTCGAATCCACTCAACTTTACCGGCCGAAGTATCGACCTTAACAGTCCGGTTGTCGTGGATCCCGAGCTGGCTTCACCTTTCGGCGAGCACCTCGCCGATGTAGCGGGCGACCGTCGCGACAGATGCCATGGTGCCGGGGTAGTCCATGCGGGTCGGGCCGAGCACACCCATACCGCCCAGCACGGCGCCCGCCGCACCGTAGCCGGTGGAGACGACGGAGGTGCCGCGCATCTGCTCGACCTGGGTCTCCTCGCCGATCTGCACCATCACCTGGCCCGGCTGCTGGGCCGCGGCGAGCAATTTGAGCACGATGACCTGTTCTTCCAGGGCTTCCAGCACAGTGCGCAGGGAGCCGGGGAAGCCGAAATCGGCGACATTGCGGGTGAGATTGGCCGTGCCGCCGAGGACCAGGCGTTCTTCGGGGTGCTCGACCAGCGTCTCCACCAAGACGGTCGAGACCCGGACCAGCACGTCGCGGATCTTGGCCGGTGCGCGCTCCGGCACACCGGCCACCGACGCGCTGGCCACCGACAGCAGCTTGCCGTCCATGGCCCCGCCGAGCAGGCCGCGCACGGCGGCCAGGTCCTCGTCGGAGATCACCGCGCCCAGGTCGACGATGCGCTGGTCGACGCGGCCGGTGTCGGTGATCACCACGAGTAACAGCCGGGCAGGGTTGAGCGCGACGACCTCGATGTGGCGCACGATCGAGGCCGAGACGGTGGGGTACTGCACCACAGCGACCTGGCGGGTGAGCTGGGCCAGCAGGCGCACGCCGCGACGCAAGACGTCGTCGAGGTCGACCCCGGATTCGAGGAATTCCATGATCGCCCGGCGTTCGGCGCCCGAGAGCGGTTTCACCTCGGCGATCCGGTCGACGAACTCGCGGTAGCCCTTGTCGGTGGGAATACGGCCCGAGCTCGTGTGCGGCTGGGTGATGTAGCCCTCGGCCTCCAGCACCGCCATGTCGTTGCGGATGGTGGCGCTGGAAACGCCGAGGTGGTGCCGTTCCACGAGAGACTTGGAACCGATCGGTTCCTTGGTGGCGACATAGTCCGCGACGATCGCTCGCAGGACCTCGAAACGTCGATCCTCGGTACTCGACGCCATCGACCCCACCTTCCTCGCTCGTGCCTGGTACATCACGCCTACCCGTGCTGCGTTCGCACAGGGTCGCACGCCGACGCTCGCAGCGTCTTGTTGTCCAGTCTAATTGTCTTGTCGCCGATCCCTGGATCGCACGGCGGTCCGGCATCGAACCGTCACACGGGGATATCCGGCTTCGGGGGCGGTGTTCGCCCTGTCGGCTCGGTCGAGCCCCGCGCCAGGGTTGTCCACAGGCCCGAGTTATCCACAGTTGCGGTTTCGAGGGTTGTCGGGCTCGAGCGCCGGGCGTAGATTTCGGGACTGAATCAGGGGGTCTACCAGCTGTTTTCAGCTGAATACAGAGTGCACGGGAGGGGAACTGTGGTGTATCCGGGTGGGGTCGGCGAAGCGGGGCAAGTCGGTTCGAGCGCGGTCGCGGTGCGGCCGGCGGAGTTCGCCCGGATCGACGGTGCGTGTGTGGAATTTCTGCGGGCGATCGCGCGGATACGGGCACTTGCCGTGGAAATCGGCGATCAGGAGCGCTGGGGGCTGGGCGAGGGAGACGCGCGGTTGGTGTCCGGGCGCACGTTGGTCGCGCGATTGCGTTCCGTCGCGGCGGCGAACGAGAACAGCGTCACTGCCGTATTGGACGCGCATTCACAGATCGTGGACGACATTCGGCAATCTTTCCGGGCTGCGCGCGATCTGATGGTAGTTGCCGACGAAGAGTGGGCTGATCAACTTCGGTTGTCGGAAACCTCTGCGGGACAACATATTTCTTCGGTGTCAGCGTGACAGGCCCCGAGCCGAGCGGCATTCGTAGCGAGAACACATATCCGGACTATTCGAGCGACGCCACGAAATCGGGTGTTCCCGGCGGCGGGGAGAACACGCATTCTTGGCGACATCGGGAGATCGTCGCGGCATTCGGGGCGCTCGAGGTGACCGACGCGCTGGCGCAAGCGGACAGGTTCGAGCAGATCGCGCGGTGGTGGGACGAGGGTCTACGCGCATTCCGGCACGCAGTGGATGGGTCGCTGGCGTCGGCTTGGTCGGGCGCGGGTGCCGCCGCGGCCGGATCCGCGGTCGACGACTATGTCGCGCGAGCGCACGATCTGACTGCCGAGCTGGCGGATTTGCCGGGCGTGGTCCGAGCGGCTGCCGAGGCGATCGTGGCGACCAAGTACGCGGTCGGGTCACCGGTTGCCGAGGAAATCGGCGGCGTGGCGTGGTCGGCGAGTGGGGCGGTACACGCCATGGGCTCAGCATCGGCGCACGGTGCGGCTTCGGCCGCGGAGGAGGATGCGCGAGCGGCGATGCGGCAGCGATACGTGTTGCCGTTCGCGGAGTTGGTCGCTCGCATTCCAATGCTGCCCACGCCACTTCGGTCGTTCTACTCCGGCGATCGGCAATTACTGATCGGCACCGTGGGGCAATCGCGAGACGAGCGGCGCGCGCTGTCGCCGGTCGAGGTTTCCGCCGGCGGCGGGCAGAACTTGTCCGCCGCGTCCAGGGAGAGTTCAGCCGTGCACGCAGCGATCGGCGACTCGGAGAAGGTGGGGCGCGATGGTCGCGGCACGGGAGTTCCGATCGACGGTCAAGACCTGCTCGACGGCAGATCGGTGGAATCCGGTGACCGCACGGCACGCCCAGGCAGCGCTACGGCGGTGACCTCGGCTTCGTCTGGTGCCACCGGCGCGGCAGCGCCGAGCGGTACGGCTGCGTTGACGGCACCTGTCGGCGCGGGGTTGCGCACAGCGCCCGCGGGGGCTTCTGCGGCGGCTGTCGACCCCGGGGTGATCTCGGCGGGCCGCACTCCCGCTGCCGGCCCAGCGGCTGGGCGCATGGGGCCGAGCGGCAGCACGAGCGGAGGCGGTAACCGGATATGGGGTGGGGCACCGCGGTACCGACCGCCCGGCCGGCACGACGCGTCGAGGGCGGGTATCGGGCAGAGCGTTCCCGGATCGACGGGCCCGGCCATCGGCGTCGATCCGCCGTCGGGGCACGCCACAGCCAGGTCGGTCGATCGCTACTTCCATTGCGGAGGAGGACCGCCGGCGGCGCCCGCGCCGGGCATCGACGCCGTGCGCGGACTGCCGGAGTACTTGATCACGCTCGCGAACACCGCGGAACTACTCGGTGCGCCACGACCGGCGATAGCCGGTGGGGTGATCGGTGGTGGCGATGACTACTCGCCGGTCGAGCAGCGCTCAACGACGACTCGGGGCTGACGGCGATGTCAGCGCGTCGACGAAGGCGTCGGCAGTGGCCGCCCGAGCCGGGCGGCCGGTGCCGGATCAGACTCGGGCAGCAGCGCCGCAGCGAGCGGCGGAGTCGGGCGCGCCGACCTGCTTGCCCGCGAGGGCGTCGAGACCCAACATCGCCAGCAGCGACGTGCAATCTTCGGCGTCGTTCGAGTGCGAAGCGACCGTCCGCGCGGCGACCGCGCATTGACGAGCGTTCTCCGCCTTCTCAGCGGAGCGCGCTTCAGCGAATTCGCTCTGCTCGTGGACGAGGGTGATGTGCCGTTCGGTGGACATATAACTCCCTAGGATCGAGCCGAAGCCTACGCCCCTAATCGTTATCTTCCACCCCGAACCCACCGAACATACCCTTAGAGCACCCCACTGTTCCGGGCCTCTCACCAGGTGTGCATTGGTGGATTACACCAGGATGACCGGGCAATCTTTGGACGCGATCCCAAGCCAGGGAAATCTCGAAATTCAGATCACGATGACATCACCACTCGCGCGATTCTCCGACTGGTTCAGCAGCCCGTCGATCAGCCGAGAATGGCTCCCGCGACCCCTGAAGTGGTCAGGTGAGGAGGTCGCGGACGATGCCGTCGGCGAGGAGGCGGCCACGGTCGGTGAGGACCAGGTTGTCGCCGGTGACGCGGGCCAGGCCGTCGGCCAGGATGCGGTCGAGGGCCGAGCTTGCCGAGGGGGCTAGATCCGCGAGCGGCAAGCCGGTGCGGAGGCGGACGGTGAGCATGAGGTGTTCGGTGTAGCGCTCGTCGTCGGTGAGGGCCTCCCAGCCTGCGGCGGGGAGACCGCCGAGGGCCACGCGGTCGGCGTAGCGGGCGGGGTGCTTGACGTTCCACCAGCGAACGCCGCCGACATGGCTGTGCGCGCCGGGGCCGGCGCCGAGCCAGTCACCACCGTCCCAGTAGCCCAGGTTGTGCTGACAGCGGGCGGCATCGCTCGCGGCCCAATTGGAGACCTCGTACCAGGTCAGACCGGCGTCGTCGAGGCGGGCATCGATGCGTTCGTAGCGGGCGGCGAGGACATCGTCGTCGGGTGCGGGCAGTTCACCACGGCGGACCTTGCGTGCCAGCGCGGTTCCGTCCTCGACGATCAGGGAGTAGGCGGAGACATGATCGACACCGGCGGCCAGCACCGCGTCCAGACTCAGATCCAGATCGGCATCGGTCTCGCCCGGGGTGCCGTAGATCAGATCGAGGTTCACGTGATCGAACCCGGCCGCGCGCGCCTCTTTCGCCGCGGCGACCGCGCGGCCCGGCGTGTGCGTGCGGTCGAGCACCTTCAGCACGTGCTGTGCGGCGGACTGCATGCCGAGCGAGATCCGGGTGTAGCCCGCCGCGCGGAGCCGATCGAAGAACTCGGGCGAGGTGGATTCCGGGTTGGATTCGGTGGTCACCTCGGCGTCGGCGGCCAGGGTGAAGTTCGCCCGCACGGCATCGAGAACCGATGCCAGCCCGTCACCACCGAGCAGCGACGGTGTCCCGCCGCCGACGAAGATCGTCGACACCGCGGGCGTCGCGCTCGGCAGGGCACCGAACTCGGCCGCGGCGGTCGCGAGCTCGCCGCGCAACGCCTCCAGCCACGACTGCGGCGACGCCGAAGTACCGAGCTCCCCCGCCGTATAGGTGTTGAAGTCGCAGTACCCGCAACGCGTGGCACAGAACGGCACGTGCACGTACACCCCGAACGCGCCGCTTCCGAAATCGCGCAGCACCGGCCGATCGGCATCGGCCGGTGTCACGCCGGGAACCCCGGAAGCAGCGCTGGTAGTCACCCCTCCAGTCTGCCGGGCCCTGGTAGCGCGCCCCGCCCGGCCCCTCGCACGTCAGTCCGTCACGACGGGCGTGTTCTGGTTGGCGGTGAGCACCCAGGCGCCGTCTTCCTTGGTCATCACGTACATCGGCGTGCCCTGCCCGGACAACTCGCCGTCGAGGGTGAAGTAGCTCTGGCGGATCTTGACGGCGGCGACATCGGGCCGCAGGAACAGCACGTGCTCGACCTCGTAGGTCGCGGTGCCGTGGGTCGTGGCCCCTGGCAGCACCTGCGCCGTGAACTCGGCGATGGCCGGGCGCCCGAACAGCCGCTTGCCGTGACCGGTGGTCCAGATGGCGTCCTCCCGGAAGACAGCGACGAACTCCTCGGCCAGTTCGTTGGCCTGGGCGTGCGCGATGGTGTCGACGACGGCGCGGATGGCAGTGAGTTCGGTAGCGAGATCGGCGGGGGTCTGACCGGCGGCGGTGGCGTCATTGCTCATGGCACTACTGTGCAACCTCGAGTGCGATCCAGGTCAACCGCGCTGTGCGGCACCGCACACCTGCCCGCGCGGGCGTATCACAGGCCGGTTCCGGGCGGCGGGCTATGACCCCCATCACAGAACAGGACGGCCGTCCAGGGAATTTCCCCCAAAAGTGCGGGAAATATCTCCTTGCGGTCGGAACGACCAGGCTGACGTGGCACAATAGGCACATGCACGCAACTGGAGTACGACTCGTGGCCCGTCGCCACGTCGACTTCCAGCGTGTCTGCAGCGCCTGTTGTCGGCCCGGTTTCCACCGGTAGCGCAGCGGCGTCCACGCCCGGGTATCCCCCGGTGCCTTCGACTTTCATCGGCCCGCTGACTCCCCTGACGCGAGCCAGCCCCTCGCGCCTTCAGCACGGATGTCCCAACACCCCCGCAGGAGCGACCACCCATGACGTCGAGCACCGACGCCGGTTCGACCGAACAGTCGACGGCGCAGGCCCGCACTGAGCGTTCAGCTGCCCAGCGCCCGGCCCGCCCGAGCACCGATGCCCCGGTCGCACCGCGCGCCCGCACCGGCAAGC
This sequence comes from Nocardia sp. NPDC055002, assembly GCF_053608825.1. Classification (NCBI taxonomy): domain Bacteria; kingdom Bacillati; phylum Actinomycetota; class Actinomycetes; order Mycobacteriales; family Nocardiaceae; genus Nocardia; species Nocardia sp. NPDC055002. Next base: position 130,863 of record NZ_JBSGWE010000011.1, read on the forward strand.
CGGTCCGCCGCCGGTCCGAAGGCCAGTGGGCCCTCGGCTACCGCGAGCCGCTGAACCCGAACGAGCAGTCCAAGAAGGACGACAACCCGCTCAACGTGCGTTCGCGCATCGAGAACATCTACGCCAAGGGCGGCTTCGACTCGATCGACAAAGCCGACCTGCGTGGCCGTTTCCGCTGGTGGGGTCTCTACACCCAGCGTGAAGAGGGCTACGACGGCACCTTCACCGACGACGACAACATCGACCTGCTCGAAGCCAAGTACTTCATGATGCGGGTGCGGTGCGACGGCGGTGCGCTCTCCGCCGCCCAGCTGCGCACGGTCGGCCAGATCTCCACCGAGTTCGGCCGCGACACCGCCGACCTGTCCGACCGCGAGAATGTCCAGTACCACTGGATCGAGGTCGAGAACGTCCCGGAGATCTGGCGCCGGCTCGAGTCGGTCGGGCTGCACACCACCGAGGCGTGCGGCGACTGCCCGCGCGTGGTGCTCGGTTCGCCGCTCGCCGGCGAGTCGCTCGACGAGATCATCGACCCCACCTGGGCGATCGACGAGATCGTCAAGCGCTACATCGGGAAGAAGGAGTACTCGAACCTTCCCCGCAAGTTCAAGACCGCGATCTCGGGCCAGCAGGACGTGGTGCACGAGATCAACGACATCGCCTTCGTCGGTGTGAACCACCCCGAGCACGGCCCCGGCCTCGATCTCTGGGTCGGCGGCGGCCTGTCCACCAACCCGATGCTGGCTCAGCGCGTCGGCGCTTTCGTACCCCTCGAAGAGGTCCCCGATGTGTGGGAAGCGGTCGTCTCGCTCTACCGCGACTACGGCTACCGCCGCCTGCGCACCAAGGCCCGCCTGAAGTTCCTGATCAAGGACTGGGGCATCGAGAAGTTCCGTCAGGTGCTCGAGGACGAGTACCTCGAGCGCAAGCTCATCGACGGTCCCGCACCCGCGCAGCCGGCCAAGCCCATCGACCACGTCGGTGTCCAGAAGCTGCGCAACGGCCTGAACTCCGTCGGCTTCTCCCCCATCGCCGGTCGCGTCTCGGGCACCATCCTGAGCAAGGTCGCCGACGCCGCCGAGAAGTACGGCTCGGATCGCATCCGCTTCACCCCGTACCAGAAGCTGATCGTCCTCGACATCCCCGACGACCAGGTCGACGCGCTGATCGACGAACTCGAACCGCTCGGCCTGCAGGCCCGCCCCTCGGTCTGGCGTCGAAACCTCCTCGCCTGCAGTGGCATCGAGTTCTGCAAGCTGTCCTTCGTCGAGACCCGTAAGCGCTCGCAGGTGCTCGCACCCGAACTCGAGCAGCGCCTGGCCGACATCAACGCCGAACTCGACGTGCCGATCACCATCAACATCAACGGTTGCCCGAACTCGTGCGGCCGGTCCCAGATCGCCGACATCGGCTTCAAGGGCCAGCTCGTCGACGACGGCACCGGGAATCAGGTGGAGGGTTTCCAGGTTCATCTCGGTGGCAGCCTCGGCCTGGACAGCGCGTTCGGCCGGAAGTTGCGTCAGCACAAGGTGACCAGCGTCGAGCTCGGTGACTACATCGATCGCGTCGTCCGCAACTTCGTCAAGAACCGGGAATCCGGGGAACGCTTCGCGGTGTGGGCTGTGCGCGCCGACGAGGCCGACCTCCGATAGTCGATGAGGAGATCCCCACTGTGACCACGAATCTCGCGGCCAAACTGTCCGAGGCCGAATTGCGCGCGCTCGCCGAGCAGGGTGCGGCCGAGCTGGGCCCCGATGCCTCGCCCGCCGACCTGATCGCCTGGACCGACAAGGTCTTCGGCAACGGCTACATCGTCGCCTCGAACATGCAGGACGGTGTGCTGGTCCACCTGGCCGCGCAGACCCGTCCCGGTGTGGACGTGCTGTTCCTCGACACCGGCTACCACTTCGCCGAGACCATCGGCACCCGCGACGCGGTCGAGGCCGTGTACGGGGTGAACGTGGTGAACGTGCGCCCCGAGGCGAGCGTCGCAGAGCAGGACGAACTGCTCGGCAAGGATCTGTTCGCCCGTGACGCCGCCGAATGCTGCCGGCTGCGCAAGGTGGTCCCGCTGAAGAAGTCGCTGAGCGGCTACAACGCGTGGATCACCGGCATCCGCCGCGTCGAGGCGCCCACCCGCGCCAACGCGCCGCTGATCTCGTTCGACGAAGCCTTCGGCCTGGTGAAGATCAACCCGATCGCACCGTGGTCCGACGACGAGATGCAGGCCTACATCGAGGCCAACGGCATTCTCGTCAATCCCCTGGTGGAGGAGGGTTACCCGTCCATCGGCTGCGCGCCGTGCACGCGCAAGCCCGAGCCGGGGTCCGATCCGCGCAGCGGCCGCTGGGCCGGTATCGCCAAGACCGAATGCGGATTGCACCAATCATGACCATCACCACCACCGGGAGTGAGCCTGTGAGTACCAACACCACCGAACGCGAACTCGGCCTCACCGAGTTCGACACCCTCGCGGCGCTGGAATCCGAGGCGATCCACATCTTCCGTGAGGTCGCGGGCGAGTTCGAGCGTCCCGTGATCCTGTTCTCCGGCGGCAAGGACTCCACCGTCCTGCTGCACCTGGCGCTCAAGGCCTTCTGGCCCGCGCCGCTGCCGTTCACACTGCTGCACGTGGACACCGGCCACAACCTCGACGAGGTGCTCGAATTCCGCGACAAGGTGGTCGAGCGCTACGGTCTGCGCCTGCACGTGGCCTCGGTCGAGGAGTACCTGGCCGACGGCCGCCTGACCGAGCGTCCCGACGGCATCCGTAACCCGCTGCAGACCGTGCCGCTGCTCGACGCCATCACCGAGCACCGCTTCGACGCGGTCTTCGGCGGCGGTCGTCGCGACGAGGAGCGCTCGCGCGCCAAGGAGCGGATCTTCTCGCTGCGCAACGCCTTCGGGCAGTGGGATCCGAAGCGTCAGCGCCCCGAGCTGTGGAACCTCTACAACGGCAAGCACGCGCCGGGTGAGCACGTGCGGGTGTTCCCGCTGAGCAACTGGACCGAGCTCGACATCTGGCGCTACATCGCCCGCGAGGACATCGACCTGGCGTCGATCTACTACGCGCACGAACGTCCGGTGTACTCCCGCGACGGCATGTGGATGACGCCCGGAGTGTGGGGTGGCCCGAACGAGAACGAGGTCCTCGAGACCCGTTCGGTGCGCTACCGCACCGTCGGCGACGGTTCCACCACCGGCGCCATCATCTCCGACGCCGCCGACAACCAGGCCATCCTGGCCGAGGTCGCGGCGTCACGACTGACCGAACGCGGTGCTACTCGCGGTGACGACCGTGTGTCCGAAGCCGCCATGGAAGACCGCAAGCGAGAGGGTTATTTCTGATGTCCGACCTATTGAGGCTGGCCACCGCCGGTTCTGTCGACGATGGCAAGTCCACGCTGGTCGGACGGCTGCTCTACGACACGAAGTCCGTGCTGGCCGATCAGATCGACGCGGTCACCCGCGCCTCGGTCGACCGTGGACTGTCCACACCGGACCTGTCACTGCTCGTCGACGGCCTGCGCGCCGAGCGTGAGCAGGGCATCACCATCGACGTGGCGTACCGCTACTTCGCCACGCCCAAGCGGTCTTTCGTGCTGGCCGATACGCCGGGGCACGTGCAGTACACCCGCAACACGGTGTCGGGCGCGTCCACCGCGCAGCTGGTGATCCTGCTGACCGACGCGCGCAAGGGCGTCATCGAGCAGACCCGTCGCCATGCGGCCGTGCTGGCACTGCTCGGTGTGCCGCGTCTGGTGCTCGCGGTGAACAAGATCGACCTGGTCGACAACCCGGCCGAGGTGTTCGCCGAGATCTCCGCCGAGTTCAACGAGCTCACCTCGAAGCTGGGCTGGGCTTCCGAGGACGTCATCGAGATCCCGGTCTCGGCGCTGCACGGCGACAATATCGCCAGCCGCTCCGAGAACACCCCGTACTACGACGGCCCGTCGCTGATCGAGCACCTCGAGTCCGTTCCGGTGGACGCTGATTCGACCGGCACGCACGCGCTGGGTCTGCGTTTCCCGGTGCAGTACGTGATCCGTCCGCGCACCGCCGAATACCCCGACTACCGGGGTTACGCGGGTCAGATCGCGGCCGGTTCGGTGTCGCCCGGCGACGAGATCGTGGTGCTGCCCTCGGGTAAGAAGACCACCGTCGAGCGCATCGACACCCCGGACGGCGAACTGGCCGTCGCGCAGGTCGGGCGCAGCGTGACGCTGATCCTGGCCGACGAGGTCGACATCTCGCGCGGCGACATCATCGCCTCGGTGCACGACGCGCCGGAGTCGATCGACACCTTCGACGCGACCGTGTGCTGGCTCGGTGACAAGGGTCTGCGTCCCGGCGCCCGGCTGCTGCTCAAGCACGGCGCCAAGACCACCCAGGCCATCGTCGGCGCGCTCGTGGAGCGGTTCGACGAGCAGACGCTCACCGCACAGCCCAGCCCGGAGTCGCTGGAGCTCAACGACATCGGTCGCGTCTCGCTGCGCTTGGCCGAGCCGATCCCGGCCGACGACTACCGCACCAACCGGCACACCGGGTCGTTCCTGCTGATCGACCCCGCCGGTGGCAACACGCTCGCGGCCGGCCTGGTCGGCGACGTGCTGACCTCGGTCGAGGTCGGTACCGCGGTCTGATGTATCGCCTGCCCGCTCCGCCGCGTGGTGCCGTTCCGGTGCCGCGCGGCGCAGGCGGGCCCGCGTTGATAGCGGTTGCCCACGGCAGCCGCGATCCGCGTTCGGCGGCGACCATGGCGGCCGTGGTCGCCGACGTTGCCGCTGCCCGGCCCGACATCCCGGTCCGGCTGGCTTTTCTGGATCTCAGCACGCCCACGGTGGACGAGGTGGTCGACGACCTCGCCGCCCAGGGCCACACCGACGTGATCGTCGTTCCGCTCCTGCTGGGCAACGCTTTTCACGCGCGGGTCGACCTTCCGGCGCTACTGGCCGAGGCCGGCCGCCGTCATCCCCGGCTGCGACTCACCCAGGCAGCGGTACTCGGCCCCGATCCACTGCTCATCGCCGCGGTGGCTGACCGAGTCGCACTCTCGTGCCGTCTTCCCCTGCTCCCCGACCTGGTCACACCGTTGGTCCCCGCTGTTCCCGGTGCGTTCGCTGCCGCAACCGATCCGTTGCGTGATACTCCGGTCGGAATCGCCGTCGCCGCTGTCGGTTCGCGCGATGCCGCGGCCAATCGGCGGACCGCGGTGGTGGCTCGACGACTGGCCGCCGTGACCGGCTGCCCTACTGAAATGTGCTTCGCGACAGTCGAACCCGGTATCGAGCGTGCCGTGGATCAGCTGCGGGCGCGCGGAGCCGAACGCATCGTCGTCGCGCCGTGGTTTCTGGCGCCGGGGCTGCTCACCGACCGGCTGGTCGCGGCCGCGCCCGAGGTCGTGCATGCCGATGTCATCGGAGCGCACTCCGCGCTGGTCGACGTGATCTGGGCTCGATACAACACTGCCGTCGCCACCGAGCTCGTACTCTCCGCCTGAGCCCAGCGGATCCGGGCCGCTTGGTCGCGCCCCCGAACGGGTAGCCCGTCGCACTGCCCTCGATTCAGCGCGAGCCCACTCCGCCCGGTTCGGGACGTGAACGCGAGGTTCGCGCTGCCCACATCCGCACCCGCGACAATCCTCGCCTTCACCTACACGGCCAGAAGTTCGCCTGTATCGCGTCTCTAGACACAACCGGATTCGGCATCCACGGTGGCACAGCTCACAGGGCTTCCACCCTTTACCGCATACCCCCCAGGGGTATATGTTCGTATCAACGCACAGCGAACTGAGAGAGGCGAAACGATGACCACCAACGCCCACGCCGGACACACCACACACGTCGACCCCGCAGCCCAGCCCGGTCACGTCGAACAGGGCACCGCGCACGGCGGACACGCGGAACACGGCGGCGGTGCGCACGCCCTGCACAGCGGTCACGCGCCGCAGGGTGGCGCCCATGCAGGACACGAGGCCCACACCGAGCACGGCGGTGGCGCACACGCCGGACACGGCACACACACAGCTGGGCACGATGCGGGTCTGCCCGGGGGCCTGCGGATTACGCAGGACGGGTACACCCTCGACCTCGAGACCACGATCGCCGAGCCCGGCAAGATCGACTTCCGATTCCGGATTCTCGGCCCGGACGGGTCGGCAGTGACCGAGTTCGACGCGATTCACGATCGCGAACTGCACCTGATCGTGGCGCGTCGCGAGCTGACGGGGTTCTGGCACGTACACCCGCGGCGGGAAGCAGACGGCACGTGGGCGATTCAGCTGGACCTCCCCGAAGCCGGGGCCTATCGGGTGTTCACCGATATCGCACCGCGCGCACTCGGCCGCACCATCACCCTCGGCGCCGATCTGGCGATCGCGGGACACTATGCGCCACAGCCGGTTCCAGCGGTGAACCGCGCCATCGACGTCGACGGCTATCAGGTGACCGTGGCCGGTGAGTTGCGTGCCGAGGGCGATCTGCTGACGCTCACCGTGCGCAAGAACGGCGAGGCCGTGACGGATCTGCAGCCGTACCTGGCGGCTTTCGGCCACCTCGTCATCCTGCGCGCGGGAGACCTCGCGTACGTCCACGTCCACCCCAACGGCGAACCCGGCGACGGCATCACGCCCTCGGGCCCCGAAGTCACCTTCCACACGGCGGTTCCGGGCCCCGGGACCTACCGCCTGTTCCTGGACTTCAAGCACGCCGATGTCGTCCGTACCGCCGCATTCACCCTCACCACGACACCCCAGCCGAAGAAGGAACACCAGCACTGATCCGAGGCCGCGACCTCCTAGCCAACGACCTCGACTCACCGGACACCAGCGCCACTACCAACACCGGTAGCGGCGCTGTCCGCGTATTCAGGCCAGACCCGGATGACACACCGGACCGCAGCGGCCCTGGCCGGAGCGCTGGGATCTCGTCGCATCAGACGTGAGTACGCGCCCGGCAGGCCGCCCGACTAGAGCCGACCAGGCTGAATTTCGCTCGGCGCTTCCGACAACAAGCGGGTCGCGATGGTACGGGCCGCTTCGACACGGGCCGAATCACCGGTCTGGCGAGCGACATTGGCGGCGCTCACGATCGCGTCCAGTTCGAAGACCAGCAGATCGGGGTCGGCGTCGGCGAGTTCGCCCATGGCCTGAGCCTTCCGGACCTCGTCGGCCAGGAAGGACAGCCAGTAGTCGTGATCGGCGACGACGGCGTCGCGCACGGGGCCGGGCTTGCTGCTGAATTCAGTGAGGGTGGCCACCCGGAAACAGCCGCCGGGGAAGGGCGGATTCTCGATGTGCGCGAACCAGCCGTCGATCATCGCGCGCACCCGGGTTCCACCGCGTGGCACGCGCAGGCCGGGCGCGATGACTCGTTCGATGAAGATGTCACGCCCCGCCTGGACGGCGGCGAGTTGGAGCGCCTCCTTGGTGCCGAAGAGGGTGGCGATGCCGCTCTTGCTGATGCCGAGGTCGGTGGCGAGCCTGCCGATACTGAGGCCGTCGAGACCCTCGACGGAGGCGAGTTCGGCGGCGCGCCGGGCGATGGTGGCGCGCGCACGGGCGCCCTTGGCCAACCGCTGATCGCTCGGTTCCGTCAACTGGGTCATGCGCATCATTGTTCCACCGCGGGGTTGCGAAGGCGAACGATCGGTCGTACTTTTATTTACGAACGATCGTACGTTCTTATTTCTCCCCTCGAAGGACTCCGCATGACCGACGTGTCAGCTCGGCCCGAAGATCCGCTCAGCACAGCTACTCCCGACAGCAGCGCCGCGGGCCGCACCCTCGTCGTCGCCTCTGGCGCGGCATTCATCGCCTTCCTCGACCTCTCCGTCGTCAACATCGCGTTCCCGACGATCGCCCTGAGCTACCCCGGCACCCCCACCGGGACGTTGACCTGGATCGTCAGCGGCTACGCGATCGCGTTCGCGGCGCTGCTCACCCCGGCCGGGCGCATCGCCGACGCGCTGGGTCGCCGTCGCCTGTTCGCGCTGGCACTGGCCGGATTCGCCATCACCTCGCTGCTGTGCGGGCTGGCGCCCGGCGCGGGCTGGCTCATCGCCGGTCGGGTCCTGCAGGGCATCGCGGCGGCGTTCATGGTGCCCGCGGCACTCGGGCTGGTGCTGGAGGCCACGCCACGAGCGAAGATCGGCGCCGCCATCGGCGCCTGGTCGGCCGCCGGTGGTTTCGCGGCGGTGGTCGGCCCGGCGCTGGGTGGCGCGTTGGTCGAGGCGTTCGGCTGGCGTGCGGTGTTCCTGATCAATGTGCCGATCGCGTTGGCGCTGATCGTGCCGGGACTGCGGCTACCCGGCGGCGACCAGGGCTCCCGCGAGACGACGCTGCCCGATCCGCTCGGCACGCTCGCCGTCGCGATCGGGCTCGGTGCGATCGTCGCGGCCGTCACCGAAGGCCAGTCGTGGGGTTGGGCCGCACCGGGCACGCTCGTCGCGTTGCTCGGCGGTCTCGCGCTGACCGTGTTCGCGCTGATTCGCTCCCGTCGGCACGTCAATCCCGCTGTCGCCGTAGCACTGTGGCGTGATCGGCAATTCGCCATGGCGAATGCGGGTTCGTTCTTGTTCGGCGCCTCGATGTTCGCGTGGCTGCTGGCCGGTCCGCTGTTCCTCGATGCCGTCTGGGGCTATTCCGTCCTCGAATCGGCGGCGGCGCTGACCGTCGGCGCGGTGGCCTCGATGGTGACCGCCGTTGTCACCGGGCGGATTACGACACCGGCAGGCCAGCGGTGGGTAGGTGTGCTCGGTGCGCTGATGTCGACCGCGGCGCTGGTCTGGATGAGCACCGACGCCTTCGGGCCCGAACCCGCGCTGTGGACAGCGTGGATTCCGGCGGGCGTGCTCGGCGGCGGCGGAATCGGCATCGTCGTCACGGTGTTCGGCACCGCGGCAGCGAGTTCTGTTCCACCGCAACAGTTCGCGGCCGGGATCGGGATGAACGTCACCGCCCGGCAGGTGGGCGGAGCACTCGGCATCGCCGTACTGGCGGCCATCTTCTCGTCGACCTCCGACGACCCGCTTCGCGGCTTCCACCTGCTGTTCGCCGTGTGCGCGGCCATCAACCTCGCTGTCGCACTGCTGCTTGCCGCGCCGTCGCGCGCTCGTTCGACCGACTGAACCAGAGGAGATCGACATGCCTTCCAGTCCACCACTATCCGTGCAGTTCTCCGCCGAGGCCGATGATCCGCTGGTACTGGCGCCGGAGCAGGCCGCCGCGTTGCTCGCGGGGGCACCGTGGCAGCGTTTCGCGGTACTCGGCGATTCGATCGCCGCGGGGACGGGTGACCCCAGTCCCGGGTACGCTCCCACCGGCTGGGCCGATCGGGTCGCAGCACACCTCACTTCGGTGAATCCCACACTGGCCTATCGCAATACGGGCCGGATCGGCGCGACCAGCGGTCAGGTCATCGACCGCCAGCTCGCCGAAATCCTGGAGTTCGCACCGGATCTCGTGCACCTCAGTTGCGGCGGCAACGACCTGTTCACCGCAGGCGGTGACGTCGATCAGCTGCGCACGAATCTGTCGACGATCCTCACCGCGCTGGCCGCCACCGGGGCACAGCTGTCGATTTTCACCGTGGCCGACGTGTGGTCCGTCGAGCGGATGGCCCCGATGCGAGCCATGCGGCCGCAGATGATCGCGTTCAACGAGGTGGTGCGGGCGGTGGCCGCCGAATTCGATGTGGTGCTCACCGAATTCTGGAACCATCCGCTGCGGTCGAGACCCGAGCTGATGAGCGCGGACCTCATCCACTTCACCACGAGTGGGCACGCGGTGGTGGCCGGTGAGGTGGTCAGGTCGCTGGCCTCGCTCATCGACAGGTCGTAGTGGGGGCGGGGCGGTCGAAGCAGGATCGCCCCGCACAGACCCCGTTGCTCAGTCGGCAACGACCTGTCCGCCGATGCGGCTCTCACCTGTTGTCGTGCACCAATCGAGTGCCGAGTGCGACCAGTTCGGATCTCACCTCGGCAGGACCGACCACCTCCACGTCGCCGCCCCAGCCCGCCAGCTGCCGGGCGACCATCTTCGCGGTATCGGCGGTGATCTGTGCTCGCACCCGGCCGTCGGGTGCCGGGCCGAGCAGAGTGCAGTTGCGGCCCTGCTGATCGGCCAGGATGGGGGCGAGCTCGGTGGAGACGAGAACCGTCGCGGAAACGGCGGCGCGCCGGCCCTCCATCCGTTCGACGATCTGAGCCCATTCCGCGTGAAGATCGAAATCCGCTGGTCGCTCGGCTGTTTCGTCGAGAGTGATGGCCCCGGCGATACGGTCGAGGCGGAAGGTTCGCTGCCCGCGGTCGGTGCCCGCGATGAGATACCAGACCGTCTCCTTCTCGACCAGGCCCCACGGATCGATCGTGCGGACCGTGCGTTCCCCCTTGCGCAGGTATTCGATGCGCACGCGGCGGCGATCCACCACCGAGCGGCGCAGCGTATCGAGTACCGCGGGTGCTTGCGGATCGGGACGACCCCACCGCGCCGGATCGACCACCACCGCGTCGGCCGCGGCGGCCGCATCGGCGCGGAAAGTGTGCGGTAGGGCGCGGACCAGTTTGCGAAGGGCCGACTTCAGTTCGGGGGCGGCCTGGGCCGCCGGACCCGCGAGCAAGAACAGCGCCCTGGTCTCCCCCGCCGTCAGTCCGGACAGGTCGGTGCGGGCGCCCCCGATCAGCGACCACCCGCCCCCGCGACCCGATTGCGGATAGACCGGGATGCCCGCGGCCGACAAGGCCTCCAGGTCACGGCGGGCCGTCGCCACCGAGACTTCGAGCTCGGCCGCGACCTCGGCGGCCGTCACCCGCCCGCGTGCCTGCATCAACAACAGGGTGGCTACCAATCTGTCCGCTCGCATACTCGGTAATTCTGCCGAACAAAGTGCTCATTCGGTGAGCACTTTAGCTGGCAAAGTCGTTGTCACACCGAAGCGACAACCGAATGGAGCAGACATGCTGCGCGGAATGGCCACCACCACCTACTACGCCGACGACCTCACCGCCGCCAAGGACTGGTACAGCGAATTCCTCGGCATCGCGCCGTATTACGAGGTACCCGGCGGGTACTACGAGTTTCGGCTCGGGCCGTTGCAAGCCGAGCTGGGAATCATCAACCGCGCGTATGCCCCGGCAGGCGCGCGCAATGCACCGGGCGGGGGCGGAGTCGTGTTCTGGCAGGTCGACGACCTCGCGGCCACCTTCGCCCGGTTGCTCGAGCTCGGCGCCACCGAGTACGAGCCGATCACCGAACGCGGCGAAGGCGCCGGGTTCGCGACCGCGGCGGTGCTGGATCCGTTCGGCAATGTGCTCGGCATCATGGCGAACCCCCACTATGTGGCGATGACCGCGTCGGTGTCGACCTAGGGCCCACGTTCAGGCTGTGGCACCGGTGGCGACAACCGCACTCAGGTGAACCAGCGCTCGAGGACGGTGGCCACTCCGTCCTCGCTGACGTCACCGGTCACCTCGTCGGCGAGGGCGAGCACCGCGTCGGGCGATCCTGCCATCGCTACCGAATGTGCCGCCCAGCGCAACATCTCCCGGTCGTTGAAGCCGTCGCCGATGGCCAGAGTCGCGTCGGCCTCGACGCCCAGGAGGAGCCGAAGTTGTTCCAGTGCCCAGCCTTTGGACACACCACGCCGCGAAACCGTGAGCCATGGACCGTATTCACCGTGCACCCAGGACGCCTCGGGCACATCGAACGTTTCCAGTAGGCGCAGCATCTCGTCGGGGCTGCCGTCGGGCCACCAGCCGTTGAGGCGCGGGGTCGGCACACTGCTCAGCGTGCGGTGGTCGACCAATTGGAAGTCGCCGATCGAGAACTCCCCCGGCCCGTGCCCCGTCGCCCAGGTACCGACGCCCACCTGTTCCGCGGCGAAGATCATCGCTGGGAACAGCGTGCGCAGCGCGAGCACGGCAGGTCCCGGATCGAACGACTGAACCGCGACCGGCTCGCCACGCGCCACGTCGATGTGCACAGCACCGTTGGAACACAACGCATGCCCCTCGGCGAGTCCGAGCTCGCTCAGCACCGGACGCGTGGTGAGCACCGTTCGCCCGGTGGTCACCACCACATGCGCGCCCGCCGACACCGCCGCCCGCACCGCCGCTCCCACCCGCGCGCTGATATCGACCCCCTTCGCCAGCAGGGTCCCATCCACATCGAGCGCAATCAGCTTCGGCGCTCCCCCAGCTAAACCCACCGCCCCATTGTGCCCGCACCCACCGACACCCACCCCGGTTTCAGTACCGGCGCTCCGGCCCCCCGAACCGCAAAGAACCTACCGCGGTGGCAGCGAACCGCGCCACCGACTCTCGTGGCAAGACCTGCTCGAGCCGCGGCGAGACCGCGACATGGGCTGTGCGGATGAGGGATGGGCGAGTTCTTCGATCGCCGCACCGTCGCGGTATGCGCCTCGCGCGTGAGCTGCGCTCAGTGACATTTCGGTGTCACCGTCGGCCGCGTGGACGAAGCTGTGAGCTTCCAGTTCTCGCGGCCGACGTCGCTCGCCTATCCGATGTACATCCCACGGGCGAGGCGGGGCCGACCCGTCAGCAGTAAGACCCGCTGATGTCGCGGCGGAGCCACAACGGGCGTGGCCGATGGTCAGCGGCGTGAGCCGCCACCCCCGCCACCGCCGCCGCCACCCCCGCCACCGGTAGAGCCACCTGCTGATGCACCACCTTTGGAGCCGCCCGAGGAAGCACCAGCGGAGGACGCACCACCGCCGGAGGACGCACCACCAGCGGATGACGCACCCCCGGCGGACGCACCACCAGATGACGCACCGCTGTCGGATCCGCCACCGGAGGACGCACCACCAGATGCACCGCCGCCTGACGCACCACCACCGGACGCGCCGCCGCCTGACGCACCACCGCTCGACGCACCACCACCGGAAGCACCACTGTCAGATCCACCACCCGACGCACCACCACCGGAAGCACCGCCACCCGATGCACCGCCACCGGAAGCGCCACTGTCAGATCCACCGCCAGACGTACCACCACCGCCGGCACTGCCGCCGTTCGATGCACCGCCATCGGACGCGCCACCGCCGGTTGCACCACCGGAAGTGTTTGTGCCGCCAGATGTTTCACCACCCGCCGAGCCGCCTGCGTGACCTCCGTCAGTCGTACCGCCGGTCTGCGTTCCGCCCGAGGTGCCGCCAACCCCGCCGGTCGAAGCGCCGGGACTGGAAGGTGTTGTGCCGGTGCCGGTTCCACCGGTCGAGGCCGATCCTCCGACGTCGATCGTGACGCCGCCCGTGCTCGGCGTGGATGCGCCACCGGTCGGCGTGGACATGCCGTCTATCGGTGCCGTACCCGGTGATGGCGCGGTGCCTACCGCGGGAACAGTGCCGGGCGAGGTCGGAGTGCCCGGTACTTCAGGGGTGCCGGGGCTCGAGATCGGGCCGCCGTGGGGAAGTTCGGGAGCGCCGGGGCTGGTCGGTGTGTTCTGGGGTTGGGCGGCCTGTTGGCCGAAGGGTAAGGGGTTGATGAAGCGGGCCGGGTCGCCGTAGGTGGTGCGGGCGAGGATCGGCGACTTGCAGTCGTTGCCGACGTCCAGGCGGCCGGGGGCGCCGCGGTCGGCGCTTCCGCCGGGGCGTGAAGTGCCGCCGGGCGCGGTCGCGGGGGCGATGAAGTTCTCGTAGGCGCTGCGGGCCGCGGCTATGCTCGCCACCCGGATGCGGCCGTTGAGCGGGTCGACATCGCTGACCAGACCTGCGGTTCGGGCGGCGAGGAGGTCGGCGCTCATGTCGTAGAGCAACGCGTCGGCGGGAGCGCCAAGGACCGGGAACCGGTCGAGGACCGGCATCAGGCCGGGGTCGAAGGGGCTGCCGAACACGGTCATCGCCGACATGGCCAGCGCGGAAACGACTGCCGCGCTGGAGAACACCGCGACGTGCGGCACCGGGCCACCGGTTTGCTGCTCCGGCGCGAAGGTGCGAGCCGCCAAACCCGCAGCGCCCGAGGCGATCACCTGACCGGGGTCGGCGACGGTGACGAGGGGAACGCCGAGTTCGGCGAGGGTGCGGGCGACTTCGGGCGGGCGTGAGGCACCGCCGACCACGAGAATGCGCGACAGGTCCGCGAGCCGCAGCCCCGCCGCGGACACGCTCTTGCTGACCAGCGGGAAGGTGTCGCGGATGTGTTCGGCGCGCAGCGCGTCGATGTTCACCATGGAGGTGAGGGTCTGGGTCGCGCGGCCCGGACCCGGATCGCCCGCGTAGCGAGCGACCATCTCGCCGAGCGGCTTACCGCCGAAATCGGAGGACCGCGTTGGAGTTCCGACCATCGGGTGGTGCGGCCAGTCGGGACCGACGCGCAGCACGGTGAGGTCGAGGCTGGTGGCGCCCAGGTCGTAGACGAGCACGAAGCCCGGTTCCAGTGGGCCGCGATCGACCTCGAGCCATTCCGCGGCGGCGACCGGCTCCGGCACCAACAGGACCTCACCGGCGCCCGCGAGATGCAGCGCCTGGCCGAGTAACGAGACCTGTTTGTCGGTATAGACCGCCGGATAGGTCAACACGATCCCGGCGGGCGGTTCGGCCAGCTCGATCAGACCGGTGACCACCGCGGCGATCAGGTTGGTCGCCGAGTAGAACCGTCCGCCCATCACCATCGGCTCCGGCTCGCGGGTCAGATCCGCGAAATCCGTGATCGCCGAAGCGAATTCGTTGATCGCGCCGATACGGGGCCTACCCGCGTCGTCGAATGTCAGTGCGGTGCGTCGTGTGCGCACCGTCGGCTTGGCCGGATCGTCGGCGACTACCGCCGAAATCGCATTGACCGCACCGATACTCAAGCCCAGACCTCTGGTCATGTTTTTGCTATCCCGTCAACGCACCGTGACCACGTCCAGCACGCGAGCGCACCATGTGGCCGCGGTCGTCTTCCAAACAGCTCGCCTAGATTAACTGGCACGTCCGCGAATTGCTGCCGGATTGATACGGAAACCGCAACCATGCGTCACCACAAGGCGATTCGCGCAGGTGAGATCGTTGAAGCCTAAATATCCACCCCCCTGAACACCCACCCCGCGATTCGCAGACTCCGAGAAGCAGCTACCTGCGAGTAATCGGACAGAGCGCCCACTGAATACATTCTTCGAGTTTGTTATCACGGACATTCAGCGCACTTACCGGCTGGTAACCAATTCATTTACTACCAACACGATTTCACTGGTAGCGAATTACATTCCCCCATTTCGAAGTTGGCCCGCTTTCACTGACACGTCAACGCAGCGACCGAATCCCGCCAGCGCGACCCCTGCGCACGCCGGTTGACCGAAAGGACGGAGAGACACCGACCGGATGTTCGAAAAACCAAGGGAAAGAAGGCACTACGCATGCCCACTCGATGCGCCGACCAGGTCGTACTCGTCAACGGCGCCGGCTCCGGCATCGCCAAGGCGGCCGCGCGCTGTTCGTCGCGACCGATGTCACCGTCGACGCCGATGTGCGCACGTGGCGCCGTATGTGGTCGCCGAGCACGCCGTCGTCGGACTCAGCCGGTCGCGCAGTAGGCACACGAAAGGCCCGCAACGTCTCCCAGTGACGTTGCGGGCCTTTCGCTTTTCGATCAGCTGCGAGCGAACAGCCGCTTCACCGAACGTTCCCTCTGCACCGCGGCGCCGCGGGCGACCGCCTGCGGGCGACGGGCGCGAACGAGACGGTCGAACTCGGCCGCGGCGCGGGTGGGCTCACGCAGCTTGCCGCTGTTGAAATCGTCGGCGAGCTGCTGCACGGTCTCCTGCGCACACGACTTGTTGGTCCCGATGAAACCGGTCGGGCCGCGCTTGATCCAGCCGGTCACATAGGTGCCGGGGAAGACCTCGCCACCGGGCGCGGTGAGCACCCGGCCCGCGTCGTTCGGGATCACCGCACGGGCGTCGTCGAACGGCAGATCCACGGTCGGGACCCCTCGGTAACCGACCGAGGTGAGCACGACACCCGCCTCGAGCAGTGTCGTATCACCGGTCGGCGTGGCGGCCACGCGACCTTCACCATCGGCGACGAGCTCGTTGCGCTCCACCCGTACCCCGGTCACCGTGTCGGTGCCGACGATCTCCACCGGCGAGGACAGGTAGCGGAACACGATGCGCTTGCGCTCGCCGAACGGGCGATTCGCGACGCTGTGCAGCAGGCGCAGCTTCTGCTCGACCTTGTAGGGCAGATCCGGCGTGATCGCGGGCAGCTCGCCGTCGATCGCGATGTCGATATCGGCGGCCAGCAGGCCGACGAACTCGGGCACCGTGAACGCCGACTCGGCCGGACCACGACGGCCCAGGATCACGACCTCTTCGATCTTGCTCTCGCGCAATGCCTTCAGCGCGTACGGCGCGATATCGGTGTCGGCGAGCAGCGCCGGATTCACGGTCAGGATGCGCGCGACGTCGAGCGCGACGTTGCCGTTGCCGACGATCACGACCCGCTTCTGGTTCAGGTCGAACCGATCCTCGGCGTGGTCGGGATGGCCATTGTACCAGGCGACGAAATCGGTGGCCGACACATTGCCCGCCAAGCCTTCGCCGGGAATGTCCAGCTTGCGATCCGAGGACGCGCCGACGGCGTAGATCACGCCGTGGAAGTGCTCGAGCAGCTCGGCATGGCTGATGTGCTTGCCGATCTCGACATCGAGGTAGGTACCGAAGTCGTCCTGCTTCGACATGATGTCGAACAGGTCGGCGACCTTACGCGTGTGCTTGTGATCGGGCGCGACGCCCAGGCGCGCCAGACCGTAGGCCTGCGGGAGGCGGTCGAACATCGTGACCGCGACACCGGGCTGGGTGAGCAGCTCGTCGGCGGCGTACATCGCCGAGGGACCCGATCCCACGATGGCGACGCGCAGCGGGGAGCGCTGCGTGTCGATCGCGGGCGGCATCACCGGCGCGGCCAACGTCGGCCGATCCCGCTGCACGCGGTAGAAGTCGGCGTTGATCTCGATGAACGGCTTCTGCTCGTCGGTCAGCTTCTTCGACGAGGTGATGGCATCGACGGGGCATGCGGTGGCACAGGCACCACAGTCCACGCAGGCCGCCGGATCGACGTAGAGCATCTCTGCGGTACGGAAATCCGGCTCATCCGGGGTGGGATGAATGCAGTTGACCGGGCACGCGTAGACGCACGAGGCGTCACTACAGCATGACTGGGTGACAACGTATGGCATATTGCTATCGTCTCAGGCAGCGTGCTTCGCGGAGCGCTTGGGCTCCGAGCGGTACCGGCTGGACGGGCCGTCGATACCGAGCAGCTTCCACACCTTGCGGGCGACCGGGTTCATCAGACCGATCTCCTCGGCCAGCGCGCGCACGTCGACGTAGTAGTCGGCGAAGGTCCGCTTCGATTCCTTGGAACCGTAGAACAGGTCCTTGCGGACCTCGGCGGGCATGTCGAACTGCTTGAAGAAGGTCTTCGGCGGCGTCGCGATGGCGCGGCCGAGGATGAACATCACGATCGGCATGGCGATCGAGAGCACAGCCTTGTTGAGCGCGGGCTGGGCCGGAACGTTCTTCTTCAGGAACTCGTGGGCGAAGGAGATGTGGCGAGCTTCCTCGGCCACGTGGATCGCCATCACGCCGCGCATGATCGGGTGGATGTCGTCACCCGAGCGCAGGATGTCCTTCTGGATGTGGTCGATCGGCTCTTCGCCGGCGAGCACGGCCATGAAGAAGAAGTTCGGGAACAGCGCACCGGCCGGGGCGGCCAGGTGACGCAGCTGACGCACGAGCGGGTTCATGCCCGGCACGTCGGCGACGCGGTTCACCATCTCCTGGAACATCAGAGTGTGGTTGTGCTCTTCGATCATCTCGTGCGAGCAGTACCGGAACTCCGGGTCGTTGTTCTTCAGGTTGAAGATGTGCTGCATCATGCCGATGATCAGGATCGCCTCGAACTGCAGGCCGACCTTGGCCACATTGGCCTGGCGGACCTTGCCGATCTCGATCTTCTTGTCCAGCGGCAGCGCCTGGTACCAGGGGTGGCGACCGATGGGGTCGGCCGAGGTGACCAGGACCCAGCGCTCGGGCTTGCAGTTCGGATCGAAGTCGGGGGCGTCCCAGTCGATGTCCTCGAACGGGTCGAAGTGGCGATCGACCGATGCCTCGGACAGCATCAGCAACTTCTCGGCGTACGCCTGAGCCTCTGCGACTACAGGATCGACGTCAGGGGTGGTGGGCGCAGACATCGTCGTCACTGCCTCTCCTCTAGGGACGTTTACTGTTTCCAATGGTTACACCTACACCGAGTCACGTCAACTCCATGCCATGCCGAATTTCTCGTGTCCGGCGTGGCGAAAGCCCTGTTGAGGAAGCTACTCGCCAGTAAAAATGCCTCTACCTGTGACACTGCGTCATGCACAGTCTTCGGGGGGCCGCGGCGAGACACGAAAAATAGTTGTCCGGCGAGCGCGTCGAACCGGCCTACGGACCGCCGGTACCGGTTAACCTGCGCCGATCCACATCAGTCGAACCGCGCACGGACCGCCGGCGAACCCCTCGACAACGCACCGAGGCCCCGCGACAGATGTCGCGGGGCCCCGGTTGTCGCTGGAGGATCAGGCCAGGGGAAGGTCCGGGATCCGGGTGGCACGGGCGTACACGGTCTCGCCCTCGGTCAGGTGCAGCGCCGCGGCATCACCGCGAGTGACCTGGGCGGCGAACTGGTCGCCGGTCGCGGCATTGCGCAATTCCAGGCGCACCTCGAAACCGAGGCGCACGATCCGCTCCACCGTGGCCCTGGTGACGCCCGCCGATTCGGCGGTGCCCTCGTGTTCGGCCATCGCCATGCTCGGATCACGCCCGACGCGGATGTCGTGCGGGCGGACCAGATGGCCGTTGAGCCGGGCGACCGCGCCGAGGAACGACATCACGAACTCGTTGGCGGGCCGGTCGTAGACCTCCTCGGGCGAACCGACCTGCTCGATGCGGCCCTTGTTCATCACCGCGATACGGTCGGCCACATCCAGCGCCTCCTCCTGGTCGTGGGTGACCAGGACGGTGGTCACGTGGACCTCGTCGTGCAGCCTGCGCAGCCACTGCCGCAGATCGGTGCGCACCTTCGCGTCGAGCGCGCCGAACGGCTCGTCCAGGAGCAGCACCTGCGGGTCGACGGCCAGCGCGCGGGCCAGTGCCATGCGCTGACGCTGACCGCCGGAGAGCTGCGCGGGATAGCGGTGCTGGAAACCGTCGAGTCCGACGATGCCGAGCAGCTCGTCGACGCGCTTGTCGATCTCCTTCTTCGGCCGCTTGCGGATGGTCAGGCCGAAGGCGACGTTGTCGCGCACGGTCATGTGCTTGAACGCGGCGTAGTGCTGGAACACGAAGCCGATATCGCGCTTCTGCGGCGCCACGTGGGTGACGTCGTTACCCGCGATCACCACCACACCCGAGTCGAGGGACTCGAGACCGGCGATCGAACGCAGCAGCGTCGACTTGCCCGAACCGGACGGGCCGAGCAGAGCGGTGAGTTCGCCCGAGGGGATATCGATGCTGACATCGTCGAGGGCGGCGAAGGAACCGTAGTTCTTGCGCGCGTTGGTCACGGTGATCATTCGGTGCCCCGCTTGCGTTCGAGGAGAGTCATCAGGAGAAGGACGATCAGCGCCATACCCATCAGCAGGGTGGCCGCGCTGTAGGCGCCGAAGGTGTTGTGGTCGTTGATATAGCGGCCGTGCACCAGCAGGGTGAGCGTCTGGGACTTACCGGGCAGCGCCGTGGAGACCATGATCACCGCGCCGAATTCGCCCAGCGCGCGGGCCACGGTGAGCACGACGCCGTAGGTCAGGCCCCAGCGGATGGCGGGCAGGGTGATGCGCCAGAAGGTCTGCCAGCGCGAGGCGCCGAGGGTGGCCGCGGCCTGCTCCTGATCGTCACCGATCTCGTGCAGCACCGGCTCCACCTCACGCACCACGAACGGCAGCGTGACGAAGATGGTCGCGATCACCATGCCGGGCAGGCTGAAGATCACCTTGAAGCCGAGTGATTCCAGCCCACCGAACCAGCCGCCCGCGCCCCACAGCAGGATCAGTGACACACCGACGACCACCGGCGACACCGCGAACGGCAGGTCGACGATGCCCTGCATCAGACTGCGGCCCGGGAACTTGCTCCGGACCAGCGCCAGCGCCGTGACCACACCGAACACCACGTTCAGCGGCACCACGATGACCACGATGATCATCGACAGCTGGAACGCCGAGATGGCCGCGGGCGTGGTGATCGAGTCGATGAACGCGCCGATCCCCCGCTCGAACGTGCGCAGCAGGATGATCACCAGCGGCAGCACCAACAAGATCAGCAGGTAGCCCAGCGCGATGGTGCGCAGCGAGATCCTGGTGAACGCGGACAGTTTCATCGGGCCGCCTCTTCTTTGCGCGAAGTGCGTTCGGCGAGAATCCGCAGCACGAGCAGGCTGACGAACGAGATCACCAGCAGCGCCACCGACACCGCGGCCGCGTTGACCGGCCGGTCGACCTCGATCTGCTGCTGGATGTACTGCGAGGTCATCTGCGTCTCGCGCGGAATATTGCCGCCGATCAGCACCACCGACCCGTACTCACCGATCGCCCTGGCGAAGGCGAGGCCGCCGCCGGAGATGATCGCCGGCGCCAGGGTGGGCAGCACGATGCGCCGGAAGGTGATCCAGTTGCTCGCGCCCAGCGACAGCGACGCCTGCTCCACTTCCTTGTCGACCTCGATCAGCACCGGCTGCACCGAGCGCACCACGAACGGCAGCGTGACGAAGGCCAGCGCCACCACCAGACCGGGCTGGGTGGCGTTGAGGTGGATGTCGACCGGGCTGTTCGGGCCGTAGAGCGAGAGCAACACGATCGAGGCGACGATCGTGGGCAGCGCGAACGGAAGGTCGATCAGCGCGTTGACGATGCCCTTGCCCGGGAACTCGTCACGAACCAGCACCCAGGCGATCAGCGTGCCCATCACGACATTGATCACGGCGACGATCACCGAGACGCCGATCGTCACCTTCAGCGAGTCGAGCGCCGAGGGCGCGGTGACCGCGTCCCAGAAGCCGGACCAGCCGTCTTCGAAGGAGCTGACGGTGAGCGCCGCCAGCGGCAGCAGCACGATGAGGCTGAGCCACAGCACGGCGACACCGATGCCGAACGGGCCCACCGACCCGGTGACGCGCAGCCAGGCCCAGCGATGTCCGCGCGAGGTCGGCGGCTTCTTGTCCAGTTTCACGGCGCCGCCGGGATCGGAGGTATCCCCGGTCCCGGCGGGCCCACTGCTGTCAGTCACAGTTGTCCAGTATCGCGTGTGAGCCGGGTCACGGCCTACTTGGTGGCCTTGTCGTAGATGACGGCGACCTTGCCGGTGCCCTGCGCGAACAGATCCTTGTCGACAGCCTTCCAGCCACCGAGGTCGTCGATGGTCCACAGCTTGGCCGGGGTCGGGAAGTCCTTGGCGAACTCGGCCGCGACCTTCGGGTCGACCGGGCGGAAGCCGGCCTGCGCCCAGGCCTTCTGGCCCTCGGCGGTGAACAGGAAGTCGCGGAACGCGGTGGCCTTGGCCAGGTTCTTCGAGTTCTTCAGCACCGCGACCGGGTTCTCGATCTTGAAGGTGGTGGGCGGGTTGATGTGCTCGATCGGGTCGCCGTTGCGCTCGGAGAAGATGGCCTCGTTCTCGTAGCTCAGCAGCACGTCGCCGGTGCCCTGCAGGAAGGTCTCGGTGGCTTCACGGCCCGACTTGGGCTGCACCTTCACGTGCTCGGGGGAGACCAGCTGCGACAGGTAGTCCAGACCGGCCTGCTGGTTCTTGCCGCCGTCGCTCTTGGCGGCGTAGGGCGCGAGCAGGTTCCACTTGGCCGAGCCCGAGCTGAACGGGTTCGGGGTGACGACCTCGACACCCGGCTTCAGCAGGTCGTCCCAGTCCTTGATGCCCTTGGGGTTGCCCTTGCGCACCACCAGGGTGACGACCGAACCGAAGGGGATGCCCTTGGTGGCGTCGGCGTTCCAGGTGGACTCGACCAGGCCTGCATCGACCAGGCGGGTGATGTCGGGCTCGACGGAGAAGTTCACGACGTCGGCCTCGGCGCCGTCCTTGACCTTGCGCGACTGATCGCCCGAGGCGCCGTAGGAGGCCTGGACCTGCACACCCTTGCCCGCGTCGGTCTTGTTGAACTCGGGCACGACCTTGTCGAATCCCGGCTTCGGGACAGCGTAGGCGTAGAGGTTGAGGGTGCCCCCGCTGCCGTCGGCCACGGTAGCGCCGCCGTCGGTCGAGTCGCTGGCGCCGCCGCCGCAGGCGGTCAGGGCGACCGCGGCGACAGCAGTGAGAGCGATGGCGGCGGCGCGGCGGCGCGAGCCGATCCAGGTGTTGCGAGACATCGGGGTGTACCTTTCGGGAAAGGACCTGCGGCGCAACGATTTTCGTGGCGGCAGGGAAGATCGTGTCGATCGGTAGACCTGTCGTACGTGGATATACGACAGTTGGCGCGACTCGGGCCCAACGGCCCCCGGAGTGACGGACTACGACTGCGAAAGGAAAGCGCGCGCCAGTCTACTGGGCAAGAACGCGCAGCCGAGTCCGGTGGCCGATCATCGACAGAGAATGTCTGCGACCGCGAGGTTGCCGACAGCGATCAACGCCAACTCATGGCGGATCTGCGGGGCGACACTCGACGACACAGGCAGACTGTAGCAGATTGCGCCATGATGATCGCAATCGACGAGAGTTCTCTAACCAGGGGGGATTTCATCCTATGACCATGGCTCCAGACCGGGTTCGCACGCGTTTTCCGGAGATCAGCACGCGCGCTTGGGAACACCCGGCCGACCGCACCGCGCTCGTGGCGCTGCGCTCGCTGAGCGGCTTCGATACGGTGCTGCGGGCGCTGTCGGGATTGTTGCGGGAGCGCCAGCACCGGTTGATGTACCTGGCGACCGCCGTGCGGGTCGACGATCGGCAGTTCCGCACCCTGCACCAGTTGCGCGCGGACTGCGTCGGCGTGCTCGACGCGCAATCCACCCCGGAGATGTTCGTGCTCCAGGACCCTTCGGTGAACGCGTTCACCATCGGGATGGACAAGCCGTTCATCGTGCTCACCACCGGCCTGCTCGAACTGATGGACACCGAGGAACTGCGGTTCGTGGTCGGCCACGAACTCGGCCACGCGCTGTCCGGGCACGCGGTGTATCGCACGATGCTCATGCACCTGATGCGGCTGTCGGCCTCGGTCGGCTGGATGCCGGTGGGCGGCTGGGCGTTGCGCGCGATCGTGGCAGCGCTGATGGAGTGGAGCCGCAAGTCGGAGCTGTCCGGCGACCGGGCGGGGCTGCTGTGCTGCCAGGACGTGGAGGCTTCGGTGCGCGTGCACATGAAGACCGCGGGCGGCGCGTGGCTGCACGAGATGAACCACGGCGCGTTCCTCGACCAGGCCGACGACTACATGCGCTCGGGCGACCTGCGCGACGGCGTGCTCAAGCTGCTCAACCTGGAACTGCAGTCGCACCCGTTCTCGGTGCTGCGCGCGGCCGAGCTGCGCCGCTGGATCCAGTCCGGCGAGTACGAGCGGGTGCTCGGCGGCAGCTATCCGCGTCGCGAGCAGGACAAGAACGCGCGGATCAGCGACGAGGTCAAGGAGGCGACCCGGCACTACCGCGAGTCGTTCGACCAGTCCGAGGACCTGCTGGTCCGCACGGTGCGCGACCTGGGCCGCGACGTGGGCTCGGCGGTGAACACGGTGGGTCAGGAAGTCGGCCGCACGGTATCCGACCTGGGCAAACGTTTCGACGACTGGCGCAAGAACTAGCCGCCGGGTCGGCGCGGGCTGGTGCTCGCGCCGACTAGCGCGTGAAGAACCACGCGATGACGACCAGGACCAAGAGGGCGATGAGCGCGAGCTGGACGCGAGAACGTGGCATCAGCGGGCACCGCTGCCGACGGTCGGGCGTTCGGCGAGGGTGACCGGCATCGGCGGTTCGATGCGATCGTCGCGGCGCAGCAGGCGGAAGGCCATGCGCAGGCTGCGGTCGAGCAGGAAGGCGATGGCGAAGCTGATCGGGACCATACCGACCAGCACCACGAGAAACTGCGGAATGAAGGGCAGCCCGGCTACCCAGAGTTCGAACCCGTCCCACCAACCTGCGATGCGTTGCACGCCGTCCAGCCTAGTCGGTCGCTGTGAACGCCCTCGCCGTCCGCACGGCCGCGGGCGAATTCCCGGCCGCGACCGGCCGATACGCCGAGATCGCCGCCCCGAGCGGTGGACGCGCGCCCACACCGCCGTGATGATGGGGTATGGAGTCTTCCAGCGCTGACAGCCTGCCGATTCTGAGTCCGGTGTCCTCCAGCGGCCGTCGCGGCGCGTTTCCCCCGATCGACGACTACGCCTTCCTGTCCGACTGTGAAACCAGCTGCCTGATCGCCAGCAGCGGTTCGGTGGAGTGGATGTGCGTGCCACGCCCGGACTCCCCCAGCATTTTCGGCGCGATCCTCGACCGCAGCGCCGGGCATTTCCGGATCGGCCCCTACGGAACGAACGTGCCCGCGGCGCGGCGCTACCTGCCGGGCGGAATGATCCTGGAAACCACCTGGCAGACCGAAACCGGCTGGCTGATCGTGCGCGACACACTGGTACTCGGCCCGTGGCACAACAACAACGCCCGGTCCAAGACCCACCGGCGCACCCCGATGGACTGGGACGCCGAACACATCCTGTTGCGCACCGTCAAGTGTGTGAGCGGCACCGTCGAGCTCGAAATGAGCTGTCAGCCCTCGTTCGACTATCACCAGAGCGGGGCCAAGTGGGAGTACACCGGCAAGGTCTACGAGCAGGCGACCGCGCGGGCGTCGAGCGATCCCGACAGTGGGCCGTCGCTGATTCTCACCACCGATCTGCGCCTCGGCCTGGAGGGTAGGGAGGCACGCGCCCGCACCAGGATGGCCGAGGGCGACCAGGTGTTCGTCGCGCTCACCTGGTCGGAGCTCCCCGCGCCCGCCACCTACGACGAGGCCGCGCAGAAGATGTGGGCGACCACCGAGTGCTGGCGGCGCTGGATCACCCAGGGTGATTTCCCCGACCATCCGTGGCGCAGCTACCTGCAGCGCAGCGCACTCACGCTCAAGGGGCTCACCTACGCGCCGACGGGCGCGCTCCTCGCCGCCGCCACCACCTCACTTCCGGAAACCCCTGGCGGAGAACGTAACTGGGACTACCGCTACACCTGGGTGCGCGATGCGAGTTTCGCGCTGTGGGGCCTGTACACCCTCGGCCTCGACCGCGAGGCCAACGACTTCTTCGCCTTCCTCGACGACGTCACCACCGGCGAGAACGGGGACGCGGTCCCCCTGCAGGTCCTCTACGGAATCGGCGGCGAACGGCAGATCACCGAATACGAGCTGCCGAATCTGTCCGGCTACGACGGCGCGCGCCCGGTCCGCGTCGGCAACGCCGCCTACGACCAGGACCAGCACGACATCTGGGGCACCATGCTCGACGCGGTGTACCTGCATGTGAAATCGCGCGGGCAGGTGCCGGAATCGCTGTGGCCGCTGCTCGAACGCACCGTGCACGCGGCGATCGCGAACTGGCGCAAACCCGATCGCGGGATCTGGGAGGTCCGCGGCGAACCGCAGGACTTCACCTCGTCGAAGGTGATGTGCTGGGTGGCGCTGGATCGCGGTGCCCGGCTGGCGGAGTTGCACGGCCAGCACGAGCGCGCGGCCGAGTGGTTCGAGATCGCCGAGGAGATCCGCGACGACGTCCTCGAATTCGGCGTCAGCCCGGAGGGCATCTTCACCCAGACCTATGGTGGCAACACACTCGACGCCTCGCTGCTGCTGGTGGTGCTGACCCGTTTCCTGCCGCCCGACGATCCGCGCATCCGCGCGACGGTGCTCGCCATCGCCGACCGCCTCACCGTCAACGGACTGGTGCTGCGCTACCGCACCGAGACCACCGACGACGGTCTGGAAGGCGAGGAGGGCACCTTCACGATCTGTTCGTTCTGGCTGGTCTCTGCGCTGGTGGAGATCGGCGAACTCGAACGGGCCACCAACCTGTGTGAGCGGCTGCTCGGACTGGCCAGCCCGCTGCGCCTCTACGCCGAGGAGATCGACTCACGCACCGGACGTCACCTGGGCAACTTCCCGCAGGCCTTCACCCACTTGGCGCTGATCAACGCCGTGACCCACGTGATCCGGGCCGAGGACCAGCGCAACGCGGGTCAGTTCCAGCCCGCGCACTCGCCTTCGCACCGATCATGAGACTGGAGCCGCCGACGTCTTCGCCCGGTGCCGGACACAGTGTTTCGGCCCACCCGGCGCCCGCTCAGTAGGCGAGGCGTTCGGCGCGGGCGCGTATCCCCGCCACCGTGCGCAGGCCCGCGTCGATCTCGGTGATACGCAGTTCCCGATGGTCGCCGTAGCGCAGGCCCGTCTCCTCGGCGGCGCGCAGGGCCTCGTCGGCGGTGCGGCCCACCTCGGCGGCGATCTCGGTGTAGTGGTCGCGCAGCACACGTTGCAGGGAGCGAAGGCGGTTACGCGATTCCTTGCCCACCTGGAAGATCACGTCGTCGGCCAGCCGCGCGACGGCCACCTTGGCCTCGGCCTGCCTGCGATGCTTGCGGTTCTTGCGGTCGTCCCACAGCGCGTTCACACCGAGCAGCACACCCGCGCCGGCGGAGTACCAGTTCACCAGCGACATCCCGAGCAGGCTGGTGGCCAGACCGACCATCAGGATGCCGCCGTAGGAGCCACGCAGCGCGGTGAGCAGCTGCTGTCCCACACCGGCTTTGGCACTTTCGAGGGGTTCCAGCGGCTGCACCGGCTCGAGGACCTCGCCCGGGTTGGTCAGCCGCAGTTCGGGCAGCGGCGGGGTTCGGTTGTCGGGCGGGAACTTCGAGGCCACCTGCTCGGTGAGCTCGACGGCGCGGTAGTGCGCCATCACGAAGTTCTCCTCGACCGCCTCGCAGATCCGCGCGTCCAGTTCGGAGGCGAAATCGGACCACTTGCGGGCAGGGTCGGTGCGGGTGATCTCGGCCTCGGCCTCGCGGACCAAGGTGCGCAACCGGTGCCGCAGATCGTGTTCGATGTCGGCGCTGAGCTCGGAGCTGCCGTCGACGAGGGTGACCTGCCAGGTGGCGGTGCGCTGTCGCAGCTGATCGGCGGTCGTGCGCGCGGCGGCGAGGCGCTGGGTGATCTCGGCACGCCTGCGCGGGTCGCGCAGCGTGTCCGACTCGGCCCGCAGGGTGACGGTGAGCTGGTCGGTGATCAGCGCGATATCGCGCACCGCGGCCGTCACGGCCACCGAATCGGCCTGGGCGACAACGTATTCCCGCAGGTGATCGATGAGCTGGGGTACGCCTGACTCGGCATCACGCTGCTGGTCGCCGCGCTCGGCGGCCTCTCGATGCAGCAGACCGGAGACGGGAGCCACCGCGAAGTTCAGCCCGGCACCGTCGAGCAGCGCGCGATTGCGTCGCTGGGTGAGCGACCAGTGCGGGTTGCGGTCGATCTTGGTGAGTACGCAGACCACCGACGGGCACACCTGCTCGACCCGGCGCAGGTAGTCCAGCTGCGCCTCGGTGAGCTCGGCGGCGGAGTCGGCGGCGTAGAGCACGACATCGGCGGCGGCGATCATCGACCAGGCGGCCGCCTCGTGCGCGGTCGAGCCGGGCGCGTCCATCACGACGAGACCGTCGGCCAGCAGCCCACTCGGCTCGGCGAACTCGGCGCGCAACACACCGAGTGCGGTCAGGGCGGGAAGCGGATTCAGTGGGTCGACCGGCACCCGTTCGACGCGGCCACCCGGCGCCGACTTCACCAGCGTCGCCTTCGGCGCCTGGCCGTATTCGACGATCACCGGAACGCTCGGCTTGCCCTCGGTGGCACTGACCGGCGACCCGACCATGCTGTTGACCAGCGTGCTCATCCCCGCCTGCGGTTCGCCGACGACGACGATCCGGACCCGCGGATCGCTGAGCCTGGCCCGCACCATGCCGAGACGGGCATCGAGGTCGTTACGGCCGCCCGAGCGGACCAGTTCCCGCAGTTCGTCGACCAGCGCGACAACGGGAGCCATCACATCCGGATGCTTCACCGTCGCGGTCTGCAGTCCGGCTGCGGCAGACACCTGTTCCTCACTCTCGTCGCATCGACACGGCCGAAATCGTCGTGTCAGACCACGAAGTCATACCCGTGGTGCTCGATGGGAAACGCGGCTGCGTGCAAATCACCGCCACCCAAGCCCGTATCGAACAATCCGGCCGAAACGCCATGGTAGCCGCTGTCGTGCTGGTCGAACTCGGCGGCGATCGGCTTGGTCTCGATGACCGGGGGTTTTACCGGCGCGACGGTCGGCTGCACGGTGACCGGCGGCGGGGTGACCACCGTCGGCGGGTCGATGTCGACGGTCGGCTGCTTGGTCGGCGGATCGATGGTCGGCTGCTTCGTCGGCGCCGTCGGCTGCTGGGTGGGCACCGACGCACTCGTGTGCGGGGTGGTCTGGCTGGGCACATCGACGGTCGGCGTACTCCCCCCGGTCGAGGGGGTCGTCACACCGCCGGTGCTGGTCCCCGGCTTGGTGGTGAGGTCGTCGTCGGGAGTGGTCGGCTTGGTCGGAGCGGTCGAGCCGGTGTGGCCGGTCGGCGGCACGGTGATCGGCACCGTGGTGACGTCGGGCGCGGTCGGCGCCGTGACCGTGGGCACCTTCACCGTCGTCGGGGTGTCGAGGTCGACAGTCGGGACCTTGGAGGGAACCGTCACCGGCACGGTCGTCGGGGTGTGGCCGCCACCGGAGACTTCGGGCAGCACAACGGGTTTCGTCGGGGTGGGTGGGGTGAACAGCGCGGGCACCGAGGCCGCCGGCGCGGTCAGCGGCGACACGGCTTGATGACCGAACACATTCGCGATCGGGGTGGAGGCCGCGTCGGGCTGAATGGTGGTCTGCAACGGCGTGCTGACCACGGGGTTGACCGCCACCGGCGCGGGCGCGGCGGGGGCGACAGGCACGGGGGCGATCGGGGCAGGCGCGTGCGCGGGAGCCGCCGCGAACGGTGTCGCCGGGGCGGGTGCGGGAGCCGCGATGGCCGGTGCGGGCGCCGCGAGCGCCGGTGCGGGCGCCGCGAGCGCCGGTGCGGGCGCAGCGGGCGCCGTCGTGCCGGGCAGGCCGACACCCGACGAGGACGAACCGGGCAGGCCGGGAGCGCCCGACGACGAGTTGCCCAGACCGGTTCCGCCGGACGAGGAAGTGCCGAGGCCGGACCCGGCCGGCGTGGTGCCTGCGGTGTCACCGGGGACCTTCAGCCCGTCACCGAGCCACTGGCCGTAGTCGTCGAGCTGATCGCCGACCTGGCCGACCTGCACGTCGACCTTCATCTGCGAGGTGGCCCACACGCCGTCGAGCCCGACGTGGACGTCGACCTGCCAGTCGGTGGTCACCATCGCGCCGACGCCGTCGAACATGCCACCGATACCGTCGAACGCCCCGCCGAGGTTGCCGATCCCGTCGAATATGCCGCCGGGCGCGCCGGCGCCGGCCGAATCGCCACTGGGCAACCCGACGCTGTCGTAGCCGGGGATGCCGAACCCGTTGCCGGGCAGACCGTCGTAGCCCGGAATGCCGATACCGCCGCCGGGCAGACCGTCGAAACCGGGCAGACCGTGGCCGGTGCCGGGTAGCTCGAACCCGGGAAGGTTGCCGTGGCCCGGCAGACCTTCGAAACCGGGCAGATCGAAGCCGGGATCCGGGGTGGTGCCGGGCAGCGGGTTCGGGGTGTCGTGGTACCCCGGTCCGGCGGGCGTGTGCCCGTAGCCCGGTATGCCGATACCGCTGGACGGCTCGTCGCTGCCGGGGATCCGGAATTCACGATCACCGTCGGAGCCGGGAACCTCTGGGCGCCGGGGGGATTCGTCCGTCGCCGCGACCATCGACACGTCGGGCTTGGGCGGCGCGGCGAATGCCGTGTGCGGAATCACCGGGGCAGGCGGGGGCTCGACGGCCAAGTCGGGGAAGGTCACGATCGGGCTCGGTGCGTCCGGGCTCGGATCGGTGGAGACGGTCTGCTGCGACCAGCCCGCGTACCTGCTGTCGGCATTGCTGGTGCCCGGCTCGCGTGTGGTCCCGTTGGCCGCGACCAACGCGCCACCGGTGACATAGGCGCCGGCCCTGGCCACCCGGGCTACGCCGTTGGCGATCCGGTAGGCCGTGTCCGACCCCTCCGACCCCTCTGCGCGCGCGGCACCGTCATCGAAAGGCAGATCACGCGTCATCAAAGCTCCAACACTCGCATCGCTGTGGTTCCCCACCACAAACAGCGGCGAAGTGAGGCCCATCCAACACTATTTCCCGGACATCGGCCTGTCATTTCGTGCAGGCCGGTTGGTACCCCGCTCACCTTATGGCGAGCAACATCTTTCGGCGAGCCCGGGGAATCAGGGGCGCGCACGATCCCAAGAGAACTCTAACGAATGCTCAACGGAGCGTGAAGATCGGAACCCTAGCGTCGGTGCGGTCGACCGAGAAGGTCGGTGAAACGCACAGTCAGGAGCCCGATCATGACCGCACTCTCCACCCGTCACCGCGTCAAGGCCGCCGCACTACTCGGCGGTGCCGCCGTGATCACCGCCACTGTGGCGGGCGTCGCGTCCGCCGATCCGGGCGAGCGCCCCGACGACGGCCGGGCAACCACGATCATCTGCACCGCGCCGGGCGGCGGGGACGTGCCCGGTCTACCCCCGCTGCCCGCCGAGCCCGGAATCCGTCTCGAACGCACCGTTCCCGGCGCGCCCGGCCAGGAAACCGGGCGGATCCACATCGAGCGCGCGGCCCCGGGCAGGCCCGCACCGTCGATGGACGGTCCCGTGGAATGTCAGCGGATCCACCCCGATGGTGAGCGCACCATCGTCCCCGCGCCCGGCGGCTTCGCCGACGTCGTCCCGGCCCCGGCGACCGGTTCTGCCGATACCCAGCCCGCACAACCGTTCTGACCAGCATAAACAGCGGAAAACACTAGGGTGAGTGCATGACGGGACAGCAGATCTTGGTCGTCGACGACGAGGTCCGCGTGCTCGCGTCGCTGCGGCGCGGCCTCGAGCTCTCAGGCTTCGAGGTGATCACCGCGCCCGACGGCGCTCGCGCACTCTCCCTGGTGGGAACCGCTGCTCCCGACGCCATGGTGCTCGACGTGAACATGCCCGAACTCGACGGCGTCGGGGTGGTCACCGCCCTGCGCGCGATGGGCAACGACATCCCCATCTGTGTACTCAGCGCGCGCAGCGCGGTCACCGACCGGATCGCCGCGCTCGAGCGTGGTGCCGACGACTATCTGACCAAGCCGTTCGATCTGGGCGAGCTGGTCGCGCGGCTGCGCGCGCTGTTGCGGCGCAGACCGGTCACCGCCGCCTCGTCGGCCGACACGATCCAGGTCGGCGAGGTGATGATCGATCTGAGCGGACATCGGGTGCACGCGGGTTCGGCACCGGTCGAGCTCACCAAACGCGAGTTCGAGCTGCTCGCGATGCTGGCGCGCAATGCCGGAATCGTGCTCGGGCGCGAGCAGATCCTGTCGACCGTCTGGGGTTACGACTTCAGCACCGACACCAATGTGGTCGATGTGTTCGTCTCGTATCTGCGCCGCAAACTGGAGGCCGACGGTGTCGCGCGGGTGGTGCACACCGTGCGCGGGGTCGGGTTCGTGCTGCGGGATCAGCCGTGAAGTCCTCATGGTCGTTGCGGGTTCGGGTCGCGCTGGTGTCGGCGGCGGTGGCCGCACTGGTCGCGGTCACCCTCGGACTGACCTACGCCGCGCTGCTGAAGGTGACGGGTACGAGCCAGCTCGATCAGACCGTGTCCAGCATGCGGGTACAGATCGCGCAGCGCTACGACGGCGCGCCCGCGGAGCCACCCGGACTTCAGGAACCCTGGACCCCGGTTCCGTTGCCCGCCACCGGGATACCGCGTGAGCGCACCCTCGTGGTCCCCGGCGCCCCACCCGATGACGCGCTCGCCCAGGTCCAGGGCGCCCCGGGAATGCTGGTCCGGCTCGATCCCGATCGCGACCTCGTCGACGCCGCTATCACCCGCAGCCAGCTGATCGGTCTCGGCATCGGGGTGGCCGGGGTGATCGTCGCCGCCGTATTGGGTTGGGTGCTGGCCGGATTCGCCGCCCGCCCGCTGCGCAGGCTCGCCACCGCCACCCACGAGATCGACACACTCGACGAGTTGCCGCCGCTGTCGGGGCGCGGCGCCAAGGAGGCCGAGGAACTCTCCGACGCGATCAACCGGATGCTGGCACGCCTCGAGACCGCACACGGTGAGACCCGGCAGGCACTGGCCAGTGCCCGCGACTTCGCTGCCGTCTGCGCCCACGAGCTCCGTACTCCGCTCACTGCCATGCGCACCGACCTGCAGGTGCTGTCCGGCACCGAACTGCCCGCCGACCAGCGCGGCATCGTCCTCGCCGATGTGCTGGCCGCCGAGGGCCAGATCGAGCGCACCCTCACCGATCTGGAACGCCTCGCCGTCGGCGATCTCACCGATCACGGCGCGTTCGAACCGTTCGAACTGTGCGAGACCCTCGACCGCGCGGTGCAGAACGCCCGCCGCGCGAATCCCGGCGTCGACGTCGCCCTCACCGCCTGCGATCCGGTCCCGGTACACGGGCTGCCCGGCGGGATCATGCTGATCGTGACCAACGCGGTCGCCAACGCGGTGCTGCACGGCCAGGCCACCGAGGTCGCCGTCGCCGCACGGACTACCGGCAGCGGCGCCGAGATCACCATCGACGACAACGGCACGGGCATACCGGCACACCTGTCCCCCACCGCTTTCGACCGCTTCGCCAAACGCCCCGGCTCTCCCGGCTCCGGTCTCGGCCTGGCACTGGTTCGCCAGCAGGCCGAGTTGCATTCCGGTACCGCCGAACTCGCCCACAGCCCGCTCGGCGGCGTCCGCCTGCGGGTGGAAATAGCTCAGGCGCCGGTGAGCACCGGCGCCTGAGCGGTCGTTCTGGGGCTTGCCTACTTCTTGGGCTTGTCCGAATCCGAGGACAGCGCCGCCACGAAGGCTTCCTGGGGGACCTCCACGCGACCGATGGTCTTCATGCGCTTCTTGCCCTCCTTCTGCTTCTCGAGGAGCTTGCGCTTGCGGCTGATGTCGCCGCCGTAGCACTTGGCGAGGACGTCCTTGCGGATCGCCCGGATGTTCTCGCGGGCAATGATCTTCGCGCCGATCGCGGCCTGGATCGGTACCTCGAACTGCTGACGCGGGATCAGTTCGCGCAGCTTGGTCGTCATCTTGTGCCCGTAGCCCTGCGCGGCGTCGCGGTGCACGATCGCGCTGAACGCGTCGACAGCCTCACCCTGGAGCAGGATGTCGACCTTCACCAGATCGGCTTCCTGCTCGCCCGCCTCTTCGTAGTCGAGGCTGGCGTAGCCGCGGGTGCGCGACTTCAGCAGGTCGAAGAAGTCGAAGATGATCTCGGCCATCGGCATGGTGTAGCGCAGCTCGACGCGGGTCTCGGACAGGTAGTCCATGCCGCCCAGCTCGCCGCGACGCTGCTGGCACAGCTCCATGATCGAGCCGATGAACTCGCTCGGCGAGATGACGGTGCACTTCACGATGGGTTCGTACACGTGCCGCGACTTGCCCTCCGGCCAGTACGACGGGTTGGTGACGACGTGTTCGGTGCCGTCCTCCATCTCCACCCGGTACACCACGTTGGGTGCGGTGGAGATGAGCTCGAGCCCGAACTCTCGCTGCAACCGCTCGCGCGTGATCTCCATGTGCAGCAGACCGAGGAAGCCACAGCGGAAGCCGAAGCCCAGCGCCACTGAGGTCTCCGGCTCGTAGGTGAGCGCGGCATCGTTGAGCTGCAGCTTGTCCAGCGCGTCACGCAGATCCGGATAGTCGGAGCCGTCGACCGGGTACAGACCGGAGTAGACCATCGGTCGCGGCTCGCGGTAGCCGGTGAGGGCTTCGGTGGCGCCGTTGCGGGCGCTGGTGACGGTATCGCCGACCTTCGACTGGCGCACGTCCTTCACGCCGGTGATCAGATAGCCGACCTCGCCGACGCCCAGCCCCTGGGTGGGCTTGGGTTCGGGCGAGACGATGCCGACTTCCAGCAGCTCGTGGGTCGCGCCGGTCGACATCATCTTGATCTTCTCGCGCGGGGAGATCTTGCCGTCGACCACGCGGATGTAGGTGACCACGCCCCGGTAGGTGTCGTAGACCGAGTCGAAGATCATCGCGCGAGCCGGTGCGTCGGCGTCGCCCACGGGAGCGGGCACGGCTTCGATCACCTTGTCCAGCAGTTCGGTCACGCCGACGCCGGTCTTACCCGAGACACGCAGCACGTCGCCCGGCTCGCAGCCGACGATGTGGGCCAGCTCGGCGGCGTAGCGATCGGGATCCGCGGCGGGCAGGTCGATCTTGTTGAGCACGGGAATGATCGTGAGATCCTTCTCCAGCGCCAGATACAGGTTCGCGAGAGTCTGCGCCTCGATGCCCTGGGCGGCGTCGACCAGCAGGATCGCGCCCTCACAGGCCTCGAGCGCGCGGGAGACCTCGTAGGTGAAGTCGACGTGACCCGGGGTGTCGATCAGGTGC
Organism: Nocardia sp. NPDC055002; assembly: GCF_053608825.1. Lineage (NCBI taxonomy): Bacteria > Bacillati > Actinomycetota > Actinomycetes > Mycobacteriales > Nocardiaceae > Nocardia > Nocardia sp. NPDC055002. Next base: position 165,434 of record NZ_JBSGWE010000011.1, read on the forward strand.
AGGACGTACTCGGTGCCGTCGACCTGCCACGGCAACCGCACGTTCTGCGCCTTGATCGTGATGCCGCGCTCACGCTCGATGTCCATCCTGTCCAGGTACTGGGCACGCATGGCCCGCTCCTCGACCACACCGGTCAGCTGCAACATCCGATCGGCCAGGGTCGACTTGCCATGGTCGATGTGGGCGATGATGCAGAAGTTCCGGATCCGGGACGGATCGGTGAACGTCGTATCGGCAAAACTGGAAGCCACTCCACTCCTCGCGGGGTATAGGCGAACTGCGCCCATCGTCCCATGCGCCCAGCTACACCACTCGCACCGGTGCACCCGACCGTGAGTAGACCTTGTCATTCCGCCGAACCCGGGCCCTGTCACCGATGCACCGAAGTGCGAGTCGGCGTTATATTTCACAGATGGCCAGCAGTTGGAACAGTCTCGGCAAGCAGCTCGGCGTCATCGCCAAGGAGCAGGGGCCCAAAATCGTGCGCAAGCAGGGGCCACGACTGCTCGAGAAGCTGGTGGACGCACTGGCGACCAAGCCGGGACCCGCCGTCGCGGTACGCCCGACGGCCTCGACCCCCGTGCCGACGGCGCATCGCGCCCGCCAGATCGTCTACTGCCCGCAGCTCGACGGACGCGCCGACCCCGGGGAGATCGTGTGGACCTGGGTGCCGTTCGAGGAAGACCCGACCAATGGCAAGGACCGGCCGGTGCTGGTGGTCGGGCGCGACCGCAAGACTCTGCTCGGACTGATGCTGTCGTCGAAGGCCGACCGAGCCCACGACCGCAACTGGGTGGGCATCGGCACCGGGCCGTGGGATCACGACGGCAGGCCGAGCTGGGTACGGCTGGACCGGGTACTCGATGTGCCGGAGGACGGCATCCGGCGCGAGGGCGCGATCGTCGAGCGCAAGACCTTCGACCTGGTCGCGCACCGGTTGGTAGCCGAATACAGCTGGAGCTGAACACCATCGAACCCCGATCCGGGCATCCGGATCGGGGTTCGATGGTGTTCGTAGCTAGGAGTGCACGTTCTTGGACCGGCCGAAGATCAGGCCGTAGAGCAGTGCGCCCAGCGCCCCGCCGATCAGCGGGAACACGATGAACGCCCATATCTGCCCCATCGCCCCGTCCTGATACGGCGCGACGCCCAAGCTGCGCGCCGGGTTCACCGAGGTGTTGTCGATCGGCAGCGAGACCAGGTAGATCACCGTGAGCGTGACGCCGATCGAGAGCCCGGCCAGCGGCACGTCGGAGATCTGATCGGTCGAGGCCAGCACCACGAATACCAGCAGCGCGGTGAGCATCACCTCGATGATGATGGTGGCCGCCAAACCGTACCCGTTCTGCACCACCACCTCACCGAGCGGACCGGTCACCGCCGACGGACTGTGCGCACCCCAGCCGTTGGCGCCGAGACCGTCGACCGGGCGGTCGTAGGCGGGCAGGTTGTTCGCCAACGCGAACAACACGAGGCCGGCGAGGAACGCGCCGACCAGCTGGGCGATCACATAGCCGACCGCACCGATCGCGCTGATCCGCCCGAGCAACATGTGCCCGAGCGTCACAGCCGGGTTGACGTGGCAGCCCGAGATCGGCCCGATCGCGTAGACCAGGAACATCAGCGACAGTCCGAAGGCGAAGGCGACCCCGAGCGGGCCCACCCGATCGCCCGTCAGCACCATCGTGCCGACGCCACAGATCACGAGGATGAAAGTGCCGAGCCCCTCGGCCGCCCACTTCTTCGGCTCCGGGACGACTTCGATTTCGACGAGTTCCTGTGCAGTGGGAGACATCGGCCGCCACCTCTCCGGGAGGAATCAACCCCGCGGCGAGCGGGGTCCGCACGAGCCTCTCGGACACTACGCGAGCCGGGTGACCTCCACAACGACCTCCAGGTCTGTCGAGCCGCCGCCGGAGAACACGCCTTTCAACGGCGGCACATCGGCGTAGTCACGACCCACGCCGACCGACACGTGCTGCTCGTTGACGGCGAGATTGTTGGTCGGGTCGTAGCCCCACCACTGCCCGGTCCACGCCTCGATCCACGCGTGCGACTGGCCCGCCACTGTTTCGCCGATCGCCGCACCCGGCTTCGGATGCAGGTAGCCGGACACGTAGCGACTGGGAATTCCCATGCTGCGCAACAACACCAGCGTCAGGTGGGCGTAGTCCTGGCACACACCGCGACGTTCGGCGAAGGCCTGCAGCGCCGAGGTGTGCACCGAGGTCGTGCCCGCGATGTAGTCCATCTCCTTGTGCACCCACTCGGCCGCGCGCACCACTGCCTTGGCCGGCTCCTCACCGCGCGATAGCTGACGCGCCACCGTCGACAGTTTGCGATCGCGCGGCACATAGGCGGTGGGACTGAGCATTTCGTCGAACCGGTCGACGACCCGCCCACCCTGCAGTTCGTCCCAGCTCAGTTCCTCGGTGGGCTCGGCGAACGGTTCGGTCTCGACCACCGAGGACCCGGTCACCTCGAGTTCGGTGTGCGGTGCGTGCAGGTCGAAGGCCGTGACCGCGGTGCCCCAGTAGTCGGTGTAGCGATAAGCCCTTGTGGCGGGCACGGTTTCGACGCGATTGAGGATCACGTTCTGCCTGCTGTCGGCGCGCGGGGTGAGCCTGGCCTCGTTGAACGAGCGCGTCACAGGCGCGTCGTAGACATAACCGGTGGTGTGCACCACCCTGATCCGCCAACTCATAGCTCTCCCTCTACCTGCACGCGGCTGTCCTGCTTGCTGCGCACGTCGGTCCACGCCACCCACGGGGCGGCATGGAAGTACTGGCGTGACACGGCTTCACTGAGCTCACGGCACGATTTCTGCAGGGCGAGCAGGCGGCTCTGCAGATCTTCCAACAACACTCCCGGCGGCAAGAACTCGAGTTCACTGCGCGCGCGTCCGAGCACTCGTTGCGCCTCGTGCCGCGCGCCGACGCGACTGCCCGGCCGCTGATCGAGCTCGGTCAGGCAGGCCTCGGCGACGCGCAGCGTGTGGAACACCGAACGCGGGAACAGGCGGTCGATCAGGATGAACTCGGCGACTCTGGCGGCGTCGAGGGCGCCGCGATGGGTGCGCAGGTAGGTGTCGTGCGCGCCCGCCGAGCGCAGCACCGTCACCCAGGCGGGCGAGGAGGTCTTGTCACCGGCGCGCGAAAGCAGCAGGCGCACCATCATGTCCACGCGTTCGATGGATCGCCCGAGCAGCAGGAAGCGGTAGCCGTCGTCACGACTCAGGGTCGAGTCGGTCAGTCCGGTGAACATCGCCGCCCTTCCCTTGATGTAGGAGAAGAACTCGTGTGGACCGAGGCCACGTGCCGCCCGCTCCGCCGCGGCCATGCCGTTGTAGGTGGCATTGAGGCACTCCCACATCTCACTCGAGGTGACTTCGCGTGCGCCGCGGGCGTTCTCGCGGGCTTTGGTGATGGAGTCACTGATCGAGACGCCGTGGTCGTGGCTGTAGGCGACGAGATCGGTGACCGACCACACGTCGAGGCGAAGGCCCTCGGGCGGTTCGATCCCGAGCACCTTCAGCAGCACGCGAGACGTGCGGTCCGCGTCGACGGTGGCGTCTTCGAGCAGTTGGTGCACCGCCACGTCCAGGATGCGCGCTGTGTCGTCGGCGCGCTCGACGTATCGGCCGATCCAGTAGAGGGATTCGGCGTTTCGAGCAAGCATGTCTCTATTCCCCGATCAACCGCTGTGTCTGCTGCTGTTGCTGCTGTTGCTGATTGGCCTGCGGCGTGCTGAGTTCGCGCCCGAGCTCGAACGAATCCGCTTGCGGCGGTTCACTGACCAGTTCGGGTCCGGCCAGTTCCCGGTCGACCGACCCCGCGCGCCCGGCCAGCACCCAGGTGTCCTTGCTGCCGCCGCCCTGACTCGAGTTCACCACCAGCGAGCCCTCCGGCAGCGCGACCCGGGTGAGACCGCCGGGCAGCACCCAGATGTCGTCTCCGTCGTTGACCGCGAACGGGCGCAGGTCCACGTGGCGGGGCGCGAGATCGTCACCGATCTTGGTCGGCACCGTCGAGAGCTGCACCACCGGCTGGGCGATCCAGCCGCGCGGGTCGGCCTTGATCTTGCGCTTGATCGCCTCCAGCTCGCGCGGCGAGGCGTCGGGCCCGATCACAATGCCGTAGCCACCGGAACCCTCGACCGGTTTGACCACCAGTTCACCGACCCGGTCGAGCACCTCCTCGCGTTCGTCGTCCAGCCAGCAGCGGAAGGTGTCGACGTTGGGCAGGATCGGCTTCTCGCCGAGGTAGTACTCGATGATCTTGGGCACGTAGGTGTAGATGAGCTTGTCGTCGCCGACACCGTTGCCCACCGCGCTCGAGATCACCACATTGCCCGCGCGGGCGGCGTTGAGCACGCCGGCGACGCCGAGCACGGAATCGGGGCGGAAGTGCATCGGGTCGAGGAAGGTGTCGTCGATGCGCCGGTAGATCACGTCGACCTGACGCTCTCCCGCCGTCGTGCGCATATAGACGACGTTGTCGCGGCAGAACAGGTCGCGACCCTCCACCAGCTCGACACCCATCTGCCGGGCCAGCAGCGAATGCTCGAAGTAGGCGGAGTTGTGCACGCCCGGCGTGAGCACCACCACGGTCGGGTCGACCTCGTTGGGCGCCGCGGAGGCCCGCAGCGCGCGCAGCAGGTGGCCCGGATAGTCGCCCACCGCGCGCACCCGATGCGAGGAGAACAGATCGGGGAAGACCCGGGCCATCGTGCGCCGGTTCTCCATCACATAGGACACCCCCGACGGCGACCGCAGATTGTCCTCCAGCACCCGGAAGTCGCCCTTCTCGTCGCGGACCAGGTCGATGCCCGAGACGTGGATGCGCACGCCGTTGGGCGGGACCAGCCCGGCAGCCTCGCGGTGGAAGTGCTCGCACGAGGTGACCAGACGCTTGGGGATCACCTGATCACGCAGGATGTTCTGCTCGCCGTAGACGTCGGCCAGGAACAGCTCCATCGCGGTGACCCGCTGTTTGATGCCGCGTTCGAGCTTGGCCCACTCCGCGGCGGCGATCACCCGCGGCACCAGATCCAGCGGGAACGGGCGCTCCTGGCCCGACAGGGAGAAGGTGATGCCCTGGTCGATGAACGCGCGGTCCAGCGCGTCCGATCGTTTGGCCAGGTCATCGACGTCATTGGCCGCCATCGCGGCGTGGATGCCCTTGTAGGGCGCCCGGACCTTTCCCGACGCGTCGAACATCTCGTCGAACGCGTCGGCGAAGCGGCCGGGGCCATATCCCTCGAACAATCCGGTGTGGGTGGCTGCCGGATGGCCGTTCGTTCTCACCATCGCCGGTGATGCAGATCGAGCCGTACTCGGCGCAGTGGTGGAGGTCATGACAAAAACTGTGCATCACCCGGCAGCAGGGTCGTGTGTGACACAGGTAAATTCTTTGCATCACCTGAAACGGGTGAAATCGGCGTCGTCTCCCCGGTCGACCGGATGAGGGCCGATTTCGCCGGGGGGTGGCGAGCTGGTAACCTCGATCTTCGGCGCGGTGTTACCCGTAGTTCAGCACCATCTGCTGCATCGTGGGCGCGCGCCCGACGAGCTTTCAAGGAATACCACCCAGCGACAGGAAACCAGAGGATACAGGCGTGGCCAACATCAAGTCCCAGATGAAGCGGATCCGTACCAACGAGGAAGCGCGCAAGCGCAACCAGTCGGTCAAGTCCGCGCTGCGCACCGCGATCCGCAACTTCCGTGAAGCTGCCTCCAGCGGCGACAAGGAAAAGGCTGCTGAGCAGCTGCAGTTCGCGAGCCGCAAGCTCGACAAGGCCGCGTCCAAGGGCGTCATCCACGCCAACCAGGCGGCCAACAAGAAGTCCGCGCTCGCGCTGGCTCTGAACAAGATCTGATCGACGGCGAGCCTGGCGCTCGCTGGCATACTTCGCAAGACGCAGCCGCCGTGGCCTCGATGACCACGGCGGCTTTTGTCGTTCCCTTCCACCGGCTACCATTCGCGCCATGTTGACGGTGTACGCGAATCAGACGGTGGTACGAGGCGATGACCTGGCCGAGGTGATCCGCGCGGCGGAGATCCTGGGTATCGGTCTCAAGGTCGAAAACGTGATGGTGCCCGACGAGGACGGTGGCTACGGCGCCGCGTGGATCGTCACCCGTGAGGACGAGGTTCCCCTCTACGACGAGTGGGAGGGACGCTACGACGACCTCGACGACGACGAGGATGTCGACGTCTCGCTGGTCGTCGCCGGCGAGTAGTCAGTTCACGCAGGGCACCTGACCCGAGGTGATGTCGCTGCGGACCGGCCTGCCCGCGTCGGGAGTCTGTGGCTCCGACGCGGTCGTGCTGGTCTGCCAAGCGCCCGCTGTCGACTCCGACGACCAGGCGGCAGGCGGTTCCGTGCGTTGTCCGGTGCGTCTGGCCGTAGTGGAGGCCGGGACCGGCATACCGAAGGCCGCAGCCATCTCGCGGCGGATCGCCGACCGGTCGACGATGTTGACGTCCTGGCCGTTGATCACGTCGTAGCGCAGCACCGGCAAGGTGCGGAACTCGACCTCGGGATCCTCGGCGGCGCCCAGGGTACGGACGAATTCGGTCATGTTCCAGCCGTCCGACAGCACGATATTGCGATGCGCCACATCCATCAGTGCCGAGAGCTTGCCCGGGTCGGTGAGGGTGCCCGCGCTGCGAAGCTGGCGGGCCACCGAGGTCAGGAACGCCTGCTGACGGTGGGTTCGATCCAGGTCGCCGTTCTCCAGCCCGTGGCGCTGCCGAACAAAGGCCAGCGCCTGCGCGGGATTCAGCTGCTGGCGCCCGGCGGGAAAATCGGCGCCGGAGAACTCGGAGTCCTGGACCGGCTTGTTCAGACACACTTCCACGCTGCCCAGCGCAGCGGCCAGATCGTAGAAGCCCGCCAGGGTCACCTCGGCGAACCTGTCGATCGGCACGCCTGTCAGATCCCGGACCGCGGCCACGGTAGAGGCCCGCCCCGCCTCCCTGCCCGCCTGTTCCAGCTTCCGCTGATCGGTGACGCCCCGCGCGATCAGCTGGTCCTGCACGGCCGCCTTCTTCAACCCGTACGCCTCCTTGATCTTGGCGTGGGTGTAGCCCGGGATCCCGGTGACCGGCACATAGTCGTCGCGCGGTATCGACACCGCGACGATCTTGTCCATCGAGGCCGGAATATGCACCAAGATCAGGGTATTGGCGTTGTATCCGCCTTCGTCACCGTCGCCGGCGTGCAGTTGCTCGAGGACCTCGGCCGGAAGCTCGTTGCCGTTCTGATCGCGCCGGGTATCCAACCCGATCAGCAGGATGTTGAGATCGCCCCCGAGTGAGTGCGGGGCGTCGTCCCCGATCGCCCGCGACCGCAGGAACCCCGCATCGAAACTCCCCGCCGTCGACCACCCATATGCCGTGACCACCACCACCGCGGCCGACAACACCGCCGCGACCACCTGCACCACCCGCCGAGCTACCCGCCCCGCCGATCCCCGACCGCGTCGACCGCGCCCGCCTCGTCCATCCCGGCTACCACTCGGCTCAACCATCTCATGATCAACTGTGCCAGCCGTGAGAGCGACCGGACATCGCGATTGGATCCCGATTGGATGGCGGTGCGGCGCGCCTGCTCAGTGGGAGCGAATACCGACGGCCGGAGAAAATGCGCAGAGGTGACCCGCTGGGTCAGCCGGTGGCGCGGAGGTCGAGGATGCGGGCGAGGGCGTGTTCTACGGCGTAGGTGGCGTCGGCGGCGCCGCCTTTGACGTCGGCGTTGAGGGTAGCTACCACCTGTAGGGCGGTGCCGATGGTGGTGGGGTTCCAGCCGCGGGCTTGGGCTTGGGCCTTCTTGATCTTCCAGGGGGGCATGCCGAGCTTCTGGGCGAGGGCGAACGGGTCGCCGCGGCCTGCCGAGCCGACTTTGGCGATGGTATGGACCGAGTCGGCGAGCGCGTCGGCGAGCAGGACGTGGGGAACGCCGCGGTCGGTGGCCCAGCGCAGGGCTTCCATCGCGCCGGGGCGGTCGCCGGCGACAGCGAGGTCGGCGACGTCGAAGCCGGTGACCTCGGCTCGGCCGGAGTAGTAGCGACGGACCGCGTTCGCGTCGACCTTGCCACCGGTGTCGGACACCAATTGTGAACAGGCGGCGGCCAATTCACGCAGCTCCGAGCCGACGGATTCGAGCAGGGCCTGCACGACCTCGGTCGACACCTTGACCCCGAGGGCCCGGAACTCGCCCCGCACGAACTCCACGCGCTCAGCGCCCTTGTTGAGTTTGGTGCACTCGTGGACGGTCGCGCCCTTCTTCTGCAGTGCGGGTGCCAGCGCCTTGGCCCGTCCGCCGCCCGAGTGCAGAACCATGAGCACCACACCGTCGGGCGGATCGGCCGCGGCCTCGGTGATCACCGCGACCGCATCCTTGCCCGCTTCCGCGGCCGACTCGAGCACGATCACCCGGTCTTCGGCGAACAGCGAGGGGCTGAGCAACTCGGCCAGTTCAGCGGTGCTGGCGTCACCGGCGCGCAATCGGTCGACGGGTACCGAATCCGGATCGGGCGCACTGGACCGCACCTGCGCGGTCACCATCGCAACCGCACGTTCGACCAGCAGTTCCTCGTCGCCGAGGACCAGATGCACCGAGGCAGGGCGTTCGCTCACCAGGCGATCCTACGTACGCCCACCGACACCCCGGGGCGCCGACCTCGTGCATGTCGCCGAGCACCGTCGCTCTGCTGCGCCTGGCCCCAGATCGAGTTCCTCGATGCCATCGAGGCGTGGGTGTGTGCCGCGCCTGCCATGCACGTCGTCGAGACGTGACGGTCCGCAGATCGGCGGCCGTTCCCACGACCACGACGTCGCCGTCGAGGTCGGTCCGCGCGACGGTGGTGCCGAGCGCGGCCAGGGTCGTGGTCACCGTGGGGTGCGGATGACCGAAGGTGTTGTCCGACCCGGCACTGACCAACGCCAGGCGTGGGCCGACGGCACGCAGGAATTCCGGTGTGGTGGTGCGTGATCCGTGATGAGGCACCTTGAGAATGTCGGCCCGGACATCACCACCGCGCATGATCCGGGCCTGCGCCTCGGCCTCGATGTCACCGGTGAACAGGATCGTTCCGGCTGGAGTGCGTGCTCGCATCACCAGTGACCGATCGTTGGCCTCGTCGGCCGCCAGTGACGTCGGTATGTCCCGGCTCGGTGCCAGCACGCGTAATTCGACTGAGCCAAAGGTCATTTCGTGCCCCGCGTGCAGTTCCATCAACGGGATACCAGCCGCACCAGCCAGTTCCGTCACCCGCTCGACTCCCTCGGTGTCGTCACTGTGGCTATGCGATTCTCGTTGGAAAACAGTCTGTTCCCTGGACCGGCCATCACTTTTCGCCAGCCTCTCCCCCGGCGTCCCACGCGGGCACACGACATGATCATCTCCCGTCAGCCGCACCTCAGCGCGCACCGTCGACGATCGCTCCAGCGGATGTGAGGTTGCCGTCGGCTGCGGACTCCCTGGCACGGTCGGTGTCGCCGAGCGCGACGGTGTTCCGCCCGAGTCGTCCGGATGCAACGGCGGGACAGCCGAATCCACAGAGGGCACCTGCACGGCGACTACACCCGGTGCACGTGGTGACGATTCCACTGGTTGCGATGGGTATCCCGCGACTTCTGTCGGATGCGAAGGAGTTCCGTTCGACGGGGTGAGGCTGGGCGGGGTCGCCACTGTGGGCGGCGTCGGACCCGCGGTGCGGTCCGCGGCGGCACAGGTTTCGGCGATCGCTGAGCGGAGTTCACCCGGAGCGGTGGCTATGGCGTCGACGGTGCGGTCTCGGAGAGCGCCGGCGAGTCCGTTGATGTGATCGGCATGGGGGTGAGTGAGGACCAGTAGCGGGATGTGGGTGATCTTCAGGCGGTCCAGGCAGGCCCGGATCGGGCGTGGGTCCTGGCCGACGTCCACGACGACCGCGGCACCGGGAGCAACAGACAGAGCCAGGCCGTCGCCCTGCCCAACGTCACACATCGCGAGCACCCAGCCCGACGGTGGCCATCCTGGCTGCAAGAAGCGCACCGGGAGCAGCACGATCGACACCCCCAGCACCACCACCGCGAGGAGTCTGCGGGTGTGCGACCAGCGCAGTGCCGCCACGACCACGACGACGATCACTGCCGCGACCGATCCTGCGACCACGCCGCCAGGCACCGTGATCGTGGCGCCCGGCACCGCAGCCGCGCGATCGGCGACGCCGAGCAACCACCACATCGGTGGCCGCGCGCACCACAGCACCCATACCGCGGCATCACCCCGGACGCAGGCCACGACCGCACCCACCGCGCCGATCACCGTGATCAGCCCGACCACCGGTGCGACGAGCGCGTTCGCCACGATCGCCACCAGGCTCACCCGCCCCGACAGGGCAACCATCAGCGGCACGGTGACCACGAACGCGGCCGCCGACACCGCGACGATCTCCGCGGGTGCGCGCCACCAACCGTGCGCCCGCAACCAGTCCGCCCAGCTGGGCGCGAGCAAGATCAGCCCCGCGGTCGCGAGCACCGACAGTGCGAATCCCGCGCTCACCGCCAATTGCGGTGCCACGGCCAGCAATCCGATCACCGCCGCACACAGTGCCGGCAGCGCCTGCTTGCGTCTGCCGGTGAGCAGGGCGAGCACTGTCACCGAGCCCATCGCCGCCGCGCGCAGCACGCTCGGGTCGGGGCGGGCGATCACGACGAACAGCGCGACAGCCCCCGCCGCCGCAGCGGCACTGGTCCGCGGGCCGGCCGTGAGCAGGCGGGTGAGCGCCAACAGGGCCGTCAACAGGATTGTGAAATTGGCTCCGCTGACCACACAGAGGTGCTGCAACCCGGCAATTTCGAATGCGTCACGCACTTGTTCCGGCAGCGCGACGGTGTCGCCGACAACGAGCGCGGGCAGCAACCCGGCCGCAGCAGGTGGCAGTGCCTTGGCGGACGCGTCCACCAGATCCGTTCGCACGCTCGCCGCGACCCGCTGCCACCACGGCGGCTCACCGATCCGCTTCGGCGCATCGGCGGCGTGCAGCGTGGCAACGGTCAGATCGGCCCGGTTCGGCTCGCTGACCTCGGCCCGGAATCGCACCCATTGCCCAGGCGACAGCTCGGCCCACTCACTACCCTGCGCGAGCACCACAATCGAACCGCCGGCCTGCGTCCATGCCGGGCCATGACCGAACTCCCGCAGACCTGCACGAACAATCCACCGCCGCTCACCGCCGAACCCACTGGCGCGCAGGGGTTTCGCGTCATCGGTGACCACCGCGAGCACGTTCACCGACCGGCCGAACGACTCTCGCAGCGGATGTGCCTGAACATGGTGCTCCTGCCACGCCCCGGCCGCCGCGAACCCCGCACCGAGCAGCATCGTCGCCAACCCGGTCACCGCGACAACCCGCCACCGCTCCCGCCGATGCGCCATCGCCCACAGCAGCAAAACCCACAACCCGATCGCGACCACGACCGACGCAACAGCCAGCACCAACCCCGCGACCCACCCCGCGGTCACCGCGACAATCGTCGCCACCCAGCACCCGAACGCCGCAGGAACCAACCGCATATCGAGTACCTGCAGCTCTGGTTCCCCCTCGCCCGTCACTCCTTGTCGCCCCACGCCAACCCGGCGTCCCGGTCCCCGCACCACCCACTCCCAGAGCTCTGCTGCTCGCGTCCTTCGACGCCGACCCGACCGCTCCTGCCAAGCGCTGTCGCGTTCAGCCGTTCCCGGCCACCCACGTCGGTTCGAATCTCCCGGCATCTTCCCTACGTGCTGAACGGCTGTCGTTCGCCGACGCTGCTCCTCCCGAACCGCTCCCTCGCCCGGCGCGTGGCTCATCCGCCTGCCGTGTCGTCAGGTCGGGGCGTACCGCTGCCCAGGTCAACCACATCGTCCGCAGAACAAAGGTTTTCGCCCGATCCGAGTGGACATGTCAGACGACGGAGATCGCCTGATCCCGGCGCGCGGTCATTCACCGTTTCGGTGGGCTGATCTGTGGCGGGACTGGTTCCGAGCCGTGCGCACGGCCACACCGGGCAGGTCACGCGATCACCGCCACGCAGGGCGTCTTCGCGTGGGTCATGCCGTCACCAGGTCGCGGAGTCGAGCCAGCCGGGCGGGGCCGATGCCGTCTACCTCGCCGAGTTGAGCGACATCGGTGAAGCGTCCGTTGATGGTGCGCCACGCGAGAATTGCCTTGGCGGTGACCGGTCCTACACCGGGCAGTGCGTCCAGCTCGGCTTCGGTTGCGGTGTTCAGATCGATGCGCGAATTGCCGGACGAGACAGCGCCACTGAGGCCGGCGGTGCTCGAGCCTCCTTGCTTCGAGCTCGCGGTGTTCGAGCCGCCGAGGCCGGGCGGGGTCACAGGCGCGCGACCAGCGCCGATCATGATGCTGCCGAGGCGTGGTTGACCGGATTGAGGATCCGTGGCTCCGACTATGACCTGGTCCCCGTCCGCCAGCCGTTGTGCCAGGTTCAGACCTGCCAGGTCGGCACCGTCACGAATCCCTCCTGCCTTCTCCAAGGCGTCGGCGATCCGAGAACCGTCCGGCAATCGGTGCAGCCCGGCTCGTTCGACCAAACCGACCACGCTGACGACGACATCGGCACTCGAGGCCGGGGCCGAACCGGACACGGCAGCGACGGCGGTGGTCGGGCCGGGCTGTACGGCAACGCTTTCCGCCCGCAGGACAGGCACCGGCGGAACCGCCCGCGCCACCGGTTGATCTCGCAGCACCATCACACCGGTGAGCACCACAGCGATGACCCCGACCAGCCCGAGTACCAGCGCGCCGCGACGACCCGGATCCAGCCGTGCGTCCCGGAAGCGCGCTGGCACCAGGCGGTTTCGCCGACCCGATCCACCATCGTCGAGCCACCCGGGTGGCCCCACTGGACCTGCCGGTCCGGCCTGCGGCGCGAGTTCGTCATCGTCCCACTGTCCTTCGCCGTCGTCAGAGAGCGCAGCACTGTCCCCTGCCTCCATCCCGGACGCGCGCAGCGGCTGACTACTCGGTCGTGCTCGCTCGTGGACCGCGAGCCCGCCCAGCCGCTGCCGTACTCGCTCATGCTCTTCGTGTCGTGACATGGCAGCGACGCTAGGCCGACACCGACCTGGCAAACCCCCGCCGACCTGGGCTTCGAAGAACCCTGTGGATAACTCCGAACCTGTGGACAACTCACCGGTCAGCGGGGCTTCGCACCCGGGATCTCGTCTGCCCGAATGGATACCGTGCGCTCATGGCCGATTCGAAGTACTCAGGAAACCATGGAACTCGCACAACGATTCCGCGACTTCGCGCTCCTCGAAGCGCTCGGAAACTCCCCGCTCTATCACCGACGAGCGCTGGATATCAGCGTGGACGCGGAGGTGCTGGCGCTGATCGCCCAATTGCCCACGGACAAACAGCAACCCAACCTGATCCTGGCCGCCGCGCGAGTGCACGGCGCGACCGCGGATCCCTATCACGAGTTCCGCGACCAGCTGCGCGAGAACTGGCCGGCGATCTCCGCGACCGCACTGCGCAGACGTACACAGACGAACGAGGCGGGCCGGGCGGCAACCCTGCTGCCGGTGCTGGCCCGCCTGCCCGGCCCCCTGTCGCTCATCGAGGTCGGAGCATCGGCCGGACTGTGCCTGTACCCGGACCGTTTCAGTTATCGCTACAACACCGCCGCGCTGGATCCGGCCGACGGTCCGTCATCGGTTGTATTGACCTGCAAGACAACCGGAGCGGTACCGATCCCGGACCGGCTCCCCCGGGTCGTCCACCGCGCAGGAGTAGATCTGAACCCGCTCGATGCCGGCAACAGCGACGACCGGCGGTGGCTGTCCGCGTTGGTCTGGCCGGGTCAGGACGAGCGGCTGTCGCGCTTGCGTTCGGCCTGCGCGATCGCGGCAGCGGAACCACCGACGATCGTCACCGGCGACCTGAACGAGCAGGTCACCGAGCTCGTGCTCGCGGCACCACGCGCCAGCACCGTGGTGGTTTTCCACAGTGCTGTGCTGAGCTACCTCTCGCCTCAGGCGCGGACGGACTTCCGGGCGACGGTGCGGGACCTGCCCTGCCACTGGGTTTCGCAAGAGGGCACCGGGGTTCTCAGCACGCTGGCCGACCGGTTGCCCCCACGCGAGAGCACGGCGGCCCGGTTGGTGCTCGCCCTCGACGACGAGCCATTGGCTTTCGCCGGGCCGCACGGCCAGTCGCTGGACTGGTTCGGCCCGGCGTAGCGACCTCACAGTCGGCGCATCACCGACACGACGCGGCCCAGGATGACGGCTTCGTCACCGTCGATCACGGAGTAGGCGGGGTTGCGCGGTTCGAGCTGGACGTGCCCGTTGCGGCGGCGGTACACCTTGACCGTGGCTTCCTCCCCGATCATCGCCGCGACGATATCGCCGGAGGTGGCCTCGCGCTGACTGCGGACCACCACGAGGTCGCCGTCGCAGATCGCGGCATCGACCATGGAGTCGCCACGCACCCGCAAGCCGAAAACCTCACCACGGCCGACCAGTTCACGCGGGAGGGTCATGACGTCGTCGGGGTTGTGCTCGGCCAGGATCGGAGTGCCGGCCGCGATGTCGCCGACGACGGGCACCGACACCGAGGCGTCGGAGTCGGCGGCGGACGCGCCACGCAGGAACAGGCGCACGTCGATGGGGCGGGTCATGGTGGCGGCACGGCGCAGGAACCCGTCCTCCTCCAACGCCTTCAGGTGTTGGGAGACCGTGGATGTGGAGCGCAGGCCCACCGCGTCGGCGATCTCCCGCGTGCTCGGCGCGTAGCCGTGGGCGAGCACCGAATCCCTGATCACGGCCAGGATGTGTTGTCTGCGGGGAGGCAGGCTCGCGGCGTCGAGGTGGTCGAAGTCGTCGTATCCGGTCATCGGGGAATCGTAGATCCCCCCGCGATCACCACTTCAGTCCAGGTTCCTCGCGAAACAGTTCGACTGCGGCAGGACGTGATATGGCGCGAACAGCGGAATCCGGTGATAGCCACTGCGCTCGTAGAAGCGCACCGCTTCCGGCTGCAGGTGCCCGGTCTGCAGGATCATCCGGGGCCGGCCGGCCGCGCGCACGGATGCTTCGGCGGCGTGCAACAGCGCGGTCGCGGTTCCGGTGCCACGGTAGGCGGGACGCACGAACATCCGCTTGAGTTCGAGGTCACCGGCGTTCCAGCGCACCGCGGCGTGCCCGACAGGCTCCGCGCCCACGTACGCGACGAACGTCTGGTGCACGGTCGCGTGGTCAACCGCGATCGGCGAAGGACCGCGCAGGGCGAGCTCGAGGTGGGCGTAGCGGGGACGGACCTCGGCCGACATCTCCGCACGCAGCGACTCGGCATCCGGGTCGTCCCACTCGACCACGAGCACTCGTGGCGAAACGTCGGTCTGTGGGGAAGTGTTGCCAACCATGACAACCACGGTAGGCACCGGATCATCGTCACCGGACTGTTTGCCCTCAGCGAGATTCTGAACCGGCAGAGATCAGACGCATCCGCCGGGCAACACCGCGACGCCGAGTGCGCCGACACCGAGGTGCACGCCGAGTGCGGGGCCGAACTCGGCGACGTAGAGCTCTTGCACCTCCGGCAGCTGCTCACGCAGTTGCGCCGCGATATTTTCGGCGGCATCGGGGGCACCGAGATGCTGGATGCCGAGGGCCGCACCATCGGATGCGGCCGCCTCCACCGCGGCAGCCACCAGCTTGGCGTAGGCGCGCGATCTGGTTCGCACCTTCTCGCGCATTTCGAGCTTGCCCTCTACCAGTTGCAGCAGTGGTTTCGTCACCAGTTCACTGCCGAAGAACGCTGCGGCGCTGCTCAGCCTGCCACCCTTGCGGAGTTGCTCGGTGCGGTTGACCAGGATGAACGTACGCGAACGGGTCGCGGCCGACACCGCGCGCTCGTAGACATCGTTCAATGCCTCGCCTGCCCTCGCCTTACGCGCGGCGGCCAGCACGGGCAGACCGGTCGCCAGGCCGGCCCCGAGCGAATCGACAACGCGCACACGATCTTCGGCGCCCATGTCGCGCACCGCCTGGCGGCCCGACTCCCACGTCGCCGACAATCGGCGCGACAGATGGACGGCCACGACACCGTCTCCGTCGCTCTGGCTCAGCGCTCGTTCGTAGGCTTCGCGCAGTTCTCCGGGCGAGGCGGCCGACGTGGTGACCGAGTCGGCGGTGTAGTCGATCTCGATCGGGTCGACGCCTTCCCGGACCTCGTGCTCACCGACGAGCACGTGCAACGGCACCACTTCGATACCGAGCTCGGCGACGAGATCGGCGGACAACCCCGCCGCCGAATCGGTGACCACCACAACGGCCACGGCCTACCGGACCTCCTGCAGCGCCTTCGTCATCGCCGTCGCCACCGCCGCGTGCCCGGCCCAGCCCCAGTGGATGCCATCCGGGTTCGCCGATCCCGACTCGATGTCGTCGCGCACGGCCTCGCCGAGGTCGACGAGCGGCACCGACGTGCGGCCCGACCATGCCTGCAAGGCCTTGACCGCCCGCGCCCTGCCCCGATGGACCCGCCCGTAGGCATCGCACTTGTGGACCGATGGCAGCACCGCCACGACAGGCAGCTCCGGACGCAGATGGTTCAGCGCGGTCCGCGACTGCTCCAGGTAGTCCACACTCACCTTCGGCGGAAGGGCAACCGGGCGACCGAGTTTCGACAGCTTCGGCTGCAACCAGTTGTAGGACGCCCGCACGCCACGGCGCAGACGCGGCGGACGGATGTAGCGAATCATCTCCCGCAGCGCGGTGGGCAGCGGGGACGGCAGCGTGTCCATGCCGCCGACGGCGAACACGACCGCCCCGGCGCGCGGCACCGCGGCCCACACGCGAGGGTCTCCGATCAGCGCCCAGTAGGCATCGCGACAGGTCCAGCCGATCCGGGCGATCAGCTCGACATCCCAATCCAGTTCCGCGGCAACCATATTCGGCCAGATCCGTGGGTCATCGGCGGGCAGCCCGCCCTTCGGCCCGTAGTAGGCGAGCGAGTCCGCGATCACGAGCAGCACTGGACGCGGTGCGGCCGACTCGACCGGTCTGGGCGACACGGCTTCCTCGACGAGCAGCGAACCGACCGTCTCCGCAACGACCGATTCACCGTGCGAGACAGCAGGATTCGCGGACGCCTCGACTGCGGTATCCGCGACGGGGGTTGCCGAAGATGTCAGCAGGCTGTCCGCGGTATCGAGGTCCACGTCCGGAAGTGCGGCGGGAGGATCGACCTGCGCGTCAGCAGAACCGGTTTCGACGGCGGCCGTCACCTCAGCCGAAGAAACTTCGGGCGAGGTAGTGGCGTCGACCTGAACCGGATCAGTCGCCTCCGGTCGGAGTGGTTGCGGCGCAGCCGTATCCGTAGATCCGGCGGCATCCACGATCGACTCGGCGATGGCCGGGTCATCGACGGACTGCTCCGCGGACTTGTCGCTGCCGACAGCCGATACCGCATCCGCAGCAGCCGTGGCGATATCCGCAGTGGACTCGGCGGTATCGGTCTGTGCAGCACCGGAATCCGCATCGCCGAGTTCGTCTGTCGAACCGTCATCTGCGACAACGTCCACCGATGCCGTGGCACCGGAAGTCTCACTGTCTGCTTCCTGCACAGCGGAACTGGATGCGACGTCGACAGCGCCGCCGGCGACCTCGGCATCGTCACCGATCGAGGTCACCGCACTAACACTGCCGTCTGGGGAAACATCGGCGGCCGGGGACCCGGAATCCGCTGCCCCCGAGCCGGACTCGACGGCGTCCGCCGCCGAGTCGACCGGCTCGGGTTCTGCGACGACCGGCGGGGGCACCGGGCCGAACAGGGCATCGGGCAGCGATCGCGCGCTGCGCGCGGTGACCTGCTTGAAGAGCTCGTCCGGTACCGAACGGATCGGCTCCTCGCGCTCTGCGCGCGCGGGCCGAGCGGGTGGCGGACCGAATAGCGCGTCCGGCAATTGCCGTCCGGCTTTGGCCGTCACCTGCTGGAACATCTCATCAGGTACTGATCGGTCGGGCTCTTCATTGGACATCGGGAGCTACCTTCGCCGCTGCGTTCCACACATCGAGGCGCCAGCCGGGTCGATCGATGTCCGGGCCGTGGCTGGAAAGCTGCACCCAGCTGGTATTGGCCAGCCCACCCAGGGCAGGCCAGTTCTCCGGTGGCAGTTCCAGCAACGCGGCCGTCAGAGCAGCGATCAGCCCGCCGTGCGCAACCAGGATGATAGTCCGACCGGGCCAATCCTGCCGCTCGTTGTACAGTTCGCGCACCACAGGCAGGGACCGGGCACCCACCTCGAGCTTGCTCTCGCCGCCGGGCGGTGTGTAGGTGGCATCGAGACGCCACTGCACGCGCGCGCCGGGGTAGTCGGCGTCGACTTCGAGGTGAGTCAGGCCTTCCCAGTCGCCCAGGTTGGTTTCGCGCAGCCGCGGATCGGTGATGACAGGCAGATCGCTGATGTCACCGAGTGCCTGCGCGGTTTCCTTGGCGCGACGCAGATCGGAGGCGTGGATCGCGATGGCGTTGCGTGAACCCAGTTCACGCGCGGCCTCTTTGGCCTGCTGGCGACCGAGTTCGGTGAGATCGGTGTCGATCTGACCCTGCATCCGGTCGGCCGCGTTCCATTCGGTCTGCCCGTGCCGCAACAGGATCAGGTTGCGCACATGGGCGTACTTGCTCACTCGTTGATTCCCTCTACCTGCGCGTCGTCGTCCGCGGCCGGAGTCGGGAGTGCGGCGATGCCTTCGACGGGAACCGCCGGGCAGTCACGCCACAGGCGCTCGAGTGCGTAGAAGTTGCGCTCGTCGTTGTGCTGGACGTGCACGACGATATCGACGTAGTCGAGCAGCGCCCAGCGACCCTCACGGGTGCCTTCGCGACGGACCGGCTTGTGGCCGGCTTCGCGCAGCTTGTCCTCGATGTTGTCGACGATCGCGTTGACCTGGCGCTCGTTGGGCGCCGACGCGATGACGAAGCAGTCGGTGATCACCAGCTGCTCGGAGACGTCGAGGACGACGACATCGGTGGCCAGCTTGTCGTCGGCGGCGAGTGCGGCGACCGTGGCCATCTCGATCGCTTCGGTAGAGGCACTCATACGGTCTCCTCCTGCGGGGTCAGACCCTCGCTCATGTGGCTCAACGTCAGCTACCTTCCGTTCCTGCGGGCACGTAGAGGTGCCGCTTCGATATGTACTGCACCACGCCGTCGGGGACGAGGTACCAGACCGGCCGACCCTCCGCGGCGCGGCGGCGGCATTCGCTCGACGAGATGGCCAGCGCGGGAATCTCGACCATCGTCACGGCGTCGGCGGGAAGGTCCCGCAAATGCTCCTCGAGATGATCGGTGTTCAGTTCGTAACCCGGTCGGCTCACCCCGACGAACTTCGCCAGTTCGAACAGTTCGGTCCAATCCTGCCATGTCAGGATGTTGGCCAGCGCGTCCGCACCGGTGATGAAGTACAGCTCCGCGTCGGGATGCGCGTTTTGCATCTCGCGCAGGGTGTCCACCGTGTAGGTGACCTTGTTGCGTTCGATGTCGGCCCGGCTGACGGAAAACCTCGGGTTGGACGCGGTGGCGATGACCGTCATCAGATAGCGATCCTCGGCGGGGCTGACCTGCTTGTTGACCTTCTGCCACGGCTGGCCGGTCGGCACGAAGATCACTTCGTCGAGCTCGAACCGGTTCGCGACCTCGCTCGCCGCGACCAGGTGGCCGTGGTGGATCGGGTCGAAGGTGCCGCCCATGACGCCGAGCTTGCGGCGCGGCCGAGCTGTTTCGTGCATGAGGTCTGAGCTTAATCCGGCCCGTGGGATCGGGGCGGACCGGACTACTCCGCGCCATCGCGGCGCTCGCGAGGTCCCGACGCCTGCGCGCACATCTGCGCGAACTGGGCACGGGTGCGTTTCAGCTCTTCGACGAGGTGCGCCGCGGGCTCGGCGGCTACCCGGCGGTCCAGCTCGGTCAACAACACATCGATCGTTACCCACCAAGGCCCACGCACACGCCCCTGCGGTCCGCGCAGTTGCAACCAGGCGGCGGCACGCAGGCAGCGGGCCCGCGGCACGATTTTGTCCTGTTCGCCCCACAGCCCCGCGGCGCGCAGGTAGCCGCCGAGCGCCTCGGTCTCCTGCCCACAGCACTCCCGGGCGACCGCGGCCGACCAGACCAGATCGGCATGGCGGCGGCGCAACGAGGGCGTACCGGCGATCAGCCGTGCCGCCTCGGTGAACTGCCAGGCGGCCTGGCGGTAGCGACCGACGTGGTTCAGCGATTCGGCGAACTGGGCGCGTACCAGCGCGAGCTCGGCAGGTGGGTAGCCGACGGGGCCGGTGAGCAGTGGTCGGTCGAAGGCGACCACCGCTTCGCCGTGCCGCCCCGCACGATGCCAGGCTCGACCCGCGACCAGCCACAGGTGGACCGAGTCCGCACACGAGATCGGCTGCCAGCAGGCAGCGGCCGAGGCGGCGGCGCGGGCCACGTCGCGGTCACGGCCCGGCTGGGCGGCGACCGCGGTCACCAGCTGCGTGCGCATCGCGGCGAGTTCGCGCCCGGCCAGCTCACCCGCGCCGACAACCAGGGCCCGGCGCAGTTGTTCCTCCGCTGCCGAGGGAGCGTCCGCCAGCCGAGCGGCGGCGATACCGGCCAGCCGCCGCGCCGCCCGCGCCCCTGAACCCGGCGCGAGAGGACGGGCATCCGCGCCGAACGAACCTGCCGCGAGCGCCGTGGCCTGTCGCGCTCTGGCCGAACCCACCTCGAGGCCACCGGCAGGCGGAAGGTGAGGTTCTTCTTCTCCGAGCGAATCGTTCTCGTTCGCGAACGCATCGTTCACCGGGCGGAGCTCGCCGACCGCGCGAGCGCACAGCCCGGCAGAACCATCACTGCATCCGATATCCGTCGATCGGATCGCTCGTCGTCGCGCGACGCCCCTGCCAGCATGGGCGTGATCTTGGTAGCCGTGCCATGTGAGCCGCTTAACGTCGGCTGAAGTACTCAGGCAGTGGGGCGCTTCGACTTCGGGAGCTTGGCGACGACCGCGTCGTAGGAGGCGTCGATCAATTCGCATAGTTCGTCGTCCGGCACCGCGCCGCCGACGCGGATGCTGTTCCAGCCGTAGCGGCCGATGTAGGCCGACACGGTGACGTCGTCGGGGTAGATGTCGACCAGCTCGTCGGCTTCGGTGCGGTCACGCCCGCACTTGAGCCCGATCGACGTGCCCGCGCCGAGGAACGCGAAGACTTTGTCGCCGACCTTGGCGACGGTGTCGCCCTCCCACGGCTCGTCTTCCCAGGCGCCCGGTTTGGCCAGGCAGTAAGCCAAGACGTCGACACTCATCGTCAGCTCCTTCAGACGGGCAACAATCGGGAGACCACCTCGGTGAGCTGCCGAGCTGATCGGCATTCGTGCATCTCGATCACCGAACCGTAGTCGCGCGCCGCTGAATCGCCTGTCCCCCACAGGTTCTTCGGTTCCGGATTCAGCCAGTGCGCGTGCCGGGCGGTGCCCACCAGTTCGCGCAGGGTGTCCAGCTGCGGGTTGCGGTAGTTGGTGCGGCCGTCGCCGAGAACCAGCAGTGAGCTGCGGCTGGTGACGGCCTCACCGAAGTTCTCGGCGAAGCTGGTCAGCGCGTAGCCGTAGTCGGAGTGCCCGTCGGCGTCGATGATGCGCGACTCGGTGAAGATCCGGGCCATCACATCGTCGAGACCCGCGTACGGCTCGAAGAAGCTCGTCACCTCGTCGGTGCGGTCGACGAACGCGAAGATCCGCACCCGGGAGAACTGCTCCCGCAGTGCGCTCACCAGCAACAGTGTGAAGTTGCTGAACCCGGCCACCGAGCCCGAGATATCGCACAGCAGCACCAGTTCCGGTCGACCGGGGCGCGGCTTGCGGTTCACCAGGTCGATCGGCACCCCACCGGTGGACATCGAGGCACGCAGAGTTTTGCGCAGATCGATTTCGCCGCGCCGCGCTCGTTTGCGCCGCACCGCCAGCCGGGAGGCCAGGATCCGGGCCAGCCGCTGGGTGCCGCGCCGCAGTTCGGTGAGCTCGCGTTCGGAAGCGCGCAGGAAGTCGGCGTCCTCGGCTTGGCGCGCGACACCGTAAGTCGCGACGCGTTCGCGGCCGATCTGCTCTGCCACGCGGCGATTGGTCTCGGCTTCCACGCTGGCCCGGAACCCTGCGATGCGTTCCCGTGCAACGCGGCGGGCAACCTCGGTGTCCCGGTCGCTCGCGTCCGGTGGGAGGGACAGACCCGCGAGCACCTTGGCCAGCAAGGACTGGGGCGCCAGATCTTTGAGAGCCTGGTACGCGGAGAACGATGGTCCGCGCGCGGACTGGTACTGCCCGAGCTGCTCGACCACCTGTCCGGCCAGCATTTGTAACCGCTCGCCACCGTCCTCGGCGGCGAGCATTTCGGCGAGCTGCTCACGGAGGGCGGCCAGGTCGATCTGGCCGTCGGGGGTGCGTGGCAGGTCCGGGGTCTCGGCGGTGCGATCACCCACGGCAACGGGGAACCACAGATCGAACAAGCCGTCGAAGGTGGCGCGATGGGTGGGCCTGCGCAACAGCGCACAGGCCAGCCCCTCGCGCACCGCTTCGCGATCGAGCAGATCCAGCACGGTGAGTACCCGGCCCGCGTCGACGGTTTCCGAGGGTCCCACCGGCACGCCACGGGCGCGGAGCGCACCGACGAAACCGGCGACGTGGCCGCCGATTCCGTGGGGTGCTGGCGCGGTCACGATCAGGCCAGTTTCAGCTCGGCCAGCGCGCGCTGGTGATCGCTGCGGTGCTTGAGCACCACGCCGAGCGTGGCGCGCACGGTCGCGTCGTCGAGGTCGGCGGCGCCCAGCGCGAGCAAGGTGTTGCCCCAGTCGATCGTTTCGGCGACCGAGGGCAGCTTCTTGAGTTGCATGCCGCGCAATACGTGCACGACCCGCACCAGTTGCTCGGCCACGGTGCTCGGAAGTTCCGGCACGCGGCTGGCCAGGATGCGGCGCTCGAGATCTTCGTCGGGGAAGTCCAGGTGCAGGTACAGGCAGCGGCGTTTGAGCGCCTCCGACAGTTCCCTGGTGGCGTTCGAGGTGAGCACCACGAACGGCTTGCGGGTGGCGGTGATGGTGCCCAGTTCGGGGACGGTCACCGCGAAATCGCTGAGCACTTCGAGCAGCAGACCCTCGATCTCGACGTCGGCCTTGTCGGTCTCGTCGATCAGCAGCACCGTCGGCTCGGTGCGGCGGATGGCGGTGAGCAACGGGCGCGAGAGCAGGAACTCCTCGGTGAAGACGTCGGCTTTGGTTTCGGCCCAATCGTTTTCACTCGACGCCTGGATCCGCAGGATCTGCTTGGCGTGATTCCACTCGTAGAGCGCGCGAGCCTCGTCGACGCCTTCGTAGCACTGCAGGCGGACCAGTTCGGCATCGGCGACCTGGGCTACCGCCCGCGAGAGTTCGGTCTTGCCGACACCGGCCGGGCCCTCGATGAGCAGCGGTTTGCCCAGCCGATCGGCAAGGAAGACCGAGGTGGCCGTTGCCTTGTCGGCCAGGTATCCGGTGGTGGCGAGCCGGGAGATGACATCGTCTACCGACGTGAAGATCGGTTCCTGTACGAGAGTCACGATCACACCGGCCGAGTCTGGCCGTCGCCCCACACGATCCACTTCGTGGAGGTGAGTTCGGGCAGTGCCATCGGGCCGCGGGCGTGCAGTTTCTGGGTGGAGATGCCGATCTCGGCGCCGAAACCGAACTGCTCACCATCGGTGAACGCGGTGGACGCGTTCACCATCACCGCGGCGGCGTCCACGCGGGCCGTGAACTCGCGAGCGGCCGCCAGATCGGCGGTGACGATGGCCTCGGTGTGGCCGGTCCCCCAGGTGTTGATGTGGTCGACGGCGGCATCGAGGTCGCCGACCACCTTCAGCGCGATATCGAGGGTGAGGTACTCCTCACCCCAGTCGGCATCGGTGGCCGGGACCTGACCGGGCAGGTCGCCGTGGATGGTGACGCCCGCGTCCTCGAGCGCCTTGCTGAGCCGCGGCAGCGCGGTCTCGGCGACGGCGGCGTCGATGAGTACGGTCTCGGCGGCGTTGCAGACGCTGGGTCGGCGGGTCTTGGCATTGAGCACGATGGCCTCGGCCATGTCCAGATCGGCGGCCGAGTGCACGTAGACGTGGCAATTGCCGGTGCCGGTCTCGATCGTGGGCACCTGCGCGTCGCGGACGACGGCGTTGATCAGGCCCGCACCGCCGCGCGGGATCACCACGTCGACGAGACCGCGCGCCTGGATCAGGTGAGTGACGCTGGAGCGGTCGTTGCTGGGCAGCAGTTGCACGGCGTCGGCCGGAACGTCCTGGGCGACAAGGGCTTCGCGCAAGACCTCGACCAGTGCGGCGTTGGAGTTCGCCGCCGAGGACGACCCGCGCAGCAGCGCCGCGTTGCCCGATTTGAGAGCGAGACCGAACGCGTCGACGGTGACATTGGGCCGCGCCTCGTAGACCATGCCGACCACACCGAGCGGGACGCGGGTCTGGCGGATCTCGAGGCCGTTGGGCAGCGTGGAACCGCGCACGATGACACCCACCGGGTCGGGCAGGGTGGCGACCTGCCGCAGACCCGAGGCGATGCCGTCGATGCGGGCCTTGGTGAGCCGCAGCCGGTCGAGCAGATTCTCCTCGGTACCGGCGGCCTGCGCGGTCGCGATGTCCTCGGCGTTGGCCGCGAGTACGCGATCGGCGGCGGCGAGCAGGGCGTCGGCCGCCGCGTGCAGGGCGTCGTTCTTCTGCGCCGTGGTCAGCTGAGCCAGCACACGGGACGCGACGCGAGCCCTGCGGGCGGCGTCGTGCACCGCTGCGCGGATGTCCAGCTCGGGGGTCACTTCTACCGTCATGGATATCAGCCTACGCAGGCCGCCTCGCGCGCTCGACGCCACCCGGGACCCGGAATAGCCCTCCGACCGGCACCGGGACCGAGTTGTGCACAGGTTGGCGACGCCGTCGACAAAGTTGTCCACAGCAGCGCCGTCGCCGCTAGATTCGGCGTCATGGATCGCACCGGTTCGCCGACCGTCGTCGTGCTCGGCAGCGTCAACATGGACCTGGTCACGACGGTCCCGCGCAGGCCCGCGCCGGGTGAGACGGTGCTCGGGAGCGACTTCGCGACCGTGCCCGGCGGTAAGGGGGCGAACCAGGCGATCGCGGCCGCACGATCCGGGGCGCGGGTGCGATTTCTCGGGGCGATCGGCGACGACGCGTTCGGGACGGACCTGGCTGCCACACTGTCGGAGGCAGGCGTCGACATCACTTTGCTACGCAGGGTCGATGGCGCCAGCGGGATCGCCTCGATCGTTGTCGACGAGGCAGGCGAGAACAGCATCATCGTGGTGGCGGGGGCCAACGGGCGGGTGACCGATCTGACGGCAGCCGAACTCGCCGCGATCGCGCAAGCCGACATCCTGTTGTGCCAGTTGGAGATTCCGATCCACACGGTGCTCGCCGCAGCACAGCACGCCCGCGCGTCGGGCACCGTCGTCGCGCTCAATCCGTCCCCGTTTCAGCCGCTACCCGAGGAACTATGGGCGGCCGTCGACGTCGCGATCGTGAATTCCCTGGAGTCCGAGCAGTATTCGGACAAGCTGACGCACGTCGCGCATCTCGTGCGCACGCTCGGTGGGGACGGCGCGGTTTATCGCGACACCGACGGAAACGAGCGATCCGTAGGCGGTCGCACCGTCGAGGTTCTCGACACGACAGGCGCGGGCGACGCGTTCACCGGCGCGCTGGTCGCAACCTGGGATCGGGGCGTGCCTACCGCGCTGAGCTGGGCCAATACCGCCGGAGCTCTGGCGACGACCCGACTCGGAGCGAGCTCGGCGATCCCCAACCGCGAAGAGATCGCGGCAGCGCTGCACGCCCAGTGACCGAACAATCCACCGCGATCAAGCTGCACCATTCCGCAATCGCCAGCGCCGCGCCGAAACACTGGAAACCGTGCGGCCCAGCAGTTCGGCCGCTTCCGCCGACCCATACTCCAATACGACGCTGTCGTCAGCTGCTGTCCACCGTTTCCGCAGGGCGCCGTAACGCCCAGCTCTCTCCGGCGGCGGGGACCAACAAGCAACGCGAGCTGCGGCGATGCGCTTACGCTCGACTCCTATGGCATCAGGCGAGTACCACGTCCATGCCGCGAGCCGCGCGGCAGCGTGATTGAGGACCATCACGTTGGCAACGCCATCCCGCCGCGCCACGCTGCGGTTTTATGACCGTGCCACAAGGCGAGCGTTCGCGGAGCTCGGGGTTGCAGTCGGTCGCAAGGCTACGGAGATTCGCCCGCCGCTGACACCATATTCGGAGGCCGACTACCTGCGTGGACTCTTGGATGGTTTCCGAGTGAGCCGCGAAATTCGTTGCCCTGGTTCGATGACCAATCGATGAATAGCACGGAAGCGCTGCCGCTAGATACGTCAGAACGCTCTCATCTCGGACAGCAAGCTCGAGCGAGATGCGCCCCTTCCCATTCAGATCTCCCTCGTGCGATCCATCGGTTTGGAGCAGGCCGATCGCATACGCGACTGCGGGTATTTCCGGGTTGAGTACTACTTCAACGACACCGGTACGGCTTGCCATACAAAATCCCCCGTTCGTTCCCCAACGCCCCTCGGATCAGATGCGGCAATCCTGCCATGCCAACGATGTTCCTTGGCGTGGAATGAAACTCGCGTTGATTCCGGGTCGATCGGGACACGGTCGTGTGTTGATTCATCGTCGGCAGAGGGTGCCCGCCACATCCGCGCCGACTAGCAGCAGCCCGACGACGAAGGCGTAGCCATGCGTTGATGCGAACCCGGCCGGCGCGCTGACCAGTAGGAGCGATAGCGCGACACGACCCTGCCGCGCCCCATCGTCTGTGTTGCCCATCGAACCTGTCGGAGGTGTACGGCAGGATAGGCGCATGACCTCACCCGCAGGCAACGATGTGCTCGACCTGACGGCTCCTGACCTGCGCGAACGAGCCGAACAGCTGCTTCGCGAGCTCGCCGGACCCGATGCGCGGTTGCGGGAGGATCAGTGGATCGCGATCGAAGCGCTGGTGGTGCAGCGCAGGCGGGCGCTGGTCGTGCAGCGGACCGGGTGGGGTAAGTCGGCGGTGTACTTCATCGCGGCCAAGTTGCTGCGCGGGGCGGGGCGTGGGCCGACGGTGATCGTGTCGCCGTTGCTGGCGTTGATGCGCAACCAGGTGGCGGCCGCCGAGCGGGCCGGGGTAGTGGCGGCCACGATCAACTCGGGCAACGTCACCGAGTGGGACGAGATCCATCAGCAGGTGGCCGACGGTGCGGTCGACGTGCTGCTGGTGAGCCCGGAACGGTTGAACAACCCCGACTTTCGCGATCAGGTGCTGCCGCGCCTTGCTGCCGACGCCGGGCTCGTCGTCATCGACGAAGCGCACTGTGTGTCGGACTGGGGCCACGATTTCCGGCCCGACTATCGCCGCATCCGCACGCTGATCGCCGACCTCGGGTCGGAGGTGCCGGTCCTGGCGACCACCGCGACCGCCAACGACCGGGTGGTCACCGACGTGGCCGGACAGATCGGCACCGATACCTTGGTGCTGCGCGGCACTTTGGATCGTGAATCACTGCACCTGTCGGTGGTGCGGTTCGACGACGCGGTGCAGCGCACGGCGTGGCTGGGCGAACAGCTACATCGGATGCCGGGCTCGGGCATCATCTACTGCCTCACGGTCGCGGCGGCCAACGATCTGGCCGACCTGCTGAATTCACACGGCCACACCGTCGCCGCCTATACCGGCCAGACCGACCCGGCCGAACGCGAGGTGCTCGAGGCCGCGCTGCTGAACAACGAGGTGAAGGCGTTGATCGCGACGTCGGCGCTGGGCATGGGTTTCGACAAACCGGATCTCGGATTCGTCGTGCACGTCGGTGCGCCGTCCTCGCCGATCGCCTACTACCAGCAGGTCGGTCGTGCGGGGCGCGGTACCGAACGAGCCGAGGTCGTTCTGCTGCCCGGCCCCGAGGACGCGCGGATCTGGAGCTACTTCGCCTCCGTCGCCTTCCCGCGTGAACACATCGTGCGCTCGGTGCTCGCCGCGCTGGACACCGACCGGGCGATGTCGACGGTGGCGCTCGAACCGCTCGTCGAGCTGAACCGATCGCGTCTCGAGATGGTGCTGAAGGTGCTCGACGTCGACGGTGCCGTGCGCCGGGTGCGCGGCGGCTGGCTCTCGACCGCCCAGGACTGGACCTACGACACCGAGCGCTACGAGGGCCTGGCCGCGGCACGCGACGCCGAACAACAGGCGATGATCGATTATCAGTCGACGGCGTCGTGCCGGATGACCTTCCTGCGCCGCCAGCTCGACGACCCCGGCCTTGGCGGGCTCGCGACAGCGGATCTGGATTGCGGCCGCTGCGACAACTGCACCGGCACCCGCGCCGACACCACCGTCGACGACGCCGCGATCGCCGCGACCCGAGCCCGGCTCGACCGCCCCGGCCTCGACCTCGCCCCGCGCAAACAGTGGCCCAGCGGCATGGCGAAATTGGGAATCCCGTTGTCGGGCAAGATCTCCAGCGGTTCCGAGACCGGCCGTGTCCTCGGCCGACTCACCGACCTGGGCTGGGGTATGCGGCTGCGCGCCCTGCTCGACGCCCCCGACGCACCGGTCCCCGACGCGGTCTTCGACGCCTGCGTCGCGGTACTGCGCGACTGGACCTGGACCACCCGTCCCACCTCGGTGCTGGCTCTCGAATCCCCCCGATACCCCCAGCTCACCACCAGTCTCGCCGAACGCCTGGCCCAGATCGGCCGACTCGACAACCTCGGCACCCTCCGCACCAGACCCGACCGTCCCCCGGTCTCGGCGGCGAACTCCGCCCATCGGGTCGCCGGGCTGTTCGACTCCTGGGAGATCCCCGACCTCTCCGGGGTCGACGGACCGATCCTGCTCGTCGACACCCTCACCGACACCGGCTGGACCATGACCGTCGCCGCCCACGCCCTGCGCACCAGCGGCGCCGACGCGGTCCTCCCCTTCGCCCTGGCCACCCCGACCTGACCCGGCCCGAGCGACCCGACCCGAGGATGGGCGGCCGGGTCGCCGCTCGGGGCCGCGAACACGCGCGCCCGGCGCGCCGAAAACACCGCCCAACACGCCGCCCAGATTGTGGGCACCCCTCACCACCAGTGCTTGAATGCGCCTATGACCAGGACCACATTTGCTCGAACCCTGATGGCCGTTGCCGCGGGCTGTGCGGCCGGATTCACCCTCTTGACCGTTCCCGCCCAGGCTTCGAACGAGAACCCGCTCGACTGCGCCGGCGTCCCCGGCGCCCAGGCCGCCGCCGACCGCGAGAGCGCGATCCGCGGCATCGCCATCACTCCGCTGTGCTTCAGCGGCGGCCTCTACAGCGGCGTCCACGCCGGCATCCCCTTGGCGGTGCTCAATCCGTTGACGATGCCGGGCACCGCGAGCGTGTGCGTCGCCGAACGTGAAACCGTCGAGGCGGCAGCGAGATTCGAATGGACCGACCGGGTTCACGTGATGCCGATGTGCATCCAGAATCGGGCGTTCGGCGTCTACGAGCTGTAGTTCCGCCCCGCACGCAGCGGTCCGCACGGAGTCGATCCGTGCGGACTTTTTTTGCCTCTTGCTCTATACGTATACATCTACTTATAGTGAGTCGGACGGAACGAGTACTGCTACCGCACAACTGAACACAGACCCACAACGACGGCCCGGACCACAGGGCACGCCGCTCGTATACCCATGCCCACATGCGCACTGCCTTATCGAATCGGAGCAATCGATGACCATCGAACCCGCGTACGACACCGCCGTAGACACCACCGAGCCGAACACCGACAACGACGGCTTCGCCCCGGTCCTCGTCAAGGTCGGTCCAGGTGGCGGCCGCACCCAGCGCTTCACCGGCCGACAGGTCGGCCAGTCACGCCGGGTAACCCACAAGGCCATCGAAACGGTCCGCGTCTACCTGACCCGCAAGGGCAACTTCCTGGTGCACAAGCAGACCTCCGCGTGGTCGGACTACAACGAGCTCGGCGACTGGACCGTGGACTGGAAGAACTGGCGCTCGATCCTCGGCAAGGGCGAGCAGAGCTGGGGCGACTACACCACCGAGGTGGTCGATTCGCTCGACGCGCTGCGCCCACTGGTCTCCCCGAAGGTGCACCTGATGATCGTCGACCGCGTCCAGCACCCGCGCAACCACGACCTCGACATCTGACCGGCCGGGCCGGGAAAGGACCTACCAACATGTTCGCCAGACTGGGACGCGTCGTCGTCCACCATCCCTGGAAAGTGATCGGGCTGTGGGTGCTCGCGATCGTCGCCGTGTTGTCGACGGCGCCGACGCTCACCGCGACGACCGACCAATCCGAGTTCCTGCCTTCGCATTACGAGTCGATCCAGGCGATGAAGTTGCAGGAGCAAGCATTTCCGCAGCATTCCGCCCCCGCCGCGCTCATCGTGTTGGTCCGCGCGGACGGCGCGGCGCTGACCGACGATGACACGACTACGGTCAACGCGGCAGCGGCAGCGCTCACCGCACGCAATATCAAGGGGGTCAACGGCATTCAGGTGACACCACCGTCGGAGAATCGCCTGGTTCAGGTCGTCGCGGTGCAGATGACCAAGCTCACCGACGCCGCCGACAAGACGCAGGGCGAGGCGGTGAAGAGCCTGCGCGAACAGCTGAAAGAACAGGTGCGTGACACCGGGTTGAAGGCAGGCATCACCGGCACGGCGGCACAGACCCTTGATCAGACCGAGGAGGGCGAAAAGGGCATGGCGATCATCGGCATCGCCACGATCGTGCTGATCCTGGTGCTGCTGCTGATCATCTTCCGCAGCCCGGTCATCGCCCTGCTGCCGGTGCTCACCATCGGCGCGATCTCGAGCACCGTCAGCGGCCTGATCGCCATGGCGGCCAAGGCATTCGACCTCGACATCGACACCTCGATCAGCGCCATCCTGCTGGTCGTACTGTTCGGCGTCGGCACCGACTACATCCTGTTCCTGATGTTCCGCTACCGGGAACGGCTGCGAGCGGGCGACGATCCCAAGACCGCGATGATCAACGCTGTGGCCCGCGTCGGTGAGGCCATCACCTCGGCGGCAGCCGCCGTGATCATCGCGTTCATGGCGCTGACCCTGTCGAGCCTCGGCATGTTCCGGGCGATGGGCCCCGCGCTGGCGATCGCCGTCGCGGTGGCGCTGCTGGCCGGTCTCACGCTGGTACCCGCGATCGTCTCCCTGCTGGGCACCAAGGTGTTCTGGCCGTCGAAGGCGTGGCAGGTCGAGCCGAGAGGCGCACGGTTCGGCGCGATCGGCGCGGCGATGGGCAGGCGGCCCGGCGTGTTCGCCGTCGCCTCCGGCGCAGTGCTGGTGGCGCTCGGGGTGTTCGCGGTCGGCTTCAACCCGACCTTCGATCTGAGCTCGGGTTCCACCTCCGACGCCTCCGAGTCGGTGGTCTTCACCACCGAGCTGCTCAAGGGGATGCCCGCGGGCGCCACCCAGCCCTCCGACGTGCTGCTGCACTCGCCCGGCGGACCGCTGGGCGAGGACCAACTCACGGCCTACCGAACGGCGTTGACCCAGGTCGAGGGCGTCGGACAGGTCGGGCAGGCGCAATTGTCACCGGACCGCACGATCGCGAACTTCCAGGTGACGCTCGCCAACGCACCGGAATCCGATGCCGCGCTCGACACGGTGGCCGGTCCGCTGCGTACGGTCGCCCGCCAAGCGGCGCCCGCGGGGGCCACGGCGGCAGTCGGCGGCATGACCGCGGTGTTCGTGGACTTCAAGGACGCGATGAACCACGACTACGCGATCGTTTTCCCGGTGGCCGCGATCCTGATCATGCTCGTGCTGGCGCTGCTGCTGCGCAGTCTCGTCGCACCGTGGTACCTGATGGCCTCGGTGTTCCTCGGCTTCGCCGCGACCTTGGGCGCGACGGTGCTGGTGTTCCAGCAGATCCAGGGCGAGAACGGCCTGATCTTCACGCTGCCGGTGATCATGTACCTGTTCGTCGTCGCGCTGGGCACCGACTACAACATCCTGATGGTCGCCCGGTTGCGAGAGGAAGCCCGCGAGGGGCACACGCCACGCGAAGCGGCGGCGCTGGCCGTGCGGCACACCGGGCCGACCGTCGCGGCGGCCGGACTGATCCTGGCGGGCACCTTCGCCTCGATGATGCTGGCGGGCAACAGCACTCTGTCGCAGATGGGCTTCGCCATCTCGGTGGGCATCGCGATCGCCGCGTTCGTGATGGCGCTGTTCTTCACTCCCGCGGTGACCGCGCTGCTCGGGCGGCGCGCGTGGTGGCCCGGCCACGGTGGCGACAGCGACGCGGACGCGAAGTCCCGCTGGGCAGAGCACTCCTACGCCGAGAGCTACTACACCCCACCGACAGAGCACAGCCGCTGGTAACGGCCACACCGACGCAGGCTCGCTCCCCAGTGGGGGCGGGCCTGCTCGTCTATCGTTGGGCGGGTGGCCAAGTCTGCGGCGCCTGCGGTCGAACTACCGGTGGGTGAGCACACGGTGCGGGTCAGCAATCCCGACCGGGTGTATTTCCCCGAGCTCGGCGTGACCAAGCTCGACCTCGCGCAGTACTACCTGAGCGTCGGGGACGGGATCGTCAACGCCCTGCGGGATCGGCCCTGCATGCTGCACCGATTCCCCAAGGGACTGCCGGGCGGAAAGGTGCACCAGAAGCGGGTGCCCGCGGGCGCGCCGGACTGGCTCCCGACCGTGCGCGTGTATTTTCCGCGCTACGGCAGGCATGCCGACGAGCTCTGCGTGCACGAGCTCGCCGATGTGATCTGGGCGGTGCAGATGTCCACCGTGGAGTTCCATCCCTGGAATTCGCGGGCCTCCGATACCGAGTCGCCCGACGAATGGCGCATCGACCTCGATCCGATGCCCGACTGCCCGTGGTCGCGGGTGCAGCGGGTGGCCGGGGTGGTGCACGAGGTGCTCGACGAGCTCGGCGCGGTCGGCTGGCCGAAGACCTCCGGTGGGTCCGGACTGCACGTGTACGTGCGGATCGCGCCGGAGTACGGGTTTCAGGAGGTTCGCCGGGCCGCGCTCGCGTTCGCGCAGGAGATCGAACGGCGTGCGCCCGAGGATGTCACCACGGCCTGGTGGCGCAAGGACCGCGATCCCGCGCAGCTGTTCGTCGACTACAACCAGAACGCGCGCGACCACACCATCGCCGCCGCCTACTCCGTGCGCGGCGTGCCGGAGGCCACCGTGTCGACCCCGGTTCGCTGGACCGAGATCGACGACATCGTGCCCCGCGACTTCACCATCCAGACCGTGCCTGCCCGCTATGCCGAACTCGGCGACCTCCAGGCCGACATGGACAACGCCGTCTTCGATATCGCGCCCCTGCTGGAACTGGCCGACCGGCACGGCGTCGAGGAACTCGTCGACCTCGACGAATAGTGAACAGTCCCGGACCACTTCGCGAGACCGGGAGGGTGCGGGGGCGCCGTCGACAGCGACGAGGAAGAATCAGAGTCCGGTACCGCGTGCGGTGCCCAGGACAGCGCTCGAGCCGCAGTGCGGCACCGGCAGCCGATCGACCCAGGAGGTCTCTGTGCAGGAATCCGCGACCACGATCGCGATCGCCCCGGATCAGCCGGCGCCGCGCTTGCTCGAGAAAGCGGTCGTCGGAGCGGGCGCTCGGGTGGGTGAGCTGGCGGAGGCCGACGCACTGATCTGGACCGGCAAACCCAGCGATTTTCCGGCGACCCTGCCGTCGTCGGTGCGCTGGGCGCAGTTGCCCGCCGCGGGGATCGAGGACTTCTTCGACGCGGGCGTGTTCACCGCGCATCCAGAGGTGGTGTTCACCTCCGCGGCAGGGGCGTTCTCGCACAGTGTCGCCGAACACGCGCTGATGCTGTTGCTGGCCGGTGTGCGGTACCTGCCCGAACAGTTGCGGGCGACGTCGTGGCAGCAGCGAGAGTTCTTCCCGCACGTCGGATCGTTGCGCGGCAAGACCGTGACGATCGTCGGCGCCGGCGGGATCGGTCGCGCGCTGATCCCGATGCTGGCGCCGCTGGGCGCCCATGTGATCGCGGTGAACCGGTCGGGACGTCCGGTGACCGGGCCCGGCATTCCCGCCGATGTCGAGACGGTGCCGACCGATCAGCTCGCACGGGTGTGGTCGCACACCGATCATGTGGTGGTCGCGGCACCGGCGACGGCACAGACCCGCCACCTCATCGGCGCCGACGAACTGTCCAGGCTCAAGCCGTCGTCGTGGGTGATCAATGTGGCTCGTGGCAGCCTGATCGACACCGATGCGCTGGTGGACGCGCTGACCGGTGGGGTGATCGGAGGCGCCGGACTCGACGTCACCGACCCGGAACCGCTGCCCGACGGGCACCCGCTGTGGACACTGCCGAACGCGATCATCACCCCGCACGATTCGAACCCACCGCAGTTGCGGTTGGCGGCGTTCGCCGATCATGTCGGCGCGAATGTGGCGCGGTTCGTCGCGGGCGAGCCGCTGGACGCGATCATCGACACCGCGCGCGGTTACTGAGAGGTCCGACCGCCCATGCCGCGATCGTAGAAGGGTTCTGCCGACCTCGACGTCCACCGAAATATTCATCCGAGGACGCGGAGCGGGAAAAGATTCCGTTCGGAGGTATGAGGCTCGATCGGCACGCCGGAATCGGACAGCGCGGGTTAGGCTGTCCTCGTCCTGGTTCGGTAAGGATGGGATCGGCAATGGGATGGACCTTCACCGCTGACGAATTCGCGCACGTCTGGCGGGAATCGGGTCAGGATCGCATGCCGTTTCCGCTGCGCGTGCTCGAGTCGCCGCGCACCGAGAACGACGCGGCCCGATTGCGCGCGGGACTCGACGATCGACTACGCGGGGGCGACCCCGACCTCGCCGCCTGTCTGCGGATCATCGCCGAACCGCACGCCAGGATCGTGCTGGTCGGCGGCGCCCATACTCCCGGCAGCGAAATCCGGCTACTGGCCTGCGCGGTCTACGACCACGCGGTCCTGGTAGTGCAGGAACCCAGTACCCGGCCCGATTACGGTGGCAGCGTACGTGTTTCGATCGGGCACACCGCGGGAATCGGCGCACGCGTCACCGCCTGCCTGCCCGATACCCCACCCGGACGCGAACCTGCGCGCGAGGCCGCGACCGATGCGGTACGCGACGAGGAAACCGTGCTCGCGACCCATCCCGCCGTGCCGCGCATCCAGCGATTATTGCGCAGACCGCACACCGCCGAGGGCCACATCCGCATCGAAACCGGGCTCGACCGTTCGGTGCCGAATCCACCGGTGCACTACAGCTGGATCGACGTGGCCAACGACGGCCGCTACCTGCTGCGAGCGGGCGAAACCGTGCACGTGGTGCCCGCATCCACTGGGCAACTGGCCGCGCAATTGCAGCGCAGATTGGTGCCGGCGCACAGTTCGCACAGCAGAAGGTCCGGCTAACCTGGACTCCACCGCATCATCTGGAGGGGAGACGCGATGACGATCGAGAGCAGCAGAGCCGAGATCTCCCGGTTCCGCAGCGCCGCCGTGGCGGGGACACTGACATTCGACCCCGATGCCGCGCGCCGGTGCGCCGACCTCTACGAACAGCAGGCCGAGCATCTCGCCCAGCTGCGACAGGGGCTCGAGAACGCTGCCGAGGCAGAGGGATTCGGCGGCTTCGTCTCCGCCCAGCAGTTGCAGGCGGGCTTCGCGCACAAGGCACGCGACGCCGCCGAACTGCTCGATCGCTACATCGAGGCGGCCTACCGGATGAAAGAGGCGTTCCTGCTCAGCGCGGGCCTCTACGAGGAAGCCGATGCCGCCGCGGCCGCCGCCCTGCGCGCCGTCGATACGAGGGTGCGCGGATGAGCACCGACCCCACCTACATCAGTGCGATGGAACATTTCGAATCCATGCCGCACGAACAGATCTACACGCGCGCCCAGCAGATCGACGCCGGTGCCATCCTCGGCGCATCGATGACCTGGTTGGAGACCGCCACCACCCTCACCACCTCGATGCCGCTGACCAAATCCGGCGCCGACCGGGTGATCAACGACACCGGCTGGTCCGGCGCCGCCGCCGATGCCGCCGCCGCGAGCACCCGCAGCTTCGCCGCCTCCATCGACGAACTGGCCGCCGTGATGGCCGAAGTCGGCGCCCGCCTCGGCGGTGTCGCCGCGGCCGCCGAAGCCGTGAAGCTGGCCGTCGTGGCGCCGGGCGGTTCAGGCCCGATCGGGGCGATCGCCCGCCTGCTGGAGAGCGCGCAGGTGATCGACGCGCAGATGGCGGCCGAGGCGCTACGCCAAGAAGCTGTCCTGGCGATGAACATGATCTACAAGCCGGCGTATTCGCTTGCCGGAACGGGCGTCCCAGCACTGCCCATCGCACCAGGGGAGGCCGAATCGCCTTCGGGCCGAGGCGGTTCACCCTCGCCGGGCAACGGGTCGACCCCCAGCCCCGGCACGAGCCCCTCCGCGCCACAAGGCAATTCACCGGAATCGCCCCAGGAATCGGAATCTGGCGCGGAACCCGGTGCTGCACCGGCACCCGGCGCCACTGTGACACCAGGCGAAGACGCCGAACCATCGGAAAACCCTGCGCCCCAAGGCCAGAGCCCCACTCCACAGCCTCCGTCGCCTGAAACCCCCGCCCCCAGTTCCGAAGCGCCGGCGCCTTCGACCGAGGCGCCCGCACCCACCACCGAGCCGCCAGCGCCGTCTACCGAAGCACCCGCGCCGCCCACCGCCGAAGCGCCCGCTCCCACGACCGAGCCCCCAGCGCTGCCTGCCGAAACACCTACGCCCACTTCTGAAGCGCCCGCACCGCCAACCGAGGCACCAACGCCGTCTACCGAAGCCGCACCCACTTCAGAAGCGCCGGCGCCGCCAACCGAACAGCCGGCTCCGCAAACTCAGGGCCCGACAATTCCGCCGACGAGTTCCCCCAACGAGGCACCCGCACCGTCTACCGGAGCGCCCGCTCCCACGACCGAGCCGCCTGCACCCACCACCGAAGCGCCAGCGCCATCGACCGAACAACCCGCTCCACAGAGCCAAGGCCCGACCGTTCCGCCGACGAGTGCGCCCAGCGAGGCACCCGCTCCCCTGCCCACCCAGCCGAATCAGCTACCGACACAGCAGGATTCGAATCCACCGGCACCGAAGCCCCCAACCGTGGAAACCCCGCGGCCGACCGAAGCCCCCGCACCGACCTCGGAACAACCGGCCTCACCGGCACCACCCGGTCGCCAAGCGCCACAACCACTTCCGCTGCCAGGCATGCCGGACATGTCCGACCCAGGCGGCCAGCCCGGCGTCACCGGCCCGGTTCCCGGATCCGACGTGTCACCGTCACAGCCCGCCACCCCCAAGGCGCCGCCCCCCGAGACCGATCAGCCAGGAGTAGTCCCACCGCGGTAGATCACCGTCACCGGTACGTCAGCGAGCCCCTCCTCGGAGTACCCAGGACTTCCCGCCCACCCACAAACCCCAGGCCAACCAGCCCCGACGCCCAGGGCCAGCCACCAGCCACACCCTCACACCTTGGGCCAACCACCCGCGCCACCAACCACACCCACACACCTTGGGCCAACCACCCTCGCCACCAACCACACCCACACACCTCGCGTCGGCCGCCCGCACCACCAGCCACACCGTCAAACCTCGAATCCGCCATGACCGCACTCCCATCCCCGCACCCGCGACCCCTAGGGAGCGGCGGCCACGAAGTGGCCGGTCCGCGGCCGGGCCGCCGGTCAGGCGCCGGTGCGTAGGCGACGAAGGAGCAAGCACCGGTGCCTGACCGG
>NZ_JBSGWE010000012.1:0-108211 GCF_053608825.1 Nocardia sp. NPDC055002
TGCTTGCTCCTTCGTCGCCTACGCCCCGGCGCCTGACCGGCGGCCCGGCCGCGGACCGGCCACTTCGTGGCCGTCCCTCCCTAGGGGTCGGGAGTGCGGTGGCTGGGTTGGGTGGGTTGTTGAAGACGGGGACGGGCTGGGTGTGGCGGATCAGGTTGTGGCGGGGGCGGTTTCGATGCGGGGAGTGGGGGTTTTGGCTGCTACTACCGAGCGGTAGACGATGGCGCCGGTGGTGAGGATTACGGCTACCGACAGGGGGCCTGCCCAGAGTTGCCACCAGCTGCCGCCGGCGGGGGTGTAGACCTCGGGGCGGGGCCAGGCCAGGTTGATGACCATGGCGATGCCCCAGACGACGGCGAGGGCGTTGATGGGGATGCCAAGGCGGCCCAGGTGGAACAGGGTCTTGTCGTCGGGGGCGGGCAGGCCCTGGATGCGGCGCAGCAGCAGTGGCACGGTGACCAGGAGGTAGGCCAGGTACAGGCTGACGATGCAGACGCTGGCGAGGGTGGCGAAGATGGCGGGGTTGCCGAGGTTCAGGACCAGCAGGCCGATGCCGAGGGCGCCGATCGCGACGGCGGGCCACACGGGGGTGCCGAAGCGGGGGTGCACGGTGGACAGGGCCTTCGCGAAGGGCAGTTTGCCGTCGCGGGCCATCGAGAACATCAGGCGCGAGCCCGCGGTCTGGATGGCGAGGGTGCACACGATCACGGCGACCGCGACACAGCCGAGCAGCACCGAACCGGCGGGGCTGTTCAGCTTCGAGGTGATGACGTAAGCCAGCCCACCGGTGGACAATTCGCCGTCGGACAGGCTCGGAGCCGCCATCAGCGCGCCGAGCAGCATGAGGCCACCGCCCAGTGCCGAGACCGCCAGCGCGAGCAGGATGGTGCGGGGAGCGACCTTGCGCGGGTTCTTGGTCTCCTCGGAAAGCTCACCGGCGGAATCGAATCCGACCATCACGTACGCGGCCATCAGGCCCGAGACCAGGAACGCCGCCCAGTACGGGCCGGGGGAGGCCTGGTCGGTCTGGAACACCACATCGGGGCCGCGCTCGGTGTTGGCGAAGAACAGCGCGATGATCGCCAGCACGCCGACGATCTCGACGGTGACACCGATCGAATTGATCTTCGACATCAGGTCGATGCCGATCACGTTGATGGTGGTGGTGACGACGAGCAACACGCTGCCGAGCAGCACCGCGTTCATCGCGCCGTCGCGGGAGGTCAGCGCGGTGTCGGTGCCGATGAGCTGGAATCCGCTCCAGATCGAGGGCAGCACCACCTGGAGTGCGATGGCGGCCGCGGCGGCGGTCACGACCTGCGCGATCACCATCATCCAGCCGGCGAACCAGCCGATCAGCCCGCCGGCCAGCCGACGTGACCACTGATAGATACAGCCGGAGATCGGGTAGCGGGCGGCGAGCTCGGCGAAGTTCAGCGCGACCAGGAACTGGCCCGCGAACACCAGCGGCCACGTCCAGAAGAAGGCGGCGCCGCCGAACGAATAGCCGAAGCCGAAGAACTGGAAGATCGTGGTGAGGATGGAGACGAACGAGAAACCTGCCGCGAAGGACGCGTAACGCCCCAGTTTGCGGTGCAGGACCGGCGTGTAGCCGAAGGCTGCCAGATCGGCGCTGTCGCGGCCGAGTTCGGGTGGGGCGGCGGGGGATTCGAATGTCGTGGCCATGTCGGTGTCCTTCAGCGGTTCGGCCAATATCTATCAGTCGATAGTTTTGCGCGCGCGATCGCTCGAACGGTGTCGTGCGTGTATCGACTGGACGCCCCGCGGTAACTTCTGCGTTGCGTGAGTTTCTGTCAAATGACAGAAATTCGACGGCCGGGCATTCTCGCTGGTGAGCTGCCCGCTGCGGTGCAGGTCGTGGCCCGATGACAGAATCTTCGGTGTGGCGAATCTCGGTCCCGGGCGTCCCCGGCTGGAACAGCGGCGCAGGCAGGGAACTACGCCGCGCGCGGAGATCCTCGACGCGGCGGCGGAGCTCTTCACCACCAAGGGGTACGCCAACACCTCGACGCGGGCAGTCGCCGACGCGGTCGGCATCCGGCAGGCATCGCTGTATCACCACTTCGCCGCCAAGGACGACATCCTCGACGCGCTACTGGCCGAAACAGTGGCGGGACCGGTCGAACTGGCGCAGCGGATGATGACCGAACCGGACGGCGCGGCGACCCAGCTCTACGCTCTTGCCCTGTTCGACGTGCGCCAATTGCGGACGGCGCGGTGGAATCTGGGCGCGCTGTATCTGCTGCCGGAGTTGCGCACGGAACGCTTCGTCGCGTTCCGGCGACGACGTGACGAACTGCGCGGACACTACGAGCGTCTGGCCGCCGCGGCATCGACGGCAGCGGGGGAATCCGGCGACGCGCGGATCCTGCCGTTCCGTCTGGTGGAGACGGTGATCGCGATCAGGTACGACGAGGGGGCGGCGGGCGTGGACACCGAGCGCGTCATCCCGGACGCCGTTCTGCGCATCGTCGGCTACCCGGGCGACACGGGTGCGGTGCGGGCATCGGCCGCGGCGCTCCTCGCACGGCTGGGCGAGATCGCTCCCGCCTGAGAGGCCGTACCCGGTGGGCGAGGAGCGCCGCGATACCTCAACTGCGGATGAACGCCAGGATGTCCTGGATGAGCTCCTGCTGATAGGCGCCGAAGACGCCGTGCGGTGCGCCCGCGTACACCTTCAGCGTTCCCTTCTCGACGAGCTCGATCGACTTCAGCGCGGCATTCGCGATCGGCACGATCTGGTCGTCGTCGCCGTGTGCGATGAAGACCGGCACCCGCAGTGCCTTCAGATCCTCAGTGAAGTCGGTCGCGGAGAACGCGGCGACACACTCGTAGGCGGCCTGGATCCCGGCGAGCATGCCCTGGCGCCAGAAGTCGTCCTGCGCGCCCTTCGAGACGACGGCACCCTCGCGGTTGA
Organism: Nocardia sp. NPDC055002; assembly: GCF_053608825.1. NCBI lineage: Bacteria > Bacillati > Actinomycetota > Actinomycetes > Mycobacteriales > Nocardiaceae > Nocardia > Nocardia sp. NPDC055002. Next base: position 2,939 of record NZ_JBSGWE010000012.1, read on the forward strand.
AGCCGAAGAACGAGGGGGCGAGCTCCTGATAGAAGCTGGAGCGGTCGCTGAGCACCCCGGCGCGGATATTGTCGAACACCTCCATCGGCAAGCCATCGGGATAGGCCTCGGTGGCGACCATGATCGGCGGTACCGCGCCGATGGTGACGACCTTGGCGACCCGGTCCACACCGTGCTGGGCGGCGTAACGCACGACTTCGCCGCCTCCGGTCGAGTGCCCGACCACGATGACATCGCGCAGGTCGAGTGACTCGATCAGCTCAGCGAGATCGCGCGCGTAGGTGTCCATGTCGTTGCCCTGCCACGGCTGCGAGGACCGGCCGTGACCGCGGCGGTCGTGTGCGATGACGCGGTAGCCCGCGTCGGCGAAGGTCTTGCGCTCCAGTGCCCACGCGTCGGAGCTCAGCGGCCAGCCGTGGCTGAAGACGACAGGTTGTCCGGTGCCCCAATCGGAGAAATAGATCTCGGTGCCGTCGGTGGTGGTGAAGTAGGGCATTGTGCTGTGCTCCTGTCGGAGATGCGGACGAGTAGGTTGCCCATAGTTGTCGAGCGCCGGTGCGCTGTCGCCCACCGGAACGGCCGAAGATCCCGCCATTCCGGCCAAACAGTAGATTTATCGGCATGTCCACACCCCGGAATCGCCTACATCACACTACTTCCAGTGGTACACGGCGTATCGGGTTTCTCCTGTTCGACGGGGTGAAGGCACTCGACTACGTCGGTCCCGCAGAGGTATTCGTCGAGGCGAATCAGTTCGCCGATGCCTACGAGATCGTGCTGATCTCGCCCACTGGCGCACCGGTGCACAGCTCGGTGGGCCAGGGAGTTGCTGTGACGACTTCCGTGGCGGATGCGCCCCTGCTCGACACGCTCGTGGTGCCCGGCAGCGAAGTGCGCCCCGCCGAGTTCGTGCGTCCCGATCTGGTCGAGGCCGCCCGCGTTCTCGCGGCGCGCAGCCGTCGGGTCGTGTCCATCTGCAGTGGCGCCTTCGTGCTGGCCGAACTCGGGATGCTGGACGGCCGAAGCGCGACCACACACTGGAAATTCGCCGCCGAGCTCGCCCGCCGGTATCCCCGGATCGACGTGCAGGCGGACCGGATCTTCGTGCGGGACAACGACATCGCGACCTCGGCGGGCGTCGCGGCGGGCATCGACCTCGCGCTCGCGTTGGTGGCGGACGATCTGGGCACCGACATCGCTCGCCAGGTCGCTCAGGGGCTTCTGGTCTATCTGCAGCGTTCCGGCGGGCAGACCCAGTTCTCGACGCCCATGCGCGCCGTCGCCCTGCCGCCCGGTCCGGTGCGCGTGGTCACCGACCTGATCGCCAGGGACCCCGCCGCGCGGCACAGCGTGGGCGACCTCGCGCGATACGTCAATGTGAGCGTGCGTCACCTCACCCGCCTGTTCACCGAGGAGACCGGGCTCAGCCCGGCCGAGTACGCGGCGAATGTGCGGTTCGATCTCGCCCGGGCCGAGCTCGAAGCCGGCAGTTCGGTGAGCCGGGCCGCCTCCGGCGCGGGTTTCGCCAGCGCCGAGGCACTACGCCGGGCCTTTGTCACGCGGCTCGGGGTGTCGCCCTCGGACTACCGGCGCAGGTTCGAATCCGAGGCGAGTGCGTAGCGGGTCTCAGCGGGCGGTCGGCGGGGCGATCTGCCAGTGCTGGTTGAGTGCGCCCGCGATCTCGGGCAGCACGGTGATCGGGATTCGCTTGGCGCGCAGCATTTCCCGGATCTCGCTCACCTGTTCGCGCTTGCGCATGTCGTAGGCGCCCGTGACGGGGCGGATCACCGGTGGGATGGACAGCAGCACCAGTTCGTCGGCCGACTCGCCGTTCAGGTCGAGTGCCAGTGCCCAGCGGGCGTGCTCGTCGAGGGTGAAGCGGCCCGCGACAACGCGGTCCCACGGCACGGTCGACGAGCGGAACGGGGTCCGCGCGTAGATCGCGTGCTCGTGCAACTCGATGACGTCACGGACGAACAGCGCGACACCCACCGCGAAGCCGCCGACCGCCCCGACCAGCAGCCCGGTGATCACCCGGTTCACCCCGAACATCGCCAGGAACAACCCGACGACGCCCGTGGTGACCAGGACCGCGATCAAGCAATAGAACAGACTCCGCCTGGTGGACACCACACCGGCACGCACGACCGACATGCGGACCTCCCTCTCCAGCTCGCCGGGCCCGATGCTCGCGCCGATCGGCGAATCACGATTCGTGGCTCACCCTAGCGGTGCGCACCGCCGTGGGCTCACGAGCCGAGCGACACCGCTGCCTCGGAGGTCTCGACGAGGAAGGTGAAGGTCTCCTGGAAGTACAGCCGCACCGTCTCGGCGTCGTGGCTGAGGTAGCCGATCGACAGGTCCTGGCCGAGCGCGAGCTCGAAGTCGCCGCCGCGGGTGGTGAGCGCGAAACCGCCGGAGATCGCCGGCGCCCAGATGATCTCGCCGTCGATCAGCCGCTCGATGTGGGTCCGGATCGGGTGACCGTGATCGGAGGTCTCGCTGACCTGGGTGTACAGCTCGGCGCTGAGCACCACCGAATACGGGCCCTGCACGCCGGCCAGGCGCAGGCCGGTGAGGGCGTGCGAGATGGCATCGGGAATGTCGACGACATTGCCCGGAAGGGCGACGGGGGAGTTCGAGGCGGCCTCGCGGATCCCGGTGATGCCCGCGGCGGCGTAGCTCTCGAAGATCGCACGGTCTTCGGCGAAGGCGATCTTCTGCGCGGCGTCCTTGAGGTTGTCGAGGTCGGCGTCGCCCGCTCCGCGCTCGATGTCGTCGAGCTCGGAGCGTTGCAGGGTGAACGGCACCCGCAGCTCGATGACCGGTTGGATCACGCGCTGATGAGCCTGCACGCCGTCGTCGGGCGAGGCGATCGAGGTGACCCGGCCGAGGTTGCGGGCCGAGAAGTCGAAGCCGTGCGGTCCCGACACGTCGACCACCCGGCGACCCGCGATATTGCGCTTGAACGTGCGGGTTGCCTCCTCCTCGATCTGCGACCAGGCTTCGCCGGTGATCGGCGCGAGTTCGCGATGCAGGTTGTTCATTCAATTACTCCTTTTCATCGTGCCGATTGCGAGGGAGCCGTCCGAGCGAGCGGCTGCCGCCGCGTTCGCGCGTTCGACGGGGACGATTTCGGACAGTGTTGCCGGCTCGACCTCGGTGGCTGCCGTGTCGGGTGCGTCGGGCAGGTCATCGAGGAAATCCACGGTGGGAGTGAAGAAGAGCGTGCCGGTAACAGCGAAGGAGAAGTCGAGGATGCGGTCGTAAGCCGCCTCGCTGGTACCGAGGAACATCCGTTCGAGCATGCGTTCGGTGACGCTCGGGGTGGCGGCATAGGCCACGTAGTAGGTGCCGAACTCGCCGGCGCCGATGGTGCCGAACGGCATGTTGGCGCGCACGATCTGGCGCTCGGTGCCGTCGGGGTCGGTGATCGTGTTCACCGCGACGTGCGAGTCGGCGGGTTTCACGTCGTCGGGCAGTTCGTAGTCGGCGAGCTTGGTCCGCCCGATCACCCGCTCCTGTTCCTCGATCGACAGCGCGTTCCACTGGTCGAGCGGGTGGGTGTACTTCTGCACGACGACATAGCTACCGCCGGTGAACTCGGGATCCTCGTCGCCGATCAGCGCCGCCGAGGCCGCGCCCGGGCCTTCGGGGTTCTCGGTGCCGTCGACGAAGCCGAGCAGGTCGCGCTGCTCGAAATAGCGGAACCCGACCGTCTCGTCGACGATGGTCGCCGCGCCTTTGAGGCGGGCGCCGATCACCATGGCGAGTTCGAAGCACGGGCCCTGGGTCTCGCCCCTGATGTGGAAGAACAGGTCGCCAGGGGTGGCCGGGGCGCAGTGGATCGGGCCGTTGTAACCCGGGAACTCGTGCAGCTCAGCGGGTTTCGGGCCGACGAAGAGCCGGTCCCAGGCCGCCGAGCCGATCGAGGTGACGCAGGTCAATCCTTCACCGGGCACCCGGAAACCGATCGAACGGCGCAATCCGGAGATGTCTGCCAAGAGGTCGCGGACCGCGGATTCGCCACCGGAATCGATGGTGGCGACAAGGAAGATCGCGGACGGCGTGAGTGGATCGAGGATCGGCTGTGGCTCACCCATGGCGTCCACAGTACGGCTCCGCACCGACAGGTCCGATCAACGCCTCGAGGTGTCAGATGTTTTCGGGCGATCGACCTGCTATTTCGCGACGGTCAGCAAAAATGTGACGTCGTCCACAGCTTTGACACTGTGGCGGGCGCGCGGCACCACGATGAGATCGCCTGCCGAACCCTTCCACTCGTCGGTGCCCGCGATCAGCACCAGCGTGCCGGAGAGCACCTGGATGGTGGCATCACCCGCATTGTCGTGTTCGGCCAGGCTCTGTCCCTCGGCGAGTGCGACGACCGTCTGGCGCAGCGCATGGGTATGGCCACCGATGAGGGTTTGCGAACTCCGGCCGCTCGTCGAGGTAGCCGCCAGCTTGAGCTGTTGACGGGCCACCGCGGTCAGCGATTTCTTGTCCATGGATCGGGCCTTTCGCAGGCATCTCGCGGGCAGGTCTTGCCAGGAGTATGCCCGACGGCGCCCACGCGTTCGGGCGTTTTGCCGCGACCGTTAGCTGTGTGTTGTCAGCCGCGGGTGTAGTGGCGAATGCGGTAGCGCAGACCGGTTTTCGAGGTCAGCCACGGGGCGTCGTCCGCATGCCATTCCGGGCCGATGACCGGGGCGAAGGCATCACCTGCCACGGTGGTGTCGACCTCGGTGACCAGCAGCGTCGTCGCCGAGGGCAGCGCGGCGCGGTAGATCTCGCCGCCGCCCGCCACCCAGGTGTCGGACTCGCCGGTCATCGTCAGCGCGTCGGGCACGGAGGCGGCGCGTTCGGCGCCGTCGGCCGCCCACTCGGACTGGCGGGTGACCACGATGTTGCGCCGGCCGGACAGCGGACGAAAGCTCGCGGGCAGCGAATCCCACGTCCGTCTGCCCATGATCACCGGGTGCCCCATGGTGGTGTCGCGGAAATTCGCCATATCCTCGGGCACCCGCCACGGAATGGTGTTGTCGACACCGATCACCCGGTCGTTCGCCTGCGCCCAGATCAGGCCGATCTGCTTCACACCGCCACCGGCGCCTTGATGCCGGGGTGATGTTTGTAATCGGACAGCTCGATGTCCTCGTAGGCGTAGTCGAACAGGCTCGTCGCCGGGCGCAGGTGCAGCGTCGGGAACGGGTAGGGCTCGCGGCTGAGCTGCTCGCGGACCTGGTCGACGTGGTTGTCGTAGATGTGCACGTCGCCGCCGGTCCAGATGAACTCGCCCGGCTCGAGCTCGGTCTGCTGGGCGACCATCAGGGTGAGCAGGGCGTAGCTGGCGATATTGAACGGCACACCGAGGAACAGGTCGGCGCTGCGCTGGTACAGCTGGCAGGACAGTTTGCCGTCGGCGACATAGAACTGGAAGAAGGCGTGGCAGGGGGCCAGCGCCATCTTGTCCAGGTCGGCCACGTTCCAGGCCGAGACGATCATCCGGCGCGAGTCGGGGTCGGTGCGCAGGGTGTGCAGCACCTGGGCGATCTGGTCGATGTGGGTGCCGTCGGGGGTGGGCCACGAGCGCCACTGCACGCCGTAGACGGGGCCGAGCTCACCCTTGGCGTCGGCCCATTCGTCCCAGATGGTCACGCCGTGCTCGCGCAGCCAGGAGACATTGGAGTCGCCGCGCAGGAACCACAGCAGTTCGTAGGCGATGGACTTCATGTGGACCCGCTTGGTGGTGATCAGCGGGAAGGATTGAGCCAGGTCGTAGCGCAGCTGGTGACCGAAGATGCTGCGGGTTCCGGTGCCGGTGCGATCGGCCTTGGGCGTGCCTCGCTCCAGAACGTGCCGGAGCAGATCCTCGTACTGCGTATCAGGGGTGGCCACGTCTTGCGATTCTACGGGGGTCGGCTCTGCGGATCGGCACCTGGCAAGCTCTTCGGCTATGCGCAAGCTCTACGTGATCGGCATCGGCGCCGGCGACCCCGACCAGGTGACGATGCAGGCGATCAAGGCCATGCGAAAGGCCGAGGCCTTCTTCGTGATCGGCAAGGGCGCCGAGAAACAGGAACTGGTCGACGTGCGTACCACGATCCTGGCCGAACACGTGGACACGCCGCATCGGATCATCGAGATCACCGATCCGCCGCGTGAGCGCACTCCCGCCGACTACGCCGGTGTCGTCGTGGATTGGCACGAACGGCGTTCCGAACTCCTCGAAGCCGCGTTCGACCAGGTGGACGGCGTCGGCGCGATCCTCGTGTGGGGAGATCCGGCGCTCTACGACAGCACCCTGCGCATGGTCGAGCACGTGCTGGCGCGCGGGCGCGCCGACTTCGACTACGAGGTGATCCCCGGCGTCACCAGCATCGCCGCGCTCGCCGCCCGCCACCGCATGGTGCTGCACCGGATCGGTGAGCCCGTCCACGTCACGACAGGGCGCAGACTGCGCGAAGAAGGGCTCGGACCCGGGTCGACCGTGGTGATGCTGGACGGCGAATGCTCGTTCACCGAGGTCCGTGGCGACGACATCCATATCTGGTGGGGCGCCTACCTCGGCATGCCCGACGAAATCCTGATCGAAGGCGATCTGCGCGAAGTCGAAAGCCGCATCGTGGCCCGCCGCGCGGAACTGCGCGCGGAAAAAGGCTGGATCATGGATGTCTATCTGCTCCGCGACGGATCCCGCGCCGACGCACGATGAATAGCTAAACTGGCAACCGTGCCCGAACTGCCGGAAATAGAGGCGTTGGCGCAGTTCCTTCGGGATCATGCCGTCGGCGCTGTGGTCGGCCGTGTGGATGTGGCGGCCTTGAGCGCGGTGAAGACATTCGATCCGCCGGTCACCGCGTTGTCCGGCCGCGATGTCACCGGTGCGGGGCGGTGGGGGAAATTCCTCGGAATGGATTGTGGCGGACTGTGGTTGATCACCCATTTGTCGCGCGGCGGATGGTTGCGCTGGGTCGATGAGCCGAATCCGTTGCCGCCCAAGCCGGGCGGTAAGAGCCCGCTGGCGCTGCGCGTGCATTTCTTCACGCCCGAGGGCGCCACGCCCGCGATCGACCTGACCGAGGCGGGGACGAAGAAGCGGCTGGCGGTGTATGTCGTCGAGGATCCGATGGCGGTGCCGGGGATCGCACGGCTCGGACCCGACGCGCTCGGACTGACCGAGGACGAATTCGCCGCGCTGCTGAAAAGCACATCGCAGCGAATCAAGACCGCAATCGTGGATCAGACTCTGATCGCCGGAATCGGTAATGCCTATTCCGACGAGATCCTGCACACCGCGAAGATCTCCCCGTTCGCGAACACCAGAACGATGTCCGCGGACAAGGTTTCGCAGTTGTACATCGCGATGCGCACGGTGCTGCTCGACGCGGTCGATCGTTCGGTGGGACAGGACGCGGCCCGATTGAAGGGCGAAAAGCGTTCGGGCATGCGAGTACACGCCAGAACCGGGCAGGCGTGCCCGGTTTGTGGTGACACCGTGCGTGAGGTGTCCTACGCGGAGCGGTCCTTCCAGTACTGCGCCACCTGCCAGACCGGCGGCAAGGTGCTCGCCGACCGGCGGATGTCGCGGCTGCTCAAATAGTCTTCTCGCGCCAGGCTTCCAGCAGCCGGAGCCAGAATTCGCTGACGGTGGGGAAGGCGGGCACCGCGTTCCACAGAGCTTCCATGGGCACCCGTCCCACCACCGCGATGGTGGCCGCGTGCAACTGCTCACCCATATCGGGACCGACGAAGGTGGCGCCGAGAATGCGGTCGGCGGCGGTATCTATCACGAGTTTCGCGCGGCCGTGGAAGTCGTCACGCGAGAGCGCGGACCCCGCGACGGCGATGTCGAGCTCGACGGTGTCCACCGCGTGTCCGGCGGTGCGCGCCTCGTGTTCGGTGAGGCCGACGGAGGCGAGTTCCGGTGCGGTGTAGACGACTTGGGGAACCTGCTGATGGTCGGCGCTCGCGGTGAACCGCGAGCCGTCGAGTGGCCTGCCCTCCGCGCGGGCGGCGATCACGTCACCGCACACCCTCGCCTGGTATTTGCCCATATGTGTCAGCGCCACACGATGATTCACATCGCCGACGGCGTAGAGCCAGTCGCCGGACACCGCACGCGCGGTCAGCTGGTCGTCGACTTCGACATAGCCGGCGGGCAGCCCCACCGCGTCGAGACCGAGATCCGCGGTGGCGGGGCCGCGGCCGGTGGCGACGACGAGTTCGTCGACCTCGAGTTCGCCGTCGCCGAGCACCAGGGTGACCGGACCGCCGTGGAGGCGGCCGACGCCGGTGTCCTCGGGATCGCGGCGCGAGACCAGTAACGGTTCGGTGTGGAACCGCACCTCGACGTTTCCGGTGTCACGCAAGCCCCGCAGCACCAGCTCCGACGCGAACGACTCGCTGCGCGGCAGCAGGCGGTCACCCCGGACCAGCAGGGTCACCTCCTCGGCGCCGAGTTCGGCCAGCCAGGTCGCCGTTTCGCAGGCGACGACACCGCCGCCGATGATGGCGACCCGGCGCGGGACGACGGTCAGGTTGGTGGCGTCGCGGGAGGTCCACGGCAGCGCCTCGCGCACGCCCTGAATGTCCGGGATGGTGGCGGTGGTGCCGGTCGCCAGGACGACGGCGTGCCGGGCGCGCAAGCGCTTCACGCCGTCGGCGGTGCTTACCTCGACGAGTCGTTCGCCGACCAGACGGCCGGCCCCACGGACGGTGTCGATGCCGGTCGATTTCGCCCACTCGACCTGGGAACTGTCGTCGTGGTCGTGCACGAAGGCGTCGCGGCGGGCGAGGATGTCGGCCACCTGCGGGCCACTCGCGCTCACCCCCGGCATCGCCTCGCCGAGGTCGAGTACGGCGCCAGGGCGCAGCAGTGCCTTGCTGGGAATGCACGCCCAGTAGCTGCATTCGCCGCCGAACAGTTCCCGCTCGACCAGGGCGGCGGTGCGGTCGCTGCCCGCGATGGCGTAGGCGGCGGCGTTCTCACCCGCCGGGCCGGCACCGATGACGATGACGTCGTACTCGAGCTCGGTCACTGCAGATAGCCCTCGACCTCACGGGGGGAACGCAGCCCGGTGTCCTCGGGAGATTCGCCGGAGCCGCTGCGGGCGCGTCGCTGCCGCAACAGATCCCAGGCCTGATCGAGCATCACTTCCAGTTCGGCCAGCTGCTTGCGTTCGGCTACCGGGTCGATCTCGCCCGCGGTGGCCTTGGCTCGCAGCGAGTGCTCGTCGTCGACCAGCTGTTTGATCCGCGCCAGAATGTCCTGATCAGTCATGCTCTCACCACTTCGATAGTCGGAGGGGTCGTGCCGGTTCCTGGTCCATGCTACGACCGCGCGGGTCCGGCGGAGCGTGCTGCTTCGGCGAGGCAGTCGGCCGCGACGGGCACGGCGCGGGCGAGGTCGGTGCTGTTCAGCGCGGTATAGCCGATGGCGACGCCGAAGTGGTGTGGTTCGCCGAGGTGGTGGCGGGCCAGACCGTCGAGCAGGACGCCGCGGGCGCGGGCGGCGTCGACGGCGTGGCGCTCGGCGGCGGGGCCGGGGAGTTCGACGACGACGTGCGAGCCCGCGTCGTCGCCGATGACGGGGAGACCGCGGCGGGTGAGCGCGTCGACGACCAGGGCGCGTCGTGGCGGGACCACTCTGCGGAGCCGGCGCAGGTGCCGGGACAGGTCGCCGTGGCGGGCGAATTCGCTGAGGATCCGCTGCCCGGCGGGGCTCGGGGAACTGCCGATCTCCGCGCGGTGGGTGAGCACCGCGTCGGTGATGTCGGGGCGGGCGACGAGCCAGCCCACGCCGAGGGTGGTGGCGATGATCTTGCTGGTGGTGCCGAGATGGACGACGACATCAGGCGCCATCGCCGCGAGCAGTGGTAACGGCGCTGTGTCGTAACGCAATTCGCCGTCGTAGTCGTCTTCGATGATGAAAGCGCCGGTTCCTCTGGCGAATTCGATGAGCTCGACCCGGCGCGCCGCGGGCATCATCGCACCCATCGGGAACTGATGTGCCGGTGTGCAATACACCGCGCGGACGCCGGTCGGAATCCGATCCACACACAAACCCCCGGCGTCGACGGGCACCGGCAGCACCTCGATGCCGACGGCTCGGAGTGCGCCGACGGCGCGGAGGTAGCCGGGATCCTCGATGGCGACGGTGTCGCCCGGACGGAGCAGCGCGGTGGCGAGCTCACCCACCGCCGCGCTGGTACCGGCGGTGGCCAGCACCACCGATCCGGCGCCGGCCGCCAGGCCCCGATGGCGCAGGAGGTGATCGGCGACCGCCGCCAGGAAGTCCGGTTCGCCCGCACGGTTCTTGCGGGCCTCGGGAGCTTGGTCGCCGGCCGCCCGCCACGCGCGGCGCCAAGCGGCGGAGTCGACGGCTTCGGCGCACGGTGCACCCGGACCCAGATCGAGCAGGCCCGCGTCGGGATCGGCACCGTGGCCGGCGCCGGTGGACGGTGGCGCGGTGGCGGGGGCGGTGCTGAGGTAGGTGCCGGAGCCGTGTTTGCCGGTGAGCCAGCCTTCCGCGTGCAATTGGTCGTAGGCGACGGCCACCACCGCCCGGCTCACCCCGAGTCGCTGTGCCAGGGCGCGCGAGGACGGTAGCCGGTCGCCGATGCGCAGCACCCGATCGGTCGCCGCGGCGCGCAGGGCATCGGCCACCTGCACCGACAGCGGTTCGGGGGCGGTGCGGTCGAGCGGGATCGGAAGGTCGTCGAGCATCGTCCACCTCGAATTGGCCTGTTGAAATTCTGTTGAATTGGATCTACGCGTAGTCCACTTCTTCGGCGAAGCTCATCTTATGAGCACGCACGACGTCAACCGCAACCCCCTGTCACCGACCCCGCGCACCACGCTGACGCGCTCCAAGGAACGCGGCGTCACCGACCGCGCGGCACTGGACGCGGTGCTCGACGCGGGCCTGGTCTGCCACCTCGGCGTGCTGCTCGGTGGATCGCCGGTGGCGCTGCCCACCATCTACGGACGCGTCGGCGACACCCTCTACCTGCACGGATCCACCGGCGCGGGCAATATGCGCGCCGCGATCGACACCGACATCTCCCTGACGGTGACCCACGTCGACGGGCTGGTGTACGCGCGCTCGGCCATGCACTTCTCGATGAACTACCGCTCCGCGGTGATCCGGGGCAGGGCGGTGCTGGTCACCGACGAGGCCGAGCGCGACAACGCGCTGCGGGCGATCGTCGAGCACTCCGCGCCCGGAGCCTGGGATCGGGTACGCCCGCCCAACCGCAAGGAGATGGCGGCGACGATGGTGCTCGCGCTCGACCTCACCGAGGCCTCGGTGAAGGTGCGTTCGGGCGGGCCGAACGACGACGAGGGCGACATCGCGACCGGCGGTGTGTGGGCGGGGGTATTGCCGCTGCGACAGGTGTGGGGCGAGCCGATCCCGGCCGGCAACCTCGAACCCGGCATCGACGTGCCCGCTGACGTCAGTGCGCGGGTCACGCCGGTCGCGGTGCCCGTGCGTTGAGATCCGCGCGTCGGCGTCTATTTGCCGGACGCCCCGAGTGTCATCAGATCCTTGGCGGAGACCTCCGGTAGGTATGCCTTCGTCAGGGCGATGCCGATACGGGGCAGGTCGGCCTCGTCGCGGTAGCACAGGTACACCGGCTCGTGGCGGGGCTGGAACTTGGCCTTGAACGAATGCAGTGACCGGAAGCCGTAATACGGCTCCATCGCGGCGCCGAGCCCCTCGAGCAGACGATCGATGGGCTCGGCGCCGTCGGTACCCGCACTGCGTGCCAGCGGTGCGCCCGACAGCGAAACGATCTCGGCACCTTCCTCTTTGAACGCCTGGCAGGACGAGGCGATGAGGAATTCCACCACCGGCCGGAACCCGTCGGGGCGCCTGCGCATCACGTCGAGAGTCCAGCCACGGATCTCGTCGCCGGGGCCGTAGACGGGCAACCACGAGGTGACACCGTGTACGCCGCCCTTGGCATCGACGGCCAGCCCCACCCGTACGGCCGGGTCGAGTGCCTCCTCCACGCCGCCGAGGGTGAATCCCATTTCGGGCAGCCCCTTCTCGCCCACCCACTCCTCGGAGATGGCGCGCACCTGGGCGATCACCACGAACGGTTCGTCGGCCAGCTCGACGAGCCGGAACTCGATGCCCTCCTTGTTCGCCTTGTTGATCGCGGAACGGATGTCCTGCCACGCCTTGCCCTTGAACTCGAGCTGCGGCAGATCGACGATGGTGTCCTCGGCGATCTGCACACTGCGCCACCCGAGTTCGCCCGCGATCTCGGCGACCGCCTCGGTGGTGGAGAACAGGCACGGGACGAGTCCGTCGGCTTCGCAGCGATCGGTGAATCCGGCGATGGTGGCGGGGAGCAGATCGGTGGGGCCGATCGGATCGGTGAGCACGATGACGGTGCCCGCGTGACGCTGATAGGCGACGCAGCGTTCACCGTCGGCGGCGAACCAGTATTTGTTCTCCGGCCAGGTCGCCATCCACGACATGGTGCTGCCGCCGTAGCGGGCGAGCAGGGCACGCACCGCTTGTCCGGGATCGGTGCCGGTGAGCGCGCCGTCGGTGATCTTGCGCCGCACTGGCACCCGGAACGCGCCGCGGCCGCTGTAGAGCAGCGCCACCTCGACCGCCCACAGCAGACCTGTTCCGAAGGTCACCGCGCCTTCGGTCTCGAAGTCGGTGCCGATGGCCACGCCGAGCAGCACCAGCGTGAACACCACGTGCAGCAGGCCGTAGGCGAGAGTGCCCCACCACGCCCAGTGCCTGCCTTTCCGCAGTTGCTCGGCCACCACCGTGATCACCACCACGGTCAGGATCGTGCTCCACAGCGAGCCGCGTTCGTTCTCGGTGGGACCGAGCAGGCTGTTGCCGGGGAAGAAGTACACCGCCACCGAGGCTGTCGCGATCACCAGCAGTCCGATGAAGGCCAGCATGCGGACTTCACGTCGGGTACGTGGCCAGAAGCCGTGTTCGGTGCGGCTGAACAGCTTTTCGCCCGCGGGCAGCCAGACGGCGATCGCGATGAGGTGCATGAGATCGGCGAAGGTCGACTCGAACAGGAACGTGAGCGCCACGTGCGCCATCAGCACGGCGCGCACCCGCAGCCGCCACGGCGACCGCAGCGTCGCCGAGACCGCGGCCAGCGCCGCGAACGCGGCCGTGGTGAATCCGACATCGCGGACCTCGGAAAGCCGGTCGGCCCAATCGAGATGGGTGTGGGCCAGCAGCCCGACCGTCACCGACGCGCCGAGAATGCCGATCAGCTGGCCCGACAGACAGACCAGTGCGGTGCGCACGGTGCCGAGCCGCCACTCCGTCCAGCCGACCGCCGCCGCGAAAATAACTGCCATACAGAAGTATTGGAAGGGGGTGAGTCCGAAGAACCAGCCGGACAGCGGCGTCCACCACTTGCCCTCGGTAAGCGGGGGCCAGCCGTAGGCGATGTCGGGATACCAGGAACGTTCGTCGAGCCTGCGCCACAAGCCACCGCTGGCGACGCCGAGGATCGCGACCACGAGGAGGAAGCCGAGGGTGAACGGCATCCGGCGGATCACGGTGTGCGCCAAGGCGACGCCGCGCGAGGGCGCCGATTCGGGGGCAGCCGCGTTGTCGTTCATAGAACCACCCTTTGCTGCGAGTGCGCCGCACCGGCGCGGTGAGGTCGTCTGTGTACCGTATGTCATCGCGGCCGCACCACGACCGCGATGCGTGCGCTAGGGCGGTCGAGGTGGCATCTGCGGAGGTCAGGGATGACGCGAATCACCGATCTGTCGTTGCTCACCGGATGGCTGCCGGTGGCGTTGACGGTCTTGGGCGCCCTGGGTGCGGTCTGGTTGCTGTTACCTCGCGTACGACGATATGTCACGACGATCATGCCGATCGTGGTGCTGGCCGCGGTGGTGTTCACCGTGGCGCTGTACCTGTTCGTGGAGGAGGTGTGGCGGCCGTTTCCCGATCCGATCGCCGTGTCGGTGTACGTGCTGATCGGGATCGCGGTCGCCGCGGTGCTGCTGGTGGTCCCGCGAATTCTGGTGCGCCGGACCGTGTGGACCGGTGTGGTGACCGTGCTCGCGGCCGCGGCGGTGCTCGTGGCGGTGGGAGTCGGGATCAACCGGGAGTACGCGTCGTATCCGACGGTGGGCGCGGCGTTCGGGGTGGAACAGGTCGACCGGATCGACGCCCGTGAGCTGACGCGGCGCGAGCAGGTGATCAGCGCGCGTCCGCTCGAGCCGGCCTGGCACGCGCCGGGCGGATTGCCCGACGGCGGGCGAGTACTGACCGCGACGGTGCCGCCGACGGCGTCCGGGTTCGCCGCGCGTGATGCCCAGATCTATCTGCCGCCCGCCTATTTCGCGGATCCGCGTCCGCTGCTGCCGGTGCTGGTGTTGCTCGCCGGTGAGCCGGGCGCGCCGCAGGACTGGTTCGTCGGTGGGCAGCTGGCCGAGACCATGGATTCGTTCGCCCGCGCGCACAACGGGCTCGCGCCGGTCGTCGTGGTGGCCGACGGGACCGGCTCCCAGCTGGCGAACCCGCTGTGTCTGGACTCGAAGCTCGGCAATGTCGCCACCTACCTGGCCGTCGATGTGCCGAACTGGACGCGGGCGAATCTGCAGATCGACCCGGATCCGCGTTCCTGGGCGATCGGCGGACTGTCCTACGGCGGCACCTGCGCGCTGCAACTGGCCACCAATTATCCGGCGGTCTATCCCACCTTCCTCGATATGTCCGGTCAGGACGAACCGACCCTGGGCGACCGCCGGCGCACGGTGGACGCCGCGTTCGGCGGGGATACCGAGGCGCTGTTACGGGTCAACCCGCTCGACCTGCTGCGGACGCGGGCGTATCCGGACTCCGCCGGTGCGTTCGTCGTCGGCGCCGACGACGAGATGTACCGGCCGCAGGTGGAGCGGATGTATCAGGCGGCCGAGGAGGCGGGGATGGATGTGCGGCTGCGGATTCTCCCCGGTGGCCACAACTTCGCGCTGTGGGAGTTCGGGCTGCGTGATCAGCTGCCGTGGCTGGCCACCCGGCTCGGCCTGACACCCTGATCGGTGCCGGATACCGCGGGGGTTCGCGGAGTACAGTTCGACGCATGTCCGAGGTGAAAACCCCAGGTACGGACGTCGGTGGCCCGCCCGCCGAGCAACAGATCGCCGCCGCCGCGCTCGGCATCGTCGACGAGGACGGCGCGGTGGCCCTGTCCGTCGGGGCGGTGGCGCGACGGCTCGGGGTCGACGCGGACGTGGTGCACGCCTGCGTCGGTGGGTTGGACGGCCTCGAACGCACGGTGATCGAAAACGTGCTGTCGTCGGTGTCGCTCGGGCCGCTCACCGACGACGGTGTGGAGTGGACCGCGGCGGTGATCCAGTTCGCGCTGAGCATGCGCGGTCGGCTCTTCGACCACCCCGCGGTGGCGGAGTTGATCATGTCGGGGCCGATGGACAGTCCGTCGGCCGACGGGCCGGTGGCGCGCGATATGACCGAGGCGCTGTTCGTCTGCCTCGCACGCGGTGGCCTCCAGGCGCCCATCCGCGCGCACGGGGTCTACGCGGTGTTCGTGTACGTCCTCGGTTCGATCGCCCTCGACGTGGCCGAAACCGACGGAAAGCCACCGCTGCCAGGGGAATCCGAGCGGATCGCGGCCCGCCGCGCGGCTCTGCGCGACCTGGATCCGACCCGGTGGCCGCGCACCGCGGCGCACCGGGAGGAGATCGCCGCCTGGACCTCCGTTGATCAGTTCGTCTGGGGGCTTCGCGTGCTGCTCGTCGGGATGACGGCGACCTGACGCGCGAACGCGCCGCGGCCCAGCAGGGCCGCGAAGCTCAGCAGCCACCCGCTCCACAACACGTAGCCGAGGAAGTTGACGACGGCGGCGGGCTCGATGCCGAGCGGGATGACGACGCCGGTCGCGATGGCGGCGGCGCTGGTGTAACCGAGGGCGGCGAACCACCGCGGGGTGCGCAGGGCCGCGATGACCAGCGCGGTCCAGATCGCGGTGAGGGTGTACCCGGCGGTTTCGCCCAGGAGGGTGCCCAGCAGGGTGTGCTGTCGTTCGAAGGTGTCCGCGTCGGTCAGGGTGGGGACCAGTAGCGGCCAGCGCAGCAGGCCGATCGTTTGCACGAGGGCGGCGGCGACGCCGGCTCGCACCGCCCAGCGCATCGTGGGGGAGTCGTCCAGACGCCCGATCAGGACGGACAGCGGGACGAAAGCGCACGCCGCGGCCGCGAGGAGGGCGAACAGCGTGACGATCGTGGTCTGCTCGGCCCGGAATCGGGCGAGGACCTCGGTGGCGGGCAATTGCAGGACGTCGGGGTAGTCGAACGTCATCCCGAGGCCGACGAAGGCGAGGTTCATCAGAATCGGGGCGCTGATCAGCAGCGTGATGGCGGTCCATGGCTTGGTTCGCATGAGAATCCATTCTGGCTGTACGGAGTACAGGTAGATGTACGGGGTACAGTTCACCGCATGTCGAAGGCGAAGTCAACAGGTGGCGGCGCGGCGCGGCCGGCGCGGCGCTCGTTCACCGAAGAGCAGGTGGTGGACATCGCGCTACAGCTTCTCGATGGGGGCGGGACCGGGGCGCTGTCGATCCGGGCGGTGGCGGGCAAGCTCGGGGTGAACCCCAACGCGGTGTACACCTACGTGGCGAGCCGGGCCGATCTGGAGCGCGCCGTGATCGAACGCGTGCTCTCGGCGGTTGCCCTCGAACCCCTGCGCGACCCCCGCGTGGAGTGGGCCGACGCGGTGATCCGGTTCGCGCTCGGCCTGCGCGCGGAACTGCTCGCGCATCCGGCGGTCGCGCTGTTGATGATGTCGGGGCCGATGGACGGGCCGTCGGCGAGCGATGTCGGCGAGGCGATGTTCGGGTGCCTGGCTCGGGGCGGTTTGTCGGAGGCGAGGCAGGCGAACGGCGTGTACGCGGTGATCGTGCAGGTGCTGGGCGGCATCGCGCTCACGGTGGCCGAAACCGACGGAAAGCCGCCGCTCACCCCGGAATCCGAGCGGGTCGCGCAACGTCGCGAGGGGCTGGCCCTGCTCGACGGCGATCGCTGGCCACGCTCGGCCGCGCAGGTCGACGCGATGGCGGCGTGGAACTCCGAGGATCAGTTCGTGTGGGGGCTGCGTGCCTTGCTCACGGGGATAGCCGCCGGCTGACTACCAGGGCGCGGGATGTAATCCCGTTGCCGCACAGGCCTTGTCGACGGCGTCGGACAGGCAATCGTTGTCGGCGGCGAGGCTGACCAGGGCGAGTGTGTAGGTATCGCCGAGGTGGGAGAGGTAGCCCGCGAGCTGGGTGCGGGGGAAGGTGGTGATGCCGGGGTGGATCGCGCGGGCGGCCACCCGGGTGCAGTCGTGTGGGCCGACTCTTCGCACCGCGTCGGGGAGGGTGCCGATGTTGGAGCACAGGATGTCTCGCTCGCCCGCGCCCTTGCTGAGGGTGTAGGCCCAGCGGTCGGGGATCACCTGGAGGATCTCCTCGGGCAGGCCCGCGGGGCTCGACATTCGGTGCTGATAGGCGGACCTGGCCTTGTCGCGAATGGTCGCGGGAGTGTCGAGGCGGTGGATGGCGATCTCGGTCACCGCGAGATCGTTGTCGACTCGGGGTTCGTCGCGCGTGTCGACGGGCAGGCTCGCGGTGATGATCGGGTTCGGGAAGCCGTTCTGCCACAGGATGTTCGCGATCAAGTGGATGAACAGGCTGTTCGGGGTCCCGCCGAGGGTGTTCGCGGTGGTGTCCCAGTGGGCGGCGTCGAAGGTCAGCAGGAGGGGGCGCAGGTGCCGGTCGCTGGGGGAACCTGGATTCGCCGGCGGAGTGCCGCTGGACGCCGACTCGCGCGGAACGTGGTCCGTGGCCGGTCGTGCCGACCGCCGGGGGAATCTGCGTAACAGCGCACGGGTCGTGCCGCCGAAGATGGTGACCCACTGGGAGACCGCATCCGTCCACTCCGAAGACGTTGTTCGGTACTGCGTTTCACCGGCGGGCAGGAGGCCGATCGAGGCGTGCGCCGGATCGAGCGAGCGCAGGGCGGCGGTGACGGCGTGGATCAGGCCACGGGCGTCGGCCAGGACATGCGAACAGGTCAGGGCGACAACGGTTCCGCCGTCGTCGAGGCGGGCGGCGGACAGACGCCAGCCGGGCGCGAACTCCGGGTCCAGATCGGTGCCGAGGCTGTCGGCCCATGGCAGGACCGCGTGGGCGGGGAGTGGGCCGGCACCGCGACCGGAATCGCGGTGGGCGATCGGCATTGCCGGCCAGTCGGTCTCGGCGATCGCGGTCCGGTTCGGCAGGAGGTCGAGGGGGTGGGCGCTGGTGTTGGGCTGCCAGCCTCTGCGGGCGCCGGGAACCCGGGAGTCGACCACCCTGCGGCCGAGCCTGCCTACACGCAAGCGATCGTGAATCGATTGCAACAGCGCGGGTTCCATCGCATCGGGAGTACGCCACAGACCCTGTAGTGCGATGGGGGTGCCCATCCCGCGGTGGGTCCGCAGGAAGATCTCGTCGACGACCGTGAGGCGGTCCATCAGCGGTGGTCGGCGCTACCGTGCCTGCCCTCACCCGCGGCGAAGCGGGCGGCGCCGTCGAGTGCGCCGCCGGTCAGGGCGGTCATGCCGTGCCGGAATTCGACGCGCAGCGCCTCCTCCTCGGTGTGTCCGTACTGGTCGTACAGGGCGGCGCGGTCGGTGCGCAGACAGGTCTGGGGGAGCGCGGCGAGCTGGGCGGCCAGCTCCTCGGCCACGCGGCGGGCCTCGCCGGTGGGCACGACACGGGTGACCAGGCCCATCTGTAGCGCCTCGGGCGCGCTCACCGGGCGGCCGGTGAGGATCATGTCGAGTGCGCGGCCTTCACCGACGATGCGCGGCAGGCGCACGGTGCCGCCGTCGATCAGCGGGACACCCCAGCGGCGGCAGAAGACGCCGAAGGTGGAGTCCTGCTCGGCGATTCGCAGATCACACCACAGGGCCAGCTCGAGACCGCCCGCCACGGCGTACCCGGACACCGCCGCGATCACCGGCTTGGACAGGCGCAGCCGGGTCGGGCCCATCGGGCCGTCACCGTCCTCGGTGGCCTGATTGCTGTTCTCGGTGCCGAGAGCTTTGAGGTCGGCGCCGGAGCAGAAGGTGCCGTGTTCGCCCCACAGCACGGCGACCGAGGAGGTGGGGTCGGCGTCGAACGCGCGGAACGCCTTCACCAGCGCGTGAGCGGTCGGGCCGTCCACCGCGTTGCGGGCGTGTGGGCGATCCAGGATCACCGTCGTGACCGGGCCCGCGTGTTCGACGCGCACCGAATTCGCCGGACCGGGCGCGCTGGTTTCGGCGGGTGAACCTGTTTCCATTCCTCGACCATACGGCCACGGCACCCCTTGTGTGAAGAGGTGAATCAATGGTTCACTTCTTCATATGGTGTACCGCAGGACCCCGGCCGTACAGGCCCGGCTCGACGCGCAACGGGCGCTGATCGTGCACGGCGCCACCCGCGTGCTCTCGCGTGACGGGTTCGCCGGGCTGTCGATGGCAGCGGTCGCGGCGGAGGCCGGTATCGCGACCGGCACCGTGTACAAGCAGTTCGAGAACAAGGCCGAACTGGTCGCGGCGGTCTTCGAGACGGTCGTCGCCCGCGAGGTCGACGCGGTGCGCGCGGCAGTGGCCGAAGGTGACGTGGTGGGGCGGGTCACCGCCGCGGTAGAGACCTTCGCCGGGCGCGCGATGAAGAATCCGAAACTGGCCTACGTGCTGCTGGCCGAGCCCGTCGACGCCGCCGTCGACGCGCAGCGGCTGGAATTCCGGCGGGCGTTCGCCGCGTCGTTCGAGACCGCGATCGCACACGGCGTCGCCGAAGGCCGCTTGCCTGCCCAGGACTCGAGCCTCACCGCCGCCGCCCTCGTCGGCGCGATCGGTGAGGTGCTGGTCGGTCCGCTGGCCGCCGCGCCGCACGCCGAGACCGTCATCCCCGAATTGGTCGCTTTCGCCGTGCGCGCACTCGGTGCGCGCACGGAAACGTCGTAGTCGAAGGAGTTACCGGACATGCCGACCCACGAAGTGTTCAACCAGGCACCACCACTGATCCCCTTCGATGCCGCGCGCAACCCCGCGCTGCTGGAAGGCCTGCACCGCGAAGGCGCGGGCTGGGCCGAAGCCGAAGTGCGCGAACTCGGCGCGCTGGCAGGCGGTTTCGAGGCGCAGGAGTGGGGCAGGCTCGCCAACGAGTACCCGCCGGTGCTGCACACCCACGACCGGTGGGGCAATCGTGTCGACGAGGTGGAATTCCACCCGCACTGGCACGACCTGATGAATGTCGCGGTCACACATGGGCTCCACGGTTCGCCGTGGCTGGACGAGCGGCCCGGCGCGCACACCGCGCGCGCCGCCAAGTTCTACACCTGGGGCGCCGCCGACGCCGGACACATGTGCCCGATCTCGATGACCTACGCGGTGGTGCCCGCGCTGCGCCACAACCCCGAACTGGCGGCCCGCTTCGAGCCGCTGCTCGGCTCGCGCACCTACGATTTCGGCTTGCGCGAACCATCGGCCAAGGCAGGTCTCATCGCGGGCATGTCGATGACGGAGAAGCAGGGCGGCTCCGACGTCCGGGCCAACACCACCACCGCCACACCACAACTTGACGGCTCGTACCGCATCGTCGGGCACAAGTGGTTCACCTCGGCGCCCATGTCGGACATGTTCCTCACGCTCGCGCAGGCCCCGGGCGGCCTGTCGTGTTTCCTGCTGCCCCGGGTACTGCCCGACGGCACCCGCAACCCCATCCGCATCCAGCGGCTGAAGGACAAGCTGGGCAACAAGTCCAACGCGTCCTCGGAGATCGAATACGAGAACGCCACCGGCTGGCTCGTCGGCGCCGAGGGGGCAGGGGTGAAGACGATCATCGAGATGGTCAACATGACCCGCCTCGACTGCGTGATCGGCTCGGCCACCGGCATGCGGCTCGGTGCTGTCACCGCGATCCACCACGCCCGCCACCGAAAGGCCTTCGGCGCCGAGCTGATCGACCAGCCCGCCATGCGCAATGTGCTGGCCGACCTCGTCATCGAATCGGATGCCGCGACCACGGTGATGATGCGGCTGGCGGGGGCCACCGACCGCGCGGGCAGCGATCCGGCCGAGGCCGCGCTGCGCCGGATCGCGCTCGCCATCACCAAGTACTGGGTCTGCAAGCGTGCTCCGGCGCACGCCGCCGAAGCGCTGGAATGCCTGGGCGGCAACGGCTATGCCGAGGAGTCGGGGATGCCGCGGCTGTATCGCGAGGCGCCGCTCATGTCGATCTGGGAAGGGTCGGGCAATGTGGCGGCGCTGGACGCGTTGCGTGCCATGGGACGTCAGCCCGAGACGGTCGAGGCCTACTTCGCCGAGGTCGGGCTCGCCCGCGGCGCCGATGCGCGCCTCGACGACGCGATCGACCGGGTGGGCAAGGAACTCACCGACCTGTCCGATATCGAATACCGCGCCCGCCGCGTCGTGGAACTGATGGCACTCGTCCTCCAGGGCGCACAGCTGGTGCGGCACGGACATCCCGCCGTCGCGGACGCCTTCTGCGCGACCCGCCTCGGCGCCGACTGGGGCATCGCCTTCGGCACCCTGCCCGTCGGCGTCGACACCGGCGCGATCATCGAGCGAGGTTTCGTCGACGTGCGCTGAGTGCGCCTTGTCCTCGCCCGCTCACACCCGGTGCGTAGGGTGGGCCCGTGACCTGGGCGAACGAGGTGCTGTCGGTGGGCGAACTGGCGCAACGGGTCCCGGTGCGCCAGGAGCGCTTTCTGCTGGGGATCGCCGGGCCGCCGGGAGCCGGGAAATCGACACTGGCGCACCGCCTCAGCGTCGAGCTGAGCGGGTCGGGACGGCCCGCGGTGGTGGCCCCGATGGATGGCTATCACCTGCGCAACGAGGTGTTGCGGGCCCGGAACGCGTGGGGGCGCAAGGGCGAGCCGGATACCTTCGATGCGCCGGGGTTCGTCGCCGATCTGCGGTTGCTGCGCGACACACCGATCGGCGACCCGGTGCCGTGGCCGCTGTTCGACCGGGCGATCGATGAACCCACCGACGCTGGCGTGGTCGTGCGCGACGAGCGCATTGTGATCGTCGAGGGCAACTACCTGCTGTTGACCGCTGCCGAGGCGCCCGGTTGGGCCGGGGTCCGCGGACTGCTCGACGAATGCTGGTACCTGGACGCGCCACGACCGGTGCTCACCGAACGATTGCTCGACCGGCACACCGCGGGAGGCCGGACACCGGAGCAGGCGAGCGACAAGGTGATGGGTAGCGACTTGCGCAACGCCGACCTCGTCGCCGCGAGCAGAGATCGCGCCGACCAGGTGCTGACCGCGTCGGGCCGTGGCTATCGCGTGAGCTGAACCCGGGGGATGCGCGACTTTCGGCGCGGCCGCCCGGCGCGTGTGGCCCGGATATCGACAGCGCCGGGGCAATCATGGAGGGATGACGCGAGGTCGGCGATTCCCCGGGCATGCGATGCGCAACGGTGCGGCGGCGTTGTGCGCGGTGCTGTTCTACTACAGCGTGCCGGTGGGGTGGATGTTCGAGCTCGACGCGTGGCCGGGGCGGATAGTGGGCGTGATCGGCTTCTTCGCCGGCGTTGCCGGACTCGGCTGGTTGGTATGGCGGCGGATCGAGACCTACCTGCAGGCGCCGACCGCCGCGGGCGGGCGGGTGGACGGGCTCCTGCTCCTCGTGTGCATCGTCGGCGTGGTGTTCGCGCTGTTCTATTACCGCTTGCAGCAGCTACGTCCGGATCAATTCGTCGGGCTCGAAACCCGCACCGACGCGCTGTACTACACGCTGGTCACCCTCGGCACCATCGGTTACGGCGATGTCCACGCTGTCGGACAGGGGGCGCGCATCGCGACAATGGTGCAGATCATTTTCGATCTGGTGGTGTTCGGCACGCTGCTCACCATCATCACCACGAGCGTGACCGGCCGGGTTCAGGCCGCCACCCGTGCCGCGCACAAGGTCAGCGGCGATGCGCCCGATACCACTCGATGAGTTCGTCGGTTGAGGAATCACCCACCGACACCGGCTTTTCCGATCCGCTCAGCAGCGGCATCAGCGCGAGGGCCTGCTGCTTGCCCAGCTCGACACCCCACTGGTCGAAACTGTCGACACCCCAGATGATGCCCTCGACGAACACCTGGTGCTCGTAGAGCGCGATCAGCTGACCCAGCGCCGACGGCGTGAGCTCCGCCGCCATGATCGTGGTGCTGGGCCGATTACCCGGCATCACCTTGTGCGGCACCAGTTCCGGGTCGGTGCCCTCGGCGCGGATCTCCTCGGCGGTCTTGCCGAACGCCAGCACCTTCGACTGCGCGAACAGGTTGCTGATCAGGATGTCCTGCATGCTGCCGGTGCCGTCGCGGGTCGGCAGGTCGTCGGTGGATCTGGCGAAGCCGAGGAAATCGGCGGGGATCAGGCGGGTGCCCTGGTGGAGGAGCTGGTAGAAGGCGTGCTGACCGTTGGTACCCGGCTCGCCCCAGAAGATCTCGCCGGTCGACGACGTGACCGGGGTGCCGTCGGCGCGTACCGACTTGCCGTTGGACTCCATCGTCAATTGCTGGAGATAGGCGGGGAATCGGGCCATATCATTCGAATAGGGCAGGACCACACGGGATTCCGCGCCGAAGAAATTCGAGTACCAGACACCGAGCATCGCCAGCAACACCGGCGCGTTCTCCTCCAGCGGCGCGGTGGCGAAATGCTTGTCTATGGCGTGCATTCCGCTGAGGAATTCCGCGAACTGCTCCTTGCCGATGGTCACCATCACCGAAAGGCCGATCGCCGAATCCACCGAGTAGCGGCCGCCGACCCAATCCCAGAAGCCGAACATGTGCGCGGTGTCGATGCCGAAGGCAGCCACGCGTTCGGCGTTGGTCGACACCGCGACGAAATGCTTGGCGACCGCTTCCTCGCCCAGCGCGTCGACCAGCCAGCGGCGCGCGGCGGTGGCGTTGGTGAGGGTTTCCAGCGTCGAGAACGTCTTGGACGCGACGATGAACAAGGTGGTGGCCGGGTCGAGGCCGGTGAGCTTGGCGACCAGGTCGGCGGGGTCGACATTCGAGACGAAACGAGCACCGATACCCGCGTCGACATAGTGGCGCAATGCGCGATACACCATGTCGGGGCCCAGATCCGAGCCACCGATGCCGATATTGACGATGGTCTCGATGCGTTCGCCGGTCGCGCCGCGCCACGCGCCCGAGCGCACGGAATCAGCGAATTCGCCCATCCGGCGCAGGACGTCGTGCACCTCGGCGTCGGCGTCGGTGCCGTCGATGCAGAGCTGGTCGCCGACCGGTAGGCGCAGGGCGATATGGCCGACCGCGCGATCCTCGGAGGTGTTGATGTGCTGGCCCGCGTACATCGCGTCGCGGCGTTGCGGCACACCCGCCGTGCGCGCGAGATCGACGAGCAGGCGCAGGGTTTCGCGGGTCACGCGATGTTTGCTGTAATCGATGTGCAGGTCCGCCACCTGCATCGTCAGCTCGCGACCACGTGCCGGGTCATCGGCGAACAGCTGCCTCAGGTGCATCGGCGCAACGGTGCGGTGATTGCTGTGCAGTGCCTGCCAGGCCGAAGACTCGGTGATGTCGCTGCTCACGAGCCGAGGGTACCGCGTTGGCCATCGAGCGGCGCTGTGTGTCGACGGGTTCAGGGTGGTGGCCGCGGCACCGGGCTTAGGCTGGCGGCATGGTGTCTGAACGCGATGTACTCGAATTCGTACCCAAGGGTTTGTGGATCGGCTCCGGACCCGTCGAGGCCACCGGGGGTGGCACTTTCGACGTGCGCAATCCGGCCGATGGGACGGTGATCGCGCAGGTGGCCGACGCGACTCCCGAGGACGCGATGCGGGCGCTGGACGCGGCCGTCGCGGCGGGGCAGGCGTGGGCGGCGACGCCGTCGCGGGAGCGGGGCGAGATCCTGCGGACGGTGTTCGAGCAGCTCACCGCGCGAGCGGAGGAATTCGCGCTGCTGATGACGCTCGAGATGGGCAAGGCACTGTCCGAGAGCCGCAACGAGGTGCGCTACGGCGCCGAGTTCTTCCGCTGGAACAGCGAGGAGGCCGTGCGGATCCACGGGCGGTATCTGAACGCGCCGTCGGGAACCGGGCGGATCATGGTCGCCAAGCAGCCGGTGGGTCCGTGCCTGGCGATCACACCGTGGAATTTCCCGCTGGCCATGGGCACCCGCAAGATCGGGCCCGCGCTGGCGGCGGGCTGCACGATGATCGTCAAGCCCGCCTCGGCGACGCCGCTGACCATGCTGGCGCTGGCCAAGCTCTGTAGCGAGGCTGGCCTGCCCGACGGGGTGCTGTCGGTGATCACCACCCAGCGTTCCGGGGCCGTCACGGGTCCGCTGATCGACGATCCGCGGCTGCGCAAGCTCACCTTCACCGGCTCCACCGAAGTCGGTAAGAAGCTCGTTGCGGCGTCCGCGAACCGGCTGCTGCGCACGTCCATGGAGTTGGGCGGCAACGCGCCGTTCGTCGTGTTCGACGATGCCGATGTCGACGCCGCCGTGGCCGGTGCGATGCAGGCGAAGCTGCGCAACGGCGGCGAAGCCTGCACCGCCGCCAACCGGTTCTACGTCCAGCGCGGCGTGGTCGCCGAGTTCACCGAGAAGTTCGTCGCCGCGATGGCCGACACCGTCGTGATGGGCCCCGGCACCGACGCCGCGACCACCCTCGGCCCTCTGGTGAGCGAGGACCAGCGCGAGATCGTGAGCGACCTGGTCGACGATGCCGTCGCCGTGGGCGCGCGAGCGTTGATCGGCGGCAAGGTTCCCAGCGGGCCGGGGTGGTACTACCCCGCCACGATCCTGGGCGATGTCCCGCCGTCCGCCCGCATCCTGCGCGAGGAAGTGTTCGGTCCGGTCGCCCCGATCGTCGCGTTCGACACCGACGAGGAGGGCGTCGCCGCCGCGAACGACACCGAATACGGGCTGGTCAGCTACGTGTTCACCCGAGATCTCGACCGTGCGCTGCGCATCTCGGAGGCGATGGAGAGCGGCATGGTCGGCGTGAACCGTGGCGTCATCTCCGACCCCGCCGCCCCGTTCGGCGGCGTCAAGGAATCGGGCTTCGGTCGCGAAGGCGGCACCGAGGGCATCGAGGAATACCTGAACACCAAGTACATCGCCCTGACCTGAGCCGGACAGAAAAATAACCGCCCCGGGGATGGTGTCGCACCCGGGGCGGCTTTTCGGAAGCGGCGAACTGGCTGGTCCGCCGCGTGGTTTGTGGTCTGGGGGCTAGCGGCCGAGGCGGCCGCGGCCGAGGCGGAGCAGGAGCATGGCGAGGGTGTGTCCCTCCTGGCCCAGCTCACTGAAGCGCTCGAGGACTTTCATCTCACGGCTGTGGACCAGGCGCGTACCACCGGAAGCCATCCGGGTGCGGCCGATGATCCGGGAGATCTCGCTGCGGCGTTTGATCGCGGCGAGGATCGTGGCATCGAGCTGATCGATCTCGAGGCGGAGCTTGTCGATCTCAGCTTCGGACTGCGGCAAGGCCGAATCGGAGCCGGTGGTCGTAGCAGGGGTGCTCATCATTCATCTCCTCGTGTCAGAACTTGGATCGGTCAAACCGAACGGCCTGTTACCCGATCTGTTCCGTCACCCTGAAACTTTTCCCGATGGGCAGTACTGGATCCCCCCGGGAGTGCGCGATCAGTACTCCCCGCCACGATATCGGATCGGCTGCCGACCCGGACATGCGGAGAAGCGCTGACCATGTGGCTCAGTCTGCCACGGGGCGCTAGGTAGGCAAAACAGTTCTGTTTGTGAATTCGCTGAGAACGTTCACCAAGAGTCGCCCGCGTCGACCTGGCCGGGTTCACCGGAAGTTTGCCCGGCTGTCGCCGCCCGGTCATCGCGGCAGCGGCGGTTCGCGGCTTGTCGGTGCCCGCCGGTAGCGTGGACACACGATGGATATCACGGTCGCTCCCCACGCCTCAGCCACCGATCCCAGCGAACCCGCGCCCGCGCCGGAGGGTGCCGTGCCGGCGCCTCGGGACGGGGGTGGCACCGGCGCGTCCGCGCTGGCTCAGGCGGCGGCCAGAAACAGCGCCGACCAGTCACAGCGTCGTCAGGAGCGTGAACAACAGCGCGCCGAGGAGATCGAGCGTCTCCTCGACGGGCTCAACCCGCCCCAGCGTGCCGCGGTGATGCACGCGGGTTCCCCCCTGCTGATCGTGGCGGGCGCGGGCTCGGGCAAGACCGCCGTGCTCACCCGCCGGATCGCCTATCTGCTCGCGGCGCGCGGCGTACGCACCGGGGAGATCCTGGCCATCACCTTCACCAACAAGGCTGCCGCCGAGATGCGGGAACGGGTCGCCGGGCTGGTCGGTCCGCGGGCGGCCAACATGTGGGTGTCGACCTTCCATTCCAGCTGCGTGCGCATTCTGCGGATGCAGGCGGCCCTGCTGCCCGGCCTGAATTCGAATTTCTCGATCTACGACGCCGACGATTCTCGTCGGTTGCTCACGATGATCAGTCGCGATTTCGAGATCGATACGAAGAAGTATTCGGCGCGTTTGCTGGCGACCGCAATTTCGAATCTGAAGAACGAACTGATCGGTCCGGAAAAGGCCGCCGCCGACGCCGAAGCCGACGACACCGAACTGCCCGCGCTGGTCGCCCGGGTCTACGCCGAGTACCAACGGCGATTGCGCACGGCCAACGCGATGGACTTCGACGATCTGATCGGCGAGACGGTGGCCCTGCTGCAGAACCATCCCCAGGTCGCCGAGTACTACCGGCGCCGGTTCCGGCACGTGCTGGTCGACGAGTACCAGGACACCAACCACGCCCAGTACGTGCTGGTGCGTGAGCTGGTCGGGCACCACAGTGCGGCCGACGAGCAGGCGGTCGAGCCGAGCGAGCTGTGCGTGGTCGGCGACGCCGATCAGTCCATCTACGCGTTCCGTGGCGCCACCATCCGCAACATCGAGGAATTCGAACGCGACTTCCCGGACGCGGAAACCATTCTGCTGGAACAGAACTACCGCTCCACCCAGCACATTCTGTCCGCCGCCAACGCGGTGATCGCGCGCAACGAGGGCAGGCGCGAGAAGAAGCTGTGGACCGATTCCGGCGAAGGTGAACTGATCACCGGCTACGTCGCCGACAACGAGCACGACGAAGCGTCCTTCGTCGCCAAGGAGATCGATCGGCTCGTCGACACGGGCGAGGCCAACTACGGCGACGTGGCGGTGTTCTATCGCACCAACAACAATTCGCGTGCGCTGGAAGAGATCTTCATCCGCATGGGCCTGCCGTACAAGGTCGTCGGTGGTGTGCGGTTCTACGAGCGCAAAGAAGTGCGTGACGTGGTCGCCTACCTGCGCGTGCTGGAGAATCCCGAGGACGCGGTGAGCGTGCGCCGCATTCTCAACACTCCACGTCGCGGGATCGGCGATCGTGCGGAGGCGTGCGTGGCAGTGCACGCCGAACAGCGCGGTATCGGTTTCGCCGCGGCGCTGCGCGATGCCGCCGAGGGCAGAGTCGCCTTGCTGAACACCCGCGCGCAGCGGGCCATCGCGGGATTCCTCGATCTGCTCGACGAGATCCGGGTGGCCGGAAAGCGGGCCGACAGCGACTATCCCGATGTGGGCAATGTCGTCGAGGCGGTGCTCGACCGCACCGGATATCGCGGTGAATTGGAAGCTTCCGACGATCCGCAGGACGGTGCGCGGCTCGACAACCTCAACGAATTGGTCAGCGTCGCACGCGAATTCAGTTCCGAGGCCTTCAACAACGCCGAGGCCGCCCGTGAGGAAGGGCTGGTGCCGGAGGCGGGCGACGGCGAACCCGAGCCGGGGTCGCTGGCCGCGTTCCTCGAGCGGGTGTCGCTGGTGGCCGATACGGATCAGATTCCCGATGAGGGCACCGGCGTGGTCACCATGATGACGCTGCACACGGCCAAGGGCCTGGAATTCCCGGTGGTCTTCGTGACCGGCTGGGAGGACGGGCAATTCCCGCACATGCGGGCGCTGGGGGATCCGAACGAGCTGGCCGAGGAACGTCGTCTGGCCTACGTGGGGATCACGCGGGCTCGCCAGCGGCTCTATCTTTCGCGCGCCGTGGTGCGGTCCGGCTGGGGGCAGCCGGTGTCGAACCCGGAATCCCGTTTCCTGCAGGAGATTCCGCAGCATCTGCTGGATTGGCGCAGATTGGAACCGGTCATCTCGCCGGTGCAGCGCGGGCGGCGCCGGGGTGAGGACAGTGGCTTCGATCGGGATTGGACCAGCGGGAGTGGGTGGGATCAGCGGCCCGGCGTGCGTGGCGGATCCGGCGAGCGCCGGCCTGCGCCCGGCGGTGCGGTGAAGCGGAACAACACCGACCTCGTTCTTGCCGTGGGGGACCGGGTTACCGATGACAAGTACGGGCTGGGGCGGGTCGTGGCCGCCGATGGGGTGGGGCCGTTGGCCACGGTGACCATCGACTTCGGGTCCGCGGGGAAGATCCGGCTGATTCCGCAGTTCAGCCGGACGATTGTGAAGTTGTGATGGTGGACCCGCGCCCAGGCTCCCGGTATACGGAGCGTGGGCGGGGGCCGGGTCAGTGGGGCAACAGGTCTGTCAGGGCCTCGTCGAGGGTGGGGTAGCGGAAGTCGAAGCCGACCTTGTGGAGGACTTCGGAGGTGGCGTGGCGGCCGGTGAGGCCTAGGGCGGGGTCGGTGCGAAGGGCTACCGCGCCAATTTTCAGGATCGCCGACGGCGTCGGGGGTGATGGGGGGCGGTGCAGGATTCGGCGGAGGGTGGCCATGAGTTCGGTGTTGCGGACCGGGAATTCGGTCGCGGCTACGAGGACGCCGTCGGGGAGCGTGACGGTGGGGTCGAGGCCGAGGGAAGCGCGGACGATGCCCAGCCAGTCCTCGATGTGGATCCAGCTGAACCACTGATCGCCGGGGCCTACGCGGCCGCCGAGACCTGCCTTGGTGAGCTGGCCCAGGCGTTTGAGGGCGGGGGCGTCGGGGTCGAGGACGATGGAGGTGCGCAGGATCGTCCAGTGGTCGGCGCGGGCAGGGTCGAACGCCTCCTCCCATGGCTGGGCGACGCCGGTCATCTGCGGGAGGCCGACAGGCAGGGGAGTTGTTTCGGTGCACCGGGTTTCGCCCGCGTCCGACCAGATGGCCGTGGTACTGGCCTGGACCCAGTAGTCGACGGGGGTGTCGCGCAGGCGGGCCGCGGCGACGAGAGCGGTGGTGGAATCGACTCGGCTGGAGCGCAGTTCGGCGACATTGCGTTCGGTCGGCCTGCAGTCGACCAGTTTCCCGGCGAGGTTGATCACCGCGAGCCGACCGGGTTCGCGCAATTCGGCGGACCAGGAGCCGACTGAGCGGCCGTCCCATTCGGTCTGGCGGAACGGCAGATCCGGGTTGCGGCGGCGGGTCAGCAGGGTGACACGTTGTCCGCGGCAGGTCAGATCGGCGGCGATCTGGAGACCGAGCGCGCCGGTGCCACCGGCGATGACGACATTCAGCGCGTCGTCGACGGGAGCCAGTCCGGCCAGCCGGGCCAGCCGCGAGAAGTTCACGCGCGCATCGGTTTCGATGAACGGACGGACGACGGTGCGCGCCGCGGCGGCGGAAGGACCGGTGAACCGCAGTTCCTGGGTGATCTCGGTGCCGCCGTCGCGCGGAGTCAACCGCCAGGTGAGGTGCATGGTGCCCGCGGGTTCGGGCTGCTCGATGCCGAGCTCACGATTCGGCTCGAACACGGTGACAGTGAACGGTTCCGCGAACCGCCCGTGGATTCGCGCGGAGACCTTGCCGTCGGGGAGGTAGTCGCCGGTGGCGCCGACGGCAACCGGTCCGTGCATCCGCACCGACCGTACCCCGGGGTTCCACTCCGGCCACTGCTCGAGATCCCCGAGCACTCCCCACACCAATTCCGGTGCGAGCCCGATGAACTGCGTGTACTTCGTCGTACCAGCCATAGCCGAAACGCTAACCCCGCCACCTGCTCAGGGGAAGCGTGCCGCTGGTCACGCAACAAGACCGACCACAAGCTGCCTCGATTACGCAACAGCCGGGCAAACAACCGATCGTCGGTCACTCACCGACACAGCGAACGCCCGCGTCACCATCTCGACGGCAGTCGAAGCAAGCTGACCAGTACTCAGATCTGGCCTGAATCCACGGGGCGGTGATTACTAATCGCGCTGGGCGCCGAGGCTGATGCCGCGCGTGGCCAGCCACGGGACCGGATCGATCTTGTCGGTGCCGTTGAGCCAGACCTCGAAGTGGCAGTGCGGGCCGGTGGAGAAGCCGCGGTTGCCCATCGTGGCGATCTGGTCGCCCGCCATCACGCGCTCGCCCTGCGAGACCGTGGCGGTGTCGATGTGGCCGTAGATGGTGACGGTGCCGTCGTCGTGCAGGACACGGACCCACATGCCGAAACCGGACGCCGGGCCCGCTTCGATGATGGTGCCGTCGGCGACCGCGTAGATCGGGGTGCCGATCGGGCCTGCGACGTCGATTCCGAGGTGCTGGACGCCCCAGCGAGCACCGAACCCGGAGGTGTAGTTGCCCGAGGTGAACTTGGCGAACAGGGGCCGCAGCTTGGCGGATTCCTGGGCGGCGAGGTCTTCGGCGAACTTGGCGCCCTTGGCGAGGATGTCGTCGAAGTGGTTCTTGTCGGCGATGGCGGTGGCGTCGAGTACCTGGGGAGCCGCGCCGGTGCCGGGGTCGCCGATATCGGCCGTGCTCATCGACTGGGCGGCGATCTCGTGGACCTGACCCGCTGCCTCGTAATCGATGCCGTGCGCGGGCTGGCCCGGATCGGCCATGGCCGCCTGACCCGCGGCGACAACCGCACCGGCGGCGACGGCGATGACCGCGGCGCGGCCCTTCAGCGCGGCGGGCGGTGCGGGGACGCGGTGTGCGCCACCACGCCGTTCGGCGCGGCGCGGCGCGGCGGATTCTTCCGCGGTGGTCTCTTCGGCCGCGGGCGCCCAGTCGGCGCCGTAGGTGCCGGTGTCATAGGACTCGTCGGCGGTCCATTCGTCCTCGGCGGGCGTCCACGCCGCGTCTTCGGACCACGAGTTCTGGTCGCGCCACGCGTCGTCGGTCTGCGGCCACGCGGCGGCGGGGGCCCGGCGGGCCTGCGGATGCGACGTGTATTCGTCGGCGTACCGGTAACGGTGGCCGGAGTTGGTGCGATTTTCGACTGGAAGGGTGGAGCGGTGGTTCATCGGCCGTGCCGATTCGCCAGCTGTTCCAAGCGAGTACTGAAGTACCTCAAGCTTGTCGTCCTCCTCAGTCCTGACTTGCCAGTCGTGACCTGGTTGTCGTGACCTGGTTGTGACTTCGACCGCATTGACGGTAACGAAGCGATTGCAGAGTGGCAAGCGCTGGTCGAAAACCTACACGCGTGTGTGACATTCGTCACCGTAACGCAAGGGAATATCTCACCGTTTTCCGGCATCCCGGGTGAGGTCTGTCGACGACATAACGTAGTAGATGCCGGGGGGTTCCGGTTTTAGGCGGCCCGACCTGCCAAGGCGTTGTGAAACGTCCAAAAACTACTCGCCAGTAGCCTTGGCCAGCGGTTTTCCGGGGCTCCCGTTATGGGTCGTGACCTGCGCCACTTACTATGAACGTGGTCGTTTACCCCTCCCCGTGACTAGCTACAGTCCGATCCGACCCGCTACCGACGTCGGGCCGCCAACAAAGACGTTGTCATAGCAACGCAGACGAGACGGTGAGTACATGGATCTCTTCGAATATCAGGCGAAGGAGCTCTTCGTTAAGCACGGAGTGCCTTCGTCCGAGGGTCGTGTTTGCGACACGGCCGAAGAAGCACGCGCCATTGCCGAGGAAATCGGCAAGCCCGTGATGGTCAAGGCGCAGGTCAAGGTGGGCGGCCGCGGCAAGGCTGGCGGCGTCAAATACGCGGCCACCCCGGAAGACGCGTTCACGCACGCGCAGAACATCCTCGGCCTCGACATCAAGGGCCACATCGTCAAGAAGCTCCTGGTCGCCGAGGCCAAGGACATCGCGGAGGAGTACTACATCTCCTTCCTGCTCGACCGCTCCAACCGCACCTACCTGGCCATGTGTTCGGTCGAGGGCGGCATGGAGATCGAAGAGGTCGCGGAGAAGACTCCCGAGCGCCTCGCCAAGATCGCCGTCGACGCCGTCAAGGGTGTCGACCTGGCCTTCGCCCGTGAGATCGCGGAGAAGGGCCACCTGCCCGCCGACGTGCTCGACGCCGCGGCCGTGACCATCCAGAAGCTGTGGGAGGTCTTCGTCAACGAGGACACCACCCTGGTCGAGGTCAACCCGCTGGTGCGCACCCCCAACGACGAGATCCTCGCCCTCGACGGCAAGGTCACCCTGGACGAGAACGCCGAGTACCGGCATCCCGACCACCTCGAGTTCGCCGACGTCGACGCGACCGACCCGCTCGAGCTCAAGGCCAAGGAAAACGACCTCAACTACGTCAAGCTCGACGGTGAGGTCGGCATCATCGGCAACGGCGCCGGTCTGGTCATGTCGACCCTGGATGTCGTCGCGTACGCCGGTGAGAACCACGGCGGCGTGAAGCCGGCCAACTTCCTCGACATCGGCGGCGGCGCTTCGGCTTCCGTGATGGCCGCGGGCCTGGACGTCATCCTGGGCGACGCGCAGGTCAAGAGCGTGTTCGTCAACGTCTTCGGTGGCATCACCGCCTGCGACGCGGTCGCCAACGGCATCGTGGGCGCCCTCGAGGTGCTCGGTGACGCGGCCACCAAGCCGCTGGTCGTTCGTCTGGACGGCAACAACGTCGTAGAGGGTCGCCGCATCCTCGCCGAGGCCAACCACCCGCTGGTGACGCTGGCCCAGACCATGGACGAGGGCGCCGACAAGGCCGCCGAACTCGCCTTCAGCGCCAAGTAAGGAACAGCGAACATGTCCATCTTCCTGAACAAGGACAACAAGGTCATCGTCCAGGGCATCACCGGCGGCGAGGGCACCAAGCACACCGCGCTGATGCTGAAGGCGGGCACCAACGTCGTCGGCGGCGTGAACGCGCGCAAGGCCGGCACCACGGTCAAGCACACCGACAAAGACGGCAACGAGATCGAGCTGCCCGTGTTCGCCTCCGTCGCCGAGGCGATCGAGAAGACCGGCGCCGACACCTCCATCGCGTTCGTGCCGCCCGCCTTCTCCAAGGACGCCATCATCGAGGCCATCGACGCGGAGATCCCGCTGCTCGTGGTCATCACCGAGGGCATCCCGGTGCAGGACTCCGCCTTCGCGTGGGCCTACAACGTCGAAAAGGGCGAGAAGACCCGCATCATCGGCCCGAACTGCCCCGGCATCATCACCCCCGGCGAGGCGCTGGTCGGCATCACCCCGAACAACATCACCGGCAAGGGCCCGATCGGCCTGGTGTCGAAGTCGGGCACCCTGACCTACCAGATGATGTACGAGCTGCGCGATTTCGGTTTCTCGACCGCGATCGGCATCGGCGGCGACCCGGTCATCGGCACCACCCACATCGACGCCATCGAGGCGTTCGAGAAGGACCCCGAGACCAAGATCATCGTCATGATCGGCGAGATCGGTGGCGACGCCGAGGAACGTGCGGCCGCCTACATCAAGGCCAACGTGACCAAGCCGGTCGTCGGCTACGTCGCCGGTTTCACCGCGCCCGAGGGCAAGACCATGGGCCACGCCGGCGCCATCGTCTCCAGTGGTGGCGGCACCGCGCAGGCCAAGCAGGAAGCGCTCGAGGCCGCAGGCGTGAAGGTCGGTAAGACGCCGTCCGCCACCGCCGCGCTCGCTCGCGAGATCCTGGAGAAGGCGTCCATCGCTTCTGCGTGATCTGAAATCTCACACTGTCGAAGGCCGCCTTCAGGTTTAACCTGGGCGGCCTTCGTCGATTCATCCACAGGCGGTGGTTTATCCACAGCCTGCATCGGTAGGTGATGACCGGGGCCGTGGCGTGCAGTAGCGTCAGGTATCGGATCAGGCACCAGTCAGTTCGACGCGACCGATGCGCACGACTCGACAAGGAGACGACGAGACATGTCATACCCGACCGGGGGCTCCGGGTACAACACACCCGCGACACCCGCCGCGCCTCAGGGCCCGAGTACCGGAGCCGCCGCGGCTTCGCCATCGACCGCGACCGGTTCGGATGGCAAAGGACTGCCGTTCATCCTGACCGCGGCCGCCGCCGGACTCGGCGTCGTCACCTTCCTCCTCGGCTTCGCGCCGTACGTCGGCTTCACCGCGCTGCGTGAGACCACCACCGGCAGCATGTTCGAATCGAGCAGCGGCGCCCTCGCGACACTGATCCTGGCCGCCGCCTTGCTCGCCGGGCTGTCGTTGCTGCCCAAGCAGAACGTTCTCGGCGTCGCCGCGGCACTGGCCGTGGCCTCGTTCGTCGGTGTCGTGGTCTCGCTGATCAGCGTGGGCGAGGGCATGGAACTGCAGTGGGGCGCGTTCGCGGTGGCCGCGTTCTCGTTCATCGTCGCTGTGCTGATGGTGCTGGCCTTGCTGTTCGGGCTCGGCATCATCAAGGTGCCCGCGCCGAAACCGGCCCAGCCACAACAGCAGCAGAACCAGTACGGCCAGTACGCGCAGCAGGGCTACGGCCAGCAGGGCTACGGCCAGAGCACCGGCCAGCAGCCCTACGGGCAGACCGGTTACGGCCAGGCCCAGACCGGTGGGCAGTACCCGACGCAGTCGCCGTCGCCGTACGGCCAGCAGAGTCAGCCGTCGGTGCCGCAGGCGCAGCAGCCGTCCTACGGCCAGCCGGGCCAGCAGTCCTACGGTCAGCCGGCACAGCAGTCGCCGTACGGCCAGCAGTACGGCGCCCCGCAGGCGCAGCAGCCCTCGCCGTATGGTGCGGCGCCGCAGGCACAGCCGCGTCCCGACGAGAGCGCGACGCAGACGTTCGGTGGGCAGCAGCAGGGCCAGCCGTTCGGTGCGCCGACCTACGGTGGCGCGCAGCCGTCGTCGCCCGGTCAGCCGCAGCCCTTCGGTGGCGAGCAGACCGCCGATCCGGCGGCCGATGCGACCACCGCGTTCCGTCCGAACGACGACAACAAGTAAAACCGACGGCTGCCGCACGGTGGTTCAGGTTCGATCGCGAGCCCACAGGTACGCCTGTGGGCTCGCGGCGCGCCTGACCCCCGGCCGCCGGGGAAGCTGCCACGCTGAATTGTCATGAGCTCCCGTAACGCCCTCGTGCGCCGGACCTCCGGGTCACGCGGCACCGGGGAGACAGTCGCCGCATCACCGCCCGGGCAGGAGCCCGGCTGGTGGTCGCTCTCGCCCGAGCGGGCGCGCACCCTGCTGCTGGTCGCGGCGAGGCCGACGATCACCGCCTTGGCGGCGACGGTGTTGCTGGTCCTCGTGGTCATGCTCACCACCGGCACCGATCTCACCAGTGCGCCCGCCGCGGTCGCCGCGACGTGGCTTGCCGCCCACCAGGTTCCGCTCACGGTCGGCAGGACGACACTCGGCCTGCTGCCGCTGGCGCCGACGGCCGTGCTGGTCTGGCTGGCCGCCCGCGAATGCGCGCGGGCCGTCCCGAACCGCCCGACTCCCGTCGAACTGGGCTGGTTGACCGGTGCCGTGCTGGCCGGACCGCTGCTGATGACGGCCGTCTGCCTCGCCGTCACCGGCGATGCCGCGGGCGTCACCCCGCTCGAATCGTCGGGTCCGATCGCGGCGTTCGGCTGGGTGTTCGTGCTGTATCTGTTCGCGGCCGCCGCCGGGATCGCCGGCCGGGCGTGGAGTTCGCTGTGCGCGCTGGTGCCGATCGAGATCCCGGAATGGGCGGTCCTCGGCGCCCGCGCGGCGCGTCGCACCGTGTTGCGCATGCTCGGCTGCGCCGTGCTGGCCACCGTGATCTCCTTCTTCGTGCATCTGTCCCGGCTCGACGGTGCCTTCCAGCAGGCCCACAACGTCACCGACGTGCTGGGTATGACCTTGCTTTCCCTGCTCTATCTGCCGAATGTGGTGATCGGCGCGGCGGGGATCCTCAGCGGTGCCGCGGTGCTGTTCGGAGCGGGCTCGGTCGGGCTGTTCGGCGTGACCGGCGGGCACATGCCGGTGCTGCCCGCGCTGATCCCCGTGCCGGAAGGGCCCGCGTCCCCGTGGTGGGCGGCGCTGCTGCTGGTCCCGCTCGCCGTCGGCGTGCTCGGCGGGATCGAACTCGGCCGCACCAGCGATGACCGGCCCGGCGCGCCGTGGGCCACGCTCACCTGCGCCGCGCTGTCCACGCTGACGTTCCTGATGCTCGCGATCCTCGGCAGTGGTCAGCTCGGTGCCGTCGGGTGGGTGGGCGTCGATCTGCTGATGCTGGTCGTGCTGATGGTCACCTGGTTCGGTTTCGGCGGCTTCGTCGGCATGGTGTTCGCCCGCCGCTTCCTGGCACCGACCGCGCCTGCCGAGGTGTACGACGACTACGACGACGCCGACGACTACGAGGACGACGACTACTACGACGACGACGAGTACGACGACGAGGACGACGACGATCCCGACGAGTACGCCGACGCTGTCGAATACGACGATCCCGCAGTAGAAGTCGACGGCGAACTGGTCGAGGACTTCGACGACGACCTCGAAGTGAGCATCGCCGCACCCGGCTCGACCGACGAGCCCGCCGACGACATCGTCGACGTCGAAGTGGTCGAGTCGGACCTGCCGGACGAGGACAAGACCCCCGGTCGCTAAGCTCGACCCGGCGCCTATCGCCATCGCCGCCGCCCGATCACACGCAGGAGTAGAGCGCTGACGTCCTCGTTTGCCCCGTGGAAGCCCGCCAGAACACCGGCCACCGTCGTCGTTCTGGCCTCGGGCACCGGCTCGCTGCTCAACGCACTGCTGGCCGCCGCACGCGAGCCCGGCTACCCGGCGCAGATCGTGGCAGTCGGGGTCGACCGGGACTGCCCGGCCACCGCGCACGCCGAGGCCGCCGGTGTGCCGCACTTCAAGGTGGGGCTCAAAGACTATTCCGACCGGGACGCCTGGAACGTCGCCCTCACCGAGGCCGTCGACGCGCACAAGCCCGATCTGGTGGTCCTGGCGGGCTTCATGAAAATCCTCGGCGCCGCGTTCATGGAACGTTTCGGCGGTCGTCTCATCAACACCCATCCCGCGCTGCTGCCGTCGTTCCCGGGCGCGCACGGGGTGCGTGACGCGCTCGCCTACGGCGTCAAGGTCACCGGCTGCACCGTGCACCTGGTCGACGCGGGCGTGGACACCGGCCCGGTCCTCGCGCAGGAAGCGGTCGCCGTGATGCCCGGCGACGACGAGGACACGCTGCAGGAGCGCATCAAGGTTGTCGAGCGACGGTTACTGGCGGAGGTCATCGCCGCCGTCGCGACGCGAGGCATTGTCTCCGACGGACGAAAGGCAGAAATACCAGTGAGCGAGCACGCCGGTGAGTGAACGTAAGGCGATCCAGAGGGCGCTGGTGAGCGTCTACGACAAGACCGGGCTCGTCGAGCTCGCCACCGGGCTGCACGCGGCCGGTGTGGAACTGGTGTCGACGGGGTCGACGGCGGGCAAGATCGCCGAGGCCGGGATTCCGGTCACCAAGGTCGAGGACCTGACCGGGTTCCCGGAGACCCTCGACGGCCGGGTCAAGACGCTGCATCCGCGCGTGCATGCGGGCATCCTGGCCGACACCCGCCGCGCCGAGCACGTCGACCAGCTCGTGGAGCTGGGCGTCGAGGCGTTCCAGCTGGTGGTGGTGAACCTGTACCCGTTCACCCAGACCGTGGCCAGCGGCGCGAGCGTCGACGAGTGTGTGGAGCAGATCGACATCGGCGGGCCGTCGATGGTGCGTGCCGCAGCGAAGAACCACCCGTCGGTGGGTGTGGTCGTCGACGTCACCGACTACGACGACGTGCTCGCCGCGGTGAAGTCCGGCGGGTTCACCCTCGCCGAGCGGACCGCGCTGGCCGCCAAGGCCTTCCAGCACACCGCGAGCTACGACGTGGCCGTCGCGAGCTGGATGGGCTCGGTCGCCGTGCCCGCCGTCGCCGAGGAGACCGAGCAGTTCCCCGGCTGGGTCGCCGGTTCGTGGGAGCGCGCCGCGGTGCTGCGCTACGGCGAGAACCCGCACCAGGCCGCCGCGCTGTACACCAGCAACGACGGCACGGTCGGGATCGCGCAGGCGAAGCAGTTGCACGGCAAGGAGATGTCGTACAACAACTACACCGACGGTGACGCCGCCTGGCGGGCCGCGTTCGACTTCGACGAGCCCGCGGTCGCGGTGATCAAGCACGCCAACCCGTGTGGCATCGCCGTGGCAGGCGATATCGCCGAGGCGCACCGCAAGGCGCACGCCACCGACCCGGTGAGTGCCTACGGTGGCGTGATCGCGGCCAACCGTGAGGTGAGCGTCGAGATGGCCGAGCAGGTCGCCGAGATCTTCACCGAGGTGATCATCGCCCCCGGGTACGCGCCCGGTGCCGTGGAAGTGTTGCAGCGCAAGAAGAACGTGCGCGTGCTGGTGGCCGACGCGCCGCAGCGCAAGGGCGTGGAGCTGCGCCCGATCAGCGGCGGTGCGCTGCTGCAGGACCGCGACGTTCTCGACGCCGAGGGCGACGATCCGGTCAACTGGACGCTCGCCGCGGGCGACCCGGCCGATGTCACCACCCTGGCCGACCTCGAATTCGCCTGGCGCGCATGCCGTTCGGTGAAGTCGAACGCGATCCTGCTCGCCGAGGACGGCGCCGCGGTCGGCGTCGGCATGGGTCAGGTCAACCGTGTCGATTCCTGCAAGCTCGCCGTCGAGCGCGCGGGGGAGCGTGCGAAGGGCTCCGTCGCCGCCTCCGATGCCTTCTTCCCGTTCTCGGACGGGCCGGAGATCCTGGTGGCCGCGGGTGTTCGCGCGATCGTGCAGCCCGGCGGTTCGATCCGCGACAAGGACACCATCGAACTCTGCAAGGAAGCCGGCGTCACCCTGTACCTGACAGGCGCACGCCACTTCGCTCACTGAGTCCAACCCGAAACGGGTGCCGCACCGAATCCTCGGTGCGGCACCCGTTTTCGGCTATCCGGCGTCGAGTACCTCGCGGCTGCCCAGCGGGGAACCCAAGGGGATCTCCAGCGTGCCGAAGACGGCGTTCATGGTGCACATCTTGTTCACGGAGTCCGCTCGGGTCCCGGAACGCAGGGACACGGTGACCGCCTCGGCGGTTTCGGTGACGGAGGCGTCCACGGCGTAGCACTCGGGGTTGCCGGTCTGGAAGTTGACGCTGATCCTGTTCTCGCTCAGCCGGTTCCAGGACGTGAACGGGATCGGGTGCGGGTTCACCAGGGTCGGATCCGCGGTGAAGGGCTGCCCGATGCCGGGGTTCGGGTCTTCGGGGCGGGCGTTCGTTGTCGACGTATTCGGTTGGGGCGCAGGGTCTTCCGAGGATCCGCAGGCGGTGAGGGGTGCGATCAGCACGGCCACGGCTGCCGCGGCGGCGGTGTAGCGCGACATCGTTCTCATGGTGTCAACCCTAGACGGCACGGCCCGACCGTGAACTTTCCGCGAACCCTGCGCATAACCCCTCCATTTCCGTGCCGCGGCGACTACATTCGGCTTCGATGCGGCTCTGCGGCAATCGGCCGGCATCTTCTGTTGGGCTGAAGCAATTGGCGATCTTCGAAAGGAACAACGTGGCCGACACGCTGCGCGTAGGCGAAGAACTGGGACTGGGGCAGTCCCTGACCGGCGGTGCCTACACCCTGGCTCTGCAGCCGGATGGCAACCTGGTGCTGACCGAGCCCGACGGCAACGTCGTCTGGGCCGCCATGACGCACGGGCAGGACGCGCAGCGCGCGGCCCTGCAGCACGACGGCGACTTCGTCGTCTACAGCGGTGGCGGCGCGCGTATCTGGGCGACCGACACCAGCGGCAAGAACGTCGAGAAGCTGGTTGTGCAGCCCGACCGCAACGTGGTGCTCTACGGCACCGACGGCTCGGTCGCGTGGGCCACCGCCACCAATACCGACAACCCGCTGCCCGCCCCGGAGCCGGTCGCGGCCGCCCCGATCGCCGAGGAGGTCCCGCCGCCCCCGGCCGCGCAGACCTACACGGTCGAGTCGGGCGACACGCTGTGGGCGATCTCGGAGCGCTTCTACGGTGACGGCAACCGCTACCAGGAGATCGCCGCGGCCTCCGGTATCGACAACCCGGATCTGATCAACGCCGGTCAGGTACTGACCATCCCGTAAGGCGCAGACGAAAGTGGCCCCGAGGCAACAGCTTCGGGGCCATTCTCGCGTTCACGGCGCTACTTGGTGGTGGTGAACGGCAGCAACGCCATCTCGCGCGCGTTCTTCACCGCGACGGCGACCTGACGCTGCTGCTGCGGGGTCAGGCCGGTGACGCGGCGGCTGCGGATCTTGCCGCGGTCGGAGATGAAGGTCCGCAGCAGGTTGACGTCTTTGTAGTCGACGTACTCGATGCCCGCGGCGATCAGCGGATTCTTCTTCGGCTTACGCCCCTGGTCGGCGCGTGCCTTCTTGGACGGTGCTCGCTTCACTGCCATGGGATATTCCTTCTCACGAATCAGTTTGGGGAGTCTCTACCAGCTCGATTTGTGGACCCCGGGAAGCTCACCCCGATGGGCCATCTCGCGCACACGAACACGGGAGAGGCCGAACTTGCGGAGGTAGCCGCGTGGGCGGCCGTCGGCAGCGTCCCGATTGCGCAATCGTACCGGACTGGCGTTGCGTGGCTGGTTGCGCAGTTCGGCCTGGGCGGCCGAGCGTTCGGCCTCGCCGGTGCTCGGCTTGCGGATGATCTCCTTGAGCTCGGCGCGCCGGGTCGCGAACCGTTCGACGATCTCGCGTCGCTGCTCGTTGCGAGCGATCTTGGATTTCTTCGCCATCAGCGCTCCTCGCGGAAGTCGACGTGGCGGCGCACGACGGGGTCGTACTTGCGCAGGACCAGCCGGTCGGGGTCGTTGCGGCGGTTCTTGCGGGTGACGTAGGTGAAGCCGGTGTCCGCGGTGGACTTCAGCTTGACGATCGGCCGGATATCGGTCGCTTTCGAGGCCATGTTCAGCTCCTAGATCTTGTCCCCACGAGCGCGGATGCGGGCCACCACAGCCTCGATCCCGTCGCGGTCGATGGTCTTGATGCCCTTGGTGGAGACCGTCAGCGTGATGCGGCGGCCCTCGCTGGGCAGGTAGTAGGTCTTGTGCTGGATGTTGGGGTTCCAGCGTCGGTTGGTGCGCCGGTGCGAGTGGGAGACGGCTTTTCCGAAGCCGGGTTTGCGACCGGTGACCTGGCAGTGGGCCGACATGCGACCTCCTTCCATGGTTATGACAACCATTTTCGACAACGATTATTCCGCACTGTACAGTCGCCGTGAGGTAAATGAAAATCATTGTCGAAAGGGGTATCGGGTGCTGGACCAGTCAGACCGGAGAACGCCCGTGGTGCTGCTGGCCGGCTTCTCCGGACCCGCCATGGGCGGCGTCGAGCACATCGCGGCGACGCTGAGCGAGGACGCGGGCACCGTGGTGGTGCATCACGACCTCGCCGAGCTACGTGAGGGCGTGGTGCGGCGCACAGTGCGGACCGCGGGCAACGTGAGCACCACGGTGCTCGAACTGGCGCACGGGTGCGTGTCGTGCACGCTGCGCGCCGATCTGCTGCCGATGCTGTGCACGCTCGCCACCCGCGATCACATCGAGCGGATCGTGCTCGCGCTGGATCCCGGCATCGAGGCGGAGGCGCTGTGCCACGCGATCGAGCATGTCGAGGTCAGCGGGGTGGCCGATCGCGTCGACGGGCCCGCGGGCCGCACTGTGCGGATCGAAGCCGTGCTGACCTGCCTGGACGGGCAGCAGTGGCTCGCCGATGCCACCGGTGACGAGGTGCTGGCCGATCGCGGGCTCGCCTCCGCCGATGACGAGCGCACGGTCGCGCAGGTGGCCGTCGGCCAGGTCGACTTCGCCGACGCGCTGGTGGTACTCACCGCGGGCGCCGACGCGCTCGATCACGAGCGGCTGGCCGCCGTGCTCGCCCGCCTCGCACCCGCCGCGCCGGTCGCCTGGCTGCCCGAGCTGTCCGGCTTCGACGCCATCGAGATCGGTGCGCTGCTGACCCGTGTGCCCGCGGACTCACGCCGGGGCCGGATCTTCGACGCGCACGCACCGCTGCTGCGCGGGCAGCCGCCGCTGAGCACCGACTACGGCGTCTCGATCGTCGAATTCGCCGCGCGCAGGCCGTTCCATCCCGAGCGGCTGCACGAGGCCCTCGACGTACTCCTCGACGGCGTGGTCACCGCCCGCGGCCGGATCTGGCTGGCGACCCAGCCCGACCACGTGGTCTGGCTCGAGTCGGCCGGCGGCGGGCTGCGGGTCGGCGGCGCCGGTCGCTGGCTGGCCGCGATGAACGCCGAGGAACAGGCCGGCGCCGACCCGGATCGGCGGGCGATGGGCGCGCTGGGCTGGGACGAGCGGTTCGGCGATCGCGATGTGTCGCTGGTGATCCTGGCCCACGACGCGGACCCCGCCGAGATCCGGCACGCCCTGCACTGGGCGCTGGTCGAGGACGACGAACTGCTGCTCGTCGACCGGGCGCCGGAACGAGTCGCGCTGTGGGAGGACCCCTTCGGCGACTGGCATCAAGATCCCTGCGCCGATCCCACCGAGGCAACGGCCTCGGCGAGCGAGCGCACAAACCCGAGAGGAGAAACGGCATGAAAGCGGGCATCCACCCCGACTACCACCCCGTCGTGTTCGAGGACGCGAGCACCGGGAAGCAGTTCCTGACCAGGTCGACCGCGAACAGCGACCGCACGATCGAATGGGCCGACGGGAACACCTACCCGCTCATGCTGGTCGACGTGACCTCGGATTCGCACCCGTTCTGGACGGGCACCGCCCGCAACCTCGACACCCAGGGCCGGGTCGAGAAGTTCGAGCGCAAGTACGGAAAGCGCTCGCGCGCGGGCAAGGAAGGCTGAATCATGGCGGTCCCCAAGCGCAGAATGTCGCGCTCGAACACCCGAAGCAGACGCGCACAGTGGAAAGCGGAAGTCCCGCAGCTGGTCCCGGTGACAGTGGGCGGTGTCGAGTACCGGGTACCACGCCGCATCGTCAACGCCGTCCGCAAGGGCATGATCGACCCCGCCCGGCTCTGACGCCGACAACAACGGCCTGCCGGAACCGCCCGGCAGGCCGTTGCCTGTCTCTACCGCACTGGGTGTGCGGCCCGCGTCATCCTTCGCGCTCGGCCAGCGCTACCAGGGTCGCGGCGAGCTGGAAGAACTTGTTGTTGCCCAGGTCGGCGATGGTCTTGATCTTCAGCGCCTCGAGCAGCTGCTTGTCGTGCGCCTCGGTGAGACCGGCCAGCGCCGACGGGGGCGCGGCGAGAATT
The DNA here is from genome assembly GCF_053608825.1 of Nocardia sp. NPDC055002. Lineage (NCBI taxonomy): Bacteria > Bacillati > Actinomycetota > Actinomycetes > Mycobacteriales > Nocardiaceae > Nocardia > Nocardia sp. NPDC055002. The sequence continues at coordinate 47,302 of NZ_JBSGWE010000012.1, forward strand.
TCGGCGAGCGTCTTGTTCTCGAATTCCTTGTCGAGGACTTTGTCGAGCACCACGTTGACGGCCATGCGAACTCCTTCGAACGAACCTTGGATGTGCCGGGCGAGACGAATGCGCCCTTCAGCGACCATAACTCGGTTGGCGCACCACGTGGTGGGCTTCCGAGGGCTCGGCGGTTCGTTCTGCCCTGCCATCTGTCCAGGGGACTTACTGCGGTGCTGTTGTGCCTGTTCAGGGCCCTGCGGCGGGTGTGGGGCAACCGCCCCGTTACCCGTGTGATGCACACCACTTGGCACGGACGCGCGCAAGGGCTTGCGGAACATTTGCTGACGGTCGAATTACCAACTCTCGGTTTGTTTTTCGCCACAAGAAAATTCCCGAACCACTGATGCGGAGTCCCTCACAGGTATGTACTCTCGTGCGGGAGGGCGGGTTCCCCGAGTATGGGGAACCCGCTCATCGCCACTTCAGGGGCCGTTTTCGCGGCAGTTCGCCGCAGGTTGCGTGAGTTCGGATCAGCGGGGCGGAAGACCGGAAAGATTCCGACAAACCGGACGTTAGCTGGTTGCGCTCAACGGGCCGGAACGGGCTGACGCGCCGGGACCGCGACATCCCGTCGATCCGGCGCCACCAGCACCGCGGTGATCGGCACGGTCAGGCCGAGCGCACCGATCACGAACATCGGGAACACCAGGTCGAACAGTGGCATCCCGGCCGGTGTCCGGATACCCGGATCGATCGAGAAGCTCAGCGCGGCGATGGCCGTGTAGTACACGGCCGCGACGCCGAGCGCGAACAGCACCGACACCAGCACCCGCATCGGCACCCGCCGGACCACCTGCGATACCCACAGGGTCGCGGTGCACAGCGCCATCGACACCAGCACCGACACCCCGATGAGGCCGAGCGATTCGTCGACGGTGCCTTGCACGGCGAGCGCGTCGAGGGTCAGATAGGTCGACAGTCCGACACTCAACCCCATCGTCAGCCCACCGATGATCAGCCGGGGCACCTGGGGGGTCCGGCCACTGATCAGCAATCCGGCCAGGACGCCGACCACCGCGATGGCCAGGGCCGCCGCACCGAGCGCGACGTTGTAGCGCATCGTGCTGTCGTTCACCCGCATCGCGAGCAGCGCGACGGAATTCGCCAGCCACAGCCCGACCCCGCCGAGTGAGACCGCGGCCATCGTCAGCCAGATCAGCCGGAACCGGATCGAGTACTTCGCATGCCGGATACAGGCGAACGCCACCAGCGCGCCGAGCGCCGACAGGTCCAACGCGAGCCACGCGATCCCGGTGCCGTGCGCGAATGTCTCGGCACCGGTCGCGGCGAGCAGATCAGGCACGCCTGCCCGCTCCTTCGAACTGCTGCGGCTCGAGCTGGGCGATGGCGTATTCGGTCACCGCCGCCAGTGCCTGACGGACCTCGACGGCATTGCGCGCGTCGATGTCGACGATCGGGATGCCCTCGCGCACCGAGAGCGCTTCGCGCAGTTCGGCGATGGGGAAGCGGGGAGCGTTGGGGAAGCGGTTCACTGCGATCAGGAACGGCAGTCCACGCGCCTCGAAGAAGTCGACGGCGGCGAAACTGTCTTCCAGCCTGCGGGTGTCGATCAGCACCACCGCGCCGATGGCGCCCCGGATCAGGTCGTCCCACATGAACCAGAATCGCTTCTGGCCCGGGGTGCCGAACAGGTAGAGCACCAGGTTGCCGGGCAGCACGATGCGCCCGAAGTCCATGGCCACGGTGGTGGTTTCTTTTTCCGGCGTCTCGGCGAGATCGTCGATGCCGTCGGAGAAATGGGTCACCATCGCCTCGGTGCGCAGCGGCACGATCTCCGACACCGCACCGACGAAAGTCGTTTTACCGGCGCCGAATCCGCCCGCTACGACGATCTTGGTCGACGCGACCCGTTGTTCTTGTGCCGGCGGGCGCATGCCATCAGAGGCCACGGAGTCCACGCAAAGTCCTCTCCATCAGTGATCGGCGTTCGTCGTAGCTCGCCTGTTCGGTCAGCGTCGAATGCACTCGAAGAATCCCGCCCACTACGAGATCACCGATCATCACCCGGACCATACCCAGTGGGCGACCAAGGTATGCGGCAATCTCGACGACAGAAAGCCGATGTGTGGCAAGACGCACGATTTCGATCCGCAAATCGCCTGCGGACCAGTCGTTGTGCGCTGTATAAGATACCGTCTCGACGACCGCCTCCAAGGGCAGCGCGATCGCGGGCTCGGTGCGGCCGGAGGTCAGCGCATAGGGCCTGACCCGGGTAGTCGGCCGGTGATCGGATCCGTAAGGGCTCGACATCTCACCTCAGCCGGCGGAGCGGGCGGTGGCGGTAACCGCCGAGCCCACCCGGTCGACGAGCAACGCCATCTCGTAGCCGATGCGGCCGATGTCGTGGCTCTTGTTGGCCAGAACCGCCAGGTGCGAACCGTTTCCGACGCTCATCACCAGCAGATAGCCCCGCTGCATCTCCACGATCGACTGCATCACCTTGCCGCCGTCGAACAGGTGCGCGGCACCCATCGACAGGCTGGCCAGACCGGCGGTGACCGCGGCCAACTGCTCGGCGCGGTCCGCGGGTAGATGCGGACTGGTCGCCTGGAGCAGTCCGTCGGCCGAGACGAGCACCGCGTGCGAGACGCCGGGTACGTCGCGGGTGAAGCGGGCGACCAACCAGTTCAGATTCTCGTCTGTGGGGTGCGCGTTGCTCATTCGAGGCCTCCGTCGTTGTACTGGATCTCGGCACGGCCGCTGCGGACGCCGCTGAGATGTCTGGTCAGGTTGTTGCGGATCTCCTCGGGGTCGCGAGCGCCCGCTTCCTCCGCGGGGGTGAGCCCACCGGGCACGAGCTGAGCGCCCGGCTTGCGGATCGGCAGCCCGCCGCTCGTTCGCGAGGACGTGGGTGGGTGGTCCGCCTCGGCGGCGGCCGACCAGCCCGCGTCGCCGGGAGCGCTCCACGACGCGCCGTTGCCGTTACCGGATTCGGTGGGGGCGGAGGCGGGTTCGACGAGCCACTCCGAGACCATCCGCTGGTAGATCGGGGTCGGCGCCGGGCCGGAGACCGGCTGTAAACGGGTGCTCGTCGTCGGCATCGGGTCGACGTCGATGGGACGCGGCACGGGTTCCGGCTCCTGGGGCGCGGCCGGTGCGGACGACGCGGCGAGCTCGGCCAGCGCGTTCGCGGGGATGCGCTGCGGCAAGCCGAAGGGCGACGAGTCGGGAGCGGGTGCCGCCGGATCGGTCGTCACCGGGAGATCGTCGGTGTCGTGATCGTGCTCGGCCCACATGCCCGCCGGTGCCGCGTCCTCGTCGGGTTCGACGACGGCCGGTTCGGGCGGGGGCGGCGGTACCGCGGCCGGAACACGCTGCGGGAGACCGACACTGGTGAGTGGGTTCTTGGGTGTGCTCGCGCCGTTGGTCGGGACGAGGGGATTCGGATCCGCGAACATCGGCAGCGCGGGAAGCGGTGAGGCGGGGAGGTCGAGACCGGTCACGGTGTCGAGCGAAACCAAGGGGCGCGGTCCGGTCGGCATGATCGGATTCGGGCCGGTGATGTCGGCCGGAGTCAGCGCGTACGGGCCGATGCCGGCGGGCACGATCGGATTCGGCCCGGTGGACGGACCCGACGACATGGGCGGCGACGGTGCGACGAGCGCACTGGGCAGATGCACGCTGGCCGTGATGCCGGGCTGCGGGGCCGCACCGCTGGTACGGCGCAGGCTGACGGTGATGGTGTGCCGCTTGGCCAGCCTGCCGACCACGAAAAGACCCATGCGACGGGCGGTTTCGATGGTGACCTCACCACCGGAGGCGAGCCGGTCGTTGGTCGTCTGCAGGTCCTCGGCCGACATGCCGAGGCCACGGTCGGTGATCTCGATCAGGTAGCCGCTGTCGACCGCACGGCCGACGATGACCGCTACCGACGTACTCGGCGGGGAGTAGCGCAGGGCGTTGTCGATGAGCTCGGCGAGCAGGTGCTCGATATCGACCGCGGACTCACCGGCCACGACGCCGTCGGGCACGTTGCCGATCTCGACCCGCTGGTAGTCCTCCACCTGCGAGACCGCGCTCCACAGCATGTCCGACAGCGGCACCGGCGGCAGATGACCGCGGCGCAGCACGGTGCCCGCGAGCACCAGCAGGTTGTCGCCGTTGCGGCGCATGCGGGTGGCGAGGTGGTCGAGGCGGAACAGCGTCTGCAGGCGCGAGGGGTTGTCCTCGTCGTGCTCGAGTTCCTCGATGAGCGCGAGCTGCTGCTCCACCAGCGACTGGCTGCGCCGCGACAGCGTCTCGAACATGTTGCCGATCTGCAGGCGCAGGCGGGCCTGATCGCCCGCCAGATTCAGCGCCTGCTCGTGGATCTCGTCGACGGCACGGGCCAGCTGGCCGATCTCGTCGGTGGAGTGCACACCCACCGGCATGATCTCCGGCGTCGCGCCGCCGCTGCGGACCACGGCCAGCTCGTCGGGCAGCTTCACGTGCGCGACCTCGAGCGCGTCGCGGCGCAGCCTGCGCACCGGCACCACGAGGGTGCGGGCCACGGCCAGCGCGAGCGCCAGGCCCGCCAGCAGCATGCCGAGCACCAGGGTGGTCTCACGCAGGGCGCCGGTCTGTGCCGTCGCGGTGTTGCTGTCGAGGGTGTGGTCGATGTTGTCGAGCAGCGCGGAGATCGTGGAGGCGTAGGTGTCGGCGCTCACCTGGAGGGTGTTGAGCACCGCCGCGTTGGTGGTCGGATCACCGTTGTTCTGGCTGAACACGCTGATCCGGGTCTGCACCGCGTCGAGCAGCGCGGCCTGGCTGCCCGCGCGCTCGGGCAGGATCATCCCGTAGGTCTTGATCATGTTCGCTTCGGAGCCGAGCTCGACGAGCATCTTCGACCGCGCGCTCTGACTGCGACCCGACTCGGGCGAGACGACCAGGGTGCGCTCACGGGTGAGCACCCGGCGGGCCTGGTGCAGCGCGGTCAGCTGCAGGAAGTAGCGCTGCACGACGAAGTCCTCGACCTGTGGGGTCTTGGACAGCGCGTTGCCGATCCGTTCGCCGATCTCGTCGGTCTGCTCGCCGACCATCGCCGGGGAGCCGCCGCGCACGGTGTTGCGCAGGGTGGCGCCGGTGGTGGTGGCCGCGGTGAGTTCACTGGCGACGCCGGGATCGATGCGGGCCGAGCGCAGCGCGCTCTGCACCTCGGCGAGCGCCTGGTCGTAGGTGGTGAGCGCGGCGTCGGTCTGGGGGTCGGCGATCGCACCCCAGTTTGCCGTCGCGGCGACGGCGAGTTGTTCGGTGGCGGTGGCGAATTTGACGACGGGACGGATGACGGTGGCCTGTTCGGTGGCCGCACCCAGCTGCGTCATCGTCTGCAGTTCGTTGTTGATCCGCAGCACGGCGAAGGTGGTCGCGAGCATCACCGGCAGCACCAGCACCACACCGACCTTGCGCGTAACCGACCAGTTGGACAGGCTGAATTGCCAGGAGCGCGATGCAGGTTCCATCCGCGTGCGTTGCCTCTGCTTCCACGTGTGACCCCGGCCCGCGCGGGGAGGTCGCGGAGCGATGCGAGCGCAGAACCAACTGGAGGTCTTCTTTTACCGCAGGAAAGATACCGTGCCGAGTGGGCATCGGCAATCCGGGCCACACGGTCTGTAATTCGCCGAATATGCGCTGACACAACGACGATTCGTTGAGGTTTGTCAAGACCTACAACACACGTCCGGTGAGAACACGACGTTCGGCGCGCCGAGGCCTCTCAGTACGTTCTCAGTCGTTCACGGCAAACTACAGCACATGCGCATTCTGGTAGTCGACGACGATCGCGCGGTGCGGGAATCACTGCGCCGGTCACTGAGCTTCAACGGCTACACCGTCGACCTGGCTGTCGACGGTCTGGACGCACTCGAGAAAGTGACCGCGGCCAGGCCCGATGCGCTGGTTCTCGACGTCATGATGCCGCGCCTGGACGGACTCGAAGTGTGCCGAAGGCTGCGCAGTACGGGCGACGATCTGCCGATTCTCGTTTTGACCGCGCGCGATTCGGTGTCCGAACGCGTGGCCGGGCTCGACGCGGGCGCCGACGATTATTTGCCGAAACCTTTCGCGTTGGAGGAATTGCTGGCGCGTTTACGGGCGTTGCTGCGTCGTCGAACGCCCGATCCCGGTGAAGCGTCGGAGGCGATGGTGTTCGCTGACTTGTCGCTGGATCCGGTCACGCGCGAGGTTTCGCGCGGCGAACGCGCGATCAGCCTGACGCGGACCGAGTTCTCGTTGCTCGAGATGTTGATGGCCAATCCGCGCCGGGTGCTCACTCGCGGACGAATCCTCGAAGAGGTCTGGGGTTACGACTTTCCGACCTCCGGCAACGCGCTGGAGGTCTATATCGGCTATTTGCGCCGCAAGACCGAGGCCGACGGCGAGGAACGACTGATCCACACCGTGCGTGGCGTCGGCTACGTGCTGCGCGAGACCCCTCCGTAGGCGGGCGAGATGGCACACAAGGAACCCGCGGTCGCCGTTCTCGGCAGGCCGCTGGACGCGAGCGAGATGCGTCCGCCGACCCCGCTCACGCGCTCGGTGTCCCTGCGCTGGCGGGTGACGCTGCTGGCCGCGTCGGTGGTGCTGATCGCGGTCGCGGTCACCTCGATCGCCGCCTACGCGATGGTGGCGCGCGCGCTCTACGCCGACGTCGACGCCCAGCTCGAGGCCCGCGCGGCGACGATGATCAACAACAATTTCGAGACCGCCGGTTTCCAGTCGATCGTGCTGGCCGGGCTGTTCTCCAACGATGTCGGCGTCGCGCTGATCTATGCCGGTCACAAGCCTTATATGCCACCCCAGCAGACGATTCCACCGGTCGGTGCCCAGGAGCTCGCGGTGGCCGACGGCAAGATCAATTCCTCCCTGCGCACCGTCGGTGACCAGCGGGTACTCGCCGCGCGTACGCACAGCGGCGCGACGCTGATCATCTCGCAGAAGCTCTACCGCACCCGCGAGGTACTCGATCAGCTGGCATGGCTGCTGTTCGTGGTCGGCGCGTGCGGTGTCGTGCTCGCCGCCGCGGCCGGAACCGCGGTGGGCCGTACCGGTCTGCGCCCGATCGCCCGGCTCACCGCGGCCACCGAGCGCGTCGCCCGCACCGACGACCTGACGCCGATCCCGGTGACCGGTGACGACGAATTGGCCAGACTCACCGAGAGTTTCAACACGATGTTGCGGGCGCTGACCGAATCACGCGATCGTCAGCGCCGGCTCGTCGCCGACGCGGGCCACGAACTGCGCACGCCGCTCACCTCGCTGCGCACCAACATGGAGCTGCTCATCGCCTCGGGCAGGCCGGGCGCGCCCCGGCTGCCCGACGAGGACATGGCCGAATTGCGCGCCGATGTGGTCGCGCAGATCGGTGAGCTGTCGACCCTGGTCGGCGACCTGGTCGACCTGGCCCGTGAGGATGCCCCCGAAACCGTGTACGAGCGGGTGGATCTCGGTGAGGTGGCCGAGCGTGCGCTCGAGCGTGCGCGCCGCCGACGGGTGGGCATCACCTTCGTGGCCGATCTGGCCCCCTGGTTCGTCTACGGGCACGAGGCGGGGCTGGAAAGGGCCGTCCTCAACGTCCTCGACAACGCGGCCAAGTGGAGTCCGCCCGACGCGGTCGTGCGGATCACCATGCGCCCGGCCGGTCCCGGACTGCTCGAACTGGCCGTCGGCGACGCGGGCCCCGGCATTCCCACCGGCGAACGCGAACTGGTCTTCGAACGCTTCTACCGCACGACCGCCTCGCGCTCGATGCCCGGTTCCGGACTCGGGCTGGCCATCGTCAAGCAGGTGGTGACCAAACACGGCGGCACCATCGCGGTGGACACCTCCGATCGGGGCGGCGCGCTGGTGCGCATCGTGTTGCCGGGGGAGGCGCCGACCGTTCTCGACGAGTCCGACGCCGGGTGATCGCCGTCAGTCACGGCGAACTGATAGTCCGATCTCAGGCGCCTCTCAGTAGCCGTCAGGAAGCTGGTCAGCAAGCGTGAGGAGACAGACACCATGACCGACGATCCCCAGCACCCCGCTGACCGGCCCGCCGCTTCCGGACCGGGCGACGCGGGCCATCCCGCCGAGTCGGGGCTGCCGGCCGGGCACCAGGGGCAGGCGCCGGGCTACGGCGACCAGCCGCCCTACGGCGACCAGTTCCACGGCGGACCGGCACCCTTCGGCGGGCAGGCGCCCCACGGCGGACAGCAGGCCCACAGCGAGCATGCGCCCTTCGGGAGTCCCGCGCCCCATACCGGCCCCATGGCATTCGGTGGCCCGCCGCCGCACGGTGCGCAGCCCCAGGCATTCGGTCCCACGCCGGCTCCACAGCGAAAGCCGCTGCGGCTCGGCCTGATCGCCGGTGCGACGGCGCTGGCTCTGGTCAGCGGTGGTGTCGGTGGTGTTGTCGGAGTGCTCGCCACCGACTCGGGTTCCGCGCCGGTGACCAACGCGCTCGAGGCGCCGAAGCCCGCGGTCAACAACGTCGCCAACGCGCCCGCCGGGTCCACCCAGGCGGTGGCGCAGCGGGTGTTGCCCAGCGTCGTGATGATCAAGGTCGCGGGCAATCGCGCGTCCGGCGAAGGCTCCGGGGTCGTGCTGTCCACGGACGGTCTGATCCTCACCAACAACCACGTCGCCGCGGGCGCCGGTGCCTCGGCGAAGATGGAGGTGGTGTTCAGCGACGGCAGCACCGCGCCCGCCACCATGATCGGCGCGGATCCGGTGTCCGACCTGGCCGTCATCAAGGTCGGCGGCAAGACCGGCCTCACCCCGATCGAACTCGGCACCTCCGACGGCCTGGCCGTGGGCCAGCCGGTGATCGCGATCGGCTCGCCGCTCGGCCTGGCGGGCACGGTCACCACCGGCATCGTCTCGGCCCTCAATCGCCCGGTCTCGACCAGCGGCGAGGGCACGCCGAGCCAGGTGAACCCGGTGATCGACGCGATCCAGACCGACGCGGCGATCAACCCGGGCAACTCCGGCGGCGCGCTGGTCGACGGGCAGGGCAAGCTGATCGGCATCAACACCGCCATTGCCAGCCTCGGCGGCGAGGCGGCGGGCGGCACCCAGAGCGGTTCGATCGGCCTCGGTTTCGCGATCCCGGTGGATCAGGCGCGCCGGGTCGCCGACGAACTGATCAAGACCGGCCATGCCACCTACGCCCAGATCGGCATCAAACTGCGCCCGCAGGACACCGCCGCACGCGTACTCGAGGCCACCCCCGACGGCCCTGCCGCCAAGGCGGGCATCCCCGCGGGAGCCGTCATCACCCGCCTCGACGACCGTCCCATCGACTCCGGCGACGCGCTGATCGCCGCCGTCCGCTCACACCAGCCAGGAGACAAGGTGAAGGTGACTTACACCGACGAACAGGGCGGCAACTCCAAGACCGTCGAGGTCACGCTCACCGCCGCGGCGGCGGAAGGCGGCCGATGATGCGTTCGAACGCAAACCTGTCGTGCGTAGGCGCTACGGTGATGACCATGGACATCGATGCTCCCGTGGCAGGGCGCGCACTGGTTGTTGTCGTCGACGATCGGACGGCTCATGGCGGCGTGGATTCGCTCGGCCCGCTCGTCACCGAATTGCTCAACGAGGCCGGGTTCCTCGTCGACGCCTCGGTGACGGTGCAGGCCGAGGAGGTCGAGATCCGCAACGCGCTCAACACCGCGGTGATCGGCGGCGTCGACCTGGTGATCTCGGTCGGCGGCACCGGCATGTCGCCGCGCGACATCACCCCCGAGGCCACCACCCAGGTGCTCGACCGTGAACTGCCCGGCATCACCGAGGCATTGCGCGCGTCCGGCCGGGTGGCGGGGTCGCTCGACGCCGGTCTGTCCCGCGGCGTGGCAGGCATCTCCGGCAGCACCCTGGTGGTGAACCTGCCCGGCACGCGCGCGTCGGTCCGCGACGGCATGGCCACCCTCGGCCCGCTGGCCAGCAAGGTGATCGGCGAACTGTCCGGTCTGGACGAATGACATCCGACCCTCACGACGCGGTTTCCGGCCCCGATGATCGGGGCCGGGAACAGGCCGCGGCGCAGGAGTTGCGACGGAAAGCGGCCGAGGCGGCGCGACTGGCGAGAATCTTCGGCGATGTTCTCCCGGAGACCACCGGCGACGAACGCGGCGAGGGATCACGTGGCTCCGGCACCGACGATTGGTTACGGTCGCAAGTTCCACCGCACCACGGGTGATCAGCCCGTTATCTACGTAGCCGCTACGTAATAAGCGGCCTTCGAATTGCCGATTACGGCATGAACGCGCACTGCGGACAAATACTCGAGACCACGCGAAAGCGTGGTCTTTTGTCGTTCGACGACCCAGATCGTTACCTGTGGCCATCTCCTGTCAAGGAGGCATGACAGGAGCCTTCGCGACTGCATCAATGCACGTCAAGGCATGTGGCGATGTACGAATGTGTGCTGTGCTTCACAGTGAAATTTACGAACTCTTTCGTTGCCGAATCCGTGGAACGGCGTTTAATGTTCGCCATCGAGCCACCAACTATCGGTCCCCGCAGTACTCCCACCTCTGTGCGTTGAACCACCCGGTGGAACCCTGGCTCGGGTTCGCCACACCGGCCCCGGTCGTATCGTCGAAATAACAGTTAGTTACGTAACGGCAACAAAGGGGCGACACACTGATCTGGGCCCTGTGAGGTCCATTTGTCCGGCTTCGAAAGTCGAAGTCGGCTGTTAGACACCTGATGAGGGGAAGTATGAGCGAGAACCGCACCACCGGTGTGCGCCGTGGCGTCCGTGCCGCGGGCGTCGGCGCTGCCGCGGCCGCCGTGGCCTTGGGCCTGCTGTCGACCGGTGCCGCCAATGCCGATACCTTCGTGCCGTTGCCGGACGGCCAGAAGGTCAGCCCTGCTGGCGTGACCATCACCCGCACCCACGAGTCCGCACTGATCTCGCCGTCGATGGCCGCCAACGGCGCGGGTCGCGTCGTGTGGGTGTCGGGCACCGCGGTCGCCGAGGTCACCGAGACCCCCGAGGGCGAGGTCGGCCCCTGGAACGGCCCGAGCGGTCGTCCCGGCTCGAACAACTCGTCGACGCACGGCACCTCCCAGCTGAACACCGGCTACATCGTCGGTTGCCAGGTGAGCATCGCCGATGACGCCATCGGCGCCGGTGTCTCCGGCGGAATCAGCACCGGCGGCGTGACCGCGGGCGGCTCCATCGGCGTCAACCTCGGCCCCGGTGAAGTGAAGTTCGTGCAGATCAGCTCGAAGGACATCCTGAAGGCCGGTACCTACGCGATCGATTACCAGGACGCGGAAATCGAGATCCAGGGCTGCGCCGGCTACGCGCAGGCCCGGGCGTACACCGTCGTCGAGGTCATCGGCGACAACTACTCGAAGACCACCCTGTACGGCATGCCGTTCAGCATCGGCTGACGTTCTTCGATCCGGCACGAATCTTCTTCTCGCTGCGGCGAACTCAATCCTCGAGGGACAAATCCTATGATCAACCGTAAGTTCATGGCGAAGGTGGCGGGCGTCAGCGCTGCGGCCACCGTGGCCGTCGGCCTGTTCTCCACGGGCGCGGCCAATGCCGATACCTTCGTTCCCCTGCCGGGTGGACACCTCACCAAGACGCTGTCCGACGGCACCGTCGTCGACATCGCCCTTGTCGGCGAGTCGGCCCTGATCAGCCCGTCCATGGGTTCCACTCCGGTGCACCGCAACTCGTGGGTCTCCGGTAGTGCTCAGGTCACCGTTTCCGACGGCGGCTCCGGCAAGATCTACCCGGGCTACACCGTGGGTTGCCAGGTCAACATCTCGGGCGGCGGCGTCTCCGGCGGCGGCGATGTCTCGGTCGACCCCGAGGGCAACGGCTCCGGTGGCATCACCACCGGCGGCGAGCTCTCGCTCGGCCCCGGCCAGTCGTCCTCGTTCTACATTCTCGACCGCGAGCAGGCCGACGACTACGGCAGCGAATCGCACAGCAAGAGCAACAAGTTCAAGAACGGCTCCGGCTCGGTGACCTGGTCCGACACCACCATCGGCCTGAGCGGCTGCGCCGGCTACGCGCAGGCGCGTGCCTTCGTGTCCGTCGAGGTCGAGACCGACAACGTCATCTCCTGGGTGACCCTGTGGGGCGCTCCGTTCAGCCTCGGCTGATCTGTTCGCATCCCGAACTCAAAACGGGCCGGTCGCTCTGCGACCGGCCCGTTTTGTTGTGCGCTCACCCTTGTATCACTGGACATTGCGAGTCAGTCTCACTATGTTGAACCCGAATCGACTGCCCCGGCAGTCGAAATCATCTTGCGTTTTCGTTCGCCGATCGGCTGAGAGTCGCGCCGATCCGGTGACGACCAGCTTCTCGATCCACCTCCCGGCAGGGCGCATCTGTCCTGTTGCCAGCGGTGCCTGTCCTGCGTGACACACCCCAGCTGGGTCCGGGCGCAACACAGATATCGGCCTCGATGGTCGAGGTCGGATTTGCGTATACCTCGAGGGGAAGAATGAGCGAGAACCGCACCAACCGCGGGCGTCGCGGCGCGTGGAGCGCGGGCGCCGCAGTGGCCGTGACGATCGGTCTGTTGTCGGCCGGTGCTGCCAACGCGGACACCTTCGTACCGCTGCCGGACGGCCAGAAGCTGGGCCCCGGTGTCACTGTGAGTCGAACCGGCGAGCATGCCGTGATCTCCCCGTCGCTGGCCGCCAACGGTGCTGGTCGTGTCGTGTGGGTGTCAGGCAATGCCCGCGCCGATGTGCAGGTCACGCCGGAGGGCGAGGTCGGGCCGTACAACGGGCCGACGAACCGTCCCGGCTCCAACAATTCTTCGACGCATGGTGCGTCGCAGCTGAATACGGGTTACATCGTCGGTTGCCAGGTGAGCATCGGTGATGATGCGATCGCTGCCGGGTTGTCCGCTGGAGTATCGACCGATGGCCCCTCGGCCGGTGGCGCGATCGGCCTCCACCTCGGCCCCGGCCAGGTCGCCTTCGTGCAGATCGATGCCAAGGATATTCTCAAGCCCGGCGTCTATTCGGTGGAGTACCAGGACGCGGAGATCGAGGTTCAGGGTTGCGCGGGTTACGCCCAGGCCCGGTCCTACTCGGTGGTCGAGATCATCGGTGACCACTACTCCAAGACCACGCTGTACGGAGCGCCGTTCAGCATCGGCTGATCATCGGCCGAATCGAAACTCTTTCTCGTTCACACGAATTCACCCTCGAGGGGTCACTGTGATGATCAACCGTAAGAGCATGGCGCGCGTAGCCGGATTCACGGCGGCGACGACCGTGGCATTGGGTTTGTTGTCCACCGGTGCGGCGAATGCCGACACCTTCGTTCCGCTGCCGGGCGGCCACATCACCAAGACGCTGTCCGACGGCACTGTCGTGGACATCAGCCTGGTCGGCGAGTCCGCCAATATCAATCCGTCCATGGGGTCCACCCCGGCGCATCGCAACGCCTGGGTTTCCGGTAGTGCGCAGGTCTCGGTGTCCGGTGATGGCGGTGGCAAGATCTTCCCCGGTTACACCGTGGGTTGCCAGGTCAATATCTCCGGTGGTGATGCGCTCGGAGACAGTGGCGGGGAGGTCGTGGAGGGTGTCGGCTTCGGCGAGGTGAACACCGGCGGCGAGCTCACCGTCGGCCCCGGCCAGGCGAAGTCCTTCTACGTCCTCGATCTCGAAATGCCCGACGACTACGGCAACGAATCCCACAAGACCCGCAATGCCTTCAAGGGCGGGTCGGGCTCGGTGACCTGGGCCGACGAGACCATCGGCCTGTCCGGCTGTGGCGGCTACGCCCAGGCTCGTTCTTTTGTGAGCGTCGAGGTGGAAACCGACAACGTCATCAGCTGGGTGACTCTCTGGGGCGCACCGTTCAGCCTCGGCTGACCGAAGACACCATCGAGTTCGGGTCCTGCACACCGCGGAGTGCAGGACCCGAACTCGTTGTGGCAGTAAGGAATCAGTAGGCGTTGTCGCCGTCGGTATGCTGCGCCGGCTCGGCCCGGAGGCCGTGTTTACCGTTCGAGCGACCGCGCTGCTCGGCCAGCAGATCCCTGATCTGGATGAGCAGCTCGTTCTCGGTGAGCTCCTCGTCGGCCTGGGAGAACCGCTTCTTCATCCTGGTCGCGGGCACCACCAGGATGAAGTACAGGATCGCTGCGACCAGCAAGAAGTTGATCGCCGCGGTGATGATCGGCCCGACCTCGATGAAGGTGGCCGGTTTATCCGCGACGAGCTGGAAGCCCAGCCCCATCTCGTTCGATCCGCCGAACAGCGCGAGCAAAGGATTGATGATTCCCTCGCTGAACGCGGTGACGATCGCGACGAACGCGGTGCCGATGACGACGGCGACCGCCAGGTCGACCACGTTGCCGCGGAGTAGGAAGTCTCTGAAACCTTTGAGCATTGCCGATGTCTCCTTCGTACAGGAGCCGGCCCGGGGCGCTGCGCTCCATATCGAATGCTGCGAAACGGTGTGCTTGGTTCCTGTGTGATGCTAACGAGAGTTCGGGCAAATTTCTCGCGAACTACACCGTGGGCGACCGGCAAGGCGTCAGTGGAAGACGACAGTCAGTGCCGTCCGCAGCGACGCACCGGCCACGGCGGCGGCGTATGCGGTATCCAGCGCGAGCAGGACCACCCGTTCCGCGCCGCGCCGATCACCCGTCGCGGTGACGAGTACCACCGCGGCGTCGGTGGCCAGCGTCCGCGCGGGCTTGGTGGCACCTGGCGCGCCGGCATCCTCCACGCCGACGACATCGACCCGGTCGCCGGCCCGCAACACATCAGCCACCGCGGCATCGGCCAGCCGGATCGGCACGATCCGCGCATCGGCGCTGCCCGCGGCCGCGGCGGCCAACCGGGGGCCGACGACGCGCAGATCGGTGAAGGTCTCCCCGGCGTGCATGGCGCCGGTCAGCGTCGCGCCGAGCAGGGGAGCGGTTTCGCTGACGGAACCTATTGGTAGCGAACGTGATTCGTGATGGTCCACGCGCAGATCGTCGGCGGTGAGTAACCGGCCGGGCGCGAGATCGCGGGCGGCGACCACCACCGCCACCCTGGCTCCACCGGGGTCGCCACGTACGAACAGGACGGCGGCGGCTACGGCAAGAACGGCGGCGGCGATACGGCGGACGAGCAACGTGTCGGCCCAGGCCGGACGATTACCGAGGGCGAAACGCCAGGAGCTGCCACGTCCCAGATCGGCGAGACTGCGAGTCATGGGCGAAAGCGTAGAGCCGCGGCCCTGCGGAAAAGCCGCTGAAAGCCCCGCCTGTGGATAACCGCGGGGCTGTGGACAACTGCCGAAAGGTCAGCTGGCGGCGGCCGGAGTGGAGCTGGTCGACGCGCTCGACGACGAATCGCCGTTGCCGCCGGATCCGTTGCCGCTCGACCCGTTGCTGCTGGTGCTCTCGGACGAGGTCTTCGCCGGTTCGCTCGCGGTGGATGCGCCGCCACGGCTGTCGGTGCGGTAGAAACCGCTGCCCTTGAACACGATGCCGACCGAGTTGAACAGTTTGCGCAGCTTCCCGGAGCACTGCGGGCATACCGTCAGTGTGTCGTCGGAGAAGGACTGAACGATGTCGAAGCGGTTGTCACACTCGGTGCACGCGTACGAATAAGTTGGCACAGGATCCTCCGCAAGTCTCTCGTCGATCTAGCACTCTACCGCCGACACTGCCAACGTCGCGAATCGCGGTTTCATTCCGGCGAAACGGCGAGGTCGCGGCCCAGCTGTTCCAGTCCGCCACCCGGGGTGAGCGCCCAACCCATTCGCCGATCGTGCGGTTCTTCGGGAAGCCGGTCGACCAGTTCATTATCCCGGACAACAGCGATGAGGCGCACGTCCGCCCGCGCGGCGCCCAGCGTGCGGTCGTAATACCCGGCGCCGCGCCCGAGCCGTACCCCGCGCCGATCGACGGCGAGGGCCGGAACCAGGATCGTCGCGGCGTCGGCCACCGCTGCGGGCGGCAAGGTCTCGGTGGCCGGTTCGAGCAGGCCGTAGCGGGCTTTGCGCAGCGAATCCGCGCCCTCGTAGCGCGCCCAGCTCAGCGGACCCGGCTCGCCGGTCACCGGCAGCAACACCGTGGCGCCGCGCTCGCGCAGCGCGTCGAGCATGCGCAGATCGCCGGGTTCGCCGCGGACCGGAACGTAGGCGCACACGATGTCATCGCCGGTGGCCAGCCCGGCCGCCGAGGCTGCGAGCGCGGCCGCGTCGACGGCGTGTTCGGCGGAGCCCACCTGTGCGCGAGTGGCCAGGATCTCGCCGCGCCACGCATATTTGGTGCGCTCACCGGGCATATCCACAGCGACCACCATAGTCTGCACAGGCGCGCGTCGATCCGATGTCTTGCGCGCACGGCCGAGCCGACGGCGGACGCCTAAGCTCTTGCCGACGCCGGATCGTC
Source organism: Nocardia sp. NPDC055002 (assembly GCF_053608825.1). NCBI lineage: Bacteria > Bacillati > Actinomycetota > Actinomycetes > Mycobacteriales > Nocardiaceae > Nocardia > Nocardia sp. NPDC055002. The sequence goes on from NZ_JBSGWE010000012.1 coordinate 63,708, forward strand.
GCGGAGAGGCGATCGGACGGCACTGAATGGATAGGGTATGCGCATGACAGACAAGACTTCCGGTTTCCGCACTGCGGTGGTACCCGCGGCCGGACTCGGGACGCGGTTTCTGCCTGCCACCAAGACGGTGCCCAAGGAATTGCTGCCGGTTGTCGACACCCCCGGCATCGAGCTGGTCGCCGCGGAAGCCGCCGATTCCGGCGCCGACCGCCTGGTGATCGTGACCTCGCCGGGCAAGGACGGCGTGGTCGCCCACTTCGTCGAGGACCTGGTGCTGGAGAGCACCCTGGCCGAGCGCGGGAAGTTCGCGCTGCTCGAGAAGGTGCGCAAGGCGCCGGGCCTGCTCGATGTGACCTCGGTCGTCCAGGAGGAACCGCTCGGCCTCGGCCACGCGGTCGCCCAGGCCGAAGCCGTGCTCGACGACGACGAACTGGCGATCGCCGTCCTGCTGCCCGACGATCTGGTGCTGCCGTGTGGCGTGCTCGAGACGATGAGCCGCGTGCGCCGCGAACGCGGCGGTTCGGTGCTGTGTGCCATCGATGTGCCGAAGTCCCAGGTGAGCGCCTATGGCGTCTTCGATGTCGAGGAATGCGCCGACAACGCCGAGACCGACGTGCTGCGCGTGAAGGGCATGGTCGAGAAGCCTGATCTCGCCGACGCGCCGTCGACCCTGGCCGCCGCCGGTCGCTATCTGCTCGACCGGGTGATCTTCGACGCACTGCGCCGGATCACGCCGGGCGCTGGCGGGGAACTGCAGCTCACCGATGCCATCGCGCTGTTGATCGCCGAGGGTCATCCGGTGCACGTGGTGGTCCACCGTGGGTCGCGCCACGACTTGGGCAACCCGGGCGGTTATCTTCGAGCTGCTGTGGATTTCGCCCTCGAGCGGGACGAATACGGCCCGCAGTTGCGCGAGTGGCTGAAGTTCCGGCTCAGCCCGGAGTGGGATCCACAGTCGCCCGTCGCCTAAACGCGGTAGATACGCCGCCGCCATAGATTCAGGAGCTCGATGCGCTCGGTTGAGGATCAGCTGATCAAGGTCACCGCGGCTGCGGTCGCACCCCGGCCGGTCCGGGTGGCGATATCCGAAGCCCAGGGTTTGCTGTGCGCGGAGGACGTCGTCACCGAACGGCCGCTGCCCGGCTTCGATCAGGCCGCCATCGACGGATACGCGGTGCGCAGCGTCGATGTCACCGCCGCGGGCGTGGATGTGCGCGACGAGGAGGGCGAGCTGATCGACCTCACCCTGCCGGTGGTCGGTGAAGTGGTGGCCGGTTCGCGTCAGCCCATCCGGTTGCAGCCGCGCCAGACCGTGCGGGTCGATACCGGCGCACCGATGCCGACCCTGGCCGACGCGGTGCTGCCGGTCGACTTCACCGATGGTGGGCGGGCCAGGATCAAGGTTTTCGAGCCGGTTCGCTCGGGCGACTACGTGCGCCGCGTCGGCGACGACGTGCAGCCCGGTGACGTGGCCGTGCGCGCGGGCACGATCATCGGCGCGGCCCAGGTGGGACTGCTCGCCGCGGTCGGCCAGGACAAGGTGCTCGTGCACCCGCGCCCGCGGCTGTCGGTGATCTCGATCGGCGGCGAGCTGATCGACATCGACCGCACCCCGGGCCCCGGCCAGGTCTACGACGTGAACTCCTACGCGCTGGCAGCGGCCGCGCGCGACGCGGGCGCCGATGTGAACCGGGTCGGCATCGTGAGCGCCGATCCGCGCCGGCTCCGCGATGTGGTCGAAGGCCAGCTGGTGCGCTCGGAGGTCGTGGTGATCGCGGGTGCGGTCGGCGGCTGGGCCTCGGATCAGGTACGCGAGGCCCTCGACGGGCTCGGCGAGCTGGAGGTCGACCGGGTGGCGATGCACCCGGGCTCGGTGCAGGGTTTCGGACGGCTCGGGCGCGACGAGGTGCCCACCTTCCTGCTGCCCGCGAATCCGGTGAGCGCGCTGGTGGTGTTCGAGGTGATGGTCCGTCCGCTGATCAGGATCGCGCTCGGCCGTCGTCAGCCGATGCGGCGGATCGTGAGCGCGCGCACCATCACTCCCATCACCTCGATGCCGGGCCGCAAAGGGTATCTGCGCGCGCAACTGCTGCGCGACGAGGCGACCGGCGACTATCTGGTGCAGCCGCTCGGCAACGGCAACGCGGGCTCCTCGCACCTGCTGGCGACCCTCGCCGAGGCCAACAGCCTGATCGTGGTGGAACCCGACGACACCGATTTCCGTACCGGTGACGAAGTGCAGGTCGCGTTCTTGGCGCAGCGCGGCTGACCAGTGGACTCCATGAACGTATTCCGGGCCGGACAGCATCCCGGCTGGCCCGCCCGGCTCGGTCCGGTGATGGTGGCGGGCGGCAGGGTGACGCTGCGGCCGGTGCGCTTTCGCGATGCCGCCGCGTGGAGCCGGATCCGGCTGCGCGACCGTGACCACCTGGAGCGCTGGGAGCCGACCGGGCGCGGCAGCTGGGAGGCGCGCAATCACGCGTCGAACTGGCCGTCGCTGTGGACGAGCTTGAAGGCCGAGGCCCGGCGCGGGGCGATGATCCCGCTGGTCATCGAGGTCGACGGGCAGTTCAGCGGTCAGCTGACCATCGGCAATATCGTGCGCGGGGCGCTGCGGTCGGGCTGGATCGGGTACTGGGTGGCCAAGGATCTCGGCGGCCAGGGTGTGGCGACGGCCGCGCTCGCGCTGGGGCTCGACCACTGCTTCGGGCCGGTCGGTCTGCATCGCGTCGAGGCGACAGTGCGGCCGGAAAACCATGCCAGCCAGGCGGTTCTGCGCAATGTCGGCTTCCGGGAAGAGGGCCTGCTGCGCCGCTACCTCGATGTCGACGGTGCGTGGCGCGATCATCTTCTGGTCGGGCTGACCGTCGAAGAGGTTATGGGCACTGTGGTGGATCGCCTGGTCAGGGAGGGTCGGGCGGCGCTGCCGTGAAATTTCTGTTACTCATGTGGCAGGTGTGCACGGCGCGCCTGCCACACGGGCGCGTCTGCCCGAATTAACCTACGGACGTCAGTGGTGCGTCCACAGAGGGACAACACGTAGGTGGGGACGGGAGGTGATGACCGCGATGCCGAATTCGATCCTGTGGATCGGGCTGGTTGTGCTGTGGGTCTTCGTCCTGTTCCCGATCCTGGCGGACCGGCATCCCCGGATCCGCCGTACCACCGATGCCGCGCTCGCCACACGCGTGCTGCACCGTGGCGGGGCCGAACGACGGATCCGCATCGGCGCGGCAGGCGGTCACGAGAGTGACCCCGATTACCGACCCCGTGTGCTGCGTAAGCGCTCCCACCGAACTGATTCGGAGGATCGGATGACGACCGAAGAGCCCGTCACCGAAGACGACGACGAAAAACTGACCCCCGCAGCCGAACTCGAGGCGGCGGTTGCCGAAGTGGACACCGACGACATCGGTGAGGCCACCGCGACAGCCGATCTCGACGACAACGAGACGGCAGACGTTGCGGCGGAACCACTCTCGGCGGAAGCCGCCGAGGAACCACCCGTCGCCGCGCGCATCCCACCCGCGCCGCCGGCCCGGCTGGACGACCTCGTGGCCGAGGATGACGCCGAATTCGACGATGACGACGACTTCACCCCGTCACGCCGTGGTCGCGGTGGCTACGACCCCGAGGCCGATGCCATCGCCCGCGCCGCCCGCTACAGCTTCCGTCAGCGCGCGGTCATGGGTCTGGTCATCGGCCTGATCCTGTTCGCCGCGTTCGGGCTGCTGCTCAACTCGATGTTCTGGTGGGCGTTCGGGCTGTCGGCTGCCGTCCTCACGGGCTACCTCGCGTACCTGCGCAAGCAGGTCCACGTGGAGGAGGAGATCCGCCGCAGGCGCGCTGCCCGCCTCACCCGTGGCAAGCGCCACGAGGCCGCTGAAGTCACCCCGGAGGCGGCCACCACCCGTCGCACGATGGATCGTGACACCGCACGTGCCCTGCGCCGCCGCTCCACCCTGCTCGACACCGACGACGAGGATCCGAGGTTCGAGTTCCTCGAGATCTTCGATCCGGCCACGTCTCGCGCGCTCCGCAACCGGGTCGAAGACCTCGGTCAAGCCGTCGGCGAGTAGCTGGCAGTAACCACGCAAAACAGCAGGTCAGAGTACCGATTCGGTATCGGGGCGCAACCCCTGATACAGTGTCACAGCGCGGTTCACCAGAGCCGCACGGGGCTATAGCGCAGTTGGTAGCGCGTCTCGTTCGCATCGAGAAGGTCAGGGGTTCGATTCCCCTTAGCTCCACCCCCAGAAGGGCCCGGTCACCGACCGGGCCCTTTTTCTGTGTCGGCCCGGCGTCGGCCGTCGCGCCCTGGCGGCACGCACCTTAGACTCGACAACGATCGAATGCATGCCCCCAATTGTTTTGGCATGATCCGTCGATCGATTAAATACTGGTGAGTAATAGTCTTTTCAATTTCCTTCATTATGAAAGCTTCACTTTGCTGTGCAGCAGAATTAACTCATTCGCAAACTTCTTAAACCGTTAGCTCGGTCACATCGGTAACGCTGCCCAAGTGGTAGCCGATACACCGAAAATGGCTATTACTGTGCAGGTCAATGCATTTGCGGACCCTGCCGAATAGCAGTAACGTTTCGGTAAAGCACATGATCCGCGCAGGACCGCGAGCGCCCGCGCTCACCAAGTTCGCTGCCGGGGAGGAATCGTTTCACCAGCGAACAGATGTGACGCCACCACGGGAGGGGGCGTCGAATGCGTCTGTTGGAAAGCATCAGAGGCAGTTCATGACAGCGGTCATCGAGGCTCGGACCGAGCCCGAAGATATTCCGAATACCCATCCGTCGTTCGCTTTTCGCGGCGTCGCGCTGATCGCTTCGATCGCCGCGATCGCGCTGACGGTGACGGCGGGTCGCTACGATTTCTTCGGCGACGAACTCTATTTCCTTTCCGCCGGACGGCGACTCGACTACACCTACGCCGATCAGGGCGTGGTGGTGCCGCTGTTCACCTGGATCTCTGATCAGCTCGCACCGGGATCGGTGACGGCGCTGCGGTTCCCGGCGGTCGTGATGGGCGTGGGCGCGGTCGTGGTGTCGGCGCTGATCGCGTACGAACTGCGGGGCAGCCACCGCGTCCAGTTGCTCGCCGCGGCCACTTACGCGACCTCGTACCTGCTGGCCACCCAGGTCGTGCTGAGCACCTTCTCCTTCGATGCCACCCTCACGGCCGTGATCACCTGGCTGTTCATCCGCTGGGTGCGTACCCGTCAGGACTGGCTGCTCATCGTGGCGGGACTTGTTGCCGCCGTTGACATGCAGGTGAAGTGGATGATCCCGATCGTCTGGGCGTGCCTGGGCCTCGGCGTCATCCTGTGCGGTCCGCGCGACATTCTGCGCCGTCCGGCGCTGTGGGGGGCGACCGGCATCCTCGCGTTGTCGCTGATCCCTATTCTCTATTGGCAGTCGCAGAACAACTGGCCGCAGCTGGCGATGGGTCCGATCATCGGCGCGGAGCAGGATGCCACCGGTTACGGTCCGCCGGGATTTCTGCCGCAATGGATCGGCTTGGCCGGCTTCCTCGGCGGATTACTGATCGCGATCGGATTCTGGGCTGTTTTCAAACAGGAATCGCTGCGTCCGTATCGTTTCATCGCGGTCGCCTTGGTGATCATGACCACATTCGTCATCATTACGCATGGCCGGCCTTACTACCCGACCGGTTTCTTTCCCGCCATGTTCGCCCTCGGCGCTGTCGGCCTGTGGCAGTACGACCGTAAACGGTGGATGAATCTGGCGATGATCCCGATCGCCGCGCTTTCGGTGCTGTCGTTCATCGCGATGCTCACGGTGACGCCGCTGCCGCCGAGCTGGCGCAGCGAGGCCGAGGACGCCATCGACCTCGGAATCCGGTCGGCATTCTGGGGAACCACCAACTGGTCGTCCATGGTGTCCGCCGTCGACACCGGGTACGACACGTTGACGCTCGCGGAACAGTCCAACGCGGTCGTGATCGCCCAGGGCTATTGGCAGGCGGGCGCCGTCGAGCAATTCGGTGGGGAATACAACCTGCCCGCCACTTACAGCCCGAGCCGGGGCTTCGGCTTCTTCGGGCCGCCGCCGGACTCGGCGACCTCGGTGATCTACCTCGGACTCGACACCGCCGAGCCCGAACTGCGCGCCCGTTTCACCGACGTAGAGCGAGTAGTGCACCTCGACGACCCCATGGGCATCCCCGGTATCGACCGCATGACGGCCGTCTGGGTATGCAAGGGCCCGAAGCAGCAGTGGTCGACCCTGTGGGACTCGATGACCACGCTGTACTTCGACCTCGGCCTCTGGCGAGACCACCGGGCAACCACCCGGCCCACTCGCTGACAGGCGAACGACGAACCCCCCGGCCGCGAGCGCGACCGGGGGGTTCGTCGTCGGAGTCAGTTCTTGACCAGCTCCGGCGCATCCACGTCGTCCTGCACGGGTGCGGCGTGCGGGTCGGTTGCCGCCCGGTTCGGCAGCAGGACCGCCATCGCGATCACGACCAGGGCCAGGACGGCCGAGATCAGGAAGGCCAGGCGCATGCCGTCGAGGGTGGCGACGGCAGCCGGGGTGCCCTCCTCGATGAGCGAGGTGCTGCGGGCCGACATGACCGTGACCACCAGCGCGGTGCCGAAGGCCGCCGCCACCTGCTGGATGGTGCCCAGCATCGAGCTGCCGTGCGAGTACAGGTGCATCGGCAGTGCGCCGAGGCCGAGGGTGAACACCGGAGTGAACGCCGCGGCCAGCGACACCATCAGCAGGATGTGCAGGCCCAGCAGCTGCCAGTACGGCATGTCCATCGAGATCTGGGTGAAACCGGCCAGCGAGGCGGCGATACCGATCGAGCCGGGGATCACCAGGGCGCGCCCACCGAACTTGTCGAACAGCTTGCCCACGGTCGGACCGAGCAGACCCATCGCCAGACCACCCGGCATCACCAGCAGGCCGGTCTCCAGCGGGCTCAGACCGCGCAGGTTCTGCAGGTACAGCGGCAGCAGGATCATCGAGCCCATCATCGCCAGGAACGCGACCGACATCAGGACCAGCGCCTTGGTGTAGGTGCCCTGCAGCAGGACCCGCAGATCCAGCAGCGGGGTTCCGTTGCGCTGCAAGCTGATCTGGCGCAGCGCGAACGCCGCGATCAGCGCGACGCCGCCGGCGGTGATCAGTGCCGCGGTGGAGTAGCTGTCACCGTGGAACTTGCTCAGCCCGAACACCAGCCCACCGAAGCCGAGGGCCGCCAGTGCCACGCTGGGGAGATCGAGCGTGCCCGGCTGCGGCTCGCCGACGTTCTCCAGCTGGCGCAGACCCAGCCAGGTGACCAGACCGGCGATCGGCAGCATCACCACGAACAGCAGTCGCCAGGAGTCGATTCCCGGGATGGCGATCTGCAGGATCAGGCCCGAGATCACCGGCCCCATGGCAGGCGCGACCGAGATGGCCAGGGTGACGTTGCCCATCACGCGGCCACGGTCCTGCTCCGCCACGACGGTCATCAGGGTGGTCATCAGCAGCGGCATCATCACCGCGGTGCCACCGGCCTGGATGACGCGGCCGATCAGCAGCACCGCGAACGTCGGCGCGAGCGCCGAGATCACCGTGCCCGCGATGAACACGCCCATCGCGGCCGCGTAGGCCTGACGGGTGGTGACCCGCTGCAGGAACCAGCCCGTGGTGGGGATGATGGCGGCCATCGTGAGCATGAACGCGGTGGAGACCCACTGCGCGGCGACCTCGGTGACATGCAGATCGCTCATCAACCGCGGGATCGCGTTGATCATGATGGTTTCGTTGAGGATGACGACGAAGGTCGCGAGCACCAGCACGCGGATGACGGTCGGTGTCTTGCCCTTCGTCGTCGGCGTGGATAGATCGGCTGGCATCGGGGTAACCTCCGGAAAACATGGGAAACGGCGGGGCGTGAGCTGTGGCCCGATGCCGAGTCGACGACGTCCCGGCACCACAAGAGAAGAGACGGATTCCGTCGGTCCAACTCATCGGGCGCCGGTCAGTATTCCGGGCGGGTACGACACAAATCACCTGGTTTTTCGGATTAGCGCCGACAGGGACGTATCTAAAGGCGCAGGTCCCGGGGATATCGAAGCCGGTCTCGCACTGGATCGTGAGCCTGGTCACTGCCCGATCTCGGCCGACGGCGCGCCGGTGTGTTTCCCGGAGTGGACCCCGAGCTGCGGGGTATACCGGTTAGGTGACTGCATCGAGAACCTGGCTTGCTGTGGTGTGTGCGATTGTCGCCGCTCTCGGGGGTGCGAAGGCATCGGCCGATCCGGGGGCGTATGTGGCGGGGGAGGCGCCGCTGGGTGGCAGGTCCGCTCAGATCGATGTGTACTCGCCCGCGATGGGGCGGGTGATCCAGAACAAAGTGATCAAGGCGGCGGGGGCCGGGGCTCCCACGTTGTATCTGCTCACCGGGGCCGGCGGTGGGGCGGACGGCATCTCGTGGTGGGACAACACCGACGTGCGCAGCTTCTTCGCCGACAAGTTCGTGAACGTGGTGATGCCGGTCGGTGGGGCCTTCACGTTGTATACCGACTGGATTTCCGATGATCCGGGGGTCGGTCGGGTGCGGTGGGAGACGTATCTGACGCAGGAGCTGCCCGAAGTTATCGATGGTGCGCTGGATACGAGTGGGCGCAATGCCATCGCCGGGGTGTCGATGAGTGCATCGTCGGCGCTGGATCTGGCGATCCAGAGTGGATCACGGTTTTCCGCGGTGGCAGCGCTGAGTGGTTGCCCGTGGGCTTCGGATCCGATGGGGATCGCGATGGCCAGTGCGCAGGCGGTGCGTGGTGGGGGGAATCCGGGAAATATGTGGGGGATTCCTGGTGGGCCGGGGTGGCGGGAGCACGACGTCTTCGCCAACGCGGGGCGGCTCGCGGGGAAGACTGTTTTCCTGTCTGCGGCTACGGGGTTTCCCGGTGCGCAGGACCGGGGGTTGCCTATGCCGCCGATCGAAGCGCTCGCGGGGGCGTGTACGGCTGCGTTCGCTGGGCGGTTGGGGCAGTTGGGGATTCCTGCTGTGCATGTGCACCGGCCGACCGGGTCTCATACGTGGGGGCAGTTTCAGGCTGACTTGCACGAGGCTTGGCCGCACTTGGCCGGGGCTATCGGATGAGTGGTCCCAGCACGTGAGACCGGCCATTTTGTGGCCGTCCCTCCCCAGGGGCCGGGAGGTTGGTCGAGGGTTCGGGTTCGAGGGTTTCGGACGGGGTGTTCTGGCGGGTTCTGCGGAACCACCACTGCAGCAACGTGATGCCGATCAGGGCCAGTAGGGCTGTGGTGAGGCTGATGGGGAGACCGGGTGGGCGCCAGGTGACGGTGAGGGTCGCGTTGTGGGTGCCGGGTGGGATGTCTACCGCTACGAAGGTGCCTGCTACTGCTCGGATGGGGATTTCGCTGTTGCCGAGGGTGGCTGTGTAGCCGGGCCAGGCCAGGCGGGACAGCACGATTCGGCCACCGGTGCCGGAGGAGACGGTGGCGCGGTTGGTGAGGCCCGCTTCGGGCATGACGGTGGCGTGGACGCCGGATTCGTGGGCGATCAGGTCGCCGGGGGAGGGTAGGGGGTTGACTCGTTCGAGGACCCAGATCTGGTGTTCGTGGCCGGGGTAGTGGACGAACTTCCAGCCTGCGGGGGCGGGGTCGTTTCCCGCGTGGGGATACTGACTGCGTTGCAGGACAATGCGATCCAGCCGCATCAGATCGACGATCGGTGTGTCGGTAGACGGCTCGACAGCGAAGACCCTCCTGTACGCGTCAGGGCAGGTGCCGCCGTCCCACGCCATGCACAGCAAGCCCGCGAAGGCGGCGTGCCCGACGGGTGTGTACCCGTTCACGTATTGCAGTCCGAGGTTCTTGGCATAGCTGCCCAGCGCGATGGAGCCGTAAGTGCCTGCGAGCGTGCGCTCTTCGTCGCGCACCATGATCCGGTCCGCCAATTGCAGTGTGCGACCGCCGAAATCGGGGAACGCGGCGGTCATGTCCGAGCGCTGTTCGGCGAATCCGTACGACATCGGGGTCCGGGGCGCCGACGCCACTTGGACGAACGCGATCGGGAAGGTCGTGGCGATGGTCAGCGCGGCCGCGGCGGCGATCCCGCGCGTGCGCGCCAGCCACACCACCCCGGCCCCGAGCCCGACCACCACGAACACGGCGAGGGCGTGGCGTTCGACGAGTTTCGGTGCGGCGGAGAACGATCGGATGAACAGCAACGCGATCAGCGCACCCGCCGCCGCGTACCGTCGCCGCGACGCGGTGAAATCGCCGTAGCGACTGATCAGCACGCACACCAGCACCAGCAGCGCGATCGCGAGCATCGGCAACACGCGCGCCGGCCACCGTAGCGGACCGATCGCTCCCGGCCCCGCCGTCCACATCAGGGTCGCCACCGCGAACAGGGCGATGCCACTCCACGAGGCGGCATGGCGTGCCGCGGCCTTCCAATCGATGAAGGCGAGCGCGGGAATCACGAACCACGCGATGTAGACCATCGGTAGCGGCTGCACATGCCCCCACCACGCGGTGAACGCGGGCACGGTGCTCGGCAGGCTCGCGTTGAGCGATTCCGACCACGGGACGGTCAGGAACGGGTCGTTGTGGATGGTGGAGACGTCACCGCGCCAGGTGGCCTGCGAGGACAGCAGGATCGGCAGGTTGGCGATCATGGACGCGAGCACCGCGAGCCCGGACGCGGTGAGCAGCCGCGCGACCGGCGCCCACCTGCGCTGGTACAGGTATTCGCCCGCGGCGACGGTGGCGATCATCAAGCCGGATTCGACTGCGGGAAACGCGTATTGGATGGTCAGCGCCAGGTACAGGAACACGAACAGCGGAATCGGCCCGGTCCGGCCTCGCGCGTAGAGGACAGCGGAGGCCCAGGCGTGCACCAGCCAGGCGGTGCCGGTCTGCGAGGTGAACCAGCTGGCCTCGTCGAAGAACAGGAACCATCCGCTGAACGGAAACGCCACGCCCGCGACCGCGGCCCATGGCGCGCGGGCGCCGTAGGCCAGGCAGATGCGGAAGACACCGAGGGCGGCGATCGCGGAGAACACGAACTTCACGGCGGTCGCGTACAGCGCGAGGTTGTCGAACGACGGCGCCAGCAGGTACACCAGCAACTGCGCGGGGTTGTAGAGCCCGGCTTCCTCGAGGCTGTAGTTGCCCGCCATCCATTCCCACGGCACCATCGCCGGGAACCGCCCCGCCCGCAATTCGGTCCCGAGCAACTGCCACATCGGCACGTATTGCGCCTCGGTGTCGTCGGTATAGAAGTGTCGCGAATCCCCCAGCAGCACAGCGAGATACCCGATCAGGACCGCGGCGATGACGACCCCGGCCCACCGCACGATTTGTTTTCGCGGTTCGAGCTCCGCGCGTACCCACACGAGCGCGGGAGCTTAGAGCATGGAGATGAATCGAACAATAGCGCCGGGTGTCCGTACGGAAGTGGTGGACGTTTGTCCAGCTCAGATATGGTTAGGGTGGGGTTTGATAGCATGGCGCAACCCGAGCAGGACCCTTCGAGAGAGTCGTCAATTGCAGTTCGAAATCGTCGAGCGGGACGAGACCTGGGTGGCCGGTCTTCCGGTTCGCAGTCCCAAACGCGCACTCGGTGAGCTCCGCGACCGTGACCTCGAAGCGGCATGGTCGGCGGTTCTGCATCAGGATCTCGGCGGGCCACTGGCCAGCGCCTATACCGACTACACCGGTGAGCTGAGTACGTACAACACCCAGATCGTGGGCTATCAGTGCGAGTCGCTCGATCAGGTCACTCGTGGACATCTGGCGGCCCGGTTGCCGCGCGGCACCTACGCTCGTTTCTCCTCTGTCGGTAATTTCCCGCAGGTGATGACGGATCTGTGGACCCAGATCGCCTACGCCGAGGAGCACAACCAGATCAAGCGCACCTTCACCGGCGATTTCGAGTGCTACCCGCACGCGTACAAGATCGACCTGTACCTGGCGGTCGACCCGCGATGACCTATTCGATCGTGGTCCGTGGCGCGGCGCTGTACGGCGGCCTGGCGGTGCCGAAGGTGCACCCGAGTTTCAAGGTGAGCAACAGCGACCTGATCGAGTTCCTCAAGGACCGGCTGCGCGACCGCCCCGGCGGCGGCGAACCGCTGCACACGGTCTACGTGCCCGACCCGGCGGGCAACTGGAACGCGCTGGTGGCACGCGAATACGCGACTCCGGACGACGTGCCGGTCGGCGATCTCATGCTGCGCGTCCCCAAGGGCATCTACGCCCGTTTCGCGCCGAACGGCGACTATCACGACCCGGTGGAAGACGTCTGGGCCCAGGTCGACGACGCGACGGCGTCGGCCGAGATCTCCCGCGCCTACCGCGAGGAGATCGAAGTGTGGCACGGTCCCGACACGGTGGAACTGTTCGTGTCGATCACGGTTGATAGCTGAAAGTTAGCCGAATTCGAACCGATCGGTCTGGACTCGACCGCCTTCCATGTATTCACCCGTTCTGACCTGGGGTTATTTCAACTGGCTCAGAAGGTTACCGGAAAATTAGCCACTCGTATGGTGCATTCCTGCGGAATGACGGATACTGCGTAGGAAATCTTTGGCTGGTCGGACAAAGCCGACGTGGGTGTAGGTACGGAGTTGTATGAGGGTGTCGGCTCACACCGGCTCGGATCACCGGGTGGTCGGTGCGAATGCGGGCGGGTTGCGGTACCTCGACAGCAGCTCCGGATGCCATGTCCGCATCTGTTCACCAGAGGAAGATCCGGCTCTGTGGGATCGGTATCTCGAGGGTGCGCTGAATGGTTACCGGCACTACGGAGTTCAGGACGCGCTCGATGTCGAGACCCTCGCCGACGGCCGTTCGACGTCGCTGTTCCTCGTCGCGATCGATCCCGACGGGTCGGTGGTGGCCGGACTGCGCGCGCACGGGCCGCACGCGACCGCCGACGATATCCCCGGATTCCACCCATGGCTCGGCACTCCGGGCGAGGCCGCCCTGCGTGCCTCCGTCGACGCCAAGGTGCCGCACGGAGTCGTCGAATCCAAGGGCGGGTGGTCGATACGGTCGGTCCCGCGCAGGCCGGAACTCGGTGCGCTGGTGGCCCGCGGCGTCGTCCATGTCACCTGGTTGCTCGACGTGCGGTACGGGTTCGGCGTCAGCCCCCTGCATCAGCTCGAGTCCTACCGATCGAGTGGGGCGCGCCAGGATCCCGGCATTCCCGCCGTGTCCTACCCGGACGAGCGGTACACCACCGTGCCGGTGTGGTGGGACCTGACCGATCTGTCGGCGGCGACACCGGCCCAGCGCGATCTGATCGACGTCGAGCGCGCGCAACTGCTCGAAGCGCGACGCCCATGATCCGAGACCTCGCACCCACCGACGTCTTCCGGGCGTCGGTGCTCGATGACGCGGTCCCCGCCGACGCGGCCGAGCTGGCACGCCTGCGGCAGCTCCCCGGTATCTCGGTGAGCGATCTGCGTCCCGCGATGCGATCGGAACTGGCCCGGCTCAAAGCCGCGCCCGACGCGGACCCGGCCGATGATCGCTGGGTGTACTACCCGTGGCGCTGCGCGCTGGTCGCCATCGTCGGCGCCACCGCGTTTCGCGCTGTTCGGCAGGACCGCAACCGGAACAAGCTGACCATCGCCGAGCAACGGCAGCTGCGCGGACAGTCGGTCGGCGTCATCGGGCAGAGCGCGGGGCACGAGATCGCCTACGTCGCCGCGCTGGAAGGTGCCTGCGGGCTGCTGCGGATCGCCGACTTCGACACCGTCGAGCTGTCGAATCTGAATCGGATTCCCGGTGGGCTGTTCGACATCGGGCTCAACAAGTGTGTCGTCACCGCCCGGCGGATCGCCGAACTCGATCCGTACCTGCCTGTCGAGATCTTCCCGGCGGGCGTCGACGAGTCCTCGATGGACGAATTCCTGACCGGGCTGTCGGTGGTGGTCGAGGTCTGCGATTCCCTCGACGTGAAACTCGCCGCCCGCGAGGCGGCCAGGCGGCACCGCGTCCCGGTGCTGATGGAGACCAATGATCGAGGTCTGTTCGATGTCGAGCGATTCGATCTCGAACCCGATCGGCCGCCGTTCCACGGCCTGCTCGGCGAGACGACGAGAGCTGATCTGCGCGGATTGTCGAACCGTGACAAGGCCCCGCACGTGATGCGGATCCTCGACCCGGACCAGCTCTCGGCCCGGCTCGCCGCCAGCCTCACCGAAATCGACGAGACGGTCACCACGTGGCCCCAGCTCGGCAGCGATGTGGGGCTCGGCGCGGCCATCATCGCCACGGCGGTGCGCCGGATCGGCCTCGATCAGGCGCTGCCGTCCGGGCGAATTCGCGTCGACCTCGAGCGCGAGCTCGACAGCCTCGGCGAGCCCGATCCAGGTGACCGCAGATTCACGGCCGATGCCGTGCCGCTCGATGAGCTCGACGAGCCGCGCACATCGATCGCCCGCATCCTGCACGGCATCGAACGCGCGCCGTCGGGCGGCAACGCGCAGCCGTGGGTGGTGCGGGTCGACGGTTCCGCCGTGCATCTCGCGGTCGACCCGGCGCGTACCTCCGGGATGGATATCGGATTCCGTGGCAGCGCGGTGGCTCTCGGCGCGGCCCTCTACAACGCCCGCGTCGCCGCCGCCGCTCAGGGTTTGCTGGGGACCCACGAGATCGTGCTCGGCGGTACGGCTCCCGTGTCGGCTGTGCTGCACCTCGGTGCGCGCGCCGACCCCGAACTCGCCGCCGATTACCCTGGAATGCTCACCCGTGCCACCAACCGGCACCTCGGCGACGGACGCGCCTTGGCGCCGGAAGTGCTTGACGCACTGGCTGTTTCGGCTGCGGCGGAAGGCGCTTTCGTGCGCGGGGTCACCGATCGTGCCGGGCTCGGCGAGGTCGCGGAACTCCTCGCCGAGTCCGACCGCATCCGCTACCTGACGCCCCGGCTGCACGCGGAGATGTTCGGTGAATTGCGCTGGCCCGCTGACGATTTACGAACCGGACTCGACCTGCGAACCATGGAGCTGGCCTCCGACGAGTACGCCAAACTGGCCATCGGCGGGCGTGCCGATGTGATGGCCTACCTGCGGGACTGGTCCGGCGGCGCGGCGCTGGGCGACTACGCGCACCAGCGGATTTCGTCCGGCTCGGCGCTGATCGCGGTCACCTGTCCAGCCGGCGCCGACGCCGATCTGACCGATTATGTGCGTGGCGGTTCCGCCGTCGAGCGCGTGTGGATTGCCGCGCAGAAGC
The DNA here is from genome assembly GCF_053608825.1 of Nocardia sp. NPDC055002. Taxonomy (NCBI): domain Bacteria; kingdom Bacillati; phylum Actinomycetota; class Actinomycetes; order Mycobacteriales; family Nocardiaceae; genus Nocardia; species Nocardia sp. NPDC055002. The sequence goes on from NZ_JBSGWE010000012.1 coordinate 78,959, forward strand.
TGGGCCTCGCGGTGCAGCCGATGTCCCCGGTTTTCCTCTACGTCCGTGACGACAACGATTTGCGCAACGTATCCGCAGGATTCACAGATACACTGGCCTCGATCCACAAACGGTTCTCCGCACTGATGGGAATTCCCGGGCACGAGACGGTCACGGCAGTATTACGACTGAGCTACGCGCCCGCGCCGACAGTACGGAGCGCCAGGCTCCCGGTACTCGGTTCAGGGAACTGACAGATAGCACGATCGGAGAAACGGTGCCTCGGCGAAACCTCGACTCGTTGGTGACGCAGGTCGCCTCGGAGTTGATGGGCGTCGACGCCACGACCATGGTCGTGGCCAGCGAGCGCGTGCTCGCGAGCCTGGTGGACTACTTCGACGTGGAGTTCGCCTATCTGCGCCACACCGTGCGTGAGCAGCGCCAAACCGTGCTGATCGCCGAGTGGCCGCGTCGGCCCTACGTGCCCGACCCCGACCCCCTACGCGTCATCGACTTCGCCGAGGCCGACTCGCTGTTCCTGGCCAGCGAGAACGCCGTCGAGCCGATCATCGTCAGCCGAGGCGACGAATACCCCGACTACCAGGAGATGATCAGGCAGACCACCGGCATGCCCTCGATGGTGACCGCCTGTGTTCCCCTGGTCTCGCGCGGGGTGTCCACCGGCGCGCTCGGCTTCGTCCGGCGCGGTGACCGGGCGTGGACCACCCGCGAGGTCAATGTGCTCAAGGCGATCGCGGCCTTGTTCGCCCAGCTCCAGGCCAGGGTGGAGGCCGAGGACCGGCTGCGCTACATCGCCTCGCACGACGATCTCACCGGCCTGGCGAATCGGCGCGCGCTGCTCGAGCACATGGAGGAACGGCTCGCGCCGGGGAACGAGGGTCCGGTCGCGACCTTCTTCCTCGACCTCGATCGGCTCAAAGCGCTCAACGACTTCCTCGGTCACAACGCGGGCGACAATTTCATCCGCACGCTCGCGGCCAGGTTACGCAAGAACTTCGCCCCCGAGGACATGATCGCGCGCCTGGGTGGCGACGAGTTCGTCATCGTGCCCGCCAAGACGATGGACGCGGTGGCCGCCGAACTGGAGGCGAACCGGATCCAGGAGCTGGTCGGGCGCCGGGTCTCGGTCGGGCAGGAATCGGTGAGCCGCGGGGTCAGCGTCGGCGTGGCGCTCGGTGTGCCCGGCGAGACGACGGTGTCGGACGTGCTGCGCCGTGCCGACCACGCGTTGCTCTCGGCGAAATCCGGTGGTGGCAACGGGATCGCGGTGTTCACCGACGCCATGCGGGTCCAGTTCGAGTTACAGGACGACGTCGAGGTCAACTTGCGCAGCGCGGTGTCCGACGGGTCGATGGTGCTGCACTATCAGCCCGAAGTCGACCTGCGCACCGGACGCATCGTGGCGCTGGAAGCGCTGGTGCGCTGGCAGCACCCCACGCGCGGGCTCCTGCCGCCCGGCGCGTTCGTCGCCGTCGCCGAGGCCACCAACCTGGCGGGCGAACTCGGCCGGTGGGTGATCCGGTCGGCCTGTTCGCAATTCGCCGACTGGCGCCGCCGCGGGCTGGCCGCCAATGTGGTGATCCGGATCAATGTGTCCCCGGTCCAGCTGGTGAGCGCCGATTTCGTCGAGCGCATCGAGGATATTCTGCGCCTGTACGGGATCGACGGCAGTTCCGTCTGCCTGGAGATCACCGAACACGTGGTCGTGCAGGACCTCGTGCGAACCAGGCTCACCCTGCGCGGCCTGAAACGGATGGGCGTGCAGATCGCCATCGACGATTTCGGTACCGGCTACAGCTCGCTCTCCCATCTCAAGGCGCTGCCCGTCGACGCCGTGAAGATCGACCGCGGTTTCGTGCAGCGGCTCGGCGACAGCGACGACGACCTGGCGATCGTGAAGTCGATCATCGGGCTGGCCGGGTCGTTCGGCCTCGGCGTGGTGGGCGAGGGAGTGGAGACGCCGATGGCGGCCAGAACGCTGGTCGGTCTCGGCTGCTACCGCGCGCAGGGGTTCCTCATCGCCAGGCCGATGCCGGGTGAGGAAGTCGAGGCGCACCTGCGCGAAGGACGTATTCCGCTGGACCTCGACCTGCCGCGCGCGGGCCGTGGCGTGGCGTCGAGCTGAATCGCGGCGATGCCGTCCGACGATTGGCTCCTGGTGGAGACCCTTCTCCCCGGTGGTGAGCCGACGGTGGTCGCCGCGGGCGCGCACCCCAGGCACTGGTCCGGGCTCGGCTCGCTGCGTCGCGTTCTCGGCCCGTCCCGCGCCCGGATCGCGACGGAGGCGGTGCGGCGTTGCCACGCGGACGGGCGAGCGCAGCGCGTGGTCGAGGCGGACACGCTGGTGGTGACCGAGCCGGTGCCGTGCGCGTACGGCGGCGTCCATGGGGTGCGGCTGTGGGCCGGAGCCGTCGATACCCCGATCCCGCCACCGCGCCGGGTCGCGGCCTGGGACTGGGATGCCGACACCGAGCTCGCCCATCACGGACCCGGTCTGGAGGAACTCGTCTTCGCCAGGGACCCCGAGCAGGTCCGGGTGATCCGCACGCCGCCCGAGGCGTTCGGCCGGATGGCGCGCTTCGACGGGCGCATCGACTACTTCGCGATGGTCGCGCGCATCGACGACGGTGGCCTGTGGCAGGGCGAGGTCGACATGGCCGGCGACGACGACGAGGTCCGCCATTTCCAGATGATCACCAGGGCGGTACCCGCGCAACGCCGGATCAGCGCGCTGATGCACGCCATCCCCGAGCTCGACACCGCCCAGCCCGCCGCCGATCCCGATACGGCCATGTTGCGCGCCGTTTCGCAGAGCAGCGGTGTGGGTGTCGGCATCATCGAGCTGACCAGCGCCCTGATCTACGAATGGGCCGGGCCACCGCTGCCCCCGCTGGATCGCTGGCTGGTGGAGCGACCCGTCATCGATCCTGCTGATCTCGCCGCGTTGCGGGGTGCCTGTCACGACCTGGCCCGCACTCCGGGTACCGGCAGGCGACTGGAGCTGCGGGTGCGGTTCGCGGTCGGGGAGTGGATCACCGCGCAGGCCGAACTGGTGGCCATGAGTACGGGGCACGGGCTGCTGCGGGTGTGGTCGGCCGGTGACGGTGCGCCCGTCGCGCACTGAGCCGCATCTTTCGACGCTGTTCACCTCCCGTTCCTCGGGCAGGACCCGGAGGTAACCCGCGCGGCGCGACGATCGGCGTGTGCGCATCGTGCAGCTTGCCAATTTCTATGGCCCGCGATCGGGCGGGTTGCGCACTGCCCTGCACCACCTCGGTGAGGGCTATGTGGCGGCGGGGCACGAAGTGGTGCTGATCGTGCCGGGGTCGCGGCGTTCGGAAGAGGTTCTGCCCACCGGTGCGTTGCGAATTACTCTGCCCGCGTTGGGAATTCCGTGGACCGGTGGGTATCGCGCGGCGGATCCGCGGCGGGTGGCCGATGTGCTGTCCGGGTTGTCGCCGGACGTGCTCGAGGTGTCGGACCGGCTCACGCTGCGTGGTTTCGGCCGGTGGGCAGGGCGGCGCGGGGTGGCGAGCGTGATGATCTCGCACGAGCGCCTCGACCGGCTGCTCGGCCAGTTCCTGCCCGGACCCGCCGCGCGCCGCTGCGCCGACGTGGCCAACCGGCGCACGGCCGCCGACTACGACATGGTCGTGTGCACCACCGACTTCGCGCGGGAGGAGTTCCTGCGGATCGGTGCGCCGAACGTGGAACTGGTCCCGCTCGGGGTGGACCTCGATCTGTTCAGTCCCCGACGCCGTGACCTCGGCTTGCGCGCCGATCTCGGCGTCGCCGGGCATCCGATGCTGGTGCATTGCGGTCGGCTGTCGGTGGAGAAGCGTGTCGACCGCAGTATCGAGGCGGTCGGCGCCCTGCATCGCGCCGGCGTACCCGCCCGGCTGGTCGTCGCGGGCGACGGGCCGCGGCGCGAGTCGCTCGAACGCCGCGCCCGCACCCTGCCCGCCCTGCCCGGTGGCGAACCCGCGGTCCACTTCACCGGCTTCATCAACGAACGCGCGATGGTGGCGAAACTGCTCGCCACCGCCGATGTTTCACTGGCGCCGGGCCCGCACGAGACCTTCGGCCTCGCCGCTCTGGAGGCCTTGGCCGCCGGCACTCCGGTCGTGGCCAGCCGCTCGTCCGCCCTCGCCGATATCGTCACCGCCGAATGCGGGGCCATCGCCGCCGATCGTCCCCGCGCCTTCGCGCGCGCCGTCACCGACGTCTTGGCCATGCCCACCTCCGGCCGCCGTCGAGCTGCCCGCTCGCGCGCCGAGCAATTCGGCTGGCCCCGCGCGGTCGCGGGAATGCTCGCGGTGCTGGGCCGCTGATCCGCCCGGCTCGGCGTTCCGGTTCAGCTCTGCGAGCGGGCCGCCAGGACGGCGTCGTAGAGCTCGCGGCGGGAGGCGCCCCGGCCTGCGGAGACCTCGGCGCAGGCGTCCTTGAGCCGCATACCGCCTGCCACCAGTGTCTCGACCTCGTCGACCAGTTCGGCGGGCTCGGCCGAAACCGGTTGGGAGCCTTCGAGAACCACGGTGATCTCGCCGCGGGCGCCATCGGCGGACCAGGCGGCCAGTTCGCCGAGCGTGCCGCGCACGACCTCCTCGTAGGTTTTGGTGAGTTCGCGGCAGATGGCGGCGCGACGGTCGGCGCCGAGGACCGCGACCGCGTCGGCCATACAGTCGGCCAGGCGGTGGGGTGCTTCGAAGAAGACGATGGCGCGCTGTTCGGAGGCCAGCGTGCGCAACCACTCTCGGCGCTGGCCGCCCTTGCGCGGGGCGAAGCCGTCGAAACAGAAGCGTTCCACCGGGAGACCGGACAGGGCCAGCGCGGTGGTGACCGCCGAGGGGCCGGGCAGGCAGGTGACCGGGAGATCACGGTCGACGGCGGCGGCGACCAGGCGATAGCCGGGGTCGCTCACCGACGGCATGCCGGCATCGGTGACCAGCAGGACCGTCAGACCGCTCGCGATGTCGTCGAGCAGGGCGGGGATGCGGGCGGCTTCCACATGATCGTAGAAGCTGACGACGCGGCCGGTGATCTCGACGCCGAGCGCCTTCGCGAGCGATTTCGTGCGGCGGGTGTCCTCGGCCGCGACCACGTCGGCCGAACCGAGCGCGTCGCGCAGTCGCTGCGACGCGTCGCCGATGTCGCCCATGGGGGTTGCCGCTAAGACCAACACAGTGTTGTCCGACCTCTCCGGTAAGTTCTCCCCGCAGGCGATCGAGTGCGGCGAGCAGTGCGGCCAGGCGGTATTCGGTCGCCAGGAAGCCGCGTGCGTAGATGGCGCGTGTTCATTCTGTCAGGCGGGGGAGCCGCGCCCGAGGGCGCGTAGGTGGGGAAACGAGGGGGCACAAGTGTCGGGTCGGACTTCGTGGGTGGCACCGCCTACGATCGGGGCGTGATCCCGGTGACCGATGAGCGCGCGATGCCTCCGTCGCGTCCCGTGTCGGCGTTGGTCAGCCCCGCGCCGCTGCGCCCGGCCCCCGATTTCGGTCCGCTCGACACCGCGCGCGGCTGGCTGGTCACCGCGGTGCTCACCGTCATCGCCGCGCTGACCAGGTTCATCAACCTGAACTATCCGACCGACGCGCGCACTCCCGTCTTCGACGAAAAGCATTACGCCCCACAGGCCTGGCAGATGGTCACCGGTGGCGGGGTGGAGGACAACCCCGCCTACGGCCTGGTCGTGCACCCACCCGTCGGCAAACAGTTCATCGCCCTCAGTGAGGCGATCTTCGGCTACAACGCGTGGGGCTGGCGTGGCACGGCGGCGCTGGCAGGCACGATCCTGGTGCTGCTCGTGGTGCGGATCGTGCGCCGGATGGCCCGTTCGACGCTGATCGGCGCGTTCGCGGGCGTGCTGCTCATCGCCGAGAGCCTGACCTTCGTCTCCTCGCGCATCGGCATGCTCGACATCTTCATGTCGCTGCTGGTCACCGCGGCGTTCGGCTGTCTGATAGTCGACCGCGACGACATGCGCGAGCGCATGGCTCGCGCGGATCTGGCCGGGCGGGTCGGCGTCTCGGACTGGGGTCCGCGGCTGGGCGTGCGCTGGTGGCGGTTCGGCGCGGGCGTGCTGCTCGGGCTCGCGTGCGGCACCAAGTGGTCGGGCATCTACTACATCATGTTCTTCGGCCTGCTCAGCGTGGCCTTCGACGTGAGCGCGCGCCGCGCGTACGGCGTGCGTAGACCGTGGCTGGGCGCGATGGTGCGCGACGTGGGGCCCGCGCTGTACGCGCTGGTGGTGATTCCGCTGGTGGTGTACCTGTCCTCGTATTGGGCGTGGTTCGCCAGCGAGAACGGGGTGTTCCGGTACGCGGTGGGTAATCAGGTCGGTAGCGGTGGCGCGTTCGCGTTCCTGCCCGACGCGCTGCGCTCGCTCTGGTACTACCAGGGCGAGACCCTCGACTTCCATTCCAGTCTCACCAATTCGGCGGGCAACCACCATCCGTGGGAATCCAAGCCGTGGACCTGGCCGATGGGCCTGCGCCCGATGCTCTACTACTACGCCGACGGCACCGTCACCGGTTGCGGCGAAGCGCAGTGCGTGAAGGCCGTGATGGCCGTCGGCACGCCCGCGCTGTGGTGGCTGGCGCTGCCGCTGATCGGCTGGATGGTGTGGCGTTCGGTGGTGCGCCGCGACTGGCGTTACGCGGCGGTGCTGGTGGGGTACGGCGCCGGGCTGCTGCCGTGGTTCCTGACGCTGGACCGCCAGATGTACTTCTTCTACGCGGTGGTGCTCGCGCCGTTCCTGGTGATGGGGATGGCGCTGGCACTCGGCGACATTCTCGGGTCGGCGAGACCCGCCGGGATACCGCGCAGCCCGACGGGTACCTATCTCCCCGCCCCGGTGAACGAGCGGTACGCGCTCGGCTTGCTGATCGTCAGCATCTATCTGGGCTTGGTGATCGCGAACTTCGTCTGGCTGTGGCCGATCCTCACGGGTCAGGCGATCACGCCGCAGAACTGGCAGGACCACCTCTGGCTGCCGAGCTGGCGGTAGCGCCGGGCAGTCAGTCCAGGACGCGGTGGACGAAGGCGATCGCGTCGGCGTCGTCGAGTCCGAGCCGCCGGATGGTGGTCACGTAGTCGACGGCCGCGCGGCTGGCTATATCGCGGGTGGGATCGCCGGAGGAAGCGATGAAAGAGCCTTGGCGGCCACGGGTTTCGAGCACGCCGTCGGATTCCAGTTCGCGGTAGGCGCGGGCGACGGTGTTGGGGGCGATGCCGAGGTCGGCGGCCAGCGCGCGGACCGTGGGGATCTTGGTGCCCGCCGGGAGGGTGCCCGCGCGGACCTGTTCGATCACGGCCATGCGCAGTTGCTCGTAGGGAGGCTGGGCGGAATCGGTGGACAGCTCGACGTGGAACACGATGCTCACACCTCGTCTCGGGACAGCGGGCAGGACATACAGCGCGGACCGCCGCGGCCGGAGCCCAGCTCCGAACCGCTGATGGTGACCACCTCGATACCCGCCTCGGTCAGGCGCGAGTTGGTCATCTCGTTGCGTTCGTAGGCCACGACCACGCCGGGCGCGAGGGCGAGGGTGTTGTTGCCGTCGTCCCACTGTTCGCGTTCGGCGTCGGGCCCCTCGCGGCCGGTGTCGATCACGCGCAGCTTCGGGATGCCCATCGCCGCGGCGGCGGCGGGCAGGAACGGTTCGGGTCCGGTGATGCTGATGCGCTCGAGGTCACCGCGTCCGGAGAAGCCGTCTTCGCGGCGGATGGTGAACGCCTCCAACGATTTCCGCACGCCCGGATACATCACCACCGCGTCGGTGTCGACCATGGTGCAGACGGTGTCGAGATGCATGGTGGCCCGGTTCTGCGCGATCGGCACCACCAGCACGGTGTGCGCGAGCTCGTCGTCGAACAGGCTGCGCGCCAGCGCTTCCGCGCCGGCGGGGGTCGTCCGCTCGCCGACACCCACGGCGACAACACCTTTGGCGAGCAGCAGCACATCGCCACCTTCGATCGGCGCGGTGTGTGACTCGTAGGCCCGGCGCACGCCGAGGAAACGTGGATGGAACGCGTAGACGAGGTCGGTGATGGAGGTCTCGCGGCTGCGGGCGGGCAGGGCCAGCGAGGTGATCGCGACCTTCGGGCCGACCCAGAACGAGGAATCGCGGGTGAACAGCAGATTCGGGAGCGGATCGACGACGAAATCGCCGCCGTGGTGCATGCGGCGCACCAGCGAGGTGGCATCGGGGCCGAACGGCAGCTCGTCGAAGGTCATCCCGGCCATCAGGATGTCGGCGAGCGCGGGGGCGTCGAATTTGCGCAGTTCGGCGGCGAGCTGGTCGGCCAGGCCGTGGCCGAGCCTGCGCGCGTCGACTGCCGCCGAGATGCCCTGGATCCTGGCTGCCCCACTGGCGCTGAGGGTTTCGGTCAGCAGGTCTGCCAGTAACAGCACCTCTACGCCGCGCTCGCGCAGTACGGTGGCGAAGGCGTCGTGTTCGGCTTGTGCGCGCTCGACCCAGGGGATGCCGTCGAAAAGCAGCTGGTCGTTGTTGCTCGGGGTGAGTCGGCGTAGTTCTGCGCCGGGGCGGTGCAGCAGCACCGTCCGTAGCTGGCCGACCTCGGAGGTGACGGTCAGGCGCGAGTCGGGGGCGGTTCCCATCTGCAAACCGTAATGCGAGGACCGCGTGTCTGCGAGCTGCAACGCGCTGGGTTCGGCCGCGGCTGCTCGTCGGTGTCCGCCGCTCGGGCGCGTGTTCCGCCCATTTTTCGTACAGGACACGAATACCTAAAGTATTGTTTAGGTGGTAGTGGGAGGAGCTATAGATGACGATGGCCGATTGGCAAACGAAGGAGCTGACCCCCGGGCAGCTATCCGATCGTAGTGGAGTTGCAGTGTCCGCGTTGCACTTCTACGAACGCGAAGGTCTCATATCGAGCCGTCGAACCAGTGGCAATCAACGTCGATATTCTCGCGAGACCTTGCGCCGGGTCGCCTTCATTCGTATCTCGCAGCGGGTCGGTATCCCACTCAGTGAGATTCGTTCGGCCTTGGACCGGCTCCCCGAGGGGCGCACCCCGACCCGTCGCGACTGGGAGAACCTGTCGACCACCTGGCGCGAGGATCTCGACGACCGCATCACCCAGCTCGTGCGCCTGCGCGACAACCTGACCGGCTGCATCGGCTGCGGCTGTCTGTCGCTCGGCTCGTGCAAACTCGTCAACGAGCACGACCGTCTCGGTGCGGAGGGTCCCGGTGCGCGCGTGCTCGATGTCCAGGTGAACTGCCCGCCGAAATCCGGCTGCGTATAGCTCTTGTCGGACGCCTCGGGCATCATCGCGGGTATGACTTCTCTGGATGCCAAGGCGAAGACTCTGCTCGAACTGCACCGTCCGGGAAATCCGGTGGTGCTGCCGACCGTCTGGGACGCCTGGTCGGCGAATGTCGCTGTAGCGGCCGGTTTTTCGGGCCTGACCATGGGTAGCCACCCGGTCGCCGACTCGATCGGCCGCGCGGACGGCGAGGGGATGAGTTTCGACGAACTCCTCGCCCGCGTCACCCAGGTCACCGCCTCGGTCGAGGTCCCGGTCTCGGTCGACATCGAATCCGGCTACGGCCTCGAACCGCTGCAACTGATCGACGGCCTGCTCGCCGCGGGCGCCGTCGGCCTCAATATCGAGGACACGGTGCACAGCGAGGGCAAGCGCCTGCGTTCGCCCGCCGAACACGCCGACCTGGTCCGCGGCCTGCGCGAGGCCGCCGACGCGGCGGGCGTGCACGTCGTGGTCAACGCCCGCACCGACCTGTTCCTGCGTCAAGACGGCGACGAGGCCGACCGTCTCGACCGCGCGATCGCCCGCCTGACCCTGGCCGCCGAAGCGGGTGCCGACGTTCTCTACCCGGTGGGCAAGCACGCCGACGCCGACCTGCGCCGGCTCACCACCGACCTGCCGTTGCCGATCAACGCGATCGGCCAGCCGGGTAGCCCGGCCAAGGACTACTTCGCCGACCTCGGCGTCGCCCGCATCAGCTTCGGCCCGTTCCTTCAGGCCGCCCTCGGCGCTGAGGCCGCCACCCTGCTGGCTGCCTGGAAATAGCGGCTAGGCCTTGCTCTCGATCTCCGCGGCGACGCCGTTGAGGATCAGTTCGAGGCCGAAGACGAAGTCGCCGTCCGCCGGATCGTCGGGCGGCGACTGGAACAACGGCGAGGCGAACAGCTCGGCTGCCTGCGGGAGCGTGTGGGGATCGACCAGCCGGGCCAGCGCCGCGCCGTAGTTCTGGTTGACCGCGGCCTCGTCCAGGCCGGTGCCCTGCCTGGCGTCCGCCAATTGCTGGGTGAGCAGACTCGATTGCCGCACATGCATGTTCACCAGCATCACGATGCCCACTTTGGTCGCCCAGTCGAGCTCGGTGGCCGCGAGGGCGCGCAGCGCGGCGTCCAGCCAGCCGATCGAGTGGGGTCCCCGCGGTGGTCCGCTGATCGGCAGCTGGGGGAGCCACGGGTGCGCGAGAAATTCCGCGCGCAGTGCGTGTGCCCAGCGGCGCAGGCCGGTGCGCCACTGTCCGGGTTCGGTATCGATGCCGGGTGCGGGGCCGAGTGCGAGATCCGACATCAGCTCGAACAGTTCGTTCTTCGAGCCGACGTGGCGATAGAGCGCCATCTTCGTGAAGCCGAGGGTCGAGGCGACTTCGGCCAGGGTCACCGCGCCGATGCCGCCCCGGTCGGCCAGCTCCACCGCGGCGCGCACGACGCGTTCGACGTCGAGCTCCGCCGGTCGGCCGAGCCGCGCCCGATCCGGTAGCCGCCAGAGTCTGCCCAGGTCTGCGGGCACCGGCTCGTCGGTCATCGCGGCGAATACCTCCTGGGTTCGGGCAGCGTCGATCGGGCTGCGGCACATACTATCCACGTGATTACTATCCATGGGATAATATCTCTGGGATACTTAGTACTGCCGCTATGCGAGAGGTTGGCAACCCGCATGACCGATCAACTGGTCGCCCCCCGACCTCGAGTGCACGACGTCGACGCGCTGCGCGGCTTCGCGCTCTTCGGCATCTTCGTCGTCAACATCACCTTCATGGCCTCGGGATATCCGGGCAACCTGGTCATCGACCCCGCCTTCACCTCGCCCCTCGACGACGCTGTGCGTGGCCTGTCGTCGGTGTTCGTCGACATGAAGTTCTATGTGCTGTTCTCGTTCCTGTTCGGCTACAGCTTCACGTTGCAGATGGAATCGGCGGCCGCCGCCGGAGCGGCCTTCGAGCCGCGCATGCTGCGCCGGATCGCGGGGCTGTTCGTGCTCGGTGTGCTGCACATCGTCTTCCTGTACGGCGGCGACGTACTGACGACCTACGCGCCTGCCTGCCTGGTGCTGTTCTGGATGCGGCGGTGCCGGGATCGCACAGCGCTGCGGGTGGCCGCCGCGTTGTACGGCCTCGTGCTGGCGAGCCTGCTGCTGAGCGGGCTCTTCCTCGACACCGCGAGCTTCTTGCCCGCGCCCGAGGTGGCGCAGGCGAACGCCGAACAGGCCACCTCGGCGATGCTGGGCGGCTGGGGCGAGATCATCGGCCAGCACCTCGGCGGATTGCCGTTGCTGATCCTGCAGGCCCTCACTCTGCAGGGGCCGACGGCGCTCGCGATGTTCCTGCTCGGCATGGTCGCGGGTCGCCGGCAGTTGTTCGCGCGGGTCCGCGGCGACGAACCGATCCTGCGGCGAGTCCAGTGGATCGGCTTTCCGGTGGGACTGGCGGGCAGCGCGGTGTTCACGCTCGGCGGCGGTACCGGGCACACGCTCGCCGTCGCGGTCAGCGTCGCCACCGCGCCGCTGCTCGCCGCCGCCTACGTCGCGACGGTGCTGCGCATGATGCACAGTCCGCGTACCGCGTGGATCCGCTCAGCGCTCGCGCCGGCGGGACGGATCGCGTTGACCAACTACCTGGGGCAATCCGCGATAGGCCTGGTGATCTTCACCGGCGTCGGATTCGGCGCGGCCGGTAGCTTGTCACCGTTGGCGACGATGGCGCTGGCCCTGCTCGTTTTCGTGGCGCAACTCTGGGTGAGCGCGCTGTGGTTGCGCCGGCATCGATACGGCCCCGCCGAATGGATCCTGCGATGGGTGACCATCGGTCGCAGACCGGCCTGGCGAACGCTACCGACCGCGGTGGGCTGAGCTGCCCCTCGGTTCCGAACCGGTGGCGCACGGCGAAAGGCCGTGCGCCACCGCTCGTTCGACTATTCCTTGGGCTCGATGTAGCGCGGGAAGATCGGCTCCGGCGCGGGCAGGTCGAGCCCGGGGGCCAGGGGAGTGGCGATGTCGGCGAAGGTGCGGCCTTCCTGGGCGAGCAGGTCGAGGATCTTGCCCGCGGAGCCCGGCATCACCGGTTGGACCAGGATGGCGACGATGCGGACCACCTCGAGGGTGACGTAGAGGACCGTCGCCATGCGGGCGAGGTCTTCCTCGGTGCCCGACTTGCGCAGTGCCCAGGGGGCATTGGCGGAGAAGTAGCGGTTGGTCTCGCCGAGGGTGAGCCAGATGGCTTCCAGGGCGAGGTGCATCTGCTGAGCGTCGAACTCCGTGCGGCACTTGGCAAGGAGCGCGTTCGCGCGGTCCAGCAGGGCGCGGTCCTCGTCGGTGAATTCACCCGGCGTGGGGGACTTGGCGTCGCAGTTCTTGTTGACCATGGTCAGGCTGCGCTGGACCAGGTTGCCGAACTCGTTGGCCAGGTCGGCGTTGATGCGGCCCGCGATGGCGTCGTTGCTGTAGCTGCCGTCCTGGCCGTAGGAGATCTCGCGCAGCAGGAAGAACCGCACCTGGTCGAGGCCGTAGGTGGACACCAGCGAGAGCGGGTCGACGACATTGCCCGTCGACTTCGACATCTTCTCGCCCTTGTTGTACAAGAACCCGTGCACGAACACCCGGTCGGGGAGTTCGATCCCGGCCGACATCAGGAATGCGGGCCAGTACACCGTGTGGAACCGGGTGATGTCCTTGCCGATGATGTGCAGGTTCGCCGGCCAGAACTTCTCGAACGAGGCGGAGTCGGTGTTCGGAAAGCCCACGCCCGTGAGGTAATTGGTGAGCGCGTCGACCCACACGTACATCACGTGGTCGGGCTCGCCGGGGACCGGAACGCCCCAGTCGAAGGTGGTGCGCGAGATCGACAGATCCTTCAGACCGGCTTTGACGTAGCTGACGATCTCGTTGCGCCGGGTCGAGGGCGCGATGAACTCGGGGCGCTCCTCGTAGAGGGCGAGCAGCTTGTCCTGGTACTCCGAGAGCTTGAAGAAGTAGTTCGACTCCTCGGTCCAGGTGACCGGGGTCTTGGTCTCGGTGGACTCGCGGGTGCCGTCGGCGAGGAGGGTGGTCTCCTCCTCGTTGTAGAAGGCCTCGTCGCGCACCGAGTACCAGCCGGAGTAGTTGCCCAGGTAGATGTCGCCGTTGGCGAGCATCCGCTCCCAGATGGCGACGCAGGCGGCCTGGTGGTCCTCGTCGGTAGTGCGGATGAAGCGGTCGAACGAGATGTCGAGCGCCTTGTCCATCGCCTCGAAGACATCGGAGTTGCGGGCCGCGAGTTCCTGCACCGGGATGCCTTCGGTGGCCGCGGTCTGCTGCATCTTCTGACCGTGCTCGTCGGTGCCGGTCATGAAGAACACGTCGTAACCGTCGAGTCGCTTGAAGCGGGCGATCGCGTCGGTGGAGATGTACTCGTACGCGTGGCCGATATGCGGCGCACCGTTCGGGTACGCGATGGCCGTCGTGACGTAGAAGGCGGGCGCCTCGGCGCCTTCGGCTGCACTCATGATGCCCATTACTGTAATCCGGGTGGCAAATACGAATCGTCCGGCTCCGCCTGTTCCGCCGCCGCTCGCGCCCCTGATCGACGCGCATACCCACCTCGATGCCTGTGGCGCAACCGATGCCGCGTCGACCGCGGCCATCGTCGACCGGGCCGCCTCGGCCGGTGTCGGGCACGTGGTGACCGTCGCCGACGATCTCGCCGCCGCGCAGTGGGCCGTGCGGGCCGCGAACTGGGATCCGCGGGTGTACGCCGCGGTCGCGTTGCATCCCACCCGGGCCAACGCCCTCGACGACAAGGCGAAGGCCGAGCTCGAGCACCTCGCCACCGACCCGCGCGTGGTCGCGGTCGGGGAGACCGGCCTCGACTACTACTGGCCGGGCAAGCTCGACGGCTGCGCCGACATCGAAACCCAGATCGAGGGTTTCCGCTGGCACATCGACCTGGCCAAGCGCGTGCGCAAACCGCTGATGATCCACAACCGCGAAGCCGACCACGACCTGCTCACGGTGCTGCTCGACGAGGGTGCGCCGGACACGGTGATCTTCCACTGCTTCTCCTCGGACGCCACGATGGCCGAGGCATGTGTGGCGGAGGGGTATGTGCTGAGCTTCTCGGGCACGGTGAGTTTCAAGAACGCGCACGAATTGCGCGAGGCGGCCGAGCTGGTGCCCGACGACCAGATCCTGGTGGAAACCGATGCGCCGTATCTGACACCGCACCCGTATCGCGGTGCGCCGAACGAGCCGTACTGCCTGCCGTACACCGTTCGCGCGCTGGCCGAAGTGCGCGAGCAGGACCCGCAGACGCTGGCCGAGATCACCACCGCCAACGCGCGCAGGCTGTACCGGATTCGGTAGTCCGTTTCGTCTGTTCGACAGGGGGCTGGACATTAAACGTGAGTCGGCTCACATTTGTGCGCTCACGTTGTTATCTACCAGCGCTGTCTATATCGAATTGTGATCTACGATCCCGCTGTTCGGGCGGCCTGGTGTTGTCTAGCGCGCACCACGTCGTTATCGTCCTGTAATCATGTCAGCTTTTGCGCGGATCAACTCGTCACGTTCACCGCTGCTGTTCGCAGCGGTGGCGGCCATGCTGCTGATTCTCCTCGTCGGCGCCTCGCTGGCCATCGTGAACCACAAGACGGTCGCGATCGTCATCGACGGCGAACGGACCGAGCTCTCGACGATGTCGCGCGACGTGCGCGCCATCCTGGCCGACGCGGGCTACGAGATCGCCGAACACGACGAGGTGATCCCCGCCGCGAGCGCCAAGGTCGGCGACGGCGCCACCATCACCTTCAATCGGGGCCGCGAGATCACGGTCACCGTCGACGGTGTCGAGCGCAAGGTGTGGACCACCGGCACCACCGCGGGCGACGCGCTCGCGTCGATGCAGATCCCGTCCGACACCCACGTGTTGCCCTCGCGCACCGAGAAGCTGCCCCTCGCGGGTGCGGCGCTGAGTGTGTACACCCCGCGCAACATCTCGCTGGTGGACGGTGGCGCAGCCCCGGTCGATGTGCGCCTCGCCGCCGCGACCATCGGTGAATTCCTCACGGCCGCGGGCGTTCCGCTGAAGGACGAGGACTTCACCGAGCCCGCCGCCACGACCCCCCTCGCGGAGGGCATGCAGGTCGTCGTCACCCGGCAGCGCACCGAACAGCGCACCGAGACCCTGCCGCTCGATCCCACCGAAACGGTGATCGAGGACGTGACCATGAACATGAGCCGCACCGTGGTGGAGAACCCGGGGATGCCCGGTCTGCACGAGGCGACGTTCGCGGTGAAGATGGTGAACGGCGTCGAAGCCTCACGCGTGCAGGTGCATTCGAATGTGATCACGCCCGCGCAGAACAAGACGATCCGCAAGGGCGCCAAGCCGGGGACCGAGGTTCCGCCGGTGCGTGACGGTGCGGTGTGGGACGCGCTGGCCAAGTGCGAGTCGACGGGGAACTGGGCGATCAACACCGGAAACGGGTACTACGGCGGCATCCAGTTCGATCAGAGCACCTGGGAACGCCAGGGTGGCTTGAAGTACGCACCGCGCGCCGACCTGGCCAGCCGCGAAGAGCAGATCGCGATCGCCGAGGTGACGCGGGCCCGTCAGGGCTGGGGTGCCTGGCCCGCGTGCACCGGACGCCTGGGAATCAGCTGATTTCGCGAGAACAGTAGGTAACTCCCAGCCACCTCCGCTCCGGCGTGAGGCCGAGAACTGGCACTCGGGCTCCGGGGCGACACGCTGGACATGCGCGGAGGCGGAACAGCCCAGCCTGTTAGCGTGCTCTCGTTTCGCCGGGTCTGCTGTGCTCGTGCGGCGGGGTCGGGTCGGTGACGAGTCGACGGGTGGTTGTGATGCGTAGGGTTTCGGCCTGGTGGCGTTCGGTGGCCGCGGCGGTTCTGTCGGCGGGGGTCGGGATGTGTGTGCCGCTGCCGGTGGCGCAGGCGCAGGCTCCGGGGACTGTTATCGCGGTTGTTCCGCAGGGGGATGGATTCCACGGGATGTCGGGGGCTCAGGTCATCGACTACTGGACGCGCGGGGTGGGCGGTGTGTCGCAGCCCGCCAGCGGTGCGCTGTATCTGCCGACTGGTGTCGCGCCTGCGGGTGGTTGGCCTGTTGTCACTTATGACCACGGGACTACCGGGCTGGGGGCGGGGTGCGGGGGACAGTCGGATCCGGCGGGGGCGCCGTGGCCGGAATCGCAAGTGGGGCAGGATGTTTTCCTGCGGTATCTGGTGTCGAAGGGGTTCGCTGTCGTCGCGCCGGATTATCTGGGGCTCGGCAGGTTCGATACCGGTCCGCATCCGTATCTCGGGATCGACACCGAGGCCACTGCCACCATCGACATGCTCCGGGCCGCGCATTCCGCGCGCGATGATCTGTCGCCGGTGTGGGTGGCGGCGGGGATGTCGCAGGGTGGGCAGGCGGCGCTCGGCACCGCGCACCGGCAGGCGAGTTACGCCCCCGAGCTGGACTTCCGCGGGACCATCGCGATCGACCCGGAATCGGACGTGGAGAAGGTGGCAACGCTGCTCGGTCCGGGCAATCCCGATCGCCTCAGCGGCGGGATCCTGGGGTTCTCGGCCAGCATCCTGGCCGGACTGCGCGCTGCCCGGCCGGACGCGCAGGTCGACAGCTATCTCAGCCCGCTCGGCCGCCAGGTCCTCGACGAGATCGGTGCCCTGTGCTCGGACGCCATCGACGACCGGGTCGCTGATCTGACGCTGGGCGCGATGCTCAGCCGCTCGCTCGGCGACGAGCCGTTGCGGTCGGTGATGGCCGACTACATGACCGTGCCGACCAGCGGTTACGACGCACCGATCCTGCTGCTGGTCAACGCCACCGACCGCACGGTGCCCTCGCCGCTGCACGCGGCACTGGCCGCGCAGTTCACCGCGGGCGGCGTGCACTACACACCGGTGGTCGGGACGGGCAGTCACTGCGAGCTGAATCCGGCGATGTGGTCCGCGATCGATGAGTTCCTCGCCCGGGTTCGCTGATCGCCTGCCGCTCTCCCGCCCTGCCCATCGGTCTGCACGGATTTCGGTCGATCCAGAGCCCGGCCCGCCCTGATCTGTACACTCGTCCAAGATCATGATCGCCTGGTAGGGAGACTGAGTTGTGCTGAACAACCCGATTCGCGCGACGGCCGTCGCCACGCTGGTCGCGAGTGCGCTGACCGCTGCCGCGTTCGCTCCGGCCGTCGCGGAGGCTCCCGGTTCGCTCATCTCGGTGCAGGCCGAACCCGCGGGCTGGCACGGGCTCAGCCGTGGCTCGTCGGTCGAGTACTGGATGACCGACTCGGCCGGCGTTCAGCGCCCGGCCAGCGGTGCGATGTTCCTCCCCGAAGGTGACGCACCGGTCGGCGGCTGGCCGATCCTGGCATACGACCACGGCACCTCGGGCTCCGGCCCGAATTGCGGTGGTCAGGCCGATCCGGAGAGCGCGCCCTTCCAACAGCAGCGCGGGGGCGAGGACCGGCTGCTGAAGCGGTTCGTCGACCAGGGCTTCGCCGTCGTCGCGCCCGATTACCTCGGCCTCGGCCGATTCGACACCGGCCCGCACCCGTACCTCGAGGTGCGCAGCGAGGCAACTGCGACGATCGATCTGGTCCGTGCTGCCCGCGCCGCCAACCACGACCTCTCGCGCACCTGGAGCGTGCTCGGCGTTTCACAGGGTGGTCACGCGGCGCTGAGCGCGGCGCACGTGCAGGCTGAGTACGCCCCTGAGCTCGACTTCCGTGGTGTCGCCGCGATCGACCCAGCCTCGGACGTGGAGAAGATCCTGCCGTTCGTCAGCCCGACGACGCCGATGGTGCCGGGGCTTTCCAGCGCCACCACCTCGTTCATCGTCAGCATCCTGGCCGGTCTGCGCGCCACTGACCCCGCGCTCGACATCGACTCCTACCTGACTCCGCGCGGCAAGGAAATTGTCGACGCCGCGGGCAGTCAGTGCCTGGACGAGATCTTGGCGTCGACCAAGGGCGTCACCTCCGCCGACCTGCTGGCCCGCCCGCTCGCTCCGCTGCGCGATCCGCTCGCGGCCTACATGATGCTGCCGACCAGTGGTTACGATGCCCCGATCCTGTTGTCCATGAACGTCGCCGACATGGTCGTGCCGTCGCCGCTGCACGCGGCGCTGGTCGCCCAGTTCGCGGCCAACGGCGTCGACCAGCAGGTGGTCCTCGGCAACGGACAGCACGGCTCGGTCTCGCCCGAGCAGCTCGCCACCATCGACGGATTCCTCGCACGTGTCAACGCCGCCCCGACACAGCGCTGAGCTGCCCGATCAACGAGGTTGGTAGGTTCTAGCAGTGTCCGAACCAGAGAATTCCGCTCGAGGTAACCGTGCCGCCTTGCTCGGTCCCGTCGAGGTACGGACCCTGGCCGAGCGCTTCGGCGTCCGACCCACCAAGCAGCTCGGACAGAATTTCGTGCACGACGGCAATACGGTGCGGCGCATCGTGTCCGCGGCGGGTGTCGGCGCGGGTGACACCGTGCTCGAGGTCGGCCCGGGTCTCGGCTCGCTGACGTTGGCACTGCTCGACGTGGTCGATCAGGTGGTCGCCGTCGAAATCGACCCCGTGCTCGCGAACTATCTGCCCGAAACCGTCGCCGATCGCGCGCCGGGCCTGGTCGAGCGCCTGCGCGTGGTCGAGGCCGACGCGCTGCGGGTGCGTCCGGAGCAGCTGCCCGCCGTGCCGACCGCGCTGGTGGCGAACCTGCCGTACAACGTGGCCGTGCCGGTGCTGTTGCACCTGCTCGCGACGTTGCCCAGCATCATGGTGTCGCTGGTGATGGTCCAGGCGGAAGTGGCCGACCGGCTCGCCGCCGAGCCGGGGAACCGGGTGTACGGCGTGCCGAGTGTCAAGGCGGGTTTCTTCGGAAAGGTCCGGCGGGCCGGTCACGTGGGGACGCAGGTCTTCTGGCCGGTGCCGCGCGTCGAATCGGGTCTGGTGCGGATCGACCGTTACGCCGAAGCGCCGTGGCCGATGGACGACGCGCATCGCAGGCGGGTGTTCGAGGTGATCGACGCGGCGTTCGCGCAGCGGCGAAAGACGTTGCGGGCGGCGCTGTCCGGGTGGGCGGGCTCGCCCGCCGAGGCCGAGCGCCGGCTCATCGCCGCCGGGATCGATCCGACGGCACGGGGCGAGACCCTGGAGACGTCGGCGTTCGTCCGGTTGGCTGCGACGACCTGAGCGGCGCGAGCGGTACGTCCCGCTCGGCGAATCGTGGGCTCCCGCAGGAGAACCCGCAGTACACCGGCCGTTCACCGGTGCGGGTTGTGGTGTCCCTGTGAAAGCAATTGTGGACAACCGGTTTTCGCGGCGTTCGGAGTTGATCATGATCGGCGGGTGACGCTCCCGGTGGAACCGGGAAATCGGTGTCGCACCACGTTCGGGGAGGGATGTGGATGACATTGTGGATGATTCGTGACGTGTCCTGACGTGGGTGAACCCACGGTGAACGGGGACGTTGTCGCGGACCGGGTCGATGCTGGGCGAGCTGGACGCGCGCGGCGCCTGCTCGCCCAGCACGGGTGGAGTCAGGCGCTCAGTGCGTAGCCCGCTTCGTCGACCGCGGCGGCCACATCGGCGTCGGCCAGTTCGCCCGCGCTGTCGACGCGAACGAGGCCGCTGGCGAGGTCGACGTCCACACCGGTGACGCCGTCGATCTTGCCGATCTCCTGCTTGACCGAGCTCACGCAGTGTCCGCAGGTCATCCCCGTGACGGTGTAGGTGGTGGTGGCCATGGCAGGCTCCTTCGCTCTTCGAACATACGGTCCAGGGGTATGTCCCCGACACGAACGAACATACCCCCCAAGGGTACCCGACGCAACCCCTTGGCCGAGTGCTGGGCATTCGGCGTGCGTACTAGTCGGTGGAACCTATTACGCTGGGTAATCGTGCTGTCAGTTGTGCCCAGCCCGGTCGTCGTGCGAGCTCCGTCGAAGGTGAACCTGCATCTCGGAGTCGCTGATCTGCGCCCGGACGGATACCACGACCTGACCACCGTGTTCCAGGCATTGTCCCTCGCCGACGACCTCCGTTTGGCTCCCTCGGCCTCGCTCTCCGTGCGGGTCAGCGGCGAAGGCGCCGCCGAGGTACCCACCGATCGCACCAACCTGGTCTGGAAGGCCGCGGTCCGCCTGGCGCATCTGGCCGGCCGTGCCCCGCTGGTCGAGATCGCGATCACCAAGGGCATCCCGGTGGCCGGTGGCATGGCGGGCGGCAGCGCCGACGCGGCCGCGACCCTGGTCGGGCTGAACGAGCTGTGGGACCTCGGCCTGACCCGTGAGGAACTGACAACGATCGCCGCCGAACTCGGCAGCGACGTGCCGTTCTCCCTGCACGGCGGCACCGCACTGGGCACCGGCCGCGGCGAACGCCTGCTTCCGGTGCTGTCGCGCAACACCTTTCACTGGGTCCTCGCGCTGGCCAAGGACGGTCTGTCCACCCCGTCGGTCTTCCGCGAACTCGACCGGCTACGCGCCGAAGGAGAACCGCCACGCCTCGGCGACCCCCAGAAACTCATGCAGGCGCTGGCCGCGGGCGATCCGCACACCCTCGCGCCGCTGCTGGGCAACGACCTGCAGGCCCCCGCCCTCTCGCTGAAGCCGGAACTGCGCCGCACCCTGCGCGCGGGCGTCGGCGCGGGCGCCCTGGCCGGGCTGGTCTCGGGTTCCGGCCCCACCTGCGCCTTCCTCTGCGAGTCCGAGGAGGCCGCGATCGGTGTCGCCGCGGAGCTGGCAGGCGCGGGCGTGTGTCGCAGTGTGCGCACCGCGAGCGGGCCGGTTCCCGGCGCGCGAGTGCTCGACGCCGAGGCATCGTCCAAACGCTGATGGGCCCGGCCGCGGTGGCGGGCCAGAGCGGCCGACGGCCGGTCCTCTATGATCGCAAGCAACAGATCTCGTATGGACATGGGTAACTCGCCGGGGACGGGCCCACTGATCCAGCAAGCCAACGTAGGCCGCCGACGCACCGCCTCCCCGCGCCTGAGTCTGGCCAGTAGTCGCGGGGAGGCGGAACAGGCTACACCTATGTCCAACCTGATCAACCTGGAACAGGTCTCCAAGAGCTTCGGCGTCAAGCCGCTGCTGGATGACGTCTCCCTCGGAATTCACGCGGGGGAACGGATCGGGGTGGTGGGCCTCAACGGTGGCGGTAAGACCACGCTGCTCGAGGTCCTGACCGGACTGGAGCCGCCCGACAAGGGCCGGGTGAGCCGGGTGGGCGGGCTGCGGATGGCCGTGGTCACCCAGCGCGGCGTGCTGCCCGAGGGTGCCAGCATCGGTTCGATCGTGTTCGCCGGGCTGTCCGACGACCTGTCGACCGCCGACATCGCCGACCACCAGTGGGCCGCCGACTCGCGCGTGCGCTCGATCCTCGAAGGCATCGGCATCGCCGATCTGGGCCTGGACACCCTCGTCACGAACCTGTCCGGTGGCGAACGCCGCCGCGTCGCCCTGGCGGCGGCGCTGGTGCGCGACCTGGACCTGCTGGTCCTCGACGAGCCGACCAACCACCTCGACATCGAGGGTGTGCAGTGGCTGGCCGAACACCTGGTCGCCCGGCGCACCGCGCTCGTCGTCGTCACCCACGATCGCTGGTTCCTCGACACCGTCGCCAACCGCACCTGGGAGGTCGTCGGCGGCAAGGTGGAGGTCTACGAGGGCGGCTACGGCGACTGGATCTTCGCCCGCGCCGAACGCGCACGTCAGGCCGACGCCTCGGAGTCGCGCAGGCAGAACCTGGCCCGCAAGGAGCTGGCCTGGCTGCGGCGCGGCGCCAAGGCGCGCACCTCCAAGCCGCGCTATCGCGTCGAGGCCGCCGAGGCCCTGATCGCCGATGTGCCCGCGCCGCGTGACTCGGTCTCGCTGGCCGCCTTCGCCCGCAAGCGCCTCGGCCGCGTGGTGATCGAACTCGAGGATGCCGCCCTCACCACCCCCGACGGCCGGGTGCTGGTCGACGACCTCACCTGGCGGCTCGCGCCGGGCGAGCGGGTCGGCCTGGTCGGCGTCAACGGGTCGGGCAAGACGACGCTGCTGCGCGCGCTGGCCGGGGAGACCGAACCCGCCAAGGGCAAGCGGATCCAGGGCCAGACCGTGCAGATCGGCTGGCTGCGGCAGGAACTCGACGACCTGCCCACCGATATGCGGGTGCTGGAGGCCGTGCAGCAGGTCGCACAGCGAATCATGCTCGGCGACAAGGAGATCTCGGCCGGTCAGCTCGCCGAACGGCTCGGTTTCACCCCGGCCCGCCAGCGCACCCCGGTCGGTGACCTCTCCGGTGGTGAACGCCGTCGCCTGCAGCTCACCCGCATCCTGATGGCCGAACCGAACGTGCTGCTGCTCGACGAGCCGACCAACGACCTCGATATCGACACCCTGCAGCAGCTCGAGGATCTGCTCGACAACTGGGCGGGCACGCTGGTGGTCATCAGCCACGACCGCTACCTGGTCGAGCGCATCTGCGACTCCACCTGGGCCCTGTTCGGTGACGGCAAACTCACCAACCTCCCCGGCGGCATCGATTCCTACCTCGCCAAGCGCGCCACCATGGCGGGCAACGCCAAGCCGCTCACCGCGAAGACCGGTGGCACCTCGACGGATTCGTCCGACCGACGCGCCGCCCGCAAGGAACTGTCGAAGGTCGAACGCAGCATCGCCAAACTCGACGAGCGCGAACAGAAACTCCATACCGCCCTCGCCGACGCCGCGA
The DNA here is from genome assembly GCF_053608825.1 of Nocardia sp. NPDC055002. Taxonomy (NCBI): domain Bacteria; kingdom Bacillati; phylum Actinomycetota; class Actinomycetes; order Mycobacteriales; family Nocardiaceae; genus Nocardia; species Nocardia sp. NPDC055002. Next base: position 101,938 of record NZ_JBSGWE010000012.1, read on the forward strand.
CAGACCCGGACAAGCTGGTCAAGCTGGGAGCCGAGCTGAAGGAAGTTGTCGCCGAAAAAGAAGCGGCAGAAGAGCGCTGGATGGAATTGGCAGAAGCCGCCGACCAGTGATCTCGCACGCACATGGGTAACTCCCGGGGTACGGGCTGACTCGGCGGGAGTCCTGCTGTCAGCCGCCGACGCTCCGTGACCGCGCACTCGAGTCCGGCCCGAAGTCGCGGGGAGGCGGACCAGTGGTTTCTCGGCCGTCGTTGATGACGACCGGTAAACACGTCTGGACGAAGTCGGCGCCGAATTCGGTGAGCAGGATGCTGCGGTAGCTCACCTTCGTACCGAAACCGGGGCGCTTCAACGCCTCCCGCACCTGTTCCTGCGCCTCGATGACCTGGTAACGGTGCGGGTTGCCGACGGGTTCGCGGGTGGACTCGATGAGTCCGAGCCTGCGCAGGTTGGGCAGGTACTGCGGCACCCGGTTCGGAAACCGCAGGCCGGCGTGGTCGCCCAGCATGGTGAGTCCGCTGATCAACCGCTCACCACCGAACGCCCGCTGCCGCCCGGTGCGCACATCGATGGCGGGCTGCGGCCCGTCGACGTGCAGGAAGCGCAGGATCCGTGCTTCGTCCGGCGTGATCTCGGCGAGGATGCCGGGATAGGCCGGATGGGTGTCGGGCTGCGCGGCGGTGGTGCTGGCGGACAGGCGCAGCAGTTCGGCGCCCTGCTCGCGCAGGGTCGGCGTGCCGTCCTCGTGGTGGTGTTCCGCGCCCGTAGGCAGGCCGAGGGCGTGCCGGAGCCGGTCGCGCACTTCGGTCTCCGCTTCCGCGAGCACCTCGTTGGGCGGGTTGCCCGCCATGCTGCCGCGCAACACCGTGACGGTCACCCCGAGCGCGGTGTCCAGGGTCCACAGCGTCATTCCCGAGGCTGCGGTCAGCGCGACGCGCGCCACCCCGGTCGCCGCCCGAACCGTGCGCACCGGGGAGACGGGCAGCAGGCCACGCCTGTCGGTGGATACCTCGAGCGGCGGTACCGAACGTCGCACCATGTCGGTGGACGGGGTCCCGTCGTCTACATCCATGTCGTCGCTACTCCTGTTCCGAAGACCAGGATGTGAGCGTATCCGGCGAGCAGTCCCAGCGCGCCGCCATGGACGAAAAGCAACCATTCGTCCTGTTTGATCGCCGAGCGCAGCATGTCCACGAAGTCATGGGGGGAAAGTGCGGACATTTGCCGGGCGATGTAATCGTTGACCTGCCTGCTCTGCTGAGCATTGAACGCGGGGTCGGCGAAGGCCATGGGCGCGATCGTCATGGCCTGCGTGGTGAGAGTTGTTTGCAGCGAGTCGTATTCGCGGCTGCCGAGCATGAATTTCACCGCTGGCCGCGCGGGCCCGAGCGCACGGTCGGCGGCCGGGCGCAGGGTGTCCTCGAGCATCTGCAGGGTCCGGTCCGAGCGCGGTCCGTTGAGCAGTTCGTCGCCGATGTTGGCCACCGTGACGACCTCGGTGGACACCAATGCCGCATAACCCGCGGTGATTTCGGGCTGGCGCTTGATCAGCAGACCCTGCCGCCACGGGCACCACCACTTCGGTGTGGCGGGCGCGAAGATCATATTGATCCCGATCCAGTTCACCACCCAGCCGATGATGATTCCGCCGACCGGCAGCACGACCAGCGCCGAGAGTCCGGTGGTGTGCAGCGCGAGTACCAGCAGCAGGCCGCAGGGTGCGCCGAAGTAGAAGCCGAAGTTCTGCATGAACCGAAGCTCTTTGGCGCCGAGTACCTGGAACAGCTGGTTGAGCAATTGGGGTCGGGCCTGGAAGTACCGGATCACCATCTGCTTCACATCGAGCAGCTGATCGATATTGGCGCCGAGTTCCATGGTGAGGTCGCGCAGGATCTCCGGCAGTTGCGAACGCACCCGCTGATGGATCATCTCCCTGACTTGAACAGGCAAGTTGTACCAGAGCTGTGGATGCTCGCGGCGCAAGATCACCTCGACGATGTCGCGGATCTGCGCGTCGGCCACCTCCGCCAGATGTTCGGCCAACTTCTCCGGGTCGAGCTCGCGATAGAAGTCGGCGACGCTGCCCAGCTTGGACAGGCCCTTGTCGACCGCGATGCTGGCCATCTTGTCGGCACGCGAGGGCACGATGCCCTGCCAGCCGATCCGGCCGTCATAGCTGAGCAGCGGCAACACCTGGATCCGCTTGGGCAGATAAGGGAAGACCGCGCGCAGACCGGGCAGTCGGAATCCGTGGAATTTGATCGGCTGGAACAGCATGAGAATGCCGGACCAGTTGGTTATGTAACCGATAATTCCTGTGAAAAGAGGAATGGTCAGAATTTCTAGCAGGAGTGTCGGGTGTAACCCGAACACACTCTCCAACACGACACGCCCTCCTGCCGATACCCGGTGACCACCGCCTCACCGAGAACCAAAAATTTATCACCCCCGCGGCGAGGTGACCCTACTGTGAGATGAGGAACTGGGTCCATTCGTCGTGTGTCAGGCCACAGGGTAGTGTCTGAGACATCAGTCACAGAACCTGTCCCGAATGGCGTACTCGCCTTGGCGAGTCGGACACAATGACCACCACCACCTTTCGTGACAGGCCACAAATACCGTGCAGAGGGGACGCGCGGTGGGTGGTGGCACTGTTCACATGGCGAGACTTCGGAGTAGGACGTGACAGACGACAGGACCGGACAGGACCTGGCCCGTGCCGGTACCCGCGCCGTCGAGCGCAGCTCGGATGTCGAGCAGCGACAGATCAGTAATGAAGCACGGTTGATCCGTGGCGTGTTCCGCGCCGCCGGATTGGCCGCCGGTACCGCGGTGCGCGGCAGTCAATGGGCTGTCGGCACCACCTATGAGGTCACCAAGGAACTGGCGCAGGCGGCGCTGGACGGCGAATCCTCCGCCGATATCGCCGAGCGCACCGGCAATGCCCTGCGCTCCATCGCGCGCAGCGCACTCGGCGTCACCGAGGGGTCGGTGCGCGAGATCGTCAGCTATGTGCCGACGCCGAACGGCGCGTCGCAGCAGGCCATCACCGTCGGCCCGTACCTGCGCTCGGCCACTACCGATGACCTGCGGCGACGCGGCGACGCGCTGTTGGCCCGCTCGGCCGACGTGTACTTCACCGAAGACGTGCACCCGGCCTACGACCGCATCCTCGACGAGGTCGCTCCCGACGAGGCCCGCATCCTGCGATTCATGGCCCTCAACGGTCCGCAACCCTCGGTCGACGTGCGCACCAACCGCCCGCTCGGCATCGGCTCGGAGCTGGTGCAGGGCGACCTGACCTCGGTCCCCGAACAGGCGGGCGTGCGCTACCCGGACCGCGCTCGCTCCTACCTGATCAATCTCAACCGCCTCGGACTCACGCTCACCTCCGACGATCCGGTGGTGCTGAGCCGGTACATGGTGCTGGAAGTGCAGCCGGTCGTGGAACACGCGCTCAAGAAGGCGGGCCGCGCGCCCAAGATCGTGCGCAAGAGCCTGCGTCTGTCGGAATTCGGCGAGGATTTCTGCCGCACCTGCTTCACCATCGGGTAGCTCAGACAGCCGGGACAGCCGGCGCCGGAGGTCACACTCCGGTGTCGGCAGTGATAGCGATCTGATACAGAACGGGCGGCGAGCCGTTTCTGGTGGGATCGTGGAGAGATGGAGCAGGGCCCGGAATTGCCGAACGTGCACGTCGACGAACCTGTCGCGTCCGCGTGGACAGGCCCTGTGCCGTTGCTGCCCGGCGAGGACGAGCCATTGGTCGCCGGATCGGACTCGGGGGAGGCGTGGATGGCGACAGCGCCGTCGGACGACGACGAACAGCCCGCACCGATCGAGCGTCCGCCCGATCACCCCGACGACCTCATCGCGATCAGCAGGTTGAAATACCGCTACCTGCGCAGCCTGGACACCAAGTCGTGGGACGAGTTCGCCGACACCCTGGTCCCCGAGGCGACCGCCACCTATAGCGAGTATCTGCAATTCGAGTCGCGCGAGGCCTTCCTGGCCTTCCTGCGCAACACCCTCGGACCGCATGTGATCACCGAGCATCGCTGCGACCACCCCGAGATCGATGTCGACGGCGACACCGCCAGCGGTACCTGGTACCTGGCCGACACGGTGATCATTCCCGAACACAACATGTGTCTGCGCGGCGCCGCCTTCTATACCGACAGCTACGTGCGCTGCGAGGACGGGCACTGGCGCATCTCCCACACCGGGTACGAGCGCACCTACGAAGTAGTGCTCTCGCTCAGCGATCTACCCAGCCTGCGGCTCACCGCGAGCCGCTGGGGAATGATCGCCCAGGAGAACCACATCTCCTCGGTGGAACGCAATCCCGGACCGGCCGCCTGATAGCTCCGGCCCAGACAGCGTCAGTCCGCGGTGGCGACCAGCGGTTCCAGCGTGAGTTTCGGGTGTTCCTTCTCGATGTACTGCAGCCGCCACTTGTCGCTGAACAGCGCCAGGATCACGCCGTCGGTGCGGGTGAACACCTCGACCCCGCGCTGGCGATCCAGCTCGGGCGCCGACTCCGCGTCGGTGCGCCGCGCGAGCGTGAAGGGGAGGAAATCCAGCTGGGTCTCGACGTTGAACTCGCCCTGCATCCGCGCGGTGACCACCTCGAACTGCATCGGACCGACCGCGGCCAGCACCGGGGTGGCGTCACCGCGGGCGTCGTTGCGCAGCACCTGCACCACGCCCTCGGAATCGAGCTGGTCGATGGCCTTGCGGAACTGCTTGTACTTGCCCGCGCTCTGCGCGCGCAGCGTCGCGAAATGCTCGGGGGCGAAGCTCGGGATCGGCGGGTACTCCACCTTCTTCTCGACGAACAGCGTGTGGCCCGGCGCGAGCGCGGTGGCGTTGACCAGGCCGACCACATCGCCGGGGTAGGCCGTGTCGACCGTGGTGCGCTCGCGGCCGAAGACCGTCAGCGCGTATTTGGTGGCGAACGGGCGACCGGTCTGCGCGTGGGTCACCACCATGCCGCGCTCGAATTCGCCGGAGACGATCCGCATGAACGCCAACCGGTCGCGGTGGGCGGTGTCCATGCCCGCCTGCACCTTGAACACCACCGCGCTGAACGGGTCACCGGTCGTGCGTTCCTTGCCCGTCACGTCCTCGCGTGAGCCGGGCGCGGGCGCGAGCTGCACCAGCGTCTCGAGCAGTTGGCGCACACCGAAGTTCAGCATGGCCGAGGCGTAGATCACCGGCGAGGTCTGGCCCGCCAGGAACATCTCCTGATCGTGGTCCTGCCCGGTCGCCGAGAGCAGTTCGCTCTCCTCGGCCGCGGTCGTCCACGCCTCACCCTCGCGGGCTTCGGCTTCGTCGGCGGTCAGGTACTCCTCGGGGGCGATGGTCGCGCCACCGGCGGTGCGGGTGAAGTGGATGTACTCAGCGGCCTCGCCTTCCGGTCCGCGACGCAGCAGGCCGCGGAAATCGCCCGCGATGCCGACCGGCAGGAACAGCGGCGTGGGCGTGAGGCCGATCCGCTCGCTGATCTCGTCGAGCAGTTCGAGCGGGGCCTGACCCGGCCGGTCCCACTTGTTGATCACGGTGATCACCGGGATGCCGCGGTGGCGACACACCTGGAACAGCTTGAGCGTCTGTGGCTCGAGGCCCTTGGCCGCGTCGATCAGCATCACCGCCGCGTCGACGGCGGTGAGCACCCGGTAGGTGTCCTCGGAGAAATCGGAGTGGCCGGGGGTGTCGACGAGGTTGATCACATTGTCGATACCGGACCCGGCGGCGCGGTAGTTGAACTGCAGCGCGGTCGAACTCACCGAGATGCCGCGCGCCTTCTCCATTTCCATCCAGTCCGACACCGTCGACTTGCGACCGGCCTTACCGTGGATGGCGCCCGCCTCGGAGATCATCCTGGCGTGCAGGGCCAGCGCTTCGGTGAGCGTCGACTTACCCGCGTCGGGGTGCGAGATCACGGCGAACGTGCGCCGACGGGCCACCTCGGCGGGCAACCCGCGGGGGGTGGGGGCGACGTTCTCTCCGGACTCGGACAAAGGGGAGCCTTTCGGTGGGGGCAGCCTTTCCAGGGTACGAGGGGCTGAAGGGGTGGTCACAGGGGGGATCAATTGTTCGGTAGTCCCAGGAGGTTTGACGCTGTGTTTTTGGAGCGCTGGCGCGCTCGAGTCGCGGCCCCTGGGGGCCGCCGGTTAGCCACCGGGGCTTGCTCCGTCGTCGCCGAAGCCCCGGCGGCGAACCCGCGACCCCGCCGCGCGCGGCCCCGCTGTGGCCGCGTCTCCCCAGGGGTC
>NZ_JBSGWE010000013.1:0-104490 GCF_053608825.1 Nocardia sp. NPDC055002
GGCCGCCCCCGTCTTGGCCAGCGCCCACACGGCGACCACCGATTCCAGCGACCTGGTGAGCGCGAGCACGACGAAGATCTCGGGCCCGATCCCGCGGCGGAGCAGGACCCGGGCGAACCGGTTGGACCAGGCATCGAGGTCGCCGTAACTCATCCGCAGCTCGCCCGAGCTGACCGCGATCGCAGTGGGATCGATGCGCGCGCCGGCCGTGAGGATGTCGGGCAGCGTGCGCATCGGCAAGGGCGGTGGCCCGTGGACCGGTGCCAGCGTGGCCAGTTCCGCGTCGCTGCAATTTCGCAGTTGCGAGACCAGGGCGTGCGGATTCTCGGCGAGCTGGGCGAGCACCCGGACGAACCGGTCCAGGAGTGTCTGTGCCGCAGCGGGTTCCAGCTGATCGGCCATGAACTTCACCGTGATGCGCAAGGCGTCGCCCGCACCGGCCTCGCCGCGCAGCGGAATCACCATGAGGTTCAACGGGTACGGCGTGGCGTCGGTGCCCTCGACATCGAGCACCCGCATGCCCGCGATGTCCAGGGCCTGCGACAGCGCCTCCCGATCGATGGGGTAGGACTCGAAAACAGTGAGGGTGTCGAACAATTCGGCCAGCCCGGCAACGCGGTGGATGGCGGCGAGACCGACGTGCTGGTGGTCCATGAGCCGCGCCTGCTCGGCCTGCACACGGGCCAGCAGGTCGCAGACCTTCTCCGACGGATCCAGCGTCACCCGCACCGGGACGGTGTTGATGAACAGCCCGACCATCTCCTCGACACCGGGCAGCTCCGGCGGCCGGCCGGACACCGTGGCGCCGAACACCACATCGGTGCGACCGGTGAGCATGGCCAGCAGTAGCGACCAACCGGCCTGGACCAGCGTGTTCACGGTCGCACCCGCTTCTCTGGCCGCGGATTCGAGTACCGCGACCGTGGCGCAGGACAGATCGTGCGAGAGCATCGCGGTCTCGGTCGACTCGATGCCGACGAGGGTGGGGACGGCGCGGGTCGGCGTGTCGATCCCGGCCATGGCCTGTTTCCACGCCGACAGCGACGCCTCCGCATCCTGGTCTCCGAGCCAGGACAGGAAGTCGCGGTAGGACGGGGCGGGCGGCAACATCGACGCGTCGCCCGCGGTGACGTACAGGGTGAGCAGCTCCCGCACCAGCAGCGGCGTCGACCAACCGTCCAGCACCAGATGGTGATTGGTCATGACGAGCCGGAACGTTTCCTCGCCGGTCCTGACCAGGGTGAAGCGGAGCAACGGGGGCCGGGTCAGGTCGAAGCGGGTCAGCGCGTCGAGCTCGATCACTCGATCGAGCTCGCGAGCTCGCTGGTCTTCGTCGGCGATCCCGGTGAGATCTACTTCTTCCCAGCGGATCTCGGCGGCGGACAGGACGAGTTGACGAGGGCCGTCGTCGGTCTCGACGAAGGCCACACGCAGGTTCTCGTGCCGGTCGACGAGCGCCTGCGCGGCACCGCGCAGCCGGGTGGCGTCGACCGTGCCCGCGAGGGTGAGCAGCGATTGGACCGTGTAACCGTCGGCGGTGTCGGAGTCGTAGAGCGCGTGGAAGAGCAGGCCGTATTGCAGCGGCGAGAGCGGCCAGACGTCGGTGAGCGTCGGGTAGGCGTGCTCCCAGCGCTCGATCTGCGGCTGATCGACCGTGACGAGCGCGAAATCCGAGGGAGTGCGGCCACCCGCGTCGCCGGTTGCGGCATGGGTGACGAGTGCCCGCAGGGCCTGCGACCACAGCGCTGCCAACTCGCGCACGTCGGCCTCGTCGAGCAGTCTGCTCGCGTAGGCCCAGGTGACTTCCAGTCCGGCATCGGTCAGCACCGCGTTGATGTCGACGACGGCGGCCAGCGGGGCCCGGTCGTCGTTGGTCGCGGCGAAGCGCCGCGGTACCCAGGGATCGTCGCCGGTCACCGCCCTGCCGAGATAGTTGAAGCTCAGCTGGGGTGTCGGCGCGTCGGCCAGTGCCGCGGCGGACTCGTCGTTCAGATAGCGGAGCAAGCCGAAGCCGACACCGCGATCGGGGACCGACCGCAACTGCTCCTTGGCTGCCTTGATCGCCGAACCCGCCGCACGGCCACCGGCGAACGCGTCGCCGAGATCGATCCCGGTCAGGTCGAGCGCGACCGGGTACACGCTGGTGAACCAGCCGACCGTGCGCGCGACATCGGCGCCGGGCAGCAGGGATTCGTCGCGGCCGTGGCCCTCCAGCGTCAGCAGGGCACCGGTCCGGTCACGCCATCGGCACACGGCCATGGCGAGCGTGGCCAGCAGCACATCATCAGCGCCGCAATGGAACTGTTCGGGCACGCCGTGCAAGACGGCCTGCGCGACATCGGAAGGCACCGTCGACTGCCACTGCGCCATCGTGGCGACCACGTCGAGGGCGGGGTCGAAGGCGCAGGGGACCGAAACGGTCTCCGCCACCGAGTCGGACAGCTCGGAGCCGGCAGCCGGCGAGGCGACCTGTGCCGTGTCGCCGGACCGATCGGAAGTAGCCGAGGTGGCCCTCGCGCTGTCGGCGCTCCGACGGCCGGTGCGGGCGAACGGCGGGTCGGGCGTGGCCAGGATTCGCTGCCAGATCGGCAGTTCGTCGAGACGTGTCGCGGCGTTCTCGGGCTGGCCGTGCGCCCACCGGCGGAAGGAGGTGCCGACCTGGTCGAGCGCGCCGCCGAAGGACGCGGTCGCCAAGTCCGGCAACAGGATTCGCCAGGATATGCCATCGGTGACCAGGTGATGCAGGACCAGCCAGCACAGTGGGGCGGCGTCGGCGCGTTCGATCAACACGAACCGGGCAACGACGCCCGCGGTGGGATCGAGCAGGTCCGCGGCGTTCTGCAGGGCGCGCTCGACCGTGTCCTCGGTGTCGGCCCGGGTCACCTCGATCAGATCCTCGGCGTCGACCGAACCACGCTCGGCCACCACCCATTCCCAGCCGTCGGCGGTCGGTCGCAGTGACGAACGAAGGAGATCGTGGTGCTCGAGCAGGACCTGTAGCGCCGCCGCGAGCCGGAGGCGGTCGAAACCGTCGGGCAGCCCGATCAGGACGGCCTGCCCATAGCGGCCCCAGGTGTCCGGGTGCTCGACCATCGCGTGCACGATCGGGGTGAGCTCTACCGCGCCGACCCCGCCGCCGGGCAGCTCGTCCACCACGGGTACCTGGGTGTCGTCGGCGACAGCGGCCAGCGCGGCGACGGTCTTGCGTTCGAAGACGTCGCGGGCGCTGAACGAGATACCGGCGGCCTTCGCCCGCGAGACCAGCTGGATCGACACGATGCTGTCGCCACCGAGCGCGAAGAAGCTGTCGTCGACACCGACGGTGTCGAGTCCGAGCACCTCGGCGAACAGGGCTGCCAAGGCTTCCTCGCGCGGCGTGGACGGTGCCCGGCTCACGACGGTGCGGGCACCGAAGTCCGGTGCGGGCAATGCCTTTCGGTCCACTTTGCCGAGCGGTGTCAGCGGCACCCGGTCGAGCACCATCACGACGGCGGGCACCATATAGGCCGGAAGCGTCTCGCCGACAGCGGCTTTGACCGCCTCGGGATGGACATCGGCACCCGGTTCGGCCGTGACATAGGCGACGAGCGCGGTGGCGCCGGTCGGCGACTCGACACCGAGCGTGATCGCGAAGTCGATCTCGGGAAGCCGCTGCAACGCGGCATCGATCTCGCCGAGTTCGATCCGGTAGCCGCGCACCTTCACCTGGAAGTCGCTGCGCCCCTGGTATTCCAGGGTGACGCGGCCCTCGGTGTCGGTCCAGCGCACCAGATCGCCGGTGCGATACATCCGGTCGCCGGGTGCGTGCGGATTCGCCACGAACCGGCTCGCGGTCAAGCCGCTGCGCCGGTGGTAACCGCGCGCGACACCGGGGCCCGCGAGGTACAGCTCACCCACGGTGCCCGCCGGTACCGGACGCAGCCACGGGTCGAGGACCAGGCCGGAGACGCCACCGACCAGGCTGCCGATCGTCACCGGGGCGCCGGGCACCAGTGGTTCGCTCAGGGTGGTGGTGATGGTCGTTTCGGTGGGGCCGTACCCGTTGATCAGCGAGCGACCGGCCCATTTCGCCACCAGTTCCGGCGGGCACGCGTCACCGCCGACCACGATCGTGCGCAGGTCGGGCAGCGTCACCGGGTCGAGTGAACCGACAACCGCCGGGGTGACGTTGAGATGGGTGACGCGGTGGGTGCGCAGCACGCGCGCCATGTCCTCACCCGCGTAGGCCGACGGCGGGACCACCGCGAGGGTGGCACCGGCGGCCAGGGTCACCACGATCTCTTCGACCGAGATGTCGAAGCTCGGCGAGACCGCATGGGCGACAACAGAGGCCGGCTCGACCCCGAACCCGGCTCCCGAACTCGCCGCGAGGTTCGCCAGGCCGCGATGCGAGACCAGCACGCCCTTGGGCAGTCCGGTCGACCCGGAGGTATAGATGACGTAGGCGACCTGATCCGGCGCGATCGCGGCAGTGCGGTCGGCATCGGTGATCGGCGCGGGGTCATGGGTGGCGAGTTCCGCGGTGGTGGCCGCGTCGTCCAGCGAGAGCCAATCGACCTTGTCGGGCAGGGACTTTCGTACCTCGTCGACCGTCAAGCCGGTGACGACTCCGCTGTCGTCGATCATGTGCTCGATGCGATCGTCGGGGTAGGTCGGATCGACGGGCACGAACGGCGCACCGGTCTTGGCCACCGCGATGGTGGCGAGCACGGACTCCGCGGACCGCGGAATCGACAGTGCTACCGCGTGTTCAGGCCCCGCACCGGCGGCGATCAGCAGGCGGGCCAGGCGATTCGTGTAGTCGTCGACCTCGCGATAACTCAGTGTGTCGTCGGCCCCCCAGCGCAGCGCCACCGCGTCCGGGTCGAGCGCGGCGCCCGCCGCGAGGATCTCGGGCAGGGTGCGCGTCGCGACGCCGGCCGGGCCGCGCGCGGGCACCGAGGCCGCCTGCTCGGCCTCCGAGAGAACGGGCACCGTCGACAGCGGGGCGTCCGGTCCGGCGACGAGGAACCGGTGCAGGAACAGCAGGAATCGTTCGTGATGGCCCGCCAGGTCGGCGTCGCTGTACAGGTTCGCGTTGCCCTGCAGGTCGATGTGGGTGCTCTCGCCGCCGACGCCCGGGTACAGGTTGACGAACAGGTCGTCGATCAGGCCGGAGGTGAGCACGTGGAGCCGCCCGACGACCGGGCCCAGCGCGATCTTGGTGTCCACCATCATGAGATTCACGGCGGGACCGAACGACGCCGCCTCGTCCATCGCCCAGCCGAGATCGCGGACGATGTCCTCCTGGCGGTAGCGCTGGCGTCGCAGCGCACCGGTCAGCTCGCTCTGCACGGCGAGAATCGCCGCCCCGACGGTGGTGGTGGGGTCGAGTCGCACGCGCAGCGGCACGACATTGGCGAGCATGCCGCCCGAACGACGCAGGGTCGCCGAGGTCCGTGCGGAGACCGGCAGGCTCAGCACCACTTCCGGCGCGCCGGTCATCGCGGCGAGATAGGCGCCGAAGGCCGCGACCACGGTCGGCGCGACACCCGAATTCACCGAGGCCGCGACCGAATCCAGCAGGGCTCCGGTCTCGGCGGGCAGCGCGCCCGATACCCGGTTGGGGTGGGCGTCGACCTCGGCGTCGCGGCCGGCGAGCGTCACCGGGTCCGCCAGCGCGGCCAGGTGCTCGCGCCAGTACTCGCGGTCGGTGGTGAAACGGCCGGAGGTGCGGTACGCCAGATCGGCATCGACGATCTTCTGCAAGGGCTCGGCCTTGGTGGCCGGGGGCTCACGGCCGTCGAAGGCGGCGTTGTAGAGCTCGCCGACGCGCTGTACCAGCGCCAGCGCGCCCATCCCGTCCAGCACGATGTGGTGCATGCGCGCGTACCAGAACCAGCGATCCTCGGCGACACGCAGCAGGGCGATGCGGACTAATCGGTCGTGCATCACATCCAGAGGTGCGGTGTACTCGGCGCGCATCCACGCGTGCGCGGCCGCTTCCGGGTCGGGGCGGTCACGCAGATCCAGTTCGGCGACGTCGTCGTCGAGGGTCAGGTCGACGACCTGATGGGGGTGGCCGTCGATATCGACCAGCCGCAGATAGCCGGTACCGAATTCACGACCGGTCCGCTGGACCGCGTCGATCAGCAGCGCGAGGTCGACCGCGCCGGACAGCTCCACGTACTGGGCGATGGAGATGGGGGTATCGCCCGCGATGTGCTGGGCGAACCAGATGCCGCGCTGGGCGGCCGACAGGGGAAAAGGGCCTTCGGGTGCGACGGCATCCGACGCATGCGAAGAGGACTGGATCATGAGCGAACCTGCGTTCTCATGTCTGGAGCTGGGCGTTCACCTCTGGTTCCCGACCGTCGGGTAGCTACCTGGTAGGTAGTACCCGCCGTTGCGTACTGCGCTCTATGTTCATTCTGAACCTGTATCGAGCGCATCGGAATGGGTTCAGCAGACTGCGCGCAGTTCCGTGGCCGCCAGCGGCGCGTCGGAGGTGACCAGATAGCGCTGCAGGGTCGAGCGCTCGTCGAGCACCAGCCAGTCGGCGCCGTCGCCGAGTTCGCCCCGGCGGGCCCTGGTGGTGATCCCGAATCCGGCGCCGTGGGCGGTGGACGCGCCCTCGATCGGCGACACCGGGATCGCACCGATCTTGCGCACCGCGGCCTCGGCGACGACCGACTCGATCCGGGGGTCGACAGCGAGGGCGATCCGGTCGCCGGCGTCGGCGCCACGGGTGAGCAGGAGCCGGGCCAGGCGGTTCGCCCAACGGTCCAGATCGGCGTCGGCGAGGTGACCGGCGACCGGCGCGGCGGAGCGGCTGCGCATCGGGATGACGTTGTCGGCGGGTGCGGTGACCAGGGTGCTCATCGTGTTCCCCTTCGAAGGCTTGACGGGTGTCTGTGGGTACACCTCTAATCTCGTCTTCGGGAGGGGGATCCGACAGCAACCCCAGCGTTGGTGCGCCGACTCCCAGGGGGACCGATTACCACCCCTGGGTGGGCGAACCCCGGCGGCGGCAGCCTCGTGCGCGCGCCACCGGCCGCCGTGGGTTTCGCCTCAGCGGGCGTTTCCGCCGATGCTGAAATGCGCGCCGGTGGGGTCGATCAGGCCGGCGAGGCGGCCGTAGGGGGTGTTCATCGGTTCGAAGGCGACGGTGCCGCCGAGGGCGACCGCTTGTTCGGCGGACTTGTCGACGTCGTCGGCGCCGAAGAAGACCGTCCACGAGCCGGGTACGCCGTCGGCGAGATGGCCGTTGGCGTCGAGGATGCCGCCGCCCATGGGCGGGGTCGCGTGGATGGTGGTGTAGCGGAAGTCCGCGGTGTCGGCGATGGTGAGGGTGTCGCGCCAGCCGAAGATGTCGCGGTAGAAGACCAGGGACTCGTCGTAGGCGCGGGTGATCAGCTCGAACCAGGACGGGACGCCGATGTGGTCGGTCCATGTCCCGTCGGCGACGATGCCGACCGCTTCGAAGCCCGCGAAGGTGTCGGCTTGCCAGACGCCGACGCCGATACCGCTGACATCGGCGATCACCGCCATCGCACCGAGATCGCCGACCGCCATCGGTTCGACGATGACATTGCCGCCCGCTCGACTCACCTTCGCCGTCGTCGCGAGGGCGTCGGGGGAGTTCAGGTAGACGGTCCAGCGATCGGGGTACGGGTCGCCCGGATCGTCGTGCCGACCCATCGCACCGGCCACGGCTCGGCCGTCCTTGCGCAGGGTGGTGTAGCCGCCGAACTCCTCGCCGCCGCGTTCGGCGGTCCAGCCGAACAATTCGCCGTAGAAGGCGATCGCGCGGTCGAGATCAGTGGTGTAGAGGTCGACCCAGGTGGGATCACCGGGCTTCGGGCTGAACGACATGACTTCTCCTCGGCTGAAGGGGTAGCGCGATAGAGACGCTGGCATGTTCGCGCGTCGGCATCGATCATGACGCGCCGACCGCCGAAAAGTCATCGCCGACAACCGTTGCACCCACGCGACCTGCGGAGGAAGATCGGGATCGCGAACTACGGCGCGCCGAATACGACACAGAGTAGGACCCGCGCGGAATGCTGCGGCAGCACGGTTTACGATTCACTCCAACGCATGTCTGCTGCTGTCCGTCATGGAGGCGCGGCCGACGCTGCGAGTGACGTACAGGCATCTTCAGGAGGATCAGTGACTGCGGTAGAGCCCAGGCCAGTCCCTCAGTTGGAAGCGACTCGACCGTATCCGGCCCGGACCGGGCCGAAGGGCTCGTTCCTCTACAAGGCGGTCACCACCACCGACCCCAAGGTGCTCGGCACCATGTACCTGGTCACGGCGATCAGCTTCTTCATGATCGGCGGCCTCATGGCGCTGCTCATGCGTGGTGAGCTCGCACGTCCGGGTCTGCAGTTCCTCTCGCCCGAACAGTTCAACCAGCTGTTCACCATGCACGGCACGATCATGCTGCTGTTCTACGCGACGGCGATCGTGTTCGGCTTCGCCAACATCGTCCTGCCGCTGCAGATCGGCGCCCCCGACGTCGCCTTCCCGCGACTGAACGCGTTCAGCTACTGGCTGTACCTGTTCGGTGCCTCCATGGCGACCGCGGGCTTCGTGACCCCCGGCGGCGCGGCGGACTTCGGCTGGACGGCTTACGTGCCGCTGACCGACATCCTGCACTCGCCCGGTGTCGGCACCGACCTGTGGATCCTGGGTCTGGCCGTCTCGGGTCTGGGCACGATCCTCGGTGGCGTCAACATGCTCACCACCGTGGTCTGCCTGCGCGCACCCGGTATGACCATGTTCCGCATGCCGATCTTCACCTGGAACATCGCGGTCACCTCCGTGCTGGTGCTGCTCGCGTTCCCGCTGCTCACCGCGGCGCTGTTCGGTCTGGCCTACGACCGCCACCTGGGCGGCCACATCTACGATCCGGCCACCGGCGGCATCCTGCTCTACCAGCACCTGTTCTGGTTCTTCGGCCACCCCGAGGTCTACATCATCGCGCTGCCGTTCTTCGGCATCGTGTCGGAGATCTTCCCGGTGTTCAGCCGTAAGCCGATCTTCGGTTACACCACGCTGGTCTACGCGACGCTGGGTATCGCGGCGCTGTCGATCGCGGTGTGGGCGCACCACATGTACGCCACCGGCGCGGTGCTGCTGCCGTACTTCTCCTTCATGACCTTCCTCATCGCGGTCCCGACCGGTGTGAAGTTCTTCAACTGGATCGGCACCATGTGGCGCGGTCAGCTGACGTTCGAGACACCGATGCTGTGGTCGATCGGCTTCCTGGTGACCTTCCTCTTCGGTGGTCTGTCGGGCGTCATCCTGGCCTCGCCGCCGCTGGACTTCCACGTCACCGACTCGTACTTCGTCGTCGCGCACTTCCACTACGTGCTCTTCGGCACCATCGTGTTCGCGACCTTCGCGGGTATCTACTTCTGGTTCCCGAAGATCACCGGTCGCATGATGGACGAGCGTCTGGGCAAGTGGCACTTCTGGACCACCTTCGTCGGCTTCCACACCACCTTCCTGGTCCAGCACTGGCTGGGCGCCGAGGGCATGCCGCGTCGCTACGCCGACTACCTGCCGTCCGACGGTTTCACCACGCTGAACACGATCTCCACGATCGGTGCGTTCATCCTGGGCTCGTCGATGCTGCCGTTCATCTGGAATGTCTTCAAGAGCTTCCGCTACGGCGAGGTCGTCACGGTCGACGACCCGTGGGGCTACGGCAACTCCCTCGAGTGGGCCACCACCTGCCCGCCGCCGCGCCACAACTTCTACGAGCTGCCGCGGATCCGGTCCGAGCGTCCCGCGTTCGAGCTGCACTACCCGCACATGGTCGACCGCATGAAGGCCGAGGCGCACGTCGGCTGGGGCTCGGGTAAGCACAGCACGCACGTGTCCGAAGGCGCGCTCGCGAAGAAGTAGGACACCACCGAACGACAGGGTGTGCACCTGCTGGGTGACCAGCGGGTGCACACTCTTTTTGTGGGTAATCGAACGGAGCAGATCGACTTGGCCGACACCACAGTTCTCGTGACCGTCACCGGCCCCGACCGACCAGGCGTCACCTCGGTGCTGCTGGCGACGTTGTCCCGGCATCAGGTGAGCTTGCTGGACGTGGAGCAGGTGGTCATCAGGGGTCGCCTCACCCTCGGGGTGCTGGTGTCGTGCCCCAACGACCCCGAGGCGTTGCAGGACGAGCTCGAAGAGGCGATGAACACCGTCGGCATGCAGGTCGACGTGTCGGTCGACGCGCAGATCGGCAAGCCGCCGATGTCCACGCACGCGGTCGTGGTGCTCGGCGCCCCGGTCACCGCGAAGGCCTTCAGCGCCATCTCGCGTGAACTCGCCACCGGTGGCGCCAACATCGACTCCATCCGTGGCATCGCCGACTACCCGGTGACCGGGATGGAACTGATGGTCACCGCGACCGACACCAGCGACGAAGGCGACGCGCGGCTGCGCACCGCACTGGCCGAGGTGGCCGTCGCCGAACAGGTCGACATCGCGGTGGAACGGGCCGGGCTGGCCCGCCGCGCCAAGCGCCTGATCGTGTTCGACGTCGACTCCACCCTGATCACGGGCGAAGTGATCGAGATGCTGGCCGCGCACGCCGGCGTCGAAGACCAGGTCCGCGAGGTCACCGAGGCCGCGATGCGCGGTGAGCTCGACTTCGCCGAATCGCTGCGTCAGCGAGTGGCCACCCTCGAGGGCCTCGACGAGTCGGTGATCGAGGAGGTCGCCGACCGGATCGAGCTCACTCCGGGCGCGCGCACCACGATTCGTACCCTGCGCAGGCTCGGCTTCCGCTGCGGCGTGGTCTCCGGTGGGTTCCGGCAGGTGATCGAGCCGCTCGCGCACGAGCTGGAACTCGATTTCGTGCAGGCCAACACCCTGGAGATCGTCGACGGCAAGCTCACCGGGCGGGTCGTCGGCGAGATCGTCGACCGGGCGTTCAAGGCGACCGCGCTGCGCAAGTTCGCCGCCGAGGCGGGGGTGCCGATGGAGCAGACCGTCGCGGTCGGTGACGGCGCGAACGACATCGACATGCTCAACGCGGCCGGGCTCGGCGTGGCGTTCAATGCCAAGCCCGCGCTGCGCGAGGTGGCCGACACGGCGCTGTCGCACCCCTACCTGGACGCGGTGCTGTTCATCCTCGGCGTCACCCGCGACGAGGTGGAAGCGGCCGACGCGCGTGACGGTGGCGTGCGACGGGTTCCGCTGCTCGGCCGGTAGCGTCACGCGGAATCGCGACCTCACCGACGTAGAGTGACGGCACAGGCACGTCGTCACCGCTCGTCACCGGGAGGTTGTTTGTGCGCAGGTCATTGCTCGTCCTGGTCGCCCTGGCGGGGCTCGGCGGATCGACCGCCGCATGCGGTGGCGACGAGACCGAACCGTATGACGTCACCCTCCAGCCGACCGCCGTCGCGCAGTCCGCGGCCGATCCGCTGACGATCGAGCTGCCTGCCAACGGCAGCACGGTCGTGGCGACAGTGGGCCAGCGCCTGTTGGTGCGCCTGCCGCGGGATCCCGCGTCGACCGGCGAGTGGGGGATGGTCAACGCCGAGAAGGGCATCCTGATCACCGACGGTGGGCCGACCAGTGAGGGCAACGCCACGGTGTGGCCGTTCCGGGCGATCGAACGGGGGGTGACCTCGCTGCAGTTCACGTACGGGCCGGCCAGCGAACCATCGATCGGCCCCGAGCCGACCTTCATGGTGGATGTCCGGGTGATCTGAGCCCGGTCGGCGCGAGACCACCCTTGTCCCGGGGAAAGGCCCGGGAAGGCCACGCGCCCGCACTATTAGGCTGGCGGGCGGACTGGTGTCGATCGAACGGGTGTTGTGGCATGGGTAGTGGGTTGGAAACCGAGGAAGAGGCCGAGGTCCCGGTCCGCGACGAAGCGGCCGAATTCGCCGCTCGGCACGCGGAATTGGCGCAGGGCTACGGCGGCGGCGGTGACCCCGACGATCCGGCGATGGTGCAGGCGATGCAGATGGTGTTGCACATTCCCAAGGCTGACCCGCCCGCCCGCAGCGCACTGCTGGAAGCGGCCGCCGCCGCGGCGGTCGCGGTGTGCCTCGACCCGCGTTCGGGGCCCGGCGGGGAGTGGGAGCCGCGGTACCTCGCGTGGAAGCGGTCGCGGATCAGGAAGGTCGCCCGGCGGGCGCGTGGTGCGCAGTGGGTGGCCGCGGGAGACGTCGACGGGGTGACCGTCGAGGTCGACGGCGCGCAGGCCCGTGCGTTCGTTCCCGGCCCGGTCGGGGAGATCGATCAGCGCATCCGCAAACTCCAGATCGGCGGAACCGATCTCGACCACGACGAGCCGGGCCCGGCGGATCCGGCATCGCCGGTGCTGTGGGTGAACGCGGCGCTGGAGATGTCGGTGGGCAAGGCGGCCGCACAGGTCGGGCACGCGAGCATGCTGCTGGCGGGTGCGCTGCCCGTGGCCGCGGCGGCCGCGTGGGCGGAGCGCGGATTCCGCTGCGCGGTGCGCGACGCCGGCGAACAGCAGTGGGCGGGGTTGGTGGCCGAGGTGGCGGCGGGTCGTGCGGTGGCTGTGCGCGACGCCGGTTTCACCGAGGTGGCGCCCGGTTCGATGACGGTGATCGCGGTGCCGCCACGGCAGTGATCGCCGCGACACGCGCGACGCGAATCCGGCAGTTGGGTTGCGGTTTTCGCGACTCGCCGCGATAACGCGGTGTGGCGGCAGCGCCTCACGGGTATACGTAACCGACAGCCGTGCACGTCGAGGTACAGGGAGGTTCCGCGATGATGACGACGATTGTGGTGATCCTGATCGTCTGGGTTGTGCTGTCGGTGCCGGTCTCCTTCGTCGCCGCGCGGATGTTGCGCAGCGAAGTTCGCAGCCCGGGTGACCCGTCGACGACCAGGATCGACGAATCTCGCACGGGCCGGTCGCTGCGCTGAGAGCCCGCGTGGGCCAAGATGGAGCGCGTGTCGCAACCCGATCCCGATCTGCTCATCGACTTCTCCGATGTGACCATCCGTCGCTCGGGCCGAACCCTCGTCGGCCCGGTCTCCTGGCAAGTAGAGCTCGACGAACGCTGGGTGGTGCTCGGCCCGAACGGCGCGGGCAAGACCTCGCTGCTGAGAATGGCCGCCGCCGAACTCCATCCGACCTCCGGTAACGCGAATCTGTTGGGGGAGACGCTCGGTCGCGTCGACGTCAGCGAATTGCGGCCACGTATCGGACTGTCCTCGGCGGCGGTGGCCAGCCGCATCCCGGTGGACGAGAAGGTCAGTGACCTGGTGGTCTCGGCCGGCTACGCCGTGCTCGGCCGCTGGCGCGAACGCTACGAGGACATCGACACCGAACGCGCGGTCGACATGCTGGAAACCCTCGGCGCCGAACACCTTTCCGACCGTACGTACGGCACCCTGTCCGAAGGCGAACGCAAGCGGGTGCTCATCGCGCGCGCCCTGATGACCGATCCGGAACTGCTGCTGCTCGACGAACCGGCCGCGGGCCTCGACCTGGGCGGGCGTGAGGAACTCGTCGAACGGCTCGGCGATCTCGCCGCCGACCCCGACGCGCCCGCGATGGTGCTGGTGACCCACCACGTCGAGGAGATTCCGCCCGGCTTCACGCACGCGCTGCTCCTCAAGGAGGGGGAGGTGGTTGGCCAGGGTCTGCTGGGCGATGTACTCACCGCCGAGAATCTGAGCAACGCCTTCAGTCAGTCGATCGCGCTCGACCGGGTCGACGGGCGGTGGTTCGCGCGGCGGGCTCGTCGTTCGGGCGGGCACCGGCGCCGCAACTGAGCGTCGGCTCGCCGCACCGGCTCGCGGGCCGCGATTGCGTACCGACGGCCGGGCTGACCTGGCTGGGCGTCCGGTCGCCGGGAATCCCGGCTCACGGCCGACCAAGCGAGCGTTAGGGTGCTGACAGGGCTGCGCTCGAAGGAGACAGCCGGTCCGGTCGGCAGATCGGTGTTCGCCGGGCGTGCGGCTCGGTGGTGGAGAGGAACGATATGAGTGAGTCCGGGGTCTCCGTGCGGGACGCGTCGACCGTGATGCTGGTGCGTGACGGCGAGGCGGGTATCGAGGTGTTCCTGCAGCGCCGGGTCAAGGGGATGGCGTTCGCGGCCGGGGTGACAGTGTTCCCCGGCGGTGGCGTCGACGCCGCCGACGGCACTGCCGACATCGCCTGGACGGGCCCCGAACCCGCCTGGTGGGCCGAGCGTTTCGCCACCGACGAACAGACCGCGCAGGCGCTCGTCGCCGCGGCCGTGCGGGAGACGTTCGAGGAATGCGGCGTGCTGCTGGCCGGACCGACCGCGGATTCCGTCGTCGACGACTCGGCGCGCTATCGCGCGGCGCGCGGCAAGCTCGAGCGCCGCGAATTGTCGCTCGCCGACTTCCTCGCGGCCGAGGGCCTGGTGTTGCGCGCCGACCTGCTCCGTCCGTGGTCGAACTGGATCACGCCGGAGGCCGAACCCCGCCGCTACGACACCCGCTTCTTCGTCGCGGTGCTCCCGCAGGGCCAGATCGCCGACGGCGCCACCTCCGAGGCCGCCCAGGTGGCCTGGCGGACACCGCAGGACGCCCTGGCGAGCTGGCGGGCAGGCGAACACGTGCTGATGCCACCGACGTGGTCGCAGCTCGACGCCCTGTGCGGGTTCGCCGACACCGCGGCCGCGCTGGCCGCCGACCGCGTCGTCGAGCCGATCATGCCGAAGTACTCGCCCGGGGCGGGCGGGCGTCCGCTGTCGGACTTCCCCGACAACGAACGGTATTTCGACGAGCTGCCGCAATTGGGTGCACTCGGCGGCCGGTAGGTTGCTCCCATGGCCGAATTCGTGACCCTCGAGCTGCCCGCCGAGCCGACCACCCGTGGCGTCGCGCTGTTGCGCATCGATCGTCCGCCGCTGAACCTCGTCGACGCCCAGCTGGCCCGTGAGGTGGCGGCCGCGGCGGCCACGGTGGCCGAGCATCCCGGGGTCTCGGCCCTGATCGTCTACGGCGACGAGCGGGTGTTCAGCGCGGGCGACGAGATGTCGGAGCTGGCCGAGCTCGACGCCGGACAGGCCGCCGCCATGGCCGCCGATCTCCAGGCCGCGCTCGGCTGCCTCTCGCGGGTTCCGCAGCCGACGGTCGCCGCGATCACCGGCTACTGCCTCGGCGCCGGCCTCGAACTCGCGCTGGGCGCCGACCACCGGATCGTCGGCGACAACGTGAAACTCGGTCTGCCGCAGATCAAAGCGGGCCTGATTCCGCTCTCCGGCATCCGAAGGCTCTCGCTGCTCATCGGCGCGAGCCGGGCCAAGGATCTCGTCTACACCGGTCGTTTCGTCGGCGCCGAAGAAGCCGAGAAGATCGGCCTGGTCGATGAGGTCGTCGCGCCCGACGATGTCCTCACCGCGGCGCGTGCGTGGGCCGCGCAGTTCGTCACCGCCGCACCCCGCGCCCTCGCCGCGGCCAAGGCGGTTTTCGAGTCCGGGCCGCACGGCCATTCCACCGCTGTCACCGAATGGTCGGCGCTGTTCGACACCGACGACGCCCGCACCGGCACCCGCACCTTCGCCGCGGAAGGACCCAACGCCGCGACCTTCACGGGTCGCTAGCAACACCGCCGGAACCTGGGTTAACTTCGTGCGGGCCGGTGTTGTGAGAACCCGGGTAACATCCCAGCCATCCCGCGCTGAGGCGGTGCGAACCGGCCGTCCGGTCCGGTGGCGGCTCGCGCTCGTGGGAGTCCGGCGGCCGGTCGTGAGCGCAGGAAAGAGCAGTCTCTTGTCCCAGCAGCGGCGTGCCCGGGCGCACATATTAGGCTGGCCTGCATGACGGTCCATCCCGACGACCCGGCGCCGAACCCCCACGCCACCGCGGCCCAGGTCGAAGCAGCGCGCAAAGACACCAAACTCGCCCAGGTCCTGTACCACGACTGGGAAGCGGAGACCTACGACGACAAGTGGTCGATCTCCTATGACGAACGCTGTATCGCGTATGCGCGCGGCCGGTTCGACCTCGCCGTCGGCCCCGCTCCGCTGCCGTACGAGCGTGCGCTCGAGCTGGGCTGTGGCACCGGATTCTTCCTGCTCAACCTGATGCAGGGTGGCGTCGCCAAGTCCGGCTCGGTCACCGACCTCTCGCCCGGCATGGTGAAGGTCGCGCTGCGCAACGCCGAGCACCTCGGCCTCGATGTCGACGGTCGCGTCGCCGACGCCGAGACCATCCCGTACGACGACGACACCTTCGACCTGGTGTGTGGCCACGCCGTGCTGCACCACATCCCCGACGTGGAACTGGCGCTCAAGGAGTGCCTGCGCGTGCTCAAGCCGGGCGGACGCTTCGTGTTCGCCGGTGAGCCCACCACCATCGGCAACATCTACGCCCGTCGCCTCGGCCAGGCCACCTGGAAGGTGACCACCGAGATCACCAAGCTGCCGTTCCTGTCGGGCTGGCGTCGTCCGCAGACCGAACTGGACGAGTCGTCTCGCGCCGCCGCGCTCGAGGCCGTCGTCGACCTGCACACCTTCGACCCGAGCGATCTCGAGAAGATGGCGAAGTCGGCCGGTGCCGTCGATGTGAAGGCCACCACCGAGGAACTCGCCGCCGCCCTGTGGGGCTGGCCGGTGCGCACCTTCGAGGCCGCGGTCCCCGACGAGAAGCTGACCATGCCCTACCGCCTGGCGCAGTACCGCGCGTGGCTGGGCCTGAGCTGGCTCGACGAGAACGTGCTGCGCAAGGTCGTGCCGCGCGAGTTCTTCTACAACGCGATGATCACCGGCGTGAAGCCGGGCGCGGCGCAGAAGTAGGTGGGCTATCGCTTCGGCCGCGACGATGTCGCCTATCTCGGCAGCGCGGCAGGCCGTGCCGCGCTCGCCGAGGTCGACCGGCTGGAGCTGACGACCGCGACGCACCTGCGCGATATCGAGCAGGTGCGTCGTGCGCACGGTGCACTCGCGCCCGCCTTGATCGAGACGGTGCGGTTGCGCCGTAAGGCCGTGGTGAAGCTGCCCACGGCAGGGGAGTGGCTGTTCACCGACGACGCGCTGCAACAGGCGACGCCCGCGCTCGTCGCCCGGCATCGGGCGACCCGCCTGGCCGGCCGCGCGGTGCACGACGTGACCTGCTCGATCGGCGCGGAACTGTCCGAGTTGGCAGCGGCCTGTCCGACTGTGGTCGGCAGCGATCTCGACGACGTCCGCTTGGCCATGGCCGCCCACAATCTCGGGGTGGGGCCGGTATCGGCGGTGGACCGCGGCCCGGTGACCGGTTCGGATGCCGCCCCGTCAGCGGCTGGTAGTCGAAACATCGTGTTGGCCAGGGCCGATGCCCTCGTACCGACCACGCGCGACACCGTGATCATCGCCGATCCGGCTCGTCGGGCCGACGGCCGTCGCACCTACGATCCCGCGAAACTCCAACCCCCACTTCCGGATCTGCTCGCCGCCTACGCGGGCCGCGATCTCGCCGTGAAGTCCGCACCCGGCCTGGATTTCGACCGCCTCGGCTGGGACGGTGAGGTGGAGATCGTCTCTCTCGACGGTGCCGTCCGCGAAGCCTGCCTCTGGTCGCCCGGCCTCACCGAGCCCGGCGTCACCCGCCGCGCCACCGTCCTGACTTCCCACGGCGGCGCGACAACGCTCACCGACGCCGCCCCCGACGACATCCCCGACCGCGCCCCCGGCGACTGGATCGTCGACCCCGACGGCGCCGTCGTCCGTGCGGGCCTGGTCCGTCACTACGCCGCGAAACACGGCCTCTGGCAACTGGACCCACAGATCGCCTATCTCACCGGCGACACGGTTCCCACGGGCATGCGGGGCTTCCGCATCGAGGACCGTTTCGAACTCCGCGAGAAGACCCTCCGCCAGGAACTGAACCGCCGTGACTGCGGCTCCCTGGAAATCCTCATCCGCGGCGTCGACGTCGACCCCGATGGACTTCGCAAGAAGCTCAAGCAGCGCGGCTCGACGCCGTACACCCTGGTGATCACCCGCATCGGCCGCGCCGGCGTCGTCTTCCTCTGCCGAGCGGTCGCTCCCACCCGCTGACAGCGCGGCTATGGCCGGCCGCACCTGGTCACGGGTCAGGCTTCCATCTTCCTCACCACGCGCTGCACCGTGAGCCAGGTACGGGTGGTGATGTCCTTGCCGTAGATCTTCTCCAGGCGGGCCATGAAGTCAGGGGTCGCGCCGGTGCTGTTGTCGATGACGGTGAGGAAGGCGCGGGCCTTGCGGTCGTAGCCGATGACGCGGGTGAGGGGGTCGTCGTCGAAGGTCTTGGTGTCGGCTTCGCGCATCTTCGTCTTGAAGAAGGTGACGGTGAGATAGGAGCCGCGTTCGTGGGGGAGACCTTCGAAGGGGTCGCGGTCGAGGAGCGCGCGCAGTTCGGGATGGCTGCGGACGATGGTGCCGCCCGGGATGCCGAGTTCGGCGTTGAGTGCCTGCTGGATGCGATCTTCCAGGTCGGCGGGGTCGTCGGCGGTGCGGAAGACGACATTGCCGCTCGTGAGTACCGACGCGACCTTCTCGAAGCCCAGCCCCTCGAACACCCCGCGCAACTTCTCGTTGCGCATGTTCGGGTTGGTCGGCATGATCCCCCGCAGCAGCGCCGCATAGCTTTCCACGTCGCTGACCGTACCGACCCCCACCGACAGAAACCATCGCATCCGGCGGCCGTGTCAGCGCGATTCGGCCGATTCCCGCGAATCGGCCGAATCACCCGGGAGTCAGGACTGAGCGGCGGCGTTCTTCTTGCGCTCGATGTCGGCCAGCGCCGCCATGTAGGCCTCGCGCTCCTCGGCACTGGCATCCCAGGCGACCTTGCGGTTCTTCACAACCTTGGCGGGAGCGCCGACCGCGATGCTGTAGTCGGGGACATCGCCACGCACCACCGCGTGCGCGCCGAGCACGCAACCGCGTCCGACCCGGGTGTCGCGCAGGACGGTCACCTTCGCCGCGATCCAGGTGTCGGGGCCGATCCGCACGGGACTCTTCACGATGCCCTGATCCTTGATGGGCATGTTGATGTCGTCCATGCGGTGGTCGAAGTCGCAGATGTAGCACCAGTCGGCGACCAGGGTCGACTCACCGATCTCGATGTCGAGGTAGGTATTGACGACGTTGTCCTTGCCGAACACCACCTTGTCGCCGATCCGCAGCGAGCCCTCGTGGCAGCGCAGGGCGTTGCCGTCGCCGATGTGCACCCACCGGCCGATCTCCATGCGCGCGAGTTCCGGGGTCGCGTGGATCTCCACATTGCGGCCGAGGAACACCATTCCGCGCAGCACGATATGCGGGTTGGCCAGGCGGAACTTGGCCAGCCGGTAGTAACGCACCAGGTACCAGGGGGTGTAGGCGCGGTTGGCGAGCACCCAGCGCAGCGAATCCCTGGTCAGAAATCGGGCCTGCTGCGGATCGCGGCGGCGTGATCCACGCCAGCGCGCGCTCAGTGGCGCGCCCCACATGCTCGTCACGAACTACTCTCCCGTCATGATCGCACCGGGCGTGCCCCGGGGATTCGGTCGTCGGGTACACAGAGTACTTTCGCAGGGCACACTTACCGTGCCATACCCCGATTACACAGGGAGATCAGCAGGTGCGAACTCGGACTCGCGTCGTTGCCTCGCTCGCTGCCGCCGGTGTGGTGGCGCTGGCCGGGTGCGGCACGGATGTGGACGACATCACGGTCGGCGCCGGAAAAGGCTGGCCCGCAACGCATCACGATGGCAGCAACGCGAGCGGCAGCCCGGTGCGGGGTGCGGACTCGATGTCGCTGAGCTGGTCACGTCCGGTGGGCGGCCCGATCGCCCAGCCGTTGACGATCGGCGCCGAGGGTCAGATGTTCGTCACCACGAGCACCGGTAACTGTGCGATCTTCTCGTTCCAGATGCTCACCGGCCGCAAACGCTTCTGCAACCCGCTCGGCCCGTCGACGATCGAAGCGCCGACCGTGCTCGACGGAGTCAGCAATGTGTACGTCGGTGACGACGGCGCGGTGAATTCGTTCAACTACCTCGGTCAGCCGCGATGGCGCACCCCGGTGGCGGGCGTGCCGGTGGCGATCCAGTTCACCGGTGACGGCAACGTGCTGACGGTGACGCAGTCCGGTCAGGTCGACGTGCTGAGCCGTCAGACCGGCGGCCGGGTGGTGCCGACCCTGCAGTTGCTCGGTGAACCCGACTTCCTGAAGTACCCCGGTCTCACCCGTCCCGCCTCCGGCGACGGGCTCGACGACTGCCGGACCGGTGGTCCCCGCTGCGCCGTCGCCAATACCACCGCCGTCGACCCGTCGACCGGGCGCTTCTTCGTCACCGTCTGGGAGCCGGGCAAGCAGGCCGCCGCGCTGCGCGCGATGCGCTACGCCGACGGCGCGGTGACCCAGGAGTGGAGCGCCGAGGTACTCACCGGCGGCAGCGCGACCAGCCCCTCCCTCTCCGCCGACGGCGGCACCGTCTACATCGGCGACAACAGCAAGCGCCTGATCGCCCTGAACACCACCGACGGCGCCACCCGCTGGACCCAGCCGTTGCCGTGGGCGCCGCAGGGCGGCATCTCCGTGGCGGGCGACCTGATCATCCCGGCGGGCGACGACGGCTACCTGACCGCGCTGCGCGACCAGGACGACAAGGCCGAGATCGTCTGGGAACGCAAGGACCTCGCCCTGCGTGGCACCCCGGCACACACCTCGGGCGACATCGGCTACACCGTCGCCGCCATCGGCGCGGGCCTGAGCCTCATCACCTTCGACACCACCACCGGCAACACCATCGACTCCGACCCCCTGCCGGCTGCCACCGGCACCACCACGGGCACCTCCATCGGTCCGGAAGGTGAAGTCGTCGTCGCCACCCGCCTCGGCGAGATCTTCGCTTTCACCCCGGACGCCTGAGTACCCGCCTCAGTACGGGTTGGCTCGGTCCAGCCAGCGCGCGTCGAGTTCCGTCGCGCGCTGCCGGGTGAAGGAAATGCGCGCCGGATCGCCGTCGGCGGTATAGCGCTGGTCCGGGTTCGCGGCGAGCCAGTCCAGCCAATAGGCCGAATCGAACGGGACCGCACCCCGGCCCGATCGGATGCGCGGCACCCCGCCGGGGTCGACCGCGCCGTAGGGGGCGGGGGCGGGGTTGGAGCCCACCAGCATCACGGCGTCGAAGCGGTAGGAGGTGCCGTCCCAGTGGCCTGCCGTGGCCAGTGCGTGATCGCGAGGATGGATGCCGAGCGGTAGCGCCATGGTGCGCACGACCGCTCCGGGCGCCGCCGTGGTCACCGCGCGCACGTTCTGCACCAGTTCGCGTTGCACGCCGTCGGCGTCCAGGCTCGCGAGGTTGGCGTGATCGGCTGTGTGCGCGCCGATTTCGTGGCCGTTCGAGACCAGCCATGGCAGCGCGCGCGGGTCTGCGCCGAACGGCTCGTTGTTCACGTAGAAGGTGGCCACCGGGTGGAAGTCGGGGTAGCGGGCGCCGAACTCGGCGAGAATGCCCGCGGCACTGTCCGGTGCCACCGCGCCGGTGTCGGTGAAACCGAGTTGGCTGCCGGTGGAATCGTCGAAGGTGAGTACCACCGGGTGGGTACCGGCGGGCAGGTCGAGGTCGCCGGAGATGTAGTGCGCGGCGGTCACCGGGCGGTAGTTCTCGCGGTACAGCCGTTCGAGTTCGTCCCGGAATTCCGCCGGGGTCTGGTCGTATTCGCCCGCCGGATTCGGGGTGATCTGGTGATACATCAGAACCGGGACGAATCCCAGTTCGTTGGCGGCGATTTCGGCCGGATTCGGCGGTGCCGGTTTCGCCGTCGTCACCGGCACCGTCGTGTGCGCCGGAACCGCGTCATCGTTCACCGTGGTACAGGCCGTGAGTGCGGCCGCCAGCGCTGCCGCCGACACGAGCCGAAACATTGTGTTCGAACCGCCCATCATCAATGCGATATTACGCCGCGGCGACGGATTACAGTCGATCTATCGATACCGAGTACGCCGCGTCGGAACTGCGAAATAGTTGGCGTGTCAATGGTTTTGAAAGGCGGTGTTGACGGTGGAATGGCAGCTCCGATCGGCTGATCGACGGCGATGGATGGCTCCCGTTATCGGTGTTGCCCTCGCGTCGCTGGTCGTCTCCCTGGTAGCCGGATTCGCGCTGAGCAGATCCGCGGAATCGCCCGTCGCCGACACCGTGCCGCCGACATTGCGGATGACACCGACCGATCCGGTGAGCTCCTATCGCGCGCCGGTCGTGGTGCGCGGCACCGCCACCGACACGGCTCGCGTGTCCATCGGACCCGATTCGGTGGTCCCCGCCGCGGACGGGACATTCGAACTCTCGGTGCGATGGGCCCCCGCGTTCGAGGTCGTCGCGACGGACGCCGACGGCAATCAGACCAGCAGCACGGCGGTCACGTCGAGCACGCTGCCGAGGATGCGCGCGGTGCACGTCACCGCGCACGCCTGGTCGCACGAGGGACTGCGCGAAGCTGTCCTCGATCTCGCTCGTGAGGGCCGTATCGACACCGTGCAGCTCGACATCAAAGACGAGGACGGCGTGATCGGCTACGCCTCCCAGGTGCCGCTCGCCCTCGAATCCGGTGCCGCCGCGGCGATCTACGATGCCCCGGCGGCTCTGCGGCAATTGCACGATATGGGCCTGCAGGTAGTCGGGCGTATCGTCGCATTCCGCGATCCGACTCTCGCGGGCTGGGCCTGGCACAACGGCCGACCCGACTGGGTTGTCCAGAATCCTTCCGGGCAACCCTATTCCAGCCACTACGGCCCGATCGCCTTCACCAATTTCGCCAACCCCGACGTTCGTGGATACAACATCGCTCTCGCGGTAGAGGCAGCGCAACTCGGCTTCGACGGCATCATGTACGACTACGTCCGCCGCCCCGACGGCAGCCTGAACAGCATGCGTTTCGCCGGCCTCACCGATACCCCCGCGGTCGCGGTCGCCGGGTTCCTCGCCGAGAGTCGCTACCCCGTGCACGTCGCGGGGGCGCACCTGAGCGCGGCGGTCTACGGAATCGCCTCCACCCGCCCGGACGAGATCGCCCAGGACATCCCGCTCATCGCCCGCAGCGTCGATTTCGTCGCGCCCATGATCTACCCGTCGCACTGGGGCCCCGGCGAATACGGCGTCGCGAACCCCAACGACCAGCCCTACGACATCATCTTCCGCTCACTGCAGGACTTCACGGCGGCCACGGCGGGCACGGGTGCGAAAGTGGCCCCGTGGCTCCAGGACTTCAGCCTCGGCGTCACCTACGGCGACGCCGAACTCCGCGCCCAGATCGCCGCCACCCGAGACGCGGGCATCGACAGTTTCTTCCTCTGGAACGCCGCCACCCGCTACCACGGCGGCGGCCTCCAACCGGCCTGACGCGGAACAGGTTTCGCAACGACAACGAGCTGACCCCCGACAGGACACAGCGCGGATCATCGCCCCCACCTCACCCGTCACCGATGAACCGCCCAGAACCCCCGCCGGGGGCTTTCGAACTACTCGGCTGTTTCCGTCGGGTCCAGGCCGGCCTGTTTCGGCGCTGCGGGAACCCACTCACGCAGCGGTTGCATCACCGCGCCGTAGAAGGCGTCGGTGGCTGTGGTGACGCTGGCGATGAAGCTGGCAGCGGTGCCCGAGCGTTTGTTGCCCATCGGGAAGGTCTGTTCGAGGGTGAACGAGACAATCGGGGTGGTGCGGCCGTCGATGAGTGACTTGGGCGTGGTGCGGACGGTGTCGAGGAATTCGCATGTTTCGTTGCCACGTTCGGCGAAGACTGCTTCGACCTGGACGCGGCCGGGCGCATCGGTGAGCTGTTTGGTCAGCCACGACACACGGCGGGCTTGTGTGCCCTCGTCGGGCGCGGCGATGGTGGTGCGGCAGCGGACCTTGTTCGTCCGCACATCGGCGATGACAGTGAGGTCGCCCGCGGTTTCGGGGATGCGCAGAACGGCCTCGAACGAACCGTCGGTGGCCAGCCGTTCGGCGACGGCGGCGGCCCGCACCGCCGGATCCGACTGGAACTTGCGGGCGAGGACGTGCTTGACCTCGACACCGAGTTCGGCGGTGAGCCGCAGCGCGAGGTGCCTGCACAGCGACACCCATGTGTCGGCGACCGTCAGCGCTTTCGCGTCGCCCGCCCGCAGTGTTCCCTGGGTGACGGCGTCACGGACGGTGACCCAGTGTCTGCCCATGTCGACGAACTCGGCCGCACCCGAACGTGGATGATCGAGGAAGCGCAGGAACTCGGCGAGAATCCAGGCTTGCAGTGCGTCGTCGATACCACCGTGTGTGGTGAGCATGCGCGCCTCGTGGGCCACTTCGGCCCACGACAGGTGACGCAGTGCCACTTTCGTCAGCTTGCGACGGTCCACTTGGACGGGTAGTTCGCCCGGCCCGGCGGGGATGTCGTTGGACAGGCTGACGACGGCGTCATACTTCTTTCGCCGCGCGACGTCGAGGTAGCTCTCCAGCTGATCTCGCCGGAGCTTGCCATTGCCCGTCTTCACTTCCAGCAGCCCGGTCCACTGTTTGGCACCGCGACTCACCTTCAACACCGCGTCCGGGATGACTTTGGTATCGCCCGATTCGTACTGCACTTCGAGATAGCCCTCGAAAGCCCCAGCGGGTGCGCCCATTCGAGCACAGATTGCCCTGGCGAAGGGCCGTACGGCCTGCATGGTGGCGATGAGTGCGGAGGTGGTGCGCCGTTCCTGTTCCTCGCCCGCGCCGACCCCGATGACCGAGAACAACCGAGCGGGTTGCCAGGTATCCGATTCGGCCTGCCTGAATTCGATCGGCTTGGGTTTGCGCACAACGCGCCTGGCGGTTGCTACTCCGCGCGACGGTGTTTGCACGGCGGGGGGCTCGGGGACAACGACTTCCGGCTCAGCGGGTGCCGGCGCAGTGTCCTCGACAGTGACCCCGAAATCGGTTGCCAGCCCGGACAGGCCCGACTCCCAGCCCTGCCCGACAGCCCGCACCTTCCAGTTGCCGTCGCGCCGATATACCTCGCCGAAGACGAATGCCGACTCCGTGTCCGCGTCGGCCGTCAGATATTCGGCCAGCGAATGCCCGGCCGGATCGATGACGTGGAACGCGAGTTTGCCCAGCGCACCGAATGTGCCCTCGCCGACGCTGCCCGCCAATGCGATGGTGTGGACGTGCACGGGAACCGCCGACAGGTCGATCGAGATCCTGGCTTGCTTTCCTTCCTCGGTGGCGCTCGTTCCAAGGAAACATACTGAGCCGTCGGGTGATTCGGTCTGGTTGTAGAAGACGAAGTCGGCATCGGACCCGACGCGCCGGTCGGCGCCGAGTAGCAGCGCGGAGGCGTCGACTTCGATCTCGGGTTCCGGCCAACCGATCACGATGTCGACGCGGTCGACATCCTCGGGAAGCGGAATGTTCTGGCCCTTGGACAGCAGCGGAGACGACACAGTGGCGGTTCACCCTTCGAAGGTCGGCGTTCAGTCGCAAGGCTGATGCAGCCGACCCGCTCGCTGACCCCCTTGGCGCACACCGCGATGGCATGACGGTGCCGAGGGTTGTCGGCGGCGAAACCTACTCTGTTACACGGATCACGTTTGAATGATCGCCCGAATGGAAAGGGAGCTACTTCGGATCGCGTTCCGGTAGGGGTCTTTCCACGATGTCCGGGCGGCCGAGGGAGGTGCGGACTCGGCGTTTGGCGGCGGTGTAGACCTGGGCGGTTTCGGCGGCTACCACGTCCCAGGCGAAGTCGGCGGTGAGGCGTTCGCGGGCGGTGTGGGCGCGGGCCTGGGCGGTGGCCGGGTCGTCGAGGACGGCGCGGGTCGCGTCCACCAGGCCGTCGATGTCGGCGGGGGCGAAGGACGCGCCGGTGACGCCGTCGATCACCGCTTCGCCCAAACCGCCTGCGGTGGAGGCGATCAGGGGAACGCCCGCGGCGGCGGCCTCGAGGGCGACGATGCCGAAGGGTTCGTAGCGGCTCGGCAGGACGATGGCGTCGGCGCCGTGCAGCCAGCCGAGGAGTTCGTCGTGGCCGAGGCTGCCGACGAAGTGGACCGCGCGGGCGACGCGGTGCACGCGGGCGCGTTCACGCAGCCACTCGAACTGGGTGCCGACACCGGCGACGGTGAGCGTGGTGCCGGGGTGGGCGCGGCGGATGCGGGGGAGAGCGGCGATCGCGTCCTGCACACCCTTCTCGTACTCGAGGCGGCCGACGTAGAGCAAGCGCGGCGGGCCGGAGCGCGGCGCGCGGGAACGAAAGGTCCAGGAGCCGACGTCGATGCCGTTGCGGATCACCGTGATCGGCGCGAGCTCGGGTCCGTAGAGCCGGTCGACTTCGTCCTGCATGGAGGTCGAGCAGGTGATGAGCTGATCGGACTCGTTGGTCAGCCACCACTCCACCGAGTGGACCTGCTTGTTGACCCGGCCCGACACCCAGCCGCTGTGGCGCCCGGCCTCGGTGGCGTGGATCGTCGAGACGAGCGGCACGTCGTAGTACTCGGCGAGCGCGATGGACGGGTGCGCGACGAGCCAGTCGTGCGCGTGCACCACATCGGGCGTCCAGCCCTCGCCGACGCCGGGCTTGCCGAGCGCTACCCCGGCACGCACCATCGCGTGCCCCATGGCCAGCGTCCAGGCGAGCATGTCCTCGCCGAAGTCGAAGCACGGCGGGTCCTCGGCCACCGCGACGACGAGCACGCCGTCGGCGATGTAGGAGTGGGTGGGGTGGGTGAGCGAGTCGGTTCCCGTTGGCCGGCGTGCCAGGACGACGACCTCGTGACCGGCCGCGGCCAGCTCGACGGCCAGGTGATGCACATGCCGACCGAGCCCACCGACCACGACCGGCGGGTACTCCCACGACACCATCAAAATCTTCATGCGGATCCTTCAACGGCGGCCGACGGGACAGCGGTCGGCAACCGCCGCGCGTCCAGACCAGGGAAGAATCCGTCGGCCATCGCCCATCCTGCCGCGAGACGGGCCGCTTTGGCGAACTGACCGGCGCCGATCGCCTCAGCGAGCTCGCGGACGGCGTGCGCGTGTTCGTGGGCCCGATCGCGGGCGTACCCGGCGGCGGAGTCCTTGCTGACCATGAACGCCCAGTCGCTGGAGACGGTGAGAATCGCCTCACGCAGCAACTGATCGGCGACCGGGTCGCGCAGCGATCCGTCGCGGCGCACCTTGTCGAGGGTGTCCAGGGCCAGGCGAACGATGTCGGCGTTGAGCTCGACGAGGTCGGCGACCTGGTCGCCCGCCCAGACCCGCCAGTCCTTGCCCGAACCCCACGAGGAGTCGTTGAGCTGCACAGGTTCGCCGACGAAGCCCTTCTCGCGGGCATCGGCGAGGGTGCCGACGTTCACCCCCGCGTCGGGCAGCGCGCGCAGCACCTGTTCGAGCCACTGCGGCCCCTCGTGCCACCAGTGCCCGAACAGCTCGGTGTCGAACGCGGCCACCACGAGGGCCGGCCTGCCGATCCGCGCGGACTCCTCGATCAGCCGGGCACGGACGGTCTCGACGAAGTCGGCGACGTCGCGGGTGACCGCTTCGGCCGCCAGTTCGGGATCGTAAGGGGCCTTGTCAGGACCGTCGACGGTCTTGCCGGTGACGCGCGAGGGTTTGAGCCCGGTCGCGTGGTCGTAGTGGTGAAAATCTCGGTAGGCGCTCTGGCCGGGGTAGCCCTGTTTCGGCGACCAGACCCGGTAGCTCACGGCCAGGTCGCGTCCGAAGGCGACGACCTCGGAATCGCGGACCGGCCTGCCGAGCGAGGTGTCGCCGCGCAGCGAGGGGCCGTCGACCATGAAGTGGGTGATGCCCGCGGCGTCGTAGCCCCGTTCCATGCCGGGTGTGTAGCCGCATTCGGGCGCCCAGATGCCGGTCGGTGTGGTGCCCCAGCGCAGGTGCGCGTCGGCCAGGCCCTCGGTGAGCTGGAACTGGCGCAGGCGCGGATCGAGCAGCGGCTGGAACGGGTGCGCCAGCGGTCCGCCGAGCAGTTCGATCGCGTCGGCGTCGATCAGCGACCGCCAGACCGGCGAACCGCCGTGCTGCCAGTTCTGTTCGAAATCGGCCAGCGCTGTCGCGGCGAGCCGATGTTCGTGACGGCCCAGCGCCACATTTCCCGACATCGACGCCTCGTCGGCGCGCAACTGCCAGTTGCCCAGCCAGTGATGCATGCCCGCGAGGCAGTGTGGATCGTCGAGCTGCGCGGCGAGCACCGGTGTGATGCCGAGGCTCAGCAGATGCGAACGCCCTTCGGCGGCAAGATTTTTCAGCACCTTGACCAGCGGCAGATAGGACGCGGCCCAGGACTGGTAGAGCCATTCCTCGCCGACCGGCCAGCGCCCGTGATGGGCGAGCCACGGCAAGTGGGAGTGCAGGACCAGTGTGAACTGGCCCGGCACGGCGGAGCGGGAATCGGTCAATTTCTTGCCTTCTCGGCATCTGCCTTTTCGGCGATCGCGACCAGATCCAGGCTCGCGTCGATATCGCCCGCGCGCAGGTCGAAATCGTCGATGGTGACAGCGGCGACGTCGGCGGTGAGGTCGGCGGGCCACGGCTCCCCCGCCAGCGCGCGCTCGATCTGGGCGTCGATGAACGACCCACCGTGCTTGGCGTCCAGCGCTTTCAGGCTCGCACCGTGGTGCACGCCCAGCATCTCGGAGACGGTGAACCCGGCGTCGACGAGCAGTTCGGTCAGCTCGGCGGCGTTGAGTTCGCGGGTGTGGAACGGGTTGAGGGGGGTGTCGCGACCGGGGGAGAAGGTGATGCGATTCGGGGTGCTGATCAGCAGCACGCCGCCGGGGCGCAGCACGCGCAGGCACTCGCGCAGGAACTGTCCCTGGTCCCAGAGATGTTCGATGACTTGGAAATTCACCACGACGTCGACGGATTCGTCGTCGAGGGGCAGCGCGGCGAGATTGCCCTGGATCATCTGCACGCGCGGGTAGCGCGCGCGGACGTGCGCGACGGCGCTCTCGTCGTAGTCCAGACCGGTGACGCGCTGGGCGACGCCCGCGATCATGTCGGCGCCGTAGCCCTCGCCCGAGCCCGCCTCGAGCACGATCTTGTCGGTGCAGCGGTCGAGCAGTCGGGCGTAGGCGATCTCGTGCCGGCGGAACCAGTAGTTCTCCTCGGCGATGCCGGGCACCGTCCGCTCGCCGGTCAACGGCAGTGGTTCATGTGTGGCGGCCACGGGTGCGGCAGGGATCACAGCCTCGCTCATTGGTCCGAGGTTACTGGTACCGCCGGTTCACGCAGGAGTCAGGGACCTCTTGCGCGGGTAGGTTACCCACGGGTAACTTAGCGTAGGGTAGTGTTCCGATCTGAGCTAGATATCTCACACGGACGTACGGCTCAGCTCGTGCGGCCCCACCACACACGTGTCCCCAGAAGGAGGTCGACGAAGACCGATGCCGAACATCGTCGTACTCATCAAGCAGGTCCCCGACACCTGGTCCGAGCGCAAGCTGACCGATGGTGACTACACCCTCGACCGCGAGGCCGCCGACGCGGTGCTCGACGAGATCAACGAGCGCGCCGTCGAAGAAGCGCTGCTGATCAAGGAGGCCCAGGGCGGCGAGGTCACCGTGCTGGCCGCCGGTCCCGACCGCGCCAACGAGGCCATCCGCAAGGCGCTGTCCATGGGCGCCGACAAGGCCATCCACATCAACGACCCGGCGATCCACGGCTCCGACGCCGTGCAGACCGCCTACGTGCTGGCCGCCGCGCTCGGCCAGGTCGAGGGTGTCGAGCTGGTCATCGCCGGTAACGAGGCCACCGACGGCCGCGCCGGTGCCGTGCCCGCGATCATCGCGGAGTACATCGGCATCCCGCAGCTGACGCACCTGCGCAAGCTCACCGTCGACGGCGACAAGATCACCGGCGAGCGGGAGACCGACGAAGGTGTCTTCAAGCTCGAGGCGTCCCTGCCTGCGATCGTCTCGGTCACCGAGAAGATCAACGAGCCTCGCTTCCCCTCCTTCAAGGGCATCATGGCCGCGAAGAAGAAGGAAGTTCTGGTCTTCACCCTGGCCGACCTGGGCGTCGACCCGGAGACCGTCGGTGTCGCCAACGCGGGCACCCAGGTCACCAGCGCCACCCCGAAGCCGGCTCGCACCGCGGGCGAGAAGATCGCGGACGAGGGCGAGGGCGGCAACCAGATCGCGTCCTACCTCATCGGTCAGAAGATCATCTGATCCGGCGCCGTCCGAGACTTCTAAGGAGAAAGAACTAATGGCTGAAGTACTTGTGCTCATCGAGCACGCCGACGGTGCCGTGAAGAAGGTCAGCACCGAACTGCTCACCGCCGCCCGTGCGCTGGGCGAGCCCGCCGCCGTCGTGACCGGTCCCGCCGGTACCGCCGACAAGCTGGCCGCCGCGCTGGCCGCCGGTGGCGCCGAGAAGATCTATGTCGCCGAGTCCGACGACATCGAGGGCTTCCTGGTCACCCCGAAGGTCGACGTCCTGGCCGGCCTGGTCGATTCCGCCGCGCCCGCCGCCGTGCTGGTCGCCGCCTCCGCCGAGGGCAAGGAGGTGTCGGGCCGCCTTGCCGCGCGCATCGGCTCCGGTCTGCTCGTCGACGTCATCGGCGTCAACGCCGACGGCTCCGCTGTGCACTCCATCTTCGGTGGCGCGTTCACCGTCGAGGCCAAGGCCACCGGCGACGTGCCGGTGATCTCGGTGCGCCCCGGCGCCATCGAGGCCGCTCCGCAGGCCGGCGCCGGCGAGCAGGTCGTCGTCGAGGTTCCGGCGCAGGAAGACGGCGTCGTGAAGGTCATCTCGCGTGACCCGATCGTCGGTGGCGACCGCCCCGATCTCGCCGAGGCGAGCATCGTGGTCTCCGGTGGCCGCGGCGTCGGTTCCGCCGAGAACTTCTCGGTCGTCGAGGCGCTGGCCGACTCGCTGGGTGCCGCTGTCGGCGCCTCGCGTGCCGCCGTCGACTCGGGCTACTACCCGGGCCAGTTCCAGGTGGGTCAGACCGGCAAGACGGTCTCCCCGCAGCTCTACATCGCACTGGGCATCTCCGGCGCCATCCAGCACCGCGCCGGCATGCAGACCTCGAAGACCATCGTCGCTGTCAACAAGGACGAGGAAGCACCCATCTTCGAGATCGCCGACTACGGCATCGTGGGCGACCTGTTCAACGTCTCCCCGCAGCTGACCGAAGCGGTCAAGTCCCACAAGGGCTGATCACCACCCGGTCGGTTCGACCTCGGCCCGCGAAACCTGTTGTCTCCACAACAGGCTTCGCGGGCCGTTGTCGTTCGGTGCGCCCCAACTGATGAGGGCGGCCGTTTCGCCATATTTGAGGCAGATCTGTTTCAGAATTAGCGACGACGGTGAATCGACGCCGGCGGAGATGAGGATTCTTATGTGGAAGACCGTAGTGGCCGGTGGGCTCGTCGGGGCGGCGTTGATCGGTGGTGGTGGTGTTGCGGCGGCGTCGGGTAGTGCCGTGTCCGACGCGAGGGATGTCGCGGACACCGCCGCGTCCAGTGGTTCCGGTGACCTGGGAAGTGTCGTAGGTATTCCGCTGTTCTTGCTGCACAACTTCATTGAGAACCAGTTCCTGTGTCCGCTTGCCTCGGCCAGTGGTGAGCCGCCGTGCGAGTATCGCGGTATCGGATAGATCGGCCCGACCTGGTCTGATCGACCTGTTGAGTCGGTGTCGGCAGGCTGGGTTGATGTCGTTTCTGCTGTGTGGAATCGGCAGCGGATACTGTCCGTAGATCCAGCCGTCGAGTTCTGCCGCTGAAGTGCTTGCGTGCGACGTGGACCGCGATCCCTGTAGCGTGCGGGTTGTGTTGGAATCGGGGGCGGGCTTCGCTGGATATCGCTTGGAGCGGGTGCTCGGGCAAGGGGGGATGGGGACGGTTTATCTGGCCGAGCATCCTCGGTTGCCGCGCAGCGTCGCGCTGAAATTGCTGAATCGGGAGTTCTCGGCCGATCAGGAACTGCAGCGGCGGTTCGAGCGGGAGGCCGATGTTGTCGCGCAGCTGGATCATCCGAGCATCGTCGGGGTGTACGACCGTGGCAGCGATGACGGGTATCTGTGGATCGCGATGCAGTTCATTCGCGGAACCGATGCCGCCACCTGGGATTCGCGTGCGCACGAGCCGGGGGTCACCGCGCGCCTGATCGGGGAAACGGCGTCGGCACTGGACTACGCCAACCAGCACGGGGTGCTGCACCGGGACGTGAAGCCGGGCAACATCCTGATCGCCGACGCCGAACACGGTCGTGAAATCCGGGCGGTACTCACCGATTTCGGGATCGCCCGGGTGGCCACCGCCAACACCCAGCTCACGGCGACGGGGACTTTCACCGCCACCCTCGCCTACGCCTCACCCGAGCAGCTCTCCGGTGAGATCGTCGACCATCGCAGCGACCAGTACTCGCTGGCCTGCACCCTGTTCGCGATGTATGCCGGTCATCCGCCCTATACCGCCACCAACCCCGGACAGGTGGTCGCCGGCCACCTGTCGCAGCCGGTGCCGCGGCTCACCTCGGTCAGAACGGATCTGCCGCCCGCGGTCGACGGCGTCATCGCCCGCGCGATGGCCAAGCGTCGCGACGAGAGATTCGGCAGCGCGACGGAATTCACCGATGTATTGCGGGACGTGCTCGAGGGGAGGCATGTCGCCGCGCCGACCGTGCGTCAGCCGTGGACCGACTCCGAGCACCGGGTCCCTGGCTCGGGTGAACACGCGCAGCGGCCGTGGACAGATCCCGCCCAGCGGTGGCACGGCTCCGAGGGGCACCCGCAGCAGTCCGTCCCATCCGGGTACGTCCAGCAGCCCGCCCCGCAGGCATTCGGCTCCGGTGGGCAGGGGCAGGCGGGTTGGGGGCGTGCGGAATACGGTGTGCCGGTCGGCGATCCGCGGATATACCCGGGTCCGTGGCAGCAGGCCCCGGTCGGTGGCCCGGAGCCGTCGAAGGCCGCCGCGTTCTTCGTCGGCATCGTGACGCTGCTGTTCAGTCTGTCGATCGCGGCTTTCCTGATCTACGGCATCACCGAAACCCTCGACGAGATCGACCGGGGCAAGGATCCGAGCGGGTCGTTCATTGCGATCGCGATTCTCACCGTCGTCGTCGCGTTCACCGGCAGCGGCGCGATACTGCTGCTGTGCGCGCGCACCGCCGGTCGTGTCATGTCGATCATCACCGCGGTGCTCGTCGGGCTCTTCGCGCTGTTCGGGGTCATCGGGTCGGCGGTGGGCGAGGTCTACGCCGCGACCGCCGCCAGTGCTGCGGTGTTCGTCCTCGCGGCGGCGCTGGTCGGTTTCGCGGCATCACCGTCGACCGGGCGCTGGATCCGGTATCGCAAGGCGGTGCGCGCGAGTCGCTGGCGATGACCTGCGGTGTAGCCGGCGGTCAGTAGGGTGGGCTGATGTCGTCGGGGCGTGTGGCGGTGGTGCTGCCATCGTCGGTCGAGGAGACGGTTCGCGCGGTGTTCGGTGCGGCCGGGGCGCGGTGGATCGATGCGTTGCCCGAGGTGGTGGCCGGGTTGGCCGCGCGGTGGGGGCTGACGGAGTTCTCCGCGCCGTTCGGTGGCGGAACGCATGCCTATGTGGCGGCCGCGCGGCGCGTGGGCGGGGCATGGGTGGTGTTGAAGGTGCCGATGGTCGACGAGGAGAACCTCGCCGAGGCCACCGCGCTACACAGCTATGACGGCGACGGTGCGGTCCGGCTGCTCGATTTCGACCCGGCCAGCGGTGCGATGCTGCTCGAATGGGCCCGTCCGGGCACGGAATTGCTCACCCAGCCGGGGTTCCCCAGCCTGGAGGGGCGACCGGAGAACGCCGACAAGGTGGCGTTCGCCTGCGGGTTGTATCGCCGCCTGCGGCGCCCCGCGACCACGGTTCCCGCCGGTTTCCCGGAACTGCCCGTGGCCATCGACATCGTGACCGGTCTGCGTGCGCGGCTGGCCGATCCGGAACCCGCACTGGCCGAACACATCTCACCGCTGCTGCGAGAACGGGCAGCGCGCGGGTGCGCCGAGTTGAGCGAGCCGGCCGGTGAACTGCTGATCGTCAACCGCGACACCCATCTCGGCAATATCGTGGCCGCCGAACGTGAACCGTGGCTGCTGATCGACCCGAAACCCTGCCTCGGCGAAGCCGCCTTCGACGCGGGCTTCCTGATCATGATCCAGGTTCAGACGATGCCGACCCCCGAACACGCGCGCGCCGTCGTCGTCACGACCGCGCGTCACCTCGATGTTCCGATCGACCGCGCGGGCGCCTGGGCTTTCCTGCGCGCGATCGAGGAGATCGTCTGGTCGGTCGAGGACGGCGACGACGACACCCTGCCACTGCACGTGGCGGTCGCGACGGCGCTGGCAGGCGACCCGTGGCGATCCGGCGACCCGATCTGAACGGCCGGGGCCACCACGACTCACGGTCGGTGCAGCGCATCCAGCAGGGTCTGCACGATCGGGTTCTCGCGCGCGTCCTCGCGCAGGACCGCCGACACCGGGATGCGAAGGCGGTGGTCGGTGAGGTCGAGGGTGAGCAGGCCCTTGGTAGGGCCCTCGTAGAGGATCGTCCAGGACTCGGGGCGGTTGAGCAGCTCCATCGTGGCGGTGTGATCGGGCGGGATCGGCGGGCCGAAGGTGGGCCCGGTCGGGAGGTCGGCGAAGGCCGAGCGGATCAGTGTGTGCAACAACACCTGCTCCTGCTCGGGCGGGAGCAGCAGGGGATAGGGGCTCAGATCGGCGAGGGTGACCGCGCCGCGTTCGGCCAGCGGATGATTGCTCGAGATGGCGATCACCAGGTCCTCGACCCACAGCTGTTCCACCGCGAGGCCGGGCTGTTCGACACTGCCGCGGATCAAGGCCAGATCACAGTCGCCGTCGGCCACCGCGGTGATCCGCTGCCGGAACGGCTTGATCACGTATTCGATCTCGGCGTCGGGGTGGGCGGCGCGCGCGGTGGCGATCGCCGACAGCGAGGGCGCGGCGAAAGACATGTTGGCGGCCAAGCGAATTCGCGGTCCGGTGGTGCGCACGGCGGCACGGATCGCCGATTCCAGGCTCAGCATCTGCTTGGCCAGTGGCAGCAGGCGCGAGGTCGCGTCGGTCGGGACGACGGCGCGGGTGGTGCGCTCGAACAGTTGCGCGCCGAGGTCACGTTCCAGTCTCGCGATCTGATGGCTGATCGCGGATTGGGAGATGAAGCAGCGGTTGGCCGCGCGGCTGAAACTGAGCTCCTCGCAGACGGCCACGAAGTAGGCCAACTGTCGAAGTTCCACCAGGTACCTCCTATTGATTAGTTATGCAGATAAGAGTCATCTCTATTATGCGCCCAGGCAGTGGAAACATCTTCGTTCCGCATCGCGTTTACTCATAGGAAAGGACTTATTACCGATCTGGAACGCGATCTTGGAGCGAGTGATCATGGAACACACAGATGTCGTCATCGTCGGCTCGGGCTTCGGAGGCCTGGCCGCAGCCAAGCAACTGGCCAAGTCACGAGTCGGTGTCGTGCTGATCTCGAGCACGCCCGAACACCTGTTCCAGCCGCTGCTGTATCAGGTGGCGACCGGCGTGCTCGCGCCCGAGGAGATCGCGCCGCCGATCAAGAACGTACTGCGCCGCCACCCCGAGATCGACGTCCGCCTCGGCAAGGTCACCGGCATCGACGCGGAGAACGCGGTCCTCACCTACGAGACCGCCGACGGTCCCCGCCAGATCGCCTACGCCTCGCTGATCGCCGCCACCGGCGCCAGCCAGAGCTACTTCGGCCGCGACGACTTCGCCGAGAAGACCTTTTCGCTCAAGACCATCGACGACGCCCAGCGCCTGCGTGACCAGATCGCCCACGTATTCGCCCTGGCCGAGGGTGCCGACGAGGTGACCAGGCATCGCCTGCTCAGCTTCGTGGTGGTCGGCGCGGGCGCGACCGGTGTCGAGGTGGCGGGCCAGATCAAGGAACTCGCGAAACGGCACTTCCATCAGGAGGTTTCGGTGACCCTGGTCGAGGGCGCCGGCGAGGTGCTGCCGCCCTTCGGCGGCGGGCTCTCGGAGTACGCGAAGCGCTCGCTCACCGACAGCGGCGTCGAGGTGCTGCTCGGCACCTTCGTCACCGACATCGACGAGGGCAAGGTGACGGTCAAGGACAAAGAGGGCATGGAGCGCCGGATCGCCGCCGAGACGGTGGTGTGGTCGGCGGGCGTGCAGGTCGGCGGCTTCGCGACCCTGCTCGCCGAGGCCACCGGCGCCGAGACCGACCGCGCGGGCCGCATCCTGATCAACCCCGACCTGACCGTCGGCGGCCACGCCGACATCTACGCCATCGGCGACATGACCTCGCTCAACGGCTACCCCGGCCAGTCGCCGGTCGCCATGCAGGAGGGTCGCCACGCCGCCGACATCATCCGTCGCAAGAAGGACGCGGGCACGCCGTTCGTCTACTGGGACAAGGGCAGCATGGCCGTGATCAGCCGCTTCAGCGCGGTGGTGAAGCTCAACGAGCGCGTGACGTTCAAGGGCACCATCGCCTGGGCGATGTGGCTGGCCGTGCACCTGATGTATCTGGTCGGCTTCCGCAACCGCTTCGCCGCGGTGGCGGGATGGCTGGTCGCGTTCATCGGGACCGCACGACCGGGCTTCGACGAGGCCACCGAGGTTCGAGCCGTCGCCACCAAGACTGACGCCCCGGTCCGGAACGAGGCCGCTCCTGACGTCGTGGCCGAGACCGACTCGCGCGAGCGCGTCACCGTCTGACCCGAAACAGCAACGACCCGTCACCATCGTGGCGGGTCGTTGCTGTCGCCGAGGGCGGCAATCCGGCGGGGAGGCTCAGGCCGTCGCGAACGTGGGCACGCTGGCGAGCAATTTCCGGGTATAGGCCTGGCTCGGATTCCCGTAGATCTGTGCGCAGGAACCGGATTCGACGAGCTCGCCGTGGCGCAGCACCGCCACC
Organism: Nocardia sp. NPDC055002; assembly: GCF_053608825.1. NCBI lineage: Bacteria > Bacillati > Actinomycetota > Actinomycetes > Mycobacteriales > Nocardiaceae > Nocardia > Nocardia sp. NPDC055002. The sequence goes on from NZ_JBSGWE010000013.1 coordinate 36,841, forward strand.
GCATCACTGACATGACGCACCACCGCCAGGTCGTGCGAGATGAACAGCATCGTCAGCCCGAGGCGTTCACGCAGATCGAGCAGCAGATTCAGGACCTCGGCCTGGACCGAGCAGTCCAGCGCGGAGGTGATCTCGTCGGCGATGATCACCTCCGGCTCCACTGCCAGGGCACGCGCCACCGCGATCCGCTGACGCTGGCCGCCGGAGAACTCGTGCGGATAGCGCTGGGCGACAGCGGGGTCGAGCGACACCGTTTCCAGCCAGCGCCCGATCGCCTCGGTGTGTCTGCGCGGATTGGCGCGGGCCGGGTCGATGGCTTCGGCGATGGCGGCACCGATGGTCATGCGCGGGTTCAGCGAGGCGTAGGGATCCTGGGAGACCAACTGCACACGTCGCCGCGACTCACGCGACGGCTTCCCCGTCAGTGACTGCCCGTCGAGGGTGATCTGTCCGGCACTCGGTGCCAGCAGTCCGACCACGGCTTTCGCGATGGTCGACTTGCCCGACCCCGATTCGCCGACCAAGCCCAGGGTTTCGCCGGTCGGCACCCGAAGCGTCACGTCGTCGACCACGGTGACCCCGCGTCGGCCGGAGCCGTACGAGACGGTGAGTCCGAGGATTTCGAGTCCACTGCTCATCGCGCGGAGACCTCCTGTGCGAGTGGGGCATTGACAACATGGCAGGCCACCCCGCCGACCTGTGGTGGCAACTCGGCCTCACACCGGGGCACCGCGAGCGGGCACCGTGGTGCGAACGCGCATCCGGCGGGCCTGTCCGCGGGGGCGGGCGGGCGGCCCGGAATGGTCGCCAGCCTGCCGCTGGAAGCGCTGCCGTCGAGAGTGGGGCTGGCCGCCAGCAAGGCCTGGGTGTACGGATGCCGAGCTCGCCCGGCTCGCAGCTCCTCGGCGGTCAGCTCCTCGACGACGCGGCCCGCGTACATCACGACCACGCGATGACACAGTGTGCCGACCACGCCGATGTCATGGGAGATGAACAGCATGCCGGTGCCACGGTCGTTGATCTCGCGCAGCAGGTCGAGAACTTCCGCCTGCACCGTCACGTCCAGCGCCGTGGTCGCCTCGTCGGCGATGATCAGCCGCGGATCGGGCAGCACAGCCGCGGCGATCATCGCCCGCTGACGCATGCCACCCGAGAGCTGATGGGGGTACTGGCCGAGCACGGTCTCGGGGTCGCGCACATGCACGCGCCGCAACGCCTCGGCCGCCGCCGCCATGGCATCGCGTCGGCACGTCTCGAGATGTACGCGAAGCACTTCGGTGAGCTGACTACCGATGCGCTGCGCCGGATTGAACGACGCCGACGGATCCTGGTAGACGATGCCGATCGCCGTCGCCAACCGCACCGGATCGCTGTCGGCGGCGGTCAGGTCGAGCCCGTCGAGATCGAGACAGGCCGCCCGGGTGCTCAGTTCGTCGGGCAGCAGTCGCGCCACCGCCATCGCCGTGAGGGACTTGCCCGAGCCGGATTCGCCGACGAGGCCGACGATTTCACCGGGCGCCACCTGCAGGGAGACCGAATCGACCAGGCGCACACCGTTGTCCAACTCGATGCTGAGGTCGGTCACCGTCAGCAACGCCTCGGGCGAGGGAGCCTGGGGGGCGAGCGGTTTCGGCACCGCCGTCACGCGTCGCTGCTCGGTGCGTTCGCGCGGGTCGAGGGTGGCGGCCAGACCGTCACCGATCAGCGAGGCGAACACGCCTGTCACCGTGATGGCGACGGCGGGCCCGAGCGCTTCCGACGGGGTGGTGTAGAGCGAACGCAGGCCCCCGTTGAGCATCGAGCCCCAGTCGTATTGGGGATTCTGCACACCGAGACCGAGGAACGACAGCCCGGAGAGGGCGACCAGAACCTGCGCGTACGCGGAGGACAGCAGCACCAGTAGCGGCCCGGCGATGTTCGGCAGCAGGTGCCTGCTCATCACCCTCGCCGGTGAGACGCCGAGTAGCTTGGCGGCGGAGACGAAGTCGCGCCCGGCGACCGAACCGGCGAGGTTGGCGGTGAGCCGCGCGAACGACGGTGAACCACCGAGCACGATGGCGATCACCGACGCAGTCGGTCCGGCGCCGAGAACGGTCGCCACCACCAGCGCCATGATCAATGTCGGTGCGGTGACCATGATGTCGATGATTCGCAGTCCGATTTCGCGTACTCGCGGCCCGGACACCCAGACCGCGGTGCCGATCGCGATACCGAGTGCGGCCGCCAACGCTGTCGCCACGGTGGTCAAGACCAGGGTGAGCCGGGCCGCGACCAGGGTGCGTGCCCAGACATCACGCCCGAGCGAGTCGGTGCCGAGCCAGTGCTCGGCGCTGATCCCCGCCCGCACGGTCGAGGACATGGCGGCGGCGGTGTCGCCCAGCAGTGGCGGCGCGATCAGCGCGACGAGCGCGACGGCGGTGAAACCGATCGCACCGACCACCAGGGAGGGATGGGGACGAGTCTTCATCGGTTACCTCCGGCCAGCGACGAACGCGGATCGAGGATCGCCAGCGCGATATCGACCAGCAGGTTGAGAACGGCGGCCAGCAGACCGAGGACCAGCACACAGCCCTGGATCACCGGGTAGTCGCGCACCAGCAGCGCGTCGACCACTCGCTGCCCGATCCCCGGCCACGCGAACACCGTTTCCACGATCACCGTGCCACCCAGCATCGAGGCGAGCACCAGACCACTCAGGGTCATCACCGCGGTGAGCAGATTGGGGAGCACGTGGCGGGTGTACAGCCGCAGCGGGGGCAGACGCCTACCGCGCGCGGTGCGGATGTAGTCCTGAGACAGCACTGTTCCGGCTTCGCGTCGCACCACTCGCGCCATCACACACATGCTGGGCAGGCTGATGGCCAGCACGGGCAGGATCAGCGATTGGGTCGTCTGTGCCCCACCCGCGGGCAGCAACCCCAGGGTGATCGCGAAGACCACCACCAGGGCGGTGCCGACCACGTATTCCGGTACGGCACCGAGCAATCCGGTCGACAGGGTGAACGCCCCGTCGGTGCGTCGACTGTGCCGGGCCGCGACCGCGATGCCGAGCGGCAGCGCGATCGCCAGGACCAGGATCAGCGAGAACACGGCCAGCTGCGCGGTGAACGGCAGCCGCGCCGCGATCACGTCCGAGACTGCCTCCCTGGTCTGGAAGGAACGACCGAGGTCGCCCTGCAGCAGGCCCGACACGTAGTCGAAGAAGCGGGTGAGCACCGGGCGGTCGAGCCCGAGTTCGGTCCGGATCCGGGCGATGTCGGCCTGGGTCGCGTTCTGACCGGCCAGTGATTCGGCCGGGTCACCGGGGATGAGCTGGATCATTGCGAAGGTGACCACGACGAGCACCACCGCCACCGCGAGGAGTCCGGCCGCGCGGCGCAGCGCGAAGCCGAACCACCCTGTCACGAGCCGATCCGGAGGGTGCTGAGGTCGATCTGACCGTTGGGGATATGGGCCCGCACACCGTCGCTGAACACGTAGCGCACGTTCAGCGTCGACAGCGGCACGATGTCGACGGCGCTGAGCAGACCAGCCTGGCCCTGCTGCCAGGCGGCGCACTTGGCCGTCTGATCGGTGGTGACGACGGCCGCGCGCAGACCCTGGTCGAAGGCGTTGTTGTGGGTCGCGCCGTAGTTGCGGCCCTGGGGCGGTTCGGCGCCGGTGAGCAGGTTCGACGCGGTGAGCAGCGTGGTCGACAGTGACGCCATCACATTGATGTCCCAGTCGCCGCTGGGCAGCACCGACGATGCCCAGGTGTTGTTGTCGACATTGACCAGCTTCACCTCGGCGCCCGCCGCGCGCAGTGCCTCGGCGACATAGGTGTTGCCCGCGCCGTCGGCGATCGCGTTGGTGCCCGTCACGGTGATCTTCTTGCCCGTGAGGACTCGGGTGGCCGAGGCGAGATCGTGCTGGGTCAGCAGGGCGTCGTCGGTGTTGGCGCAGACGTTGGCGGTGCTGTCGACATAGCTGTTCAGCAGGGTTCCGGAGCCGCCGAGAACCTTGTCGTAGGCCCTGGCGTCTACGGCCTGCGCGACGGCTTTGCGGAATTCCGCGTCGGCACCGGCCTTGCCCGCACGCTGGTTGAAGAACAGGAAGTTGCGGATCATCGGCGCGGTCGCGGTCTCGAATCCCTGTTCCAGCCGGGTGCCGTCGGGACCGGTGAAACCGGCGAAGTCGAGCTGACCGGTCTGCAGGAGATTGGCCGCCGCCGATTCACTCTTGACGATGCTGAGCTCGATCGTGGCGGGCGAGCGACCGGACCGGTCGGCGGCGAAGGCGGGAAACGCGTCGAATCCCTCGCGCAGGGACGCGGTGTAGCGGGAGCCGCGTTCGCTCGCGGTGATGACGTAGGGACCTGTACCCGCGCCCGGCACCGAGCCGGTGGCCAGGCCGGTGGGGTCGTCCAGGCCAGGTTTACAGATGATGCCCGCGTTGACCAGGCCCAGCGAGGGGAGCAGCTCCGACCACGGGTTGGCCATGCGCACCGAGACGGTGCCTGCGGCGTCGTCGCCGGTGATGGTGGTCTTGTCGCCGGCGTTGGCCGCGCCGAATGTGTAGGCCGCGCCGGGGGCGGTCTTGCGGAAGTACTCCAGCGAGGCAGCGACCTGGCTCGCGGTGAGCGGGGCACCGTCGGAGCAGGTCAGGCCCTTGTTCAGGGTGAAGGTCGCCTGCGTCGCGGTGACGTCCCAGCTGGCAGCCAGCCGGGGGACGACGACGTTCTTGTCGTCGAGACCGACCAGCGTCGAGTACAGCAGACGACCGAAGGCGTAGTCGGAGGAGCCGGCCGCCCGCGCGGGGTCGAAGCTGCCCAGATCGGAGGTCAGGGCCAGGCGCACGGTCGCGTCGGACGCGGCCGAGCCCGGACCGCTGGTCTGTGATGTCGTGCACGCGGCGAGCGTCGCGGCCGCCGCGACACACGCTGCGGCGAAGAGGGGGCGTTTCATGCGAACTCCTTGATGCGTGAGGTGACATCAAGGAATCAGTGCCGCTGTCAGGACCTGACTGTTCGCAGCTATCAGCCGCAGGAAGGCCGTGGTATGCGGAAAAAGGGCAACCTCAGCTCATGTGCTGCGGATATTCGCCAGGTCGAGGGGGCTCTGGTCCGCCCTGTCCGGTGGCCGAGGCGGCTGGGTGCCGAATTTTATTGTGCGATAGCCGCGGTGACCGAATCGGGGCGACCGCGCAGGAGGTCGACGAGGGCGTCCTCGGCACTGGAGGCCGCGCCGTCCTCCCAGCGCCCGATCGGGATGTGGCGCAGGTGGCGCCCGTGCGGGTCGAGCAAGGTGGCCCCGATCTTCAACGGCCACAACGCCATCGAGCGATCGGCGATGGTCAGTTCCGGCATGGCTTCGGTGAGCCGCGCCTCGAACGCGGGCATGTCGGCCATCGTGCGCAGCCAGACGTTGAAGATCAGATTGCGTGGACCGGTCAGCGAGTAGCACATGCGGGTCTCGCGCATCGCCGCGATCGCGTTGCCGATCTCCGGCACGCGCGACAGTGGCGCCGCGGCCCAGAAGGTGACGCTGAGCGGCCAACCCGAGATGGAGCGGGCCACCTCGCAGCGATAGGCGATGGCATTGTCCTGCTCGAGCCGGGCCAGCCGCCTGCGCACGGTGGTGGGGCTCATCTCGGTGCGTTCGGCCAGCGCGGTGACCGATTGGCGGCAGTCGCGACTGAGCTCGGTGACCAGCGGGATGTCGTCGGCGTGGATCGAGCCGTAGCCGGGGGAGCGTCGGCGCGCAGGGGCGACCAGCGAGGTGTGAGCCATCCGTGCGCGGTCGAGTCGCCAGCGGCTGCCCTCGGTGAACGAGGTGGTCACCACCTGGGAGCGGGTGGTGACCACGCCGTCGAGCGTGCCGAGCCGGAAGGTGATGTAGCGGGCCAAGGACGCGTGGTCGAAGAACACCGCGGTGATCATCAGGTCGCGCGCGCCCGTGGTGAGTTCGACGGTCACCAGGTTCACGTCTAGCGCGAGTTCGGCCGCGACCTCGTGCAGACGTCTCGGCGCGCAGTCGATTTCGATGATGGCCAGAAGCGGCGATACGCCGTCGATGCTGACCGGATAGCAGGTGAGCCAGGCCAGCCCCGCGTTCTGCAGACGCGTCCAGCGGCGGGCAGCGGTGGAGCCGTCGATGCCCAGCGCACGGCCGATCTGCTGCCACTGTGCCCGCGGCGCCACCTGCAACGCGGCCACCAATTGGTAGTCCAGTTCGTCCAGAGTGGCGAAATTCTGCATAGTTTTGCCTTTCGGTGGCGAGATCCGGCGAATTCTATCGGCCCGGTGACTCGGTCGGCACGGTGATGTGGCCCGCCGCTTCCCGGACCCGAAGGACTTCGCAGTGATGAACGAAATCAGCGCGCCGCCACAATCCCTGCTCGCCGGTCTCGGCCGCTCGGTCGTCGCAGCGCCCACCGAGGACCGCTGGCAGCAGCTGTACCGCCGGTTCCACGCGTATCCGGAACTGTCGGGCGTGGAATTCGCGACCGCGAGCTTGGTGGCCGAACAGTTGCGCACGCTTCCCGGCTGGGAGGTGACCGAACGAGTCGGCGGCACCGGCGTGGTCGCGGTGTTGCGAGGCGGGCCCGGACCCGTCGTCTGGATGCGCGCCGATATGGACGCCCTGCCGGTGCAGGAGGACACCGGCGTCGACTACTCCTCGACCGTCTCGGGTGTCATGCATGCCTGCGGACACGATGTGCACGTCACCGCCCTGCTCGGTGCCTGCGCGGAGCTGTCCGCCGACGACACGCTGACCGGCACCGTTGTCGCGATCTTCCAGCCCGCGGAGGAAACCGGCGCCGGCGCGGCCGGAATGCTGAACGACGGTCTGCTGGAACGCTTTCCACGGCCGGATATCTGCCTCGGTCAACACGTGGGACCGACGCCCGCCGGTCTTGTCGTGACCCGCGCCGACATCGTGATGGCGGCCTCGGATTCGGTCCGGGTGCGGTTGGCCGGGGTCGGCGGACACGGTTCGACTCCGCACCTGGCCGTGAACCCGTTGACCATGGCGGCGTCGCTGGTCCTGCGCTTGGAGGCTCTGGTGGCACGACAGGCGGCGGTGGCATCGGGGCCGGTGCTCACCGCGGGGTCCTTGCACGTCGGCACGAGGCCGAACATCATCGCCGAGACCGCGGAACTACTACTCACCCTGCGCACGTTCTCCGATCGATCGCGCGAGCAGATGATGGAGGCGATCAGGCGGGTGGTCGCGGCCGAGGCCGCCGCCGCGGGTGCGCTCGTCGACCCGGAGGTCGAGTTCTTCCACCCGTTCCCGATGACGGTGAACACCCCCGGCGACACCGAGCGGGTGATGGCCGAACTCGGCGCGTCCGGGCTGGCCGTGCTGCCGCTACGCAATCCCCTCAGCGGCAGTGAGGATTTCGGCCTGCTGGGGACCGCGGCGGGCTGCCCGTCGGTGTTCTGGAACGTCGGTGGCTTCGGCGCCGACCGATTCGGCCCCACCGAAGCCGCGTACATGCTGGCAGAAGGCACGCTGCCGCCCTATCTGCCCACCAATCACTCGTCGCGATTCGCTCCAGATCCCGCGGTGACACTGCCCGCCGCGATCACCGCGATGAGCGCTGCGGTACGGGCGGAACTGGGTGTCGGCGAACGTTGCGCAGCCGTGAAATGAACGCTCGGTGTGACTCCCGTCTCGTTCACCGAGCTGGCATCGACACGACACTGAGGTGTCGCCCCGATGCCAGCTCGGACTGGCTTCATCAGCAGTATGACAATTTCGTCCGTGTTGACCGCCCCGGCGCCGGACTCCGGGGTGGGGAAATCTCGGTACTCCTTGGTCGTCGCGTCTGATGCCGAGCACCGGGAAGCCGCACAGCGACTGCGCTATCAGGTGTTCGCCTCCGAACCCGGTTTCCAGATGCCCGAGAACGCCACCGGCCTCGACGCCGACAAGTTCGACGAGCACTGCGACCACCTGCTGGTTCGGGACGAGTTCTCCGAACAGTTCGTCGGCTGCTACCGCATGCTGCCGCCGGACAAGGTCGACGCGGCGGGCGGCTACTACACCGCCACCGAGTTCGATCTGACCCAGCTCGATCCCACGGGCAACCGGATCGTCGAGATGGGCCGGGCCTGCGTGGTGCCCGATCACCGCAACGGTTCGGTGCTCACCCTCATGTGGGCGGGCATCCTGCACTACATCCAGCTCACTGGCTACGACTGGGTGATGGGCTGTGTGTCGGTGCCGATGCGGGATTCGCCGACCGATCCGGCCGGAGTGAATGTGCGCGGCGTGCGCGATCAGCTGCTCGGCCGCCACGCGTGCGACCCCGAGCGTCGGGTGCACCCGTACAACCCGGTCGTCGTCGACGGACTCTCCCTCGATCAGATGACCCCGCCGAGCCGCCCCAAGATGCCGCCGCTGCTGCGCGGCTACCTGCGCCTCGGCGCCGAGATCTGCGGCGAACCGGCCCATGATCCCGATTTCGCCGTCGCCGACTTCGTCGCGCTGCTCGGCATGGAAACCATCAACACTCGGTACCTGGAGCGGCTGCAGAGCGCGGCCGCCAATTTCGACGGGAAGTAAACCCCATGGTGTTCGACGCGCCGCTCGCAACGCACTCTCATTCGTGGATGCCGTCGAGCCCCTGTGGGTCCGGCTGCATCGAGCCGATCGACGAGGTCGGCACCGCCAGGATGTTCGCCCGGCTGGCCGGAATGGCCGGGCTGGTACTCAGCTTCCCGGTACTGACCGTGGCCACTCCGAAGTCGCGGCGCGAGCAGTTGCAGCGCCGCTACGCCAGGGCGGCACTGAGTTGCCTCGGGATGCGATTACGCATCATCGACAATCGGATTCCCGAGCAGTCCTCGACGGAGGGCTTCGCCGACACCGGCACCGCGGTGATGATCGTGGCCGGGCACATCGGCTGGGCGGATGTGGTGGCGCTGGCCGCGGTGCAGCCGGTCAGCTTCGTGGCTCGTGCCGACATGGTCGAGTGGCCGCTGCTGGGCAAACTCGCCAAGCTCACCCGCGTGATCCCGATCGAGCGGGCGCGACTGCGGGAACTGCCCGGTGTGGTCGGGCAGGTGGCCGACCGGCTGTCCGCGGGTAACCGGATCGTCGTCTTCCCCGAGGGCACCACCTGGTGCGGCCGGGCCTACGGCTCGATGCGGCCCGCCATGTTCCAGGCCGCCGTCGACACCGCCACCCCGGTCCAGCCGGTGCGGCTGCGGTACCTGGACAGCGACGGAATGCCGTGCACCGTACCGGGTTTCGTCGGCACCGATACCTTCGCCGATTCCGCGAAGCGGGTGCTGCGCAGCAAGGGCATGATCGCCGAGATCGTGCTGGAGCCGCTCGAACACCCCGGACCGGATCGCCGGGATCTGGCCCGGCGCTGCGAGGCGGCGGTGCGTGGCACCGACCGTTCCCGCCACGGGGTGGCCGACACTCAGTGGATCGAAGCGGGCAATACCCGCGTGCAGGACCCCTCGATGGGGGAGCAGGGGGAGGTTCGCCGCCCGGCGAGGGCTACTGCCTGGTAACCATTCCCGGCCGGAATCATCGACGACCGGAGACCGCGTTCGCGGTCTCCGGTTTTGTCGTCTGCGCCGGAGGAATCGTCACGGATGTGCAGGTCGGTGATCGAGCGACGAATAGTGGAAATGTGAAACGCTCCTGTCCGCTCGGAGATGTTTCGTCCTGCGTATGACCTGCGTATGAGCTGTGTAACAAACTGGCCAGTCGGCTATACCCATTGGTGTGTACGTTGAAACGATCAAATTGCCACTGCGCCGAAATTGATGAGATATTTGCGGTACCGTCACGCAGGATTTTTCCGATACCCCGTGTAGCCGAGAGTCCAGGCGATGTTCGAGATGTGCGATCGCAAGGGTGATCCATGGTGAAGGGAAGCCTTTCCGGTGACTGAGCAAGCTTCTGGCGTACGCCGTCGCGCCGCACGGCGAATCCGCCGCGCGCCCGTGACGTCCACGTTGCCGCGCCTCCTGCTGGCCGCCGTCGAGCGCGCCCCCGAGGCGCCCGCGTTGCGATTCGCCGGGCAGACCCTCACCTACACCGAACTGGACCAGTGGTCGTCGCGTCTGGCCAGGGTGCTGATCGCCCGCGGCCTCGGCCCCGGTGACCGGTTCGTCCTCGCGCTGACCCGCTCGATCGAGTCCGTGGTCGCGGTCTGGGCGGCCGCCAAGTCCGGCGCCACCTTCGTGCCCGTCGATCCCCGCTACCCGGCCGAACGGGTGGCCCATATGCTCGCCGACTCCGGTGCCGCGTTCGGGCTGGCCAAGACGGCGGACGCGGCCCGGCTCGACGCCGGGATCCAGTGGCTCGCCCTCGATTCCGACGAGTTCGGCGCCGAATGCGCCGCGATGTCGGACGAACCCGTGAGCGCGGGCGAACGCGTCCGCAGGCTTTCCCCGGACGACCTCGCCTACATCATCTACACCTCCGGCTCGACCGGCGTCCCCAAGGGGGTCGCGGTCACCCACACCGGCCTGGCCGGTCTGTGCGCCGAACAGGTCCGCCGCTTCGGCATCACCGCCGCCTCGCGCACGCTGCACTTCGCCTCGCCCAGCTTCGACGCCAGCATGCTGGAGATGCTGCTGGCGATCGGCGCGAGCGCGACGATGGTCATCGCGCCGCCCGATGTCTACGGTGGCGACGAACTGACCGAACTGCTGCGCGCCGAACGGGTGACCCACGCCTTCATTACGCCCGCCGCCCTGGCCGGGCTCGACCCGACGGCGCTGCCGGAACTGGCCGCGCTCGCCGTCGGCGGTGAGGCCTATCCGCCCGAGTTGATCGCGCGGTGGGCGCCCGGCCGCGCGTTCTTCAATGTGTACGGCCCGACCGAGACCACCATCGTCTGCGCGATGAGCGATCGGCTGACCGCCGACGACGTGATCACCATGGGCGACACGATCCCCGGGATGACGGCACTGGTCCTCGACGCCCGCCTGCGCCCGGTTCCGGATCGGGTGCCCGGCGAGCTGTATCTCACCGGCGAGGGTCTGGCCCGCGGCTACCACGATCGCGCCGGGCTCACCGCGAGCAGATTCGTCGCCGACCCGCTCGGTCGCGGCAGGCTCTATCGCACCGGTGACCTGGTGCAGTGGGTTCCCGTGCCCGGCGGGGTCGGCCTGAAATTCCTCGGGCGCACCGACGCGCAGGTGAAGCTACGTGGTTTCCGCATCGAACTCGGCGAGATCGACGCGCTGTTCGCCGCCGACGACGCGGTGCGCTTCGCCGCCACGCTGATCCGGACGCTGCCCAGCGGGGAGAGCGCGCTCGTCTCCTACCTCGTCGCGGCCCCGGGTGCCACGATCGACACGGCGGCACTCACCCGGCTGGCCGAGCGGCACCTGCCCCAGCACGCGGTGCCCGCCGCGATCGTGGTGCTCGACGAGGTGCCGTTGACGCCGGTCGGCAAGCTCGATCACCGGGCACTGCCCGCGCCGGAACTCACCGCCCGCGAGTTCGAGGAGCCGCGCGGTGACACCGAACGCACCGTGGCCGCGGTCTTCGCCGAACTGCTCGGCGCCGACCCGATCGGGCGCGGCGACGACTTCTTCGCCCTCGGTGGCAATTCGCTGCTCGCCACCCAGCTGGCCGGCCGGGTCGGTGCCGCGGTGGGTGTGCGGGTACCGGCCCGCACCGTGTTCGAGCACGGCACGGTGGCCGAGCTGGCCGGTGCGCTCGACGCGCTGGTCGGTGCCGCGTCGGCGCGGGTGCCGCTGACCCGCCGCGAACGTGGTGCGCACGTCCCGCTGTCGCTGGCCCAGCAGCGCATGTGGTTCATGGCGCGGCTGGATCCCGACTCCAGCGCCTACAACATCCCGGTCGCGCTGCGGCTGACCGGCCCGCTCGATACCGTCGCGCTCACCGCCGCACTCGACGACGTGCTCGAACGCCACGAGGTGCTGCGCACGGTGTATCCCGAGCACGAGGGCGCGGGCTTCCAGCAGGTGCTGCCCCTGGCGCAGGCCGGCCTCGACGTGGTGGTCGACCCGATCGCGGAAGCCGATCTGCCGGGCGCACTGGCCAGGCTGACGTTCGGCGGATTCGATGTGTGCCGTCGAGTTCCCGTGCGCGCGGCCGTCTTCCGGCTCTCCGCGACCGACCATGTGCTGGCGGTGGTCGTGCACCACATCGCCACCGACGGCTTCTCGCTCGGCCCGCTGACGCGCGACCTGATGACCGCCTACGCCGCCCGCGCCGCCGGTGCGGCGCCCGGCTGGGCGCCGTTGCCCGTGCAGTACGCGGACTACACGCTCTGGCAGCAGGAAATGCTCGGCGCGGCAGACGATGCCGGCTCGCTGCTGGCCGAACAGCTCGGGTTCTGGCGCACCGCGCTCGCCGGTGCCCCGGCCCTGCTCGAGCTGCCCACCGACCGGCCGCGTCCGCCGGTGGCGGGCACTCGCGGCGCCGCCCAGGATTTCGCGGTGTCCGCCGAGGTGCATGCCGCGCTGGAAACCCTGGCGCGCGAACACAATGCCTCGCTGTTCATGGTGGTGCGGGCGGCGCTGTCGGTGCTGCTGGCGCGGGTCGCCGGTACTGAGGACGTCACCGTCGGCGCGCCGGTCGCGGGCCGTGGCGAGCCCGAGCTCGACGATCTCGTCGGCATGTTCGTCAACACCATCGTGTTGCGCACCCGCGTCGACGCCGCCGAATCCTTCGCGTCCCTGCTCGATCGGGTTCGCGATATCGATCTGGCCGCCTTCGCCCACGCCGATGTGCCGTTCGAACGCCTTGTCGCCGAACTGGATCCGCCGCGCACCCAGGCGCACCACCCGCTGTACCAGGTGGCGCTGTCGTTCCAGAACTTCGGCGCCACGCGCCTCGAACTGCCCGAGCTGACGGTGTCGGCGGTGGATCTGGGCGAGGAAGCGGCACCGGTGGATCTCCAGCTCACCGTTGTTCCGCTCGAGGACAGTGACGGACCCGCCGGTCTGCGCTGCTCCTGGCGCTACGCCACCGACCTGTTCGACGCCTCGACCATGGCCAGGCTCGGTGCCCGCCTGTCCGGGCTGCTGGCCGCGGCGGTCGCCGCCCCGCACCGGCCCGTCGGCGACCTGCCGGTCCTGACCGAAGCCGAGCTGACCGAGCCCTCGGGCGAGCTCCGGCTCGTCCCCGACGCGACGTTGCTCGACGAGTTCCAGGCCCGCGCCCAGCACCGTCCGGACGCACCCGCGGTCACTTTCGGCGAGGTCACGGTGACCTACGGCGAGCTGGCCGGCCGGGTCAACCGGCTGGCCCGGCTGCTCGTCGCCGACGGTGTCGGCCCCGGAAGCACGGTGGGCGTGGCGATTCGGCCGTCGATCGATCTCGTCGTCGCCATGTACGCCGTGTTCGCGGCCGGTGGCGCCTATGTGCCGCTCGATCCCGATTCGCCCGCCGAGCGCCGCGCCGACATCCTCGCCGCCGCACGGCCGGTCTGCCTGCTGACCACCACCGGCGACGCGATCGCGGCCGACGGCCTGCCGGTCGTCACCGTGGACCGGGTGGCACTGTCGCACCTCTCGGACGCCTGGCTGACCGACGCCGACCGGCTGCGCCCACTGCACACCCTCGACCTGGCGTATGTGATCTTCACGTCCGGTTCGACGGGCAAGCCGAAGGGCGTCGGCGTGCCGCATTCGGCGATCGTCAACCAGGCCGCGTTCATGGTCGGCGAATACGGGGTGGGGGAGTCCGACACTGTCCTGCAGTCGATTCCGTTCACCTTCGATGCCTCGATGATCGGGTTCGCTTCCCCGTTGCGCGCCGGTGCGCACATGGTCGTGGCCGCCACGCAGGGGCTCACCGATCCCGCCTACCTCGCCGAACTCGTTGCCCGCCATCGTGTGACCGGCACGACCATCGTGCCCTCGGTCCTGCAGATGCTGCTGGATGCCGCGCCCACCGGCGCCCTGCGTTCGCTGCGCGCGGTGTGGGTCGGCGGTGAGGCGCTGCCGAATGCCACCATCGAACGCTTCACCACCGTCACCGCGGGTCGACTGCACAATCTGTACGGTCCCACCGAGGCCACCGTGTCGATCACCGGCGCCGATGTGACCGAGGTGGGCGACGGCATCGTTCCGATCGGCTTGCCGCACTGGAATTCTCGCGCCTACGTGCTCGACGCGCGGCTGCGGCCGGTGCCCGTCGGCACGCCCGGCGAGCTGTACCTGGCCGGCGCGCAGCTGGCCCGCGGCTACCTCGGCAGCCCCGACAAGACGATGGAGCGATTCGTCGCCGACCCGTACGGTCCCGTCGGTGAGCGCATGTACCGCACCGGCGATCTGGTGCGCAGACTCCCGTCCGGTGATCTGACCTACCTGGGCCGCACCGACGTTCAGCTCAAACTGCACGGCCTGCGCATCGAACCCGGCGAGATCGAGGCGGCGCTGCGCACGCATCCGGCGGTCGCGGGGGCGGCGGTCGCGGTGCATCACGAACAGCTGGTCGGCTACGTGACACCCCTCGACGCATCGGTCGACACCGCCGAGGTGCTGGCGACCATTCGAACCCTGTTGCCCCCGTACATGATTCCGCACCGTCTGCTGGTGCTCGACGAGTTCCCGCTCGGGGCCACCGGCAAGCTCGACCGCAAGGCGCTGCCCGCGCCCGCCGTGGAGATTCGCGAATACCAGGCTCCGGCCACCGCCGACGAGCAGATCGTCGCCTCGGCGATCGCCGGAGCGCTCGATCTCGACCGGGTCGGCCGTGACGACGACTTCTTCGTCCTCGGCGGCACCTCGCTCGCGGCGATCCGGGTGCGCGCCACTCTCGCCGAGCAACTGGGCATCGAGGTGCCGCTGCGCCTGTTGTTCAGCTATCCGCTGGTCAGCGACCTGGCACTGGCGTTGCGCGACGAGTCGTCGGCCTCGGCCGCCGGTCCCGATCCGGCCGTGGACGCGATCCTCGACCCGTCGATCGACCTCACCGGCTGCGCGCCCCAGCGCACCGGCGCACCGGCCACGCTGCTGCTCACCGGCGCCACCGGGTTCCTCGGCAGCTTCCTGCTGCGCGAACTCCTCGAACAGACGTCGGCGACCGTCCACTGCCTGGTCCGCGCCACCGATGACGCGGGCGCGGTGGATCGCGTCGTCTCCACCGCCGCGAAATACCACATCGACCTGCGGCCCTATCGCGACCGGATCGTCGGCGTCCCCGGCGATCTCGCGCAGCCGAACCTCGGCATGGACCCACTGCGCTTCGCCGAACTCGCTGCCAGGGCCGACGCGATCTACCACAACGGCGCGCTGGTGAACCACCTCGAACCGTACGCGCGGATGCGAGCGGCCAATGTCTGCGGCACCACCGAGGTGTTGCGCCTGGCCACCACCACCAGGGTCAAGCCGATCCACTATGTGTCGACCCTGTCGGTGCTGGCGGGGGTCCCGCAGGACAACGGGGTGCCCGCCGGTCTGCCCGGTTACGCGATGACCAAGTGGGTCGCCGAGCAGCTCGTGCACGCCGCGATCGAGCGTGGCGTTCCCATCGCCGTCTACCGCCCCGGCTTGATCACCGGCGACTCCCGCACGGGCGTCGCCCCCGCCGAGGACGCCTGGTGGACGATGTTGCGGTCCATGCTGGTGCTCGGGGTGGCGGTCGATGTGCGCGCGATCGCCATCGAGATGGCCCCGGTCGACCATGTCGCGGCGGGAATCGTCAGCCGGTCCCGCCAGGCGGCGGCCATCGGCAATATCTTCCGGGCCTCCGGTGCGCAGGTGCCGCTGCAGGTCGTCTACGAGGAGATCCGCAGTCGCGGATACCGTTTCGACTTCATCGACCCGATGGAATTCGGCCTCCAGCTCTCCACCGCGGCCGAACGCCGGGACGCGGACCCCATCCTGGCGCGGGCTTCGGCACTGAGCGGCAACTACGCGGCCGCGCTCGCCAAGGCGAATCCGGCGTCGGTGCTCACCGGCGTGGAATCGGCCCCCGCCGAACCCTTCCGCGGCCTGCCGATCGAGTTCCCCGCGGTCGACGCCGCGGTCATCGCCCGCTACTTCGACCACTACATCGACATCGGCTTCTTCCCGGCGCCCGGAGCGGAGAATCTCACGCCCGCGTGAGGTGCCGCTATTGCCCTGGCGTCCCGGGGAGTGCTTCACCGGTGCTAGCACTGAGTGTCACGGGCTGGGGGAAATGTCGTCGAACGGGGGTATGTCATGCGCGACAGGTCGGCAGGCGGCCGTGGTACCGAACCATCTCGGCGAACATCAGTCCCAGGTCAAGCGGATCACCCGGATCAGCGCCATCGGCCTCGGCGTACGCACGGTGCAAGTTCGGAACGAGCCGCTCGGAGTCGCGAAGTTCCGCATACTCGCCGAGACTGATCTGTGCAGCGAGTTCCAGCACGGTCAATCCCGCTGAAATCCCTATGTCGGCCTGTTCTTCCAGCCAACATAGGTAGTCAGTAGTGGCATCGAGTATTTCGGGCCCGCCTACTGGTCCATGGCCAGGAACGACTACGTCCGGCTGCAGCGCGCGTAGGCTGTCGAGGGCTGCGAGCGAACCTGCCACAGATCCCATTTGCACAAAAGGTGTGACGCCGGCCATGGCTATATCGCCGGTGAAGAGGACCTTCTGGTGTGGCAACCACACCACAGTGTCGTCAGCCGAATGCGCGGGTCCGGCATACCTGAGTTCGACCTCCAATTCGCCGACGTATACCCGCATTTGCTGGTTGTACGTTACCGATGGCGGTCTCAGTGCAATCTCGCCCCAGTCGACTTCCGGCCAGAGCGTAGTGAGATGTAATCCCGCTGTTCTGGCTTCCGACCGAGTTCGTTCGTGCCCGACGATAGTAGCTTCGGGAAAGACATGGTTTCCGAAGCAATGGTCACCATGGAAATGCGTATTGACAATGATATTGGGCGGTTGCACCGACAGTTCGGCCGCTGCTGCACGCAGTCGCAGCGCCCGCCGCGTAGTGGCCACCGTGTCGATGAGCATCAGCTCGTCACCGCCGCGCACTATACCCGCATTATTCAGGCACCAACTGCCGTCCGGCTGAACATATGCGAACACATCTGGCGCGACTTCTTGTGTCTCGGGCTCCACGGTGCGATCATCTTCCGCCTCGCTCGATATTCGATCAAGAATCGCTCGAATCCATGGACTCGAGTCAAAGACCAGCGTTGCTCTAGCGTGCTGTCCGAATCTTCCAGGGACCCGAAAGGAACCGAAGATGAACCTTCACGTCAGCGACTCTTCTCGCAACGATCAACTTCCCGATGAGCCTGATGTGATAGTCATCGGTGGAGGCCCTGCAGGGAGTACGGTTGCAAGTCTGCTGGCTAGAGCTGGACGTCGAGTTCTTGTCCTGGAGAGAGAGAAATTTCCCAGATATCATATCGGTGAGTCCCTGGTGACCGGCGTTATGCCGGCGCTCGACGAGCTAGGAGTTCGGCACAAGATCGAGGCGGCCGGCTTCCGGAAGAAGTACGGTATCAGCTTGCTATGGGGCGCCGAACGGGAATTGTGGAGCGTTGCCTTCGGCGAGGGCGGCCCATATGAGTATGCCTATCAGGTAAAGCGTGCCGAATTCGACGCGATGCTACTCGATCACACTCGTGAGTTGGGTGCGATCGTAGTGGAAGAAGCGACCGTATCGGACGTACTGTTCGAGGACGGCCGTGCTGTCGGTGTCAAATACTCGGTAGGCCGCAAAGGTCACCAGCGTGAGCTCCGCGCCCGCTATGTGGTCGATGCTTCGGGCCAGTCAAAACTCCTGGCCAGAAAGACCGGTCGTATCGAGTGGCTGGAAGACCTCAAGAATCTTGCAGTCTGGACCTACTACCAAGGTGGCAAGTCGCTGCCGGATGATATTGATCAAGGCAATATCCTGACCGAATCGCACACCGACGGCTGGTTCTGGGTTATCCCGTTCAGTGACGGATCGCGCAGCGTCGGGTTCGTCGGGCCGAACGACACCTTTGCACAATCGGGTCTGCCTCCCGAAGAGTTCTTTCAAGCCAGGTTGGCGACGGCAAACGTGGTGCGCGAACTTCTCGACGGCGCGATCCGGATCGCGGGATATCGAACGGCTAAGGATTGGTCCTACATGTCGGCGGCCTTCTGCGGCCCGGGGCACCTCCAAGTCGGTGACGCGGCGGCTTTCGTCGATCCGCTGTTCTCGACTGGAGTCATGCTCGCCATGCGAAGTGCCGTGAATGCCGCCCGCACTGTGGATGCGATTCTGCACGATCCTGGGTCCGAGACCATGCGGCAGGCCGCCTACGAGCACGGGTACCGCGAGTTCTTCGAGACGGTGGCGTCTTTTGTTCGGTACTTCTACGACGACCGTCGTCGGCGCGGCGAGTATTGGGAGCGCGCACAGGAATTGATCGATCCAGTCCGGGAACTCGGCGAGCGCGCCGACTTCGTCAAGTTGATCTCGGGGTTGAACGTCGAGCGCGCGGTCATGACCCTGCAGGGCGACTCCGCTATGTCGGGAGACGACGTCCCGCACACCGTCAGCTCGGCTGAGCGCCAGCCCACATGATCGCGGATCCGGCTGCGCGCCTGTTCGCGGCACTCGCCATGGTGACCCTGCTCGCCTTGGTCAGCGGCGTATTGGTACGTCGTATCGGACAGCCACCGGTGATCGGCGAGATCGTCGCGGGACTTCTGCTCGGCCCGGTGTTGCTCGGGCTCCTACCGAACAGCCCGATCGCCGCGATATTCGCCACGGATACACGTGCGTTGCTCGGCGCGATCGCACAGGTCGGTCTGGTCTGCTATATGTTCACGGTCGGTCAGGAAATGCGTGGACATCGGTTGGGCACGGGTATTGGTCGAACTGCCGTCGTCGTGCTGGCTTCGACGGCTGTCCCGATGGTGTGCGGCATCGTGCTCGGACTGCTTATCGTAGATTGGCCCGGTATCGGGGGAACGAGTCAACTTCCACTCATGCTCGGTGTATTGCTGTCCATCACCGCTGTGCCGGTGCTATCCCGAATTCTCGACGAACGCGGACTTGCCGAGTCGGCTCCTGGAATTCTGAGTCTTCGGGCAGCAGCCGTCACCGACGCGATTGCTTGGGCAGCCCTTGCAGTCATGTTCGCGGGCAATTCTGGTGGCGGCCTCGGTGCGGCGCCTTTGTTGCTCCTCGTATTCGTCGGCGTGATCACGACAGTCGGACGGGTCGCGCTACGCCGCGTAATCACCGGAGCACCCCATTCCCGATCGTGGGAGTTCGCCGTTATCGCGTGCATGCTGTTCGGTTGTGCCTGGGCGACATCGTCGATCGGGTTGCATGCAGTCTTCGGTGCGCTGCTCTGTGGGGTGGTCACGCCCACTCGTGAACGTGGGGTCCCCTATTCGCACCTATCGATGCCGTTTCGGTCGGTGGCGGTGCTACTGCTTCCGGTCTATTTCCTGACCACAGGCCTCGACCTGCAGTGGAATGCGATAGGCGAGATTGGTCCGGTCTTGTTGCTCACGCTGTGCGTTGTCGCCTTCGGCGCCAAGATTTTGCCCGCGGCCGGCGCAGCCAGAGCTGTTGGGCTGGGCGCGGCTGATTCCTGGTCGGTGGGCGTGCTACTCAATACGCGAGGGCTGACCGAACTGGTCGCGCTGAACATTGCATTGAAAGCTGGAGGTATCAGCCCACCGATTTATACCATTCTTGTTCTAGTCACGTTATTAACCACGCTGCTGACATGTCCACAACTCGCCGCAATCGCCTGGGTGCGCGAGCGTTACCATCGAAGTCTCGTCGAGGGTTCGGTGGCACCCAATTATCTGCATGATTGGAAGTCGGTATGAAAATTGAAAGCACTGATATGAACCTGGGAATAACCGCAGACACGTCTTCGGTATTTGACCACCAGTGTACGGAAGTAGCGGTGATTGCCGCACCGAGGGCCGCGGTTTACCAGGCACTGTTCGAAGTGTGGGACTGGCCGAAACGATTGCCGCACGTCGCACAGATCGACCTCCAGTACAATGATGGTCAATACCAAGAATTTATGATGACCGTTGAGTCGGACGCGGGCCACGCCCCGTTGTGTGTGCGGTCGATTCGCAATTGCCGGCCCGACATCATCGAGTTCTTCCAGCCTCAGCCCCCTGCCTTCCTCGCCCATCACGCAGGAGTTTGGCGTTTGAGCGATGGAGATTCGGATGGCACCAGGGTCGAAGTCACCCATGTATGGAATTTGGCGCCGGAAGTGGCAGCGGAGATCTATCCACCCGGTGCCGCCGGATCTACTGAAGACCAAGTAACGGCCGTGTTGGCCGGTCACTCTCGGGTTGCTTTACAGGGCTGGCAGCGCGTGTTCACGGAACAAGGCCGGTGAGTTGTGCATGCGTATCTCTGAATCTATTCGAATCATGGCGCCGATCGAAATCACGTATTCAGCTTTCGAGGATCTCGAACGGTGGCCGACCGTGCTACCCGACACGTTGCGGGTGGAGGTGCTGTACGACGACAGGTACAACCAGGAGTTCACCATGACAGTGGCGCGACCGAGTGGCCCCGAGACTGTCCGCGGCGTCCGGTACTGCAGGCGGCCGTTCGAACTCGAAATCTTTCACATAACGCCGCCACCCTTCGTGAAACGTATGAGCGGACGGTGGACGTTCAGCGACACGGGGGATTTCACCACCGTGTCGGCGGACCGCGAGTTCGAAATCTGCGATGACGCGAAGGGGCCGGATGGCGTATTCCTCGATGCGGAGCAGTTCGCGGTAAAGCTGGCGGAAAATTTGCGCACAAATCTCGCGCTGTTCCGCGATGCGATCGAGCAATATGTCGCCGACTGAGCGGACGGGGGTCGCAGACCATGTCGTTGCCGCAATTATGATCCCGGCGGCTCGACCGGAAGTCGCTACCCTGTTCTGGGATATCAAGGCGTGGCAGTACGTGTGGGATCATATTAGTCGGGTGGATGTGAGTTATGCAGACCCGGAACATCAGGAGTTCACGATGTCGGTAGAGCGTGACGGATGTGTCGAAAATGTGCGGACCGCCCGTTACCGGACCGCGGATGGTGACATCGAATTTTTCAGTCCGGTGCCTCCCTCGAAGATGGACTGTCACCGCGGGTCCTGGAGATTCAATGACGCGGACCATGGCTGTATGGTGACCGCTCGACGCGATTATGTCCTGACCAGATCGGAAAGCGAGAGTGCGTCGAATTACACGTTGCGTCGGGCCGTGTACAGAGACGAATTCACGCTGAGGCTGAACGCAATCTTGGAATCATTCCTACATCACTTTTGCATCGATGAGAACGGGGTCACCTTATGACCGAGTGCATCGGAGAGGTGCGAATATGTTGTAGCCCAGCTGCGCTGAGGTCCTACCTCGGGGATGTCAGGAATCTTCCGGCGTGGACGCACTTTTTTCGCTCAGTCGGGCCGGCTGATGGCAACGGCAGATACTCGGCTGAGTCAGCGGTGGGGTCCATCTCTACCTGGATCGAGTCCAGGCAGGAGGGAACTGCGACTTGCTTGCGGATTTGCTCGATGATCCACGGACGTGTCGAATATGCCGAACTTACCTTCGTTCCCGATCCGGCGGGGCAGTTGGTCAGGTTCGTCGTGACGCTTCCGGACGGAGTGAGCCCTGACCAGGTCGAAAAGCAGCGTAGCCGTCAGCGGTCGGAGCTGGGGGAACTTCGTCGAATCCTGGAGGGGTACGACCCATGGGATCTTCCTGACTCGGTGCTGACGAGAGAAGATTTGTCAGCACTCGTATCCTCGGCCGTGAGTTCCTTGCCCGACTTCGAGGGAATTACAAGGTTTCCACGGGATCTGATACAGA
Source organism: Nocardia sp. NPDC055002 (assembly GCF_053608825.1). Lineage (NCBI taxonomy): Bacteria > Bacillati > Actinomycetota > Actinomycetes > Mycobacteriales > Nocardiaceae > Nocardia > Nocardia sp. NPDC055002. Next base: position 58,585 of record NZ_JBSGWE010000013.1, read on the forward strand.
ATCTGGCTGAGGCCGGCCTCATCGAACGTCGTTGGCGGCAACGGTCCGCCGGTATCGCGGGCGATGTGGAGTTCGGGATATTGCTCAGTGATGAGCTCGCGAGACAGGTTCCAGCCGGCGCGTGCATCGGATACTCGTTGCACACTGAAACCGTTCTGTCACTCCTGCATCGGTTCGGCGACAACGAATTCCTTACACAGCTACGCGCGGAGGCGATGGCCGGCCGGAAGATCGGTTGTATAGCCGCCAGCGAGTTTACCGGGGGCAGTGACTTGTCAGCCATCAAGACTCTCGCGACGCAGGTCGATGACGGGTGGGTGATCAGCGGACGAAAGAAGTTCGTTTCGTTGGGAGCCGTGGCAGATTTCGCAATCACTTTGTGCCAGATCGCCGAACCGTTGGGTGAACCGACCGGCCGGACAGCGCTCATCGTTGTTCCGCTGGACGAGACGGTCGTGGTCGCCGAACACGACAAGTTGGGAACGCACTGCCTGGATACGGTGGCAATCGAATTCGATCATGTCCTCGTACCTGACGATGCCTTCCTCGGCAGGAAAGGTTTGGGCGTACTCAGCCTGAACTATGGACTGACATTTGAGCGACTCGCGATCGCATCGCAGGTGACCCGTGGATGTGAACTTGCGCTAAGCATGGCAGTAGAGCACGCAGAACGACGACGGCAATTCGGCAAAGCGCTCAGAGATCATCAGTACTTGAGGTTTCGTATGGCAGAGCAATTGGCAGAGATTTATACACTGAAATCCGCGGTGTCCGATTTGGCACGAGAGGTCGCCCACAGCCCGATGAACCGCGGGCTGATGTCCAGAATAGCCGGGGTCAAACTAGTGGCTGCACGGGCCGGGGAGCGCCTGATCAGTGAGTCGATGCAGGTTTTCGGAGGTGCGGGCTATCTGCTGTCGGAGACGCCACTCGGCCAGTTCTGGAATGACGTGCGAGTGGCTCGGATCGGCGCTGGAACCGATGAGATGATGCTGAGCATTGTCTCGGAAATGCTCGCAGGTGAGACGGAACTGTACGACCGACTGGTGCGGATCTCGTGAACGGCGCGGCAATGGCAGTTCCGAACGGGTCGCGTCGCGTGATGAACACTCGTCGACACTGCATCGTCGCGGGGCTCAGTGGTCAGGTCGGCCAGGGACTGCTGGAGGCGGTCACGGGATTCGGCGAGCAGAGTGCGGTCGTGTCAGCAATCGTCCGGCGACGACGCCGGTCCAACCTCGATTCCCCGAACGTTGTGGTAGATCAGCACATAGGGGACGTCACACTTCCTTTCTGGGGCTTGGATGTCGACGCCGAGCAAAGTAATGACGTGGATGTCGTGGTCAATCTGGCCGGTATCGTCGATTGGACGGCATCGCAGGCGGAGATGAATCGGGTCAATTACCTCGGCGCGGTCAACGGTCTGCGCCTTGCTGAGGCTCTGAGCGAGAAACACGGGCGAACCGTCCCTTATGTGTACGCCAGCACGACATATGTAGCGGGCACATCGAGCGGGCTGATCGCGGAGTCGCTACATCCGGCGGATCCTGATCGCTCGGTGTATGAGTTAAGCAAGTGGTATGCTGAGCAAACACTAATCAGTGAAGCGAGGAGTACGGGCCATCCCGTTCTCGTCGCACGAATCGGCGGCGTCATCGGGAGCTCTATAACCGATGAAACAGTTCGAAAATCATCCCTCTACCAATTGGTCGCTTCATTGCGGCAGGCAGAGTGGCGTTATCTACCTGTGCGCTCCGGGGGGCGCGTGGATATTCTGCCGAGGAATATTATCGGTGAAGGTCTACTACGACTGATCTCGGCTGGAGCGGAACGGAACTTCGAGCCCTGGCGAGGCGGCCGACTGGTCCACCTCTGCGCAGGTGATCGGGCGCCCACGCTGGAGGCGCTGTTCTCTGTGCTGAAGGCGATGGATTGCGACCAGGTCTATTCGGTGCCCAAGCTAATTGCGGTGAACGATGGCACGCTGCGGCTTGCGGAGAACATCGTACTGAAATACATGCGCTGGGACCGGGAGAAGGGGAACCGACTCTTCGGTCTTCGCTACGTATCGATCGATCGCATCTTCGAGACGACAAATCTGACCGAATTGACCGACGGGTGGTACCCGGAGATGAGCCTGGACGACATCGTACGGATCACATTCGGTCTTGGTAGAGCAAGGAAGACGACCGTTCCCGGTACTGACTACCCGTTTGGGAGATTGTTGTGAAGGTCGCGGTCGTTGGAGCCACTGGGTATCTGGGGCGATCCGTTGTCGAGAGTCTACGGAGCGATGGCTGCGAGGTGATCTCGCTGAGCAGGCATCCCGAGGCGGACGGAGCTTATGGGGCGCTCGAGGCAGATGTGACCATGCCGAATCTCGGCCTCGGTCCATCGTCGATGGACGCTCTGCGGGGCACAGACGCAATCATCTCGTGCTTTGGATCTGTGTCGATGGAGACGAATCCCGAGTCGACCGTCGGGCTTCACGTTCATGGGACAGAACATGTCTTTGATCTCGCAGCCCGACTGGGGACGGTCGAACGCGTCGTTCATGTGTCGTCGGTGTTGGCGCTCGGGCGAGCGGAAGGGGAACTCGGGAATCGTGAGTTGTCACGAGACCAAAGTTTTCGTAACTGGTATGAGTACGCGAAGTACCGCAGCGAACTCATCGCGAGGAACGAGCGTAGAGTGCCGGTCAATATTCTTCGGCTCGGGACACTTCTCGGGCCGTCCCGGCCAGATATCATCCCGCTGAGCGGTGGGCCGACGGCCTTGCTCGCACATGTGTTGCGAGGGCTCCCGCTAGCATTGGTCGACCGGGGACGCTTTCCGATCTATGCGTCGGATGTAGCGATTGCGGCCCGGGCGATAAATATGATGATGAAACGCGGAGAGTACGGTATCACGGCAACCTATTTCGATCCGGAATTGCCGGATCTGTGTTACGTTCTGGAACAGCTCAGTCGTCCGTGGGGGATATTTCCGCGTCTGGTGGACGCTAGGGTTCCGACGTGGCTGCAGCGCATCGCAGCGCGGCGACTTGGCGTTTATGAAGAACTCTCTGAGTATTCGCGGCCGTTGATGACTTTCGGGCGTGATATCCTCACCCACCTCGGCGATCTGGCATTGGAGAGTCGGCCCGACTATATTTTTGAGACCGGGCGAGTGCTGCGTGATGGTGGGGTTTCTTTCGAGACGGGGGGATTGGCGCGATGACCGCTTATCGTCCGTACTGCAGGGTGGATACCTTTCCGCATCAAAAGCTGCAGATATATTCGGCCGGAAATTTCGGAGAAATTGCCCCGGAGCGGCTCTCGCCGCTATCCTGGTCGCTCATCGGATCGCCGATGGAGCGCGGCACTCGACGATTCGTGGATCGGATATTGAACAATCCAGTGTGGTCGAAGGGGGCAGACTATGTCTTCACCGGCTACTTCTACTGTCGGCCATACCACAACCTGACTGCGTACTGTCTTATCGCAGACGGCGTGAACCTCATCGGACCGCAGGACGTAACCGATGCGTATTTCGAGGGTATACCGCCGCCCCCGTCTCCGATCGGTGCGCGTCGGAGTTCGATTGCTCGGAATCTTTCGACGGTGAAGATGGCCAACGAACTGGTCACACTCCGGCCGCGCGTCATCGAGTTGGAACAACAGGTTTTTCAGTTCGAGAGACTCGTCCGTTCGGTAATCCGGCTCGGCCAGGACTGGCGTCTTGGAGAGCTGGCGTCGGAAGGTAGTCGGCTCCTGGAGCGCGCATGGTATCTACACATCGTTGGCACGTCGGGATCCATCGTTGCGGAAGTCGCTCAGAACCGGGTGATCGAACGGCTCGATCCGAAGAGCCTGAGCTTGGTTAACTGGTTCAAGGAGCCGGCGGAGCTTCCCTGGACCGGATTGATCGGGCTGACTTCGATCGGGGATGGGCCGGCGGAATTCCTCGATTACGGATTCTACGAAATAATGGACTCTGTCGAGCCGTGGTCTGACTTCGTTATTCAACCTGTCGGTCGCAGCGACTCCCGCTCCGGACGAGGTTCCCACATCACCCCACGGCAGGCGTTGGTCGACATGAATACGGGTATACGCGGCAAGATCATCGACAGCAGCGTGCTTTTCCTCGGCGACGTCATGTCGTTGCGAGAGCGCAGCAAGTCGCTGGCGATGCGACTGCTACACGCCTACCGGCTATTTGTCCCGCATATTGCGAGGATGCGTGACCTTGATCCTCTGAGGCTTCCGTATGTGTCCATCGAGGAACTGCGGGGTGATCTGCCGGATGCCGCAGAGATCGACGCGCGTCGTGTCTCGTGTTTCAATAGTATCGATTTCGAAGCTCCGGATTATCTAGACTTTTCGTCGGATCTGGACGCGCAGATACAGCCGAAACGTACCGCTCGCGGCGTTTCCGGCGGTATGCACACCGGGACAGTAATTGGCCTCGAAGACATTTCGGTAGCGGCAGGGTCCGTTTTGGTGTGTGAGAGCGCGGACGCGAACATCATGCCACTGTTGCCTTTTCTGGGTGCTGTGGTGACCGCACGCGGCAGCCAGTATTCCCATGTCGCGATTATCTGTCGCGAGATGGGTATACCAGCGGTTGTTTCACACCCGATTGCGAGGGAAATAGTCGTGGGGCAAAAGGTGCAGGTGAATGGTAGTACGGCGGAGGTAAAAATTGTCGAGTGATATCAATGCCGGCGTCGTCGATGACCCGGCAGCAGTCGTGCGATTACTGGAGGACTGGATCGCCGAGCATCGTCCGCGTATTGATCTGAAGTTGGAAGATTCGATACGTGACGATCTCAATGTCGATTCTTTGACCCTGATGGAAGCAATGTCGCGAGTCGAGGACAGCTTGGAGATACAACTGATCGACAACCCGCGGATACAAGATGTTGTCACCATTGCTGATCTTGTCGAACTGATCCAGTTGGAATGTCGAGGGAAGAATGCTTGACAGTGTAGGTCCTTCACATGCAGTCCGATTGTCGTCGGAGGACGAAGGATGAGTTTGATCGACTGGATGGGCGATGACGATGACGGGACAATGCACTTTTATTCCCAAGGTAAGTGGGGTGACGCGAGCTTCGACGAGCTGGCACGCTCCGTCAGCGGTGCGGCAGAGCTACTAACTGACGCAGGTGTCACGCGAGGCGATCGGGTAGCGCTGGTACTTCCGACCGGGTTCGACTTCTTCAACTACTTCTTCGGTGCAATTGCCATTGGTGCCGTCCCGACGGCCCTTCCGTCCCCCGGGATCGGTGGCAGGCAATTCTGCGGTAGTCATGTGGTGCCGATGCTGCGGACTCTCGCCCCACGGTTGGTGGTCGCGACGGCAGGGACCCTGGACCTGCTCGACGAATCGATCCGCTCGCTCGGTCTGATCCCGCTGGCCTCCGAAACACCTGTACCTGAAAGCGGATTTGCGGGTGCGTTCGCGCCGAACACAGGCTCGGAAACCGCTGTTATCCAATTTACGTCCGGGTCGACGTCGGCGCCTCGTGGAGTCGTGTTGACCGCCGATGCCGTGCAGCGCTACATGACCATCGTGAAGTCGATATTCCATCGTGGCGGGCGCGTGGGCTACAGCTTCGGTTCCTGGTTGCCGATGCATCACGACATGGGGCTGATCGGCATGTTCATGTTCGCGGCATGTTTCCGGACCGATGGATGGTTCATGCCGCCGGAAGTGTTCGTGCGCCGCCCGCTCGAATGGCTGAGCCTCTTTTCCGAGAAGGGAGTTAATCACTCGGCCATCCCCAACTTTGCGGTCGAACGTGTTATTCAGGTTCTGAAGCCGGAAATGCTTGCAGGATACGACTTCTCGAATTGGCGCACCTTGATTATCGGGTCGGACCGGATCAATTTCCACGCTATGCGCCAGTTCTACGAGATGTTGGCACCGTACGGATTCGGGTGCAACGTGCTCAAGCCGGGATACGGGATGGCTGAGACGACGCTCGGGGTGACTACCGCTCGTCTGGACAGTGTCTTGAATGCGATTGCCATCGATGATGAGCCGTCGGGGTCTGGACAGCCGGTGCGGATTCGCGGCGAGTATTCACTGACTGACCCGCTACCTAATTCGGACATTTCGGGTGACTCCCTGTATGTAGTCTCCTGTGGCGCCGACCTACCCGAAATGCGTTCTCGGATCGTGGATGCCGCAGGTTCCGTGCTCCCTGATCGTTGTGTGGGCGAGATCGTGGTGCAGAGTCCGGCCCTGTTCGCCGGCTACCTGGGAAAGCCCGCTACCGAGTCGATGTCGTATGCCACCGGCGACCTCGGTCTGAAGTGGAAGGGTGAGCTCTATGTTCTGGGCCGGGTCGGCAACTCAGTGAAGGTGAACGGTGGATTCGTCACTGCTGAAGATATCGAGGTGTTGGTAGCCACCAGGGTCGGTCTCACCCAGGCGAAGGTCACCGTAGTGCTCCGAGATCTCAGCGGCTTCGGCAGGCCGATGACGCTGCTGGTGATCCAACAGAAGGTTCACGAGTCCGCAGTCCCGGCCATCTGCGAGGCGCTGATCAAGAACGGCCTGTCAGCCGACCACGCGGCAGTAGTCGTTGTCGCACCCCGGGCGATCGCGAGGACCACCAGCGGGAAACCGAAACGCGCCGAGATCTGGAGCGGGTTGGCGAGCGGCAGGACGAAGGGCAGATTCCTGTTCATCGGCGAACGGTCGGTCTTCCATGCCGAGCAGGAGGTGCTGCAGGCGTGACAGTACATCGGTTCTGGCCGGAGCCTGATCGCACACATGGCTCGAAGGGATATTTCCTGGAGTTCCTTCGGGCCGCCGGATATCCGGTTCCGGCCTTTCGTGTCCTCGATCGAGACGGAGTCGCTGCAGTCGAGGACCTCCGTACACGAGTTACCGAGTTCGCGACCGCCATTGCCACCGAAGCTGCTGGGCAACAGGGTATTCCGTCTGATTCTGTGTCTTTCGCGGTCCGTTCGAGCGGTCAGCGGAGTATGCCCGGGATGATGGATACGGTTTTGTGCGTCGGCCTGACGGAGACGAATCTTTCGGCGCTCGAAGCGCGCCTTGGCAGTACTCAGGCGGCCTTCGACGCGCTCATCAAGGCAACCAGAGACTTTTGCGTCCTGGTCGGAGGAGTCGACCCATTGCTGGTGCACGCGGCTTCGGCTTCGTCAGAAGACGGGCCCAGCCAGGTCGCGAGCATGCGGGCACTATTCGAGACATCGACGGGCATCGTGTTTCCGCTCGATCCAGCCGAGCAGTTGGCGATGGCAGTAGAGGCTGTGGTGGCTTCCTGGGGCAGCGTGCGAGCGCGCTCTTATCGAGATCGTCACGCCATCCCGGATGCTGCGGGCCCGTGCGTGGTCATTCAGGCCATGATCCATGGCACGGCGCAGTTGACGTCGGGCAGCGGTGTTGTCTTCAGTCATGACCCGCTGACCGGTGAGCGGCGAATGACCGGCGAGTATGTTGAGCGATCGACAGGCGAGGGAATCGTGTCAGGCACCGTGACGCCGCTCGATGTGTCGACCCTCCAGGCCGCGGATGTGGCGGTGTTCGCCGAGTTGGAGCATCTGGTCGAGAGGCTGCATCAGAACCTGACCCGCATGGTCGAGATCGAGTTCGTTGTGGAACGGAACGTTTTGTGGCTCGTTCAAGTTCGACCGGCGGTAGGGGATGCTCAGGTCACCAACGCCATCGCGATCGACAGCTGGCGGTCCGGAATGATCGAAACGGATGAGATGTTTCGTCGGCTGTCGGCTGACGCACTTTTCAGTAGTACCTCGGCACGGACGTATAGGGGCGGGGGGCGGCTACTCGGGACCGGGATTCCCGCGTCCAATGGTGTCGCGAGCGGCATCGTCGTAGTGGATATGGCCGAGGCGGCGGTATGCGTGGGTGAGGACATCGTCCTACTTCGCGAAACCACGGAGCCGCGTGATTTCCCGGCCATGGTTTCCTCGGTCGCACTCGTCACCCTGACAGGTGGAGCGTCGTCGCATGCGGCGGTGGTGGCGCGCGAACTGGGTATCCCAGCCGTGGTCGGCGTCACTTTCAACGACCTGCAGTGGTTGGAATCTGCGACCGGAGCTCGCGTGACAGTGTTCGGAACCACCGGCGAGGTGTGGCTCGGCGATATCGAGACCGAGGTCGCCGGGACCGACGACTTCCCGCATGCCATCCTCGACGGCGCGCATACCCGTACAGCGATCGTCGGATCGTTGAGGGAGATCGAAGCACGGGGCGCGGAGATCCTGCGAACGAACGACCTTGCGCTGGGAATCTCGGCCGGTCCAGAAATCGTTGTGGCGACGACCGACACCGATCTCGCCGAGCAGCGGACGGCCGTTGGCGGCCGGGTGGCATTCCTCTGTTCCGAAGGCCCGCCTATGCAGCGATGGCGTGCGGTTCTACCCGCCCACCCGACCGAGTACGTCGTGCCGGCAGATGAGGTACAGGTCCCGTATATCCGGGTTCGCCTCCTCGTCGAAGCCGCCCATCGAGAGGATTACCTGTGACCGCGCCACACTCCATCACCGACCTGCGATTGCTGCGCTTCGTGAGTGTTCTCGGCATGATCCCGTTGGCAGATGTCGCGGAGTTCGTCGACATCGAGGATTTCGATCCGGCGGCGCTGTTCGACGCTGGTGGCGAGTGCTTCGCCGTGCAGTCATTACTGGGGCAGGACGTGTTGGTACTGACGCCGACCGGCCGTGCGGCTGCGACAACAGCACTGACCGACTTCCTTGCCGGGGCGACCGGGGTAGTTCGCGACCGAATCCCTGAGTTGCTGACAGAATTCGAAATTGTCGACCCTGCTTGTAAAATCGCTGTCAGCGAGTTCCAGCGCGCGCGATCGGCAGTGAGCGCGCAGGCCGTTCTGGATTTTCATCTCGGCGTCGCGGGTCTTTTGCGCGGAATAGTAGAAATCTGGCCACTGTGGCAGCACTACCAAAGGATGTTTGATTACGCAGTTCGGATGATCACCGAGGGCAACCACGACTACGTGGCGTCGCCGCGGTGTCGCAGCTACCACACACTCTGGCATGCGATTCATTTCGAGCTACGTACGGTCTCGGCAGAGCTGCAAGGAATTGGTTCATGAACATGGACCGGATGACAAGGATTATCGGCAGATGAAAACGAGTCCCATGAGTGCTAAGACGACGGAGAAACTAGTCGCGTACGTACGGTTGTCCAAGGTCTCCGCTTATCAACATTTCTATCTGTGGATTCTGGTATCCATGGTGTTGTGGTGCGAGGGGCACCTCGATTCCTCTGAGACCCGGATCGCGTTGGTTTGTTTCATTGTCGCGTCGATCTTCAGTGTCGCCAGCTCCGCCGCCGCTGACGATGTTGTCGGCTTCCGGGACGGCAGTGATGCCGCGAATTACTCAGGTGAATACCTTTCGCGCGATGTCAGAACCAAACCCTTGCTGTTGGGGATGCTCACCGAACCTCAGGCGGTCACTTTCGCCACCACGGCCTGGTTTCTAGGCCTGATGACCGGATTCGTCGGCATCGGCACACTTGGCTGGCGTGTGCCGGTGGCAGGCATCATCCTCTTCGTGGCGGTCCAGATGATTCTGGTCCAGTACAACTGGGGCGTCCGGATCAGTGCCAGGCCGTTCGGCTGTGAGGCTGTGATGTTCGTGGGGCAGGTGTCCGCAACGCTGCTGCCGTACTGGGCTATCACCGGTCGTGTAACCGCGCTCGTGGTGTATCTGACGCTGCTGCAGGGTATCTGGTTGATGACGATTCCTGCCGTTTCCAACGCGGGTGACGTCGACGGCGATCGTGCCGCCGGCCGAAACACCACGGCGGTGGTTGCCGGCCCCGAAGGGGTACGGGCCGAACTGCTGAGCGTGTGCGTTGTCAGCGCCGGATTACTTGTCATGCTGTGCCGCGAGGCCGGTTTTCGCTGGTCGATGGTACTCGTATTTCTGCCTTTTCTGGCGGTGCAAGGGTTGCTGTTGTGGTCCGGCGTGGTGCAACAGAATTGGGCTGTGGCGAGGAAGGCCGGGTTCGCATCCTACGGGGTGGGGACGTTGACACTGCTGGTCTTCGTTCTTGGGTACTCGTTCGGTTGGGGTTGGGCCGCGTGAAGCTCAATTCAACTCTCCGGCAGTACTCGGTGAGCCGACGTGTTGTCGTCACCGGGCTCGGTGTCCGCGCACCTGGCGGAAGCGGCCAGACGGAGTTCTGGAGCCTGCTGTCCGCCGGGCGTACAGCGACCCGCCGAATTTCCTTCTTCGATCCCGCGCCGTACAGGTCTCAGGTAGCCGGCGAGGTGGACTTCGACGCGGCTGCAGAAGGTCTGTCGCCGAAAGAGATACGACGAATGGACCGCGCTGCGCAGTTCGCTGTCGTTTGCGCACGAGAAGCTGTCGCCGACAGCGGTCTGGACTTCGGGGCGCTCGACCCACACCGAGTGGGAGTAAGTCTAGGAAGCGCGGTAGCTGCTGCCACCAGCCTGGAGCAGGAGTACCTGGTGCTCTCGGACTCGGGTCGTCACTGGATCGTCGACGAAGCCTGTCTGTCACCGCACATGTTCGACTACATGGTTCCCAGCGTGATGGCCGCGGAAGTTGCCTGGACCGTCGGTGCCGAGGGGCCTGTTGCGATGATTTCCAACGGGTGTACCTCCGGCCTGGATTCCGTCGGGCACGCTGTGCAGCTGATCCGGGAGGGGTCCGCTGATGTCATGCTCGCGGGTGCGTCGGATAGCCCTATTACCCCCATCGTAGTGGCCTGCTTCGACGCGATCAAAGCGACTACCTCGTTCAACGACGATCCCGGGCGGGCCTCCCGGCCGTTCGACAACTCACGCAACGGGTTTGTCCTCGCCGAGGGCGCGGCGATGTTCGTGCTCGAGTCCTACGATTCCGCCCTTGCCAGAGGTGCATCGATCTATGCCGAAATCTCCGGCTACGCGAACAGATGCAACGCATATCACATGACGGGGCTCAAAGCCGATGGCCGCGAGATGGCCGAGGCGATCCGAACGGCGCTGGACGAGTCAAGAATCGACCCGACAGCAGTGGATTACGTCAATGCGCACGGCTCGGGCACCCGGCAGAACGATAGGCACGAAACCGCTGCCGTTAAACGCAGTCTTGGGCAGCATGCCTACGAGACACCGATGAGTTCGATCAAGTCGATGGTTGGACACTCACTCGGCGCGATCGGATCCGTTGAAATCGCAGCATCGTTACTGGCTCTCCGACATCAGGTGGTGCCGCCGACCGCGAACCTCCATGCGCCCGATCCTGAGTGCGATCTGGACTATGTACCGCTGGTCGCGCGCGATCGTCGGATAGCCACCGTACTCACCGTGGGCAGTGGGTTCGGCGGATTCCAGAGCGCCATGGTGCTGCGAAGTCCGATCGGCGGGGTGGCATGACACTGGTCACTGGATTCGGTGTGATCGCACCGAACGGAACTGGGGCGGAGCGCTTCTGGGAAGCCGCCGTCGAAGGCAGGGGAGCGATCGCACCGCTCACCCGGTTCGACGTGAGTGGCTCTGCGGCGCAGTTGGCAGGCGAGGTAGCCGACTTCGACGCGGCTGAACATTTACCGAGCAGACTGTTGCCGCAGACCGATGTATCGACGCGGATGGCGTTGGTGGCCGCGGAGTGGGCGATCGACGATGCCAAGGTCGACACCTCCGCGGCAGATGATTACCAGATGGCGGTGGTCACCGGAAACGCCTGCGGTGGTTTCGAATTTACGCACCGTGAGTTCGAGAAGCTGTGGTCGCGCGGCCCCGAGCACGTCAGCGTGTACGAATCATTCGCCTGGTTCTACGCGGTGAATACCGGTCAAATATCCATCCGATACGGCATGCGTGGACCGAGCAGTGCGCTAGTTGCCGAGCAGGCGGGTGGACTGGACGCGATCGGGCACGCCTGCCGCACGGTGCGAGGCGGGACCTCGTTGGTCGTCACCGGCGGGGTCGACTCAGCTTTCGACCCGTGGGGCTGGGCCGCGCAGGTTTCCAGCGGGGAAGTCAGTACCGCAACCGATCCATTGCGGGCCTACCTCCCCTTCGACGTTCGCGCCGCTGGCTACGTGCCCGGCGAAGGCGGCGCCATGCTGGTCGTCGAGTCCGCAGAGAGCGCCCGCGCCCGCGGAATTTTGAAGGCCTACGGCGAAATTGCCGGCTACGCCAGCACTTTCGATCCGCCACCGGGTTCTGATCGCCCTTCCGGTCTGCGTCGTGCGGCAGATCTTGCTCTTGCCGCCGCGGGCCTGCGGCCGGGCGACATCGATGTCGTCCTCGCCGACGCTGCGGGCGTCCCCCAGCGTGACGGTGACGAGGCAGCAGCGATCGTAGCGCTGTTCGGTGAGAACGGCGTGCCCGTCACTTCGACGAAACCGCTGACCGGGCGCCTGCTTTCGGGGGCAGGGCCACTCGACATCGTGACCGCCCTGCTATCCATGCGGGATGCGGTGATCCCGCCGATCGCAAATATCACCGAGCCGTCCGGAGAACATCAGATCGACCTCGTCCTCGGAACAGCGCGATCTGCGCCCGTCGGTGCTGCGCTCGTCCTCGCCCGGGGTCGCTGGGGTTTCAATTCAGCGGTCGTAGTGCGAGCTATTCCCGATTAGAAACATCGAGCTTAGGGAAGTTGATATTAATATGAACATTGAAGAATTGCGCAAGATCCTCGTTGAATGCGCGGGCGAGGGTGACCTGATGGAGCTGAGCGGCGATATCGGCAACGTTGAGTTTGAGTATTTGGGTTATGATTCGCTCGCCGTCATCGAGACCGCTTCGCGAATTCAGCGCGAGTTCGGTATCGTGATCGCCGAGGAGTATTTGCTGGATGTCAGGACGCCCCAAGAATTGATCGACATAGTGAATTCCCAGCTTGGATGAAGCTGAATGGCCGGCCAGTCGAAAGTCTTGCCCAGGAGATTGATGGAACCTTATTCGATCTGCTTACAGAATCGAGAGGCTATGAAGGGAGCGCCCGTCGGATCGATTATTTCGATTCGACCGGGCGTCACCTCATGTTTGAACGAGAACTACGTCAGTCTTGTATCAGCTGGCCAGCCATATGGGAACGTCATAGTCAGCTGTATGGCCGAGGCATGGATCGTCGACCAGGATTGCCTGATGAAGTCGCCGCAGGAAAATCGACGGCTCGATCCCCATCTCGAGAACCAGCATCTGTCGGAGGCGTTGAAAGGCTTCCAGAGCGCGTCGGGCAGAACCGGATCGATACAATGCAAGCATGAATTGTCCACAGAACTTCTCGTCTCCTGGCTGGTCTGCGACGATTTGGCTCAATTCGTGCAGAAGGCTGCTGTGTCGTCCCAGCCTGAGTTCGGAGTCGATCCGACATTCGAGGACGTAGCGTCGCTTCTCTTCCAGTCCGACTATTTCTACATCGAGAACCGGGCCCGTTCGGATATCAACAAAAGCAGGTCCGCGCCATAGGTGCAGTGCTCTGGAGAAAAGTGCGGACGCGCCTTCATAGTTCTTTTCCTCGCGCATCGCGAAGGCGCGCGCCGTGAGGGTGTGGAAGCTGTCATGATCGGAAGCCCCCACATTTGGGGACAGCTTGTAGCCGCCGACATCAGTAACCAAGTAGTGTTTGGCGGAGATCTCTGATGAATCCGAGCTCGCCGCCGTTATGTGAGAGCGCAGATGGAGAATATATGTCTGCAATGTGGTTGCAGCGCTACGCGGCGGTCTTTCATTCCATAGTTCGGTTATCAGTGTTGAAACAGGAACGACTTGACCGCATCGAATGGCTAGCAAAGCCAGTACCTGACGTGGTTTATTGGCGCTTGGCACGATTGAATGGCCGTTAATAGAAATTTCGAGCGGCCCCAACAACTGTATGCCCATTAGTACTCCCCCTCCAAGTGGATCGACCACAATCTAACACGACTGCGAGTCGGGGTGCAGTTTCTGCGTATGCTAGGGGAGCATCGATCGGGCAGAGGGTCTGTCGGGGTCGTGCCGCTGCCGAGGTTCCCGCAGGAGCACCTGGCTCCTGCGGGAATCAGCGTTACTTCGCGTAGTCGTAGAACCCGCGTCCGGTCTTGCGGCCCAGTCGGCCCGCGTCCACCATCCGGCGCAGCAGCGCGGGCGGGGCGAGGTGCGGCTCGGCGAACTCCGCGTAGAGCGACTCCGACGCCGCGAGGGCGATGTCGAGGCCGACGGTGTCGAGCAGCGTCAGCGGGCCCATCGGGTAGCCGCAGCCGCCCTTCATCGCCGCGTCGATGTCCTCGGCGGTGGCGTAGCCCGACTCGAGCATCCGGATCGCCGAACACAGGTAGGGGATGAGCAGCGCGTTGACGATGAACCCGGAGCGGTCACCGGCCTGCACAGCCATCTTGCCGAGGGTGTTCTTCACGTAGTCGGTGACGGCCACGGCCGCTTCCGGCGCGGTTACCAGGGTCGAGATGATCTCGACCAGCGGCATCACCGGCACGGGGTTGAAGAAGTGCACGCCCACGACCCGCTCGGGCCGCTCGGTCGCCCCGGCCACCTTGATCACGGGGATCGAGGAGGTGTTGGTGGCGAGGATGCCCTCGGGCTTGACGATCTTGTCCAGCTTGCCGAAGATCTCGTACTTGAGCGCCTCGATCTCCGGCGCCGCCTCGATCACCAGGTCACGATCGGCGAACTCGTCCATGTCCAGGGTGACGCGCACCCGCGCGAGCACCGCGTCGGCCTCGTCCTGGGTGATCTTGCCCTTGGTCACGGCACGGCCGATCGAGGTGGCGATCCGGTTCTGTGCCGCCTCGGCGAACTCCGGCTTCGTCTCGAGCACGAGCACCGAGCTGCCCGCCTTGGCGCACACCTCCGCGATCCCCGCGCCCATCGTGCCGCCTCCGATTACACCGATCAACTCCACTGGAGAACTCCCAACATCGCATTGCCCTGGCTGTCCCGGGGATTATTTCACCCGGGCTGGCACTCAGTGCCACAGGCTGGCGAGAACGTGAGTTATCGCACCGGCTGGACGCGACCTTGACCAGGGAATTCGTCAGGCGAGCCGGCTCACTTACGGGCCGGGTACACAGCGTCGACTTCGACTTCGACCAGCCACCCCGCCACCGGCAGACTCGCCACTTCCAGGGCGAAGCGGCTCGGTCGTGCCGCGTTGCGGACCAGGGGTGCGGCCGGGGCGGCGCTGCCGAGGGGGACCAGCTCGGTGTCGCCGGTGGTGAGGTTCGTATTGGCGAAGAACTGCCGGTAGGCGCGGTTCCAGCCGGCGTAGTCGGCACGGTCGGTGCCGGGGGCGTTGTCGAGGAACACGCGCATGGTGATGACGTCGTCCAGGGTCAGGCCCTGAGCTTCGAGGTTCTCCCGGATTCTGGCCAGCACCGACATGCCCTGTGCCTCGGTGACGGTGACACCGGCCGGCAGCTTCGCGTCCGCGAACTGCTGGGTGTCGATGAAGGATTCGGGGCTGCCGGTGGGGGCGGCCTTGTTGGTGGCGGTGGGGCCGAGGCCGCTGGTCTTGTAGACGGTGGCGTCGGCAGCGATCGTCACGCCTTGGGCGATCATCGGATTCGCCTGTCCCGCTTCGAGAACCGAGGTACTCGGCGCAGCGGACGGCTTCGACTCGGCCGGGTCGGCCGAGCAGGAGGTGAGGGTCAGCGCCGCGAGGGCCGTCACGGCCAGGGTGATCGTCGTCTTCATGGTCGATACTCCTTGTCGGGGTGAGAGATTCAGGCGGCGACGCGAGCGTGCAGGGCGGTCACCACGTCGCGGGCGGAGGTGAAGGCGCCGTGCTGCCAGGCGATCGCGTTGGACAGGTGGTCCCCGGCGAAGTAGATGCGCTCCACGGGGGCAAGGAGCTTCGCGTATTCGGGGGTGGCCTCGCCGCCGTGGGAGCTGCTGCCCGACCACCCGACCCACGCGCCCTCGGAGTACTCGGTCCGCCGCCAGCTGCCGGAGAACGACGAGGCGATGTCGGCGCGGTACTTGTCGCCGTGAATCGCCGCGCCCTCGTCGACAGCCTTCGCCAGACGTTGCCGGTGGGTGAGCGATTCGAAGGCCTGATGACGTTTGCCGGTGTTGTAGTAGCCGACCACCACGCCACGGTCACCGTTGTAGTGGTCGTAGGGGAACATGATCTGCGCGATGTCCTTGTCGGTATTGCTCGCGCCGCCGTAGATCCGGTCGTCGAGCTCCCACCAGCGGCGCGAGTACTCGATGCCGAGCTTGCCCGAGGACACCGGGATCGCCGCTTTCAGCGCGGTGAGCACGTCGGCGGGCAGGTTGTTGGCCAGTCGGCCGACGAGATGAGGCGGCAGCGTGCAGATGCAGTAGTCGGCGTCGAGGGACTTGCGCGCGCCGTCCTGGGTGTATTCGATCCGCACACCCTCGGGGGTGTTCTTCATCGCCGACACCTCGGCGCCGAAATGGAGGCGCTGCGTGCCGATCTCGCGCTGGAAGGCGGCGTAGATGCGGTCCATGCCACCGACCGGGGTCATCATCATCATGGCCTGGTCGTAGCCGAATTCGAAACTGAAGTTGCGGCCGAGACCGCTGCGGATCGTGTCGGACATCGGGAACGGCTTCGGCTGTTCGCCGAAGTTCAGACCCGCGCCGGGTTCGGCGGTGTAGCCGCGCCGCGTCGAGCCGAGATAGCGGCCGTCACTGGAGAGGTCGCCGAAATCGCGCAGGAACGACGACAGCGCTTCCTTGTCGGCGCCGGAGAGCACGTCGTCGAGTGCGCCCCGCGTCGCGGCCTTCTGCAGCAGCTCGGACATGTAGCCGTACATGTCGGCCTTGGCGGCGCGGTACTGCACCGACTGCCCGGAGATCGAGGTGCCGCTCTGATAGTTGACCAAGGTGGACGCGTTCTGATTGCCGAACGGCTGGATCTCGACACCGAGTTCGCGACAGTAGTCGAGGGTGATGTGGCCCTGCGGAATTCGCGTGGCGCCCAGATTGAAGTAGTGCCCGTCGGCGAAGGTACAGCTCTGGGTTTCGCCGTTGAGATCGGTTTCGGTGGTGCCGTTGCGCACCGACCACACCCGCCCGCCCGCTCGCTTCCTGGCTTCGAGCACGGTCACGTCGTATCCGGCCTTGCCCAGTTCGTAGGCCGCGCACAACCCCGCGGGGCCGCCGCCGAGGATCGCCACTTTCGCGCCACCGTCGCTCTTACCGATGAGGTCGCCCATGGCGGGCGAGCGGAACGACACCTGCGCCGTGGCGGGCGCGAGGCCGAGGGTCGACATCGCGCCGTAGGCGAGGCCGGCCCCGCCGGTGATGCCGAGACTCTGCATGAATGATCTTCTGGTGACTGCCATGGGTAGCTCCGTCCGCCGCGATATCCGTTCTGCGACAGCGTCCGTCGACGGTGGGTCGGTGCCGCTACGCCGCGGAAAACGTTCACCGGTCGGCGAGTGGGATCGCCCGCCGTCACTTTCTCGCTCGGTTGCCACCGGTCGACTCGCGCCCGCAATACCGCCGAAACCAGGTCTGGATATCCTCGCCCGCACCGACAACGCTGGGAGGTGTGGGATGACGGCACTGGCCGACGCGGTCGCGCGCTCGTTCGCGGCCGGGGAACCCGAGCGCCCCGCGGTGTCGCCGTTGCGGGCGCTGGGGCGCAGGCAACTGCCGGGTGTGGCGTTGCTCGGCCAGTCGATCGCGACCACCGCGCCCGCCGCGTCGATGGTGCTGTTGCCGGTCACGATGCTCACCCACAACGCCCTGCTGCCCGGCCTGGTGACGATCGTCATCGCGACGCTGGTCATCACGCTGATCGCGTACTGCGTCGCACAGTTCACCCGGCGCCTGTCCGCGGCGGGTGGGCTCTACACCTTCGTCAGCCACGGCGCCGGACCGCGCGCGGCGCTGACCTGTGGTGTCGGAATGCTGGTGAAGTACCTGGGCAGTGCGTCGCTGACGATGTATCACGGGTCGCAGACCGCTCTGGCCTTGGCAGCGCAGCTGGGAATCACGCTGCGCGGCTGGCAGATCGGGGCCGTCTATCTCGGCATCGCGGTGCTGATCGGCGCGGTGCTGGTGCGTGGTGTGCGGTTCGCCGCGATCGCGATCCTGGCGGTCGAGGCGTGTTCGCTGGCCTTCATCATCGGCCTCATGCTGGTGTCGGGGCCTGCTGTCGCGATCACCCCGGCCGCACCGAATGTTCCCGCGGTGCTGGCCATCGCGATGTCGGCGCTGTTCGCGCTCGCGGGTTTCGAGAGCGCCACGTTCTTCGCACCGGAGACGCGGCGTCCGCTGGTCACCGTGACCCGAACGGTGCTGCTCACCCCGGTGCTGTGCGGGGCGCTGTTCATCTTCGCGTCGTGGGCGGCCTGGTCCGGGCATGCGGGGGCGGTGGTGAACGCGTATCTGCACGGGACGGCGAGTGGGTCGAGTCTGCTCGTGGTGATCCTGCTCGACGCGGGGCTGACGTGCTCGTGGCTCGGGTCGTCGATGGCTTCGTCGAACGCCGCGTCGCGGCTTGTGTATTCGATGAGCGTGGAGGGTGTGTTGCCGCGGGTTCTCAGCCGCGTCGGCATGCGGTTGCGGACCCCGCACGTGGCGTTGGTGGTGATCATCGGCATCGTCGCGACGGTCGGTTCGGGTTTCGTCGCGCTCGACGGTGTGCCCGCCGCGGCCAAGACCGTGATGCGCACGGCACTCGCGCTGTCCTACATCCTGGTCGCGGTGGGTGCTGTGCTGTTCCTCGGCCGGATCCGCGAGCGCAGCCGCGCCGACCTCGTCGCCGGGTGGGTCGGCAGTGGGGTGCTCGCCGCGGTGCTGGCCTGTCTGACGGTGTCGGATGCGAGCGAGGGTGTGGTGGTCGCGCCCGCGACGGTGCTCGCGGTGCTGCTGGCCGGTGCCGGCTGGTATCGCTATCTGCGGGACAGCTGTCCCGGAAGTCTCATGGCCATCGGTGTTTTCGACAGTCCCGAATCCGCGGACGTCCTGCCCGGCGCCGGGGTGTTCGCCGTCAACGCCCGCGGCGCGATGGCCCTGGTAGGGGCGGACCGCGCCGAACAGTGACAACGACGACCCGCCGCGACGGCCCGACCGGGCACGAGCCGAGGGCTGTCCAGAAGGCCCTCGCGCTGCTCGAGGCCGTGGCGCGACTGGGTTCGGGCGCCACCGCGAAGGACATCGCCGCGCAGACCGGCATCGCCCCTGCGACCGCGTACCGCCTGCTGAATCTGCTTGTCGCCGACGGGTACCTGGTGCGGATCGAGGACCTGTCCGGTTTCGCCCTCGGCCGCCGTACCCGTGAACTCGCCGGGGCGGCCGAGCCCGTCTCGGGCAATCCCCGGATCCTCGGCGAACTGCGCGCCCAGCTGCGCTTCGGCATCCATCTCGCCTCCTTCGCCGACGGCCGCATCAGGATGATCGACAAGGACCCCGACCACGAGCTCAGTGGTGAGAAGGTGCTGCTCACCTGCCCGCACGCCTCCGCTATCGGCAAGATCCTGTTGGCGCGGCATCCCGAATCCGTGGTCGAGGCAACGTTGCGCAGGGTCACCACCTCCACCATCACCGACGCCGCCGATCTCGCCGCCGAGCTGCGCCGAGTCGCCGTGGACGGCGTCGCCGTCGAGGTGAACGAATGCCGCCGCGGCCGCAGCGCCGTCGCGGTCCCGGTCCGCACCGCCGACGGCACCGTCACCGGGGCCCTGGCCGCGATCGGCAAGACCGGCCGCCTGCCCGTGCACGATCGCGACCTCATCGACCTGCTCACGGCGGCGGCCGATCAGCTGACACTCTGAGCGCACGCGCGAAGCCCGGCGATCAGGGGATCGCCGGGCTTGACGGGCATGCGGGGTTTATCGAACCGGTGTCAGCTCCGGTTCCGCGGAATCCGGTCGCTTGCGGCCGAGAACCGAGTGTCGGCGCCCGTAGGCGAAGTAGACGATGACACCGAGGGCCATCCAGATCACGAACCGCAGCCACGTCTCGATCGAGAGGTTGAGCATCAGCCACAGGCAGGCCAGGGCGCCGAGGATGGGAACCACGGGGACGAAGGGGACGCGGAACCCGCGCTGCAGATCCGGACGGGTGCGGCGCAGCACCAGGACGCCGATCGACACCAGGACGAAGGCGACCAGCGTGCCGATGTTCACCATTTCCTCGAGCGTGCCGAAGTCGACGAATCCGGCGAGCAGCGCGCAGACCACGCCGACGAGCACGGTCAGCCGGACCGGCGTGCCCTTCTTACCGGTCTGGGCCAGACTCCGGGGGAGCAGGCCGTCGCGGGCCATGGCGAACAGCACTCGGGTCTGGCCCAGGAACATCACCATGACCACCGTCGACAGCCCGGCGAGGGCACCGATGGCGATGATGTTCTTCACCCACGTATCGCCGTGGATGGCGAAAGCTGTGGCGAGCGTGGCATTGCCGTCGGCCAGTTCGGTGTAGGACACCATGCCGGTGAGGACCACCGAGACCGCGATGTAGAGCACCGTCACGATCGCGAGCGAACCCAGGATGCCGCGCGGGACATCGCGCTGCGGGTTACGTGTCTCCTCGGCGGTGGTGGCGACCACGTCGAAGCCGATGAAGGCGAAGAACACCAGGCTGGCCGCGGCGAGCAGGCCGTACCAGCCGTAGCTGGTGCCGCCGGATCCGGTGAGGAAGGCGAACAGCGACTGGTGCATCCCCTCGGCCTTCGCCGACGGTTGCGCGGGAGGGATATAGGGCGTCAGGTTCGACGGCTTGAAGTAGGTCGCGCCGACCACCAGCACCAGCGCGATCACACCGAGCTTGATCGCGACGGCGATGGCCGAGACCCGCGAGGACAGCTTGGTCCCGGTCGCCAGCAGCACGCCGACCACCGCGATGATCACCACCGCGCCCCAGTCGAAGGTCACCGATCCGAAGTGCACCACCGGCGCCGACGACCCGAGCACGTCGCCGAGGTACTGCGACCAGCCCTTGGCGACCACCGACACCGCGAGCGCGAACTCCAGGATCAGATCCCAGCCGATGATCCAGGCGATCACCTCGCCGAAGGTGGCGTAGGCGAAGGTGTACGCGCTGCCCGCCACCGGCACGGTCGAGGCGAACTCCGCGTAGCACAGGGCCGTGAGCCCGCACGCGATCGCCGCGAACACGAAGGCCAGTGAGACCGCCGGTCCCGCCACGGTGCCCGCGGTGCGCGCGGTGAGGGTGAAGATGCCCGCGCCGATCACCACGGCGACACCGAAGATCGTCAGGTCTTTGGCCGTCAGATCCTTCTTCAGCTTGGCATCGGGATCGTCGGTGTCGCGGATCGACTGCTCGACGGACTTGGTGCGGAACAAGCCGCTCTTGCTCGTCATGAGAGCGACCGCGGGATGGCATCGAGACGGCGCTCGGCGAATCGGTTGGCGGCGGCGCCGGTCCCGATCCCCTCGGTGATGGCGGCGGCGATGATCTCGCGGCAGCGCGGGTAGATGTCGGCGACCTCGGCTTCGACCTCGGCCGGCGTGGCGGCGCGCAGTTCACCGGCCACCTGGATGAGGCCACCGGCATTGGCCACGAAATCGGGCACCCAGGTGATGCCGCGGTCGGTGAGCGCCTGCTCGACCTCGGGTGTCGCGAGCTGGTTGTTCGCCGCGCCGCAGACGAGCTTCGCCTCGATCGTCGCGGCGCTCGCCGCGGTGAGGGTGGCGCCCATCGCACACGGGGCGTACACGTCGACCGGCGCGGTGGACACTGTCGACAGCAGCCGGACGGCGGGCAGTTCGCCGGTGATGCGCCGCAGCGCCGCCTCGTTCACATCGGTCACGCAGACCTCGGCGCCGTCGGCCAGCAGCAGGGCGGTGAGTTCGCGCCCGACCTTGCCGACACCCTCGACGCCGACCGTGCGACCGGCCAGTGTCGGTGCGCCCCAGACGAATTCGGCTCCGGCGCGCATCGAGTGGAAGACGCCGAGCGCGGTCAGCCGGGCACTGTCGCCGCTGCCGCCCGCGCCGACACTGCGGCCGGTGACGTGGCGGGTGTGCCGACCGATGACATCCAGATCGTCGGTGTTGGTGCCCACGTCACCGGCGGTGATGTAGCGCCCACCGAGGGTTTCGACGAACCGCGCGTAGGCGGCGAGCAGGTCCTCGCTCTTGAGGGTGGCCGGATCGCCGATGATCACCGCTTTGCCGCCACCGAGGTCGACACCGGCCGCGGCGGCCTTGTATGTCATCCCCCAGGACAGCCGCAGCACGTCCTGCAGGGCCGCGGATTCGTCGGCGTACGGGTAGAAGCGGGTTCCGCCGAGGGCCGGGCCGAGTGCGGTCGAGTGGATCGCGATGATCGCTTTCAGCCCGGACCTGTCGTCCTCGCAGAACACGACCTGCTCGTGGGCGCGGGCGCTCAACTCGTGCGATCGGCCGAAGACTCCTGCCTCGGTGTGCGCAACGGTCACTGTCGATTCCTTTCCGGTTTCCGCGCACCAGGGTTGTGCCCTGGCCGCGGTGTGGTGATGCCGCGGGTACGCGGCGGTTCCGTTGTGCCGCTGGTGCGGCGACGTGGTGGTACCGCGGGGCGCTCGGCCGTGGGTCGTGGCAGCCGAGTGGCACCGTGGGTTCGGTGGCAGCGTGGTTCGGTCAGTCCTCGATACCGAGCTCGCGCAGCCCGGCGCGGTACAGCTCGACATTGCCGAGCTTGATGTCCTCGTAGCCGCGCACGACATCGGTCAGTGCGGCTGCCGCGGTGGCTGTTTCGTAGTTCTCGGCGGTCAGATCGTGTGCCAGCCGGCGAACCATATCGGTGTAGTGGGCCAGCAGTTCGCGTTCGACCTTGCGGACGTGGGCGTAGCCGAAGGGGTCGAGCTTGGTGCCGCGCAGGAACTTGCCCTTGGCCAGAACCTTCAGCGCCACATGCGACTTCGGCCGCAGACCGATCTTCTTGTCGCGGCCCAGCGCACGCAGCATCGGCGGGTGCAGCTTGTAGGTGAGCTTCTCGCCACCGGGCACCTGGGCCTGCACGTCGGCGAGGAAGTCCGGGTCCACGAGCAGCCGGGCCACTTCGTACTCGTCCTTGTAGGCCGTGAACTTGTACAGCCCGCGCGCGACCGCCGCACTGAATTCGGTGCGCTCGGTGACCGAACGTTCTGCCGCCCAGACGGATTCGACCGTCTCGAGGTAGCGGAGCGCCACTTTCGCGTTCTGGTAGCCGATCAGCTGAGCCGCTCGCAGCTCCACGATCCGGCGCACCTCGCCCTCGACGCTGGTGTTCGCCAGCAGCTCCGCGGGCGCCACCGGCTGGGTGCGTCGCGGCCGACGTGAGTCGACCGCCGCCGCGAACGCCGCCGGATCGGCCACGGCGACGCGCCCCCACCGGAACGCCGCGATGGTGGCGTTCACCGCGACACCGTTGATCCCGATGGCCTCCTCGATCGCCGCGACCGGCAGGCGCAGCCCGCCGTTCTGGACGGCCGCGCCCACGATCAGGAAATTGGCCGCCGCCGTGTTCCCGAACAGCGTCAGCGCCGCCGCGAGCGCGTCGAAGTGACTGATCGAATTCGTCACCGTGGCAAGCCGATCCAGCAGGGTGTCCGTCGCCGGGTAGGCCACCGACTTGTCGAAGACCATGTCGCCGGTCGGGGTCTGGCTCGTCGACGCCACTGCCACGGTGCTCGCCGCGTCGCCGTACTGGAGGTAGCGGGGGTCGGTGGCGGTGAGCAGGTCGACGGCGAGCAGGCAGTCGGCGCTGCCGGGAGTGAGCCGATTGGCCGGCTCCAATTCCCCTGTGGAGAACCGCAGGTGGGACAGCACCGGGCCGGCCTTCTGGCTCAGGCCGATCTGGTCCAGACTCTCCACCTCGTAGCCCGCGCGCAGGGCGGCGGTGGCCAGGACCTGGTTCACCGTGACGATGCCGGTACCTCCGATTCCGGCGATCAGCACGTTCTGCGTGCGAGTCGGCGCGCCCACGCCCGGGTCGGCCACGGCGGGCGGCTCGACGGGTTCGCGCCGCCGGGACTTGCCCTCGGCCGGATCCACCTCCACCGTCACGAAGGACGGGCAGTCGCCGTCCAGGCAGCTGTAATCGGTGTTGCACGAGGTCTGATCGATGCGGGTCTTGCGCCCGAACTCGGTCTCGACCGGCTGCACCGACAGGCAGTTCGACTTGGCGCCGCAATCACCGCAGCCCTCACATACGGCCTCGTTGATCACCACCCGGGTGTTGCGGGTCGGCAGTGTCCCGCGCTTGCGCTGTCTGCGGGCGTCGGCGGCGCAGTGCTGGTCATAGATCAGCACTGTGACGCCCTCGATCTCGCGCAGCAGTTTCTGCGCCTCGTCGAGCCGGTCGCGATGCCACAACAGCGTGCCCTTCGCCAGCGCTCGCTTGCTGTGCCGCTTCGGCTCATCGGCGCAGATGACGACCTTGCGGACACCCTCGGTGGTGAGTTTGTGGGTGAGCTGCGCGACGGTGATCCCGCCCTCCACGTCCTGGGCGCCGGTCATCGCGACGACCTCGTTCCAGAGCAGCTTGTAGGTGATGTTCACCCCGGCCGCGACGCAGGCCTGGATCGCCAGCTGCCCGGAATGGAAGAAGGTGCCGTCGCCGATGTTCTGGAACAGATGCGGCACATCGGTGAACGGCGCCTGCCCGATCCACTGGCTGCCCTCACCGCCCATCTGGGTGAGCCCGGTGACCGCGCTGTCGGTGCGTCCGGACATGGTGACCAGGGTGTGGCAGCCGATGCCGCCGCCGCCGATCGAGCCGTCGGGCAGGGCGGTGGAGCGGTTGTGCGGGCAGCCGCTGCAGAAATAGGGCGTCCGCTTGGCGGAGAGAACTTCCAGCGGAAGTGCCGGCGGCGCTGCCCTTTTCAGCTCCACCCGTCCGCGTAGCACCCGGCGCAGCGGCGCCAGCAGCCGTCCGGCGGTGAGTTCGCCGTCGACCGGCATCAGGCGCGCGCCGCGCTCGTCCTGCTTGCCGAGCACGCGGGGCGCGTCCGGGGTGCCGTAGAGGATCTCGCGGACCTGCGTTTCGATGAACGCGGTCTTGTCCTCGACGACGATCAACTGCTCGAGCCCGCGGGCGAACTCGGTGAGCGCGGCCGTGCCCAGCGGATAGGGCATGCCGATGCGCAGCAACCGGATTCCGGCGCGGTGCATGGTCGCCTCGTCGACACCCAGATCCAGCAGAGCCTGGCGGACCGCGTCGAAGGTGGTGCCGGTGGCCGCGATCCCCACCTTCGCCTCGGCCGGGTCCACCTCGACGACGTCGAGAGCGTTGGCCGCACCGTACGCGTGCACCGTCGCCCAGCGGGGCCCGTACAGGTCCGCTTCGGCGAGCACGCTGTCGGTCGGAGCCGCCATCGGCCGCTGCCGGTAGACGAAAGTTGTTCCCTCCCACTGTACTTCGGGCACCGTCAGCGCGAGGTCGGCTACATCCGCGCCGACCGTCCACGCCCCGTCGGCGACATCGGCCACGATCTTCAACGCCACCACGCAACCCGACGCGCGCGACATCGCGATGCCCTGCATGCCGAGGGTGATGATCTCCTCGGCATTGCGCGGGAACAGAACGGGCACACCCATGGCGGCCAGCGAGCGTTCGCTCACCGCGGGCACGGTCGACGACTTCGAGGCCGGATCATCGCCCACCAGCAGCAGCACGCCGCCGCGCGGATTCACGCCGTACATGTTGGCGTGCCGGATGGCGTCGGTCGCGCGGTCGACGCCGGGACCCTTGCCGTACCAGACTCCGACCACGCCGTCGTGGGTCGGCCGCCCGGCGGGCACCTCGGCCTGGCTGCCCCAGACCGCGGTGGCGGCCAGTTCCTCGTTGAACCCGGGGACGAAGGTGATGTCGTGCTCGGTGAGCACCTCGGGCATGCCGAGCAGCATTTTGTCCACCCCGCCCAGCGGGCTGCCCTGGTAGCCGGAGACGAACGTCGCGACGCGGCGACCGGCGCGGATATCGCGCACGTGCTGTTCCACCAGCAGCCGGGCGATGGCCTGGACCCCGGTCAGCAGCACCGGGCCCGCGCCGGAGCGGTAGCGATCGGCGAGGTCGTAGGGCGCGGCCGGCTCGGCCGACGGTCGGGCAGTCGCACAGACGACGGTGGTCATGAACGCCTCACCACACTTTCCACAACCCAGATCGTGAGCTGCGCAACGAAGGAACTTGCTATCGGTGCTGCGAAATGTGCCGTGGAGGGGCAATCGGTGTCAACAGTCAGTCGAATAGTTGATCAGTCTGCTCAAAAGTGATCTGTACCACTGGGCTGGATGTGTCAATCTGCTCGAGGACGAGAGACCTGGGTCACATCACGGCTGATTCGTCCGGTTCGTCAGGTGCTCGACCAGCGGCAGGCTCCGATACCCGATCGGGGTGGCCAGGGCGAGCATGGTCTCGGTGTGGTTCACGCCGTCGATGGCGTGCACCCGCTGGATGATCTCCAGGAGATCCTGCTGCGATTGCGCGGCGATGCGCACCAGCAGATCGGCGCGGCCGGTGGTGGCGTGCACCTCGAGGACGTGCGGGAACCCGCGCAGCGTCTCGATGATCGGATCCATCTTGTTCTGATCGAGTTCGATGCCGAGGAAGGCGTGCACCGCGAACCCGATGGCCTGCACATCGATATCGGGCGGATAGCCCCGCACGGCACCCGACGCCTCGAGCCGCTTCATCCGCGCCTGCACGGTATTGCGGGCGACCCCGAGTCGCTGCGCCAGCTCGAGAATCGGCGCCCGCGGGTCACGGGCCAGTTCGGCCAGCAAGGCGGCATCGAGCGCGTCGAACTTGATGGTCATGGGCGCATTCTGACACGCACCGAACCCGGGAACCGCACACCTGATCTCAGCCGTGCAGGGACGGCCGGTAGACGAGTTCCTGGATGTCGCCGTCGAGCGTCCGGCTCTCGAGCAGTTCGAGGTCGAAGTCGGCCGCACCCCGGAAGATCGGGTCGTCACCGGTCTGTCCGGTGATCACCGGGAACACCGTCACCTGGACGCGGTCGACGAGCCCCGCGGCCATCAGCGCCCGGTTCATCGACAGGCTGCCGTGGGAGCGCAACGGCACGGCGGACTTCTCCTTGAGCTCGGCGACCACGTCGACGGCGTTACCGCGGGCGATCGTCGCGTCCGGCCAGTCGAGCGGCCCCTCCAGCGTGCTCGACACCACCGTCGCCGGGAGATCGCGCATCCGGGTGACCCAGGGGTCACGCACCTCCGCCACGTCGCCCGAAGCCAGCATCTCCGCGAACGCCCGATAGGTCTTGGGCCCGAACACCATCCGCTGATCCACCTCGAACAGCGCCAGCCGGTGGCCGAGCAGCTCCGGCCCTTGCTTGCCCCAGTACCCACCCCAGTCGCCCCCGCTGACGCTGCCATAGCCGTCGAGGCTGGAAAAGACATCGAATGTGTACGTGGTCGCCATCGGATTCTCCTTGTCGTCTGCGGGATGTATCGATGCAGACGACGTCGCCCCGGAAAACTCATCGCGCGGCGCGCCGACCGGGGAGGCCCGGTGGTCGTCGCCTTCGGTGTATCCGGCCGCGCTTTCTCGCTGTCGCCCCTTACCTTGCTTGCGAAAAAGGCGCACAATTATTCCGTACACCGGCTTCACGTTTGCGCCCGGTGGGGAGTCGAATGCTTGCCGGGCAACATCTGGGCGGGCATCCTCCGTGATGGCAGCGTCCTCGTATCGGGTTGTGACGGCTGGATTCCGTCGGCATCGCGGCCCGAGCGTCACACCATGCTGAACGCCGGGCGCGGCGAAGGCTGCCTGTAGTGACGAGCCCCTTCGCCGGTTCGGCGTCACTACCAGTTAGGAAACGCCATGTCAGAGCAGAACAAGGCTTCAGCCAAGCGCATTTTCGACGCGTGGAACTCGCGAGACCTCGATGTCTTCGACGAGGTCATGGCCGACGGCTGCATCAACCACGATCCGCAGAACCCGTTCGCCGAGGTTCATGGCCCCGAAGGCCTCAGGCGGCTCGTGCAGATGTATCTCGCCGCTTTCTCGGATCAACGGTTCCTGATCAACGAACAGATCGCCGAAGGCGACTTCGTCACCACCCGATGGACGGGAACCGGAACCAATGACGGCGAGATGATGGGTATGCCCGCCACCGGCAAATCGGCAGTTGTTCAGGGAATTACGATCAATCGTTTCGAGGACGGCAAGATCATCGAGAGTTGGGCCTCCTGGGACACGCTCGGGATGATGCAGCAACTCGGCGTAGTCCCGGCGGCGCACTCCGCGACAACCTGACCCGTGACGTGGCAGACCGCACCCACGCAATGACGCACGGAGGGAGCTGAGGTCGATCTGATCGAGCGGATTCCCGGCGTCTGTCCCGTCGATCCGGGAATACCGATCGGTGATGCCCGCGTTGAGGATCCTGGGTAAATCGTCGAAAAATCGTAGGAAGCAGGGGTGGACCCCGAAGATGACCAGGTCAGCGGTGGTATAGGCTTTGTCGGTCATGAAGTCGGCTTATTCGGGTCCGGTCAACGGTGCGCCCAAGACGGTCTACCTCGATCACGCGGCGACCACTCCGATGTTGCCCGCCGCCGTCGAGGCGATGACGGCTGCCCTCGGGGCGGTCGGCAACGCGTCCTCGCTGCACGGATCGGGGCGGGCGGCGCGGCGGTCGCTGGAAGAGGCGCGCGAGTCGATCGCCGCTGATCTGGGTGCGCGGCCGTCCGAAGTGATCTTCACTTCCGGGGGTACCGAGAGCGACAATCTCGCCGTCAAGGGGATCTTCTGGGGGCGCAGGGCGGCTGATCCGCGGCGCACCAGGATCGTCACCAGCTCGGTCGAGCATCACGCGGTGCTCGATGCCGTGGAGTGGTTGGAGAAGCACGAGGGCGCGCAGGTCAGCTGGCTGCCGGTCGACGCGGAGGGCGTCGTCTCGCCGCAGGTGCTGCGCGAGGTGCTCGCCGCGCATGCCGACGAGGTGGCGCTGGTCAGTGTGATGTGGGCCAACAACGAGGTCGGGACCATCGAGCCGATCACCGAATTGGCTGCTGTGGCACAGGAATTCGACATCCCGATGCACAGCGACGCCATCCAGGCGGTGACCCAGATTCCGGTCGACTTCGCCGCGAGCGGGCTGGCCGCGCTGAGCGTGGCCGGGCACAAGGTCGGCGGTCCGCACGGGATCGGCGTACTGCTGCTGGGCCGAAGTGTGCCGTGTGTGCCGCTGGTACACGGCGGCGGGCACGAACGCGACCTGCGCTCCGGTACCTCCGATGTGGCCGCGGCGATCGGGATGGCCGCCGCGCTGCGCGATGCCGTCACCGACCTGCCCGCGCGCGCTCAGCGGTTGCGGGCGTTGCGCGACGAGCTGATCGACGGTGTGCGGGCCGCGGTGCCGGATGCCGTGCTCAACGGGCCCGCGCAACGACTGCCCGGCAACGCTCACTTCACGTTCCCCGGCTGCGAGGGCGACTCGCTGCTCATGCTGCTCGACGCCGCCGGTGTCGAATGCTCCACCGGTTCGGCCTGCAACGCGGGCGTCGCCTCGCCCAGCCATGTGCTGATCGCGATGGGTGTGCAACCGTGGCAGGCGCGCAGTTCGCTGCGCTTCACGCTCGGTCACACGTCGACCGGAGCCGATGTCGAAACACTGTTGACCGTGCTGCCGCAGGTCATCGATCGGGCCAGGGCCGCAGGCCTGGCCGGCGCTAGAGGAGGTGCCTGATGAGAGTTCTCGCCGCGATGAGTGGTGGTGTCGATTCCGCGGTGGCCGCGGCGCGGGCCGTGGACGCCGGGCACGAGGTGGTCGGGGTGCATCTGGCGCTGTCGGCGAACCCGGGCACGCTGCGCACCGGGTCGCGTGGCTGCTGCTCGAAGGAAGACGCCGGTGACGCGCGTCGCGCCGCCGACGTGCTCGGAATCCCGTTCTACGTCTGGGATTTCGCCGATCGCTTCAAGGAAGACGTGATCGACGACTTCGTCGCCGCCTACGCCGCGGGGGAGACCCCGAACCCGTGCCTGCGCTGCAACGAGAAGATCAAGTTCTCCGCGCTGGCCGATCGCGCGCAGGCGCTGGGCTTCGACGCGGTGGTGACCGGGCATTACGCGCGGCTCGACGAGGGTGTACTGCGTCGTGCTGTCGACGCGGACAAGGACCAGTCCTACGTGTTGGCGGTGCTCACCGCCGAGCAGCTCGCGCGGGCGATGTTCCCGGTCGGTGACACCCCCAAGCCGCGGATCCGCGAGGAAGCCGCCGAGCGTGGGCTGGCGGTGGCGAACAAGCCCGACAGCCACGACATCTGCTTCATCCCGTCCGGGGATACCCGCGCCTTCCTCGGTGCCAAGATCGGCATCCGGCCCGGTGCGCTGGTCGATTCCGACGGCACGGTGCTCGGTAGTCACGAGGGTGTGCACGGGTTCACCGTCGGTCAGCGCAAGGGCCTCGGCCTGAGCCACACCGCCGCCGACGGCAAGCCGCGGTATGTGACCGGGATCGATCCCGATTCGGGGACCGTGAAGGTCGGTTCGGTCGAGGATCTGCAGGTCGACATCGTCACCGCCGACCGCGCGATCTGGACGTCCGGCGTGCGCCCGACCTCGTCGATCGAGTGCGTCGTGCAGGTGCGCGCGCACGGCGGGACCGCGCCGGCCGTGGTCGAGCCCGAGGGCGACGGCTTCGTCGCCAGGTTGCGTGAGCCGCTCACCGGCGTCGCCAAGGGTCAGGCCATCGTGCTGTACCTGCCCGACGACGACGGCGGCGACACCGTGATCGGCAGCGGCACCATCAACGGCACCGACCGTGCCGCGGACGTCGAGTCCGGTTCGTCGGCGGCGTCAGCCTGATCGTGTCGTGGTGGGTGCGCCGGTAGTCGGCGCGCACGGCAGGATGGCGGGTGACGGCCCGCGCCGTGGTGCGGCGCACGGTTCGTGGTGGTCGGCGCCGATCCGGTGTGGACCACTGATCCAGACGACACGAAAGGTGTTGAGCGCGTGACGTTGTGGCGTGGTAGTGAGCAGTCCGACGACCGATCCGCGGCGGAGCCGGTGGACTTGCTCGCCGGAGCGTTCGCCACCGGTCTCGGTTCCTGGCCGGGCACCGATCCACTCGAGGCGGCGACCACCATCATCGGTGAACTGCCGGAACTGCCCCACCTCGTCGAACTTCCCGATCGCGGGATCGGCGCCGACATGATCGGGCGCGCCTCCGCGCTCCTGGTCGATCTGCGGTTCGACGCGACCACCCGCGGTTACCGGCTCGCCGACCGCCCGGGTTCGGTCTCGCGCAAGGCCCGCGACTTCGTGCGCGTAGATCTCGACGCGATCGAGGAAGCCTGGGAGACAGCGGGTCTCGTCGGTTCCGGCCGGGTGATCAAGATCCAGTCGGTCGGGCCGCTCACCCTCGCCGCCGAGGTCGAACTGCCCGGCGGTCATCGCATCCTCACCGATCGCGGTGCGCTGCGCGACCTCACGGACTCGCTGGCCGAGGGCCTTGCCCTGCACGCCGCCGAGATCGGTAAACGACTCGGGGCGAAAGTGGTTGTGCAACTGGACGAACCGCAGTTGACAACGGTTCTCGACGGATCGCTGACCGGCCCGAGCGTGCTCAACACCGTCCGTGCGCTGCCCGGGCCGGAGGCGATCCACTTCCTCGACGTCGTGATCAACGCCCAACCGGGACCGGTCGTCCTGCACACCTGCGCAGCCCGCCCGGCCCTGCCCACCTTGCGCCGCACCGCGGCCGCCGCCCTGTCCTTCGACGCGTCGACCATCACCACCGCCGACTTCGACGACATCGGCGAAGCCGTGGACTCCGGCAAGAAGCTGGCTCTCGGACTCATCCCCACCGAACCGCCCACGAGCCCGCTCACCTGGCGCACCGCCGCCGAGCCCGCGGTCCGGCTCGTGGACGACCTCGGTTTCCCTCGTGCGGCCCTCACCCAGGTCCTGGTCACCCCCACCTGCGGTCTGGCGGGAGCTCCGCTCGCGTGGTCTCGCAAGGCCCTCGCGCTGGCCGCCGACGTCGCCCGCGCCTTCGCCGAGGACCCGGACTCGCTCACCATCGAGCGGCCGGAACAGTCGCGGTCGGGCCGCGGTCATCGGTGAGTTAGTTCCCGCCGATCTCCACGAAATCTCGTTCCCGCACGGCTGCGACGTGCGTGGATGTGTCGGTGTGCTCGACTAACCTCGGGTGGGTGAGTGACAGCGACAGCGCGGTTTCTGTGAGTGCCGAAGCCGCTACGCCCGAGCAGCGGGTGCAGTGGCAGCAGTTGGCCGACGAGGTGCGTGGGCATCAGTTCCGCTACTACCTGCGGGACGCGCCGATCATCACCGACGGCGAGTTCGACGCGTTGCTTCGCGAGTTGCAGGCTCTCGAGGACGCGCATCCGGATCTGCGGACTCCCGATTCGCCCACGCAGCTGGTCGGCGGTGGATTCGCGACCGAGTTCACCGCGGTCGACCATCTCGAGCGGATGCTGTCGCTGGACAACGTGTTCGACTACGACGAGCTGCGCACCTGGGCGAGCAGGGTCGAAGCCGAAACCGGGTCCGGGCTGCACTATCTGTGCGAAGTCAAGATCGATGGCGTCGCGTTGAACCTCGTGTACGAGAACGGCAAGCTGGTGCGCGGCGCGACTCGCGGTGACGGGCGCACCGGGGAGGACGTCACCCTCAACGCGCGCACCATCGAAGACATCCCCGCAGAGCTCACCCCCACTGAGGAATTCCCGATCCCGGAGCTCCTGGAAGTTCGCGGCGAGGTGTATTTCCGGCTCGAGGACTTCGAGACGTTGAACGCGCAGATCGTCGCCGAGGGCAAACCGCCCTACGCGAATCCGCGCAATACCGCCGCCGGTTCGCTGCGCCAGAAGAATCCCGCGATCACCGCCCAGCGTCGGCTGCGGATGATCTGCCACGGGTTCGGCCGTATCGAGGGTTACCGCCCGGCCTCCCAGCACGAGGCCTACCGGGCACTGGCTGCCTGGGGCCTGCCGGTCTCGGCCCACACCCGCCTGGTCGAGGGCATCGACGCGGTCATCGAGCGGGTCGCCTACTGGGGCGAACATCGCCACGACATCGAGCACGAGATCGACGGTCAGGTGATCAAGGTCGACGAGACGGCCCTGCAACGCCGCCTCGGCTCCACCTCACGTGCCCCACGCTGGGCCATCGCCTACAAATACCCGCCCGAAGAGGCCACCACCACGCTGCTCAACATCGAGGTCAACGTCGGCCGCACCGGTCGGGTCACCCCGTTCGCGGTGATGTCGCCGGTCTCGATCGCCGGCTCGACCGTGTCGATGGCGACCCTGCACAATGCCTCGGAAGTGAAGCGCAAGGGCGTGCTCATCGGCGATACCGTCACGATCCGCAAGGCCGGTGATGTGATTCCCGAGGTCCTCGGGCCCGTCGTCGACGCGCGCACCGGTACCGAACGCGAATTCGTCATGCCGACGCACTGCCCCGAGTGCGCCACCGAACTCGCCCCCGCCAAGGAGGGCGACGCCGACATCCGCTGCCCCAACCAGCGGCATTGCCCGGCCCAGCTGCGCGAACGCGTTTTCCACCTGGCCGGTCGCGGCGCCTTCGACATCGAGGCCCTCGGCTACGAAGCCGCCAACGCCCTGCTCACCTCGGGCGCGATCACCGACGAAGGCGACCTGTTCGCCCTCGACGCGCAGGATCTGCTCGGCGTGCCGCTGTTCACCAAACAGGACGGTGCCCTCTCGGCCAACGGTGCCCGCCTGCTCGAGAACCTCGAAGCGGCCAAGGACACTCCGCTGTGGCGGGTGCTCGTCGCGCTGTCCATCCGCCATGTCGGTCCGACCGCGGCCCGCGCGCTGGCCGCCGAGTTCGCGGACCTCGCGCGCATCGAATCCGCGACAGGAGAAGAACTGTCAGCCACCGACGGTGTCGGCCCCACCATCGCCGCGGCGGTCGTGGAATGGTTCACCGTCGACTGGCATCGTGCGATCGTCGACAAGTGGCGTGCGGCCGGGGTGCGGATGGAAGACGAGCGCGACGAATCCATCGAACGCAACCTCGACGGTCTGTCGATCGTCGTCACCGGATCCCTGCAGACCTTCAGCCGCGACGGCGCGAAGGAGGCGATCCTCGTTCGCGGCGGCAAGGCGGCGGGCTCGGTGTCGAAGAAGACCGCGTTCGTGGTGATCGGCGAGGCGCCCGGTTCGAAGGCGGCCAAGGCGGAAGAGCTCGGCGTCCAGATCCTCGACGAAGACGGCTTCCGGCGGCTCCTGGAGGGTGGCCCCGACGCGGTCAGGATCGCACCGGACGAGGATCCGGTCGTGGCGGACTAGCCGAGCCCGAACACCCCGGCGTCAGTTCGGGGTGACGGTGACCGTGTTGCCGATCTGGGTCTTCATGTCGAACGACGCGCACTGCCCGTTGCTGAGCTCCTGGGTACGCAGCGGCCGCTTCTTGATGTTGGTCTGGATCTCCACCGTCACATCGGTGCTCGTCATCGAGCACACCTTCGACACCGGAGCGTCGGTGTAGGACACCGACCCCGCACCCTGACACGAGTTGGTCGAGTTCCCCAGGAACACCCGCGCAGTTCCCGCCGGGCACGGATCGGCCAGCGCGCTGGGCGCACTCACCAGCGCCGCGGGCACGAGCGCTCCCGCGGTCACTGCGGCAACGACAACTCCGCGAACCATCACCCGAACCGCCATCACGCGCACCCATCCTCATCGCCGACCGCTGAAACCCGCGACGAACCAGCCGCAGTGTCCAGCACCTTAGTGCGTCGGAACCGAACACGCGCGGGATAGTGCGGTCGTTCGCCGGATCAGGCTGCCGCGTCGGCGAGCCCGCACGTCCCTTAGTCTTGCCAAGAATCTCGGAGAGGCGGACCCTTGCTGCGCAGTTTTCAGGTGACCAATCATGGATCGCTGGCGGAGGCTCAGCAGTTGCGGCTGACCAAGGGGGCCGGCGGGCCGTTGGCGGTGCCGGTGACCGCGGTGCACGGGGTGGCGGCGGCCGGGAAGACGAGCGTCATCGACGCGATCGGGCAGATGCGGGATGCGGTCCTGAATTCCGTGAGCGGATGGGATCCCTACGCGGGCCCGGTGCGGCGACCGCATCTCGGGTTCGCCGAGCGGCCGACGGAATTCGTGGCCGGATTCGTCGCCGAGGGCGTGCCCTATACCTACGGGTTCCGGCTCGACAACGCCGACGTGGTCGCGGAGTGGCTCTACACCCATCCTCGGTCGCGCAAGCGGATCGTGTTCGAACGCCGGGGTGACGAGGTGAAGATCGGGCCGATGTTCGAAGCGGCCCGGTACGGGGTGGCGGCGCTGGTGCCGTTGCTGCGGCCGAACGCGCTGCTGCTGAGCTTGGCGGGGCAGATGTACGCCGAGGCGCTCGTGCCCGCGTACCGGTGGTTCGCGGCGAATCTGACTGTGCAGCAAGGCGATGTCGACACCGACGCGCTCGCGCACGACCTCGGCAGCCATATCTCCCGCTCGCCCGACAACGCGGCGCGTCTGCTGATGCTGCTGCGCACCGCCGATCTCGGGATCGAGGATCTGCTCGTCGCCGAACACGATCCGATGTACGCGGACTACCTGCGCGATCTGGACGCCGAGATCGGCGCGCTGGCAGGCCATCTCGACCACCCCGAGCAGATTCTCGTGGATCGCGAACTGAGCACCCTTCGCGCGGCACGTGACGCGCTGTACCGGCGCATGGTCGACCGCCGCGGCGCGGGGCTGAGCCTGGTGCACGAGGGCATCGACGTCCCGTTCGAACTGGCCGACGAATCCACCGCCACCCGTTCGCTGCTGCGCGTACTGCCCGCCATGCTGGAAGCGCTCGACACCGGCCAGGTGCTCGCGGTCGACGATCTCGGGGTCGGCCTGCCGGTCGAGGAGACCGACCGCCTCGTCCAGTTGTTCCAGAACCCGGAGACCAATTCCCGTGGCGCACAACTGATCTACACTACCGCCGATCGAGCGCTGATCGACCGCGGCAACGGCCGCTCCCAGCGCACCCGCACGGCGGTGTGGCAGGTGCGCCGTGCGCTGGGGGTCAGCGAACTCACGCCGCTGTGAGCGGGGCATAGCATGGGCGCATGCTCGAAGTGGTGATGGCGGTAGCGCTGGTGACGATGCTGGTGGTGACGATCGCGGCCGTCGTCTCCGGGCGGACCGGCCGGGGCAGGGCGAACCTCGAACACGGGTCGCTCTACGTGACCGGTGTCAGCCCGCTGCCCGCGATGACCGGTGAGCACTACGTGACGATCACCGGCACCGTCACCGGCCCGTCGATCACCGGCAAGGTCGTCTACCGCCGCTTCGCCTGGGACGCCGCACACTGGCCCGCACCCGGCGACCACCTCGCCGTGGCCTACCCACCGCACAATCCCGACGACTGGCACACCGAGCACCCCGGCTTGCGCCCCTACCTCGGCTCCTGAGCGACCTCACCGTCCTCGCCGGGCATGGGTGAGTCGGAGCTCACAAGCGTCCGGATGGGACCATTCGGGGATGCACGGTACCGACGACCAGACCACCGGACTTCTGATCCGGCCCGCCCACCCCGACGAATACGACGCGGTCGCCGCGCTGACCGTCGAGGTGTACGTGGGCGACGGCTATGTCGCCGACGGGGACGACTACGTGCGCGAACTCGCCGACGTACCGCACCGGGCCGCCGAGGCCGAGGTCCTCGTGGCCGTGCACGACGGGGAGGTAGTCGGCTCGCTCACGGTCGCGAAGCCCGGCACGCCCTACGCGGAGATCGCTCAGCCCGGCGAACTCGAGTTCCGGATGCTCGCGGTGTCGAAGCGGGCCCGCGGACTCGGCGTCGGCACCGCACTGGTTCGCGCCGTCGTCGACGAGGCGCGATCAGGCGGTTTCGACGCGGTCGCGCTCACCACGATGTTCTCGATGGTCGACGCGCACCGGCTGTACGAGCGCCTGGGCTTTGTCGGTGTCCCCGAACGTGATTGGGCCACCCACGACGGACTGCAGCTGTTCGTGATGCGGCTCGCGCTGCGCTGACCCGATCAGTTCAGCACGGTGGCGACGATGCCGGCGAGGTAGCCGAGCCGCGCCACTTCCGACGGGCGGAAGTCGGGCCCACCGGGGCGACCGAGGAGCAGTGCCCGGCCGGTGTTGCCCAGCGGTGCGGCGGCGAGCTTGGTGTCCATGTCGCGCCAGATCTCCGGCACCCATTCGGCCTCACCGTCGAGCCACATCGGCTTCTCGATGGGCATCCACGGGGCCGAACCCGCTTGTGTCTCAGGGGCGCTCGGGCTGCCGACGATGCGGTAGGCGCCTGCCGGGCCGAGGCCGATGATCGTGGACCAGCCGACGCGCAGCACCCGCGGGCAGCCGTCGACGAGCACCTGGAGCCGGTCGTCGCGAGCGCTGGCGACCTGGTCGATCAGCTCGAGCTCGCGGTGGGTGTCGAGCACGCCGGAGTACGGGCGGATGGAGTCGACGCTCACATCGCGCACCGATTCCGCGGCGGTGATGAGGGTGTCGGGAAGTGCGCCCGTGGGGACTTCGACGACGAGATCGTCGATCGCGAAGCCGGCGCCGCGTTCCACGACATCGAGCGAGAGAATGTCCGCGCCGACCCCGCCGAGGGCGAGTGCGAGGGAGCCGAGGCTTCCCGGTCGATCCGGAAGTTGCACGCGGAGCAGGTATGACACGTGCGTTCCTTTCCATAACGGCCGGGGTTGTTCGAGACGAATACCCGGTGAAGCAATACTTACACCCCTGAACGCGGGTTCTCGACCCGAAGTATGACCCCATCGGCGCGACATGCGCGAACTTTCGTGTGCGGCGGGTGCGTCCGAGCTGCGGGGACGGGCGCGTAAAAACCTCTGGGCCCCGCCAATTAGGCTGTACCGAATACTGCCCACCGAAGCCGAAAGGGGTCCCGCGGTGCCCGCAATCTCCCGCGACGAGGTCGCTCACCTCGCCCGGCTGTCCCGGCTGGCGTTGACCGACGCCGAACTCGACCAGTTCGCCGGTCAGCTGGATTCGATCCTCAGCCACGTGCAGACCATCACCGAGGTCGCCGCCGACGTCCCCGCCACCGCGTCGCCGAATCCGACGACCAATGTGACCAGGCCCGATGTGGTCACGCCCGGCCTCACCCCCGAGCAGGCGCTGGACCAGGCGCCCGCCGTGGAAGAACAGCGTTTCCTGGTCCCGCAGATCCTGGGAGAGGGCGAATGACGGAGTTGACGCAGCTGTCGGCTGCGGAGCTGGCGAGCAAGATCCACGGCGGCGAGGTGTCCTCCACCGAGGTCACCCAGGCGCACCTGGATCGCATCGGCAAGGTAGACGGTGAGCTCAACGCCTTCCTGCACGTGGCGGGCGACGAGGCCCTCGCCGCGGCCGCCGTGGTCGACGCCGCGCTCGCCGCGGGCGAAACGCCCGCCTCGTCGCTGGCGGGAGTTCCGTTGGCGCTCAAGGACGTTTTCACCACCACCGACATGCCGACCACCTGTGCCTCGAAGATCCTCGAGGGCTGGATGTCGCCGTACGACGCGACGGTCACCGCCCGGCTGCGGGCCGCGGGCATCCCGATTCTCGGCAAGACCAACATGGACGAGTTCGCGATGGGCTCCTCCACCGAGAACTCCGCCTACGGTCCCACCCGCAACCCGTGGGACACCACCCGCATCCCTGGTGGTTCCGGTGGCGGTTCGGCGGCGGCCCTGGCCTCGTTCCAGGCACCGCTGGCGATCGGTACCGACACCGGTGGCTCGATTCGTCAGCCCGCCGCGGTCACCGCGACGGTCGGGGTGAAGCCTACCTACGGCACCGTCTCGCGCTACGGCCTGATCGCGTGCGCGTCGTCGCTGGATCAGGGTGGTCCGTGTGGTCGCACCGTGCTCGACACCGCGCTGCTGCACGAGGTGATCGCCGGGCACGATCCGCGCGACTCCACCTCGCGCAATGTTCCGGTGGCGCCGGTGGTGGCCGCCGCCAAGCAGGGCGCCAACGGTGACCTGACGGGCGTGCGCGTCGGCGTGGTGCGCGAATTGCATTCCGACAGTTACCAATCCGGCGTCATCGCCTCCTTCGACGCCGCCGTCGCGGTGCTGAAGGAACTGGGCGCCGAGGTGGTCGAGGTGTCGTGCCCCAGCTTCGAGTACGCGCTGTCGTCGTACTACCTGGTGATGCCGTCGGAGGTGTCGTCGAACCTGGCGCGCTTCGACGCCATGCGCTACGGCCTGCGCGTCGGTGACGACGGCAGCCACAGCGCCGACCAGGTGATGTCGCTGACCCGTGAGGCCGGTTTCGGCCCGGAGGTCAAGCGCCGCATCATGATCGGCACCTACGCGCTGTCGGCGGGCTACTACGACGCCTACTACGGCCAGGCGCTCAAGGTCCGCACGATGATCGCGCGCGACTTCGACGCCGCCTACGAGCAGGTCGACGTGCTCGTCTCGCCGACCAGCCCGTTCACGCCGTGGAAGCTGGGCGAGAAGGTCGACGACCCGCTGGCCATGTACCTGTCGGACCTGTGCACCCTGCCGACCAACCTGGCGGGTCACCCCGGCATGTCGGTGCCGTCGGGTCTGTCGGCCGACGACAACCTGCCGGTGGGTCTGCAGATCATGGCCCCCGCGCTGGCCGACGACCGCCTGTACCGGGTGGGCGCGGCCTACGAGGTGGCTCGTGGCGCGCTGCCGACCCCGAGCGCGGTCTGAGAAATTCCCCGAGCGGGGCGCGCTGGTTCGAAAGAGCCGGGCGCGCCCCGTTTTTGGTGAGTCGCGGCCGGGGGTTGCCGTGCAGGCGGCCGCCTCGGTGTGGGCCTGGCGGTACCCGAACGAGTGCGCTCAGGCCACCGCGCGCTGGCCGACGCCCGCTGTCATCGCGGTGAAGCCGGCTCGCAGATCCTTGCCGAGCGCCAACTTCACCACGGGGCTGAACCAGCCGGCCAGGGTGAACCGGGACTCGTAGCGGCACCGGTCGGGGCCGAGGGGGACGACGGTGTGCGAGCGCAGGCTGTGCAGCGCGCCCAGCGGCACCGGCTTCATGGTGTAGCTGAACTCGACGCCCGGGGTGTGGCTGCGGATCCATTCCCGCTGTGGACGGCGGTTGCTGCCCAGCTGGACCCGCATGTCGATGGTCGAGCCCGGTTCCAGCGTGCTCGACGCCTCGTAGCAGAAGGTGTTCCACTCGCCGTAGCGCTCGAAATCTGTGAGCACCTCCCACACCTTCGCGGCGGGGGCGTCGATCTCGATCGTTTCGTCGATGACTAGAGACATGTGTGAAAACTAGGACATGTTCTAGTTTTCGGCAACCGCATCAGACGAAGCGCCGGCGGAACTTGCGCAGCGCGTCGATGATCACGGCCGAAGCCGCCGTCACCGCGAACAAGCCGAGAACGGTGCGGGCGAGCGGCCAGAGGTTGGGCCGGTCAGCCGGGTCGGTCTGGGCGAAGACGTTCTCGACCACCGGTGCGCCGTACTCCTGACGTCGCGAGTTCACGTCCACGGCGGTGAACGCGATATCGGCCATCACGCCGCAGCGAGCACGGGAGAACTCGTCGTCGCGCTGCTGACACGAGGCGTGGATACGCCGGTTCAGCGCCGCGTCCACCGAGCGGCGCGCCCACCCGCCGAGGGGTTCGTCGACCCGCTCGGCATAGCGCAGCACGTCGTAGCCCAGGTCGTGCGCCTTACACGCCGACTCGAACTCGGCGGGCAGCGTCACCGGTGAGGAGCAGCCACCGTTCGGGTTCACCAGCAAGCCGTCCAGCTGGACGGGGTCGTAACCGAACTTGTAGCCGAAATCGCGGGGGATGAGCGAGGTGGCGTCCGGGCTGTCGTCGATGAGCGCGCGCACCGCGGCGGCGGCCGCGACGTTCTCGCTGCCGGTCGGGGTCGTACCGCCCATGGCGCCCGGTGCCGACATGACCACGGCGGCGGCCATGGCCAGCCCGGCCGTGCACAGCGCGACACCGCTACGACGGCGGTGCTGCGCGGAATCGGGGGACGGCGCGGAGGCGGCGGAATCTGCGGTACGGGCCCGAGCGGCGGCGGGTACCGGGCGAAGCGGGGTGTTCATGGCCTCCGACGGTAAGGAGCGGGTCACGCGGCGGGCATCCCGCTACGGACTTGTTTATCGGGGCGCGCGGGTGGCAGGCCCGGCGCCGGGGTCACACCAGGGTAGGGGGTCGTATTCGGTTCGTGGGTATGAGGTCCGCTGACCGGACGGTTCGTAGGCTCACTGTCATGACCGCACCACTGCGCCCCGCCGCGCGAGGAATACCCGCGCGCACCTGGTTCGACTTCGCAACGGTGCTGGTCGCGCTGATTTTGTACAGCATCGCGTGGCCGACGTTGTTCGTCACCCACGAGGTCTCGCCGGTCACCGCGCCGCTGCTGTCGGCGCTGGCGGCCTTTCCCATCCTGTTCGTGCGGGTCAACCCGGCGATGGGGTGGGCGATCTCCGCCGGGGCCGCGCTGCTGTTCTCGATCGGCATGCAGCCGGGCGCCGACAACGATCTGCCCTTCCAGGTCGTGCACATCATCGTGCTGTTCGTGCTGTTGTTCGCGGTGGCGTTGCGGGCCGCGGTGCCGATCGTGGTCGTCGCCTGGGCGGCCACCTCGATGCTGTTCGCCACGACGATGCCCGGCTCGGACACCGGTCCGCTGTGGGGCTGGGCGATGGGGTTCGGCGCGCTGGCGCTGTTCGGCTATCTCGTGCGGATCCTGCTGGCCTCGCGGCGCAAGCTCGAGCGGCAGGAAGAGGTGACCGAGCTCGAGCGCGCGCGCCGGGCGATCCTCGAGGAGAAGGCGCGCATCGCCCGTGACCTGCACGATGTGGTCGCCCATCACATGTCCATGGTGGTGGTGCAGGCGCAGACCGCGCCGTACCGGATCACCGACCTCGACGCCGCCTCACGCGCCGAGTTCGAGTCGATCGGCGCCACCGCCCGCACCGCGCTCAACGAGATCCGCGGCCTGCTCGGGGTGTTGCGCAGTGATGGCCAGCTGCCCGAACACGCGCCGCAGCCGCGCGCCTCGGACGTGCCCGCCCTCTGCGCGTCGGCCCTGCGTGCGGGTCTGCCCGTCGACTGGACGGTGACCGGGGATCTGGAATCGGTGCCGGAGACGACCGGGCTCGTCGTCTATCGGGTGGTGCAGGAGTCGATGGCCAACTGCGCGCGGCACGCACCGGGTGCCGCGGTGCACGTCGCGGTGGCGGTGGGCCCCGGCGAGGTGAGCGTGACCGTGCACAACGCGGCGACCGCCACGGTGCCCCAGCCCGGTGCGGGCGGTGGGCACGGCATCGAGGGCATGCGCACCCGCGTTGTCGCGGTCGGCGGTGAGCTCCACGCGGCGCCCACGCTCAGCGGCGGATTCGAGGTCTCGGTGACACTGCCCACCCACTAGGGTGGTCGGGTGGCTATTACCGTTTTGATCGCCGACGACCAGGCGATGGTGCGCCAGGGTTTCGGCGCCCTGCTGGGTGCGCAGACCGATATCAGCGTCGTCGGCGACGCACCCGACGGGAAGGTGGCGGTGGCCGAAGCCAAGCGGCTGCGTCCCGACGTGGTGCTGATGGATGTGCGGATGCCGGAGATGAACGGCCTCGATGCCGCCCGCGCGATCCTCACCGCGAATCTCGACCCGCCGGTGCGGGTGCTCATGCTCACCACCTTCGACATCGACGACTACGTCTACGAGGCGCTGAGCATCGGCGCGAGCGGGTTCCTGCTCAAGGACGCGCCCGCCGAGGAATTGGTGCGCGCGGTGCGGGTGGTGGCCGACGGTGAGGCGCTGCTCGCGCCGACGATCACCCGCAGGCTCATCGCCGACGTCACCCGCAGGCGCAATACCGTGCGTACCGCCCCCGCGCCCGCGCTCGGCACCCTCACCCCGCGCGAACGCGAGGTCCTCGAACTGGTGGCCAAGGGGCTGTCGAACACCGAGATCGCCGCGGCACTGTTCGTGGCCGAGCAGACCGTGAAAACCCATGTCTCCAAGGTCTTCTCGAAGCTCGGGCTGCGCGACCGCGCCCAGGCGGTGGTCCTGGCGTATGAATCCGGCCTGGTCGTTCCCGGCTGAGCCGGTACGCTCAGCGCGGGCAGACGCCGCCGCGCAAGTTCGGAAGGTGCCGAGCCAGCAGCAGCGCCATCCGGTCGAGCAGCGCGGTGGTGTCGTCGAACGAACCCGAATCGGCTTGTGCCGCAAGGGCTACCGCGAGCTGACCGCTGCCCACGGGCACCAGTCCGAACTGACGCACGGTGTAGACCCCGGTGACGTCGTCGGGACCCCAGCCACCCTTGAACTCG
Source organism: Nocardia sp. NPDC055002 (assembly GCF_053608825.1). Taxonomy (NCBI): domain Bacteria; kingdom Bacillati; phylum Actinomycetota; class Actinomycetes; order Mycobacteriales; family Nocardiaceae; genus Nocardia; species Nocardia sp. NPDC055002. Next base: position 101,732 of record NZ_JBSGWE010000013.1, read on the forward strand.
GTATCGTCCAGCAAGCCGAGACCCCACCCCTGATCCTCGGTGATCTCACCCATCAGCGAGGTGACGACCTCGGCCTGCGGCAGGCACGGCAGCCGCGACGCGAACCGCACCTGGTTGGCCAGCGACCATTCGGTGCCGCCGAAGGAGGTGCCGTCGAGTTCGGTGCGGGTGCCCGACTTGCCGGTGGCCGCGTCGCCCGCCTCGTCGAGGATCTGCTGCACGGCGTCGGCGGCTTCCGGTGCGTCACCGAGGGATTCCCACAGGCCTTCGGCGGCGTCGTTGTCCGACACCGTGATCGCGGCCTCCACCATCTCGAAGATCGACTGGTCGGAGTCGTGGCGCAACGCGGCGACCGCGAGCGGGATCTTGATCGTGGACCAGGCAATGCCGGTGGTCCAGTCGCCGTAGATCGTCATCCGGCCGCCGCCGACCGGCATCAAGGCCATGCCGACCTGGCCCGGCAGCTTCGACTGCAAGAGGGTGAACTCCGCGGCCAGCGAATCGGGCAGCCCGATGGACAGGCCGGGATGCCAGGCGTCTTCGCTGTTGACGGTGACCGTGGGCGCGCTCACCGCCGTCGGGGTGCCCGGCGTGGCACACGAGGTGGACAGTGCGGCAGATGCCAGCACCCCACAGAGCAGCAGCCTGCGACAGGCAGCCGCCGTTCCGGTCGACTTCACCACCGAATCCTCCCCACCACCCATTGCGCGTGCTCCGGCGGTGCAAACTTCTCGTCGAACGCGTCCGGTCACACCCGGACGACTGTTAGCAAGTTTCACCGATTTTCGGCGAGAATTCGAATGAACGTGGTCACACGGTCGGAAGGGGGTCGTAGTGCACGACATCGGTGAGGTGTTCGCGGGGTTCACCATCGAGGCGATGCTGGGCCAGGGCGGCATGGGCACGGTGTATCTGGCCCGGCATCCGCGCCTGGACCGGCTCACCGCGCTCAAGCTGCTCAACCGGGATCTGTTCGCCGACGAGCGCGTTCGCGCGCGGTTCGAACGGGAGGCCGATCTCGCCGCCGGGCTCGACCATCCCGGCATCGTCACCGTCTTCGACCGGGGGACCGAGGGCGAACAACTCTGGATCAGCATGCAGTACGTCGACGGGATCGACGCCGCGACGGTCGACCCGATGGCGCTGCCGCCCGAGCGGGCCGTGCAGATCATCGAAGGGGTCGCCGACGCGCTGGACTACGCGCACGGCAGGGGAGTGCTGCACCGAGATGTGAAGCCCGCCAACATCTTGCTGGCCCGCTCCACCGGCGGCCAGGGCGAGCGGGTCTTCCTCACCGACTTCGGTATCGCCCGTCTCCGCGCCGACTCCACCCACCTCACCCAGCAGGGAATGTTCACCGCGACACTGGCTTACGCGTCGCCGGAGCAGATGACCGGCGCCGAACTCGACCATCGCTCCGACCAGTACTCGCTGGCGTGTTCGCTGTACTGGTTGTTCACCGGACTGGCGCCCTTCGACTCCGCCGATCCGAACGAGATCATCCGCGGCACCCTCTACGCCGCGCCCCCGCCCCTGGCGCTGCGTCGCGCGGGTCTGCCGCCGATCATGGACGCCGTCCTCGCCGCCGCGATGGCGAAACATCCTGCGGCACGGTTCGATTCCTGCGCGGCGTTCGCCAAGGCGGCCCGCCAGGCGCTGACCTCCAAGACCCCACCGGTCCTGCCACGCCCGCCCGCGAACCCGATGCCGGGTTACTACCCGCCCGCCCCGCAGCAAGGACCTGCCGCGCCTTACGCGCCGCCCGGTATGGCACAGCCCGGGTACCCGGGTCCCCCCGGACAACCTGCGCCACAACCTCATTGGCAACCGCCCTCGCGGCCTTTCGGAGCTGTCCCGCCGGTCGCCCCGCGCCCGGCCGCGCCCAGCGGTGCGGTGCCGCCCGGCGAAGTACCTCCGGTGGTCCAGCGTCCGGCCGCGAGTCCCGCTGCCGGACAGCCGAATGCGCGCCGACCCGCGCCCGTGCCTGGTGCGGCGCCCATGGCTGCCGCTGCGCCTGCGGTCGCGGCCTCGGCTGCCGTGCCGCCATCCGCGGGCGTGCAGCCCCCCGCGCCGGGCGTCGCCGAAGCTGGGGCCGCGCCCGTGGGCGATGCCGGAATATCTGCCAGCCCAGTGTCTCTCGACAAGCCGTCATCCACGGCGGCTCGATCGGATAGCGACGCAGCGACCGGCGGTGCGGAGTCCGGCGAGGTATCGGCCACTGCGGCAACCGATGTCGTATCGATGCGCGACGCGGGCGAGCTGGACGCGGCGAACGCGGCAGCCCTGACCGAGGTGACGTCGATCGCTGAGGCCTCGAACACGGCCCCAGCCGGGCCTGTGGCGCGGGAGGGGGCCGCAGGGCAGTTCAGCCAGCCGGGACAGCCTGGCAGCGCAGCACAGAGCAATGCGAGTCAACCGGGCAATGCGGGTCAGCTGAGCAATGCGGGTCAGCTGAGCAATGCGGGTCAGCCGAGTAGCGCGGGTCAGCCGAGTAGCGCGGGTCAACCGAGTAACGCGGGTCAACCGAGTAACGCGGGTCAGCTGAGCAATGCGGGTCAGCCGAGCATTGCCGGTCAGCCGAGCATTGCCGGTCAGCCGAGCATTGCGGGTCAGCCGGGCAGCCCAGGCCAGCCTGGTGGTGCGGGGCAGCCGGGTGGCGCGGGGCCTCAGGTAGACGCGGGCCAGTCGGCGGCGGCGGGGCAGTCGGGTGGCCCGGTCATGCCGGGTGGTGCGGGGCAGCAGCACGGGCCCCCGCGGCC
>NZ_JBSGWE010000014.1:0-66221 GCF_053608825.1 Nocardia sp. NPDC055002
TCCTTCGTCGCCTACGCACCGGCGCCTGACCGGCGGCCCGGCCGCGGACCGGCCACTTCGTGGCCGTCCCTCCCTAGGGGTCGGGAGTGCGGTGGGTGGGTTGGGTGGGTTGTTGAAGAGGGGGATCGGCTGGGGTGGACCGTGTGGTCGGGGGTGAGGGCGGTCTGCGGGTTTGGGGTGGTGCGGTAGGCGGCGGAGTTCTGGCGTGACACGAGGCGGTGCGGGGTGTGCTTCCCTGCGTCTGTGGCGTCCTTGGGGCACAGTGGTGTTATGACGAACCCGAGGAGACGGGGGCGCGCGGAGGAGCCTGCTCCGGCGCAGGCGCGGAAGGTGCCGGGGGCGGAGTTGCTGTCGGCGGCTCAGGCGGCGGTGGGGGCGGCGCAGACTGCGGCGGGACAGGCTATCGATGCCGCTCAGCAGACTGCGGGGTACGCCTTCGACGCGGCGGTTCGGTTGCCGCCCGCGTCGGCGCAGCTGGCCGCGCAGTTGCCGGATCTGGTGGAGAACCTGTCGATCGCGGTCGATCGGCTCAACAGCACGATCGATCGGCTCGATCGGACGTTGGCGCTGGCTGATCCGGTGTTCGCCACCTATGACCGGTTGTTGCCACGGCTCGAGGCGATGATCTCCCTGGGGGAGGACGTGTTCGGCGCGGTAGCGAAGCTGCCCGGTGTCGGGTTGCTCGGGCGGATCACGGGGCGTGGGGGCGAGGAACCCGCACCGGCACCGGAGCCGGACAAACGCGGCCGTCGGCGACGCTGATTCCTCGAACGCCGTCCGATTCGGCCGCGATGTGGCCCGATCGGTGTTGCCGCGTGGGCATCGAACTCACATCCTGGGAGTCAGAGCCCGGAATGTCGCCGCCGCCTTGAGCACCATCTCCGCGTACTCGTCCTCGGGATCGGAATCGAGGACGATCGCGCCGCCTGCGCCGATCCGCCACTCGTCGTCGTAGCGGACTGCCGTGCGGATGACGATGTTGAGGTCGGCGGTGCCGTTCAGGCCGAGGAAACCGATGGTGCCCGAATAGATGCCGCGCGCTTGGGTTTCCAGTTCGTCGAGGATCTCTATGGTCCGCAGCTTCGGCGCGCCGGTCATCGAACCGCCGGGGAAGCAGGCGCGCAGACAGTCGATCACCCCGGCGCCGGGAAGCAGCGTGCCACGCACGGTCGACACCAATTGGTGCAGGGTGGAATAGGTTTCGGTATCCATCAGCTTCGGGACGTGCACCGAACCCACGTCACAGACGCGGCCGAGGTCGTTGCGCAACAGGTCGACGATCATCAGGTTCTCGGCCCGGGTCTTCGGGTCGTCGGCCAGCGCGCGACGCAGGCGCTCGTCCTCGTCGGCGGTCCGTCCGCGCGGGGCGGTGCCTTTGATCGGTTTGCTCTCGACCACCCGATCCCGGTCGATCTTCAGGAACCGTTCCGGCGAGGAACACGCCACATCCAGACCGTCGAAGCGGAGGTAGGCGGCGTACGGTGCCGGATTGCAGCGACGCAGTCGCCGGTAGAAGGCGAATCCGTCCTCGGGCGCCGCGGCGACGGCGACCGCGTCGGTCAGGCAGATCTCGTAGGACTCGCCCGCGTGCAGCCGGTCCTGACACACCGCGATATCCGCGAGATAGCGGTCGCGGCCACGCACCAGATGCGCCTGCACGGCGTCGGGATCGGCGGGCACGGGCAGGTCGGCGGGATTGGCCCAGGTGGGGAGATCGTCGAGGGACTCGGAAGTCTCGCGCAGCCACTGCTCGGCGTCGCTGGCGGTGGCGGGTTCGCACAGGGCGAGCAGGTGAGTTCGCCCGGCCTCGTGGTCGACGACGATCAGCCGGTCGGCGAAGATCCACTGGGCATCGGGGGTGGGGGAGCGGTGCGCGATGTTCGCACCGCAGTCGGCCTTCACCTCGTAACCGAGATAGCCGACGTAGCCGCCCGCGAAATCGAAAGGCAACGGCGGGGTATCGCAGCGCCGCGCCCGGAGTTCGCGATCGAGATAGTCCAGGACCGTGCCCGCGACGGTACGGGTGCCCGCGACGTCCGTCACGGTGACGCGGGCGTCGCCGATCCGGTAACCGACGATTTCGGCATGCGGCCCGCGCGCGTCGCCGAGGAAGGAGAACCGGTCCAGACCGGGTTCGACGTGCTCACTGTCGAGCCAGAACGCGCTCGGAGCGTCGGCACAACGGCGCAGGAAGATCGCTTCGGTATCGATCGCGCGTTCGATCACCTTGTGCCGCAGGCTGAATGAGCGTTCATGGGAAACGGGCGCCACGACCGCGGGTCCGCGCACGACCACCGGTGCGGCTACCCGTGCACGCGCCTTGGTGAGATCGGCGAAGTTGCGCAGCAGCGCGGCGCCGAATTCGCTCGACACCGACTCGGGGTGGAACTGCACACCCCACTGCGGCCGCTCGCGATGGCGCACCCCCATGATCACCCCATCGCTGGTCGACGCGGTCACCTCGAGCGACGCGGGCAGCGGCTCCCGCGCCGCGAGCGAGTGGTAGCGCACCACGGTGAAGCCCTGCGGCAGACCGGCGAACAGATCCCGATCGTCGTGGGTCACCTGGTCGAGGAAACCGTGCCTGGCCTGTGGCGCGCGCTCCACCGTTCCGCCCGCGCCGAGCACGATCCCCTGATGGCCTAGGCACACGCCCAGCAGCGGCAGATCGGTCTGCGCGATCAGCGCTGTCGACACCCCCATGTCGCGGGCGCGGTCCGGGCGGCCGGGTCCGGGCGAGATCACCACATTGTCGAACTGATCGAGGTCGAGGGAGCCGTCGGCCTCGTCGTTGCGCACGACGGTCGGCTCGCTCCCGTTGACCTCGCTGATCAGCTGATAGAGGTTGTAGGTGAACGAGTCGTAGTTGTCGATCAAGAGCGTGCGCATCGTGGCAGAAACATTACGCCGGGCGTGCGCGTGCGCATTCCCGCGCAGCCCCCGCCGAACTCCGGGCACAATGTGCGGCATGGCTGTTTCTCAACCTGTCGATGTTGACCCGGCGATCGCCGATTTCGCGGCGATCGGACGGTGGATGGACGAACAGGGCTTGCCCGGGACGGAATTCGACGCGGTCACCGCTCTCGGCGGCGGCACGCAGAATGTGATGCTGCGCTTCACCCGGGGCGGGCGTGAGTACGTGCTGCGGCGCGGGCCCAAGCATCTGCGCGCCAAGAGCAATGAGGTGATCGGCCGGGAATCACGGCTGCTGCGCGCGATCGCCGACACCGAGGTGCGTTCGCCCCGGGTGATCGCGGCCTGCGACGACGAATCGGTGATCGGCGCGGTGTTCTATCTGATGGAGCCCATCCGCGGCTTCAACCCACAGACGGAACTGCCCGAATTGCACGCTGGTGATCCCGAGGTCCGGCGCCAGATGGGTCTGTCCGCGGTCGAGGCCATCGCCCGGCTCGGCTCCCTCGACTATCAGGCGCTCGGCCTCGACGACTACGGCCGTCCCGCGGGTTTCCTCGAGCGGCAGGTCCCGCGCTGGCTACGCGAACTCGACTCCTACAACGCCAACGAGGGCTACCCCGGCCCGCAGATCCCCGGTGTCGAGCGGATCGGCGACTGGCTCGAGCGGCACCGGCCTGCGGACTGGCTGCCCGGCATCATGCACGGCGACTGTCACCTGGCGAACATGATGTTCGACTACGACGGCCCCGAGGTGGCGGCGATGGTCGACTGGGAGATGTCGACGATCGGCGATCCGCTGCTCGACCTGGGCTGGCAGCTGGCGACCCGGCCCGAGCCCGGCACCGTCGGGGCGGGTCTGATGGGCACCCTCGGCACCGTCGGCGGTCTGCCGACCGAGGCGGAGATGATCGAGCACTACGGCAAGTTCTCCGACCGCGATCTCAGTGCCGTCACCTGGTACACCGTGCTGGCCTGCTTCAAGCTGGGCATCGTCCTCGAGGGCACCTACGCGCGGGCGTTCGCGGGCAAGGCGCCGAAACCGGTCGGCGACTTCCTGCACGCGGTGACGCTGGAACTCTTCGAGCAGGCGACTCAGCTCGCCGAATGATGCCGGATCTCGCCGATAGTTGGCTGGATATTGATGGAGCATAAAAAGAGGACAATTTAGGCTGACTTCCATGATCGTCCCCGACACCAAGAATTGGACCTGGGTCCTCGAACGCGCCTGCTCGGAGTGCGGATTCGATGCCGAGGCCACCGCGTACTCGGCCGTCCCCGCGCTCGTGCTCGACAGCGCCGCCAGGATCGGCACGGCGCTCGAACGCGACGACGCGCGAGTGCGTCCCGACGAGCTGACCTGGTCGGTTCTCGAATACGGCGCTCATGTGCGCGATGTGTGCCGGATCTTCGACACCAGGCTCGCGCTGATGCTCGACGGTGACGGGGTCGAGGCGCCGCGGTTCGAGAACTGGGATCAGGACGCGACCGCCGTCGCCGATCGCTACGACCAGCAGGATCCCGCCGTGGTCGCCCGGGAGCTGGCGCTCGCCGCCGATCGTGTGGCTGCCGCGTTCGGTGCGGTGCCCGCCGATCGGCTCGATCTGCGGGGCGCGCGCAGCGACGGTTCGCTGTTCACGGTCACCTCGCTGGGCCGGTACTTCTTGCACGACGTCGTGCACCACGTCCATGACGTGCGCGGATAGAAATCTCTCGAATATTTTCTAGAACGTGTTTCAGAAACCGGTGATTTGTGGCTAGGGTGAGTGCAGTCACAACGAGGCACGAGCTTGGCGAGAGGTCTACCGGCATGAAGACGAAGGGCGCGATCCTGTGGGGCACCGACCAGGAATGGTCGGTCGAGGAGATCGAGGTCGGCGACCCCGTCGCCGGTGAAGTGCAGATCCGGATGGAAACGGCGGGCATGTGCCACTCCGACCATCACATCGTCACCGGCGCGACGCCGATGCCGTCCTACCCGGTGATGGGTGGGCACGAGGGCGCGGGTGTGATCACCAAGCTCGGCCCGAACTGTCCGGCCGACCTGGCCGTGGGTGACCACGTCATCCTGTCGTTCATCCCCGCCTGCGGCCGCTGTCCCTCGTGCGTCGCCGGAAACATGGCGCTGTGCGACCTCGGCGCGGGACTGCTGATGGGGCAGGCTATTTCGGACGGCACGTACCGCATCCAGGCGCGTGGCGAGAATGTCATCCCGATGTGCCTGCTCGGCACGTTCTCCCCGTACATGACGGTGCACCACACGTCCGTGGTGAAGATCGATCCCACCATCCCGTTCGAGGTGGCTTGCCTCGTCGGCTGCGGCGTGCCGACCGGCTTCGGATCCTCGACCCATGTGGCACAGGTGCAGCCGGGTGAGACCGTGGTGATCGCGGGTATCGGTGGCGTCGGCATGAGCGCGCTGCAAGGGGCCGTGCTCTCCGGCGCGTCGAAGGTCATCGCCATCGACCCGAATCCGTGGAAGCGCGAACAGGCGCAGAAGTTCGGCGCCACCCACACCTACGAGAGCATGGCCGCCGCGATCATGCCGATGATCGAGGCCACCGAGGGGCGGATGGCCGAGAAGGTCATCCTCACCATGGGTGAGATGCATGGCGACTACGTCGAAGAGGGCCTGATCCTCACCGGCAAGGCGGGCACTCTGGTCGTCACCTCGATGGGGCGCATGGACGCCGGCGACGTCAAGATGAACAGCTTCCTGCTGTCGATGTTGCAGAAGACGGTGAAGGGCACGATCTTCGGTGGCGGCAACGCCCGTCAGGACGCGCCGCGCCTGCTCTCGCTCTACAAGGCGGGCCAGCTCAATCTCGACGACATGGTCACGCGCAGCTACTCGCTCGAAGAGATCAACCAGGGCTACCAGGACATGCTGGACGGCAAGAACATCCGCGGCATCATCCGCTTCACCGAAGCCGACTGGTAGTCAGCTCTTGGCCGCCCGCTCGGCGAGGCGGACCGCGACCTGGGCGATCAGGTCGTACGGAATCGGTTCGCCGAGGGGGAATTTCAAGGTGCCACGGCCCGAGTTGTAGGGCTCGACGGCTTTCTCGAACGCCTCGTCCCCCTCGGGGACGGGGTACACGCTCACGTGGGACTTCCAGCCCGCGAAGAAGATGAACACCCGGCCGTCGATGGTGGCGGCCGGGATGGCGTAGCTGATCTTCTCGCCCGTGTCGGGCACCGCGCGGTGGATCGTTTCGCGGATCCGCTGCAGGACAGCGCGCTCTGACGCCGGTTGGGCCGCCAGATAGGCGTCGACGGAGTCGGGTTTCTCGGTCATGTCCTCGACTCTAGGCTCTGACCAGCACTTTCTCCGGATGACCCGCGGCCTTCAGCCGCCCGTCCCGCAGCAGCAGGCAGTGGTCTGCCCGGCTCGCCTCGTCCAGGTCGTGGGTGGCCTGGACGACAGTCACACCGGCCGCGCTGATCTGCGCCAGGACCCCGGAGATCTTGGCCTGAGACGCCTCGTCCAAGCCCGCCGCCGGCTCGTCCAGCAGCAGTAGATCGGACTCCTGCGCCAAAGCCTGTGCGAGCAGCGTGCGTTGGCGTTGACCGCCCGAGAGGGTGTCGAGCCGCCGGGTCGCCAGATCGGTGAGCTCCATTCGTTCCAGGCAGGTGCGCGCGATCTCGCGATCCGCACGGGTCAGTCGCCGCCACGGTCCGCGGTGCGCCCAGCGCCCCATCGCGACCACTTCTCGCACCGTGATCGGCAGAGTCTGCGGAATCGCCGTGTGCTGCACCACGAAGGCGGGTCGCCGGGTGGTGGTGCGGTGCACCGTCCCGTCCTGCGCGGTCACGGTGCCGGCGAGAACGCCGAGCAGGGTCGATTTCCCCGAGCCGTTGGGTCCGACGATCGCGGTCACCTGCCCGCGCGGGATCGTGGCCGTCACCTCGTGGAGTACGGGCCGCCGGGCGTAACCGGCGGTCAGCCGCTCGATCCGGATTGCTGCGTCATCTGTGTGCTGCATCTCACCTCAATTGAAACGATAATCATTTTCAGTATATCGTCTCGCGCTATGGATTGGCTGTTCGCCCCGTTCGAGGTGGCTTTCGTGCAACGCGCGCTGTGGGGTGGGCTGCTCGTGTCGTGCGTGTGCGCCCTCGCCGGGACCTGGGTGGTGGTGCGCGGCATGGCATTTCTCGGCGACGCGATGGCGCACGGGATGCTGCCCGGCGTCGCGGTCGCGGCGTTGCTCGGCGGGAACCTGATGATCGGCGCCGCGATCAGTTGCACCGCCATGGCCGCCGGGGTGTCGGTGCTGAGCCGTGGCAAGCGGTTCGCGCCGGATACCGCGATCGGGCTGTTGTTCGTCGGGATGCTCGCGACCGGGGTGATCATCGTGTCGCGGTCGCAGTCCTTCGCGGTGGATCTGACCGGGTTCCTGTTCGGTGATGTGCTGGCCGTGCGCGCCGTCGACCTGTGGTATCTAGTTGCGGCCCTTGTCGTCGCGCTGGTGGTGGCGGTGCTCGGGCATCGCGCGTTCGTGGCGCTCACCTTCGATGCACGCAAGGCGCACACCCTCGGGCTGCGTCCGAAGCTGGCGCACGCGGCGCTGGTGGGTTTGGTGACCCTGGCGATCGTGGCGTCGTTTCACGTCGTGGGGACGCTGCTGGTCTTCGGATTGCTGATCGCGCCGCCCGCCGCCGCGGTGTTCTGGTCGAACCGGGTGCCGGTGGTGATGGCGGTTGCCGCGTTGATCGGTGGACTGTCCACCGTGGGGGGCCTGGTCATTTCGTGGCACGCGGGAACCGCGGCGGGGGCCACCATCGCGGCGGTGGCCGTCGGCTCGTTCTTCGTGTCCGCGCTCATTTCCGCGGTGCGGGAACGGGTCGGCCGGGTGGGCGTGGTCGCGCTCGCCGCTGTGCCGTTGGTGGGCTGCGGGGCAACAGAGGTGCCGGTCGTCGAGGAGACGGCGCCGCACGGGTTCGTCGCGGGCGCGGAGGAGATGAGCGAGGCACAGACACGCGTGGTTGTCGCCGACGAGGCCGGGGCTGTGCGGGTGATCGATCTGTTGAGCGGGGAGATCACGGCCGTTGACGCCGGCTCAGCGGAAAGTGGTCGAGCGCAGCCGCATTCGAGCGCGCCGGGTGGCACCGCGCCGTCGCCGAACAGTGGCGACCAGAAGGTGTCAACCGTTGGAGCGGTGGGGGACGGGCGTTTCGCGTACCTGAGTTCAGGTGCGTCGATCCAGGTCGTGGACAGCGGGGCGTGGACCGTCGACCACGGCGACCACCGGCACTACTACAAAGCCCCTGTCCGGGAGATCGGGGTGATCGCCGCGGCCGACAGTGCTGCGGATACGGGGCCCGGCGCCGGGAGCGTTTCTCCCGCACCGGAAGGCGGCCGCGGGGTCGTCGGTGCGTACAGCGATGCTGCCGTCGCGTCGGTGGTGCTGGACTCCGGCGCGTCGATCTTGTTCGACCGTCCGGCTCTGGACGGCGGTGTCGCTCGGACGCAACGCCGAATCGAGGGCATCGCGGTGCCGTATGCCGAGCAGATCGTGGTGGCTGACAGTTCGGGTCGAGTCGAGGTGCGCGGGCGTGACGGCGCGGCGGGGCAAGTGCAGGCTCCCCCGTGTCCGCAGCCGAAAGGGCAGGCCGTGACCAGGCGCGGAGTTGTTGTCGGCTGTGCCGACGGCGCGCTCGTGGTGGCCCAGCGCGAGGGCGAGATCGTCGCCGAGAAGATTCCCTATCCGGCGCAGACCTCGGACCGGGCGAGCGCCTTCACCCACCGCCCCGGCAGCACCACGCTGACCGCGCTCGGACGCGACGGTGTGTGGACGCTCGACATCAGGAAGAAGACCTGGACTCGAACCGCGATCTCCGACGCGGTCGCGGTGAACACCGCCGGTGAGGGATCGCCGCTGCTGGTGCTCACCCGCGATGGTGTGCTGCACGGCATCGACCCCGTAACCGGCACGGAGACAACGCGGACCGCGTTGATCGCCGGGGCGGTCGAAGGAGATCCGGTGATCAGTGTCGATCCGGAGCGCGCCTACATCAACGACTCTCGGGCGCGCACCGTCCACGAGATCGCCTACAACGACAATCTTCGCGTCGCGCGCACGTTCTCGCTGGACATCGCGCCCTCGCTGATGGTGGAGACCGGCCTGTGAAGCGCGCGCACATCTCTCACGTTCTCCCCTCGAGCCGACGGCGGGCAATTGCCCTGCCGTCTATACCGTTGCGCCGCTACGACATTGGTCGAATCACGGGGACGATCCGACGCGCAGTCCCGCTCCTGTTCGCGGCTGCCCTGCTCGTGCCGCTGGTGAGTGCGTGCAGCAGCGGGGCCGAGCGGTCCGGGATCGTGGTGACCACCAATATCCTCGGCGATCTGACCCGGGCCGTTGTCGGTGACACGGTGCCGGTGACAGTGCTGATGCAGGCGGGCGCCGATCCGCATTCGTTCGGTATCTCCGCACGTCAAGCAGCCGAGATCGAGCGGGCGGCGCTGGTGGTGCACAACGGGCTCGGGCTCGAGGAAGGCGTGGCCCGGCATGTGGGGGCTGCCACCAGTGCCGGGGTTCCCACCCTCGCCGTGGCCGAGCGGGTGGATCCGATCACCTATGCCTCCGATGAGTCGGCGGGACAACCTGATCCGCACTTCTGGACCGATCCGCGCCGGGTGCGCACGGCCGTCGAGGCGATCAGTACCGAGGTGCTCGCCCGGGTCGACGGCATCGACGCCGACGCGGTGCGGGCGAACACGCGGCGCTACCTCGGCGAGGTCGACGAGCTGGACCGGTGGATGACCGATCGGTTCGCCGCCGTCCCGGCCGAGCGCAGGCAGCTGGTGACCGACCATCACGTCTTCGGTTATCTCGCACAGCGATTCGGATTCCGGGTGATCGGCGCGGTGATCCCCAGCGGCACCACCCTGGCCTCGCCGAGCGCCTCCGATCTCGACGACCTCGCGACCGCGATCAGGACCGCGGGTGTGAGTGCGATCTTCGCCGACTCCGCACAGCCCGATCGGCTGTCGCGCGTCCTGGCCGAACACACCGGGCTACAGGTGCAGGTGATCGCCCTGCACACCGAGTCGCTCACCGCACCCGGTGACGGCGCGGCCACCTATCTGGAGATGGCTCGCGCCAACACCGAGGCCATCGCCCGTGGTCTATCCGGGCCGAGCACGTAATTCACGCACAAGAGATGGAGCACTACATGAACAGGTCACGGACCACCACCATGGTGGCCATGTCCGCGGCACTCGCCTCGGCGATGGCGCTGAGCGGCTGCGGCACAGAGGATTCCGGTCACGACCACCCGCACACGCCGGGCGCCGAACCGATCGCCCTCACCTACGACGGCGGCATCTACGTCCTCGACGGCGCGTCACTGGCCCAGCGGGGCGAGGTGAAGATCGACGGCTACAACCGGCTCAACCCGGTCGGGGACGACGACCATCTGATGGTGTCGACCAAGGACGGCTTCCGCGTCTTCGACGCCTACGACGCCGCGTTCACCGGAACCCAGTTCCCCGCCGCCAAGCCGGGCCATGTCGTCCGGCACGCGGGCAAGACGGTGCTGTTCGCCGACGGCTCCGGTGAGGTCACTGTGCTCGATACCGCGCAGGTCGACAGCGGCAAGCCGACGGAGGTCTACAAGGCCGCCGCTCCGCACCACGGTGTCGCGATCGAGTTGAGCAACGGGAACATGGTGCTCACCCTCGGCACCGAGGACAAGCGGGTCGGCGTCGTCGCGCTCGACAAGGACCGCAAGGAGCTCACCCGCAACGAGGACTGCCCCGGCGTGCACGGTGAAGCGGCGGCTCAGGGCGAGGCGGTCGTGATCGGCTGCCAGACCGGCGCCGTCGTCTACCGCGACGGCAAGATCACCAAGGTCACCAGCCCGACCGCTTACGGGCGGATCGGCAACATGTCCGGCAGCGACGCGTCGCCGATCGTGCTCGGTGACTACAAGCAGGACAAAGACGCCGAACTCGAACGCCCGCAGCAGATTTCGCTGGTGAACACCGTCGACGGCACGCTGCGGCTGGTCGATATCGGCACCAGCTACACCTTCCGTTCGCTGGCTCGCGGCCCGCAGGGTGAGGCGCTGGTGCTGGGCACCGACGGCAAGATCCACGTCATCGACCCCGTCGCGGGCGCGGTGGTTCGCACCATTCCGGTGATCGGCAGCTGGCAGGAGCCGCTCGACTGGCAGGTCGCCCGCCCGAATCTGTTCGTTCGCGACGGCGTCGCCTACGTGAGCGACCCCGCGTCCAAGCAGGTGCACCGTGTCGACCTGGCCGCCGGAAACATCACCGCCAGCGTGACTCTGGCAGCCACGCCGAACGAGCTGACCGGCGTTACCGCGCACTGATCGAGGTCACCACGCTCGCCCGTGTTCGTCTCACGGAACACCGGCGAGCGTGGTGCTCGTCAGTTCGGATCGCTGACTCAGGCGGCGCACCGCACGACGACCTCGCGCAGGTTACGGCTGCGCACATCGTCGAGAATCGCCATACCGAGACGGTTCATGCTGTAGCCGAAGCCCACTCCGGTTGCCGGGTCGGCGAATCCGAAGGAGCCACCCAAACCGGTGGTGCCGTACGCGCGTTTGTCCGAGCCGAAGCGGAACGTGCCGCGCGACTTGCGGAAACCGAGGTGGTAGCGGCTCTTGGTGTGCAGCACCAGGTCTTCGGCGGGCACATCGTCGGCGGTGTCGGCGGCGGCCAGCAGGTCGAGAACGTCCTCGCTGATCGGCAGCACGCCGGTGCGGCCCGCGGCGGCGCCGTAGACCTGCGCCAGCGCGCGGGCATTGCCGACGCCGTTCATGCCGGGCCATTCGATTTCCAGGAACTCCCGTCGCGCGGCGCGGGCGGGGGCGCCAGGGCGCGGATTGGTCAGCGCGGCGTAGGAGTGTCCGCGCTTGGCATAGACCTCACCGCCGATGCGCAGCGGCAGATCACGCCGCTCGTAGCGCCAGATGTCCCAGCCCTTGGTCGCCGAGAGCTGGGCGACCCGGTCCATCGACTCGGTCTCGGGCAGTCCGATGAACAGATCGGCGCCGACCGGGCCCGCGATCTCCTCGGCGAAGAACCGCCCGAGACTGCGGCCCGCCGGATCCACCCGCCGCAGCAATTCGCTCTGATACAGGCCCAGTGTGAGTGCGTGATAACCGTGCCGGGTGCCCGGCTCCCAGGCCGGCTTCTGCGCGGCCAGCAGCTCGCCGAGGGCGTCGCGGTCGACCAGTTCGCGCAGTTTCACGATCCGGTCCAGTCCCGACAGACCGGCCTGATGGTCGATCAGCTGACGCACCGTGATGCGCTCTTTGCCGTGCGCGGCGAACTCCGGCCAGTACTTCGCCACCGGCGCCTCGTAGTCGAGCAGCCCCCGCGACACCGCCGTCGCCAGGGTGAACGCCGACATTCCCTTCGACGAGGAGAACACCGGCACGATCGTGTCGCGCTCCCAGGCCACCTCGCGCTGTCGGTCGCGATGGCCCGCCCACAGGTCGACCAGTGGCTGGTCACCGGAGTAGACGGCGACGGCGGCGCCGATCTCGCCGTGATCGGTGAAGTTGCGGCGGAAGGCGTCGGCGACGGGGCCGAAACCGGCCGCCACGTCGCCGTGGATCGATGGTGCGGGACTCATGGTGTCCACGATCGTAGCCGCGTCTCGTACGCTGCCGATATGCGATCGTTGCAGCAGGTTCAGCACTGGCCGGTCGAGAACGCCGCCGCCGCCGTGGTCACGGCCGGCAGTGTGTCGAGCATCGGCGACACCGAGCGGGTGTTCCGGCTCGCCTCGGTCACCAAACCGCTCGTCGCCTACGCCACCCTCGTGGCGCTCGAGGAAGGCGCGGTCGAACTCGACCAACCGGCGGGTCCGCCCGGTTCTACCGTGCGGCATCTGCTGGCCCACACCTCGGGCGTCGCGTTCGCCACTCCCGAAGTTCTCGCCGCACCCGGGGCGCGGCGCATCTACTCGAGCGCGGGCTTCGAACTGCTCGCCGATTTCCTCACCGACGTGACCGGGATCGAATTTCCGCTGTATCTGCGCGAGGCGGTTTTCGAGCCGCTCGGTATGCGCACGGCGGTCCTCGACGGGTCCGCCGGCCATGCGTGCAGCGCCTCCCTCGCCGACCTCACGCTATTCGCCGCCGAGTTGCTGACACCTCAATTGATATCCCGGCAAACCTTGGACGACGCGACCTCGGTGCAATTCCCCGACCGCAACGGCGTCCTCCCCGGATTCGGCTCCCAGCGCCCCAACGACTGGGGATTGGGATTCGAAATCCGCGACGGGAAAACCCCGCACTGGACGGGGACAACCAATTCCGCCCGCACCTACGGGCACTTCGGCCAGTCCGGCACGTTCCTCTGGGTCGACCCGGAAATCGGAGTGGCAACAATCGCGTTGAGCGACGAGAATTTCGGTGACTGGGCCAGAGCGGCGTGGCCGAAATTCAGCGATTCCGTTATCGCAGAGACACATAACACGCAGTAAAGTAACACGCGCAACACCGCACACTTCAGTACACTCGTGCCACGCCAGACCACGACGGGCCGTTGGGGAAGACGTTCCTTGTCGAGGCTGGAGGTGTTGGTAAGTGCGCGCATCGAGTCAGTTCGCTGACGCGACGGCGGGTGTGGTCTACATCCACTCATCGCCCGCCGCGTTGTGCCCTCACGTGGAATGGGCGCTGTCCACCGCGCTGTCGTCCCCCGCGAAATTGCGCTGGAACACCCAACCGGCCGACGGGCAACTCCGCGCCAGCAGCGACTGGATAGGCCCCGTCGGCACCGCGGCCCGGATAGCCCAATCATTGCGCACCTGGCCTGTTCTCCGCTTCGAAGTCACCGAGGACCCCAGCGAAGGCGTCGACGGCGAACGCTACAGCTTCGTCCCCACCCTGGGCCTCTGGCACGGATCCACCGGCGCCAACGGTGACGTGATGCTGGGCGAAATGCGATTACGCGCCCTACTCCAAGCCGCCAAAGAACTGGACGTCCACGGAACCTTCGACCTCTCCACCGAACTCGACCGCGCCCTGGGCGCACCCTGGGACGAGGATCTCGAGGCGTTCCGTCAGGGAACCGACAATGTCGGCGCGGAAGTCACCTGGCTGCGACGGGATGTGGGCTGACGCCCGATCTGTGCGCGTTCATCGTGACCGGGCCGGTTGAGGTCAGTCGGCGAGGTTCATGCGGAGGAACTCGGTGATGCGGAGGAGTTTCGGGGGGCGGGGGATTTCCGGGGGAAGTGCCTGGAACGCTTCGTCTCTGCCGACGACGCGGGGTGCGGTGAGGGCTACCTCCCGGCCGTCCTTGCGGAGCTGCGCGGTGCCGGTGGCCAGGATGTTCTGCACCCAGTCCGCGGCTGATCCGTAGACGAGGACGAACAGGTAGCCGCCGTCGACGGGGTGGGCGTCGAGTGGGGTGCGGTAGGTCTTTCCCGAGGAACGGCCGGTGTGGGTGAGGACCGGCCATTTTCCGCCTGCGACAGCGCGTGGGTTGAAGACGCGTTTGTTGATGTGGCCCCACCAAATCGGCATAGGCATGGGTGCTCCCTTGTTCGGGCCGGTGTGAACTTACACCTGTAAGGCTGACTTACGGTTGTAAGCTTGTCAACACTTCGTCACCGAGGAGGTTCCATGCCCGTACGACAACCGCTCAGCCGCGATCGTGTGCTGGAGGCCGCGATTCGGGTCGCCGATCGTGGGGGAGTGGAGGCCATCACGATGCGGCGGGTGGCGCAGGAGCTCGGCGTGGAGGCGATGTCGCTCTACAACCATGTGCCGAACAAGGACGCGATGCTCGACGGGGTCGTCGACGCGGTGTTCGCGGCGATCGAGTTGCCGAAGGCGGGCAGTGCGCAGTGGCGGGATGCGATCCGGGGCAGGGCCTGTTCGGCGCGTTCGGTTCTGGCGCGACACAGCTGGGCGCTCGGGCTGATGGATTCCCGCCGCAATCCCGGATCGGCGACGCTGCGTCATCACGATGCTGTTCTCGGAGTTCTTCGCGAGGCCGGGTTCTCGCTGCCGATGGCCGCGCACGCGGTCTCGCTGATCGACAGCTACGTCGGCGGGTTCGTCCTGCAGGAGGCGAACCTGCCCGTGTCCGTGCCTGCCGACGTCGAGGAAGTCGCGGGCGGCATTCTCGCGAACCTTCCGGCAGATGAGTTGCCCTATCTCACCGAGATGATCGTCGACCACGCGCTGCAACCGGGGTACGACTACTCGAGCGAGTTCGGTTTCGGTCTGGACCTGATCCTGGATGCGCTCGAGGCACGCCGGGTTTCGCGCTGAGGCGCCAGCCCCCGATTGCTGGGGCAGCGCTGTCCTTGTGTCGAAATCCGTTGTGGTGCAGCATCAAACATGTGATGAACAGACGAATTTCTGGAGCCATCCTGGCCGCGTCAGCCGCGGTTGTCGCCTTCGGTCCCGGCGCGCCCGCGGGCGCGGCAACCCCGTTCGTAGCGCCCGAGATCACCTTCGCCGGTACCGCGGCGGGCACCGTCACCGCCACCCTGCGCAACCCCAACGACCGGGGGCAGTGCTGGGCCGAAGCGGGCGTCGGTCCCGAGAACAACCACGTGTTCTTCGGTGACAGCGCCCCGGAATCACTGGCCGACCCCGGCAAGACGGTCGTGACCTCGCTCGACGGCCTCGAGCCCGGCACCACGATCACCGCCCGCGGTGGCTGCGTCAACGGCGCCGAGTTCGCGTTCTCCGAGTTGGTCACGGTCAACGTTCCGGCCGCGACGCCCTCGACCGGAAGCTTCGGCTTCTAGGTTCGCTGACAGCCGCGGCCGGTGTGCCGCGGCTGTCCTCAGCCGCCTGTGCGTCGCGGTGGGAGGGCGACACGGTCGAGATCGTGGGCGAGGACGGCGCCGGGGAAGTTCGCCTGCTCGATGAACAAGTGGTCCTCGCTTTCGGTGTAGCGCTCCGAGAAATGGGTCAGAACAAGAGTTTTGACGCCGCAGGAACGCGCGACCTCGCCCGCCTGACGCGCCGTGAGATGGCCGCGTTCGTGCGCCTGATCCGTCTCGGAGTCGAGGAAGGTGGACTCGATGATCAGCATGTCGACGCCATCCGCGAGCTCGAAGACGTTGTCGCACAGGCGCGTATCCATGACGAAGGCGACCTTCTGGCCGGGCCTCGGCGCCGAGCATTCCTCCAGCAGTGGACCTGACAGCTCGCGGACCGCGGCGCCGGAAATGCCGTGCTCACGCAACTTCTCGGGCAGAATCGTCCGGCTGTCCGGCTCGGCGAGGCGATAGCCGTACGTGGGGATGCTGTGGGCGAGGGAAAGCGCGGTGAGGGTGAAACCGTTGCCCTGCAACGTTTCGCCGGGGCCGCTCACCGGGTGCTCGATCAGCGTGGGGGAGCCGTAGTAGCTCGTCGCGTACCGCAGCCGGTCCCAATACTCGGCATTCTCGCCGGGGTAGACGGCGTGCACGCCGTGGGGCACCCCATCGCGTCCCAGTCGCTGCACGATGCCTGGCACACCCAGTGAGTGGTCACCGTGAAAATGGGTGATACACAACCAATTCAGTTCGGTCGCGGAGGCGCCCGCGTGCGCCATCTGACGCTGCGTGCCCTCGCCGGGATCGAACAGCACGCCCTGCCCGTCCCAGCGCAGTAGGTAGCCGTTGTGGTTGCGACGGCGGGTGGGCACAGCTCCGGCTGTGCCGAGGACGACGAGTTCTCGTGTCGACATCGACCCATCCTGGCGGGTCGCCGTGTCGGTGTCACGTCGATTCGATCGTCGGACGCGATGAGCGGGTACGCGGACGACGGTGATGGTGAGATGGACCGAGTGCGTGCCGCCCGCCGAGGCCCGCACCGATCACACAGCGTCCGGAGGACAACGATGGATCTGTTCGACTACGACGCCGAACTACGTCTGCATCAGGCACACTTCTTCGCGGCAGCGAAGGTCGGCACTGGTGATCGCGTGCTCGACATCGGTTGTGGCACAGGGCAGACGACGCGGGAGGCGGCTCGCGCGGCCGTCGACGGGAGTGCGGTGGGGGTCGACATCTCGGAGGTGATGCTCGAACAGGCCCGTCGCATCAGCGCCGACGAAGGGCCGTCGAATGTCAGTTTCGAGCTGGCCGATGCGCAGGACAGTACCCTCCCGCCCAACGCTTTCGACCTCTGCATCAGCAGGTTCGGTGTGATGTTCTTCGCCGATCCGGTCGCCGCTTTCACCAACATCGCGCGCGCTCTACGTCCGGGCGGTCGTCTCGCGTGGCTGGTCTGGCAAAGCCACGACCGCAACGAATGGGCGACGGTGTTCAGCGACGTCCTCGCCGCGTCGATCGCCACGCCCGGCCGCGGACCGTTCTCGCTGGCCGACCCGACCGTGACCGAACCCATGCTGACGACAGCGGGTTTCACCGACATCGACTTCACCGAGCTCGACGAGCCCGTCTACTACGGTCCCGACTGCGCGGCCGCCTACGACAACCTCCTCCGCCTGACAGGGTTCACCGCCTTCCTCACCGCGCTCGAGCCCACCAAAGCTGACCGAGCCCGCGCCCGGCTGCGTGAAATTCTGGCCGACCACGAGACCGAAACCGGTGTGTATTTCGACTCACGCTCTTGGCTCATCACCGCTCGTCGGCCTTGACGGGCTTCGAGGTGCCTGTATGCGTGATTCGAACGATATCGAGGTGCGCGGCGGTTGCCGACGAGTTTCGGGACGGGTGAATCCTTTCGGGTCGCCGGTGCCTCTTATGTGTGTCGCGACGGACGTCGGGACAGGACACGGAGGTTTGTTGTGGTCGTCGGTATCGGTGTTGTGGTCGGTCTGGTGTTGCTCTGCACGTGCATGGTGGTCGTGAAGCGCAAACGAGCTGGGCGTGGGTGAGTCGCGGTGGCCCGATGAGCGATTGATCGCCGCCGCACAGGGTGGTGATGTGGATTCGATCGCGGCGCTGGTGTCGGGTTCGCATCCGCATATCCAGCGGTTCGCCCATTCCTTGTGTGCCACACCGGAAGACGCCGAGGACGCGGCGCAGGAGGCGCTGATCATCCTGTATCGCAAGATCGGGATGTTGCGGGCCTCCGGTGCGCTGGCGTCGTGGATGTTCCGGATCGTTCGCAACGAGTGCCTGCGGCGGGCGCGGACGGGTCTGCCGGGACGAATCCTCGTGCAGGACAACATCTCGGCTGCCTCGGCCGAGGACGAAGTACTGCGACGTCTGGAGGCGGGCCGGGTGGCGGCCGCGGTCGCCGACCTGCCCGCCGACCAGCGCAGCGTGCTGATCATGCGCGATATCCAGGGCTACAGCGGGCGGATGGTCGCCGATGCGCTCGGGCTCAGTACGGCGGCGATGAAATCTCGGCTGCACCGGGCGCGGGCGACAGTTCAACAAGCGCTACGGGCCACGCCTGACGAGGCTCCTGGAGGAAATGATGAGCGATGATTTCGCGAGTAAATCCATGTTCGAGCACCTGGTGCGCGGCGGGGTGGGGTTCGGTGCCCTCATCGGGTCGGTGGCGCTGATCCCGGTGGTCGGGCCGCTCAGCTTGTTGCTGTTGCCCGTGGGTTCGGTCGCGTTGCGCGGGTGTCCGACGTGCTGGGCGATCGGACTGGTGCAGACCATCTCCAGGAGGCGGCTACAGCGCTCCTGTGACGGCGGTCAGTGCACGCTGAGGGTCAGTGACAGCCATCGAGTCCCTTCCTAGAAGCTGACGGCTTCGAGCGGTCGACAATCCGGCCGACCGCTCGAAGACAGCTCACGCCGCGCCGAGCAGGGGCAGACACGGAGTGAGCCCGTCGATCCCGACGGTTGTCCGCTGCAGGCTCTCCCATTTCGTGCGCGAGAGACGTACTCGGCGCTGGACGGTGGCCTTCCCGCGCACAGTGAGGCGCCGGATCCCGTCCGGCTCGTAGCCGAGCTTCTCGGAGACTCGCAACGAAGGCGAGTTGTCGGCGAAGGCGCCGGACGTCGCGTCGGTGGCTGCGAGCCCAGCGAAGGCCAGGTGGAGGACCGCTGCGCGCATTTCGGTGCCGATACCTCGCCCCTGGTGTCGAAGACCGATCCAGGAGCCGGTGTCGACCTCACGCAAAGTCGCGTAATCGCGGGCGGCGATCGCCTGCTGTCCGACGACTCGGCCGTGCTCGAACACCGCGAGGTTCAGCGTCCAGTTGTCGGGGGACCAGTTGCCGAGTTGGAGCCAGTGGTGTCGAACCACCGAGCGTGCTCGTTCGCGGGGAGGGAGGTCTGTCCACGGGACGGCGAACGGCATGCGGTCAGGGTCGTGGACGCCTTCCGCCGCGAGATCGGCCAGCGCGGCGAGCTCCGCGTCTGCGGGCAGGCGGAGTTCCAGGCGGGGTGTGGACAGTCGCAGTCCGAGCAGCGGCCAGTGGTCGATGAGCACGAGTCATTCTGCCCGGCGGACCAGATCCGGCTCATCTCATTTTCGCGAAGGTGAATCTCGCAGCGCCGCAGCGGATGCGAGTGGGTCGGCGGTCGTCAGGACCCGACGGGGCGGCAGCGTGATCTCCGGGTGTGGTCCAGGGTTGTTCCGGATGTGTCAGCGGTGCGGGATTCCTAGGGTCGGATCATGCGCAGATTCTCGATCGTTGCCGCGATGGCGGTTGTCGTCTCCTTGATGGGGTGTGCGAATCCGGAGGACGGTCCCGAGGTCTCGCCCACCGAGAACCGCGCGGAATCGTCCGACCGGGTGCAGCGGGTTCGCGACGACATCGACGCGGCAGTGGCCTCGGGGGTGTCGGGGGTGATCGCGACGCTCACCGAGAACGGCAAGACCACCACGTTGGCGGCCGGTGTCGGCGATCAGGCCACCGGGGTGCCGATTCCGGTCGAGCCGCCGCAGCGGGTTCGGGTGGGCAGCGTGTCGAAGTCCTTTGTCGCGGCGATCGTGCTGCAACTCGTGGCCGAGGGGCGAATACAGCTCGACGAGCCGATCGATACCTACCTGCCCGACTCGATCGTCGGTGACGGCGTCGACGGACGGGCCATCACGGTGCGTCAGATCCTGCAGCACCGCAGCGGATTACCGGAGTTCGCCGACGCACCGGAGATCGACGAATACCGCGCCGCTCTCGACCACCGGACGTTCACACCCGCCGAACAGCTCGCCATCGCCCTGCGGCGGCCGGCGAAGTTCGCACCGGGTGCCCGCTTCACCTACACGAACACGAACTACCTGGTTGCCGCGATGCTCGTCGAGCGGATCACCGGACGCCCCTATACGGATGCCTTGCAGGACAGGATCATTCGCCCATTGGGCCTGGCCGATACCTATCTGCCCGCCACCGGCGAGCACGATATCCGCGGTCCGCACCCGCACGGCTACGCGCCGATCGACGGTACTCGCACGGACGTCACCCGGATCGAACCCTCGGTGCCGTGGGCGGCAGGTGCACTGGTCTCCACCGGCGACGACCTGAACCGATACTTCCTCGACCTGGTGGCGGGAAAGGTGGTGGCGGAACCGGAACTACAGCAGATGCTGGCCACCTTGCCGACCGGCGTGGACAGCATGCCCGAATACGGTCTCGGCGTGATGTCGGCCGAACTGTCCTGCGGCACCAGCTATATCGGGCACACCGGCGGAATCACCGGATACGCCACCTTCTCCGGCGCCACCACCGACGGGCGGGCCGCCACGATCGTCTGGACCGAGCCTCCCAGCGAACAGCCGGACATGATGGCCATCCTGACCCGCGCCCTGTGCCCCTGACACCGCTAACCCCCGAACAGCAGATACAGCCCGGTGAACGTGAAGCCGACCATGGTCAGCATCAATGCCAGCTGGCCGGTCAGCCGGTGACGCGGCGGGAGAAGCACTAGACAGCGGTCGTGGGCGGCGGCGACACCGAGGACGTGGCCGATCAGGACCGCGAGCACTTTGCAGGTGGCGAGCACACTCGGATGACTCGACAGCACGTAGGCGACCTCGCGATCGGCCAGGCCCGCGATGTTCCATCCACGGTCGAGCGGGTCCGCGAACAGCAGTACTGTCGCCTGCCCCTTCTCGAGGAGGAATGTGAGGTAATGGGCGATCAGATAGCCCGCCACGATCGGGGTGAGACTGAGTGCCAGCCGCCGCGGCAGCAGCGCCCGATCGGCGCGGGAGAGGCCGCCGGTGGCGCGCGCGGCGACGGAGAACAGTCCGCCCACCACCCCGATGAAGATCAGTAGTCCGGCCGTGCGCACCAGCGTCGCGTCGACGACCGGGGCCAGGTCGTCGACCAGTTCGCGCCACCGCGGAAAAGTCGAGAAGCTGTCGAAGGCGGTGGATCCGAGCAGCGTCGCCGCGACCGCGACAGATCCGGCGAGTCCGGGAGTCCCCGCGAGATTGTTCAGCGGCATCCGCAACACCGGCTGCCCCGCGCGGTCGCGGCCGTAGGCGCTCAGGTACGCCAGCAGCGTGCTGTACACCTCGAGCGGATCGGCCCGCTCTGCCCAGACGGTGCCGAACAGCGTGAGACCGATCGCGGTCACGACCAGATAGCCGAGCAGCCAGGTCAGCACCGAGCTCACCGACCCCGGTGCGCGCCAGGCCAATTCCAGCCACACGAAGGAGAGCAGGCCCGCAGCGGCCGGGAGGTAGCCCCACCCCTCGCGATAGCGGAGAAGTCCCTGCTCCGGCGCGCGTCGCAGCAGTACGCAGCCGAATCGATGGATCGCCCTGACCGGGGATACGACCTTCCAGACCGGTCCGATCAGCAGGGACGCCACCATCACCCCGACCCAGACGCCGATGTAGAGCACTCCCGGCACCGGATTCAGGGCCGGATCCGAGGAGCCGAACACCGCGATGACGAGCACGCAGACAGTGACCACCACGCTCGCAACGGCGATGACCGTCCGCGTCGCGCGGGCGTCGATCATCCGGCGAACCGGCGTGGGCAGCGGAAATCCCGGTGAGTCGGGGTCGAGCCGGGGTCGACGCCAGGCGAGGAACAGCAGCGCGAACGAGAAGGTGAGCGCCCACGCCGCGCCGATCAACGCGTAGGTGAGCGGAATCGGCAGGTCAGCGGCACCGTTGAGGCCATGGGCGAGGAGGTTCACTGCCGGACCAGCAGCGTCGTCACCGTCCGTCCGAGGTGGTGCAGTTCGATCTCCACCCGGCCCGGCACCGTCACGGTGAAGTCGAACTGCTGGCCGGAGGCCGCGGCGACGGGAAAGGTGTGCGCGGGGGCCGAGTGGACATGCAGTTCGTCGGTGGCGTCACTGTCGACCCGCAACTCGATGCGTTGCCCGACCGCGGCTTCGGTGCGCGTATTGGCCGGGGACACCGCGCCGTTCGCGATCCGAATGTCGATGGTGCGGGCCGTGCTCGCGGGCTCGTCGGCCGGCTCGGACTCCGCACCCGATGAGCAGCCCACCAGCAGCGAACCCGCGACGATCGTGACAAGGCCGTACCGGAGCCGACGATGTGTCACGGATTCTCCTCGGTGCGGTCGATCGGCGCGGATTGTGCTCGTGCGTCCTCGTTTTCGCGCTTCTCCGCGCGCCGGTCACGCATCGCGATGAACAGCACCAGGCCGACCAGTGCCACCGCGGGCAGGAAAGCCGGGATCGCCAGCAGGAGGGAGTGGTCGGCGAGGATCTCGACGTTCTCCTGGCGAATCATGGTCCGGCCGTCGCCTTCTGGTCCGGTGTGCTGCCCGCCGCCAGATAGCGGTCGTTGACGCGGGCCGCACCCCACGCCATCGCCGCGATCAAGGCCAGGCTGCACGCCAGCACCACCAGGCCCGCCAGACCGATCAGCCAGGACGGGTGATCGAAGGACCGCTCGCGCTGCAGGACCGAGATCTCCTCGACGAACGGCCGGGTGAAGCTCGCGGGCGCGGGCACCTCCGCGGCGCCGATGCCGCGATCGAGCGGCATGAAGATCGGGAGCGCGGATTGCATGCGTCCGTCCTGCAGGCGCAGCACCGTCTTCCAGGTGCCGTGCACGGGGACGGGCCGGGTGGAGACGAAGTGGCCGTCGGCGACGCGACGCAGCTTGTCCACGACGAGGCCGTGGCCGGGGCTGTCGTCGCCGGTACCGCCCTGCCAGGCCAGGATCTGCACCCACTCCGGATCGGAACCGATGAGATCGTCGGGGGAGAGCCGGATGTCGGCGGTGACCATCCGCCCACCCTGCTCGGGATCGGTGTCGGTCAGTGCGACGGTCGCCGTCGCGTTCTCCGGTACCCGGATGATCAGCCCGTTCGCGGTCGCCGCCGCCGCGATTACCACCGCGGCGACCACGAGTCCACGCCGCACCGCGGGTCTGGGCAGTGCCTCACCGCGCAAGACGGTGCCGAGCATCGCGCCGATCACACCGCCGGCCACACCGACGGGCACCGCCATCGCGAGCAGTTCCAGCCACATCCCGCCGACCCAGGGGTTGACGAACATCCGCTCGATCCACAGCGATTCGAGCCAGATGCCGACCGTCGCCACACCGAGCCCGGTGAGCGCGCCCCACCAGAGCGGTCGGCGGATCAGCGGCAGGAGGGCGAGCAGTTCGACCACGATCGCGGCACCGAGGTAGAGCGGGAACACATTGCGTGGTGCCTCGAATCCGGTGCCGACGAGGACCGCCACGATGTACCGCACGCAGAAGGCGAAGGCCACGAGCAGCAGCGTGCTGAGTGGTCCGAGCGTCAATCGCGCCGAGATCAGCGCGATCGTGGCGGCGAAGACGATCAACATCGGTTGCAGCACCAGCCGGAACTGTTCGACGCCGAAGTCGAACTCCACCTGGAACACCGACAGCCCGATCACCAGGCCGCCGAAAGCGAAGGCCTGGATCGCCCACAGCATCCGCCCGTCGGTGCGTTCGGGGTCGGGCCGGTTGTAGCGGCCCTCGAGTTCGAGCAGGAGCACACCGATCAGCGACAGACCGGCGCCGCCGATGAGCATGAGGTGGGTCGGTCCCCAGAGCGTGACGTCCTGGCCGAACAGCCGGTGCCAGATGTCGTCGAGCGGGAAGCCGATCAGCGCGTACAGACCGGCACCGGCGATCAAGATGCCGCCCACGGGGGCGTACCAGTCGCGGGTGATCTTCACCGCGGCCCTGCCCGGCTTCTCGTCGAGCGGCAGGATGATCGCGAGCATGCCCGCCATGAAGAGGAAGAACAGGCCGACGAGGATGAAGTAGTGCGCCGGGTTGGCCAGCGGCCCGTCGTCGCGGCCCTTGCCGACATGCAGGCTCACGTCCCAGATGAAGCCGAGAAACGCGGTCAGGATGGTCGCGAGGAACATCGCGATCGGCAGCGCCACCCAGCCGGGACGGTTCATGAGGCGGCCGCTGAAGTCGGCCAGCCGTTGCAGCCAGGTGATGCGTCGCGTCCGGTGCAGGTAGGCCACCCACAGCAGCACCGCACCGACCACCGCGGCAGCGCCGGTCATCAGCGCCACCTGATCGAGGGCAGCGCCACCGCCCTCGGTGCCCGGCGCGGCCAGGATCGTCGACGGATCGCTCAACACTGTGGCCACGGCAGTCCTCCGATATGTCGAAGCGCCCGGTCTGCGGGGTAACGAACAGTATCCCGAATTCCGCGCTACGCCGATACCCCGCGCGCACAGGTCGCGGGTCGGCGCTCAGCCGCGCGAGGTGCTACCCGGCCGGACGTAGCTGCTCACGGTACTGCTCGCCCCAGGTCTCCATCAGCAGAATGATCGGGACGAGACCGCGGCCGAACTCGGTCAGTTCGTACTCGACGCGGGGCGGAACCTCCGGATACACGGTGCGGGTGAGTACGCCGTCGCGCTCGAGTTCGCGCAGCTGCGCGGTCAGCATTCGCTGGGTCACGTGCGCCATGGCTCGGCGCATCTCGTTGAACCGGGCCGTTCCCTCGCTCAGATGGAAGACGATCATGCCCTTCCATTTGCCGCCGATCACATCGAGGGTGACCTCGACCGGGCAGTCGAAATCGAGATCCTGCTTACGTCTCGCCATGCACATCCTCGTCTCACCGGCACAGGTATGGAAAAGGGTACTGGGTAACAGAAATGTGCGTTCTTACGCGGATATTCCCTGTCGGGCAGGCTCGATCCAGCAAGCAGACCCGGTCCCGACAGGAGTTTCAGAGATGGCCCAGCTACTTCAGCTCGATGCCAGCCCGCGCCGATCGCGCTCCCACACCCGCACGCTGGTCGGGGAGTTCGTCGCGCGCTGGAGCGAGGGCAGGCCCGGTGACGCGGTGATCCGCCGCGACCTCGGCCACGAACCACCTCCGCACCTCACCGAGGACTGGATCGCCGCCGCTTTCACCCCGCCGGGGGAGCGCACCGCGCCGATGCGCGACACCCTGGCCTACAGCGACCAGCTGGTGGACGAGCTGTTCGCCTCCGACGTGCTGGTGCTCGGCGTGCCGATGTACAACTTCGGGGTACCGGCGATGCTGAAGGCCTACATCGACCAGATCGTCCGGGTCGGCCGCACCTTCTCCTTCGATCCCGAGGCCGCGGCTCCGTACACACCACTCACCTCCGGCAAGCGCGCCTTCGTCATCGTCGGCACCGGCGACGCGGGCTACGAGACGGGCGGTCCGCTGGCGAGCCTGAACCACGTGGAGCCGTACCTGCGCACGGCTCTGGGTTTCATCGGCATCGAGGAGGTCGAGTTCGTCTACACGGGAAACGACGAATTCGGCGGCGAGCGCCTACAGCGATCCCTCGAACGCGCCCGCAACCGGGTAGCCGACCTGACTCCTGAGCGCGAAGTCGTCGATATAGCGGGCTGAGCGCACCCGGTTGACGCCGAAACCCCGGACATAGCCCGGGGTTTCGGTAACGACCTGAGTGATGCAGGGTCAGCGAGTGGCGATGATCGCCGAACCATGGCCGAAGAGACCTTGATTCACCGCGATGCCCGCGCGGGCGTTGTCCACCTGGCGGCCGTCGGCCTGGCCACGCAACTGCCAGGTGAGCTCGCAGACCTGGGAGATGGCCTGTGCGGGGATGGCCTCGCCGAAGCAGGCGAGGCCGCCGCTGGGGTTCACCGGCACCCGTCCGCCCAATGTCGTTGCGCCACTGCGCAGCAGAGCCTCCGCTTCGCCCGTCTCGCACAGCCCGATGTCCTCGTACCAGTCCAGTTCCAGTGCGGTGGAGAGGTCATAGACCTCCGCGAAGGACAGGTCGGCGGGACCGATTCCGGCCTCTTCGTAGGCGGCGTGCGCGATGGCCGGCCGGAAGGTGCGAGACGGGGGCTCCACGGACACAGCCGAATCCGTCGAGAAATCCGGCAGATCGAGCACGGTTTTCGGGAATGTCGGCGTCACCGTCGACAGCGCGCAGATGCGCACCGGATCGGCGATGCCGTGGCGGCGTGCGTAGTCCATCGATGTCAGCACCAGCGCGGCTCCGCCGTCGCTGGTCGCGCAGATGTCGAGCAGCCGCAACGGATCCGACACGATCGCCGAGGCGGAGATCTCCTCGACCGAGACTTCCTTGCGGTAGCGGGCATTCGGGTTGTTCAGGCCGTGCCGGGAGTTCTTCACCTTGACCGCGGCGAAGTCGTCGAGAGTGGCGCCGTGCAACGCCATGCGGCGGCGGGCGTAGAGCGCGAAATAGATCGGGTTGGTGGCGCCCAGCAGATGGAAGCGCAGCCAGTCCGGGTCATCGCGGCGCTCGCCACCGACCGGCTGGAAGAAGCCCTTCGGCGTGGTATCCGCGCCGACCACCAGTGCCACCTCGCACAGCCCGGCCAGGATCTGGGCGCGCGCATTGGCGATGGCCTGCGCACCGGAGGCGCAGGCGGCGTAGCTACTCGAGATCTGCGCACCCGACCAGCCGAGCGCCTGGGCGAAAGTCGCGCCCGAGACGAAGCCGGGGTAGCCGTTGCGGATGGTGTCGGCGCCGGCGATGTAGCCGACGTCGCGGTGGTCCAGCCCGGCGTCGGCCAGCGCCGCACGCGCGGCCACCAGGCCGTATTCGACGAAGTTGCGTCCCCACTTGCCCCACGGGTGCATGCCCGCGCCGAGGACGGCGATGTCGCGATCATTCGTGTCAGTCATTGACCGGCCTCCACATCCACACCGTGTGCTCCGCGTCCTCGTCCTCGTACAGCGTCCCGACGGTCAATTCGACCGGCATGCCGACGGCCAGATCATCGACGGTGAGACCGCGCACGACCTGCCCGAGAATCACCATCTGCTCGACCTCGAGCTCCACTGCCGCGACGACGTAGGGCACGAAGGGATCGGCCGAGACGTAGGGCGCGGGCGGCTTGTACCGGGCGTCCGCGTACGACCAGATCCGGCCACGCGTGGAGAACAGGTACTCGACGAGCTCGGAGCCGTCGTGGGCACCTGTGCACTGGGGGTTGCGGCAGGCGAGTGTGTTCTTCGGGAAGTACGGCGTGCCGCAGTCGTCGCAGCGAGTTCCTTTGAGGCGTACCTGGCCGTCGTCCGCAGTGAACCAGTCAGCCACGGCGGGGCGTTGTTCTTTCTGCACGTGGCCGACGGTATAGGAACACGTTCTACTTTGGGGCGGAATTCCGTTCCAGCGCTGCTCGGGCGCAGGTACGGTGAGCGGATCGAGGATGCGATGACATCGATCTGGAGTACCGCGCGATGGGCACCAAAGCTATTGACCCGCAGTCGATTCGCAACGTCACGATCATCGGCGATGTCGACGGGACGGCGCGGGTGGTCCATCGCCTGCGCCGATGTTTCGGCGACAGCGAGAACACGGTCCGCTGGTCGATGGACGGAATCGAGCACACGATTCGCGTCACCGAGCTATCGGGCGACGCGCTCATCGCCGACCTCGAACGATCCATCCGCGTAGCCGACGCGGTCATCGTTGTCGTGGACGCCGCCGCGCACGCCACCCCGCGACTCGAAACCATGTTGCGCGTCGCCGACGATCACCAGGTCGCCCGGCTGTGCCTGGTCGGCGGCCTCGATCAACCCACCGCCGACTTCGACCGCTGTGTCCGTACGATCGCCGACGCTCGCGGGGCGGCACCGTTGGCCCTCCAGATCCCCGTCGGCGCCGGTGTCGGCTTCGACGTCATCGACCTGGTCCCGCTGTCGGCACTAGACGCCGCGGCAACCGAATCCCCGGGAAGCCCAGGGCAACCCGCCGACCGGTGGTGCCGCTCACTCGTAGCGACCCTGACCGAACAGCACCCTGCGGACTCGCTCACTGTTCGAGACCTGCACACCCGCATCCGCCGCCGCACCCGCAACGGCGACATCGTGCCCATCCTGTGCGCCACACCCCTCGCGCGCGACGACATCGCCCCGCTCCTGGACGCCATCGTCCGCTACCTGCCCTCGCCCCTGTACGTCTGTCAGCCGGAACACGCCCTCGACTACTGACCGCCGCGTTCGGACCCGATCGGGGACGTGGCTCAGTCGTAGTGGCGGCGGTGTGCCCAGTCGCGCCATCAACCCAGCGAAGTGCATAATCGAACGTATGTGCGACTCGATTCGGCTCTACCTGCGCAATGGACGCTGGACGGAACCAGCGCCGCGCTTCTGCCCGAACGGACACCGGCTCGGGACAGGCCGGTCGCTCGTCAGCGTGCTGCCCTGCGTCCGAATCGGCGGACACCACCGAACGCACACCTGCCTGGCCTGCGCCACGACCATCTACTGCCCGCCGATCCACAACGACTGCGAGCACTAGCCCTGCGCCGACCGGAATCCCTGTCCGGTGAACGATTTACAGAGGGATGACGATGGGCCCGCAGGAGTTGGCGCCGACGGCGCATCCGATCGCGGTGAGCACGGACTGCACCAATGCGGAGGAGCCGGTGCCCAACGAGCTGCCCGAACCCGACGGTGCTTCCGCGGCGGCGGGCCCGGCGGCGGTGACCAGTCCGGCAGTGATGGCGAGGGCCGCGGCGCCGGTGCGAGGACGATTGCCTTCCACCTGCAACGTGAAATGTGGGCGCAGAGGGGATCGAACCCCCGACCGCTGGTGTGTAAAACCAGTGCTCTACCGCTGAGCTATACGCCCTGGCACCGCCGGGGAGTACCGGCGGTGTCGGGTTATGAATCTAGCGCGGCGAGAGCTTTCTCCCAAGCCGCCTGGTCACGGGCCTGTCCGGGGCCGTTCATCTCCGCGAAGGTGATGTAGCCGGACTTGTCGACGACGAAGGTTCCGCGGTTGGGGTAACCGGATTTCTCGTTGAAGACGTCGTAGGACTGGGTGACGGCGCCGTGCGGCCAGAAGTCCGACAGCAAGGGGAACAGGTAGCCCTGTTCCGCGGCCCAGATCTTGTGGGTGGGTGGCGGTCCGACGGAGATCGCGATGATCTCGGCGTCGTCGTTCTGGAATTTGGGCAGCTCGTCGCGGACCTTGCACAGCTCGCCTTGGCAGATGCCGGTGAAGGCGAGTGGATAGAACACCAGCAGCACGTTCTTCTTGCCGCGGAAATCCGACAGGGTGACGGGCTGGTTGTTCTGGTCCTTGAGCGTGAAATCCGGCGCGAGAGTGCCAACTTCTAGCGGCATACTACGAATCCTCCGTCGTGTCGGGTCCCAGCCGGGCATGCGAGCCCAACTGAGACCCTAGCGAACGGCGGATTCAGCGCTGTTTGGACGGTGCCTTCGGCTGAACGAGGCGTGAGCCGGTCCAGCTGCCGAGGCTGATGGTGGATGTCTGGGTCAGGCCGGCCGTGGGTGCGGCTTCGGCGATCTCGCTCGGATCGACATGGCCTTGTTGACCGGTTTTGGGGGTGAGGACCCAGATGAAGCCTTCATCGGCCAGCGGGCTGATGGCATCCATCAGCTCGTCGGCCAGATCGCCGTCACCTTCTCGCCACCACAGCAGGACGGCGTCAACGACCTCATCGGAGTCTTCGTCGACCATTTCGCCGCCGCTGACCTCCTCGATCTCGGCGCGCAATGCGTCGTCGGTGTCCTCGTCCCAGCCCAATTCCTGAACAACCAAGCCGTGAGAAATGCCAAGCTTCTGAGCGTAGTTCTGCGCGTCCGCCGCGGCGACCACGGTGGTGTCCTCCCTAAACTTCCGACAGTAAGATAGGTGCAAGCGAACATGGTTATCGGCCGTAGCGCAAGCTGATCGGATGAATTGGGACCGTATGCCGCGTGTCGGGAGGGCAAAATCGGCCGTCTCAACAGGCGTCGTGGACTGCGGTGCGTGCCTGGTTGATGGTGCGGCTGGCCTCGTTGAGCTTGCCGACAGGTGAGTTGTAGGTCATCTTTCTGGTCTGCACGGCCAGCTCGCGTGCCGCGACGACGTACGCGGTGAATTTGTCGGCCAGTTCGGTCGGCAACGCGCCTGCCGCGGCGACGACGCCCGACTCCACTTTGGTCGCCGCGTTGTCGAGGGTGGTGGCCGCGGACTCGCGCTTGGCGGCGTAGTCGGGAGCGTTGGTGTCGTGTGCGGAGACGAAGTCGTTGTACGCGGTGACGCCGGCGCCGGTGGTGGTGGCGAACTGGCCGCAGTTGTCGGTGATCGCGCGCTCGCGCGCGGCCGCGGCGCGCGAGGACGCGGCGGCCGAGGACGACGCCGCGGCGGTGGTCTTGTAGGCGGCTACTTCGGCCGCGTCGGTCGTCGGTGTGCCGGGGATCTGCTCGGCACAACCCGCCACCACCGAACCCGCGGTCACGGCGACAAAGGCACAGATCAGCCCCAGTCGGCGCGCGTGCAGCACCCTCATCGTCCGGCGTTCCCTCTCACTCACGTGCGCGACTCGTATTTCCCCGCAGAACCTACCTAATGGTATTCGCGCTGAGGTGATGACCTCGGCAGCCGTTTCGGTAAGGATGGGGGGTGCACCCGAACCTTTCGCAACGGGTGGTCCGCACACCAAGCGGGCAGGCCCGGGGATAGCGACGCCGACCAAGCAGTTCAGCCCCCATCACGAGGAGCAGATTTGACCGACCTGATCCACTCTGCAGCTTCCAACGATCCAGTAGCGACCTCCACCGGGGGCGGTGAATCCACCACCAAACCCACCGGTGAACGGGTACGGGTCATCCGCGAAGGAGTGGCGTCGTATCTACCGGATATCGACCCCGAAGAGACCAGTGAATGGCTGGAATCCTTCGACGACATGCTCGACCGGGAAGGCCCGGGTCGCGCCCGCTACCTGATGTTGCGCCTGCTCGAGCGAGCGGGCGAACGCCGTGTCTCGATTCCGGCGCTCACCTCCACCGATTACGTCAACACGATTCCCACCGAGAACGAGCCGTGGTTCCCCGGTGACGAGGAAGTCGAGCGCCGCTTCCGCGCCTGGATCCGGTGGAACGCCGCGATCATGGTGCATCGCGCGCAGCGCCCCGGAATCGGTGTCGGCGGCCATATTTCGACCTACGCGTCCTCGGCGGCGCTCTACGAGGTGGGCTTCAACCACTTCTTCCGCGGCAAGGATCACCCCGGCGGCGGCGACCACGTCTACATCCAGGGCCACGCCTCGCCCGGCATCTACGCGCGCGGTTTCCTCGAGGGGCGCCTGAGTACGGACCGGCTCGACGGATTCCGTCAGGAGTACAGCCACGGCGGCCTGGGCAAGGGACTGCCGTCCTACCCGCACCCACGGCTGATGCCGGACTTCTGGGAATTCCCGACGGTGTCGATGGGCCTGGGCCCGATGAACGCGATCTACCAGGCCAGGTTCAACCACTACCTCACCGATCGCGGCATCAAGGACACTTCAGACCAGCACGTCTGGGCCTTCCTGGGCGACGGCGAGATGGACGAACCCGAGTCGCGCGGCCTGATCCAGGTGGCCGCCAACGAGGCGCTCGACAACCTCACCTTCGTGATCAACTGCAACCTGCAGCGGCTCGACGGCCCGGTGCGCGGCAACGGCAAGATCATCCAGGAACTGGAGTCGTTCTTCCGTGGCGCCGGCTGGAACGTGATCAAGGTGGTCTGGGGTCGCGAGTGGGACGCGCTGCTCGGCGCCGACCGCGACGGCGCGCTGGTGAACCTGATGAACTCCACCCCCGACGGTGATTACCAGACCTACAAGGCCAATGACGGCGCGTACGTGCGCGACCACTTCTTCGGCCGCGACCCGCGCACCAAAGCGCTGGTGCAGAACATGTCCGACAGCGAGATCTGGAATCTCAAGCGCGGCGGCCACGACTACCGCAAGGTCTACGCGGCGTATTCGGCGGCGATGGCGCACAAGGGCCAGCCGACGGTGATCCTGGCCAAGACGATCAAGGGCTACACCCTCGGCAAGCACTTCGAGGGCCGCAACGCCACCCATCAGATGAAGAAGCTGGCGCTGCAAGATCTCAAGGACTTCCGCGATCTGCAGCGCATCCCGATCAGCGACGCCGAGCTGGAGAAGGATCCGTACCTGCCGCCGTACTACCACCCCGGCATGGACGATCCGGCCATCGAGTACATGCTGGCCCGGCGCAAGTCGCTCGGCGGTTTCGTGCCGGAGCGTCGCTCGTCCGCCAAGGCGCTGAAGCTGCCGGGCGACGAGGCCTATCGCTCGGTGCGCAAGGGTTCGGGCAAGCAGAAGGTCGCCACGACGATGGCGCTGGTGCGCCTGGTCAAGGAACTGTTGCGCGACAAGGAGATCGGCAAGCGGATCGTGCCGATCATTCCCGACGAGGCCCGCACCTTCGGCATGGACTCGTGGTTCCCGACGCTGAAGATCTACAACCGCAACGGCCAGCTCTACACCTCGGTCGACGCGGAACTGATGCTCGCCTACAAGGAGAGCGCGGTCGGCCAGATCCTGCACGAGGGCATCAACGAAGCCGGTTCCACCGCCTCGTTCACCGCGGTCGCCACCTCCTACGCCACCCACGGCGAGCCGATGATCCCGCTCTACATCTTCTATTCGATGTTCGGGTTCCAGCGCACCGGCGACAGCTTCTGGGCCGCGGCCGACCAGCTCGCGCGCGGATTCGTCCTCGGCGCCACCGCGGGCCGCACCACCCTCACCGGTGAGGGTCTGCAGCACAACGACGGGCAGTCGCTGCTGCTGGCGTCGTCGAATCCCGCTGTGGTGACCTATGATCCGGCGTTCTCGTTCGAGATCGCGCACATCGTGCGCGACGGTCTGCGCCGGATGTACGGCGGCGGCGAGGCCCCGGCCAGTCAGCTGCCCGGCACCGAGGTGCCCGCGGTCGGCACGTTCGGCGGGGAGAACATCTTCTACTACATCACCCTGTACAACGAGCCCTATCAGCAGCCGGCCGAGCCCGACGACCTCGACGTCGCGGGTCTGCTCAAAGGTCTGTACCTGTACCAGGGCGGCGGTGAGGGCGAGGTTCGTGCCCAGATCCTCGTGTCCGGCGTGACCGTGCCCGACGGCCTGCGCGCGCAGGAGATCCTGGCCCAGGAGTGGGGTGTGGCCGCGGATGTGTGGTCGGTGACCTCGTTCGGCGAGCTCCGCCGGGAGGCGCTCGACAAGGAGATCGCGGCGCTCAAGCACCCCGACGCGGATTCGGGTTCGCCCTACGTCACCCAGGCGCTCTCGGCCGCGCGGGGACCGGTGGTCGCCGCGACGGACTGGATGCGCGCGGTGCCCGATCAGATCCGGCAGTGGGTGCCCGGCGACTACATCACCCTCGGCACCGACGGGTTCGGCTTCTCCGACACCCGCACGGCCGCGCGCCGGGTGTTCAACGTCGACGCGCAGTCGATCGTGGTGGCGGTGCTCGAGGGTCTCGTCCGGGACGGCACGTTCGACAAGGCCAAGGCGGTGGAAGCGGCCGCGAAATACGGCATCGACAGCGTGGCCGCCGCGCCGAAGCCGAGTGCGGACGCGGCAGAGGAACTCGCGTAGCGGACTATTGGACTGTGGAGCGCAAACCGCCGCGGCCCCGTCGGATCACCGAGGGCACCAGCGAACACGAGGTCTATCTGCCGACGGGGGCTCTGTCCCCGAATCGGCAGACCCGTGATCCGCTGCCCGACACGCTGCTCAAGCGGGTCAAGCAGTTCTCGGGCCGGCTGTCCACCGAGGCGGTGGGGTCGATGCAGGATCGGCTGCCGTTCTTCGCCGATCTGGACGCCGCGCAGCGAGCGGGCGTGCAGATGCTGGTGCAGACGGCGGTCGTGAACTTCCTGGAGTGGTTGCAGGATCCCGATTCCGATATCCGCTTCAGCCTGGACGCGTTCCAGGTGATTCCACAGGATCTGGCGCGGCGGCTCACGCTGCGCCAGACCGTGGACATGGTGCGGGTGGCCATGGACTTCTTCGAGCAGTGGCTGCCCGCGCTGGCGCGCAACGATCGGCAGCTGGTGGCGCTCACCGAGGCGGTGCTGCGGTACGGGCGTGAGCTCGGCTTCGCGGCCGCCTCGGTGTACGCCAGCGCCGCCGAGTCGCGCGGCGCCTGGGATACCCGCCTGGAGGCCCTGGTGGTCGACGCGGTGGTCCGGGGCGACACGGGCCCGGACATGCTTTCCCGGGCCGCCACGTTGAACTGGGACGCCACGGCGCCCGCCACAGTGCTGGTCGGCACACCGCCGCTGGACCAGGGCGTGTCGACGGTCGGTGCGGTGCACACCATCGCGACCAAACACGGCAGGGCCGCGCTGGCGGTGGTGCAGGGTGCGCGGCTGGTGATGGTGGTCAGCGGGCACCTGGGGGAGTCGGGCATGGGCTCGCCGTTCCTCACCGACCTGCTGGCCGAGGTGTTCTCCGACGGTCCGGTGGTGATCGGTCCGACGATGCGTACCCTCGGCGCCGCGCACGCGTCGGCGATCGAGGCGCTGGCGGGAATGGAGGCCGTGGTGGGCTGGCGCGCGGCGCCAAGGCCCGTTCACGCCACGGAGTTGCTCCCGGAACGCGCGTTGCTGGGCGATAGAGCTGCGATAGAGGCGTTGAACGAGTATCTTGTGCTCCCGTTGGCTGCTGCCGGATCTTCGTTATCCGACACACTCGACGCCTACCTGGATTGTGGCGGAGCAGTAGAAACTTGCGCTCGGCAGCTGTACGTCCATCCAAATACCGTTCGGTACCGACTCAAACGAATCGGCGAGGTCACCGGCCGCGATCCCATGAATCCGCGGGACGCCTATGTGCTCCGAATCGCAGCCACAGTGGGCCGTTTGACACGAACGCATAACGAATCGTCTCCTCCTGTCACAGAAACCCCGCCTGTCCCATTGGCTCACGACCCCCTGTAACGGGATTGGGGAATCGGTCGATCCCGACACCCCACCTCGGATTTTGTGGGACCCCTACAAAAGCGATCGGAAAGCTTCATTCGCGCCGACATCTCATGCGGCGGGGGTCACAGTGTTGTCTTAGGGGGTGATCGCGTTGCTCACCCCTGGACAGGGGTCCCAGACACCCGGCATGCTCACGCCGTGGCTCGCACTTCCCGGTGCGACTGATCGCCTCGAGCTCTGGTCGAAGGCCGCAGGCCTAGATCTGGTCCGTCTCGGTACCACCGCGACGGCCGAGGAGATCGTCGACACCGCGGTGACGCAGCCGCTCGTGGTCGCCGCCGCACTCCTCGCGTTCGCCGAAATCACCCCCGGGTCGATTCCGGCGGATACAGTCGTCGCCGGACACTCGGTCGGCGAATTCGCCGCAGCCGCTGTCGCCGGTGTCATCACCGCCGACGAGGCAGTCGCCCTCGCCGCCATCCGCGGCCGGGAGATGGCCAAGGCCTGTGCGCTGGAGCCGACCGGCATGTCCGCAGTGCTCGGTGGCGATGAGGCCACCGTGCTCGCACGGCTCGCCGAACTCGATCTCGTCCCGGCCAACCGCAACGCGGTAGGCCAGATCGTGGCAGCGGGCCGCCTGGAAGCTCTGGCGGAGCTCGCCGCGAACCCGCCGGAGAAGGCACGGGTCCGCGCGTTGCCCGTCGCCGGTGCGTTCCACACCGTCTTCATGGCCCCGGCACAGGAAGCTGTCGCCGATGCCATCGCCCAGATCTCGCCGAGCGACCCGATCCGGACGTTGCTGTCGAACTTCGACGGACAACCGGTCACCTCGGGCGCCGACGCGATCGAAAGACTTGCCGCTCAGGTCACTCGCCCCGTGCGCTGGGACCTGTGCAACGAGACCATTCGCGCCGCGGCCGTCTCGGCCGTGGTCGAGTTGCCGCCGGCGGGCACGCTGGTCGGCATCGCCAAACGGGAACTGAAGGGCACGCCCAATCTGGCCCTGAAGACCCCCGAAGACCTCCCCGCGTTGGCCGAACTGACCACCTCGGGCTAGCTTTCCCCCCGGCGGTCGTGCACAGCGAAGTGCAGGCCGTTCACGAACCCTACAAATAGCAACAAGAAGGGAGCCACCAAAGTGGCCGCTCTGACCCAGGAACAGATCGTCGAAGAACTCGGCAAGATCATCGAAGAGGTTACGGGTATCGAACCCTCCGAGGTGACCCTCGAGAAGTCCTTCGTCGACGACCTGGACATCGACTCGCTGTCCATGGTCGAGATCGCTGTGCAGATGGAAGACAAGTACGGCGTCAAGATCCCCGATGAGGATCTGGCCAGCCTGAAGACCGTCGGCGACTCCGTCGCTTACGTCCAGAAGCTCGAGGCCGAGAACGCCGATGTCGCCGCCGAGCTCAAGGCCAAGTTCGACAGCGCCGGCGAGTAGGGCCGAACTTTGACCACTCCTGCTCCCAGTACTTTGAACGGGAACTTCCCCAACGTCGTCGTCACGTCGATGGCGGCGACCACGTCGATCGCTGGTGATGTCGATGCGACGTGGAAGGGACTCCTCAACGGTGAGAGCGGAATCGACGTTCTCGAGGATTCCTTCATCGAGGAATACGACCTGCCGGTGCGAATCGGCGGTCACCTGAAGGTCAGCCCCGACACCCTGTTGAGCCGGGTCGAGATCCGCCGCATGGCGTATGTCGAGCGCCTGGCGACCGTTCTCGGTCGCGAGGTGTGGAAGAACGCGGGCAGCCCTGAGGTCGACAACGACCGTCTCGGCGTCGCGATCGGCACCGGACTCGGCGGCGGCGACGCCCTGATCGACTCGGTCGACAAGCTGAAGAACGGTGGCTATCGCAAGATTTCGCCGCTGGCTGTTCAGATGGTCATGCCGAACGGTCCGTCGGCGGTCGTCGGTCTCGAGCTGAAGGCCAGGGCGGGAGTGGTCACTCCGGTCTCGGCGTGCTCGTCGGGTTCGGAGGCCATCGCCAACGCGTGGCGGATGATCGTGATGGGTGACGCCGACATCGTCGTCACCGGTGGTGTCGAGGGCTTCATCGACTCGGTGCCGATCGCGGCGTTCTCCATGATGCGTGCGATGAGTACCCGCAACGACGATCCGAAGGGTGCTTCGCGTCCCTTCGACAAGGATCGCGACGGTTTCGTCTTCGGTGAGGCCGGCGCGCTCATGGTCATCGAGACCGAAGAGCACGCCAAGGCGCGCGGTGCCACCATCCACGCTCGTCTGCTGGGTGCCGGTATCACCTCCGACGGGTTCCACCTGGTCGCTCCCGATCCCGAGGGCACCGGTGCGGCCAGGGCGATGACTCGCGCGATGCAGACCGCTGGTCTGACCAAGAGCGACATCACCCACATCAACGCCCACGCGACCGCGACGCCCATCGGTGACTCCGCCGAGGCGAACGCGATCCACAAGGCGATCGGTAAGCACGCTTCGGTGTACGCGCCGAAGTCGGCACTGGGTCACTCGATCGGCGCCGTCGGCGCCCTGGAGTCGATCCTCACGGTGCTCGCGATCCGGGACGGCATTGTTCCGCCGACACTGAACCTGGACAACCAGGATCCGGAGATCGATCTCGATGTGGTGCACGGGGAAGCCCGTCGCCAGGAAATCGAGTACGCGATCAACAATTCCTTCGGTTTCGGTGGGCACAACGTCGCGCTCGCCTTCGGTCGGGCATAAGCCGCCGACTGCATTCCGATCCCCGGTGGGGGTCGTGCCAACTGAATGGTTCGACTCCCACCGGCGGTTCGCCACAGCAGCCGCCGCCGCGGCAATCTTTACGAAGGAGTGAGCGCGATGACCATCATTGCTCCCGCGTTTCAAGACACCACCACCGATCCGCGCGACCCACTGGGTCGGCTCCAGCGCTTCTTCGACCCCGGCACCGTCCTGCCGCTGCATCCGCGTGACCGCTCCGGCGTGCTCGCCGCGATCGGCGAGGTCGACGGGGTCCGCACCGTGGCCTACTGCTCCGACGCGACCGTCATGGGCGGCGCGATGGGTGTGGAGGGCTGCAAGCACATCGTCGACGCGATCGACACCGCGATCGAATCCGGCATTCCCGTCGTCGGGCTGTGGCACTCCGGTGGCGCGCGCCTGGCCGAGGGTGTCGAGGCGCTGCACGCGGTTGGCCTGGTCTTCGAGGCCATGGTTCGCGCGTCCGGTCTCGTTCCCCAGATCTCGGTGGTGCTCGGCTTCGCCGCCGGTGGCGCCGCCTACGGTCCCGCGCTGACCGACGTGGTCATCATGGCGCCCGAGGGCCGCGTGTTCGTCACCGGGCCCGACGTGGTGCGCTCGGTGACCGGCGAGAACGTCGACATGGAGACCCTCGGTGGTCCCACCACACACTTCAAGAAGTCCGGCGTCTGCCACATCGCCGCCGACGACGAGGCCGACGCCATGCACCGCGCGCGCCGGCTGGTGTCGATGTTCGCCGAGCAGGGCGAGTTCGACCTGGTCGCGGCCGAGCACGGCGATGTCGATCTCAAGGCGATGCTGCCGGAGTCGGCCAAGCGCGCCTACGACGTGAAGCCGATCGTGCACGAGCTGCTCGACAACGTCGACGGTGAGTCCTCCTTCGAGGAACTCCAGGGTGGTTACGCCCGCAGCATGGTCACCGGTCTCGGTCGTCTGGGCGGTCGCACCGTCGGCGTCCTGGCCAACAACCCGCTGCGCCTCGGCGGCTGCCTGAACTCCGAAAGTGCCGAGAAGGCTTCACGTTTCGTGCGACTGTGCGACGCGTTCGGCATCCCGCTGGTCGTGGTCACCGATGTTCCCGGCTACCTGCCCGGTGTCGGCCAGGAACTCGAGGGCGTGGTTCGTCGCGGCGCGAAGCTGCTGCACGCCTTCGCCGAAGCCCGCGTTCCCCGCGTCACCCTGGTGACCCGCAAGATCTACGGCGGCGCCTACATCGCGATGAACGCCCGCGCCCTCGGCGCCACCGCCGTCTACGCCTGGCCCGGCTCCGAAGTTGCCGTCATGGGCGCCAAGGCCGCCGTCGGCATCCTGCACAAGAAGGCACTCGCCGCCGCCCCCGAATCCGAGCGCGAAGCCCTCCACGAGCGCCTCACCGCCGAACACGAGCAGCTCGCGGGCGGCGTCGAACGCGCCGTCGCCATCGGCGTCGTCGACGAGGTCATCGACCCCGCCAAAACCCGCAGCATCATCGCCGCGGCCCTCGCGGCGGCTCCGGCCCGCAAGAGCCACCACAAGAACATCCCACTGTGATCTGAACTGACACAACGACTTCGGGCCCCGGGAGATTCTTCCGGGGCCCGAGGTCGTCGTGGGTCAGCCGGCCGCTCGGGACGAACCCCGTCTACCGCGCCGCTGCCGTGCGTGTTCGGGGGATAATGGCGGGGTGCGCTATGAGGAACTCGCAGACGTCCCGTGCTCTATCACGCGGCCGCTGGTGATCTTCGGTGATCGCTGGACCTTGCTGATCCTGAAGTACAGCTTCGCCGGGGTGCGGCGTTTCAACGCGTTCCAGAGCGCGCTGGGGATTTCGCGGAGTCGGCTGCGGGATCGGCTCGATCGGCTGGTCGAACACGAGATTCTGGTGAAGCGGCCGGTTGATGACGGTGTCTACGAGGAGTATCGCCTCACCGAGAAGGGGCACGCGATCTACCCCATTCTGATGGCGATCCGCGATTGGGGCGATGCCTACATGGCGCCGGATGGGCCGCCGGTGGAATACCGGCATCGTGGTTGCGCGGGGGAGGCGCACGCGCATCTGACGTGCGACGAGTGCGCGGCGGAGATCACCGCGCGCGACGTCGAACCGCAAGCCGGTCCCGGAATGTCCTCGGCCGGGCACCCTGCCTGACGCGGCGCGGTGATCCGCCCGGTCAGGACGTGTGCCAGGTGACCTGGTCGTCGAGGGGGGCGCGGGCGGTGCGGAAGGCGTTGATCGGGTGGGTGGTGTCGGGGTGGCCGAAGGAGACGCCGAAGACGACCTTGCGGTTGTCGGGGATGGCGAAGTAGTCGCGGATGAAGGGGGCGTAGGAGGCCAGGGCGGCTTGGGGAGCGGCGCCGAGGCCGAGAGCTTGGGCGCCGAGGAGGAAGTTCTCGAGCCAGAGGCCGCAGTCGACGGCGCCGTAGATGCCCAGGTCGGCTTCGGAGGTGACGATGGCGACGTGCGGGGCGTCGAAGAATTCGAAGTTGCGCACCATCTGGCGCATGGTCTTCTCGTGGTCGCCCTTGACGATGCCGACGCTGTCGTAGAGCTGGAACCCGCAGGCACGGCGACGGTCCCGGTAGACGCCTTCGTAGGCGGCGGGGAATTCGAAATCAGGTGTGTTGCCTGCGGTTCGGATGTGGTCGAGGAGTTCCTTGCGGAACCGCTCGGTGCCTTCGCCCGCGGTGACCACGATCTGCCAGGGCTGGGTATTGCACCACGACGGCGTGCGCTGGGCGAGGGTCAGCAGCTGTTCGATGGTCGCGCGGTCGACCTGCTCGGAGGTGAACTGACGGCAGCTCCAGCGTTCGTCGGCCAGCCGCTGGAGAGTGGCGAAATCGCTGCTGTCGTGCTCGGTCTGCGCCATCGCGCGGCTCCCTACGGTACGGAGAACTGGTCTCATTTTGAGACTAATTTAGCAGTTCGGTCACCGCGGCGGAACCCGCCGGCACCACGAACTCGGGTGCCGGCGGAAGCCGGAATCAGTCGCGTCGACGAGCGACGACCAGGATCGCGATACCGACGCCGACGACCAGCGCCACGCCCGCCCCGATCAGGGCGTACAGGGCCCACGGCCGTGCGACCGTCGCTGGACCGCTCACGGCGACAGTCTGTTCGGCTTCCGGCTGAGCACTGACGCCGACATAGGTCGGCCCTGCTTCGGCCGCGCCCGACACGGCGACGTCGAGCTGTATCGGCGTCGGCGGCATCGCGTCCGCGCCCATCGGGATGCCGAGTTTGACGGCGATGTAGTGCCAGCCGGCCACCGCCTGCCGTTGGACCTGCGAGTCTGACTGATCCCGGTTGGCATACCGGACCGGCACCGACGCCAGTGCGAGCTCAGCGCTCGACCTGCCCGTGTAAACGGTGGTGTCGGAGTCGATGTCGCGACCGAGCGGCGAATACAGGGTGGTCTCCACATTCGACGCGGCGGTGCTGTTCGCGCCGCCGGTCTCGGCGAACCGCACGCGGTAGGCCAGTCCCTGCCCCCAATCGAGCCGCACGCGGTAGAAGACGTACTCACCGGACTGGAGGGTGTCGGTGAAGTTGCCGCCGCCGGGCAGCGTGGAGGCGGTCGTGAACGAGCCGCCACCGCTGATCGGTTGGGCGGGCCCGGCCGGATCGGTGAAGGTCACCGGGGTGCTCACCGCGGCCGGCCCGGGATCGGTGACTCCGGGTTCGATGCCGACGAGGATTTCCATCGGCAGTCGCGCGGGCGAGCCCTTGGCCACCAGATCCCAGTTCAGCTCGAAGTAGTAGCGGCCGCCGCCCTTACACTTGGCGGAATCAGCGCTGGTGGGTTCCTCGGCCGCCCCCTCGAAGGTCTTGGCGACGGTGAGTGCGACACCGTCGCTGGCCCTGGTCTCG
Organism: Nocardia sp. NPDC055002; assembly: GCF_053608825.1. NCBI lineage: Bacteria > Bacillati > Actinomycetota > Actinomycetes > Mycobacteriales > Nocardiaceae > Nocardia > Nocardia sp. NPDC055002. The sequence continues at coordinate 41,510 of NZ_JBSGWE010000014.1, forward strand.
AGTTCACGCTCGCGAATACCGCAGTCGACGCCGTCGCGGCCGAAGACCCGCAGTTCCAGCGCGTTCATGTCCTCGGTCGTGGAGACGCCCTTCGCCCGGGGGAACGAGACGATCCCGGTGAAGTGGGCGGTCGCGCCCGCGGGCACGTCGACCGCGTAGAGGCGCTTCTGCTGCTGACCGATGGTGTCGAGGTACTGGCCGGGTTTCGCGACCGGCGCGGTCCGGTATTCGTCGGTGCCGGTGATGGGTGTGCCGGTGGCCTGGTAGTTGCGCAGCGCGGCCGAACTCACCCGCGGCAGAATGCGTTCCAGCGCGGCACCGTCGGCGGCATCGCTGTAGGTGCCGCCGGTGGCCTGGGCCGTGCACGTGAGCTGGGCGCGCGCCTTGTCGTCGACGGCGAACCCGATCGAATGCACGATCAGGTCCAGACCCTGCGCCTTCAACTCCTCGGCGACCTCGCACGGGTCCGGCGGTGAACAGGTGTCGTCACCGTCGGAGACGAGCACGATCGAACGCGGTCCGGAATCGGGCAGCGCGTCGGCGGCCTGGCGCAGCGCGGTGCCCATCGGGGTCCAGCCGCGCGCGTGGATACCGTCGACAGCGGTGGTGAGGGCGGGCTTGTCGATGGTGGTCGGTTGCCGCAGCACCTGGACGTCGCGGCACCCTGCTGCCTTGTCCGCCTCGGCATTGCTGGTGCCGGTGCCGTAGGTGGTGAGTCCGACCGAGGACTCGGCGGGCGCCGAGGCGACGAACGCGCGCACGGCCCGCTTCGCCGAATCCATCATGGTGCCACCCTGATCGGGGCGCTCCATCGAGCCCGAGGCATCGAGGATGAGCATGGTCGGTGCGTACCGGCCGGGGTCGGCCTGCGCGAGGACCGGGGGTAACGCGGGCAGCACGGTGAGAGCTACGGCGGTGAGTGCGGCGGTCAGCGTGCTGAGTCTCGGCATCGTCCTCGGCTTCGGTGCAGCGGGGTGAAACCGGACAGACGTTACCTATCGCCCACTGCTCGCTCCACCCCTGATCAAGTGGCGCAAACCACTGTTTGAAACACTCGATCGGGTTTGCGCAGGTGAGGTCGTCGCGCTGCGTCCCGGCTCGCGCCTGCGGCGCATCGGGGCGGTTCCGGGGCACAATCGAACGCATGGCTTTGCAGGCCCGCGACGCACAGGAGCGTAAACGGCACGGCAGGCACTACACGCCACCGGAGCTCGCGCGGTTCCTGGTGCGACGAGCGCTGCGGTACACCCCACGCGCCGGCGTGCTGCGCGTGCTCGACCCGGCGTGCGGGGACGGCGAGCTGTTGCTGGCCGTACGTCGGGAAGTCGCCTCGACCGCACCGGATATGGCGGTACGCCTGACGGGATATGACCTGGATCGACACGCGGTCGCCGAAACCGCCGACCGGGCCACCGCGCTCGGCATCGAAATAGAGTGCCGCGGCGGCGATTTCCTGGCAGCAGCGGCCCAGCTGGCCGACGGCTCGTTCGATTTGATCATCAGCAATCCGCCGTATGTCCGCACCCAGCAGTTGGGCGGCGCGACCGCGCAACTGCTGAGCAAACAGTTCGGCCTGCGCGGGCGGATCGACCTCACCCATCCCTTCGTCGCCATCGCGCCGCGGCTGCTGACTGCCGGGGGAGTGCTCGGATTGCTCTGTGCCAACCGCTTTCTCACCACGCGGGCCGGATCGAACCTGCGCCGAATTCTCACCGATGAACTGACACCGGTGGAGCTCTACGACCTCGGTGACACCAAACTCTTCGCCGCCGCGGTGCTGCCCGCGATCACCGTCGCCCTGCGTGCCACCGGACCACCCGACTGCCGCTATGTCTCGGTCTATGAGGAATCGGGGGTCGAACCCGACTGCACCACCGCGCTTTTCGACGCGCTGGCGGGCGAGGATGCCTGCCGCGTCGGCGCTGGGGGGCGGGTGTTCGCGGTGGAGGTCGGGGTGCTGGCGACAGGCGACGCGGTGGCCCGTGCGCCCGTGACAGAGGTGCGGCCGGCGAAGTCGTTGGCCCCACCGGCGGTGAACGCGGAGTCGGCGGGGCTGGTCGCCCCGCGAGGCGGTATCCGCTCCGGCCGTCACGGTGACACCGCGTGGCGCATGTCGCGCCCCGCTGTCGATGACTGGCTCGGCCGGATCGCCGACCGCACCTGGCGCTCGTTCGGGGAGGCCGCGCGGATCCGGGTGGGGATCAAGACGACAGCCGATCGGGTGTTCATCTCGGACCGCTGGGATCAGATGGACCCTACGCCGGAACCGGAACTGCTGCGGGAGTTGATCACTCACCACGATCTGCAACCCTGGCGGGTCGCGATGGCACGCGGCACGAAGGTGCTCTATCCCTACGATCTGCTGCAGCCCCGCCGCACCCCGATCGACCTTTCCGAATTCCCCTGTGCGGCAGCGTATTTACAGTCACACGAACAAGCTCTGTCGGGCAGACGTTACGTGCTCGACGGTGGCCGGAAGTGGTTCGAGATCTGGGTTCCCCAGCGCCCACACCTCTGGGGCGCAGCGAAATTGGTGTTTCCCGACATCAGTGAACGTCCGCGATTCGCCCTCGACCGATCGGGTGCGGTGGTCAACGGTGACTGTTACTGGATCTCGCTCACCGATCTCGGTACGGGCCGCGCGGCCATCGATCTGGCGTATCTGCTGATGGGCGTGGCGAACTCGGCACTGGGACTGCGGTTCTACGACGCCGTCTGCGGCAACCGGCTGTACTCGGGCCGGCGCCGCTGGATCACCCAGTACGTGGCGCGACTGCCGGTGCCCGATCCTGGCTGCCCGGCGGCGGGTGAGGTCGTGCGAAGGGTGCGCGCGCTGCTGGAAGACGGTGTACCGGTGGCTGATTCGGGCATCGACGAGGTGGTGGCGGCGGCCTTCGGCGTGTCAGCGGATGTCGCGGAGGCCGACCATCGGTAGCAGTGTGCGCCGCGCGAACTCCCGCCCGGCTTCCGCGTCGTCGAGCGGAATGAGTCCGTCGGGGGTCAGTGCCAGCGACAGGGCGAGCCGCGCCATGATCTCGGCGACCAGATCGGGATCGAATTCGGGCACCGGCGCACTGACCTGGAGCTCGCGCAGCTTCTCGGCCAGATACGCGCGCCCGACGGCGAGGATCGGCCCGGCGTCGGTGGTGAGCCGGGGCAGGATGATCTCCGGCTCGGTGCTGAGCAACCGGCGCAGCAGCTCATTGCCTGCGATGGTGGTGACGAAGGCGACGAAGATCTCGACGAGCTGCTCGCCGGGTTCGGTGACCGCGCGTACTCGCTCATCGATCTCGGTCACATAGCGCTGCGCCTCGCGCACGCCGACCGCTTCGACCAGCTCGTTCTTGGATTCGTACCGCCGATAGAGGGTGGCCGGGCTGATGCCGGCCCGCCGCGCGATCTCGCCCATGCTCGTGCGCTTGATCCCGAAGTCCAGAAATGCCGACAGCGCGCTGTCGAGCAGCTTCTCCCCGTCGGTGACGGGCTTTTCGAGTATCCGCGCGAGGATCGACGTAACGGTAGGCATTACCCCATTATCCCCGCGGCGGCAGATCCAAGGCGGCCATCTCCTGCTCGATCGCATTGGCCGCGAAATGTACTCCGCGAGAACGGAGTTCGTGAACACGGGATTGGAGTGCCTCGACCCCGCCGGGCTGGGCCGCGATATCGGCCACGCTGAGCCGTCCCGCCGCTCGGCGCACACCGGAATGCACGTAAGCCACCGTGATACCTCCTGCCTCGCGTATCCGGTGCCGACCGCCACTCTTATGATCGGACGCAATACGCAGGAGAAATGCTATCAGGGTTCCCTACTGGTCACTTGCTCAGTGTGACGGGTCACAACACCTCGGCGTCGCGATGGTTGGTCAGATTGTGCAGATACACCGCCGCGTTGAGCTTGATGCCGTCCTGCTGGGCCGGGGTGAGTTCGCGGCGCACCTTGCCCGGCACGCCCGCCACGAGTGAGCCGGGCGGAATCTGCGCGCCCTCAGGGATCAGGGCATTGGCCGCGATCAGGCTGCCCGCGCCGATCACCGCGCCGTTGAGCACGGTCGCGCCCATGCCGACGAGAACATCGTCGCCGATGGTGCAGCCGTGCAGAATTGCGTTGTGTCCCACCGAGACCCCGGTGCCGACGGTGAGGGCGAAACCGGGGTCGGCATGCAGCACGCAGCCGTCCTGGATATTGGTGCGCGCGCCAATGCTGATCTGTTCGAGGTCGCCGCGCAGCACCGCCGAGTACCAGACGCCGACCTCGGCGCCCAGGCGGACCCGCCCGATCACGGTCGCGTTCGGCGCGATCCAGGCAGTGTCGTCGATCTCGGGAGTGAACCCGCTCACCTTGATGATCATGAACGTCATTATTGCGCCGCACCGCGGAACTGCGCGCGGTGGGCCGCCGGAGACGTGCCGAGCACGCGGTGGAAGTGGTGGCGCAGGCTCACCGTGCTGCCGAAGCCGGTATCGCGGGCGACCCGGTCGACGGTGTCGTCGGTCGATTCCAGCAGCAGCCGGGCATGGTCGATGCGCTGCTGCAGGAGCCACTGCTGGGGACTGGTGCCGGTGCGATCGCGGAAGCGGCGGGTGAAGGTGCGCCGCGACATCAGCGCCTCGCGGGACCAATGGTCGAGGTCGACGGCGGTGTCGAGGCGGGCGCGAGCCCAGGCCATCGCGCATTCGATCGGGTCGTCGGGGTCGTCGTCGGGCACCGCGATCGGGATGTACTGCGCCTGCGAGCCGTGGCGGTGCGGTGCGGTGACCAGCGATCGCGCCAGCTCGGTGGCAGCGCGGACGCCGAGATCGGTGCGGACGATGTGCAGGCAGCAGTCCAGTGCGGCGGCGACGCCCGCGGAGGTGATCACGTCGCCCAGGTCGCTCCACAGGGTGTCGGCGCGTACGTGGACGTCGGGGTAGGCCAGAGCCAGTGCGTCGGCGGCGGCCCAGTGGGTGGTGACCTCGCGGCCGTCGGCGAGTCCGGTCGCCGCGATCGCCCAGGAGCCGAGGCACAGGCCGACGAGCCGCGCGCCCCTGGCGTGGGCGATGTGGACCGCCTCGTTCAGCGCGGGCGAAATCCCTTGGTCGCGGACCCATCCGGGAAAGACCACCAGGTCGGCGGTGCTCACGGTATCGAGACCGTGTCGGACGGTGATGTCGAAACCGGCCGCGGTGGACAGTGTTCCAGGTTCCTCGGCGCAGACCCGCACGTCATAGGGCGACGTGTCGTCGACGCCGGTACCGGATCTGCCGAACACCAGGCTCGGCACCGACAGGTGGAACGGGCTGATTCCGTCGAACGCGATCACGGCCACCAAGGTCATGGCCCGATCTTAGCGTTGTACGGCCTGCAGGCCACTGTCGGGCGGTGGCCCGCTCGGCGAAAGTTATCGGCATGACCGAGATGATCACCCGCCCCGCCCTGGCAGCCGCCCTGCATATCGGCGGCCCGACCCTGCGTTTCCGCTACGGCGGACTGACCTGGCTCACCGATCCGACCTTCGACGAGCCCGGCGACTACCCGGGTCCGATCACCCTGCACAAACTCAGCGGTCCGGCCGTACCGGTCGAGGAGATCGGGACGATCGACGTGGTGCTCCTCTCGCACGACCAGCACGCCGACAACCTCGACAACGCCGGCCGTGCGCTTCTCGCCGAGGTCGACACGGTCCTCTCGACACCGGATGCCGCCAGCCGGATCGAGGGTGTGCGTGGCCTGGCGCCGTGGGAGACGGTGACCGTCGGCGCGGTGGAGATCACCGCGGTGCCCGCACTGCACGGGCCGCCGGGATGCGAGCCGTTCAGCGGTGTGGTCACCGGATTCGTGCTGCGCGCGCCGGGTGAGCCCACGGTGTACGTCTCCGGCGACAACGCCTCGGTGGAGTTGGTGGAGCGGATCGTCGAGCGAGTCGGGCGCATCGATGCCGCGGTGCTGAACATCGGCGGGGCCAATGTGGGGCGGTTCGGCGACAGTGATGTCACGTTGAACGCCCGCACCGCCGTCGCGGCCGCCGCGGTGCTCGGCGATGCCGTGATCGTCGCCGTGCACGCGGAGGGGTGGGGTCACTTCAGCGAGTCGCTGGACTATCTCGAGCGCACCTTCGCCTACGCCGAGCGCGCGCACCAGCTGATCGTGCCGGTGCGAGGTGAAATGTTTTCCGTGTGAGCGGCGATTCAACGAATAGTTCTGCTATCTAACATCTTTCGTGCGTCCCCGCACCTGGTCCTGCCAGGTGCGGGGCCTTGGGCTGAGGAGAAGACATGTCGCGGAAGTTACCGAGGGGCAACCTGTTCCGGATCGTGCTCGGTGTGCTGATGGCTTTGGTGGTGTTCGCTGTCGGTGCCTGTTCGTCGGGCGGTGGTGACTCCGGTGATTCGGGATCGACTTCGGTATCGAAGACGTCGGCCACCACGACGCCGTCCGTGACGCCGACGAGTTCGCCTGCGGCATCCACTGTTCCGGGAGGTTCGGGTGGTGGATCGACGCCGGAGTCGTCGTATTACCACTCACCCACGCAGGCCGCGCCGGGGTCGCCCGCGCAAGGGGAGATCCCGCCCGGATACACCTGTGTACCGGGGCCGGAGTGTGGAACGGACTCCTGCGGTCACAACGAATGCGGCATCCCACCCGGGTACAACTGTGTGCCCGGCCCGGAGTGCGGAACAGACTCCTGCGGTCACAACGAGTGTGGTGAAACGGTCCCGCCGGTCACGACGACCCTCGCCCCGACCACCACGCCACCCGCGGTGACCTCGACGCAGACAACAGCACCGCCGACCACCACCACCGTCCCGGCGACAGCCCCGGAAACCACGTCCAGCCCGCCGGTTCCGGCCCCGGCGTAGTCGGCGCGACCGCGACACGCGATCGAGCCGACGGCTGAGCTCCGGCCCAGGTCCTAGGCTTGCCGGATGACGCGAACGGGCGTAGTCGTCGGGGTGCCGACGGAGGTCAAGCCGCAGGAGTTCCGGGTGGCGCTCACTCCGGCCGGCGCCACCGAACTGGTCGCGCACGGGCACGAGGTGCTCGTACAGGCCGGGGCCGGTGTCGGGTCCGGCTTCGCCGACGACGACTACCGCGCCACGGGTGCGTGGATCGTGGCCGACGCCGATCAGGTCTGGGCACAGGCCGATCTGGTGGTGAAGGTGAAAGAGCCTGTCGCGCGGGAATACTCACTGATGCGCCGCGATCAGGTGCTGTTCACCTACTTGCACCTGGCGGCATCGAAGGAGTGCACCGACGCGATCCTGTCCGCGGGAGTCGTCGCCATCGCCTACGAGACGGTGCGCGGGCCCGACGGGTCGCTGCCGTTGCTCGCACCGATGAGCGAGGTGGCGGGCAAGCTCAGCACGCAGGTCGGGGCCTATCACCTGATGGCGCCGATGGGGGGCGGCGGCGTGCTGCTCGGCGGAGTGCCCGGGGTGCGGCCGGCCGATGTGGTGGTGCTCGGCGGCGGCGTCGCGGGGACGAACGCCGCGAGTATCGCGGTCGGGATGGGCGCCGTGGTGAGCGTGCTCGATACGAACCTGGCGCGCCTGCGCGAGCTCGACGCTCGCTTCGCCGGTCGGGTCGGCACCCTCGCCTCGCACGCGCTCGAGATCGAAAAAGCCGTTGTCGCCGCGGATCTGGTGATCGGGTCGGTGCTGGTTCCGGGGGCCAGGGCACCGAAACTCGTGTCCGACGAACTCGTCGCGCGGATGCGGCCCGGCTCGGTGCTCGTCGATATCGCCGTCGATCAGGGCGGTTGCTTCGCCTCGACCCGGCCGACCACCCACGCGAATCCGACCTTCGCCGTGGCGGATTCCCTGTTCTACTGCGTGGCGAACATGCCGGGCGCGGTGCCGCACACCTCGACGGTGGCGCTCACCAACGCCACCCTGCCGTTCGCCACGGTGATCGCCGACAAGGGCTGGCGCGGAGCCTGTGCCGCCGACCCCGGTCTGGCCGCGGGACTCACGGCTGTCGACGGCAAGCTGCTGTCCGCCGAAGTCGCGGCCGCGCACGGATATTCCCTCGGCGCGTAACCGGGGCCGCGTCGCGGCTACCGGCCGCCGCCCAGGTACCAGTCCGGATCGCCGTCGATGGGCAGGTCGCGCAGCTTGTCGGGATTGCGCACCACATTGATGGCGACGACGCGACCGGCGTCGATGACGAACGAGAAGACGCCGACATTGGTGCCGTCGAAGACGACCAGGCCCGGCATGCCGTTGACCAGCACCGCCCGGCCCCAGCCGTTCGCGGCGGTGTACCAGCCGAGCAGCATCTTGGCGATGAGCTCCGCGCCGCGCACCGGCTGACGGATGGCGGGCACCTTGCCGCCGCCGTCGGCGGTGAGGACCACGTTCTCGTCGAGAATGCCGAGCAGCGAACTCAGATCACCCGAGCGCCAGGCCAGCGAGAACGCCGAGACGACCTTCTCCTGTTCGGCGGGCGAAGCGGGAAAACGTGGAGTGCCGTTCTCGACGTGCTTGCGGGCGCGGGAGGCGAGCTGCCGGACCGCGGCAGGCGTACGCCCGACCACCTCGGCGACCTCGGGGCCGGTCATGCCGAACACGTCTTGCAATACGAACGCGGTGCGTTCGGCGGGCGAGAGCGACTCGAGCACGACCAGCAGCGCGGTGGTGACGCGTTCGTCCTGGGAGATGCGGTCGGCCGGATCGTCCCAGGAAGTGACCTCGGGTTCGGGCAGCCACTCGCCGACGTACTGTTCGCGGCGAGCGCGCGCGGACCCGAGCTGGTCCAGGGCGAGGCGGCCGATGACGGTGGTGAGCCAGGCACGCAGGTTGTCGATCTCGTCCGCCTTGCCCGCGTCGAACTGCCGTTGCAGGCGCAGCCACGCGTCCTGCACCACGTCTTCGGCGTCGCTGATGCTGCCGAGTGTGCTGTAGGCGAGACGCCGCAGGTAGGGGCGGTGTTCCTCGAAGCGGCGGGCCAGTTCGGCCTGATCGAGAGGCTGCGGTGCGGTCATGGTGTGCGCCCGTTCGGTTGATCTTGCTCGGTCCCGGCGAGTCTAGAAGTGCCGTCACAGTGATGACGAAGCAGTGGTCGCGGGTGTGACATTCGGGTCGAGGGCTACCCTCGGCCGGTGCGGAACGGGACATCGACGGCGGTCGGGCTGGTGCTGGGATTTGTGCTCGATCGGGTCTTCGGCGATCCGCAGCGGTGGCATCCGGTCGCCGGGTTCGGTTCGGCGGCAGTGGCATTGGAAGCCGAGACCTATGCCGACGATCGACGTGCCGGGGTGGTGCACGAGGTGATCGCGGTCGGCTCGGTGGTCGGGATCGGTGTGCTGGCTTCCCGGAGCAGGGGCGCTGGTGCTGTGCTGCTGACCGCGGTGGCTACGTGGACCGCGTTGGGCGGTCGCAGCCTCGTTCGTGCCGGACACGCTATGGCCGATCGTCTCGACGCCGGCGATCTGGCCGGTGCCCGTGACCTGTTGCCTTCGCTGTGTGGGCGGGACCCGTCGGTGCTCGATGTCGACGGGCTTGCGCGCGCCGCGCTCGAATCCATCGCCGAGAACACCTCGGATGCGGCGGTCGCGCCGTTGCTGTGGGGTGCGGTCGCGGGTGTGCCGGGGGTGCTGGGGTATCGCGCGGTCAACACTCTCGACGCGATGGTCGGGTACCGGAACGAGCGGTACGAGCGGTTCGGCTGGGCTGCTGCTCGTACCGACGATGTTGCCAATCTTGTTCCTGCCCGTGTCACCGGGCTGCTCACGGCGGCCCTCGCTCCGGTGGTCGGCGGGAAACCTTCGGGTGCGTTGCGCGCATGGCGGCGTGACGCTGCCGGGCATCCGAGTCCCAATGCGGGGGTTGTCGAGGCGTCTATGGCGGGAGCCCTCGGTATCGGGTTGGGTGGACGTACGCAGTATCGGCATGGGACCGAACTTCGGCCGACGCTGGGTGACGGGCCGACACCTACTGCCGGGGATCTGCGGCGTGCGGTGCGGATGTCCGGGGCTGTGCAGGTTGGGGCGGTTGTGGTTGCGGGTGTGATCGCCTGGCTGCGGGGCGGGCGGTAGGCGTGCGGGTTGGTAGTGAGCGGGATGACGGGGGATAAGTAGTCCCAGACGGTTTGAGGCTGTGTTTATTGGCGCGCTGGCGCGCGCGTGTCCGCGGCCCGGCCGCGGACCGGCCACTTCGTGGCCGCCGCTCCCTAGGGGTCGCGGGGGCGGGGTTGGGAGGGCGGTCATGGCGGACCTGGGGTGCACGGTGTGGCTGGAGGGTGCACGGTGTGGCTGGAGGCGCACGGTGTGGCTGTGGCGCATGGTGCGGCTGGGGCGCATGGTGTGTGACCGGAGGATGCACGGTGTGGCTGGGAGGTGCACGGTGGGGCGGGGTGGCGATAGAGGTGTGGGGTTCGCGGTGTGCGGCTGGGAGACGGTTGAGTTAGCGGACGACGTGCTGGATTCGGGGGAGGCCGAGCAGCTGTCAGCGGTTGCGGCCGTAGCGGTCCGCTAGGCGGGCTTCTGTGGTGGGTTGGGTGGGGGGGGGGGTGTCTACGGGTGGTGTGGCGGTCGTCGGGGTGGACGGTTGGGCGCGGTCTCGGCGGCGGGCTTTGAGCTCGGCTACGACGAAATAGCCGAGGCCGAGGGGGGCCATCAGGCCGAAGGCGAGCCATTGGAGGCCGTAGGAGAGGTAGGGGCCCGCGTCCAGTTGGGGGAGGGGGGTCGGGGTGAAGGCGCCTGGCTGGTCGGCGGCCAGTTGGAGGTAGCCGCCCTTGTCGGTGCCGGTCGGAATGGGGGTGAGGGGAGTGCCGAGGACGGCGGATTCCTGGGTGGTGTCGACCGTGTACACCTGGCGGAAGCCGTCTTGGGTGCTGGGCGTTTTGTCGGGGACCACGCCCTCGGAGGCTCGGACTCGGGCTTCGATGCGTTGCGGGCCGGCGGGCGGGTCGGCGATCGCCGGTGGGCGGGTGCCGTCGACGGAGGCGACCAGGCCGCGGTCGACCAGGAGGGTGCGGCCGTCGTCGAGGCGGAAGGCGGCGAGGACGGCGTAGCCGGGGGCGCCGTCGAGGTGGCGGAGGCGGACCAGGACGGTCGACTCGGGGACGAAGGCGCCGGTCGCGGTGACCTTGCGCCACTCGGTGTGGGTGCCGGAGTCGCCGTCGAGGACATCGGTGACGGCTACGGGGTCGGCCTGCACGGAGTCGGCGATCAGCTGGTTGCGGTGTTCGGTGCTGTCGTTCTTGCCGAGCTGCCACGGCGCCAGGACGGTGAAGCACAGGTAGGCGAACGCGGCGACGATCACCGCGAGGATCAGCCAGCTGGGGCGCAGCAGGAAGGTGAGTTTGCGCATCAGAGCTGCACGTCGGCGGGGTTGCGCGCGTCGAGCTCGGCGTGGACCCAGTCGAGCAGGCCGGGGATGGCGGCCTCGATCTGGTCGCGGACGAGGTCGAAATCGGACTGGTCGCCGTAGTACGGGTCCGGCACGTCGCGGCCGTCGGCCGCGGGGTCGAAGCTGCGCAGCAGCCTGCGCTGCTCGGTGGGGACGCCGCGGTGCGCGAGCTCGCGATCGTGGCCGGTGTCCAAGGCGATGATCAGGTCGGCGTCACTGTGCTCGGGACCGAAGGTCGCCGCGGTGTGCTCGGTCGGGTAGCCGGCGCGGCGCAGGGTCGCCTCGGTACGCGGGTCGGCCGCGTCGCCGACATGCCACGAACCGGTGCCCGCGCTGCTCACCCGCACGCGGTTCGCGAGACCCGCTCGATAGAGGTGCGCCTCGAACATCTTCGCGGCCATCGGTGACCGGCAGATATTGCCTGTGCAAATGAACGAGACATGTAGTGGACCCACGAGAGCCATTCTCGCCCGTGGCGCCGAATCGCCGCCACGTAGGGTGTGCAGTTGTGCTCGAGGACTCCGTCGACCCCGCGATGTTGCGCCACCACGGCGACGTGGAGGCGCGCCCGGGCATGCTCGATTTCGCCGTGAACGTCCAGGGCGTCGCCCCGCCCGCCTGGCTGCGCGATCGCCTGGCCGCCCGCCTCGCCGACCTCGGCCGCTACCCGGGTTCCGACGACGAGCACGCCGCCCGCGCCGCGGTGGCCGCCCGCCACGGCCGCTCGCCCGACGAGGTCCTGCTGCTGGCAGGCGCCGCCGAAGGCTTCGCCATGCTGCCCCGCCTGGCCCCCCGCCTCGCCGCCGTCGTCCACCCGTCCTTCACCGAGCCGGAACTGGCACTGCGCGAGGCAGACGTCCCGGTCACCAGGGTGATCCTCGAACGCCCGTACACCCTCGATCCCGCCCTGGTCCCCGAGGACGCCGACCTCGTGGTCCTCGGCAACCCCACCAACCCCACCTCGGTCCTGCACCCCGTGGAAACCATCCGGGCACTGCGCCGTCCAGGCAGAATCATCGTCGTCGACGAAGCGTTCGCGGACGCTGTCGCCGGCATCGCCGCCGGATCCGCCGCAGGCGAATCGCCATCGCCGATCGGTGGGCTCGTCGGCTCCGGCGACGACCTTGTCGATGCGAGTTCTCCGGTTGTCGGTGAGCCGGAGTCCTTGGCCGGTCTTTCGGCCCCCGATGTCATCGTTTTCCGCAGCCTCACCAAGACCTGGGCACTGGCCGGGCTCCGGTGCGGCTACGCCCTCGGCGCTCCCGAAGTCCTGGCCCGGCTCGCCCACGGCCGCCCGCACTGGCCGCTCGGCACCCTCCAGCTCGAGGCGATCATCGCGACGGCCGAACCCGCCGCCGTCGCGGAGTCGCGACGCTACGCGGACCGCATCGCCGTCGACCGCACCGCGATGATCGACCGTCTCACCGCACTCGGCCTCGACGTGCACACCCCGGCCACCGGCCCGTTCCTGCTGCTCCGCGTTCCCGATGGCGTGCTGCTGCGTAAACATCTCGCCGACCGCGGCATCGCCGTTCGCCGCGCCGACACGTTCCCCGGCTTGGGGCCCGACCACCTCCGCGTGGCGGTCCGTGGCGCCGCCGAAGTCGACCGGTTGATCGACACACTGAATGCGGCACTGTGGTGACGAGCATTCCCACGCGACGAAGGAGGCGGCGGTGACCGACCTGGCCGAACTGATCGGGGTACTCGACGCGGCGTACCCGCCGCGACTGGCCGAATCGTGGGACTCGGTGGGACTCGTCTGCGGTGACCCCGCACAGGAGGTCACCAAGGTGGTCTTCGCCGTCGACGCGACCGCCGCTGTGGTCGACGAGGCAATCGGCTGGGGCGCACAGGCTTTGGTCGTCCACCATCCGCTACTGCTGCGTGGGGTCGACACCGTCGCCGCCGATACGCCGAAAGGCGCGCTGCTGCACCGGCTGATCCGATCCGGCTGTGCCCTGTTCTCCGCGCACACCAACGCCGACTCCGCCGACCGCGGCGTCTCCGACGCGCTGGCCGCGGCCGTCGGCCTCACTGTCACCGGCCCGTTGGATCCCAAACCGATAGCCTCCGTGGACAAGTGGGTCATCCAGGTGCCGCAGACCCACACGGCGTCCTTGATGTCGGCCTTGTTCACCGCGGGCGCGGGCGCGATCGGTGACTATCGCGAAGCCGCCTGGTACACCGCGGGCACCGGCCAATTCCTGCCCATCGCGGGCGCCGCCCCGGCGATCGGCGCGATCGGCACGGTCGAGATCGTCACCGAGGACGCTGTCGAAGTGGTCGCGCCCCCGACCTCCCGGCTCGCCGTTCTCGCCGCCCTGCGCGCCGCCCACCCCTACGAGGAACCCGCCTACCACGTCACCGAACGCGCGCCCCTGCCGTCCTCGCTCGGTATCGGCCGCATCGGTGAACTCGCACAGCCCGAAACCCTGCGCGAGTTCACCGCACGCGTCGGCGCAGGCCTGCCACGCACCGTCTGGGGCGTGCGCGCCGCGGGCGATCCCGAACGCGTCATCGAACGCGTAGCCGTCTGCGGCGGCGCGGGCGACTCCTATCTCGACAAGGCCATCCGCGCGGGCGTCGACGCCTACCTCACCTCCGACCTGCGCCACCATCCGGTCGACGAACATCTGCGACGCGGCGGCCCCGCCCTCGTCGACGCCGCTCATTGGGCCACCGAGTTCCCCTGGTGCGGTCAGGCCGAACAGTTCGTCAACGTCGCCCTCCCCGCGGTGCGGACCCGCGTTTCGACGCTGCGCACCGACCCGTGGACGGTCAGCGGCTGATCGGTGTCACCACTGCGCCTGACCGGACCACGATCGGGCGAAGTCGGGATGTGCGCGCACGGTGACCGAGCTCGCGTCCGGCGCCAGGGTCGCCTCGAGGTAGCGGTCGGTGCGCGCGAACACCGCGGGTCCGAGCATCACCGCGAGGAGTACGAGCCCGACTCCGGCCGCGCAGAGGATCCACGCGAACGCGGACGGGCGGGTGAACATCAGCGCCCCGCCGGCGAACAGGGGCACGAGGCTGCTCACGTAGTAGACGATCAGTTTCTTGACGCGCGAATCGGCCCGCGCCGCGCACTGCTCGCATTCCGGCCACCGCGCCTTGACGAGCGCGAGCGGCTCGTTGCAATCGACCACGAGGGCGCCGAGGGCACTCTTCGGCAGCTCCCACAGCAGCCGCCCGGCACCTTCCTGGCGGTAGTCGCCCGGCTTGCCCCAGAACCGCAGGATCTGCTCCTTCGGCTCGATCGCGTGCTGCCCGTGCACGAGACACACCGGGGGTAACGGCGTGGCCAATGTCAGCTGAAGCTGGCGCGGTTCGGCGTGGGAGTCGAAGACGTGCGGTCGCAGTGGCAGTGCCAGGTCAATTCTCGGGTTCGATGTGGTCACACTTGCTTGGACGCGGCCGGGACGCGTTCGGTTCCCGCCTTCGGCCATCTCTTCGGGTCATGGCGTGATCACACCCCGCGGCGCGGTACGGTTGATCGATCCATCCGTCCACTGTGTTCAGGAGTTCGTGCGCGTTGAATGTCGAACCGTCGGTCCAGACCAAGCTGTTGCAGCTCGCAGGAGTCGATGCCGAGTTGACGCGCATCGCTCACCGCCGTTCCGCCCTGCCGGAACAGCAGGAAGTGACACGTCTGGCGGCCGAACGTCACGGCTACAAGGACGCGGCCGTGGCGGTGGAGATCGGCATCGACGATCTGGACCGCGACATCCGCAAGCTGGAGGGCGAGGTCGACGCCGTCCGCAAGCGTGAGGATCGCGACCGCGGCATGCTCACCTCGGGCACCGTCGCCGCCAAGCAGCTATCCGAGATCCAGCACGAACTGGGCAGCCTGGAGCGTCGCCGCTCGGTGCTCGAGGACGAGCTGCTGACCGTGATGGAGCAGCGCGAGGCGATGCTCGCCGACCACGACCACGCCGGTGCGCGGCTGAGCAAGGCCGACCAGGACCTCGAGGACGCCGAACGCCTGCGCGACGAGGCGATGGCCGATCTCGAAGTGGCGCAGCAGCGCTGCGAGAAGGATCGCTCCGAGCTGATCGGCCTGTTCCCCGCCGACCTGATCGCCGTCTACGACAAGCAGCGCGCGGCGCACGGTGTCGGTGCGGCCCTGCTGCAGGCCCGTCGCTGCGGCGCCTGCCGGATCGAGATCGACCGCGGCGAGATGCAGCGCATCGCCCAGGCCGCGCCCGACGCGGTCCTGCGCTGCCCGGAATGCAGCGCGATCATGGTGCGCACCAAGGAATCGGGGCTGTGATCGCGGCGGTGTGCCGATGAGCCAGGTGATCGTCGAAGCCGACGGTGGCTCGCGCGGCAATCCCGGCCCGGCCGGCTACGGCGCGGTGGTGTTCGCCGCCGATCACGTGCGGGTGCTCGCCGAGCGCAAGGAGTACATCGGCGTCGCCACCAACAATGTGGCCGAATACCGTGGTCTCATCGCGGGTTTGGCGGCCTCGGCCGAGCTGGGCGCCCGCGTCGTCACGGTGCGGATGGACTCCAAACTCGTCGTCGAGCAGATGTCGGGACGCTGGAAGATCAAGCACGCCTCGATGATTCCGCTCGCCGAGCAGGCACGGGCACTGGTCGCCGGATTCGATCGGGTGAGTTTCACCTGGATTCCGCGCGCGGAGAACTCCCACGCCGACCGGCTCGCGAACGAGGCGATGGACGACGGCGAACTCACCGCAACCGTGCGCGAAGCCGTCGCGGCCGGACATGCCGCCGGTGACGAAGTCGCGGTGCCGAAATCTGTTGACGCGAACAAGGTTTCGCCCGGCTGGACCGGCGCCGTCGGCAAGCCCACCCGCCTGCTGCTGCTGCGCCACGGCCAGACCGCGCTGTCGGTGCAGCGCCGCTACTCCGGCCGCGGCAACCCGCCGCTGACCGAGCTCGGTCGCGAGCAGGTCGACCGCGCCGCGAAAATGCTTGCCGCCAAAGGCGATATCGCCGCCGTGGTGAGCTCCCCGTTGCAGCGGGCCCGGTCCACCGCCGAAGCCGCGGCATCGGCCCTCGGCGTGCCGTTGCGCATCCTCGACGACCTCACCGAGACCGATTTCGGCGACTGGGAAGGTCTCACCTTCGCCGAGGCCGCCGAGCGCGATCCGCTGCTGCACCGCGACTGGCTCGGCGATCCGTCGATCCCCGCACCCGGCGGCGAGAGTTTCGATCAGGTCCGCGAACGGGTGGAAGGGGTGCGCCGCGATCTGGTGGCGCTGTACCCGGGCCAGAACGTGGTGGTGGTCAGCCACGTGACCCCGATCAAGACCCTGCTGCAACTGGCGCTGGGCGTCGGGCCGTCACTGCTGTACCGCCTGCACCTCGACCTCGCGTCGCTGAGCGTCGCCGAGTTCTATCCCGACGGGGGCGCCTCGGTGCGCCTGGTCAACGACACCTCGTACCTGTGAGCTAGCCGCTCGTCACCCGGGCACGGTACGGTCGCCCCGGCGCACGGTCGGCGTAACGACGACGCCGCATCGCCCGAAATATTCTCGGGCGCGCGGAATGCCGCGGCCACACAGGAAAGGTACTTGATGAGGTTTCTACGGATGGCGGCGTTTGCGGCGGCCATCGCGGGGGTGCTCACCGCGTCCGCGGGTGCGGGCAGTGTGACGGCCGATCCGAGCGTGGTGCTCGGCGCGGCTTCGGGCATCGTCTTCGACAACAACTCCGGTTGTTCGCTCACGGCCATCGGACACGACGGTGCGGGTCGCCTCGTCGGCCTCACCGCGGGACACTGCGCGCCGACCGGTTCGCGGGTCGGCGCCGAGCAGGCGCTCAAGGCGGGCGTGATCGGGACCGTCGCGTACTCCGACGACGGCGACTACCTGGATTTCGCTGTACTGCAACTGGATGCGTCGAAGGTATTGCCGGTACGCACCATCGGCCAGACCACCGTCGCCGGTATCGGTGCCTCGCCCGGCCCCGGCGCCACGGTGTGCTCCGACGGCCGTACCAGCGGTCGCAGCTGTGGCGTGGTGTGGGGTGAGCTCGAAGGCACCTCCATCAACCAGTACTGCTCGCAGCCGGGCGATTCCGGCGGCCCCGTCGTCGTCGGCGACCGCCTCGTCGGCATGAACCAGGGCCGTCTCACCGGCCTGGGCCCGGTCGATTTCGACGTCCCGTGCACCGGTGGCGCGAACCCGATCCACTCGCCCGCCTACTTCCAGCCCATCCAGGTGATCCTGGACGTGCTCAACCGCGCAGGCGGCGTAGGCGCGGGCTTCCAGCCCATCTGATCTACTCACGAAAACAAGGGGCGCAGTACCGAACAGGTGCTGCGCCCCTTGTCGTGGTCGATCACTCGGGTGGCTGTGCGTCGCTCATCGCCCGCAGAGCCGTGGCGGTGGCGTCGTCGCGCTCGTGCATGAGCAGCAGGCCGTAGGCGGCTACCGCGTGGGCGTCGACGATCTCGCCACGCAGAATCATCGCCTCTACTTGTGAGCGGGAGAACCAGGCGGTGCGCATGTCCTGCTCCTCGTGTTCGCGGTCCGGCTCGCCAGGGGTGAGGCCGGTGGCCAGGAAGCAGTGGCCGCGCTGGCCGGTCAGTGCGGGTGCGGTGGCCAGGGCGCCGAGCGGGGTCATACGTTCGGCGCGCAGCCCGGTTTCCTCACGCAATTCGTTGTGCGCCAGCTCGATCGGTGTGGGAGTGGTCCCCTGTGCCGGGGTGCCCGCGGGGAACTCCCAGCACCGCATGCCCAGCGGGTAGCGGAACTGCTCGACGAGATGGAATCCCGTGCCGTCGAACGGGATCACCAGCGCCCAGTCGACCTTGTCGAGGACGCCGTAGATCCCCACCGATCCGTCGGCCCGCCGAACAGTGTCCTCCCGCAGCCGCATCCACGGGTTGGTGTAAATCGTGCGCGAGCTGATCTGTTCCATCACCCCATGGTGCCCCACGGGCCCGGAGTATCCGGGCAGTTCAGGGGCGAAGGACCGACACCAGGAAATCGGTCTGGTCGCGTACTACCTGCTCGAAGACATCGTCGAAGTACACGTCGAAGTGGCCGACCGGATACTGCTTGACCACAGCGTGTTTGGTGCGTTCGGCGGCCTTGCGGGTCGGGCCGGCGGGGGCGATCGAGTCGTTCTCGGCGATCGCGTAGAAGACGGGGACCTTCAAGGACTTGGCGCGGCGGCCGGGGGAGTCGAAGAGTGTCGAGAACGCCACGCGGGCACCCACTTTGGGATCGTAGGTGTCGCTCTCCTCGGCCAGTCGGCCGTAGCCCTCCGGCACGTCGGTGGCGCTCATCAACGCCGCGGAGCGTTTGCGCCCGGCCAGGCGGATGCGGACGGGTTTGCGGCGGATCGGCCCGAAGAGCAGGTCGGTGGCGGCGATGGTGGCGACCTTGGTCAGGCTGATCGGGCCCTTGGCCATCCCCGACGCCCACCCGCTGGTGAACGGCACCTGGGCCACCACCGCGGCGAGGTAATCGTCGTCGGGCGCCACCGCGAGCACATGTCCCCCGCCGAACGAGGTGCCCCACAACGCGATCCGCGTGGCGTCGAAGCCCCGGATGCTGCGCGCGTAGGCGATTGCGGCCTTCCAGTCCTGCCGCTGCCGCGCGATGTTGAGCACCTGGCGCGGCGAACCCTCACTGGCACCGAAATTCCGGTAGTCGAACGCGAGCACCCCCATTCCCGCGGCGACGAACCGCCGCGCATACCGATCCAACCCCATCTCGCGGGTGGCCCCGAGCCCGTGCCCCATGATCACCAACGGCCGCGGACGAGGCGCGCCGTCGGGCAGGTAGAGCCACGCGGCGCACTGCTGCTCACCCGAAGGGAAACTGACGTCGACACGTTCCATGAGTCAATACCGTAGCGAGTACTCTGTACCGGCGGGCGAGTCGGCCGGGCGACCGCGGTAACGGGAACGGGCACGAACAGTGCCGCTGCCCGGTGCCGAGGAAAGTCCGGACTCCACAGAGCAGGGCGGTTGTTAACGGCAACCCGGGGTGACCCGCGGGACAGTGCCACAGAAAACAAACCGCCGCACGCACGTGCGGTAAGGGTGAAACGGTGCGGTAAGAGCGCACCAGCGCCCCGGGTGACCGGGGCGGCTAGGTAAACCCCGCCCGGAGCAAGGTCGAAGGCCGCATCGGCAACGGTGCGGCTGCGCAGGTGTTCGAGGGCTGCTCGCCCGAGCCTGCGGGTGGACCGCTCGAGGCACCCGGCAACGGTGTGTCCAGATGGATGGTCGCCCCCCGATGCGAATCGGGGACAGGATCCGGCTTACAGGCCGGCTCGCCCGCCCATGCGACGCGAAGGCGGCGGCTCCCACCGGGAGCCGCCGCCTCGCTTCGCCGCATAGCGGCTCAGCACATCAGTGTGGACATCTGGTAGACGGCCGTGGCCTCTTCGGTGGTCGCGGCGGTGTCACCGTTCTTGGCCGCCTGCTTGATCGTGGCGATCGTGTCGGCCTCGGACTTGCCGGCCTTGATCTCGGAGCAGGAATGGTTCAGCACCGCGGCCACAGCGGCGTCGTCGCGCCCCTGCGCCAGCTTCGGGAAGGCGTTGCGGTAACTCACCACGAACATCCCCGCCTTGCTGGCTTCGACCTGGAAGGAAGGCGCGGGAGTGGTGGACGCGGCGGGGGAACCGGCAGAAGAAGAGTCGTCGCCGCAGCCGGCCAGAAGCAGGGCGAAGACGGTGGCGCTGGCCGCGATGGCGGCGGTAGTTCTACTCACGCAGCGGGATGCTAGCCGCCCAGGAAACACGCCGCTTCCCGTGTGGTTAACGGGAAGCGACATGTTCCGGATCGAAGCGGTGAGCTATCCCGGGTTGATTGCCAGCAGGTGCGCCCAATAGCTGGCCGCGTCCGGTCCGAGGATCGGCGACAGGTAATCGAAAATCAGCCACGACATACGTTCGCAAACTCCCATTTATCGACGTGAGTGCCGCACAACCCGGCAGCTGCCGAGTGCGCCGCCGCCACAGTAACAATTGCCCGGAATGTCTCGGCGATCGTGTGTCGAGACAGAGAAAATGCGCTGGAACTCGCCGGGAACGTGAGCGAGGTCATAGAGTGATCGCCGTCGGCAGGGCTCGCTGCCACTTCCTCGAGCCCAACACATTCGATCGCGGAAGCAGGTCACATTTACATGCGGGTAGTTCGTTCCATTGTCGCCGGTGCACTGATCGCCGGAGCCGCTGCGGTTTTCGCAACGCTTGGTGCCGGTTCGGCGAGCGCGGTCGCGGTGACCCCGCTCAACGGTGGGGTTCAGGTCGACCTCAGCCCGGCTGATACCGCCTGGGTGCACCAGTCCCGATTCGGCCTGACCGTGGCCGGTCTGCCGCATCCGTCGGCGGCCTCGTTCGGTCAGGCGCTCGACGCGGCCGCGACCGTGTCCTCCGCCGTGCCCAACGGCCGGGTCACGTTCACGGTGTACGGCCCGCTCGATCAGCTCAACGGCACCATGCTCGCACTGCAGTAGGAAATCGCTACTCTGCGAGTCATGGAACTCCATCAGCGGATCGTCTCGGCGCCGGTCGACTTCGGCGCCATCCGTTCCGAATTCGGACTGGCCTCGGAGTATCCGACCGAGGCCGTCTCCGACGCCCGCGACGCGGTGGACGCGTTCGCGGGCACCCGGGTCGATCGGACCGATATCGAGTTCGTGACCATCGACCCGCCCAGCGCGCTGGATCTGGACCAGGCGCTGCATATCGAACGCACTCCCACCGGCTTCACCCTGCACTACGCGATCGCGGATCTCGGTGCGGTGATCGTGCCGGGCAGTGCGCTGGCCACCGAGGCCGAAGTGCGCGGGCAGACCTTCTATCTGCCCGACGGTAATGTCGCACTGCATCCGACCGTGCTGTCCGAGGGCACCGCGAGTCTGCTGCCCGGCGTCGACCGGCCTGCCGCGTTGTGGACCATAGAGCTCGACAATGATGCTGTGCCACTGAGCTTTTCGGTGAAGCGCGCACTGGTGCGCTCCCGGGAGCGGTTCGACTACGCGCAGGTCCAGGCTGCCGCCGACGCCGGCACTCTGCCGCCGTCGCTGACCGCGCTGCCCGAATTCGGTCGGCTGCGGATCGAGGCGGGTTTGGACCGCGGCGCGATCTCGTTGCGGTTGCCCGCACAGGAAGTGATCCCCGACGGAGACGGCTGGCGCCTGCGGTTGGAGCCCCGGACCGAGGCCGACGACTGGAACGAACAGGTCTCGCTGCTCACCGGCATGTGCGCGGCGCGAATCATGCTGGAGCACAAAGGGGCCGGCTTGCTGCGGACGATGCCGCCACCGCCGGACAGCGCGATCGATTCGATGCGGCGCACGGCGGCGGCATTGGGGGTCGAGTGGCCCGCCGAGGTCCCGGTGGGCCGCATGCTCGCCGGGCTCGACGCGAATACCCCCGCCGCGCTGGTGTTGATGTCGGAAGCCACCGGCTTGTTGCGTGGCGCGAGCTACACACTGCTCGCCGAACTCGACGACCCGACCCCGGAACAGCTGACGCACAGTGCGATCGGCGCACCGTACGCCCACGTGACGGCACCACTGCGACGGCTGGCCGACCGGTTCACCACCGAGATCTGCCTGGCCTACGATGCCGGAGTCGACGTGCCGCAATGGGTGACCGACGGTGTGAAGGCCGCCGCCGAGACGATGCGCCGCACCGATGCCGTCGCCGGCAAGGTCGATCGCGCCTGCGTCGACCTGACCGAGGCCACCGTCCTCCAGCCTCGGGTAGGCACCGAGTTCGCCGCCGTGGTTTTGCGTGATGCCAACGGGTCTCGGCCCGCTGAGATCTTCGTCAGTGAACCGCCGATCCTCGCGCGGTGTGCGGGACAGCCGCCGGAAGGGGAGAACGTTGCGGTGCGGTTGGCCGTCGCTGATCCGGGAACTCGGACTATCGGGTTCGAATACGACGCGCCACGTCGATAGTGGGGACTGTCAGTTCGCCGCGGAGATGAACGCGGCGGCCGCCGGGTAGTGGGCGATGGCTCGGCCCGCGGCTGCTTCCTCGGTGTCGGCGAGGAGTTCGTAGATGGTTGCCGCGGTCGCGTGGGTACCTGCTGCCACCACCAGGATCGCTTCGCGGGATTCGACGGCGTCGCGGTGGTCGCCGAGGACGGATTGGAGGCGCTTGGCCCGGGTGCCCAGGTCGGTGGCGTCGGGGCCGAGGACCGTCGCGGCGGCTTCGCAGGAATAGCGTAAACGCTTGGCGCCCTTGCGGATGTCGTGGAGCAGTTCCACGCGGTCGGCCGGAGTGGCGGTGGGCTCGGCGAAGACGAGTTTGCGCAGGCGTTTGCGGTCGCGGCGCAGGACCTTGTCGAAGACATCGGTCGCGTTGTCGCGGGCGAGTTCGGGGGCGAGCGGAGGATCGGTGCGCCAGGTTTTGAGGACTTTGCGCAGGCGGCGGTAGCGCTTGCCGTCCATGGCGCTCAGTACCTCCGTGTGAGCAGCGGTGTAGGCCGCACGGGAGGCCCCGACCAAGGCATCGGTGACCTCGGCGGGGACTCGGTCGTAACCGGTCAGCAGGACGGTGAACCGTTCGGCGCGGACTTCGGCGTCGCGGGCCACGCCGAGCAGGTCGGCGAGCCACTTCAGTTCCGCTTCGGTGGCGGCGGCTTCCTCGGCGTCGAACAGCTTGCGATAGGAGCGCAGGACACTGCGGAGCCTGCGCGTGGCCACCCGCATCTGGTGGACCGAATCGTCGGCGTCGGCGCGCACATCGGGTTCGGCGTCGAAGAGCCGGTCGATGTCCTCGCGTAGCGCCGCGACGACGGCTTCTCCGGCCTCGGTCGCCATGGTGTCAGCCTCGCTTTCCGAACGTATCGGTCGCCTCCACCAGCTGGGCGGTGATGCCGGGCTCGTGCGCGGTGTGCCCGGCGTCCTCGACGATGTGCAGCGTCGAGGACGGCCACGCGTTGTGCAGATCCCATGCGCTCACCGCGGGGCACACGATGTCGTGGCGGCCCTGCACGATCACGCCGGGGATGTCGGCGATCCGATCTATGTCTCGCAGCAACTGTCCCTCGTCGAGGAAGCCGCCGTGGCGAAAATAGTGGTTTTCGATCCGGGCGAACGCGAGAGCGAAGCGTGCTTCGGCGGTTTCGGCGACCCGATCCGGTTGCGGGAGCAGGGAACTCGTCGCGCCTTCCCATGTCGACCAGGCGACCGCGGCATCGAGCGCGACCTGCGGATCGGGGGAGTGCAGCAGCCGGTGATAGACCTCGACGAGATCGTCCCCGCGTTCCTCGACGGGGACCGGCGCCAGGAATCTCGCCCACTCGGCGGGGTAGACGTTGCCCGCGGCGCCGTTGTAATACCAGTCGATTTCCTTGCGCCGCAACAAGAAGATGCCACGCAACACCAGTTCGGTCACCCGCTCGGGGTGGGCCTGCGCATAAGCCAGGCCGAGGGTCGACCCCCACGAACCGCCGAACACCTGCCAGCGCTCGACCCCCAGATGGTCGCGCAGCAACTCCATGTCGGCGATCAGCTTCGGCGTGGTGTTGGTGTCCAGAGGAGCCCCATCGGCGATGTGCGGCATGGACTTTCCGCATCCGCGCTGATCGAACAGCACGATCTTGTACACGGCCGGGTCGAAGAAGCGCCGTTGCAGCGGCCCGGTGCCGCCGCCGGGTCCGCCGTGCACGAACACCACGGGCTTGCCGTCGGGATCACCGCTGACCTCCCAGTATACCGACTGGCCGTCGCCGACGTCGAGCAGGCCCTGCTCGAACGGTTCGATCTCGGGGTAGAGACCGCGCATCAGAACGCCAGTCCCGCGGCGAGGGAAGGCAATTCGAGAGCGGTGAGCGCCTCGGTCCGCACCTCGGGGCAGCTCTCGGTGGTCACCCGGTCGATCATCGCTTTGTCGGCGAGAACGTGCCCGTTGATGCCGCCGTTGCGGAAGCCCCAGTCGTGCACCATGGCGTTGAGCGAGATCCGCCCGAGCGTCGGCCCCTGCACCCGGAAGTTCGACAGCTCCGGGCGGATCATGTCGCACAGTTGCGCGGCGGAGGAGGGGCTGATCGTCAGCGTCCCGGCCGGCGCGGTGGTCGTCGGCGCGGCCGAGGTGGTGGTGCCCGCACTGCCGGTCGAGGCCGGTGGCGTACCCCCGCAGGCGGTCAGGGTCGCGGCGGTGAGCGCGCCCGCGATCAACAGCACAGAACGAGAAATCCAACGGCGTTGCGGCATCGGTACCTCTGCTAGTCGAACAGTGTCGCCATCGAGTCTGCCAGTTTGTGATGTGGTGCGTCGGGTCCGACGGGCGGGTTGGATCTGATGTTCGGTAGTCCCAGAACGGTGAACGCTGTGTTTGTCGGCGCGCTGGCGCGCGCGTGTCCGCGGCCCTGAGGGGCCGCCGGTCAGGCACCGGTGCTTGCTCCGGTGGACAGCAAGCGGATCTGGTGCAG
>NZ_JBSGWE010000015.1:0-44559 GCF_053608825.1 Nocardia sp. NPDC055002
AGTTCTCAAAGAACACACGCACACACTTCTACCCACAACTTCTCGTCGGGGTTTCGGTGAGGCAAGGGTTCAAACTTAGCTCAGACAACCGGCCGGAAGCAAATCCGTACCGAGTCCGTCTGAACACGCAGTCAGTCAGGCGCTCATCGTCCTACCTCGTGTCTCGGCCGCTGGGCGGCTGAGTCGGTGTCCGTGTCGCTCTGACTGGAATAAAGTTACGTGCCGACAATTGCGATGTCAAATCCCCTAGTCAGGGGATATTTTCGCAGTGTTCATGTATGAAAGTGCGCATGGCGGAGGAACATAGCGGGAAGCGTCGGCGGTTGCGTCGCATCGCGAGAGCCGGACTTGTCGTGGCGGGTGGCCTGGTGTTGGTGACGGCTGGGGCGAACATCGCTATGTGGACTTTGTCGTCCGGCCATAGAAGCGATGTGGCGGCCGCGCCCAGCGCACCCGTCGTGATCGTCCCGGGTGCCAAAGTCGGGACGGACGGAACTCCGATGGCCTATCTACGGGGACGTCTCGATGTAGCGATCGAGTTGGTCGAAGCGGGCAAGGCCGAGCAGATTCTGTTGTCCGGGGATGCCGGCGGTTCGTCGGGCGACGAGATCGCGTCGATGACGCGCTATCTGCTCGACCACGGCATCGACCCGGCCATCGTCCGATCCGATCGTGCCGGCCTTTCCACTCGGGAGACCTGCGAGCGGGCGAAGTCGCTGTTCGGCATCGACCGGGCGATCATCGTGAGCCAGTATCACCACCTCCCCCGCGCGGTCGCGCTGTGCCGGGCCGCGGGTATCGAGGCCGACGGGGTGGTGGCTTATTGCGAGTGCAGACAGGTCACCGAGGTACGCAACAACGTTCGTGAATGGCTGGCAGCGCCGAAAGCCGTGGCGGAGATGCTTCTGCGCTGACAGCGTGCCGGGAGCGCAGAGAAGCGATGAACTGCCGCCATCTGCCGGGCCGTGCCGACCGCCGCACGGGAGGTCCTGTGACGAGAGGTGGGGACACCAGTGCGTAAGGCGGTCCTGCCATGAGGTTGCGGCACCCCTGTCGAATCTGTTCGCGGATGGTGGTGGGGTCGGCGAACTCCAGGTACTCCGACATCACCTCGAACTCCCTGGCCAGGTCTTCCAGATCCGGTGCGGGTGGGTCCGGGTATCCGGCGAGCTCCCGAAGCTGACCGGTGATCTCACCCAGGTGGTCGGCCGGCGCGGCATCATCTGCCAGCAGGGCTGTCGCGTGAGCTCGTGCCAGCCCGACCCTGACGTCGACTTCCCACGCCCTCCAGTCGTGCACGAGCCCGAGCTCGGCCATCGCGGTGCGGAACAGTTCGGGAGCAGCGCCACAGTCCGTCCGGTGCAGACAGGCGAGCGCTACCAATGCCGGACTGTCGAGTCCACGCGCGAGCGCCTCGGCGGCGGCCATCGACAGGTCCTCGCCGTTGAGCTCACCGAGCACGAATCGGTCTGCGGCGTGGGCCAAGTCGTCCATGGTCTCAGCGTGCGCGGCGCGAGGTTGATGGGTCAAAGGGTTTTCCGGGGCGGTTGTGGGCGGCGAGGTGCTCGCCGCGGCGGCAGGACCAGCGCCGATGTTCTCGCCACGGCAGGCGGGACCGCCGGGGTGACGTGCTCGGGGAATCCGGATCGCGTACCGTGATCGGGGTTGTCTGCAATGATCGCCGACCGGATTGGGGTGCATCGTGGGCGGTTCCGAGCACGCCGCGCGGCTCGTGCGTTTCTGGCAGACCGTGGAGTTGTTCGGTCCGCAGCTGGTTCCCGACGTCGAGACCGACGGACTGGTGGTCGATCTCGCGCCCGACGACCGCGCGCCATGGGAAAACCTCGCCGCGCTGCCCGCGTTGAAAACCGGGCGAGTGTGGCAGTTCGTCGTGTACGGCGGACTGTTCGAGGTGGGGCGCGCGCGGGAAGCGCTGGTGCGGACCTTCGGCGAGGATCAGCTGGAGGCCGACGCCCGACGGGCCGGGACCACAGCGGCTTTCGCGGTGACGTTGACCGACGGCGGATTGGTTGTCGAAGGCTCGGCGACGTTGTCGGGGCTGGCGTGGGCCGTGAACCGGCTGCGCGCACCGGGGCCCGGCGACATCGGCTGGGCCGACGGATTCGACCACGACTCGGCGGCGTTCACCGCCGCGCTCGACACGCTGACGCGAGAAACTCACCCCGATGCCGAACAGATGGGTCCGGCGCCGCGGTGGCGTGCGCTGGACGTGGCGGGCCGCGGGGTAGCGGCTTCGGTGCTCGCGGCGGGGGCGGATGGCGTCATCTCGCCCGGTCTCGCCGGGATGTCGGCGTTGGCCTTCGCGGAACGGTTTGCCGTCCGGCCTGACGACGACGTGGTCGAGGCCCCCCGATTGACCGGCCGCGACCTGCAGATCTTCACCGGTGAACTGTGTGCCGCGTTGGGGATTCGATCGGAATTGCGGGCCGGCGGTGTGCGGGTGGCGTGCGTCCAGGTCGCGGCGCGCGACGCCGACAGTGATGCCGCCGAGGATCGCCTGAACAGCGGGCTCGGCACGGACCTCGCCGAGCTCGCGAAAGCGGTGGAGCGCGGCGATATCGGTGCGGCACTGCGTGACTATCTCGCGGCGGCGGAATCGCTGCCGCTCGATGACCGGATCGATGTCCGTCGACGCCAGGACGCGGTCGTCGAGGGCCTGCTCCCGCACCTCATTCCGGACGGACGCTGGCCGGGCGATCCACTGGTCTCCGGACAGCAGTTCGCGGTCGATCGCGCACTGGCCGAATTGCGCGACGACGCGGGCATTTTCGCGGTGCACGGCGCGCCGGGCACCGGGACGACGACGATGCTGCGAGACCTGCTGGCCGGAATTCTGGTCGAGCGGGCCGCGCAGCTGGCGGCGTTCGACGATCCGATGGCGGTGTTCGCCGGAATCACCGAGCAGGTGCAGGTGGCGAAGAACTACACGGTGGGCGCGCACCGATTGGCGAACTGTGTGACCGGCTTCGAAGTGGTGCTGGCGACCGGCAGCGACGCCACCGCGGCCGATGTGGTCGCCGAGATCCAGCATCGCGACGCGATCGATGGCGAGCTCAATCACTTCACCGACCTGGCCGAACTCGTCGGCGGCGCACCGGCGTGGGGGCTGGTCGCGGCAGCGCTGGGCGGGACCCGACGCACGTTCGCCGAACAGTTCTGGTTCGGGGACCGATTCGCCACCGAGCGCAAGGCCGGCACACCGAACGGCGGGATGCTCGACATCCTCAAGCAGGCCGAGGCCGACCCGGATTCGATTCCCGATTGGCCGACCGCGGTGCGGGATTTCACCACTCGCCGCGCCGAGGTGCGCAGACTCGCGCAGGCGCGCCAGAACGTCGCCGACGCGGTCGCCGAGCTGCCGACCATGAACGCGGGGTTGCAGTCGACGGCGGCCGAGATCGCCAACGCCGATGACGCGCACGCGCACTGGCGCGAACGTCATCAGCTGGCCACCGAGCATCTGCGGGCCGCGCAGGCCGCGCACCACCGGGCGGGCAAATTCCTCAGCGAGCACGGTGGGCAGAAGCCGGGGTTCGTGGCGTCGCTCTCGACAGGATTCCGGGCCGGACGGCGGTGGAGTGCGCGCAGCAACGAATTGCTGCGCGAACGACATATCGCCGAGGCGGAGATGCGGCGGCGCCAGACCGAGGTCGAGTACACGCGGGAGCAGTGGGCGCAGGCCGCCGAGCACGGCCGCACGCTGATTCGCGAACACGTCGAGCTGACGGAGCGACGGGCGGCGGCGCTGGACGTTATCGAGCGGGGGCGCGAGAACTGGTCGCGCACCATCCCGTTCGGTGATGTGGCGGGCGACGACGAGCAGTTCCAGCTGTGCAACCCGTGGGCGGACGAGCACTACGCGAGCGCGCGGCGTGAGCTGTTCCTGTCGGCATTGAAGTTGCACCGCGCGTTTCTGCTCAACGCGGCCCCGCGGATTCGCGACAATCTCATCGTCGCCATCGCGTTGATCCGTGGTGAGCTCGCGGTGGAGCCGAAGCCGGAAACCGTCGCGGCGGCGTGGCAGACGCTGTTCTTCGCGGTGCCGATGATCACCACGACCTTCACCGCGCTGCCCCGGCTGTTCGCCGGGCTGGGGTCCGAGGCCATCGGATGGCTGTTCGTCGACGATGCCGGGCAGGCTGCGCCGCAGTCGGTGGCCGGTGGGTTGTGGCGGGCTCGGCGGGCGGTGATCGTCGGTGATCATCGTCAGCTGGGACCTGTCGGTGTGCTGCCCACGTCGGCGCAGGAGGCATTCGTACAGCAGTACGGGCTCGATGCGGAGTGGATGCCGGATCAGGCGTCGGCACGCCAGGCGGCTGACCGTGGGGTGCGGTACGGGACCTGGCTGATGCCCTCCGATTCGGTCGCGCCGGTGTGGGTCGGCACCCCGCTGCGGGTCCATCGTCGCAGTGACCGGCCGATTTTCGAGCTCACGCATCACATTGCCTATGACGACGATCTGCTGGTGTTCGCCACGCCGGATCGACCGGAGTTTCCCGGGCACGATCGGTGGATCGATGTCCGATCCGCACGGGCCGAAGGCAATTGGATCCCCGGCGAAGGGGAAGCGCTCGCCGCCTTGCTCGCGCGGTTGACCGAGGACGGGGTGGCAGCAGCCGATATCCGTGTGGTCAGCCCGTTCCGCGACGTCGCCCATGGCGCGCAGGAGATCGCGCGTGAGGTGCTCGGTGCGGAGTTCGCGGAGCGGCAGGTGGGCACTGTCCATGCGATGCACGGCAATTCGGCCGAGGTCGTGGTGCTGATACTGGGGACATCACCCGCGGCGGGCGGGTCGCGACGGTGGGCGGCGACGAATCCGAATGTGCTCAACACGGCGGTGTCGCGGGCTCGGCGGCGGGTCTACGTGATCGGCAACTACCGATTGTGGAGCAGCCAGCGCTATTTCGACGATCTCGCCAGGCGCTGGACGGTCGAGACCGAACAGCTCGCCGATCAGACCGTGAGCCGGTAGAACCGCCAGAATCCGAAGTTCTCGATCGGGAGGACGTCCACGGCGGTGAAACCTGCCTTCTCGGCGTACTCCCCCAGTTTCGCCGTGCGCATGACGGTGCCGGTGCCCGCGGAGCCGGGATGTGCCATGCCGTCCGGCAGGCAGACCAGCAGGCTGAACCCGTACATCAGGCGGTCGATATCGCTCGCCGGCGCGGTGAATTCCGGCGCGACGGCCTCATCCATGATGATCACCGCGCCGCCCGGACGCAGGGCTTTGCGCATCGAGGTCAGCACCGCGACGGGGTGTGGCATGTCGTGCAGGCACTCGAACGCGAACAGCGCGTCGTAGGCGGATTCGGGGAGGTCGGTGGCGGCGTCGGTGTGGTGGAAACGGACGCGATCGCCGAGTTCGGTGGCATTTTCGGTGGCCATCCGCACCGAGGGCTGATCGATGTCGTAGCCGTCGACCGCCAGCTCCGGGTAGGCGCGGGCAAGGGCGATCGCGGACCAGCCGCCGCCTGAGCCGATGTCGGCAGCCTTGGCACCGGGGCGTGACAGCAGCGCGTGGATATCGGTGACCCCGGCCAGATCTGTCGCGAGACGCCGCTCGAACCAGGGGCGGTTCATGTCCGACTGGGATTCGCGCATGTCGGCGCCGTAGTCGGACCAGCCCACGCCACCGCCATCACGGTAAGCACGCACCAACGCGGGCATCTGGACGGCGGCACCGGCCAGCATACGAGCCAGTGGCGCAAGGTAATCGAGACTGTTCGGGTCGGTGAGAACCTCGGCGGCGCCGGCGGGCAGGGCGAACCGCCCGTCCGCGGCCACCGTCAGAATCCCGGTCGCCGCCTGCTGCTCGAGCCACTCCTGCGCGTACCGGCGATCCCCACCCGCCCGCGCGACCAACTCACCCGCATCCGCGGGCCCACCCTCGACCAACGCCCGATACCAGCCGAGCCGATCCCCGAGATGCACCGCCAGAATATCGATGGCCCCGAGCGCGGCCCCGAACAACCGCTCGGCGAACTGCTCACTGGATTGCTCAGCCCCGGTCACCGGTCACCCTCCTGTCGACGCGATACGGATCGACGCCGACCCGCTGATACGGACTACGGGTCGGCCCGCCGAAAGGTTCAGCAGCAGGTCAGGGTGGCTACGGCGAATCGAACAGGAGGTTGCCGGATTCGACGATGGTGCCGATGGTGTCGGTGTAGACGGAGTCTTTTGCCGAGTCCATGACTACGACGGGGCAGATGACCGAGTAGCCGGTGGCGGCGGTTTTCGTCGGGTCGAAGGTGACGATGGGGGCGCCGGCTTCCACGGTGTCGCCTTCGGTGGCGAGCAGTTCGAAGCCTTCGCCTTTGAGTTTCACAGTGTCGATGCCCAGGTGGACCAGGACGCCGACACCGTTGCCGAAGATGACGAAGGCGTGGGGGTGGAGTTTGAGGATCTTGCCTGCGATGGGGGCCGTCACCATCAGGGTGCCGCGGGTGCGGTCGGGGTCGAGCGCGATGCCGGACCCGACGATCTGCTCGGCGAAGACCTGATCGGGGACCTCGGACAGGGCCACCACCTTGCCGGGCAGCGGAGCGATGACCGGGATGCTCACAGAATGTCCTCGATGTCGTCGGCCAAGGTGTCGGCTTCGGGGCCGACGACGACCTGCACGACCGTGCCCGACTTGAGGACGCCGTGGGCGCCCGCGGCCTTGAGAGCGGCCTCGTCGACCTTGCTACCGTCCTTCACCTCGGTGCGCAACCGGGTGATGCAGGCCTCGATCTCGACGATGTTGTCCGCGCCGCCCAAGCCCTGGACGATCGCTTCCGCTTTGGACATCTGTTCTCCCTTTCGGCGGTGGTTGCCAGTACCAGTATGGGAGTCTCGAATGTGCGCCACATCATATTCAGCGGTTGACATCCGACCTCCACCTGGTCAAACTGGCAACTGGTTATGACCGGACAGTACCCGTCAGGTACACCGGTTCACAACAGTTAACCCGGATCGGCGGGCAAGCCGGTCCTCCCTCGCCGAGACCGCCGCAAAGCCGGCACGAAGAAGGTCGACATGACTGCCGTTACCGACACACCCAAACAAGAATCGAAGGTGTTCGCGGGATTGCAGCGCCTCGGTCGCAGCCTCATGCTGCCGATCGCGGTGCTCCCCGCGGCGGGCATCCTGCTGCGCATCGGCCAGGACGACCTCCTCGGCCGCTTCTCCGCGCTGGAGAGCACCGCCTCGGTCATCTCGGCAGCCGGGCAGGCCGTGTTCACCTGGCTGCCGCTGATCTTCGCCGTCGGTATCGCGATCGGCTGGGCGAAGAAGGCCGACGGGTCGACGGCGCTGGCCGCGGTGGTCGGCTACATGGTGATCAACGGCGTGTTCGAAGCGATGTCACCGATCGTGCTCGAAGGGAAAACCGACCCGAAGGGCGCGCAGGCGCTGATCAACTACGGCGTCCTCGCCGGCATCGTGATGGGTCTGCTGTCGGCGATGCTGTGGCAGCGGTTCTATCGCACGAAGCTGCCCGACTTCCTCGGCTTCTTCAACGGCAGGCGGCTGGTGCCGATCCTGACCGCGTTCACCGGCCTCGTCGTCGGCGTCGGCATGGCGTTCCTGTACCCGGCCTTCAACTCCGCGCTCACCTGGGTGGGCGAGACCGTCGCGGACAACTCGGTCGTCGGCGGCGGCATCTACGGCGCGGCCAACCGCCTGCTCATCCCGACCGGTCTGCACCACATCCTGAACTCCACGGTCTGGTTCCTCGTCGGCGACTACACCGATGCCTCCGGCCAGCTCGTGCGCGGTGACCTCAACCGCTTCTTCGCCGGTGATCCGACCGCGGGAACGTTCATGACGGGCTTCTTCCCGATCATGATGTTCGCGCTTCCCGCTGCCGCGCTGGCCATTTGGCGCAACGCGCGGCCGTCGCAGAAGAAGCTGGTCGGCGGCATCATGCTGTCGACCGGTCTGACCGCGTTCGTCACCGGCATCACCGAGCCGCTGGAGTTCTCGTTCATGTTCGTGGCGTGGCCGCTGTATGTGGTGCACGCGATCTTGACGGGCACGTCGATGGCGCTGGTGAACGCGCTCGGTATCCACGACGGATTCACGTTCTCCGCCGGTGCGATCGACTACCTGCTGAACTTCGGCAAGGCCACCAATGCCTGGATGCTGATCCCGATCGGGCTGGGTTACGCGGTGATCTACTACGTGCTCTTCAGCTTCGTGATCAAGAAGTGGAACCTGCGCACGCCGGGTCGCGAGGCGGAAACCGATGTCGAAGCCGGTGTGCCCGACGCGGCCCTGGTCGAAGCGGAGGCTGCCCAGACCGCCACGGGCGATACTCGAACCGACGCACCCTCGGTCGCCGAAGTCGAAACGAAGCTGGACAAGAAACTGGAAGGTGAGTGAGGCAATGAGCACCCGCACCGTCATCGTCGGATCCGAGGTGGGGCTGCACGCGCGGCCCGCCGCGAAACTCACGCAGGCCGTGCAAGCCGCGGGGGTGCCGGTGCGGATCTCGCTGGGAGGTGGCGAACCGGTCGATGCGGCCAGCGTGCTCGCGGTGATGACGCTGGGTGCGGGACACGGGGCCGAGGTAACGCTGCACGCCGAAGGCGCCGATGCCGTTCTGGACCAGCTGGCCGAACTCATCGCCTCGGACCTGGACGCCGCCTGATGGCCGAACAGGTGATCCGTGGACTCGGGGTGAGCTCGGGCGTGGTGTGCGCGCCGTGGTTGCGGTTCGGTTCGCAGCTCGAGACGTCGGCGCACGATCCCGTCGGCGGCTCGGTCGCCGACGAGCTCGCACGGGTCAAGGAGGCGCTCGGTGGCGTGTCCGACGAGATGACCGCCAGGGCCGCGCGGGTGAGTGGTGTCGCGGCGGAGATTCTTTCGATGTCGGCGACGATGGCCCGTGATCCGGGCATCGTCGCCGCCACGGAGAAGGAGCTCGCCGCCGGGATGCCGACGGCGCACGCGGTGCACCTGGCGTTCGAGGGATTCTGCGCGAAGCTGGAAGCACTCGGCGGGTACATGGCCGAGCGGGCGACCGATCTGCGCGATATCGGCGGGCGGACCGTCGCGGTGCTGCTCGGGCTGCCGATGCCGGGCATTCCGGAGCCGGGGTATCCGTTCGTGCTGGTGGCACGGGATCTCGCACCTGCCGATACGGCGATGCTGGGTGACAGTGATGTGGTCGGGTTGCTCACCACCGAGGGCGGGCCGACCAGCCACACCGCGATTCTCGCGAAGTCTCTCGCCTTGCCCGCGGTGGTGAACTGTCCGGATACCGATCGGCTCGTCGACGGTGTACCGGTGCTGCTCGACGGCACCACCGGTGAGGTCGTGATCGATCCGAGTCCCGAGCATCAGCGGGCAGCTCTCGAACAGGCAGCGGCGGCCAAAGCGCGGATCGCGGCGGCCAGCGGGCCGGGACATACCGCTGATGGGACGCCGGTGCATCTGCTGGTGAACATCGGCACCGTCGACGACGCGGCGAAGGCCGGACCCGTCGACAGTGAGGGGGTCGGCCTGTTCCGCACCGAGTTCATGTATCTCGGGAAGACGTCCGCGCCATCGCTGGAGGAGCAGACCGCCTCGTATACAGCGGTTCTCGAACAGTTCGCCGGTCGACGAGTCGTAGTGCGGACACTCGACGCCGGGTCGGACAAGCCGCTGCCGTTTCTCGATCTCGGCACCGAGGAGAATCCGGCGCTCGGTGTGCGCGGGCTGCGGATCGGCACGGTGTTCCCGGAAACTCTGGCCACGCAGCTCACGGCTCTCGCCCGTGCGGGCGAGGCCACGGGCGCCGACCTGTGGGTGATGGCGCCCATGGTCGCCACCGCCGACGAGGCTGCCGGATTCGCGTCACTGGCAAGGGAATCCGGGTTGACCAAGGTCGGGGCGATGATCGAGATCCCGGCGGCCGCGTTGCGTGCCGCTGATCTGCTCGCGCATCTCGACTTCGTCAGCATCGGAACCAACGATCTGAGCCAGTACACGTGCGCGGTGGATCGAATGGCGGGCGGGCTCGCGCAGCTGCTCGATCCGTGGCAGCCCGCGGTGCTCGACCTGATCGCGATGGTCGGTGCGGCCGGCGCGGCGGCGGGTAAATCGGTGGGGGTGTGCGGTGAGGCGGCGTCGGATCCGACGTTGGCGCCGGTGCTGGTGGGGCTGGGCGTGACGAGTTTGTCGATGTCGGTGCCCGCGTTGCCCGCGGTAAGGGCTGCGTTGGCCGCGGTGGATGCGCAGCGGTGCCAGGACGCGGCCGATGCTGCGCGTGCGGCACGGAATCCGCAGGTTGGGCGTGCGGCGGTCGCGGCGATCATCGGGCGGGCGTGAAAAAGGTTGTTGTGCACGCGGTCCAGCCGTCGGCCGGATCGCGATGCGGTGTCCGGTGGCGGTCCGCGATCGCTGTGGTGGATGCCGTATCGGGTCGTTCAGGTGTTGGAGCCGGGCACGGCTGCGGTGATGGGGAAGGTTCGTGGTGACGGGAATCGTGCGCGGTCGTCTCGTCGGGACGGTCGAGGGTGACATCGCCGACGGCGTCGTCGAATTCGAGGACGGGCTGATCACCTGGGTCGGCGATGTAGCGAATCATTCTGCACCGGAAAGTCTTCCAGCATCCAGTGACGATCTGATACTTCCGGGATTGATCGATCTGCACTGTCATGGTGGAGCCGGGTTCGGGTTTCCCAATGCTGATGCGGACGGCGCTCGGGTCGCGGCGGCGCATCATCGGGCGCACGGCACCACCGGGCTGCTGGGGAGCTTGGTGTCGGATCAGCCGGAGGTGCTGGTCGCACAGGCGGCGATGCTGGCCGATCTTGTCGAGGACGGGGCATTGCTCGGGGTGCATCTCGAGGGCCCGTTCATCAATGCGATCCGCTGCGGGGCGCAGGATCCCGCGGCGATCATTCCCGGCGATCCCGCGTTGTTCGAGCGGCTCTACGCGGCCGCGCGCGGCACGGTGCGGTCGATGACAGTGGCTCCCGAAACCGCGCATTTCGATGAACTGCTCGCCGCGATGCGCCGACATGATGTGCTGCCCAGCCTCGGGCACACCGATGCCGATGCCGCGACCACCGCGGCGCGCATCGCCGAGGCCAGTGGTGGCCCTGTCACCGCCACGCACCTGTTCAACGGGATGCCCGCATTGCATCACCGCTCCCCCGGGCCGGTCGCCGCCTGTCTGGCCGCGGCCGGGCGAGGCCAGATGGTGGTCGAATTGATCGCTGACGGTGTGCATTTGGCGCCGGAGACGGTGACGATGGTGTTCGATACCATCGGCCCGGATCAGGTCGCGCTGGTATCCGATGCGATGGCGGCGGCGGGCATGAGCGACGGCGACTACCGGCTGGGCGCTCTCGATGTTCAGGTGCACGACGGCGTTGCCCGGCTGGCCACCGACGACGGTTCGCCCGGGGCGATCGCGGGGGGCACGGCACGGCTCGTCGACGTGCTGCGCTGGACCGTCGACGTCGCGGGCATACCGCTGTCCGATGCGGTCGTCTCCGCGACTCGAACCCCTGCTCGTGTCCTCGGTCTCGAGGGCGAACGCGGCAGTCTCACCGTCGGCGCGCGTGCCGACATTCTTGTCACCGACCAGTCATTGCGGCCGCGGCGCGTGCTCGTCGCCGGAACGGAAGGAATCTGATGGAGATCGTGATCCGGGCTGACGAAAACGAAGTGGCGAGTACGGTCGCCGATATCGTCGGCGGCTATGTGCAGGGCGGTAACGCGATCCTCGGCTTGGCTACCGGGTCGTCGCCGCTGGGGAGCTATCAGGAGCTGGCGCGCCGGTACCGCGAGGGCGAGCTGGACTTCACCACCGCCAGCGCCTTCCTGCTCGACGAGTACGTCGGTTTGCCGAAAGATCATCCGCAGTCGTATTTCTCGGTCATCCGGTCGGAGTTCGTCGACCATGTGAACCTGGATCCCGCACGGGTGCTGAGCCCGAACGGGGAGGCCGGTGATGTCGCGGGTGAGGGCCGCCGGTACGACGCGGCCATCGCCGCCGCGGGTGGGGTCGACGTGCAGTTGCTGGGGATCGGCACCGATGGGCACATCGGGTTCAACGAGCCCGGGTCGGCGCTCACCTCGCGCACGCGCGTGAAGACACTGACCGAACAGACGCGTAAGGACAACGCGCGCTTTTTCGACGGGCCGGAGAATGTGCCGCATCACGTCCTCACCCAGGGCCTCGGCACCATCAACGAGGCCGGGCATCTGGTGATGATCGCGCTCGGCGCCGGCAAGGCCGATGCGATCGCCGCCGCCGCCGAAGGGCCCTTGTCGGCGTTCTGCCCGGCCTCGGTCATGCAGTGGCATCCCCATGTCACCGTGGTGATCGACGAGGCCGCGGCGAGCAAGTTGAAGCTGGCGGACTACTACAAGTACGCGCTGGCGAACAAGCCTGCCTGGCAGTCGTTCTGACGTGACCGCCCTCGAGTTCGCGGTGCAGGACGCGGCGGGCGCGCTCGGTGCTCGCCGCGTCGGGGCGGATCGGGTGGAATTGTGTGCGGCGCTGGGTAGTACGGGTGGGCTCACGCCCAGCATCGGAACGATCGAGGCTGTGGTGGGAACCGGGATTCCCGTCCACGTCCTGATCCGGTGCCGGGCAGGGGGCTTCATATACGCTGACGCCGATGAACTGGCGGTGATGAACGCCGATGCGCGGGCGGCGATTTCGGCCGGTGCCGCCGGGCTGGTGATCGGGGCGCTCACCCCGGACCACCGGGTCGACGTCGAAGGGTTGAGCCGTGTGCTCGATGACGTTCCTGTCGAAGGCATAGAGCTGACCTTTCACCGTGGGATCGATCAGATTCGCGACCGCGAGACCGCGCTGGACACCCTGATCGCCGGTGGCATGACCAGGGTTCTCACCTCGGGTGGGGCATCTGCTTGCGCCGCGGGACTCGATGAGCTGGCCGCGATGGTTGTACACGCGGCAGGCCGCATCCAGATCATGGCGGGTGGCGGGATCACCGTCGACGACATCGCGGCACTACACCGGGCAGGCGTGGACGCGATTCACCTCTCGGCCCGACGTGTCATCGCTGACGACGGCGGCCCGGGCGGAGGTGGCACGTCCGGCCACGAGCAACTGGACGAGGAACTCGCCGCGGCCGCGGCCACTCAACTGGCGGCCATGGACCGGTCAGCCATCCGCGGTGACCCGACAGCCTGATCGGGCGCGCGATCGAGCGGTCGGATCAGGCGCGCTCGGCCAGGATCAACTCCGCCTCGCCGGGGTCGCAGTCGAAAGCCGCCTGTACCGCGGCGACGGCCTTGTCGTGTTCGCCTGCCGCGACCAGCTGGTCGATGTCGGCCCACAGATCGATGGGCGGGGCCACCGACGGGTCGAGGCGGCGGTCGAGCCGTTCCCACATGCGGGCCACGGTGGGGTCATCGGCGAGGAGTCCGCCGAGGTGGGCCTTGAAGGCGGGATGTTCGGTGCGGTACATGCCCATCCAGCTGCTGGCGGGTGGGCTGGCCTCGGCATTGGCGGTGCGGTCGGCAAGTTTGAGAATCACGGCTCTGGGGTGGGCGGCGATCTTGTTGTAGGCGTTCTGGTTTCGCGCCTTGCGATCGGGGCCGATGCCGGTGACCGCCCAGACCAGATCGAGAACCGCACGCCCGAAACGGGATTCGACATCTTCCGCCGTGACGGGGGTGTCTTCGACGACGTCGTGGAGCCACGCCGCGAGGGCGAGTTCACCGCCGTAGCCGAAATCGTCGAGGACACCCCGAACGGCCGCGAGATGGGTGATGTAGGGATGGACGCCGTAGCGCTGGTCGCCATGTGCCGCGATGGCGAATTCCCGTGCTTCGATTTCGCGCTGATCGAACTCCATGCCGCACCCCCGTGCTCGATTGGTGATCGTGTCGAGATCGACCCTAGCCGAGGGCACCGACAGGTTGCCGGGATCAGTGATGGGCGACCGGTTTCCGCGCGGTCAGGATGCCGGTCTGGTCGCGGCTCTGGGTGTAGCCGAGATCGGTGAAGCCGACCGCCTCGACCCGATCGGCGTAGTGGCGGATGTCGGCGTCGGCGAACGGATCGCCGCCGCGTCCGAGAAACACGGAGAGCACGGCCCGCATCCGGGGAGAGGGCGATGCGTCGGCGAGCAGCAGATGTCCGCCCGGTCGCAGCACCCGCCACATCTCGGCGATCGCGGCGGCGCGCTGCGGCTCGGGGATGTGATGCATGACGAAAGTGCAGGTGACAACGTCGAATTCGGCATCGGGCAGGGGCAGCGACTGTGCCGGGCCCACCACGTAGCGATGGTGTGTGGCGCGATCCCGGGCACTGTTGCCGGCGACCGCCGTAGCCGAGGGATCAACACCGACCGCGGCGCCGTTCGGTCCGACCGCATCGCCGAGCGCGCGGACCAGTTTGCCAGGCCCACAACCGATATCGAGTGCCCGCGCACCCGAGCGCGCACCGGAACGGGTGACGAATTCGGCGAGCAGACGACGGTGCCTGCCCAGGAAGAACACCGTGGTGAAGAGGTTGTAGCGACGCAGGCCCGCGATGACCAGGCCGGTGCCCGCGTCGTCGACGAACATGGGGGTGAGAAGCTGATTTCGGGACATGAGTTCATCGTCGGGCGCTGCCGCGCACGTCACCAGGAGCAGAATCGCCGGAGGTGTCCGTTATCGAACAGATCCGGGGAAACCGTGCAGGAGGAAGCGATGGCCGAGCACCCTGATCGCCGGGTTCGACGCACCAGGGACACGCTGCACAAAGCGCTGATCGAGCTGATGATCGAGCGCGGCTACGACAAGGTGACCGTGAGCGACATCATCGGCCGCGCCGACGTGGGGCGATCCACCTTCTACGCGCACTACCGCGACAAGGACGACCTGCTGCTGGTGAGCTGCACCGAGTTCCTGCGCCGCGAGATCATCCGCACGACAACACCGGGTTCTCCGCTCGCGCCGCTGCGCGTGATGTTCCATCTCGCCGCGCAGTATCCCGAGGTGTATCGCCCGCTGATCGGGCCGAAGGCCACCGCCACCGTCGTGCGCGCCTACCGGCAGTGTGTCGCCGAACTGGTCGGTGAGCTCCTCGGGGAGCAGCCGGCGGGCACGATCGAGTTCCTGTCGTGGGCATTGCTCGGCGTGCTGGGTCCGGTGACCGAGCCGACCGCGCCGACACCACCGGCCCAGGCGTGGCAGCGGTTCGAAACGCTCGCGCTGTACGGGCTCACTGGCTCCGGCGGCGCAGGTCCGGCCACGGCGGGCGACGCAGAATCGCCAGCGCCGCGATGACCCCGGTGAGCAGGCCGATCCATTCGCCGAGCTGAGCGATGCGATTGGCGTCCATCGCGGGCGTCCAGTGCGCGCGCCCTTCGTGGACGACGAACACACCGACCGGACGAGGGTGCCGCAACGGACCGCCACCGCGCGAGACGGTGATGACCGTAGCGCCGCCGGACGTGTCGATCGGCTCGCCGAACACGATCGGCGGCTCGGTCACCAGCTGTTCGACGCGATCTCTGATCGTCATCGCCATCCTGTCTCGTCGTCCGGCATTGTCGTCGAACATACGCCCACCGCGTATCCGGCGCCGAGGTTCGTTCCCCGCGGCGCGCCACCGATCGCCGGAGCGAGCCGCGTGACGAATTTCGTTGTCACCCATTCCTTTCCGAATCGGCCACCAGCCCACCGATCCCGGCACGCATCGCTTCGGGAATGCTCCGCCGATCAGCTGCCATGATGGATGGGTCATAGCCGTGGCGAAAGGTGCACCGATGTCAGAGCAGACGCTGTCGACACAGTGGTCACGATCGCTGGGGCTGCGGGTGCCGCTGGTGAACGCGCCGATGGGCGGCGCGGCCGGTGGACGGCTCGCGGCGGCGGTGAGCGCGGCGGGTGGGCTCGGGATGATCGGCATGGGCAGTGCGGGGTCGGTGGCGGCGTTGCGCCGCGAACTGGCTGTCGCCGGAGCACCGGACGGGATCGGGCTGGTCGACTGGGTCCGCGCCCGCGAAACCGGGCTGCTCGAGGCTGCGATCGCCGCGGGTCCACGGATCATCTCGGTCAGTTTCGGCACTGATTTCTCCTGGGTCCCCCAGGTGCGGGCGGCGGGCATTCTCGCCGTCACCCAGGTGTACGACGCACCGGGCGCCCACCGCGCGCAGGACGCGGGTGTCGACATTCTGGTGGCGCGCGGCAGCGAAGGTGGCGGCCACGGCGCCGACCGGCTGGCCTTGCTGCCGCTGCTCGACGCCGTCCTCGACATCGCGACCGTCCCGGTCCTGGCCGCCGGCGGCATCGGCTCCGGGCGCACGCTCGCGGCCGTGCTCGCGGCGGGAGCGGCGGGTGCTTGGCTCGGGACCTGCCTGGCCGCCGCCGAGGAATCACTGCTGCCCGAATCCGCCCGCCTCGCGATGCTCGCCGCCGACTCCAGCAGCACCACTGTCACCACCGCGTTCGACGAGGCCCTCGATCTGCCCTGGCCACCGATCTATCCGGCGCGCGTCCTGCGCAACGAGTTCACGGATCCGTGGTCACGACTCGAAGGCGACGACGTGCCCGATTCCGACCGACTTCGCGCGGCGATCGCGGAGGACGATCCTCGGCTCGCACCGGTGGATGCGGGTCAGGGTGTCGGATTGGTGACCCATATCGAGCCTGCGGCGGCCATTATCGGCCGGCTCTGCGAGGACGCGGCCGAGCTGCTGGCGTCACGCCACGAGTAAGGCCGGTCGCGACAGGAGCGATCCGTTGCAAAAATATGTAGATCGGTCTAGTTTGAGCGGGTGGGCAAAAAGGGAGCCGAGACGCGGTGCAAGTTGATCAGGGCGACGCGATCGCTGATCGAGTCGCACGGATACTTCGGCGCCGGGCTCAATCAGATCGTGCAGGAGAGCGGTGCGCCGCGCGGGTCGCTGTACTTCCATTTCCCGGGCGGTAAGGACGAATTGGTGGCGGCGGCGCTCGCCGAGAGCGGCACCGACATCGCGACGATCATCCGCACGGTCGAGGCGACGGACGCGCGAGATTTCGCGCGAAAGATGGTGAACCTGCTGGGCGATCAGCTGGAAGCGTCGGACTGGACCATCGGGTGCCCGGTGGCGGCCGTCGCGCTGGACACCGCATCGACCAACGATGCTGTGCAGCAGGCCTGTTCGGCGACCTATCGGCTCTGGGAGGAGGCGATCCGGGAACGACTGATCGGATTCGGCCATCCCGAACCCGAACGGATCACCACGGTCGCGCTCGCCCTGATCGAAGGCGGGCTGGTACTGGCCCGCACCCACCGGTCCCGCCAACCACTTCAGCACCTCGCCGACACCATCGACGTGCTGATCTGAGCCGTTCCCGGCCCACGGCTCGAGTCTTATCCCGAAAATATGTAAATCGGTCTACTGAAAGTTGGACACCATGGCACACACCGACTCCATCGTTTTCGGCGCCGCCGGGTTCATCGGCCGCTCCGTGGTCGCCGAATTGCTGCGAAACGGGAACACCGTCACCGCCGCGCTGCGTGCGGGTAGTCAGGATCGGCTGCGGACCTGGCTCGACGGGCAGAGTGTCGACACCGCCGGTTTGACCATCACCACCACCGATATCGGCGAACCGGATCTCGCGCTGGGCGACACCGTCGAAGGGGTGCGCGATGTGTACAACGCGGCCGCGTTGATGAAGTTCGGGCTGGATGCGGAGGTGGCGCGGCGGGTCAACCTCGACGGGGCGGTGCACGTGCTGGAATGGGCCGCACGGCAACCGGATCTGCGGCGCATCGTCCACATCACCGGCTATCGCGCGGCCGACGACGGAGGTGAGCAGGACTACGGCAACGGCGCGTACGAGGCGTCGAAGGTCGAGGCCGATGCCCTGCTGCGGCGGCTCGCGGCCGAGCGTGACATCCCGCTGACCATGGCGAATCCGGCCGGAGTGCTCGGACCCGGCCAGTACTTCGGGCTTTCCGACATCATCGACAATCTCTGGCAGGGTCGGTTGCCCGCGCTGCCGGGGTCGGCTGACACCTTCGTTCCGGTGGTCGATCTCGACTACGTGGCCCGGTTCATCGTGGGGCTACCCACCCAAGCCGATACGGTCGGCAGATCCTATCCGCTGCTGGATGCCGCGACTCCCGTACTGCCCGAACTGATCCGGCTCGTCGCCGACCATCTGCACGTCGCCGCACCGCGCTTCACGCTGCCGACCGCGCTGGTACGCCGGCTTCCCCGCGCCCTGACCCATGCCGATCCCGAAGCGCTGTCCTTCCTCAGCAGCGATCGGTACGACACCAGCCGAAGCGACGTCATCGCACGGCGTCTCGGCATCGGCCACCCGCCGGTCGACGAGCTGCTGCGCACCTACGCCGACGGGATCGTCGCCGGCCGCAACGGCACCGTCACACCCACACCGAAATCCGGATTCCGCGACGGGACATGGTTGGTCGGCGAGCGAACCGACCCGGAATATGTGCTGTTGCACGGCATTCCGCTCGACAGCGAATCATGGTCCGACGTGGTGCGGGAGTTGGATGCCCCTACCCTGGCAGCCGACCTTCCCGGGCTCGGGCGCTCGGCGGTGTCCACGCAGTCGACCGGTGACTGGATGGAGGAACTGATGGCGCCGGTGCGGACGCGACCGGTCATCGTCGGTCATTCGCTGGGCTCCTGGGCCGCAATCGAATTCGCGCTGCGCCACCCCGATCGGG
The DNA here is from genome assembly GCF_053608825.1 of Nocardia sp. NPDC055002. NCBI lineage: Bacteria > Bacillati > Actinomycetota > Actinomycetes > Mycobacteriales > Nocardiaceae > Nocardia > Nocardia sp. NPDC055002. The sequence goes on from NZ_JBSGWE010000015.1 coordinate 18,659, forward strand.
TGTCACGGCTGGTACTGATCGCGCCCGCGTTCCTCCAGCAGCCCGCCTCCCGGCTGACGGGTTCGCCCATCGCCGCCGAGGTCGTCAAGCGGATGTCCGCCGCGAAAGCGGCCGCGCGACTGGGCATTCCGGAAGGTCCGGCCATCACCTCCGCTCTCGCGGATCTGCGACGACCTGGTGTCGCCCAGCGCACTTGGGCGGCCCTGCGCGCCGCCGGTGCCTCCCGAGACGAACTCGCCGCGAAACTGACCCGGGTCACCGTTCCGGTCGACATCATCGTCGGTTCGGACGACCCACTGGTCGAGCCGACCGATCGGCCGGTCACCACGATCACCGGCACCGGGCACTACCCGCAGCTGACCCATCCGGATCTGGTCGCGCGCGCCCTGCGGGGCGAATCGGTCTCTGCTGCACCGCAAGACCACCCGACAAGCAGCGGCCGCTAGTTGGGCAGACAGGCAGGTTGCCGCGCGACGCTCACCCGGCCGGAGCCGTGAGTTCGATCCGGAGTGCGGGGTCGTTCACCATCTCCGGCTGGAGTGCGATGGTTTCCTCGGTTCGCCACCGTGCGTGCCAGATGGGGACGCCACCGGGGAGATCCAGTTCCCGCGGGGTGGTGAGCAAGGGAAGGTCGAGGCGGGCCGAAGTGACGGTGACGGCGGCGTTCGTCGGCGTGTGCGACCACACGTCGTCGACCGCGTTGGTGATCCGGACGCCGAGTCGGTGGCCGGTGGCCAGGCGAGCGTCCTGCCAGAGCAGCCGGACCTCGGATTCGGAGCGGACCGGGGCGATACCGCGGGTGATGACGGTGGCGCGTCCGTCGGGGGCGATGTCGTAGAGCTCCAGCGCGACAGTCGCTTCCGGCGGGCCGCTGAGGGTCAGCGCGGCAGTGGCGCGGCCCGCGAGGTGCACGGGCTCGGCGACTGGGGACGAGATCGACCAGATTTCCCGGTCCGCGCCGGGCAGTAGACCACGATCGTTGAAGGCTCCGGTGCGCAACGCGACCGACGCGCGCCGGGAATCCGTAGGCGGCCAGACGGTTTCACCGCGCCACCCACCGTCGAACTGGCCGACGGTCACCGGCGGGCCCGGTACCTCGACATCGGCGCCCGCCACGTGTTTGTCCAGGAATGCGTAGAGCTCCGAGGCGAAGTGGGGTGTGCCGCACTTCTCGCGGCAGTCCGAGTGGCCCCACTGGCCGAACCAGGCGCGATGCTCGCCGGGACCTCTGGCTTCCCACGCCTCGATGATGCGGTCGGCACGGGTATTGGAGTCGAGGAAGCTCTGGCCGAGGAACATCGGGGTGGTGTTGCCGCGGACGGCCTCGACCATGTCGCGCTCGCGCCAGTCCGGGTCGGCGCCGTTGTGGTCGGTGGTGAGGGCGAGATAGCGGGCGGCGCAGTCCTGGGTCATCTGGACGGCACTGGCTTTGTACTCGTCGCCGTCGTCGGGGTGGCCGGGGGTCGAGGCGATGGCCAGGTGTTCCGCGCCCGCGGTGTCGGCGGGGCGGATCCCGTCCTCGGTCAGCGGTTTCCCGCCGAACTTCCACGCCGTGCCCTGCATGTAGAGGTAGGAGTACGGATCGACGACCGGTTCGAACGCCGCCACCGCCGCCAGCCCCTTCGGCTTCGCGGCCAGCGCCATCATCCCGGTCCATCCCTCATAGGACGTGCCGACCACGCCGACCCGCCCCGTCGACCACGGCCTGCTCGCCGCCCACTCCACCGCCGCCGCCACATCCGAGCGCTCCCCCGGGCCGCCGAAATCCGGGCACCCGTTGGACCCACCGAATCCGCGCAGATCGACGATCACATACGTGTACCCGGCCCGCAGCGCCCATTCGACCGGCAAGTTGTCGGTCGAGGGCCCACCACCCGGGCGAGGCTGGGACAGGTATGCCAGGTGCGCCCGATAGGGACTGGCCGTCAGCAGCACCGGAGTCCGCGCGTCGGCGGCCACCCCCGGCGGACGGAGGACATCGGCGTGCAGCCGAGTCCCGTCGGGCGCGGTCAGATACTCCTGCGTCCACGTGAACGCCACATTCACCGGTTCCGCCGTTGCCGGCGCCACCGTCCCGAGCACCAACGCCACACCGGCCACCGCCCGCGCCACCACAACACCCAATCGCACCCCCGGACTATTGCCGGTCCCCGCTTCGCCGTCCAGCCCCGATAATCCGGGGCGTGTCGCCGATCAGCTGCCGGCCCGAGCATCCAACTCGGCGAGCAGATCCAGGCTGTCCCGGTAGAGAGCCTGCTGCACCGGCTCGTCATAGGACGCCATCGATGATCGGACCGGTGTGCGGCCCACCAGGTACTGAGCGGTGATTCCCTCGCGATCCGATGCTGCGACCAGCCACGCGAGGTCCGCGCCGGACCCGCGCGGCGTGCGAACACCGGGGAGCACGACGAGGGCGCGGGCGATCGTCTTCCAGGCCAGTCGCTGGACAGCGCTCGCGTCCCTGGCCAATCCGGTTCCAGGCATCAAGCCCGGGTCGAACGCGTTCACAGTGATGTCGCGTGGGGCCAACTCGCGAGCGAGGTGGTAGGCGGTCTGGAGGTTCGCCAACTTCGAAGTGGTGTACCGGCGGCGGGCGTCGCGCTGTGCCGGTTCGGTCGGTGGCGGCGGGTAAGCGAGTTCGCGGACGGTGGCGCGCAGTGGGTGCGGCATCCCGGTGAACTGCTCGGGATCATGAGTTCCCGAGGACACCATGATGATTCGCGCGGGTGCGGTGAGGTGGTCGAGAAGATCGATGACGAGACCGAGATGACCCAGGTGGTTGGTGGCGAAAGTCGCCTCCATGCCGTCGACGGTGAGGGTCCGACGAGTGAACTGCGCGCCCGCGTTGCACACCAGGCCGGACAGTGGCGGTAGGTCGGCGGCGACCAGTTCGGCCACGAAAGCGCTGACCGACGCGCGCGAGGACAGGTCGAGTGCCATGCCGCGCGCGCCGATCGTCGCAGCCAGTTCCCGAGTTCGCATCGCGTCGCGACCGGTGATCACCACCGTGTTGCTCGGGTCGAGCGCGAGGTTCCTGGCGCATTCGTAGCCGAGACCGCTCGTGCCGCCGGTGACCACGAATGTTCTGTCACTTGATGTCATATGGCACAGTCTGCCAGATAGAGGCGTCGTGCGACACTGTCTCGATGTCGCTGCGGGAACTCAAACGGGAACGGACCAGGCAGTCCATCGTCGACACCGCGTTCCGCCTGTTCGCCGAACGAGGCTTCGACGGCGTCACCGTCGCCGAGATCGCGGCGGCCGCGGAAGTCGGCACCCGAACCCTGCACCGCTACTTCACCAGCAAAGAAGAGCTGGTCTTCCCCGAAGACGATGACCTGCGTGCCGACCTGGCCCGACTGCTCGCCGAACGCCCCGAGGGTGAACATCCCGAAACCACCCTCGCCGTCGTCATCACCCCACTGATCAGCAGATTCGGCGGCGAACAACTCGCACAGGCACGCACCCGCGACGCCCTGATCACCAGCACGCCGGCGCTACAAGCCCGCGACCTGGCCAAACAGGCCGCCGTGGAAAAGCTCATCGAACACCACCTGGCCGGCCAACTGGGCGTCGCTGTCGACAGCGACGTGCGGCCGGCCCTGTGGGCGAAAATCGGGATGGCGTGCTTCTTCTCCGCGTACCGAGTCTGGCTCCACGAAGGCGGCGACCTCGCCCAGCATCTGACCGACGCCCGAACGGCGTTGGCCGAATCCGTTCCTCGACACACGTGACGCGCCTCGTAGTCGAGTAGACAAACGAAACAAGCGCCCCCGACAACGCGGCCAGATCGCTCGCTGCGGGCGAACTGATCGAGGGACCAACTTCGTCGTCAGTTCGGGTATTCATCCGGATCAGGGGATGTAATCTGGCTGCCTTCAGGGGGATTCACGGGAACGGTCCCCTCCAGGGAGGGAAGTCCGAATGGTAGACAGTGTCGTATCAGCCTGTGGTGCACCGTGTTCAGTGGTCAAGCGCGGTCAGCTGCGCTCGGCCCTGATCGCGGTGTCGGCCGTGTTGTGCTTGACCGGTACTCCCATGGCGGTCGGTGGTGCGGATCCGCTGACCACTCCGCAGAACGACCCGTTCTACACCCCGCCGTCGGGCTGGGACTCGCAGGCACCGGGCGCCATCCTGAATTCGCGACCCGTCGAGGTGGCCTCGCTGACGCCACAGGCGCAGCACGCCGACGCCTGGCAGTTGCTGTATCGAACGACAGATACCGACGGCCGACCCATGGCAACCGTGACGACGGTGCTGCGCCCACGAACCGGGCAGGTCAAAGGATTGATCACCTATCAGGCTGCCACGGATGCCTCGGCCCCACAGTGCGCGCCCTCCTACGTGCTCCGACAAGGAGCGCCTGACAAGTACGACTCCTCACTGGATCTCATTCAGATCGACCAGATGTTGTCGTCGGGTCATGCGATTTCCGTACCCGACTGGGAGGGGCCGAAGGGGACGCTGTTCGCCCCGAGGCAGCCGGGTTACGCCGCGCTCGACGGAGTGCGCGCGGCCCAGGAATTCGCCCCGCTCGGCCTGTCCGGCACCGATACTCCGGTTGCCGCGATGGGCTACTCCGGCGGTGCGTACGGCACCAGCTGGGTCGCGCACGTGCAGCCGACCTACGCTCCCGAAATACGACTGGTCGGCGTCGCCATGGGTGGCGGGACAGCGCCCATCGGCAGCTACATGGGGACGCTCGATGCCGGTCCGTTCTCCGGTTTCCTGCCGTCGCTCCTGCCGGGCATGCTGCGCGCCGATCCACGTCTGGCGGCGACCTTCGACAAATATCTGACGCCTGCCGGGCAAGCGCTGATGGCTGCGGGGGACAGCAAATGCGTGACGCCGAACGTGGCTCAGCACGCGTTCCTGCGCATGGACGACTACCTGACGATTCCTTTTTCGCAACTCATCGAGCAGATACAAGAGTCGTTGACCGAGCTGGACTTCAGCCCCTCGTCACAGACCGCGCCGCTGTTCCTCTACAACGCCGTGCACGACGAGATCGTCACCATCGCGGGGCCCGACAAGGCGGTGGCACAGTGGTGCGCATCGGGGGCGCGAATCACGTATACGCGGGACCAATTGAGCGAGCACGTCAGTCTCGCGATCAGCGCGACTCCCGCGGTCCTGCGTTGGATCGATGAGCGTCTGGCAGGGCAGCCCGCGCCGGACGGTTGCTCGACGCGCACGGTGACGTCCATGTCGCTCGGTGGTTCATAGCGCACTACCTCGACACATCCGGGCATCTATGCCTTAATACAGACGAGTCCACCCGTCCCGTGATCGCATTCTGTGATCACGGAACGGGTGGACTCGAAACTGTTTACTGCGTACTTACTGCGTACCGAGCAGACCGATCAGGCCCGTTCCCGCAGGTCAGGATCACACGTCGTAGTAGAGCTCGAACTCGTACGGGTGCGGACGCAGGTTGACCGGGGCGATCTCGTTCTCACGCTTGAGGCTGATCCAGGTCTCGATGAGGTCAGGCGTGAAGACGTTGCCCTCGGTGAGGTAGTCGTGGTCTGCCTCGAGGCGGTCGATGACCGTGGCCAGGCTGGTGGGGGCCTGGGGGATGTTCTTGGCCTCCTCCGGCGGGAGCTCGTAGAGGTCCTTGTCGACCGGGGCCATCGGCTCGATCTTGTTCTTGATGCCGTCCAGGCCGGCCATCATCATGGCGGCGAAGGCCAGGTACGGGTTGCCCGAGGAGTCAGGCGCGCGGAACTCGATGCGCTTGGCCTTCGGGTTGTTGCCGGTCACCGGGATACGCACGGCGGCCGAGCGGTTGCGCTGCGAGTACACCAGGTTGATGGGGGCCTCGTAGCCCGGCACCAGACGGTGGTACGAGTTGACGGTCGGGTTGGTGAACGCCAGCAGCGACGGGGCGTGGTGCAGGATGCCGCCGATGTAGTGACGCGCCAGATCCGACAGGCCACCGTAGCCGGCCTCGTCGTGGAACAGCGGCTTGCCGTCCTTCCACAGCGACTGGTGCACGTGCATGCCCGAGCCGTTGTCGCCGAAGAGGGGCTTCGGCATGAAGGTGACCGACTTGCCGGCCTTCCACGCGGTGTTCTTCACGATGTACTTGAACAGCTGCAGGTCGTCCGCCGCCGAGAGCAGCGTGCCGAACTTGTAGTTGATCTCGGCCTGACCGGCGGTGCCGACCTCGTGGTGGCCGCGCTCGAGCTCGAAGCCCGCGTTCTGCAGGTTGGTCGAGATCTCGTCGCGCAGGTCGACGTAGTGGTCGTACGGGGCGACGGGGAAGTAGCCACCCTTGTTGCGGACCTTGTAGCCGAGGTTGCGGCTGCCGTCCGGGTTGAACTCCTTGCCGGTGTTCCACGAACCGGAGACGGACTCGATCTCGTAGAACGAGCCGTTCATGCCGGAGCCGTAACGGATGCCGTCGAAGATGTAGAACTCGGCCTCGGCGCCGAAGAAGGCGGTGTCGGCGATACCGGTCGAACGCAGGTACTCCTCCGCCTTGCGCGCGATGTTGCGCGGGTCGCGGGAGTACGCCTCACGGGTGAACGGGTCGTGCACGAAGAAGTTCAGGTTGAGCGTCTTCGCGGCGCGGAACGGGTCGATCCGGGCGGTGCTGAAGTCGGGGAGCAGGAGCATGTCCGACTCGTCGATCGACTGGAAGCCACGCACCGAGGAGCCGTCGAACGCCAGACCCTCTTCCGCCAGGTCGGCGGTGAACGCCTTGGCCGGGATCGAGAAGTGCTGCTGGACGCCGGGCAGGTCGGAGAAGCGGATATCGACGTATTCGATGTCCTCTTCCTTGATGTACTGGATGACCTCTTCGGCCGTGCTGAACGTCACTTGCTCTCCTTACGAATCGGTTCCCAGCCAGTCGCGATGCTGGCCCTTTCGAACGACCTGCGCGCAGTCGCTACGAAGGGGTTCGTCGCGACCTGACGCTAAGGACGCGGTGTTTCCCAACAGTCAAGGCTATGTTTCGCCAGTGTTACGCGAGCCGGATGCCTGGGTGATGTCAGCCATCCGGGCGCGATCTTCACGCTAATCCTGCCATCCGCGTGATCCCACGCTGACGTGACCTCCATTAATGCGGTCGTGGGCGACCGATCGCGCGCCACTATCCTGGGTCCCATGGCGCGTATTACCGGCACATGGCTATCCGGATCCCCGGGCGAACCCGGCGACTCGGACATCTCCGGCTACCCCGGTGAGCTGTATGGGCTGCCGCGCGAGGGAGCGGGATCGCTCGCCCCGACGTGGCGACGGGTCGTCGCGCTGTTCATCGACTGGTTCATCGCCGTCGGGATCGCCGCGGTGATCACCCGCAGCTTCGTGTCGTCGTCGGTGCCGCTGCTGGTGTGGTTCGTGGTCGGCGTGGCCGCGGTGACGCTGTTCGGGTTCACCCCGGGCCAGTACTTCATGAAGCTGCGGGTGCTGCGCATCGACGCTCCGGTGGCGGTGGGATTCGTGCGCGCGCTGGCCAGGCAGGTACTGCTGGTGTTCGTGGTGCCCGCGCTGTTCACCGATGCCGACGGTCGCGGCATGCACGACCGGGCGACCGGGACGGCGCTGGTCAACGCTCGCTGAGCCGTTGGGCCCGCTCGTAGCCGCGCGCGGCCCTACGATCAGGCCGTGTCACTGAATCCGGCCATGTTGGCCGTACGTTTTCTGCTCGAATTGATCGCCATCGCCTCGTTCGGCGTCTACGGATGGCGCGCCTTCGACTCACCATGGCGGTACCTGCTCGTGGTGGTACTGCCGATCGCGGCCGCGACGCTGTGGGGCGTGTTCACCCTGCCCGACGATCCGGGACGCGGCGGCGGTTCACCGGTGCCCGTCTCCGGCCCGGTCCGGCTGCTCGTCGAGTTCACGGTGCTCTTCGGTGGCGCCGCCGCACTGTGGGCCGCTTCGCTGCCGCGCCTGGCGTTGATCTCGGCGGCTGTTCTCGCCGGTTACCACCTACTGGCATACGACCGGGTTCTGTGGCTGCTGACCGGCCGCTCGCCCAACGCCTGAAACGGCGCGAGCCCGTCACCTGAGAAGGTGACGGGCTCGCGGCGGGAGTGGGTCAGCGGCGACGGATCGCGCGCTGCATGCCCTTCATCTTCGCACCGGGGGGCATCGGGCCCTTCGGCATCGCGGGACCACTGCGCGAACTCAGGGCCGAGAGCCTGCCCTCGATCTGGTCGATCCGCTTGACGTCGATGTTGCGCGGCAGCTTGGTGAGGTACTTCTGCAGCTCCTTGAGGGGAGTCTGACCTTCCTCATTGCCGACGATCACTTCGTAGATGGGGGTGTCACCGACCAGGCGGGCGGTGCGCTTCTTCTCCTGCTGAATGAGCGATTTGACCCGCTGCGGCGAACCCTCGGCGACGAAGATCACCCCGGGCAGGCCGATCACGCGGTGCACGGCGTCGAGCTGGGTGGTCGCGGCGACGCCGTTGGCGACCCGCCACTTGCCCTGCAGGTTCTCCAGCACCCACGCCGCGGCGCCCGCCTGGCCCTCGGCCTTGCGGTACACGTTCTTCTGCACGCGGCGCCCGAACAGGATGAATGCCAGCAGCACACCCAGCAGCAGACCCAGCGGCAGCAGGAACCACTGCATGTCGAAGATCAGCCCGATGAGGAAGAAGACCACCGTGGTGCCGACCAGTGCGCCGATCATCAGCGGCAGCAGCGCCTTGTCTTCCTTGCGCTGCATGTTGAACGCCTGCCACAACTGCTGACGACGCTCGCGTGATGCCTGCTTACGGGCCGCTTTAGCCGCGGCCCTGGCTTCCTTCGACGGCTTGCCGCCCTTGCCTCCTGCCATGGTGTCAGCTTAGATGGCGCGCCGCCGGGGCGTCTGACCGCATCACACCGCGCGACGATCCCGGCGTTTCGGGCACGTTCGGCGGGCGTGGGTCCTCGCCACGGGCCACAATGGCTGAGATGCGCCCGATCACCGAGAACCCCACCCCGGCCCCCGTCACCGAGGGCGTCGATGACGAGGTCGCCCAGCGGCTGGCTGTCGCGCTGCAGTGCGTGACGGTGTCGACCGAAGATCCCGCGCACACCGCCACCGCGGAGTTCGCGCGGCTGGCCACCCACCTCGAGACATCGTTCCCCCGCGTGCACGCCGAACTGACCTTGACGACCTTCGGTCACAGCAGGCTCTACCGCTGGGAGGGCGCCGAGCCGGGTGCGGTGTCGGCGATCCTGCTCGCCCACCAGGACGTGGTGCCGGTCGACGACGCGCAACGCTGGACCCATCCCCCGTTCGACGGTGTCGTCGACGACGAATTCATCTGGGGCCGTGGCGCGATCGACGACAAGAGCCGCGTGCTCGCCGTCCTGGAAGCGGTCGAGTCGGCGCTGGAAACCGGAATTCGCCCGCGCCACACCATGTTCCTCGCCTTCGGTCACGACGAAGAGGTCTTCGGTGACGGCGGCGCGGTCCGGATGGCCCAGCACCTGCGCGACCAGGACGTGCGCGCGGAGCTGCTGCTCGACGAGGGCGGGGTGATCACCGACGGCGTCGCCGACGGGGTCGACCGGCCGGTGGCCAGCATCATGCTCGGCGAGAAGGGCTATGCGACGGTACGGCTTTCGGTCACCGAGACCGGCGGGCACTCCTCGATGCCCGGCAAGCAGACCGCGGTGGGACGGCTGGCACGCGCGGTCGCGCGCGTGCAGGACCATCCGATGCCACTGCGGCTGACGCCGGTGATCAGCGACATGCTCGCCCGCATGCGCGAGGCGCTGCCCGAACCACGACGCCGGCTGCTCGAGCTCACCGACGCACGCGGGCTGTCCAAACTGGCCGGACCGCTCGTCGCCCGCATCATGGCGACGGGCCCGACCACCGAGGCGCTGGTGCGCACCACCACCGCGCCCACCGTGATCAGCGGCGGGGTGAAGGCCAATGTGCTCCCGCAGAGCGCCGAGGCGCTGGTGAATTTCCGTATCCTGCCCGGTGATTCGGTGGCAGCGGTGCTGGCGCACTGCACCAGGGTGATCCGCGATATCGGCGTGGCGATCGACCTCGTCGGGCCCGCGTCGGAGCCCTCGCGGTTCCACGGGCCGGGTCCGGCGTTCGACATGGTCGCCGAGCTGGCGTCGAGCGTGGTGCCCGGGATCGTGACCACCACCGGGATCGTGCCCGGCGCCACCGATTCACGCCACTACGACGGCCTGGCCGCGACCCGCTGCAACTTCGCGCCGATCGTGTTGACCGCGGCGGATCTGGAACGGATCCACGGAACCGACGAGCGGATCTCGCGACTCAACTACGCTCGGCTGATCGAGTTCAACCGGCGTCTCATCGAGCGGCTCGCCGCGGCGCCCGAAGCAGGAGGAGCGCCCCGATGACGACCGACACCGGCGAGTTCGCGGGCCACGGCGGCAAGATCGCCTGGCGCGCATGGCAACCGGAGTCCGCACCGCGCGCGGTGGTGGTGCTGGTGCACGGCGTCGCCGAACACTCGGGCCGCTACGAACACGTCGGCACCACCCTGGCCGAGGCCGGCTTCGCGGTCTACGCGCTCGACCACATCGGGCACGGCCTGTCCGAGGGCCCGGCGGCCAATATCGGTTCGATGCAGGGCGCCGCCGACAATGTCGCGACCCTGCTCGATCTCGCGGGCGCCGCCCATCCCGGTGTCCCCCGATTCCTGCTCGGGCATTCGATGGGCAGCCTGGTGGTCCTGCACCAGGCGACCCGTGGACCGGTCGACGTGGCGGGCATCGTCGTGTCCGCGCCGCCGCTCGACATCCCGCTCGGCAATCCGCTCCAGCGCCTCGCCGCTCCCCTGCTCACCCGGTTCGCACCGAATCTCGGTGTGCTGACCCTGGATTCGTCCACGATCAGCCGCGATCCCGAGGTGGTGCGCGCCTACGACGACGACCCGCTGGTGTACCGCGGCAAGCTGCCCGCGCGCACCGCGGTGGAGATCCTGCAGCACACCGCGCTGGTGAAGCAGCGTCTCGGCGCGCTCACCGCGCCGCTGCTGGTAGTACACGGCACCGCCGACGTGATCGCGTCACCGTCGAGCGCCGATCTGCTCGAACGTGACGCGGGCTCGACCGACGTGACAGTGCTGCGCTATCCCGGGCTCTACCACGAGGTGTTCAACGAGCCCGAGCGCGCGAAGGTGCTCGGCGATGTCACCGACTGGCTGTCAACCCATGTTACCGGTCAGTAAGTTTTTGCTCGGGCGACACTAGTAGACTTACCACTCATGACCACGTCTACCGGCGCCGTTGCCTTCATCCGCGCCAGCTGGCACAGCTCCATCGTCAACAAGGCGCACGAGGGCTTCCTCGCCGAATACACCGGCTTCGGGTTCGATCCCGAGGTCGTCGAAGTGTTCGACGTCCCCGGCGCCTTCGAGATCCCGCTGCATGCCCAACGCCTGGCCCGCACCGGCCGCTACGACGCGATCGTCGCCGCTGCCCTGGTCGTCGACGGCGGCATCTACCGCCACGACTTCGTCGCCTCCGCGGTGATCGACGGCCTGATGCGCGTGCAGCTCGACACCGATGTACCGGTGTTCTCGGTAGTGCTCACCCCGCACCACTTCCACGAGCACAGCGAGCACGTGGACTACTACACCAACCACTTCGTGACCAAGGGAGCCGAGGCTGCCCGCGCGGTGGCGAACACCCTCAGCTCCCTGCGGTCACTGCCTACATCGCGCTGACTACTTGAACTGGTTCAGGCAGGCCTGCTCGCCGCTGAGGACGCCGGTGCGGAACGCCTCGAGGCGCTGATATCCGCTCGGCACCACCTTGCCGTTGACGTCGGAGGCGGCGAGACCGTCGGCGAGCAGGCCCGAGACCGCCTCGTCGAGGTCACCGGCCGACAGGCGCGGATCGCTGTTCGGCTCACTGAGTTTCGTGGTGAGCACGCCCGTCAGGCACGCCGTGCGCAGGCCCGCCGACTCGGCGCCCGACAGCGACAGCTTGCGATCCTGCTGCACCGCGAGGGCATAGCGGGACACGAAGACCGCGGCCGCGTTGTAGTCGCCGGTGACGACCGCTGACAGCGGCTCCTCCTTGGCACTGGACCCCTCCCCCGCACGCTTGGCCATGGCCGGGACATCGGTACCGATGATGTTCGAGCCCGGGCAGTAGGACACCGGCTCGGTGGTGGTCGTCGACGCGCAGTTACGGGTGACGCCGGCGTAGTCGAACTTCGGCGCGGTCTTCACCGGCATCGACTTGCCGAGCTGGGCCGCGAGGGTGGTCAGGGTCTCCTTGTTCACCGGCAGCTGCTCGTCGCGCTCCCCCTCTTCGAAGGTGACGGGCAGACCGGCTCGACGCTTCTCGATCTCGTCCTCGTTGATGTCCTTGCACGACTTGGCGCCCTGGGTGTAACCCATCTGCACCGCCGTCACCCGTTCGAACGCCGAACCGTGCACGGCGTCGGGATCATTGGGGTCGCGGTCGCGCACGGCGACGGTCGCGCCGAGCACACCGTTGAGCCCGTCGGTGGTGTTGAGCGTGAAGTGCTTCGAATTGCCCTCTGCCACATGGCGAAGGAACACACCGGCCAGGCAGTCGGCCTGCTGCTCCTTGACCAGCGCGTCGGTGAGGAACCCGCGCAACAGGTCGGCCTGGGACTGGATGGCGTGCCCGTATTCGTGGGCGAGCACCATCACCACCGACATCTCCTTGTACTTGTCGACCAGCAGCGGCAGCAGGACGGTGCGGTCCCAGCCGATGGTGTGGTCGAGCGGGCAGTACGCGGCGTTCACCAGCTTGTAGGTGCTGCTCTTGCAGAACTGCACCGACTCCGACTCCGGCGCTTTCGCCGACCACGAGATGTACTTCGAGGCGGGCTTGAAATTGCCGCGAAAAGTCTTGGAATACTCTGTCTGCCAGTACTCTTCGATGTCGGCGATGGCGTTGAGAGCAAGCTTGTCGATCTTGCCGTTGTCGCCGTTGTCGGCCTTCTTGTCGGTGTCGGGCACACCGGGACGCGACCCGCTGGGACCGGTGGACGACGCCGCGCCCGCCACCTCCCATGGATTGTCCATGATCGGCTGCGCCTGGTCGCTCGCGACAGTTGTCGCGCCGCAACCGGATACGAGCATGCCGATACTCATCAAAGCTGCCATGGTCGCGCCGAACCGATGTCTTCTCATGCGCTGTCCTCCCCAAAAATGACGCGGACGCCTAGCGGTCCGCGATCGAGCGCTCACATGGTAAACGACCGCTGTCACAGGTCCATTCGGATCGTGGCCAGCACCGCGCGATGGTCGGAGCCGGGGATGGTGAGCGTGCGGATCTGTTCGGCCACCCCACCTGCGACGAGGATGTGATCGATCCCGATCACCGGTCCCCACCGGCGATCCGCCGGGTAGGTGAGCAGGACACCGTCGCCGGTCTGGTCCGCGGCCGAGGCGAACGCGCCGTCGAGCAGCGCGCGATACGCCGAATGATCGTGCGTGGCATTGAAATCCGCGCCGACGATCGCCGGTGCGCTGGTCGCCGCGAGGATCTCGTCGACCCGGCGCATCTCGGCCGACCAGGCGCCGAAGTCGAGGTTCGGCGGAATCGGATGGAAAGCGAAGACCGGCATCGGTCCACGCTGTGGATGTTCCATCGTCGCGGAGATGTTGCTCATGATGAAGCCGTCGTATTTCTTGGTGTCGCGCAACGGGTATCGGCTGTAGATGCCGGTGCCGCCACCACCGGACTGCGCCGGTTCCAGGTAGGAGTAGGGCAGTCGTTCTTCGAGTCCGGCCACACGCAGACCCGTGATCGAGTCGATGGTCAACTCCTCGACGGTGAGCACGTCGACGTTGTTCTCCCGCACGGCACCGACCACGGCGACCGGATCGGCCTTGCCGAACAGGATGTTCGACTGCATCACCACCAGTTCCGGCCCATCGGCGGCCCTGGCCTCCGGAATGTAGGACGGCACCACCAACCACGCGGCACCGGCCAGCACCAGTGCCGCCGCCCCTGAGCTGCGCCAGCCTCGGGCGAGCAGCAACAGCAACAGCCCCACGACCGCACCGAGCATCAACCACATCGCCCCCGACGCCAACAGCACCATCGACTTCTGGCGCCAGTCCACGACATGCAACACGATCCCGGCCACCGCCGCGACCACCGCGCCCCACCCCAGGACGAGCAACGCTCGTTCCAACCGTTTACGCATCATGAGGTCACCCTAAGCGGCGCCGCTTTCAGGTCGCTTGCGGCTGTCTTGGGAACTCCGCGAGGACCTACACTGGCCGCCGGAAGGGAGGTGACCGTGTACCTCGAAGAATTCTCCGCCGCGGGTCCACTCACCGAGCGGGCCGTCGAGGAGCTGATGACCGTCGCGAACAAGTACACCTCGGCGATCACCCTGACCGTCGGTGAGCGCACCGTGCAGCTCCCGGTTCTCCCGGTCTGCTGGGATGAGCTGCGCGTCGGCGCGGGCACCGCGATCACCGTCGAAGCCGACCGCGGCTACCGACCGGCCGACCTCGAGGACCGCACCGCGCTGACCGACTTCGTCTCGACCTTCCAGCGCGCGACCGGTAGGCCCTAGAGCGGCAGACCTGCCTCGATCCAGTTGTAGGCCTGGATCTTTCGGGACTCGGGATCGTTGACCACCTGGTTGATGAGGTCGTTGATCTGATCGGTGGACAGGGGGTAGCCGTAGTGTTCGGCCGCGCCCGCCGACGCCCACAGCGAGGCGAACAATCCGGGCCCGCCGAGAAGGTGGGACAGCGTGGTGGCGACCTCGTCGACGGTCTCGATGACGCCGTGAACGAGCGCGATCGCGATGTCTTCGTCGCCGGGCGGCATGCCGGGGGCCAGCGCACCGGATTCGACGGCCCGCTGAGCCAGCCACGCACGTGGGACCAGCGGGCTCGGGCCGATGGCGTCGCCGAGGTAGTAGCGCCATTCGCCGGGGTTGCCCTGGTCGAAAGCGTGGATGTAGAAGGTGCGGGTGAGCGCCCACAGAGCGATGTAGCGCAGGGCGAGCTGTTCGGGACCGAGCAGCGCGTCGGGGCCCTCGGCGCGGTCGCGCTCCAGCAGGTTCCAGGCGAAGCGGAACCAGACCTGTTCGGAATTGCCGACCCAGGTGGCGGGCAGACGGTCGGCCAACGCGGCCAGATCGCCGACCGGGCCGTCGATGCCGCTGTCGCCGGAGGCTTCCACGCGCAGGTTGTCGACATAGCCGCGCAGGGCGTCGACAGAGGTGAACACCGCGTAGCCCAGCTGTGCGAAACGGGTGAGGTCGGCATTGGACGGCTCGAGCACGAGCACCACCGGCATGCCGACGCCCGGTTGCAGGCCCTCGGGCCAAAAGGCTTCGGCGACAGCGAGTTCGCGGCCGGTGACCGGGTCGGAGACCTCACTGTCGAGCAGCGGGAAGCCGAAGCCGTCGGCGACGAGATCGTCGACGAGCGCGTTGACCTGGTCCACCGCGGGATCGCCGATGGTCACCCCGGCCACACCCACCGTCAGCAGGGTCGGGCGGTGCAGTTTGCCGGTGCGCAGCTTTTCGAGGAACGCGTCCGCCGAGGCGGAGAGCATCTTGCGGCGGGCCCGCAGGAACTCACGGTAGTTCTCCACCCGCCACAGCGACGGATCGGTCGGAATCCACTGCGAGGCGAGCACACCCGGGTTGCGCCGTTCCACCTCGGCGAAGTAGTCGGCGGGCTCACGCTCGCCGAGCTCGGCCTCGGAGCCGGGGCCGAGGAAGCAGAAGTTGGCGATCGCGTTGATCTCGTTGCGTTCGTAACCGGCATCGCGCAGCAGGGTTTTCGGGAACAGGTAGTGCACCTGCACCGGGGTGCGCTCGCCGAACTGCTCGATGCCGAGTTCGGTCCCGGTGCCGAGATCGCGGGAACCGTCGACGCGGGTCAGCATGTACAGCAGTGGATAGAACCGGGAACCGCGAGTGGCACCGGCGAAATCGTCGGCGCACAGGTCGAGCGAGCCACCGCGCAGCCGTTCCAGCGAGCCGATCAGCGCGTTGATGCCGCCGCGTTCGAGCGTGTCGTAGTCCTGTTGCAGGAACGTCTCGGTGGAGCCGCTGAACCGGCCCCAGAGCGCGGAATGCACGTACCAGTACAGCACCCGGTCGCGGTGCAGGTCGTCGTCGAAGCGGCCGCCGTTGAGGAACAGCAGGCGAGTGATCACGGGAATCGCGTAGCGCCCCATCAGGACTCGGTCGTGGTCGAGGCCGAGCCGGCCCGCCACCGTGTCGAGGAAGGTGTCGACCTGTTTCGTGGTGGCCACCAGGGCCTGCTCGAATTCCGCGGGCGCCAGATCGCCGAGTGCGTCGAAGTGCGCGCGGCCGTTGCCGACGGCGATCACGTTGCGCAGCAACCAGTCCAGGGTGAACGTGTAGCCGTCTTTGTCCCAGCGGATCAGGTGGTCGCGCAGGTTGCCGCGGGCCTGCGGCCACTGCGCGCACAGGGTGGCCAGCGCGAGGTCGCCCTTGGACAGTTTGGTGCCGCCGGAGTTGACCCGGTTGAAGATGTCGACCACCTCGTCGACCGTGCGATCCGATCCGGTGATGGTCTCGACGTTGAACTCGCGGTTGGCCACCTCGCGAACCTTGTTCAGCCGATCGAGATAGAGGGCAAGGGTTTCCGGTGACTCGTCCGGGAACCTGGCCAGGTAGTGCATCGGCCCCTGGGCGAACAGTTCGGTGATGTCGATCCAGGCCGGCGCGGTGTCGCGGCCGGGCACCTGGAATTCGAAGAGCTCACGCTCGACATCGAAATGCAGACCGGTGAAGGCGATCTCGTCGCCTTCGAAGAACGACGGCGCTGTCCCGCGCATGATCCCGTACAGGGTGGTGATGCGCTGCTGACCGTCGAGCAGCAACTGGCGCAGCCCCGAGCCGGTCGTCGACCCGCGTACCGCGATCTCCTCGGACCCGGTCTCCCACACCAGCAACCCACCGACCGGATACCCGAGATACAGCGACCGCATGAGTCCACGCACCTGGTCGCGGTTCCACACGTAGCCACGCTGGAATTCGGGCAGCAGCACAGCACCGGAGTCGATCTGGTCGAGCAGGGTGGACAGACGTGTCACGGCAGCCTTTCGATCGAGATCCGGTGGCAGACAAGCGCCCCATCGTTGCACGAATCGTACCGACACATCCCGACATGCCAGCGGCCGAACGGAACTGGCGCGATTACTCCATCCCGGACACCGCGGCCCGGAAGGCGTCCGAAGCGTAGAACGGCGCCAGCCTGCGACGCAGCACGGTGTCGAGATAACCACGCTCGTCGAGTGTTTCGAGGACCGGCGGGCCGAAACGCAGCGCCTCCTCGAGCATCTCCGCGCGCCCTACGCCCAGCTCAGCCAGTAATTCGGCAAGGGGGGTGTCGCCGTATTTGTCGAAGACGTGGTCCACGCCCTCGTCGAGCAGGGCACGGAAGTAGTCGGTATCGCGGAAGGTGCGCCAGAATTCGAAGACGAGCACGACGATGTCTTCGACGTCGGTGGCCGAGACCAGATCACGGAACGAGCCGACCGCGTCGCCGGTGTGTTTGCGCCAGGTCTCGCGCGCGCTGTCGAGCAACACCTCGTCGGCGTCACCGCTGTTGCCGCGCAACACGAATCGCGCACCGGTGCGGGTGAGCCTGCCGACGCCGTGCTCGATCGCGGGCATCGCCGGTTCGGCCAGGCGCGACAGCGCACCGCGCAGCGTCCTGGCCAGGCCGCCGCCTTCGGGGTGCAAACCGTCGTCGACCGCGGTGACCACCGCGCGCTGGACCGCCTCGACGCACGCGTCGACGGTCACCGGGCTGTTGAGCACCAGCCGCACCAGCCGGTGGGTGAGATCCAGATCGGCGACGCCGTCGACCAGCTCGTCGAAGCGGCGGTTGTCGACGAGCTCACCGACCTCGATCTCGTCGTTGGCGCGATGGTTGTACAGGCGGGTGGCGATCTCACCGACGAGTTCGGGAATCGCGCCCTCGACAGGAACCTGGACGGCGAATTTGTGCGCGACCGCTTTGATCTGCTCACGGGTCACCGCCTGCGCGAGGGTCAGCTCCGCGGCCTCCTCGAGCGCGCCGTCGATCTCCTCGGTGACGAACTCGAGGAACCCGGCGGGTTCACGCAACTGCTGCTTGGTGAACGCCACGTGCGCGTCGAGCACCCGCATGGCCAGGTCGACGTGCCCGCCACGCCCCGCGTTCATCTCACCCATACCGCCCAGATTGGCACAGTCCGCGACGCGATGTGACAGGGGCGCAGGCATTGGTTGCCGACCGACGCAACACGCCGGTTTTCCACGGCATACGCCGCCCACATCGCGGTGTGACAGATCGCGAGGCGCGGTTTGCTGGCGAGTATGGCATACTGGGTTGCTGAGACTGGGCTGATCGCAAGTGATCGCCATGGCTCACCTACGGAAAAGACTTTTAAAACATGACTCAAGGCACCGTCAAGTGGTTCAACGGCGAAAAGGGCTTCGGCTTCATCGCCCAAGACGGAGGCGGCCCCGACGTCTTCGTTCACTACTCGGCTATCGGCGGCTCGGGCTTCAAGTCCCTCGAAGAGGGACAGCGGGTGGAGTTCGAGGTCGGCCAGGGCCAGAAGGGCCCTCAGGCCCAGGACGTCCGCGCCATCTGATTTCGGCGTGAACTGAAAAAGCCCCGCACCAGTGGTGCGGGGCTTTTTCATGTCCGGACTATCCCCCGAACACGCGCTCGACGACGGCCTTCGCGCGCCGGGTGATGCGCATGTAGGTGTCGAGGAACTCGCTGCCGTCGTCGTTGGGCCAGCCGGCTACTCGGGCCACCGCCGAGAGCAGCTGGCCCGGGCCGGGGAGCTGGTCGGTCGGCTTGCCCTTGACCAGGACGAGGGCGTTGCGGGCGGCGGTGGCGGTGATCCACGATTCACGCAGGAGCGCGACGTCCTCGGGCTCGAGGATGCCCTCGGCTTCGATCACGTCGAGCGACTGCAGGGTCGAGGTGTTGTGCAGCGCGGGTATCTCGTGCGCGTGGCGCAGTTGCAGGAGCTGGACGGTCCATTCGATATCGGCCAGGCCGCCGCGGCCCAGCTTGGTGTGGGTCGACGGGTTGGCACCGCGCGGAAGCCGCTCGGAGTCGACGCGCGCCTTGATGCGGCGGATCTCGCGGACCGATTCCTCCGACACCCCGCCGGTCGGATAGCGGATCGGGTCGATGACGTGCAGGAAGCGCACGCCCAGATCCTGATCGCCCGCCACCTGGTGCGCGCGCAGCAGCGCCTGCACCTCCCACGGCTGGGCCCATTGCGCGTAATAGGCCTGATAGGCGGTCAGCGTTCGCACGAGGGGCCCGTTGCGGCCCTCCGGGCGCAGGCCCGCGTCGACCTGCAGCGGCGGGTCGACGCTCGGTGCGCCGAGCAGCCGCTGCACCTTCTCGGCGATCCCGTTGGCCCATTTCACGGCCGTGGCCTCGTCTTCACCGGGGCGCGGATCGCAGACGAACAGCACGTCGGCGTCGGAGCCGTAGCCCAGTTCCATCCCGCCGAGCCTGCCCATGCCGATCACCGCGAAGTCGGCGGGCGCGGGCGCTGCGCGTTCGGCCTCCGAGGCGCGGATGACCGCGCTCAGCGCCGCCTCGAGCACCGCGACCCACACCGACGACAGCGCCGCGCACACCTGCGGGACGTCCAGCATGCCGAGCACATCGGCCGAGGCGACCCTGGCCAGTTCGTGGCGGCGCAGTGAACGTGCCGCCGCGACAGCACGTTTCGGGTCGTCATAGCGGGCGGCCGCGGTCTGCATGCCGCGGGCGACGTCTTCGGGTTTCGTGCTGAGCAGCTGCGGACCGCCGGGCCCGTCGGCGTACATCCGGATGGTGTCGGGCGCGTTGATCAGCAGATCGGGCAGGTACTCCGAGGAACCGAGCACGATCATCAGACGCTGGGCCACCGCGCCCTCGTCACGCAGCACGCGCAGGAACCAGATCTGGTCGTCGAGCCCCTCCGACACCCGGCGGTACGCGAGCAGCCCGGCGTCGGGATTCGGTGTGTCACCGAGCCATTCGAGCAGAGTGGGCAGCAGCAGTGCCTGGATGCGGCCCTTGCGCGAGACGCCGCCGGTGAGCGCTTTGAGATGGCCGAGCGCGTTGGCCGGTGCGCCGTAGCCGAGGGCGGCGAGCTGGCGGACGGCGGCGTCGGGGCTCAGGCGCAGCGCGTCGGAGTCCATCCGGGCGACCGCGTCCAGCAGCGGGCGATAGAACAGTTTCGCGTGCAACCGCCGGACTCGCACGGCGTTGCGGCGGATGTCGGTATCGAGCACGCCGACCGCGTCCTGGCGGCCGTCGGGCCGGATGTGGGCGGCGCGGGCCAGCCAGCGCATGCCCTCCTCGTCATCGGCCGCGGGCAGGGTGTGGGTGCGCTTGAGCCGTTGCAATTGCAGGCGGTGTTCGAGCAGGCGCAGGAATTCGTAGGAGGCGGTGAGGTTGGCGGCGTCCTCACGGCCGACGTAGCCGCCCGCGGCGAGGGCCGTGAGCGCTTCGACGGTATTGGTCACGTGCAGTGCCTCGTCGACCCGGCCGTGCACCAATTGCAGGAGCTGCACGGCGAATTCGACATCGCGCAGGCTGCCCGCGCCGAGCTTGAGCTCGCGCTCGCGCATGTCGGCGGGGACCAGGTCCTCGACCCGGCGGCGCATGGCCTGGACGTCGGCGACGAAGTCGGGGCGTTCCGATGCGGTCCAGACCATCGGCATCAGCGCGTCGCGGTACTGCTTGCCGAGTTCCATATCGCCGGTCATCGGCCGGTTCTTCAACAGCGCCTGGAACTCCCAGGTGCGCGCCCACCGCTTGTAGTAGGCGAGGTGGGAGTCGAGGGTGCGCACCAGTGCCCCCGCCTTGCCCTCGGGGCGCAGTGCGGCGTCGACCTCGAAGAAGGCCGAACTCGCGACGCTCATCATCTCCGCGGCGAGCCGGGTCGCGGTCGCGTCGGCCGGTTCGGCGACGAACACCACGTCGACGTCGCTGACGTAATTCAGTTCTCGCGCACCACATTTGCCCATCGCGATCACCGCGAGACGCACCGGCACCGGGCCGTTCTTACACACCCTGGCCACCGCGACCGACAGGGCGGCGGTGAGCGCGGCATCGGCCAGATCCGACAGGTGCTTGCCGACCACCAGGTACGGCGGCACCGGTTCGTTCTCGACGGTGGAGGCGAGGTCGACCGCGGCCAGCAACATCAGCTGATCGCGGTACCTGCCGCGCAGCAAGGCGACCGCCTCCGGACCGGCGATCCCGGCACGGAACAGCATCGGCCCCGCGTTGGGTCCGGTCTCCGGCGCCGCGTCGACGGCGTCGAGCAGATCGGCGATCAGTTCGTCACGGCTGGGAAGTTCGTTCTCGCGCAGCACTTTCCACGCCGCCGGGGCAGCGACCAGATGGTCGCCGAACGCCGTCGACGAGCCGAGCAAACCGAACAGCCTGCCGCGCAATGTGGTGTCGGAACGGATCGCCGAATCCAGTTCGGGCCATTCGTCTTCGAGCGATTCGCGCAGCCGCACCAGCATGGACAGGGCGAGGTCGGCATCGGGCGAACGCGAGAGTGCCCAGAGCACCGGCACCCCGTCGACGTTGTCCCAGCCGAGTTGATGCAGGGAAGCCGCCGCTGTCGGTTCGAGTAAACCGAGCCGGCCGACGCCGGGTACAGCGGAGCGGGCAGTCGGTGGCCGGACCATAGCTGTGATCCTAGCGGCTGACTCCGCGGGCTTTCGGCCTGGAAGCCTTGATCCGGTCAGCCCGGATCAAGGCGGCCCGGGATCACTCAGAGACTCAGGTATTCCTTCAGCTCCCAGGGAGTGACCTGTGAGCGGTAGTCGGCCCACTCACGGCGCTTGTTGCGCAGGAAGAAGTCGAAGACGTGTTCGCCGAGGGTTTCGGCGACCAGCTCGGAGCGCTCCATCGCCTGCAGGGCCTCGTCGAGGGTGCCGGGCAGGGTGCGGAAGCCCATGGCGCGACGCTCGGCGTCGGTCAGCGACCACACGTCGTCCTCGGCCTCGGGGGGCAGCGTGTAGCCCTTTTCGATACCGCGCAGACCCGCGGCCAGCAGCACCGCGAAGGTCAGGTACGGATTGCAGGCGGAATCAGGGCTGCGGATCTCGACGCGCCGCGACGACGACTTGTTCGGGGTGTACATCGGCACCCGCACCAGCGCCGACCGGTTGGACCGGCCCCACGAGGCCGCGGTCGGGGCTTCGCCACCGTGGATCAGCCGCTTGTAGGAGTTGACCCACTGGTTGGTGATCGCGCTGATCTCGGGGGCGTGCTCGAGGATGCCTGCGATGAACGAGCGCGCGGTGCCCGAGAGGTTGTTCGGGTCGTCGGGATCGGCGAAGGCGTTGTTCTCGCCCTCGAACAGGCTCATGTGAGTGTGCATGGCCGAGCCGGGGTACTGGGAGAACGGCTTGGGCATGAACGTCGCGCGCACGCCCTCGTCGATCGCCACCTCTTTGATCAGGTAGCGGAACGTCATCACGTTGTCGGCCATCGAGAGCGCGTCGGCGTAGCGCAGGTCGATCTCCTGCTGGCCGGGAGCGCCCTCGTGGTGGCTGAACTCGACCGAGATGCCCATCGATTCGAGCGAGTCGATGGCATGGCGGCGGAAGTTCGGCGCCGCGTCGTGCACGGCCTGGTCGAAGAAGCCGCCGTTGTCGGCCGGGGTCGGCTCGTAGCCGTCCTTGAGCTTGTTCTCCAGCAGGAAGAACTCGATCTCGGGGTGCACGTAGCAGCTGAAGCCCGCGTCGGCGGCCTTGTTCAGCTGACGGCGCAGCACGTGGCGCGGGTCGGCCCAGGACGGCGAACCGTCGGGCATGGTGATGTCGCAGAACATCCGCGCCGAGTGCTGGTGACCCTTGGAGCTGGCCCACGGCAGCACCTGGAAGGTCGACGGATCGGGCCGCGCGACCATGTCCGCCTCGGACACGCGCGCGAAGCCTTCGATGGCCGAGCCGTCGAAGCCGATGCCCTCCTCGAAGGCGCCTTCGAGCTCGGCGGGGGCGATGGCGACGGACTTGAGGTAGCCCAGCACATCGGTGAACCAGAGACGGACGAAGCGGATATCCCGCTCTTCGAGCGTCCGCAGCACGAATTCCTTCTGGCGATCCATACCGGCGAGCGTAAGCACCCGGCGTTAAATCCGTGTTACATACGGAGACGGGTTTGCGATCTCGTCACATCGTTCGCACATCTCACCGGCCACGACGGGGCGCGGTGAGTAAATGTGGCTCTCAGCATGTGAGACCGGGCGCGGGCGTGGCGAGATCGACCAGATAGTCGATCACCGCGGTGTCGAGACACTGATCGCCCGCCACCAGAGCGGCGGTGTGCCGATTGCCACGGAAGGTGATCAGGTCGGCACCCAGCTGTGCGGCCAGGTCGACACCGGCCTGATACGGCGTGGCCGGGTCGTCGGTGGTGGAGACCACGACGGTGGGCGGCAGCCCGGGGGCCGAGACGCGATGCGGGGTGCTGGTGTTGGGCACCGGCCAGGCAGCGCACAGTTCCAGCGGGGCGGCGCCGGTGCCCTTGCCGTCGTCGAGGAACGGGGCGGCCTTGCGGTACTCGGTGTCCTGACGGCCGGTCACCGCGGGATCGGTGACGCGCGGATCGTCGACGCAGCGGATCGCGTTGAAGGCGTCCTGGGTGTTGGCGTAGGTGCCGTCCTGGCGGCGGCCGTCGTACATATCGGCCAGCTGCAGCAGGGTGTCGCCACTGCCCGCGCGCAGTTCGGTGAGGCCCTGGGTGAGGATCTGCCACAGGTCGTCGCTGTACAGCGCCTGCTGGACGCCGGTGATCGCGTCGTTGTAGCTGAGGCCGCGCGGGTCGGTGGTCGGCGCCGGAGTCTTCTCCAGCGGTCCGACCAGCTCGCGGAAACGGGTGACGGCCTGGGCGGGGTCGGTGCCGAGCGGGCAGTCGGCGTTCTTCGCGCAGTCGGTGGCGTAGGCGGTGAACACGCCCTGGAAGCCCGCCGCCTGACGCAGTGACTCCTGGACCGGGTCCTGCGAGGAGTCGACGGCGCCGTCGAGAACGAGCGCGCGCACGTTCTGCGGGTATTTCTCGGCGTAGGCCGAACCGAGGCGGGTGCCGTAGGAGTAGCCGAGGTAGCTCAGTTTCGCGTCGCCGAGCACGGCCCGCATGACATCCATGTCCTGGATCACCTCGCGGGTACCGACGTGACCGAGCAGGTCGACGCCGGAACGCTGGGCGCAGCGGTCGGCGTACTCACGGTTGTCGGCCTCGGCCTCGGCGATACCCGCCGGCGTGTTGTCGGTGGGCGGCTCGGCACGTTCGGCGTCGGCCTGCTGCGGGGTGAGGCAGACGATCGAGGGCAGCGACGAGCCGACACCGCGCGGATCGAACCCGACCCGATCGAACTTCTCCGCCAGTTCGGTGCGGTTGCCGACACCGACCATCGACAGGCCGGAGACGCCGGGCCCGCCCGGGTTCATCAGCAGCGAGCCGACCTTCTCGCCGGTGGCCGGGATCCGGGAGAGGGCGATCTGGGCGGTCGGGCCGTCCGGGCGCGCGTAGTCGATCGGCACGGTGATCCGCGCGCACTCGGTTTTGGGTGGCAGCCGGTCCTCCGGGCTGCCGTAGCTCTCGCACGAGCCCCAATCGATCTGCTGGTCGTAGAAGCTGTTCAGGCCCGGTGGGGGCGGAGGCAGTTCAGCACGCGGTGCGCTGTCCCCGCCGGTGCCGCATCCGGTGACGATCAACGCAGAGACAGCGCCGAGGAGCACGACGAGCCGGCCTCGCTGCACAGTGGGCCCACCTTTCCGCGCCCTGCGGCGCACACAATGCGCCCGAATGGGCTCGCATCACGGTAACCGAATCGCTGGTGTGACCGATCACACCGGCGCCGGGCCTTAAACCCGTGCGGGCGCAGGTGGCACACTGAGATGGTCAGAAAAGCCCGGGGACCCGGTATGGGCCTCGAGGAACCAGACGAAAGGGACGATGATGTCCGTATCCGATGAGCAGACTCCTGCCTACGGTGCCACTCCCGCCGACAACAAGCCACGCCGCAAGACCCGCGTCCAGCATCTCCAGCAGATGAAGGCCGACGGTGAGCGCTGGTCGATGCTGACGGCCTACGACTACTCGTCCGCGCGGCTGTTCGAGGAAGCCGGTATCCCCGTGCTCCTGGTCGGCGATTCGGCCGCCAATGTCGTCTACGGCTACGACACCACCGTGCCGATCACCGTCGACGAGCTCATCCCGCTCGTGCGCGGTGTCGTGCGCGGCGCCCCGCACGCGCTGGTCGTCGCCGATCTGCCGTTCGGGACCTACGAGTCCTCGCCGCAGCAGGCTCTGGCGACCGCCATCCGCTTCATGAAGGAGGGCGGCGCGCACGCGGTGAAGCTCGAAGGCGGCGAACGGGTCGCCGAGCAGATCGCGCTGATCACCTCCGCGGGCATCCCCGTGATGGCCCACATCGGGTTCACCCCGCAGAGCGTGAACACCCTGGGCGGTTTCCGTGTCCAAGGCCGAGGCGACGGCGCCGAGCAGCTGGTCGCCGACGCGATCGCCGTGCAGGAGGCCGGTGCGTTCTCGGTGGTCATGGAAATGGTCCCCGCCGAGATCGCGGGCCAGGTCACCCGCAAGCTGACCATCCCGACCGTCGGCATCGGCGCGGGCGCCGACTGCGACGCCCAGGTGCTGGTCTGGCAGGACATGGCCGGCTACACCAGCGGCAAGACCGCCAAGTTCGTCAAGCGCTTCGGCAACGTAGGCGACGAACTCCGCACCGCCGCAGCCACTTACGCCGCCGAAGTCCGCCAAGGCACCTTCCCCGGCCCAGAACACAGCTTCTGACCGGACCCACAACAACCCGTCCCCGTCCCCGTCTTCAACAACCCACCCAACCCACCCACCGCACTCCCGACCCCTAGGGAGGGACGGCCACGAAGTGGCCGGTCCGCGGCCGGGCCGCCGGTCAGG
>NZ_JBSGWE010000016.1:0-34346 GCF_053608825.1 Nocardia sp. NPDC055002
CAGTCAGGCGCTCATCGTCCTACCTCGTGTCTCGGCCGCTGGGCGGCTGAGTCGGTGTCCGTGTCGCTCTGACTGGAATAAAGTTACGTGCCGACCAACACGAAGTCAAATCGCCTGGAAGATTCGGTATTTCCCCAGGTCACACCCATCACGCCACTGCGGGTTAGAGCCGTGCGATCGCCGGCGACCCTCGCGATCGACGAGGGCGAATGATCGGCGATCAGGCGGCAACTGATCATTCGTCCAGGCCGTGAATGATCTATAACACACGGTTTACCTGGCGTCATGACGTGACAAGCATGGACAGCGACCCCCCTCCGATATACAGTTTGCCATCGTTCAGCAATTTTGTGGCTACCATTTGGGTGGAAGGCAGGCCGAGGTGATAGAGGATTTCGACTCGGTCGAGCGTCGCGCCTGGAGCGCGGTGGTCACCCTCTCGATGCGCGTACCGAGCGCACTCGATTCACGACTACAACGGGAGTTCGGGGTAACCCATTTCGAGTACCGGGTCATGGCCCTGCTCCACGAGGCGCCGCGACGGCGGATGCGGTTGAGCACGCTCGCGGCCCGGGGGCACGGGTCCATCTCGCGGCTCTCCCACGTGGTGTCGAAGCTGGAGCGAGTGGGCTGGGCGCGGCGGGAAGCGACCGAATCAGGACGCGGGATCGACGCGGTACTCACCGAAAGCGGGCAGGCCAAGGTGGTGGAGGCGACGCCGGACTACCTGGTCGCGGTGCGCAAGCTGGTACTCGACGGACTCGACGCTCCGCAGAAAGCCGAGCTCGCGGTCCTGGGCGAACGGCTCTCGTCGCATCTGATCCACACGCTCGGCGACGCCGAGGCGGGGCATACGGCGCTCGACTACTGAGACGACCAACGCCGCCTCGATGATCCGGGGCGGCGTTGGTCGGATGGGTCAGGACAGCTCAGGCGTTGTTCGGTCGCCAGGTGGCCACCGCCCAGATCACCACGATGTCGACGGCGATGATCAGGATCGACCACCACGGGTAGTACGGCAGCCACAGGAAGTTGGCGATGATCGACAGTGCGGCGATCACCAT
Source organism: Nocardia sp. NPDC055002 (assembly GCF_053608825.1). NCBI lineage: Bacteria > Bacillati > Actinomycetota > Actinomycetes > Mycobacteriales > Nocardiaceae > Nocardia > Nocardia sp. NPDC055002. Next base: position 1,065 of record NZ_JBSGWE010000016.1, read on the forward strand.
GGCCGAAACCCGCCCCCAGGTCTGGCCTGCCAGCAGGCCGATCGCGACGATGATCGCGATCGCGCCGAGAACGATGTGCCACCAGCCCCAGCTGGTGAGGTCGAACTGGTAGGTGTACTCCGGTCCGACAACGATGAGATCGTCGTTGGCGACCGCGGAGATTCCCTGGAAAATCTGCAGGACACCGACAACCGCCAGCAGGATGCCAGCGCCGATGGAGGTTCCTGCCGCGATTCCGTTGCGCAGCTGGTGCTGATTCGTGTCTGTCATCGCTGGGCCTTTCCCGTCAGGTCAATGCCACGTGCCACCACGGCACACGACAACGGTAGAAACCCGACGAGCCCCGCGCCTCACCCGTTGCGGGTGAACTCTCCTACTCGACGGGGCACCGGTCGCAGGGTTTTGCCGAGGTCAGTGCGCAGCGTGATCAGCGCGTCGAGCAGGTAGTTCTGCCTGACCCGCCACGGATGACGGTCGCCCTGACGAGGGAACGCCGCGATCGAGCGCAGGACGTAGCCGGCGTTCAGATCGAGCAGCGGGCGTTCGGCGAGCGCGCCCTTGGGTTCGGGGACCACCGCGGCGTTGCCGGTGCGGTCGAGGTGGGTGAGGACTTTGCAGACCAAACGGGAGGTGAGGTCGGCGCGCAGCGTCCAGGACGCGTTGGTGTAGCCGACGCAGATGGCGAAGTTGGGCAAGCCGGTGAGCATGGCTCCCTGCCAGACGAACTGGTCGGCCAGCGGCACGGGGGTGCCGTCGACCGACGGCGCGATGCCGCCGAAGGCCAACAGGCGCAGGCCGGTGGCGGTGACCACGATGTCGGCGGGCAGCGTCTCCCCCGATACCAGCCGGATCCCCTCCGGCACGAAGGCGTCGATCTGGTTGGTGACCACCGAGGCCTTGCCCTTTTTCATCGCCTTGAAGAAGTCGGCGTCGGGGGCGGCGCACAGGCGCTGATCCCACGGGTCGTAGTCGGGTGTGAAGTGTTCGGCGACGAGTTTGTCGTCCTTGAGGATGCGGGTGGTGAGATCGGTGAGCAGCTTGCGCGCGGCGGCGGGACGACGGCGGCAGAACTGGTAGAAACCGATGTTGAACAGGATGTTCTTGGTCCGGATCAGCCGGTGGGCCACACCCGCGGGCAGCAGGTTGCGGATCTTGTCGGCCTGCTTGTCACGGCCGGGGACGGCGCTGATCCAGGTGGGGCTGCGCTGCAACATGGTGACGTGGGCGGCGTCGGCCGCGAGGTTGGGCACCAGGGTGACGGCGGTGGCGCCGCTGCCGATGACGACGATCCGCTTGTCGCGGGTGTCGAGGTCGGCAGGCCAGAACTGCGGGTGCACGACGGTGCCCGCGAAGGTGTCGCGGCCGGCGAACTCGGGGGCGTGTGGCTGCTGGTAGTCGTAGTAGCCGGCGCACGCATAGAGGAAACCGCAGGTCAGAGTGCTCAGCTCGGGACCGTCGGGGCCCTCGTGGGCGATGGTGAGCCGCCAGTGGGCCTGCGCCGATGACCAATCCGCGCCGATCACCCGCGCACCGAAGCGAATGTGCCGGTCGATGCCGTTCTCCTGCGCGGTCTCGCGGATGTAGTCCAGGATCGCGGCGCCGTCGGCGATGGAGCGGGCAGCGCGCCACGGCTTGAACGGGTAGCCGAGGGTGAACATGTCCGAATCCGAGCGGATGCCCGGGTAGCGGAAGAGGTCCCAGGTGCCGCCGAGGTCGGCGCGCGCCTCCAGGACGGCGTAGCTGCGATGCGGGTGCTCGGTCTGCAGCCGGTAAGCGGCCCCGATGCCGGACAACCCGGCGCCGACGATGACGACGTCGAGGTGTTCGGGGGTAACGGCGGTATCGGTCATGGGCTCCAGTGTGCCTGGCGAAGGACCGCCGCAGAAGAGCGTGTCCCCGCCTCGATCGCGGGCCCGGCGGCCGTCGTCGAGATTTCGGTATCGTCGGTGCCGTGTCGATCTTTCGGCGTGCGGGATGGTTGCTCGTCGGCGCACTGGTCACCGTGCTCGCTGCCGCATTCGCCGGCTGGCCGGTCTTCGTGCATCCCCAGATCGACCCGCTGCGGCCCGCCGATGTGATCGTGGTGCTCGGTGGCACCCCGTACGAGCGGTTCGACCTCGGCATCGAACTCGCCGAGCGCGGCCTCGCCCCCGAGGTGCTGATCTCGCAGTCCACCGGCGCCGATGACCCGATGATGGACAAGTACTGCGGCGGCCGATTCGCCTTCCGTGTCTCGTGTTTCGTGCCCGACCCGTGGACCACCGATGGTGAGGCGCGCGAAATCGTCCGGCGCGCAAAGATCTACGGGTGGAACCACATCATCGTGGTCACCTTCACGCCGCACGTGTCGCGCGCGAGGTACATCGTCGAGAAGTGCTACGACGGCGAGATCACCATGGTCGCCAGCCCGTCGGAATCGGGGCTGGGGTTCTGGTCGTATATGTATGTGCGCCAATCCGCCGGGTACATCAGGGCTTTTGTCAATCAGCATTGCGAGACCGACTGACACACGATGGCGCTGCTCTTACAGTGGGATCAGCGGTGCGGGGGCACCGCCGGTGAGAGGACCGCCGATGCTTGTCGAGGATCTGCGCACCGTCGGTGACGACGCGTTGCGCACCCAGATCTGCGTCATCGGGTCGGGCCCCGCGGGCCTGACGGTGGCCACCGAACTCGCCGCCGCCGGACTGCGGGTACTGGTGCTGGAGAGCGGCGGACACGAGATCACCGCGGACGACACAGCATTCGCCGCGATCGAGAACATCGGCGCACCCCGCGCGGAACCGCACCGGATCGCGGGAAACCGGGTGCTCGGCGGCAGCTCACATACCTGGGCAGGGCGCTGCGGCGTGCTCGACGATCTCGACTTCGCCCATCGGCCCTGGGTCACCCGGTCCGGCTGGCCGATCGACGCGGGCACACTGCGCCCCTTCGCCGAACGCGCCGCCGCGCACGCCGGGCTCGGGCACGGCACCGGCTTCACCGAGCACGAATTCTGGCCGCTGGCCGGGCGGCAAGCACCCGCCGACGCGCTCGACACCGCCGCGCTGCGCCCCTGCTTCTGGCAGTTCAGCCGCGACCCGGCCAACCGGCTCGACTGCAAACGGTGGGGACCGCGGGTGCGTGACATCGTCGCGCCGACCGCGCGGGTACTGGTGAACGCGACGGTCACCCATATCGATACCGATACCACCGGCGCGCATGTGAATTCGGTCGAGGTGACCGGAGCGGGTGGCCGTGTACGCACCGTGGAGGCGCGGGTGTTCGTGCTGGCCGCTGGTGGAATCGCGACACCACGGCTGCTGCTGGCATCGCGACGCACCGTCGTCGGCGGGATCGGGAATCGGTACGACCAGGTGGGGCGATGCCTGATCGATCATCGCAGCGGAGTGGTCGCGACGCTGCGCCCCGCGCAGGCCCGGGCAGCGCTCGACCGGTTCGGCAAGTACGTCGTGAAGAGCGCGCGAGGTAAGCACACCTTTCTGCACGGGATGGCGTTGTCGCCCTCGGTGCAGCGGCGCGAGTCGCTGGTGAACTGTGCGCTGTGGTTGCAGGAGATCACCGACGACGACGATCCGTGGGACTCGGCGAAGCGGTTGCTGCGCGGCCGGGTTCGGTGGCAGGACCTGCGAAACTTGCTGTCCGACACCGGGTTTCTAGCCAGCGGTGCGCGGCGCGGATCGGTCGACGGTGTCGGGTTGCCACACCGGCTGGTCCATGTCGAGGTGCGGGCTGTAGTGGAGCAGACACCGGACGCCGACAGCCGGGTACGGCTCTCGACGCGCACCGACCCGCTGGGAATGCCGCTGCCGCAGGTGGACTGGCGGATCAGCGATCAGGAGGATCGGACGGTGCGCCGGGCGACAGCATTGCTCGCGGGCGAGTTCGCCCGGATCGGCTTGCCCGCGCCGCAAGTAGTTCCCGCGGCGTTGCCCGACAGCACCGATCCCCTACCGCTCACCGACTGCGCGCATCCCAGTGGCACCACCCGGATGTCGGCCGACCCACGGCACGGGGTCGTAGACCAGCACTGCCGGGTACACGGGGTGGACAACCTCTACATCGCGGGCAGTTCGGTCTTTCCGACGAACGGGCACGTCAATCCGACGTTGACCGTGATCGCGCTCGCGGTACGTCTGGCCGACACGCTGCGCGCGGCCATGGCGGCCACCGCTGATTCCCCGGTTGCCCGACGGAACTGAGCGGTGGCCGACTTCTCCGCGGCGAGCCGATGATCTGCTGGTTGTCCCGACTAGGCTGAGCGGGTGCCGGACTCGCCCGCAGAGAACAGTCGTCCGAGGCAGGCCGGGGATGCACCCCGGTCAGGTCATCCGCACGAGCCGCATACCGAAGGTCTCGCGACCCGGTTGAACTGGTTGCGTGCCGGAGTGCTCGGCGCGAACGACGGCATCGTTTCCACCGCCGGGTTGGTCGTCGGTGTCGCCGCGACCACGAACAACGCCCAGACGATCCTCACCGCGGGCATCGCGGGACTGGTGGCGGGGGCGATCTCGATGGCCGCGGGCGAATACGTGTCGGTGAGCACTCAGCGGGATTCGGAGAAGGCGCTGCTCGCCAAGGAACGCCGAGAACTGGCCGACGAACCCGATTTCGAACTGGCCGAGCTGGCCGGGATCTACGAGAAGAAGGGCCTCAGCCCGGCCACCGCGCGCACCGTGGCCGCCGAGCTCACCGCCCACGACGCGTTCACCGCGCACGCGGAGGCCGAACTCGGCATCGACCCGCGCTCGCTGACCAACCCGTGGGCGGCCGCGATCTCCTCGGCGATCGCGTTCACCTGCGGTGCGCTGCTGCCGTTGCTGGCGATCGTGTTGCCGCCCACCGGATGGCGGGTACCGGTGACGTTCGCCGCGGTGCTCATCGCCCTCGCGATCACCGGGTCGGTGAGTGCGCGGCTCGGCGGTAGCAATCTCGGACGCGCGGTGCTGCGAGTGGTGGTCGGCGGCGCACTGGCCATGGCGATCACCTACGGAATCGGTGCCGCCACAGACTCGCTGGGAATCGGCTGAGCTCCGAGCAGGTCGGCTCGCGACTGACAAACGGGCAGTGCGCCGTCAATGCATCGGGCCGAGGTCGAGCCGGCGGGTGACTCGGTCGACAACATCCGGGGGCATGCCGGGTTCGCGACGAGCGGCTTGGGCTTCGCGACGGCCTGCCTCGGTGACGGCTGCGCGGACCGCACGCATCTGGGAGGCGAGTTTGCGTTCCTTGTCCAGCGCGGCTTTCGCGTCGGCATCGGCCGCCTCGGGATCGGCTTTGGCGGACAGCCGACGCAGCAGCGCCTTGAGATCCTCGTAGACGTCCTCCGGGAGGCTGTCGCGGGCGGCGATCGCTTTGAGTTCGGTGAGTTCGGCGTTGACGACCCTGGTCCAGAGCGCCTGTTCGACGGCGCGTTCCTGGCGGGTGTCGGCGTGCACCCCGGTGAGGCGGACCACCAGTGGGAGGGTCGGGCCCTGTACGAGCAGGGTGAACAGCACGACCGCGAACGCGATGAACAGGATCTCCGAGCGGGCGGGGAAGTCGGCGCCGGTGTCGAGGGTGAACGGCACGGCCAGTGCCAGCGCCACCGTCGCGACCCCGCGCATGCCCGCCCACCAGGTGACGATCACCTCGCGCCAGGTGAACGGTTCGTCGGTGTTGGGCAGTTTGCTGCTGATCGCCCAGGTGGCCATCAGCCAAGCCAGGCGCAATCCGACGACGACCACGATCACCGCGGCGGTGACCCCGGCCAGTCCCGGCCAGTTGTGTCCGGTGGTGTCGATGACCACCCGCAGTTCGAGGCCGATCAGGGCGAAGGCGAAACCGGTGATGAGCATTTCGGTGATGTCCCAGAACGAGTCGGCGACCAGGCGATAGTCGCGGTCGCCGATTTCGGTGACGGCATCGGTGAGGTACAGCGCGCAGACCAGCACCGCGAGGACCGCCGAGCCCTCCCAGTGCTCGGCGATGCCGTAGGCGGCGAAGGGCAACAGCAGGCTCACCGCGACCTGACCGGTGGCCGTGTCCAGATACTTGGTGAGCTTGCTGCCCAGCCAGCCGAGCAGCAGGCCGACGGCGACGCCGACCACCGCGGCGATCGCGAAGTCACCGAGCGCGTGCCACGGCGAGAACAGGCCGGTGACCACTGCCTGGATTCCGACCGTGTAGATGACGATCGCGGTGACGTCGTTGAACAGCCCTTCGCCGCCGAGGGTCACGATCAATCGGCGTGGCAGGCCGAGGCTGCCCGCCATGGACGTGGCCGCGACCGGGTCGGGCGGTGCGACCAGGGCACCGAGCACCAGGCCCGCGGCGACCGCGGTGGCGGGATTCCACGCGTGGAAGACCGCGGTGACCGCGATCGCGGTGACGATCACGAGCCCCACCGCGCGCAACGCGATGATCTGCCAGTTCTCCGCGAACTGCCGCCATGACGTGCGGCGCGCGGCGGCGTAGAGCAGTGGCGGCAGGACCAGGGGCAGGATCAGCTCGGGCGGGATGTGCAAGCTGGGCACGGCCGGAATCAGCGCGAGCAGGCAGCCGAACACTGTCATCAGGATCGACGGCGCGAGACCGAGGCGCGCGCCGAGTGGTTCGGCGAGCACGGCCGCGAGCAGGATCACCAGAGTCAGCACCAACTGGTCCATAGCTGACCAGTCTCACCGACATCGGCGGCGCACGGGGATCGACCCGCCGCCGGTCAGGGCCGGACGGCTGCCGCCGGTGGGAGCAGGATCGGCGGGAGGGGGAACGGCAATTGCAGGACAGGGGGCGGCGGAGGAGGCGGGGGCGGCGCCGGGGCGGGTTCGGGTTCGAAGACCGGGGGCGGCGGCTCGGGCGGGGGCGGCGGCTCGTAGGCGGGCGGCTCGTAGGCAGGCGGCGGAGGCGGGGGCTCGAACGCGGGCGGCGGCGCAGGTGCCTCGACAGGCACGGGCCCGGGGGCGGGTTCGGTTCCGGGCGGCGGGGGCGGAGGGGGCGGCGGCGCGGGGGCCGCTGCCGGGGGCAGGGCGTCGGGGGTGGTCACCGTGCACTGCCAGCTGCCGTCGTCGTGGACGCGCCAATGCGCGACGATGCCACCGGCCGAGCAGTTCCCGCCGACCCGCCTGGCCGGCCACGGGGGTGCGAATTCCTGGTCCTGATCGGTCCCGGCGATCGGGAGACCGTTGGCGTCGGATCCCATCGGGTTCACCGACGGGTTGTCGTCACCACCCTGATCGGCGCGCATCACCAGGCCGAGCGCGACCACCAGCGCGAGTATCGCGGCGAGTACCGCCGCGATCGCGATCATCCGAGTACTGCTGCCGGTCCGTGTTTGTGGACCCTCGCTGCTCTCTGCCATCGCACCGCCTTTGCCGCGGACCAGGTCTCCCCTCGTTCGGTCACGCTACCGTACGGTTGCTCGCAGATCGCTCTGCTCGACGGAACAACCACTGGCCAGGGCAGATACCTATATCCGATGGTTGCCGGATGTTCACTTGATCGCGACCCGCACCTTCACCGCGTCGGCGTCGGTGTTGTGCAGAGCCTGCGCGATCAGTGCGCTCAGATCGAGCTGCGGAGCGGTCGCGGTCACCGATTCGGTGAGTGGGCGCAGTCCGGGCAGCAGGGCGGAGAGCTCGGGGCCGAGCTCGTTCAGCTTGGCGCTGAGCTGCTCGAGCAACGGCACCAGACCACCGTCGCGCACGTAGATCCGCGGATCGCCTTCGGTGGCCCGGCCGACCGATTCGACGAACTGGTCGATCACCTGGCTCAACCGGATGAAGGCGGGCGCGGCGGCCGAGGTGGCCGGTCCGGCCCAGCCGATGTCACCGGAAACGTACTCGAAGTTGTTCTGCAACTCGCCGATCGCCGGTGCGCGGCTCATGAGCGCGGCGGCGAGCAGGTCGCCCGCCCTCGCCAGCTCGGGGACGACATTCTCGGTGCCGACCATTGCCGTGCCGAGGGTGTCGACCAGGGAGCCGACGACCGCGGGATCGAGCTGCTCGACGGTCTTGGTGACCAGCCGCGCGACCTCGGGGATCGACATCGGGGTGCGCACGTTCTCCCCGGACAGGCGCTGCCCGTCGGTGAGATAGGGACCGTTCGCGTCGCGCGGCACGAACTGCACGTACGGCTCGCCGAGGGAGGACAGGTGCTCGATGGTGACGACGCTGCTCATCGGCACCTTGTGGTCGGCGCCGAACCGGAAGCCGACCTGCACCCGACCGCTCGCCGAGGTGTCGACGCCGGTGACCTCGCCGATCTCGATGCCGGTCAGCAGGATCGGCGAACCGACACTGAGGCCACCGGAATTCGCGATCTCGATCGAGGCCGCGGTGTAGTCGGCGAACGGGTCGACGCGCACCACCCCGAAGGTCAGGTAGCTCGCGCCGAGCACGGTGATGGCGGCGATGCCGCCGAGGGAGGCCAGTGCACCGATCTTCATCGCACCATTCCGATCATCCGCAGCGCGGTGACGATCTGCGCCACCTGGTCTTCCTCGGACACCTGGACGCCGGTGACGTTCACCTTCGGGCCGTTCTCGACGAAGGGAATGATCTTGTCGCGCAACAGCGCGGTGAGCAGCGCCATGTTGGTCGAGGAGCGCAGGTCGGCCGAACCGCCGGTGGCCAGCGGCAGGAACGCGGTCGCGGCGGCGTCACCGGAGCTCGCGATCGGGGCCAGCCAGGTGAGCGAGGAACCCACCGGGCCGAGCGCGTCGAAGATCTTCATCGTCTTGGCGATCGAATCCTGGGTGCCCGTCAGCGACGCGACAGCCTCGGGAGTGAGGATGCTGGTCAGCGCTTCTTCGGTGTCGTCGTGCAGGATCGCCGCATTCCGGCTCAGCCCGTTGACCAGCAGGTCGACCTGATCGAGATGGGCCGCCAGGTCGGCGGCGTCGGCGCCCATCACCGCCGAGATGCGCGCGGTTTCCTTGGGATCGGGTGGCATCACCGAGTTGATCCGGCCGAGCATCTCCTGCAGCTGACCGATCGCACCGCCCTGCACGAACAGCGCCATGGTGGCCATCGTGTCTTCCAGTTGCACAGGCGGTTTCGTGCGCTCGATCGGGATGGTGCCGCCGTCGCGCAGCAGGTCGCCGAAGCCGTCCTTCGGAGTGGTGAGCGAGAGATGGATGTCGCCGAGGATGGTGTCCTGGCGCAGTTCGGCGATGGACTTCGCCGGCAGCTGCACGGTGTCGAGGATGTCGGCCTCGACGATGACGTAACCGCCGCGGCCCGCGGGCGCATCGGCGGGCTGGACCACCCGCACACCGTCGACGATGCCGATCTCGGCGCCGTTGGCGATCACCTTCGACTTGGCGGGCAGGTTCAGCGCGCTGCTGAACTCGATCTGCACACGATAGGTCGAACCGCTGACGGTCGAGCCGGGGACGGGCACTTCCGCGGGGTCGAAACCGCAGCCGCCGACCGCGAGTCCGGCCGCGACGACGAGTGCGACCGCGCTGCGGCGCAACATCTTTCGGGTGTTCATCGAGCACCTGCCATTCCCAGCACAACCTGCACGAGATTCACATCGGCCAGTCCCTGCGCCGGGTCGGGGCACTGCCCCGGAATCAGCTCGTTCACCGCGCCGCACACCTGGTCGGCCTCACCGACGGGCAAGGCGACCTTCGGCGGCGCGTAGGTGATCGCGGTGCCGCCCGCGGGATCGGTGGCGCTGCGGAAGGCGGAGGCGAGCGCGGGCATCTTCGCCACGATCTCGCTGAGCGATCCGACGTTGGCGCGCAACAACTTCACCAGCGGGACCACGTCGTCGAGCGCGCCGATCAACGGATCACCGAGAATGACGGCGACATCGTTGAGCATCGGCAACAGCTCGCCGAGACCGTCGAACAGCGAGGTGGCCGGGCCGAGCAGGTCGTCGGAGGCCATGTTGAGCAGCGGGGCCAGCCGGACCAGCATCGTCTGCAGGTCGCCCCAGTTCGCGGAGACCCGGTTCGAGACCGAGGCGAACGCGTCGAAAAGACTGGCGAGATGGCCGATGTCGGCGTCGGGCTTGTTCATCGCCGAACCGAGCTTGTGGATGAGTTCGTTGACCGTCGGGCCGGTGCCCTCGGTGGCGCGGTTGAGCGAGGACAGGCCGTCCGACAGCGCGCTCGGCGCACCCGCGGTGCCGCCGGAGAGTTCGTCGGACAGGCTCGCCAGCGCCGTGAGCGTTTCGGTGATGCTCTTGGGTGTCAGCGTTTTGGTGATGCAGCCGCCCGCGAGCGGCGGCGCGGCCTTGCCGGTGGTGAGCACCGCCAGATTGCGGTCCGCCGCCACCGAATACGCGACGGTGGTAGCGGAAGCGTCGGAGTTGACGTCGAATTCGGCGTCGACCTCGAACTCGACGCGGACCTTGGCGCCCTCGTTGCGCACCGCGGTCACCTCGCCGACATCCATGCCGCGCATGGTGACGTGGTTACCCGGGTAGAGGCCGATCGCGTCGGGCATGAGCGCGCAATAGGATTCGGTCTTCTTCAGCGGATCGAAGGCGATGAAGTAGCCGCCGGTGACCAGCGCCACGAGCACCGCGACGCCGGCGATCGACATGAACGCCTGGGATCCGAGTAGTCGTTTCAGCATCAGCACGCCTTCCCGGGCAGCGGTACGCACACGCGGGCGCTCGACTGGTCGACGACCACACCGGCCTCAGGGGTCGCCAGCTGCGACAACTTGGTCTGCAGCGCACCGACCGTGCCGATGACGGGCTCGAGCTGACTGCTGAGTTCCCCGAGCCTCGGCAGCGCGTCGGCCAGCGCCTGCACCTGCGGCTTCAGGGTGGAGTCCCAGGTCGGGGCGAGTCCCGCCAGGCGATTCACCACCGAGGTGAGCAACCGAACCGCTTCGGCCATTTCGGCCCGCTTGCTCAGCAGCACGTCTTCGAGCATGTTGACGTTGTCCATCAGCCTGCCCAGATCCGCCTTGGCGCCGTCGTACATGGTGATGTACTCGTCGACGACCGCGATCGACTTCGATACCTGCGAGCGCTGACGATCGAGCATGTCGACGTACTTGCCGACGGTGTCGAGCGTGGTGCGCAGGGCTTCGGGCGAGGTCGCGATCGCGGAGTTCGCGGCGGCCAGGTTGTTGCGCACGGTGTCGCCGTCGACGGCGGCCAGCGGCGCGGTCGCGTCCTGGAAGGTCTCGATCAGGCTGTAGGGCAAGCGGATTCGATCAGCGGGAATCGCCTTGTCCCCCAGCGGCTTCGAACCCGCGGGGTAGAGCGCCACGTAGTGACCGCCGACCACGGTGAGCATGCGGACATCCAGGGACGTCTGATCACCCACGAAGACATCGTTTTTCACGGTGAACCGCATGAGCACCTTGTCGGGCTTCAGTTCCAGCGAGGTGACGCTGCCCACCGAGATGCCGGCCAGGCGCACGTCGTCGCCCTCGCGCACCGACTGCGCTTCGCTGAGCTCGGCGGTATAGGTGTTCTTGCCCAGCGGCACCACATACACCACGCCCGCGGCGATGATGAACAGCACGACCAGGCTCAGGCCGATGATCCCCATCCGCAGTTCCCGTGCGAGTTTGCCCGCTTCGTCGGGGATCGGGCGATCACCGGCGAACAGCGCGGTGAGCTTCTTCAGCGGTTGCATACGGTGACCTTCTGTCCGGCGATCAGCACCTGTAGCGGCGCGGGCACCTCGGCGGCGCCGTTGCTGCAGTGCGGCGTGAAGTCGGCGAAACCGCGCGCGAGCGAGGCGTCGACCGTGGCCAGCAGACCGGGGAGCTTGCCGAACACCTCGACGGCTTCCTGTGGATTGGGGAACAGCGCGCGGATCATCGCGTCGACATCGGCGCCGCCGCCCTCGACCAAGCCGAGCGAGGCGAGCAACCGGTCCACCGGCGCCAGCACCGAGGGCGCGGTCATCGCGAACTGCGCGACACCGCCGATATTGCGCTGCATCGCCTCGAAGATGTCGGTGAGCCGGGCCAGCAGCGGCACCAGGTGCCCGACCTTGCCGCCGTGGCGTTCGGACAGCTCCGACAGGTTGTGGATCAGCGTGCTGATCACCTGCTGACGGTCGTCGGCGTAGCTCGCGAGCTGATCGATCGCGGTGAGCGCGGGGCCCAGGCCCGTGCCATCGCCCTCGATCACGGCGAGCATGCTGGCGGTGAACTGGTTGATCGCCTCGGGCGACAGCGTGGCGAGCACCGGCTTGAGGCCGCTGAACAGACTGGTCACGTCGAAGGACGGGACGGTCATGTTGGCGCCGATCCGTGCCCCTGCCGCGATGGTCTTGCCCGGGTTCGGCGCCTGCTGCAGGTCGATATAGCGCTGGCCGGTGAGGTTCTGGTAGCGGATGGCCAGCTTGGAGTTGTCGTAGATCGGGGTGTCGGTCTTGACCGTGATCGCGACCTTGGCCTTGTCGCCTTCGAGGCTGATCTTCTCGATCTTGCCCACCTGCACGCCGAACATCCGCACGTCGTTGCCGACCTTGAGGCCGTTGGCGTCGGTGAACAGTGCGTCATGGGCGACGGTGTCGCCGTCGACCGGGCGCTTGATCAGGGTGAACACCATGCCGAGGATGGCGATCATCACCAGGCTGAAGACGCCGAGGCGCAGTGCGGTTCCGCGAATCTTCATCGCCCACCCGCCTTTCCGAACAGCGGCACCGCGATGCCGGGGACACCGCTGAGCTCGACGTCGAGATTGAGGACAGGACCGTTAGGGCTGTCGGGCATCGCGCCGCGCAGATTCTGCAGCAGGGCGGTGAGATCGGCGCCGGTCCGGCTCGGATTCGGCGACATCTGCGCCAGCGCGAGCAGCATCGGCGCGAGCATGTCGGTGGTCTCGGCGAAGTGCCCGCCCGCGGTGCTCACGGTGGTGGTGAGCGCGGGCAGGATGGAGCCGCCGATCACCCCGACGCCGATGTCGTAGCGCTCTTTGTCGACCTGGGTCACCCGGATGTCGCTGAGCTGGTCGATCACCTTCATGGTGGCGCTCGCGAACTCGCCGCCGCCGTCGAAGGCGGGACCGAGCTTGCCGAACAGCTCCGACGGCATCACGTCCTGGTTGTCGGCGAGGGTCTTGGCGACCGTGATCAGGGCCTGCACCAGCGGGGTGAAGGCCTTGAAGTCAGCGGCCAGCTGGGAGATGACGGTGGCCATCTGGGGGCTGGTCACGGTCATGCCGACCTGCGAGAGGCTGCGCAGGATGGCGCTCATCGTCGCGTCGTAGACCCGGTCGTTGTTCGTGCCGGTGAGGTCGAGGACCGCGCCCTCGCGCAGCGGCGAACCGCCCGCGCCACGGCGCAATTCGATCTCGGCGATGCCGAACAGGTTGGTCGGGGCGTAGTCGATCGCGAGGCTGTCGTCGATGCCGACCAGTCGCTCGGTGTCGAGCAGCAGCGCGATCTGCTGGGTGCCGCGCTCGCCGGGGGTCACCTCGGCGACCTCGCCGACCGTCACGCCGTCGACGCGGACCTGGCTGCCCGCGCTGATGCCGTCACCGAGGTGTTCGGTGTGCAGGGCGATGCGCAGGCCGTCTTCGGCGCGCAGATTCGAGTAGGTGACGTAGGCGAGTGCGATGGCCGCGATCACCGACAGGATGATCACGCCGGTCAGCCGCGACGTGCGCCGATCGGCCGCGACGCCGGGCATTCCATAGTTAGGCATCTACTCTTCTCACCCCGTAAAACTGATCGCCGAGTTGAAGCCCCAGAGCATGATCGTCAGGACCATGTCGATGGCGATGATGGCCACCGAGCTGGCGCGCACCGCGCGACCGGAGGCGATGCCGACCCCCTCGGGGCCGCCGGTGGCGAAGAACCCGAAGTAGGCGTGCACCAGGATCACCACCGTGCCGAACACGGCCACCTTGATCACCGCGGCGATCATGTCGAAGCCCGAGATGAACTGGAAGAAGTAGTGGTCGTACACACCGGCCGACTGCCCGTAGACCATGGTGAGCAGCCCGCGGCAGGCGCCGTAGGCCAGGATCAGCGCGATCAGGAAGGTCGGCACGATGGCGATGGCGCCGGCGATCACCCTGGTGGTGACGACGTAGGGCACCGAACGCAGGCCGAGCGCCTCGATCGCGTCGATCTCCTCGGAGATGCGCATCGCGCCGATCTCGGCGGTGATCCGGCAGCCCGCCTGTGCGGCGAAGCCGATGGCCGCCGCGATCGGGGCCAGCTCGCGGGTGGTCGCGTAGGCCGAGATCACGCCGGTGACCGGGCCCATGCCGAGCATGTCGAGTGAGGCGAACGATTCGACGCCCACCGAGGCGCCCATCACCAGGCCGAGCACGATCATCATCGGGACGGTGCCGCCGCCGACGATGATCGACCCGCGTCCCCAGGTCATATCGGTGACCGCGCGCAGCGTCTCGTCCCGGTAGCGGCGCAGCGTCAGCGGCACCGAGGACAGCACCTGCCAGACGAACACCGCGACGAAGCCGAGCGATTCACCGGCGGTGACGATCCGCTTGCCGATGCGGGCGGGCTTGCGCAGCCAGTGCAGCGAGGTGGGGATGTACGACGAGGCAGCCATCACGCCAACTTCGTCGGCAGGAACATGGCACTGATCTGGCTTGCGAGGAGGTTCACGATGGCGATCGAGACCACCGAGAGCACCACCGCCGCGTTCACCGCGTCGGCCACACCGCGCGGTCCGCCCTTGGCTTCCAGTCCGCGCTGGCAGGAGATGATCACGACCAGGAAGCCGAAGATCAGCGCCTTGAGCAGCGAGACCCACACGTCACCGGCGGTCGCGAACGAACCGAACGTCGACCAGTAGCTACCCGGGGTCACGCCCTGACCGCCGACGGCGACCGCGTACCCGGCCAGCACGCCGACGAAGATGATCAGCACATTGAGCATCGGCGCGACCAGCAGCATGGCGGCCAGGCGCGGGATGACGAGCCGGTGCACGGGGTTGATGCCCATGGTGTTGAGCGCGTCGATCTCCTCGCGGATGGTGCGCGCGCCGAGGTCGGCCGCGATGGCCGCCGCGCCCGCGCCACCGAGCAGGAAGCCGGTGGCGATGGGCGCGCCCTGCTTGATCACGCCGAGGCCGCCGGTGGCGCCGAGCATGGAGTCGGCGCCGAGGCTGTGGATCAGGTTGCCGACCTGGACCGAGACGATCACGCCGAACGGGATCGCCATCAGGATCGCGGGAATGGCGGTGACCGTGATCAGGCGCCAGGCCTGCACGAGGGTCTCCCGCCACTGGAACTGCCTGCGGGCGATGTCGGAGAACGAGCCGCCGACCGATTGCTGTGCGAGATCGACCGCACGCCCGAAGGTCCGCAGCGACGACACGACGGTGTCGGTGAAATTCTTGCGGACGATCTGGGTAGCGGAATCCGGCTTCGCGGAGTGCAGATCGGTAGGCATCAGAGATGCCTCCGGGCCGCTCGTGAAGCACGGGGCTTGGTGATTTTCATACCGCACTCTCTGGCTTCGGCGTCGGTGCCAACTCCAGCAAGCTAACCGGTACTCTGCGTCACAACAAAATTTCCAGTGGGTGACCCTGGTCGCTTTTCCGCGGTTTCCATGACAGGTCGACCCACCATGTGATCCGCAACACCCCAGCTACGGACTTGCGGCCAGGAACACGAACGCCGCGAACAACGCCAGGTGAACACCACTGTGCAGCAGGGTCGCGCGGCCGGGAACGATCGTCAGCGTGCTCACCACGACGGTCAGTGCGAGCAGCACCATCTGCGTGGCGCCCAGACCCAGCACCAGCGGCCCGCTCAACCAGATGGTCGCGATCGCGATCACCGGGATGGTCAGACCGATACTGGCCATCGCCGAGCCGAGTGCCAGGTTCAAACCGATCTGCACCTGATTGCGGCGCGCGGAGTTCACCGCGGCGATCGTCTCGGGCAACAGCACCAGCATCGCGATCACCACACCCACCGCCGACTGCGGCAATCCGGCCGAGGCCACCGCCGATTCGAGCGCGGGCGAAACCACCTTGGCCAGGCCGACCACGCACACCAGGGCGAGTACCAGCATCCCGAGGCTGATCAGCGCGACCTTGTTGGACGGCGCGTGGCTGTGGGTGTCGCTGTCGTCGACCGCGCCGCCGTCCTCCACCGGGAGGAAGTCGTCGGGGTGGCGCACCGTCTGCACCATCACGAACAGCCCGTAGAGCGCCAGCGACGCGACCGCGGCGAAGGCGAGCTGCGCGGGCGAGAACTCCGGGCCCGGCGCGCTGGTGGTGAAGGTCGGCAACACCAGACTCAGCGTGGCCAGGGTCGCGACGGTGGCCAGCGCCGCGCCGGTGCCTTCGGCGTTGAACACCGCCACCCGCCTGCGCAGCGCGCCGACCAGCAGCACCAACCCGAAGATGCCGTTGCAGGTGATCATCACCGCGGCGAACACGGTGTCGCGAGCGAGCGAGGCCGCCTTGTCGCCGCCGGAGATCATCATCGTGACGATCAGCGCCACCTCGATCACGGTCACCGCCACCGCGAGGACCAGCGAGCCATAGGGTTCACCGACCCGGTGGGCCACGATCTCCGCGTGATAGACCGCCGAGAGCACCGCGCCGACCAGCGCGACACTCACCAGCGCGACGATCAATCCCGGTACGGAACGCCCCCAGCTGAGTACGAGCACGAGCGCGGCGAGGATGGGCACGTACAGGGTCCATTTAGTCGTCAACGCGGCAATCATGACCCCCATCCTTCCAGCTACGGCCGGGCACACCCGGAATCGTCACCGCACGGATCTCGGCGATGGATTCACTCACGCCCCCTCGATGGGGAACAATTCAGCGCGTGCGGACCCAGTTCACCCTCGAGCTCGTCGCTTTGGCCAACGACCTCACCCTGATGTCGCGCGTCGCCCATGACGCGACCGAGCGGGTTACCCAGGCGCTGGCCGGCGCCGACCTCGCGGCCACCTACGAGGTGTTCGCGCTCGACGAGCAACTACAGCTGATGTTCGCCGCCTGCGAATCCCGCACCATGGCGCTGCTCGCGTTGCAGGCGCCGGTGGCGCGCGATCTGCGTCACGTGGTGACCGCGATTCAGGTCGCCGGTGAGCTGTCGCGGATCGGCCGGCGCACCGAAACCGCTGGGCAGTACGTCTATCGGGCTCATCCGGCCGCGGTCGCGCCCGCACCGGTGATCGCCGAACTCGTGTCGATGGGCACGCTCGCGGCCGGGTGCGTGGCGCGGGTGAGCGCGTCGGTGGCGAGCGGGCGGTTCGCGGCCGGTGACGGCTCCGATGTCGAGGCGATGGAGACGCTGTGCAAGCAATTGCGCACCGCCCTCACCGAAGCCGACGTGAGCACCGAAGCCGCGATCGATATGGCGTTGCTCGGCAGCCAATTTCAGCGCTGCGTCGACCATGCCGCCCGCATCGCACGCCTGATCCGCTTCCTGGACACCGGCATTCCGCCCGAATCGGGATCACTGCCCGACTGATCGATTGTGATCTACGTCACCATCGGTTTGCGCCTCGGCGCCGACGGTCACCTCCGTCGATAGATGAACGCTATTGAGCCGCAATCAGTTCACGCTGTGCTGTGCGGAACCTCATAGCGGACAATCACTGACGACACCCGGCGCGGCCGTTAGGTTGTGCCGGTTCATTTTTCGACGGAGCATCTGGGTGGTACGGGCATGAAGTGGTCTTCGATCAGCGGTTCTCCCCTGGGTCGAGCCCTGCTCGCCCTAGCCGCGGCGGCGGTTATCGCCGTGGTGGTCACCCTCGCGAACACGTTCCTGGACAAGGTGAGTCCGACCGCGCCCGGTCCGGGTTCCGCGGGCGCGGCGACGGTGTCGGGCAAGGAAGTCGGCGATCTGGTCGCCACTCTCGTCGTCGCGAAGGAAGGCCCGATGACGGGCTACACGCGCGAGAAGTTCCCGCACTGGGACACCAACAAGCCCGAGCACGGCTTCACCGGCGACCTGGCGCAGTACACGAAATGCACCAGCCGCGAAGTGATGATGCTGCGCGACGCCAACGGCAAGGTCACCCTCGACGCCAAGACCTGCGACCTGAAGGTGGCGGCCGGTGGCGGCTGGCAGGACCACTACGGCTTCATCGACAAGAAGACCGGGCAGCTCGGGCCGTACAAGTTCATCACCGACCCGTCCAAGGTCGACGCCGAACACATTGTGGCCCTTGCCGAAGCATGGCGATCGGGCGCGGCCGACCGCGACGAGGACACCCGCCGCCGCATCGCCAACGACTCGATGAACCTGGTCGCCGCCGACCCGTCGGCGAACCGTTCCAAGGGCGATCAGGACCCCGCGAACTACTTGCCGCCCGGCAACTTCCGGTGCGCCTATGTCGAGCATTACGTCAAGGTGAAGGTAAAATACGCCTTGACCGTTGACACCGCAGAGCACACCGCGTTGCGCACCGCAGTCGATGACTGCCTCCGCCGAGGAGAGTTCAAATAAGCGAGCCCATCGAGATCACCGCCGAGAGCGCCGTCATGACCGAAGAGGAAGGGACGGTGTCCGGCGAGCTCGATGTCATGCTCGACGACGCGGGCAAGGGCCTCGTCCGCTATCGCGGCACCGATACCTGGTACACGATCGGCAATATCGAGGGCGAGCCGCCGCGCACCTGGGACTGCGTCGCCGACCTGGTGAAGGCGATCAAGAAGGACGCGGGCACCCGCGACGTCGCGGGAAACACGGTGGTCTTCGAAGCCTGAGGCGCGAGCTGGCAATCTGGTAGCTATGCCGACTGCCTATCGACAACCACCGCCCACCGAGGTCGCCTGGACCTCGCTCTGCCGCCGGACACCGATCCTGGTGGCCATGATCGCGACCGCGGCGGTGCTGATCACCGCTCTCACCTGGCAGGTCACCAGCGGCGTCAGCGCGATGGACACCGCGGTACTCGACTGGATGATCGCGCACCGCGGCGAAGCGCTCACCGACATCGCCACGGTGATCACCGACCTGGGCGACACACTGTCGATGACGATTCTGGCGGTGGTCACCGTCGGCTGGTTCGCGCTGCGCCGCAATCTGCCGGTGGCCGCCCTGGTCGCGATCACCTCGCTGGGGGCGGGCGTGCTGGTGTGGGTGATCAAACGCCTCGTCGGGCGTCATCGACCGCCCGAGGCGTCCCGGCTGGTCTTCGAACCGAGCCTGTCGTATCCGTCGGGCCACACGCTCGGTTCCACGGTGGTGGTCGGCATCGTGGCGATCGCGGTGATCCCCCGTCTGCGCAGGCACTGGGTCCGGGTGAGCGCCACCGTGTTCGCGATCGTCTTTCCCGTCGCCGTCGGGTTGTCGCGCATCTATCTGGGCGTCCACTGGACCACCGACGTGCTCGCGGGCTGGATCATCGGGTTGCTGTGGCTCGTCCTGTGCGTCACCGCCTTCACCCGCGGGCTGTGCCCTCAACCCACCGCGATCACCACCTTGCCGAACGAGGCACCCGACCGCAGGTAGTCGTAGGCGTCGGCGGCCTTGTCGACCGCGAATTCGCGGTCGATCACCGGGCGCAGGCGGTGCTCGGTGATCGCACGGTTCATCGCCTCGAAACCGGCGCGGCTGCCGACCGCGATGCGCCGGATGGCCAGGTAGGAGGAGCCGAACGGGTTGTCCGGCAGTGTGGTTCCCGGGGCGGGCGCCATCGCGCCGACCATCGTCACCATCGAGTTGTACGCGCCCGCGCGCACCGATTGTTCGAGCGTGGGCAGGCCGACCGCGTCGACGATGTGCTCGGCACCGGTCCCGGTCATGTCCATCACGGCGTCACCCCAGTTCCGGGTCACGGTGCGGTCGATCACCGCGTCGGCGCCCAGCGCGCGCAACCGGTCTGCCTTCGCCTGGCTGGAGGTGATCGAGATGACCTCGGCGCCGAGGATTTTCGCGAACTGGATCGCGTACAGCGCCACCGCGCCGCTGCCGACGGTGAGCACGCGCGCACCGGGTGCGGGCGGGCCGGGAGTGGTGAGCGCCGACCAGGCCACCAGGCCCGCGCAACTCAGGGTCGCCGCCTCCGCGTCGGTGAGATGGGCGGGCACGTGCACGATCGAATCCTCTTCGATGAGCGCGTAGGTGGCGAGAAATCCGTCGTAGTTCGCGCCGTACTGTTCGGCGGCGGTGGCGAGGGTTTGCGGACCGTCGACCCAGTGGACGAAGTAACTCGCGGTGATCCGGTCGCCGATTCCCGCACGGGTCACCCCGGGGCCGAGCGCGATCACCTCGCCGACACCATCGGAGAGCGGGATGATGCCCGCGGTAGCGGGCAGCGGGTAGGTGCCGTCCATCAGCATCAGGTCGCGGCGGTTCACCGACGCGGCGCGGACCCGGATCAGGACCTGGTGCGGGCCCGGTTCCGGCCGCTGCTGCGCGGACCGTGTGAGACCGCCGTCGAGGTGGTAGGCGACGGCGTGATCAGGGTGGATGTCGTTGTCAGGCATTGGACAACTCTGTCGGTGACGGCGTCACCGCGCGATTCCCCGGAGGGTATGGGCAGGTGCTCGTCGGGATCGGTGCCGCATCGACCGATCGGTTCTGCGAGGTGGCGCCGGAGGCTGATTCCCGGCGGGAATGGTGGCGGCCGTCGACGCGGTTCACTCAGTTCATGACCGCTGCCCCGCCATCGACCGGATTCGGCCCCCAACTGCGTCACTGGCGCACTCTGCGCCGGGTCAGCCAGCTCGACCTGGCGATCCGGGCCGAGACCAGCCAGCGCTATCTGAGCTTCCTCGAGCAGGGCAGATCGCAACCGGGACGCACGATGGTGGTGCGGCTGGCCGAATCGCTCGAGCTGTCCCTGCGCGACCGCAACACCTTGCTACTGGCCGCGGGGTTCGCACCCGTCTTCCCCGAAAGTGATCTGGCGGCTCCGGAATTGGCGCCCGTTCGTGCGGCGATCACCGCCGTGCTGGACGGGCATCTGCCGTATCCGGCGCTGGTCGCTCGCCCGCGCGGCGAACTCGTCACGGCCAATGCCGCCTTCGACCTGTTCACCGAGGACGTGGCCCCGGAACTGCTGGTCGCGCCGATCAACATCCTGCGGTTGGCCCTGCACCCCGACGGCGTCGCCCCGCGCGTGCGCAACCTGCCGGACTGGGGCAGGCACATCATGGATTCGTTGCGAAACCGCGCCGCCCACACGCCCGATCCAGCCCTCGACCAGCTCATCGCCGAACTGGCGGGCTACCTCCCCGCTCCGTGCCCAGGGCCCGACCACGTCGGCTTCGCCGTCCCCCTGCACCTGCGTACCCCAGACGGCGACCTCCGTCTGATCACCACGCTCACCTCGTTCGCGACCGCCACCGATGTCACCCTCGCCGAACTCCACCTCGAGGCGTTCCTGCCCGCCGACGCGGAGACCGCGCGCATTCTCGCGCTGCGCGCGACCCGTCGCTGATCGCGCCGTCGGGCAAGTACCGGTGCGCCCTCGATCGCCGCAGCGCGGCAACCGAGGGCGGACGGATCAGCCTGCGGCAGTGGCGAGTTCATCCTGGACCGGCGCGTCCCAGTCGATGCGGTATCGACGTTCGGTACCCATCGTCTTCTCCGGGTTCATCACCGTTTTGACCATCAGCGGCATCACCGCGTTCATCACCTTGCGGGCGATCGGGCCCGGTGTCTTGCTGTGGTTGATCTTCGCCGCGCGCGCCGCGACCCCCTCCACCCTGGCCCGGCGCAACTGCTCGTAGACAGCGAAAGCCTCGGTGGGCGAGGCGATATCGCGCAGGCACCGCGCCAGCTGCACGCCGCTCTCGATCGCCAGTGACGCGCCCTGTCCGGAGCTGTTCGACGGAGCGTGCACCGAGTCGCCCACCAGCACCATGCGATCGCGATACCAGTGCGGCACCGGCGGCATGATGTGCAGGGCGCCGGTGATCTCGAGGTTCCGCGCCGTGGTGCGGCGGGCGAATTCGGCACCGGGCGAGTCGGCGGCGTAGGTCTCGCGTAGCACCTCGAGCCAGTGTTCGGCGGCGACAGCGCGGGCTTCGGTGAGCGAAAGGTACTGCTTGCTGGGAAGATTCGCGCCCCACGTCACGCGGCCGTCGGCATGCTTCCAGTACAGATAGTAGGCCTTGGCGCCGAAGGCGAACACCATGGTGTCGTCGGGCAGGTCGAGGTCGCAGTCGACCATGGCGCCGAAGCCGAGCATGCCGGTGTAGTCGGGTCCCGGTGCGGCCGGATCGATCAGACCCCGCACGGTGGAACGGATCCCGTCGGTGCCGACGAGGATGTCGGCGGTCGCGGTGGAGCCGTCGGTGAAGTGCGCGGTGACGCCGTCGGGGTGTTCGTCGACGCTCACCAGCCGCTTGTCGTAGCTGAACGGCACGCCCGCGGCGACCGCGTGATCGTGCAGCGTGCGGTGCAATTCGCCACGGTCGACGGCCTGCAGCGGGGGCTGGTCGGCCAGCACCGGCACGACGTGTTCGCGGCCGCTGACGCGCAGCCGCATCTGCGCGACCGGCAGGGCGATCTCGCGCACCGCGTCGCCGGCGCCGATGATGTCGAGCGCCGCGACACCGTTGGGCGCCAGCGCGAGCCCGGAGCCGATGCCCTCGGAGGGACCGGAGTATGCCTCGTACACGTGGGCCTGGATGCCTGCCTTGTGCAGGGCGGTGGCGGTGACGGGTCCGGCGATGCCGCCGCCGATGATCAATGCGGAACGGGTGGTGGACATGGGTGATCTCCAGATCTGATGTCGGCGTCACCCAGCTATCCTGTGGTTGCCTCACCTCGTGGCCGGGTGCGCCTGGTTGCGGGACGGTATCTCGGGCTCGGTGGGGTGTTGCCGCACGCCACCGGGTCCGGGGTCTTCGGGGTCGAGCTAGCCGTTCCCCCTCTCGCCGAGTTCGGGGATCTGTTCGGTGGGCATGCCGTCGGCATGCCACTGCCGCCAGAGTTCGAGGCCTTCGAAGGTGCCCGCGGCCAGTTCGTCACGCAGGAAACGCGCCCAGTTCGCCTCGGCTTCCAGCATCGCCAGGCCGAATTCGGATTCGACGACGAACAACCGGGGCAGCGTCAGCGCGCCGAGCTCGGCCCTGGTGGTCTCGATGGTTCGCTCCAGCGCCGCGATGCGCGTGCCGAGCAGGACGATCACCTCATCCGGCGGCAGCACCGCCAGAATCGACAGACCCGCGGTGAAGCGGTGGTGTTCGGGCTCGGGTGCGGCGAGCAGTTCGCGGGTCCAGTCCGCCATCTCGGCGCGACCGGCGTCGGTGATCCGGTAGATCACCCGCTCGGGGCGCGCGCCGTCGCGTTCGCTGCCGATGACCTCGAGGAATCCGGCCTTCTCCATGTTCTGCACGACGGTGTAGAGCGAGCCCCATTTGATGTCCATGTCGCGGTCTTTGCCGTGGGCACGCAGGGTGGCGGCGATCTCGTAGCGGTGCATCGGGCGCTGCACGATCACCGAGAGCACGGCGAGCGCCAGCAGGTTGTTCACTTTGCGCTTGGTCGCCATGACTGCCTCCTTACTCGTCTACGAATATATGTCTACGAGTATTCCGCGGCAAGGCTCGTTCAGCGGAGTGGACAACTGAAATCAGACTTTCGATACCTCGCTGCTATCAGCGCCCTGGTCGAGCAGCTTGGCCGCGATCTTCGACAGCGCCTCGTCGAGCAGCGCGCGGTCGACCGGGTCCTCCGAATTCCAGTCGTCGAGGCGGTCGCCGAGCCAGCGGCGCCAGCCCGCGCGCAGCTTGTCGACCTCGTTGTCGCCGTCGGCGGTCAGCGACAGGGTGCCCCCGTCGTCGTGCAGCAGACCCGCATCGACGGCCTGCCGAAAGACCGGCGACAGCACCTCCACCGGCAGCCGGTGCCGGTAGGCGATGGCATACACCGTGGCGGGCACCTCTTCCTTGGAGTACAGGTACACCTGCCCCAGCGCCCACACCGAGTCCGGGCTCAGCGTGCTACCCGAGGCCGTGATGAGCTGGGGGATGAGCGGTTTCTCCGCCCTGGCCTTGCGCACCGTCGTGGCGACCGAGCGTTCCAGCTGCACCACCCGGTCGTGCGAATCGGGCACCGAGAAACCCTCACCGACGTCGGCCGCGCCGTGGCGAGCGCTGTCACGCAACCGCACCTGCGGCAGGAACCAGGCGACGACGAAACCGACCAGCGCCACCGGAACAACCCAGCGGAACACGTAGTCGATCGAATTCGCGTAGGCGTCGATGATCGGCGCGGACTGCTCGAGCGGTAGCTCACGCAGCAGTTTCGGGTTCGCCGCCACCTCCGGTGAGACGCCGGGGGCCTGCTGCAATGCCTCCGCCAGCGCGGGTTTGCTCTTGTTGTTGTAGAGCGTGCCGAAGACCGCGGTGCCGAACGCGCTGCCCAGGGTGCGGAAGAAGGTGACCCCCGAGGTGGCGGTGCCCAGATCGGCGTAGGGCACGGTGTTCTGCACGACGATGGTGAGCACCTGCATCGACAGGCCCAGCCCGGCACCCAGAATCAGCATGTACAGCGATTCCAGCCACACGCTGGTGCCGCGGCCCATCGTCGACATCAGGGCGAGGCCGACCGCCATCACCGCCATGCCGACGACCGGGAAGTACCGGTACTGCCCGGTCTTGCCGACGACCTGACCGGAGAAGACCGAGGTGACGAACAGGCCGACCACCAGCGGCAGGGTGCGGACGCCGGAGATCGTCGCCGTCGCCCCGTCGACATATTGCAGATAGGCGGGCAGATAGGTCATCGAGCCGAGCATCGCGAAACCGACGATGAAACTGAGCACCGACGACACGGTGAACACGCGGCTGCCGAACAACCGCATCGGCAGCATCGGCTCCTTCGCGCGGTTCTCCACCAGCACGAATCCGGTGATCAGCACGGCGGCGAGCACGAACAAGCCGATGATCTGCCAAGAGCCCCACGGATATTCGCTACCGCCGAACTCGAGTCCGAGGATCAGCGACGACACACCGAGCGCGATCAGGCCGATGCCGAGGTAATCGATCACCGGCCGGGTCACCGCGCGCAGGTGCGGCAGGGTGCGCGCCGCCATCACCACCATGATGATCGCGATCGGCACATTCACGTAGAAACACCAGCGCCAGCTCGCGTGGTCGGTGAACAACCCGCCCAGGGTGGGCCCGACGACGGTGGTCACGCCGAACACCGCGCCGAGGGCGCCCTGATACTTGCCGCGTTCACGCAGCGGAATGGTGTCGGCGATCAGGGCCATCGAGGTGACCATCAGCCCGCCCGCGCCGACGCCCTGGATTCCGCGCGCCACGATCAGCACGCCCATGCCGCCCGCGACGCCGGCCAGCGCCGAGCCCGCGATGAAGATGATGCCGCTGATCTGGAACAGCAGTTTGCGGCCGAACAGGTCGCCGAGCTTGCCCGCGAGCACGGTCGCGACGGCCTCGGCGAGCAGATACGCGGTCACCACCCAGGCCATGTGCCCGGCGCTGCCGAGGTCGGCGACGATCGAGGGCAGCGCCGCCGACACGATGGTCTGGTCGAGGGCGGCCATGAGCATGCCGAGCACCACCGTCGCGAAGACGATATTGATCTTCGCCTTACTCATCGGCTCGACGGGCTTGTCCACAGCAACACCATCCGGCATGCCTCAGTATGGGCTTTCAGGCCCTGCGCGAGAGCTCAGTGACACGGCAGCAATCGCCACCGATCGCTCAGCGGACGGCGTAGTTTCCCAGGCCGGGTTCGAGCGTGTCGAACGCGATCTCGGCATCGCGAGTCAGCGCGGCGGCGATCTCGGCGTTGGATTCGCCTTCGAGGGTGCGGCGCATGATCTCGTTGAACAGCACTCGCTGCACGCCGGCGATCTGGGCCGCGGCAACGCGCGGGGTGATGTCATCGGGCGCGGCACCCGTCTCGGCGGCGAGTGCGTCGGCCAATGCCAGCTGACGGGCGTCGTGTAGATCGCGCCCGCGCGCGGTCAGCGCGGGACTGTCGGCGATCATCCTGGCGAACGGCTCGCCGCTGAAGCCGATGAGCTGGTCTTGCGCCGCTATGGCTGCCAGGCAAGCGTGGCGCAGCGCGGCCAGTGCCGACTGGCCTGGCGCGCGTTCCCGGACGATCGACGCGAGTTGCTCGATGTAGATCTCGCCGAGGTCGAGCGCCAGGTCTTCCTTGCGGGGGAAGTAGTTGGTGACCGTCATCTTCGAGACATCGGCGGCCGCGGCCACCTCGGCGATGGTCACCTGATCGAATCCGCGAGCCAGGAACAGCTCGGTCGCCCGGTCCGAGATCTGCTGCCTGGTCTGCTGCTTCTTCCTGGCACGGAGGCCCTGCTGCGTCGTCATGTCACCAGCATATCTGAACTCGTCCTAAATTTGTTCTTGACATATTTTTAGGTTCGTTCTAAGTTTATGTCCGTCGCCGCAAGCGACACGATCGAAGGAGACAGCGCATGCCGCACGGACCCGATATCGCCGCCGAGCCCCTCAACACCCGTTCCACCACCGAAGGAGCAGCCGATATGGCCCGATTCACGACGATGCGACGTTCACTCGACGACGCGGTCCGCGAGATCATGACCGCGCCGCAACCCCTCCCCCTGCCCGGCCGACCCCGGGCGGCCCGCCGCGTCGAAGCGTCTTTCCCGGCGCACCGGCGACGTGGAACCGGCTCGGCCATTCGCGGCGCGCAGACCCGGTCGACGGCCGTGCGCCGCCCGATCCGGATTCCCGGCAAGTAGTCACTGCGATCCCCGCGTAACCCGACCGGTGGGGCGCCGTCGCCCCACCGGTCACCAGCCCCACATCGAACGGGAGTTCTCTTGACCACCACCGTCACCGCCGACCCCATTCGCGACTACCTGACCGCCATCGGGCGCACGCCCCTGCTGACCGCCGAACAGGAATACGCCCTCGGTGCGCGGATCGCCGCGGGCTCGGCCGCGCGTGCCGAGATCGATGCGGCCGGCGCCGAACTCACCGCCGCACGACGAGAACTGTTGCGCCGCACCGAACTCGACGGACTGCGCGCGAAAGATCACATGGTGCGGGCGAATCTGCGCCTGGTCGTCTCCATCGCGCGCCGGTTCCCGACCAACACCGGGATGTCGCTGCTCGATCTGATCCAGGAGGGCACGCTGGGGCTGATGCGTGCGGTGGAGAAGTTCGACCACGAGCGCGGCCTCAAGCTCTCCACCTACGCGACGTTCTGGATCCGGCAGTCGATCGGGCGCGCACTCACCGATCAGGGGCGCACGATCCGGCTGCCCTCGAATGTGGCCGATGTCCTGCATCGGGTGATCCGGGTGCGGCGCGAGCTGGCGCATCAGCTGGGGCGCGCGGCCACCACCGAGGAACTGGCCGCGGGCGCCGACCTCACCGTCGCGCAGGTAGCGGCGGTGCTGCGGCACGAAGCCGAGCCCGTGTCGCTGCACGCGCCCGTCGGCGAGGACACCGATCTGGGCTCACTGTTGCCCGACACCACGCCCGCGCCGGCGGATGTGGTCGCGGCGCGGATGCTCGGGGGCTACGTGGAGGCGGCGTTGGCGGGGCTCACCGAGCGCGAATCCGCCGTCATCCGACTGCGTTTCGGCCTCGACCGCGGCGAGGGCCGCACGCTGGAGGAGGTGGGTTCGGCGCTCGGCTTCTCCCGCGAACGGGCGCGCCAGATCGAGGCGAAAGCCATGATCAAGCTGCGTAAACCCGCCTGTACCCGTACGCTGACCGGATTGCTGGGCTGACCTTCCCTCCTATCTTACTCCAGAGTAAGATAGGAGCATGGCATGGAAACCAACTGACATCGCGGACCAGTCCGGGCGCACGTTCGTGATCACCGGGGCCAACGGCGGCCTCGGTGCCGAGACCACCAAGGTGCTCGCAGGCAAGGGCGCCACGGTGATCATGGCCTGCCGCAACGCGAGCAAAGCGCAGCCGATCGCCGACGCCATCCCCGGTGACGTGCGGGTGGCCGCGCTCGACCTGGCCGATCTGGCCTCTGTACGCGAATTCGCCGCACAGCAGGGCGAATTCGATGTGCTGATCAACAACGCGGGCCTGATGAACATCCCGTTCTCGCGCACCGCCGACGGGTTCGAGACGCAGTTCGGCGTCAACCACCTCGGCCACTTCGCGCTCACCGGACTGCTGCTCGACCGCGTTCGCGACCGGGTGATCTCGCTCGCCAGCATCGCGCACAAGCAGACCCCGAAGCTGTGGATCGACGACCTCAACTACGAGAACCGCCGCTACCAGCGCAATCTCGCCTACGCCCAGGCCAAGCTCGCCAACCTGATGTTCGGCCGTGAACTCCAGCGCAGGCTCACCGAGGCCGGGTCGGCGAAGAAGTCCTACGCCGTGCACCCCGGGGTCTCGGCCACGGACCTGTTCGCCCGCACCGAGACCCCCCTCGACAAGGTCAGCAAACCGTTCATCAAGCTCATCGGCCACCCACCACACAAGGCCGCCCACTCCACCCTGTTCGCGGCCACCGAGCCGGACGCCGACCCCACCGTGTACTGGGGACCCAACCGGCTGATGCAGTCACAGGGACCGGTCGAGGCGTGCCCGTCGAGCAAGATCTCACGCGATCCCGAGCTGCTGCGCAGGCTGTGGGAGGAATCCGAGCGGATGACCGGGATCAGCTACAAGTTCTGATCATCCTCACTGCGTGACCGTGAGCACGATCTTGCCGCGGGTGCGCTGATTGTCGCTGATCTCGTGGGCCTTGCTCACGAGTTCCAGTGGCAGGACGGTTTCCACGTGCGGTCGCAGCGCACCGCTTTCGACCAGGTCCGCGAGAGCGCGCAGACCCGCGCCGTCGGCTTCGACGATCATGAACCCGGCCCGCAGGCCGAGCGGGCGGGCGACCTCCACCAGGGCCGCTTCCGCCGGGGAAGCCAGCGACACGATGATGCCGCCGGGCCGCAGGGTTCGCAGCGAGCGCGGGCCGTATTCGCCGCCGATGGTGTCGACGACGATGTCGATGCCATCGGCCGCGTCGACGAAATCCGTTGCGGTGTAATCGATCACCTCATCGGCGCCGAGGTCGCGGACGAAGTCGTGATTGTCGGCGCGCGCGGTGGCGACGACGTACGCGCCGCGCGCCTTGGCGATCTGCACCGCGACGTGCCCGACCCCGCCCGCGGCGGCATGGATCAGCACCCGGTGGCCGGGCCGCACGTCGGCGGTGTCGACCAGCGCCTGCCAGGCGGTGAGCGCGACGAGCGGCAGCGCGGCGGCTTCGACGTGGGTGAGATTCGACGGCTTGCGCGCGAGGTGGCGGGCCGGTGCGGTGACGTACTCGGCGTAGGCGCCCGCGGCACGCGGCTGACGCGGCATGCCGAAGACCTCGTCGCCCGGCGCGAACAGGGTGACACCGACGCCGACGGCCTCGACCACGCCGGACACATCCCAGCCCAGCGGTGCGATCGCGCCGAGGAGCCCGCCGGTGGCGCGGTGCCAGGAATCGGTCGGGTTCACCCCGGCCGCATGTACGCGGATCAGCACTTCGGCCGGTCCGGGGCTCGGCTTGTCGACCTCGATCACACGCAGGACCTCGGGTCCGCCGAAGGTGTCCTGACCGATTGCCCGCATGGCGCGTCTCCCTGTGTCTCCCAGGCCGTTTCGCTGCGAACCGGCCGTGTGAAGTCCACGATGCCGGGTGCGCGAATCATCGACGAGTGGCAAGAAAGCCAATATGTGCAAGAATCTTGCCATGCATCGCGTGGTGGTTCTGGCGCTGAACGGGGTCTATCCGTTCGAATTGGGGATTCCCGCCCGGATCTTCGGCACGGCGACCGATCCCGACGGCGCCGCGCTCTACGACGTGCGCACCTGCAGCCTCGACGGGGCCCCGGTGTCGACCAACGCCGACTTCACCATCGCTGTCGAATACGACAGCAGCGCGCTCGCCGAGGCCGACACCGTGGTGATCCCGCCCTTCTCCGCGTGTGACGCCCCAGAGGAGGAGTGGATGCCCGCCGACCTGGCTGACGCGCTCGGTCGGCTCAGACCGGATACCCGCATCGTGTCGATCTGCACCGCGGCGTTCGTACTCGCTGCCCTCGGCTTGCTGAACGACCGCCCCGCGACCACGCACTGGCGGCAAGCCGACCGGTTCCGCGCCCTGTTCCCGCAGGTCAAAATGGATGCCGATGTGCTGTTCGTCGATGAGGGACGCATCCTCACCGCGGCGGGCAGCGCCGCCGGGATCGATGCCTGCCTGCACCTGCTGCGCCGCGATCACGGCAGCGCGGTCGCCAATCACGTCGCCCGTCTGTGCATCGTGCCGCCGTGGCGCGAAGGTGGGCAGGCCCAGTTCATCGACCGACCGATCCCCGAACCCAGCACCGCGACGACCGCCGCCACCCGCGCCTGGGCCATGACCCACCTCGATCGCCCACTGCCGCTCACCGAACTCGCCGCCCACGCCCGCATGAGCGTGCGCACCTTCTGCCGCCGCTTCCGCGAGGAGACCGGCCTCCCACCCGGCCAGTGGCTCACCCAGCGACGCGTCGACCACGCCCGCCACCTCCTCGAAGCCACGGACCTCCCCGTCGACCGCGTCGCCGCCGACTCGGGCCTCGGCACCGCCGCCTCCCTGCGCCAGCACCTGTCCACCGCCATCGGCGTCTCCCCCACCACCTACCGCCAGACCTTCCAAGCGGGAACGTCGCGCTGACCCGCTGACCAGCCACACCGAGGCACCATCACCGACCCCGACCCGCACGGCCCGACCTCGAGGAGGGCCCCGCCGCGCAGCGGCGGGTTCGGGACACCAGGGGCCGCGGACTCGAGCGCGCCAGTGCTCCAAAAAACCCAGCGGGTACCGTGGAGCGCGTGTCCGTTCCACCTTCGCGCCCGACGCACAATCGACCGGCCCTGATCGCGCTGGTCTGTGTCGCCGCACTGGGCTGTCTGGCGTTGGCCTGGTGGCAGTGGGAGCGGTTCGAATCGTCGTCGGGAACCGGCCAGAATCTCGGCTACGCACTGCAGTGGCCGCTGTTCGCCGGGTTCGCGGTGTTCGCCTATGTGCGGTTCGTGCGGCTGGAACGCGAGGCCGAGGAGCCCGCGCCGCCGCGTCCGGGCAAGGCCGAGGCGCCGCGCGAGATCCCCGCGGGCATCCTGCCCGAACGCCCCGAGGCCGCGAAGTCCGAAGACCCGGAAACGGCCGCCTACAACCAGTACCTGGCGCAACTGCACGCCAGCGACATCGATGCGCAGGTCCGCACCGCCGGCTTGCACTCCCCCGAGAGGAACGCCGGGTGACCGACAACAACACCACCGCACCGCCGCTCGACGATGCCACCGCCGCCCCCGCGGGCAGCGCCCCCATCGCCAAGATCACCTCGGCCCTGCAGCGCTACCGCGTGCTCGCCTGGGTCACCGGCCTGTGGCTGCTGCTGCTCACCGTCGAGATGATCGCCAAGTACGGCTTCGGCGTCGACACCCCCAGCTGGATCGCGGTCGTGCACGGCTGGGTGTACTTCGCCTACCTGCTGGTCACCGCCGACCTCGCCGTGAAGGTCCGCTGGCCCATCGGCCGCACCGTCGGCACTCTGATCGCGGGCACCATCCCGCTGCTGTCGTTCTTCGTCGAGCACCGCAACGCCAAAGACGTGAAGCAGCAGTACAGCCTCTGACTCCCACGACAAGCGCCGCCGCCCCGGTGATCCGGAGCGGCGGCGCTTGTGTTGTGGAGTCGGTCAGGCCAGAGCGGCCAGGGCCGGGATGAGCTGGGTGAGCGCGCGGCCTCGGTGGGAGACCGCGTCCTTCTCGGCGGGGGTGAGTTCGGCGGCGCTGCCGGTACCGCCCTCGGGCAGGAACAGCGGGTCGTAGCCGAAACCGCCGTCGCCGTGAGGTTCACGGGCGATGGTGCCGGGCCATTCCCCGCGCACCACCGTGGTCGTGCCGTCGGGCAGGACCAGCGCGCAGGTGGAGACGAAGCGGCCGCCGCGACGGTCGTCGGGGACGTCGCCCAGCTGGGCGAGCAGCAGGGTGTTGTTCGCGGCGTCGTCGCCGTGGCCGCCCGCCCACCGAGCGGACAGCACACCCGGCATCCCGTTCAGCGCGTCGACTTCGATGCCGGAATCGTCTGCCACGCAGGGCAATCCGGTGGCGACGGCACCGTCACGCGCCTTCGCGATCGCGTTCTCCTCGAAGGTGGCGCCGGTCTCGGGCGCCTCCTCGTACGGGGGCACCTCGTTCAGGCTCACCAATTCGATTCCGGCCACCCCGGCTTCATCGAGGATCCGGCGAAGCTCCTTCAGCTTCTTCGCATTTCGGCTGGCGACCAGCACACGCACGGCCACGACTACTTCTTCGCGGACGGCTCGGGCAGGGTGCCCGGGTACGGCAGTGCCAGCGCCGCCTTCTGGATCGCGAACAACTGCTCGGCACCGGCGAAGGCCGAGTCGAGCATCTTGTCCAGGGTCGATCGCGGGAACGTCGCGCCCTCGCCGGTGCCCTGGATCTCGACCAGTGTTCCGGTGTCGGTGGCCACCACGTTCATGTCGACCTCGGCGCGCGAGTCTTCCTCGTAGGGCAGGTCGAGGCGAACACGCCCATCGACCACACCCACGCTCACCGCGGCGATCATGCACGAAATCGGCTGCGGGTCAGCCAGTTTGCCCGCGGCGGCCAGATAGGTCACCGCGTCCGAGAGCGCCACATAGGCGCCGGTGATCGCGGCGGTGCGCGTGCCACCGTCGGCCTGCAGCACATCGCAGTCGAGCGCGATCGTGTTCTCGCCGAGCGCGGCCAGGTCGATGCAGGCCCGCAGCGAGCGCCCGATCAGCCTGCTGATCTCCTGCGTCCGCCCACCGACCTTGCCCTTGACCGACTCCCGCCCACTGCGCGTGTGCGTGGCCGCGGGCAGCATCGCGTACTCCGCGGTGAGCCAGCCCAGCCCCGAATCCCGGCGCCACGGCGGCACCCCCTCGGTGACGCTCGCGGTGCACATCACCCGCGTCTGCCCGAATTCCACCAGCACCGACCCCGCCGGGTGCGTGGTGAATCCCCGAGTGATCTTCACGTCGCGGAGTTCGTCATCCGCCCTACCATCAGCTCGTCTAGACACAGCCGACACACTAGCGCGTGCCCCCCACTCCCCGCCCAGCCACACCGAAGCCTCCGAAGCCCGCACCCACACCGCACTCCCCGCGACACCGCACACCCCAAGGTCCGTAGCTCTACCGCACTCCCCGCGACACCGCGCACCCCGAAGTCCACACCCCTACCGCACTCTTAGCGACTCCACACACCCGAAGTCCGCAGCCCTACCGCACTAGCCGGCCCCACCGTTCAACCCCAGATCCGCCATGACCGCACCACCAGCCACCGCACTCCCGACCCCTAGGGAGGGACGGCCACGAAGTGGCCGGTCCGCGGCCGGGTCGCCGGGGCAGCGGCGCCGGCGAGCCGACCAAGCCCGAGTGACCCGGCGCAGGCCCGGCGC
>NZ_JBSGWE010000017.1:0-31047 GCF_053608825.1 Nocardia sp. NPDC055002
TACTGCACTCGACAGGGTGTGGGAGAGTAGGACACTGCCGGAACATCATTGCGAAAGGCCCTCCAACTTCGGTTGGAGGGCCTTTTTGCGTTCCCAGGGCTGTCGCCTACAGTGCTTGGGTGCGCCTCGTCATTGCTCGTTGCCAGGTCGACTATGTCGGTCGACTGACCGCCCACCTTCCGATGGCTCGTCGGCTGTTGCTGATCAAGGCCGACGGGTCGGTGCTCGTGCACTCCGACGGCGGCTCGTACAAGCCGCTGAACTGGATGAGTCCGCCGTGCTGGTTGGTGGAGCAGGAAGTGCCGGACGCGATGCCCGCCGCCTTGCCCGACGGCGTACGGCCGTTGCGGGAGGGGCAGACTCCCGAGCCGGTGACGGCGAAGGCGCTGTGGGTGGTGACCAACAAGGCCGGCGAGGAATTGCGGATCACCATCGAGGAGATCGAGCACGATTCCTCGCACGAGCTCGGGGTCGACCCCGGTCTGGTGAAGGACGGCGTCGAAGCGCATCTGCAGGAGCTGCTCGCCGAACACGTGACGAAGCTCGGGGAGGGGTACACCCTGGTGCGGCGCGAGTACATGACCGCGATCGGCCCGGTGGACCTGCTGTGCCGCGATGCCGACGGCGCCACCGTGGCGGTGGAGATCAAGCGGCGCGGTGACATCGACGGTGTCGAGCAGCTCACCCGGTACCTCGAACTGCTCAACCTCGACCCGCTGCTGGCCCCGGTGGCCGGGGTGTTCGCGGCACAGCAGATCAAGCCGCAGGCGAAGACGCTGGCCGAGTACCGTGGAATCCGGTGCCTCACGCTCGATTACGACGAGCTACGCGGCACGGAGAGCAACGTTTTCCGCCTGTTCTAGGAGGAGTGTCATGCCGCGACGTAGACCGCGCAGCGGACGTTCTACGGCGCCTAGGCCGATCGGCGATGTGTACGGCCGCACCGAGGACGGTCCGGGCGACGAAACCTATGTCGTGCGAACGGTTCCCGGCGCTCGTGCGGTGAAGCCCTATCGGTGCCCCGGCTGCGACCACGAGATCGCGATCGGTGTCGCCCACATCGTGGCCTGGGCCGTCGAGGGCGGCGAGGACGACCGCAGGCACTGGCACCAGGGTTGCTGGAACGGCAGGCGCACCCGCGGCATCACCCGCCGCTGGTCGTGACCCGAGCGACGGAAAACCGAAGGCCGCCTCGATGATTCGAGGCGGCCTTCGGTTTTCCGGGTGAATGTCGTGACGAGTCCGACAGCTGGTTAGTTGACGTCAGCGCTCTCGCGGTCCTCATCGACGATGTCCTCGTCGGCGACCTCGGGGATGGCCTTGTTCTGACGCGAGCTCGACACCGACTTGTTGCCGTTGTTGCTGATCGACTTGCGCTCAGGCGTGCCGTCGAGCAGTTCGCTCTCGCGGTTGACCGCGGCGAGCATGGCAGGCACGGAATCGAGCTGACCGCGGATACCGAGCAGCTGGGCGAGCACCCGGCCGCGCAGCACGCGCATCTCCTCGGCCAGTTCCTTCGCGTGCGCGATCTTGCGCTCGGAGGTCTGGGTGGCGGAGCTGATCAGGCGGTTCGACTCGTCGGTCGCGTCCTTGATCCGCTGGGCGGCTTCGGCGCGACTGGTGGCCTCGAGCTCCTCCATGGCCCGGGTCAGCTTGGTACGCCGATCGTTCATGGTGGCTTCGAAGTCCTGCTGGGTGGCCTTGCGCTTGGCTTCGGCCTCCTTGCCCAGACGTTCGACATCGGCTTGGGCGGCTTCGATGATCTTGGCCGACTCGGTGCGCGCGTTCGCGAGGGTCTGCTCGAACTCGATCTCGAGCGCCTCGCGCTTCTCCTTGGTCTCCGCGAGCAGCGACTCGTACTTGCCACGCATCTCGGTGGCCTGCTGCTCGGCGATCGACACCATCTCGGCGGCTTCGGCCTGCGCCAGCGCGCGGACCTCGGACGCTTCGTCCGAGGCCAGGCGCAGCATGCGCGAGATACGGTCGGACATGCCTTCGGCGGTGGTCGGCGGCACGGAAAGCCGGTCGACCTCCTTGCGGAGCTCGTCGATCTCGTCACGCGCATCTTCCAGCTGGCTGGCGAGATTGCGGGCCTGCGCTGCGGCAGCGTCCCGGTCGGTGGCGGTGACGCGGAGCTCAGCGTCGAAGCGGTCGAAGTAGTTGCGCACCTCGTCTTGCGCATAACCCTTGCGCACAACGGTGAAGGGCAGTGCAACGAAGCGATTGCGATCGGACTCAGGTGACGACATGGCACACAAAATACAGCCTCGAGCGAGCCTATGGAGACTCGACCGTGATTGTGATCTCGCCGAGATTTACCGACAGTACCGGCGTACTAGTGCGTAACATCCGGGTTCGGCTCCACGAGCTCGACCAGCACACCGCCAGCATCCTTCGGATGGATGAAATTGATGCGGGAATCGGCGGTCCCGTGACGTGGGGCTTCGTACAGCAAACGCACGCCGCGCCCGCGCAGGAAACCCGAAACGGCTTCGATATCGGTGACCCGGTAGGCCAGCTGCTGCAGTCCGGGACCGCTGCGGTCGATGAACTTGGCG
Source organism: Nocardia sp. NPDC055002 (assembly GCF_053608825.1). Classification (NCBI taxonomy): domain Bacteria; kingdom Bacillati; phylum Actinomycetota; class Actinomycetes; order Mycobacteriales; family Nocardiaceae; genus Nocardia; species Nocardia sp. NPDC055002. The sequence continues at coordinate 2,559 of NZ_JBSGWE010000017.1, forward strand.
ATGGTCGACTCCGGGGTGAGCGGGGCCAGCAACTGCAGGGCGGTCGCGCGGTCGGCGGCGGCGGGGCACGACAGCATGGCCTCGACGACGCCCTGGGCCTCGTTCACCTCGCGGTGGGTCTCGACCATGCCGAGGTTGTCGGTGTACCAGGCCACCGCGGTGTCCAGGTCGGGCACGGCGATGCCCACGTGGTCGACGGCGATGACGTAGTCGGCGGGGATGAAGTTCTCATTGGTCACCCCACGAAGCTAGCGCGGACCTGCGTGCCGGGCGCGGGCCGATACCGGTTACCGTGGAGTCCAACTCCTGTACGCGTGCGGTGCTGCTGTGCGCGTCCGCGAGGATCGACTCAATGAATGCGAGGCTTTCGTGACCACTTCTGTCATCGTGTCCGGTGCGCGTACCCCGGTCGGTCGGCTGCTGGGCGGTCTGAAGGGCTTCAAGGCCTCGGATCTGGCCGGTGTCGCGATCAAGGCCGCGCTCGAGAAGGGCGGCGTCGCGCCCGAGCAGGTCGACTACGTGATCCTCGGCCAGGTGCTGCAGGCGGGCGCGGGGCAGCTGCCCGCGCGCCAGGCCGCCATAGCCGCGGGCATCCCGATGGATGTGCCGTCGATCCTGATCAACAAGGTCTGTCTGTCGGGCATCAACGCGATCGCGCTGGCCGACCAGCTGATCCGCGCGGGGGAGCACGAGATCGTGGTGGCCGGCGGTATGGAGTCGATGAGCCAGACTCCGCACCTGCTGCCGAAGAGCCGCGAGGGCTTCAAGTACGGCGACACCACCCTCGTCGACCACATGGCCTACGACGGCCTGCACGACGTGATCACCGACCAGGCCATGGGCCTGCTCACCGAGGATCGCAACGACCTGGACAAGGTGAGCCGCGAGGAGCAGGACGCGCTGGCCGCGGCCTCGCACCAGCGCGCCGCCGCCGCGTGGAAGAACGGGCTGTTCGAGGACGAGGTCGTGCCGGTCGCCGTGCCGCAGCGCAAGGGTGACCCGGTCTACGTGACCGAGGACGAGGGCATTCGCGCCGACACCACCGTCGAATCGCTGGGCAAGCTGCGCCCGGCCTTCCGCAAGGACGGCACCGTCACGGCGGGCACCGCCTCGCAGATCTCCGACGGCGCGGCCGCGGTGATCGTGATGAGCAAGACCAAGGCCGAGGAGCTGGGCCTGGAGTGGATCGCCGAGATCGGCGCCGCGGGCCAGGTCGCCGGGCCGGACTCGACCCTGCAGGACCAGCCCGCCAACGCCATCCTCGCCGCGTGCGCGAAGGAGGGCATCACGCCCGCCGAGCTGGACCTGATCGAGATCAACGAGGCGTTCGCGGCCGTCGGGGTGTCCTCGACCCGCAAGCTGGGCTACGACCCGGAGAAGGTCAACGTCAACGGTGGCGCCATCGCCATCGGGCACCCGCTCGGCATGTCGGGCGCGCGCATCCTGCTGCACCTGGCGCTGGAGCTGAAGCGTCGCGGTGGTGGCGTCGGTGCCGCCGCGCTGTGTGGCGGTGGCGGCCAGGGCGACGCGCTGATCATCCGCGTTCCCGCCTGATCCTGTTCGACCACGAAAGCCCTGGTACTCCGCGCGAGTACCGGGGCTTTTGTTGTGACCGGTCCAACTACGTGGTGTCGTAGATCATGCGGCACAATAGTGGGCATGGGTTTCTTCGATTTGCGGTCAACGGCCAGCCGGTTCCGGTTCTTCGCGGTGCTCGAGGCGCTGTCCTGGATCGGTCTGCTGACCGGTATGGCGTTCAAGTACCTGCCCGCGGAGGGCAACGAGATCGGCGTGAAGATCTTCGGCCCGGTCCACGGCGGGATCTTCGTGCTGTTCGTGCTCTCCGCGCTGCTGGCCTCGCGTGAGCTGAACTGGAACTGGAAGACCACGGTGCTGGCGCTGGCGTCGAGCATTCCGCCGCTGTTCACCGTGATCTTCGAGGTCTGGGCAGTGCGCACCGGTCAGCTGGGCGAGCTGAGCGCCGACGCGAGCAAGGGCTCCGCGGCTGCCGCGCCGACGGCTTCGTGACAAACTGGAAACCGTGACTCGACCCGCTGCCCGCCGTCCTTCGCCCGCCGCTGCCGCCGCCATGTCCGGCGCGGTGGATCTGTCCGCGCTGAAGCAGCCGCCCGCCGCGCCCGGCGGTGCCGCTGCTGCTCCGGCCTCGGGGAACCACACGGTCACCGAGGCGGATTTCGAAGCCAAGGTGATCCGGCGCTCGACGCAGGTGCCCGTGGTGGTCGCGCTGTTCTCGCAGCGCAGTGCGGGCAGCGTCGAGCTGGTTCGCACGCTCGAACGGTTCAACGCCGAAGACCGCGGCGCCTGGGATCTGGCCGTGATCGAGGCCGAACCCAATATGAACATCGTCCAGGCGCTGCGTGTGCAGGGCATTCCGACGGTGATCGCGGTGGCGGGCGGGCAGCCGCTGGCCGACTTCGAAGGCGCGCAGCCGGACCCGCAGGTACGCCAGTGGCTCGACGCGGTGATGGACGCGACCGCGGGCAAGCTCGAGGGCGACCCCGACGCGGCACCCGCCGAACCCGAGGTCGAGGATCCGCGCTTCGTCGACGCCGAGGACAAGCTGTCCGAAGGTGACTTCGCCGGCGCCGAGGCGGCCTACGAGGCGATCATCGCCGAGGAACCCGGCAACGAGGAAGCCAAGGCGGCCCTGCGCCAGCTGCGCTTCCTGACCAGGGCCCAGCAGCTCGATCCGGCGGTGGTGGCCACCGCCGACGCCGACCCGGCGAACCTGGATGCCGCCCTCGACGCCGCCGACGTCGAAATGTTCGAACAGCGCCCCGAGGCGGCCTTCGAACGGATCATCGCGATCGTCAAGCGCACCGCGGGCGACGACCGCACCAAGGCTCGCACTCGCCTGCTCGAACTGTTCGAGCTGTTCGACCCCGCCGAGCCCTTCGTGATCGCGGCCCGCCGCAAGCTCGCCGCCGCCCTGTACTGACACCCACCGCCCAGTTCCGATCGGTTCACCGTCGACGGACTGCCGTGCTCATATCGCTTCGAAGCCGCCCCGGCCGAACACCGCCGGGGCGGCTTCGCTGCGCATGAGCGGTGCTACGGTCGAAATATGGCGTCCAAGAACGATATTCAGCATCGGATTGTCACCGCGTTGCAGCGGCGACTGAATCCGATACTGGGCAGACTGCCCGGTCAGCAGTTGCTCGAGACGGTCGGGCGGGTGAGTGGGCAGCCGCGGGTCACGCCGATCGGTGGTCGCCGCGTCGGCGACGAGTTCTGGCTGGTCTCCGAGTTCGGGGATCGCTCGCAGTATGTGCGCAACATCAAAGCCGACAACAAGGTCAGGGTGCGCCTGGGCGGACGGTGGTACGCGGGAACCGCCGTGCTGCTGCCCGAGGACGACGCGCGAGCCAGACTGCGGCAGCTGCCGCGCTACAACAGCACCGCGGTGCGGGCGTTCGGTACCGACCTGCTGACGATTCGGGTCGACCTGGATCGTTAGACCGTCCAGGACAGCCAGAGGGCGCTGTGGGGCGCCATGGTGACGGTGGCCGAGGCGGGGTGACCGTGGCTGGGGGTGTCGACGGCGGTGACGATGCCGAGGTTGCCGATGCCGGAGCCCGCGTATTCGTGGGCGTCGGTGTTGAGGATTTCGTGCCAGGCGCCGGGGTGGGGCAGGCCGATGCGGTAGTTCTCGCGGATCGAACCAGAGAAGTTGAAGACGGCCGCCACCGCGCTGCCGTCGGTGCCCCAGCGGAGGAAGGCGAAGACGTTGGCGGTGCTGTCGTCGGCTTCGATCCAGGAGTGGCCGCCGGGGGTGGCGTCCTGGGTCCACAGTGCGGGGTGGGCGGTGTAGGTGCGATTGAGGTCGGCGACCATCGTCGAAATGCCCTGGTGGAGTGGGTTTTCCAGTTCCTGCCAGTCCAGGCCGCGGTCGTTGTCCCATTCGCGGAACTGGCCGAATTCCTGGCCCATGAACAGCAGTTGCTTGCCGGGGTGGGCCCACATGTAGGCGAGCAGGGCGCGCACGCCGCTCGCCTTGGCGAAGTCGTCGCCGGGCATGCGGGTCCACAGGGTGCCTTTGCCGTGCACGACCTCGTCGTGGCTGATCGGCAGGACGTAGTTCTCACTCCACGCGTAGACCAGCGAGAACGTCATCTCGTTGTGGTGCCAGGAGCGGTGGATCGGGTCGCGACCCAGGTAGCCGAGGGTGTCGTGCATCCAGCCCATGTTCCACTTCATGGTGAAACCGAGGCCGCCGACGTCGGTGCCGCGGGTGACGCCGGGCCAGGTGGTCGACTCCTCGGCGATGGTGACCACGCCGGGATGGGCGCCGTGCACGGTGTCGTTGAGTTCCTGCAGGAAGTCGACCGCTTCCAGATTCTCCCGGCCGCCATAGATGTTGGGCTCCCAGCCGCCGTCGGGTCGGGAGTAGTCCAGGTACAGCATCGAGGCGACGGCGTCGACGCGCAGGCCGTCGATGTGGAATTCGGAGATCCAGAAGGCCGCGTTGGCGACCAGGAAGTTGCGGACCTCGTTGCGCCCGAAGTCGAAAACGTAGGTGCCCCAGTCGAGTTGCTCGCCGCGGCGCGGGTCGGGGTGTTCGTAGAGTGGGGTGCCGTCGAAACGGGCGAGTGCCCATTCGTCGCGGGGGAAGTGCGCGGGGACCCAGTCGAGCAGCACGCCGATGCCCGCGTTGTGGAGGTGGTCGACGAAGTAGCGGAAGTCGTCGGGACTGCCGAAACGTGAGGTCGGGGCGTAGTACGAGGTGACCTGGTATCCCCACGAGCCGCCGAAGGGGTGCTCGGCGACCGGCAGCAGCTCCACGTGGGTGAATCCGGTCGCGCGGACGTAATCGGCCAGCTGGTGGGCCAATTCGCGGTAGTCGAGGCCGGGTCGCCAGGAACCGAGGTGGATTTCGTAGGCGCTCATGGGGGAGCTGACCGCGTCGGTTCTCGCGCGTCGGTCGAGCCAGGCGCTGTCGGTCCACACGTGGTCGGTGCGGGACACCACCGAGGCGGTGGCGGGCGGTATCTCGGTCGAAAAGGCAAGGGGGTCGGCGTGATCCACGACGCGGCCGTCGGCGCCGTGGATCCGGTACTTGTACCGTGTGCCCGGCCCGACGCCGGGCACGAACACCTCCCACACACCGGAATTGCCCAGCGCGCGCATCGGGGCCGAGGTGCCGCTCCAGTGATCGAAATCACCGAAGACGGTGACGCCGCGGGCATTCGGGGCCCACACCGCGAAGGAGGTGCCGTCGACGTCGCCGTCGAGGGTTGTGTAGTGGCGCGGATGGGCGCCGAGAACCTCCCAGAGGCGGGTGTGCCTGCCTTCGCCGATGAGGTGCAGGTCGAGCTCGCCGACGGTAGGCAGGAAGCGGTAGCCGTCGGCCGAGATCACGGTCTGGCCGCCGGGGTACTCGGCGCGGATCCGGTAGTCGTCGATCTGTGGATACGGCAGGATCGCGTCGAAGATGCCGTGACCCAGCGACTTCAGCCGATGTTCGGACTCCCCGACGAGAACCGTCACAGTGTCGGCGTGGGGGCGCAGGACACGGACCGCGGTGCCGTCGGCGTGGGCGTGCGCGCCGAGGACGGTGTGTGGGTCGGGATGGGTGCCCGCGGCCAGCAGCAGGAGATCGCGGCGCTTCATCACAGTGTCTCGCGGTAGGCCAGCGGTGCGCGGGCCGCGGCCGGGACTGCGGGCAGTGACAGGATGTGCGCGACCGCACGCGTGGGGTCGAGGCGCACGAAATTCTGCTGGCCCCAGTGGTATTCCTCGCCACTCACCTCGTCGAAGACCACCGGGTGGTCGTGCCATTCGCGGCCGATGGCGGGGAGATCGAGTGAAATGTGGCCCTGCTCGGCGGCATAGGGGTTCAGATTCACGATGACCAGCACCGCGTCGCCGGTGGCCGGGTCGACTTTGGAGTAGGCGATCAGCGCGTCGTTGTCGACGTGATGGAAGTGGATGCAGCGCAACTGCTGCAGCGCCGGGTGATTGCGGCGGATCTCGTTCAGGCGGGTGAGCCACGGTTCCAGCGATTCACCGCGTTCGAGGGCGCCGGCGAAATCGCGGGGACGCAGTTCGTACTTCTCCGAATCGAGGTACTCCTCGCTGCCCTCGCGGACCGCCTCGTGTTCGAACAGCTCGAAACCGGAGTACACGCCCCAGGTGGGGGACAGGGTGGCGGCGAGGGCGGCGCGGATGGCGAACATGCCGGGGCCGCCGTACTGGAGGCTCTCGTGCAGGATGTCGGGGGTGTTCACGAACAGGTTGGGCCTGGCCTCGTCGGCCTTGGCGGCGATCTCGTAGCCGAACTCGGTGAGTTCCCACTTGTGCACGCGCCAGGTGAAATACGTGTACGACTGGCTGAAGCCGCGGCGGGCCAGGCCGTAGAGGCGGGCCGGACGGGTGAACGCTTCGGACAGGAAGATCACCTCGGGGTCGGTGCGGCGCAGTTCGGTGATCAGCCATTCCCAGAAATCGGCGGGCTTGGTGTGCGGGTTGTCCACGCGGAAGATGGTGACGCCCAAGGAGATCCAGTGCCGGACCACCCGCAGGATCTCGGCGTAGAGACCGTCGGGATCGTTGTCGAAGTTGACCGGGTAGATGTCCTGGTACTTCTTCGGTGGGTTCTCGGCATAGGCGATGGTGCCGTCGGGCAGGGTGGTGAACCACTCCGGGTGGGCGGCGACCCACGGGTGGTCGGGGGCACATTGCAGGGCCAGGTCGATGGCGACGTCCAGGCCGAGAGCGGTTGCCTCGGAGATGAATTCGGTGAAGTCGCGCTCGGTGCCCAGCAACGGGTGCACCGCATCGTGTCCGCCGTCCGCCGAGCCGATGGCCCAGGGTGAGCCCACGTCGCCGGGTTCGGTGGTGAGACTGTTGTTGCGGCCCTTGCGATTCACCTCGCCGACCGGGTGGATCGGCGGGAGGTAGACGACATCGAACCCCATGCCGGCGATGCGGGGGAGTTCGCGGGCCGCGGTGGCGAAGGTGCCGTGGATCGGGGCGCCGTCGGCGTCGCGACCACCGGTGGAGCGCGGGAAGAACTCGTACCAGGAGCCGACCAGGGCGCGGCGGCGTTCGACCAGGACCGAGAACTGGGTGCCGCGGGTGACCATCTCGCGCAGCGGGGTGGCGCGCAGGATCTCGGCGACCTCCTCGGAGAACGCGGGCGCGACCCTGGCCGGGAGTTGTTCGTCACCGCGCAGGGCGGTGGCGGCGGCGCGCAGGCGTTCGAACTGCTTCTTCGGGACAGCCTGGGCGGCGCGTTCGAACAGGACGGCGCCGATCTCGAGGTCGTTGGCGAGGTCGGCGGCGGACTGGCCGACCGACAACTTCGCCTCGACCGCGCTTCGCCAGGTGGCGACGGGGTCGCTCCAGCCTTCGACGCGGTAGGTCCACACGCCGGGGAGGTGGGGGGTGAAGAGGCCGTTGAACACGTCGGGTTGGTAATCGGGCGTCATCCGGACACGGGTGATCCGGGAGGAGCCGGGAGCGCGGACCGCCAGGGTGGCGGCTACCGCGTCGTGACCCTCGCGCCAGACGACGGCGCGGACAGGGAACACCTCGCCGACTGCGGCTTTGGCCGGGCGGCCGCCGGGAATGGACGGGGCGATGTCATCGATGGCAATCCGGCCGGTCACTCGGCTAACTTACTGCATTTTCGCTGGGTGGGGAGCGCCGGCGGCCGGGGGGAGGACGTGGTGTTCAGCGGGTATCCGCGGCCAGGCCGAGGCCGAGGGCGACCAGGATGGCGGCGAGGGTTCGTTCCATCCGTTGGCGGATTGTCGCGCGGCGCAGCCAGGCGCCCGCTCGGTCGGCGGCCAGCACCACTGCTACGCACCAGGCGCCGTCGACGACGACCTGGATGGTGGCGAGGATGAGCAGGGTGGGGATGACGGGCCCTTCGTCCGGGAGGAACTGGGGCAGGATCGTCATGCCGAAGACGGCGGCCTTCGGGTTGGCGGCGATCGAGATCAGTGAGGCGCGGAAGGCAGCGGCGGGAGTGTTGCCGCCGGGCAGTTTCGCGGTGAGCGCGGCGCCGAACTCGTCGTGGTGGCCGCGGGCATGGCGCCACGACTGCACGCCGAGCCAGATCAGCACCGCGGCACCCACGACGTGCATGGTGGTGTTGAGCCAGCGGTTGGCCGCCAGCAGGATCGACAACCCGGTGCCGCCCGCGAGCGTCCAGCCGAGTATGCCGATCTCGTTGCCCACCACCGCGGCCAGACCGGCGGACCGCCCGTCACGCACCGATCGCTGCAGGAACAGCGCCGTCGCGGGTCCGGGAAGCGCGGCCAAGATGATGGCGGCGACCAGGAATTCGGGCAGGACATCGACCCAGTGCGGCATCGGTGCATGGTGACACGGAGCGCCGGGGGATGGCGAACCGATTTCTTTGGGTCAGGTGCTGCGCAGCCCCGCGAGGAGGCGGTCGAGGGCGGCGATGGTGCCGGTCAGCGCGTCGGGGTCGGTGGTTGTGGCCAGCCACAGCGCGGCTTCGTTCATCGCACCGGAGAGCAGTTGGGTCAGTGGGGCGATCGGTTGTGGAGGAAGGACACCGGCGTCGACGAGGGTTTGCAGGGCCTCGTCGAGGTGGCGGGCCGAGTTGGCTTCGTCCATGGCCCGCCATTCGTGCCAGCCGAGGACGGCGGGGCCGTCGATCAGCAGGATGCGCTGGACACGGGGGTCGGCGCAGGCTCGCAGGAACGCGGCGCAGCCGGTGGTGAGCTGCGTCCAGGGGTCGGACTCGGTGTCCGCGGCAGCGGCCACCTGCGCGCCCACCTCCTCCTGCACCTGCGTGAGGACCGCGCGGAACAGGTCGGCCTTGCTGTCGAAGTGGTGGTACAGCGCGCCCTTGGTGACCCCGGCGGACGTCACGATCTCCGACAGCCCCACTGCGGCATAGCCTTTCGCGGCGAACAGCGCCCTGGTCTCGTGCAGCAGGATGCGCCGCGTCTCCTCGCGTTGCCGCGTCCGTGCTGTCGATGTCATCGGCCGTCCTCCCATTGACCTACCGCTGGTATGTGAACTACGGTACGACACATACCAACGGTATGTGAAAGGTGACGCCATGAAACTCAGCAGCTACTACCCCGTTCTCGCCACCACCCGGATCGCGGAATCGCGCGACTTCTACACGGCCTGGTTCGGCTTCGAGATCGTCTTCGAGGCGGACTGGTACGTCAGCCTGCGGCGACCGGGTGCCGGCGACGAGCCGACCTACGAACTGGCTCTGCTCGACCCCACCCACCCCACGATTCCGGCGGGCTTCGGAAAACCCGTCCAGGGTGTGGTGCTGAACTTCGAGGTCGACGATGTCGACGCCGAGTGGGACCGACTCGTGAAAACCGGCGGCCTGCGCGCCGAGCTCGACCTGCGCACCGAAGACTTCGGCCAGCGCCACTTCATCGTCGCCGACCCCGCCGGCGTCCTGATCGACGTGATCACCGAGGTCCCGCCGAGCCCCGAGTTCGCTGCCCAATTCACCTAGACCCCCAGTGCGGGCGCGATCGTTTATTCTTCCGGGGTGAAGGCACTTCGTCGGTTCACTGTCCGTGCCCATTTGCCGGAGCGGCTCGCCGCGCTGGGTGAGTTGTCGACCAACCTGCGGTGGTCGTGGCACGGCCCGACGCAGGATCTGTTCGCCGAGCTCGACCCCGAGTTGTGGCGAACCGTCGGTCAGGACCCGGTACGGATGCTGGGTGAGGTCCCTGCCGAGCGGCTCGACGAGCTCGCCGCCGACCCGGCCTACATCGCGCGCGTCGACGCGGCCGCCGCGGGTCTGGCGGACTACCTGACGCGGCCGCGCTGGTTCCAGGAGCAGACCGGCACCGACATCGCCGGGATCGCCTATTTCTCGATGGAGTTCGGTGTCACCGAGGTGCTGCCGAACTACTCCGGCGGCCTCGGCATCCTCGCCGGTGATCATCTCAAGGCCGCCTCGGATCTCGGGCTGCCGCTGATCGGCGTGGGGCTGCTGTACCGCTCCGGGTATTTCCGGCAATCGCTGTCGGCCGACGGCTGGCAGATGGAGCACTATCCGGCGCTCGATCCGCAGGGCCTGCCGCTGCGTCTGCTCACCAGTGACGGTTCGCCGGTGCTCATCCACGTCGGCATGTCCGAGGGGCGTGTCCTGCGGGCACGGGTGTGGATCGCGCAGGTGGGGCGGATTCCGTTGCTGCTGCTCGATTCCGATATCGCCGAGAACGACCCCGAACTGCGGGCCGTCACCGACCGGCTCTACGGCGGCGACCAGGACCACCGCATCAAGCAGGAGATCCTGGCGGGTATCGGCGGCGTGCGCGCCGTGCGCGCCTACACCCGGGCCAACGGCCTGCCCGATCCCGATGTCTTCCACATGAACGAGGGCCACGCGGGTTTCCTCGGTGTCGAGCGCATGCGTGAATTCATCGCGGGCGGAATGGATTTCGAGACCGCGCTGGCCGCGGTGCGGGCGGGAACCGTTTTCACCACGCACACCCCGGTGCCCGCGGGCATCGACCGTTTCCCGATGCCGTTGGTGCGCAGGTACTTCGGCGGCTCGCACGGCGAGTCCGAATCCGCGCTGCTGCCGGGGCTTTCCGTGGACCGGATCCTCGCGTTCGGGCGCGAGGGCGATCCCTCGGTGTTCAACATGGCGCATATGGGTCTGCGTATGGCCCAGCGCGCCAACGGGGTATCGAAACTGCACGGCGAGGTCAGCCGGGAGATGTTCGCGGCGCTGTGGCCCGGATTCGACGCGGCCGAGGTGCCGATCGGCTCGGTCACCAACGGCGTGCACGCCCCGACCTGGGCCGCGCGCGAATGGATCGACAAGGCACGCGAACTCGTCGGGCCAGAGCTGGTCGAGGAGGCGCGGGGCTGGGAGAAGCTCAGCGACGTCGACCTCGGTCAGCTGTGGTCGACGCGAAACACGTTGCGCGGCGTCCTGATCGACGAAGTGCGGCGCAGGCTGCGCGATTCCTGGCGACAGCGCGGCGCCGCCGACGCCGAACTCGGCTGGATCGACGACGTCTTCGATCCGAACGTGCTCACCATCGGTTTCGCCCGCCGCGTCCCCACCTACAAGCGGCTCACCCTCATGCTGCGCGACCCCGAACGTCTGCGCGCGCTGCTGCTCGACCCCGAACGTCCGGTGCAGCTGGTGGTGGCGGGCAAGAGCCACCCCGCCGACGACGGCGGCAAGGCGCTGATCCAGCAGGTGGTGCGGTTCGCCGACGATCCCGAGGTGCGTCATCGCATCGTCTTCCTGCCCGACTACGACATGTCGATGGCCCGCTACCTGTACTGGGGTTGCGATGTGTGGCTGAACAATCCGCTGCGCCCGCTCGAGGCGTGCGGCACCTCGGGCATGAAGTCCGCGCTCAACGGCGGCCTCAACCTGTCCATCCGCGACGGCTGGTGGGACGAGATGTTCGACGGCGAGAACGGCTGGGCCATCCCCACCGCCGACGGTGTCCGCGACGAATCCCGCCGCGACGATCTCGAGGCCTCGGCGCTCTACGAACTCGTCGAACGCACGGTGGCGCCGCGCTTCTACGACCGCGACGCGAGCGATGTGCCGGTCCGCTGGACCGAGATGGTGCGCCACACCCTGCAGACCACCAGCCCGAAAGTCCTGGCCTCGCGGATGGTGCGCGACTACGCCGAGCAGTACTACGGGCCCGCGGCCGCCGCGTTCGGCCGGGCCGCCGCCGACACATTCGCGGGCGCCGCGGAGGTCGCCGAGTACCGCAGGCGCGTCGACGCCGCGTGGCCGTCGGTGCGGATCGCGCAGGTCGACAGCTCGGGGCTGCCCGATACCCCGGTGATCGGCGCGGACCTGTCCCTGCACGCGCGCATCGACCTCGGCGGGCTCGCGCCGTCGGATGTGGTGGTGCAGGCGGTACTCGGCCGGGTCTCGCCGACCGACGACCTCTCCGATACGACCACGATCGAGATGCGCCACCTCGGCACCGACGAGGGCAGCGAGCTGTATTCGATTCAGGCTCCGGTCCCGCTGTCGGGTGCTGTCGGGTACACGGTCCGTGTGCTTCCCCACAATGCGCTGCTCGCGTCCGACGCGGAACTGGGCTTGGTGGCCGTCGCGGGCGCGTAACCGTACACGGTGACACGGGCGCCGGGTTATTCGATTCAGTGAACTTTCCGCTACCGTTCCTGGGTCGATCATTGAGGAGAGTCATGGCCAGCGACGTCCTAACCCGTGCCCGAGGGCGCATCGACGGATACTTCGGTATCTCGTCGAGTGGGTCCACCTTCAAGCGCGAGGCGATGGCGGGCACGGTCACGTTCCTGGCGATGTCGTATGTGCTGGCGGTGAACCCGTCGATCCTCGGTGACGAAGGCGCCCTCGGTGACAAGGGCATTCCGATGCAGGCGGTCTTCACGGCCACCGCCGTCGCCGCCGTCTTCGGCACGCTGGTCATGGGCATCTGGGCGAAGTACCCGATCGCGCTCGCACCGGGCATGGGACTCAACGCGTTCTTCGCCTACACCGTGGTGCTCAGCATGGGTATCCCGTGGCAGGTAGCGCTCTCGGGCACCTTGCTCTCGGGCATCATCTTCTTCATCTTGGCGGTCACGAAGGTCCGGGAACGGATTCTCAACGCGATCCCGCTGCAGATGAAGTTCGCGGTCGGCGCGGGTATCGGTTTGTTCGTGGCGTTCCTCGGTCTGAAGAACGCGGGCATCGTCGTCAACAGTGACGCGACGCTGGTGACTCTCGGCGATTTCACCGAGGGCACCACCCTGCTCGCCCTGTTCGGCCTGATCGTGACCGTGGTCTTCCTGGTGATCGGCTGGCACGGCGCGGTGCTCTACGGCATCGTGGCGACCACGATCCTGGGTATGGTCACCGGTCTGGTCGGCGTGCCGGACGGCATCGCCGAGATGCCGAAGGGCCTGGATCAGACCTTCGGGCAGGCGATCATCCACCTGCCCGACGCCTTCACCGGGCAGATGATCGTTGTGGTCCTCACCATGTTGTTCGTCGATTTCTTCGATGCCTCGGGCACCCTGATCGGCGTCGCCAACCAGGCCGGTCTGCTGAACAAGGACGGCACCCTGCCGCGCGCGGCGAGCGCGATGGCCGCGGACTCGGTCGGTACCACCGCGGGCGCGATCATCGGTACCTCCACCACCACCGCGTATGTCGAATCGACGGCGGGTGTGTCGGCGGGTGGCCGAACGGGTCTCACGGCGGTGACCACCGCGGGCTGGTTCCTGATCGCGATGTTCTGCTATCCGATCTTCTCGGTGGTCGCCGGATCGGCCGAGATCACCTCGGCCGCGCTGATCGTGGTCGGCATCCTGATGGCGCGTTCGCTCGGTGACATCGACTGGCAGAACCTCGAGTACTCGGTGCCCGCGTTCATCACCGTCATCATGATGCCGTTGACGTACTCGATCGCGAACGGTCTGGCGATGGGCATGATCTTCTACCCGATCGTGATGGTCGCCAAGGGTCGTATCAAGGATGTGCACCCGGCCATGTGGGCGCTGATGGTGCTGTTCCTCGCGTACTTCTTCTTCCTGGTCGAGTAGACGTTCCGGCCGTAGGTGTGTCTATACTCAGGCTAGCCTAGGCTTGCCTAACTAGAGGAGATCCACCCATGAAGCGTTCGCTCGTTGCCGCGTCGATGGCGTTTGCCACCATCTTCGCGCCGGTCACCGCCGCTGTTGTCGCCACCGCCCCCGCCGCGATCGCCGCTCCGGCCACGCCCTCGGTCGGCGAGCTGTACGGCAAGCTGCAGGCGGCCATGAACGGTTCGTCGGCCGAGCTCGAGTCGGGCAACGGCGGCAGCCTCGCGGTCGTGCGCGACACCGTCAACCGGATCCCCGGCTACAGCTGGGATGTCTCCGGCCCGGTCACCGTGGACGGCGACACCCTGTCGGCCACCCTGAACAGCCGCCTCGGCGACTACGCCTTCCCGATCCCGGTGACCTGGAAGAACATCGGCGGCATGTGGAAGCTGTCGCAGGAGTCCGAGGAGACGCTGGTCGGCTACGCCACCATGGCGTGGTGATCTGAGGAATTCCGAGCAGGGCCGTCCCGATGGGGCGGCCCTTTTCGATCGATAGTGACCGGCATCACAGAATTGCCCGGAACGGCGTGAAATAGTGGCCTCGGACCCAGGGTTGTGATCGAGGAAGGCAATCGGACCACGGTCCGGTTGCGGGGATGTTTCGAATCGCAGATGAGGACACGATGACCGACACCGCTACCCGCCTCACTCCTACCACCGCCGACGAAACCACCGCCGCGGGCATCGGCCTGCTGGTGCTGCGCGTCGGCTTCGGCGGACTGATGGCCGCCTACGGAACCCAGAAGCTGTTCGGCTGGTTCAACGGACCCGGCTGGCGTGCCAATGCCGACGGCTTCACCGCCATGGGCTACAACCCCGGCGAATTCTTCGGCACCCTGGCCGGGCTCGCCGAACTGGTCGGTGGGCTGCTGCTGGTGGTCGGGCTGGTCACGCCGCTGGCCGCCGCCATCGTGCTCGGAACGATGATCAACGCCATCAACGTGCTGTGGAGCGGCGGGCTCTTCCCGGCGGATCCGTCGGTACCGGGGTTCACGACGCCGCTGCTGTTCGCGCTGGCCGCCGCGGCGTTGGCGTTCACCGGGCCGGGGCGTTTCTCGCTCGATGCCGGGCGGCCGTGGCAGCGCCAGGGTGTGGTGTGGGGCGGTGGGGCCGTGGCGCTCGCCGTCGTGGCCGCGGTGGTGACGTTGATCTTCAAGGCTGTGCTCTGATCCGACGCAGCACACTGATCGTCGAGAGGCGGCGCGGTGACCGGGGTTCGGTTGCCGCGCCGCCTCTTTCGCGCCGCCTCGAGCCGATTCGTCATCGCCCGTACGTCCGTGGTTCCACGGAGCACGCGCGGGGAGTCGGTGGCAGCGATTAACCTCGTGGCGGCGCCTGTACACAGCGGCGCCACGCATTGTCCGCGGATGGAAGAGGAGAGCTGCGATGAAGGCTTACGACCTGGGTTTCGGAGACTCGGCGGACAAACTGGCCGAGACGCCCGAGGGTGATCCGCTGGTGCTCGACGCGCCGGTGCGCTCCGGCTGGATCGGTAGTGAGGGACCGGCCATCGATCCGGCGACATGGCCGCGCGGACCTGTCACCGGCCTGCCGATGATGCACGCGCTCACCCTGCGCCTGCCCACCGATTTCCAGCGTCGCGGACCCGGATTCCCCGCCATCGCGCTCTTCCAGGGCGAGGGGCAGTTCGCCGGAACCGACGCGGTCGAGGCCGACGCCTCGTCGGACGATCCCCTTGCCCGCGATCTCGTCGCCACCCGCCTGCATCCGAAGTTGCAGATCATGCACGACGAGATCGGCGGCGCTTTCGCGCTGATCTGGCTCACCGACAAGGAATTCGCCGACGGCCCCGTCGCCCCGCCCGCCGATGTTCGCAAGCCGGGTTCCCCGACCGCGAGCGATGAGGGCTGCAATGCCTGGGACGACGTGCACCCCACCGTCGGCGTCTGGCTCGCCGAGCGCACCGCCGACCCGAACGTGGGCGTTCCCCCGGTCGAATACGAGCCGAACACCAAGTACCAGGACCCGCTCACCGAGGATTCCGGCTGGACCACGTGGGCCGAGCCGCTCTTCGGCCGCTCCCACCTCGGCGGCACCGCCTTCCCCGTCCAGGCGCTGCCCGAGGGATTGACCCCGTACTACCTGGAGATCGAGGAGATCTCCGGGATGAACTTCGGCGGCGGCAACGCCCAGCTCGACTTGGAGTCGGGTGTTTTCGATTGGTCCTGCGGGTAGTTCAGTTCATCATCGCCGGGCGGTCGTCGTCGGGGTGTGGGGCGGCGACGGTCCGGGTTTCGGGTGAAAGCTGTTCGGGGACAGCGAGATCGATGGCGGGCTCGATGGGGGCCGGGGGAAGTTTGCGGGCGCGGACGCGCAGGGCGATGCCCGCGAGGGTGATCAGATAGATGATCACGTAGATGTTCATCAGGACCTGGGGCAGCGGCCACCACGGGGGGAGCAGGAAGGTGCCCACGCTCACCCAGGTGGGGGTATAGGTGTAGGTCCACGCGGCGATGGACAGGTAGAGCGCGGCCGCGGCGAGCCACCAGGGCGCGCGGGTCTGGGCGCGGTGGATCAGGTAGACCAGCAGCGGAACGAACCACACCCAGTGGTGACCCCACGAATACGGGGAGACAGCACAGGCGGTGAGGCCGCCGAGGGTGACCGAGAGCAGGGGTTCGCCGCGGCGGACAAGGACCGCGGCCAGCCACAGCGCGACCAGCGCGATCGGCACGGCGATCAACAGCCACAACCACACCGGCGCCGGGCCGTGGGTGAGGTGGGCGATGGCGCCGCGCAGGGACTGGTTGGCGGGGTGGACATCCGGGGCGATGCGACCGGAATGGAAGAACGTCGACGTCCAGTATTGATACGAGTCGCTCGGCAGGATCAGCGCGGTCAGACCGATCGACGCGAGGAAGGTGAGAGCGCCGGTCGCGGCCGCGCGCCACTGCCGTTGCGCCAGATACTGGGCGATGAAATACAGCGGAGTCAGCTTGATACCCGCGGCGATACCGACGCCGATGCCGCGCAACCGGCTGTTCTCGGCGCGGGAGAAATCCCACAGCACCACCAGCATCAGCACCAGATTGATCTGCCCGTAGTAGAGCGTGGTGCGCACCGGTTCGGCGAAGGTGCAGGCCAGGGTGAGCAGGGCGCTGACGGCGGCCAGACCGGGGGTGGCCCGGTAGCCGAGCATCCGGAAGCTCTGCAGCACAACCCCGAACAGCACCAGCAGGTTGAGCACCAGCCAGGTCGTGGTGACGTGCGCCCACGGCACCAGCAGTAGTGGCAGGAAGACCACGGCCGAGAACGGTGTGTAGGTGTAGAGCAGGCCATAGTGCGTCGGCTCGATGTAGAGCGCCCGTTCGTGCACGACCCGCCAGCCGCCGTCGCGGTAGATGTGCACGTCGAGACCGCCGACGAGAATCCCGCCGCTGTCCATCCACGGGTCCATGGTCGTGAACAGCAGTGTCACGCCTAAGACGGCGGTACCGAGTAGTAGCAGAAGCGTCAGGGTCGTGCGCGGGAGTGCCACGCCTCGAGATCTCTCCGCCACGGCCGTACTACCGGCCGGCCCACATCGTATGCACGACTAAGAACCTACCGCGCCGGGTCGACGGCGTTCGGCGGCGGACCGACTTCGGTAGGAAAACGACATGAAAGCGGGTACGGCTGGCGGCGAACCGTTCTCGGCGTGCACGTTGCGGCCCGCCGCGCCCGCTCCACACTCGCCCATCAGGCCGCCGGACGCAACGTCAGCATGGTGTCGGCGCCGTGGTGGAACTCATAGCCGGTCTTTTGCAGGGAAGTGGCGATGCCCTTGTCGTGGAGTTCGGTACGGAGGTGGTCGATGAGGTCGTCGAGTGGGGCGCCGGTGTAGTCGAGCAGCGGGTAGACGCGGGTTTCGACGGTGGCGACGCGCGCCAGTTCGAGCAGGGCGGCCAGGTGGAAGTCGGCGTCGAGGCGGTCGGCGTAGCTGAACAGCAGGTGCGAGCTCAGGGCCAGGTCGAACGCGTCGTCGGGACAGGGGAGGGAGGGGAGCGAGCCGGCCAGATAGCGGTGAGGTGCGGCGCGAACGTCGTCGGCGAAGCGGGCCGCGGCGCCGCGGCGGATCGCGGCGTGTTCTGTCGTGGAGCCGTACCAGTCCCAGCGGTAGCGGTCGGCGTGGGAGTGTGCCCAGGCCACGGCCCGTTCGGTTTCGGGGGTCGCGCGGGCGGCCAGTTCGGTCGGTGGGGTGGCGTAGATGGGATCGATCGCGGTGACTTCGGCACCCAGAGCGCTTGCCTCGGCCGCGAAACTTGCTGCGCCGCCGGGGCAATCGAGGACACGGCGCCCGGCCAGATCATCGTCGGAGAGATGGAACATCGCGCGGTACTCGGCCAAAGATCTTGCACTGACCAGAAATTCGCCGAGTACCTCGCCATCGGCGTGGTGCATCATCACCACACGTTCTCACGACTTGCGTTCGCACGCTCGCTGATTCACGAGTGTGGTCACCTCGATTGCAAGACTCGACCTGCGAGTGTCGGCTTCGCTCAGGCGGAGTCGGTGAGCCTGCGCAGCGCCTTGGCAACCACCTCGGGATCGCTGGTCTCCCAGTACGGCGGCAGCGAAGCGCGCAGGTAGCTGCCGTAGCGGGCGGTGGCGAGGCGGGAGTCGAGGATCGCGACCACGCCGCGGTCGTCCACGCTGCGCAGCAGCCTGCCGGTGCCCTGGGCCAGCAGCAACGCGGCGTGATTGGCGGCCACGGTCATGAAACCGTTGCCGCCGCGCGACTCCACGGCGCGCTGGCGTGCGGTGAGCAGCGGATCGTCGGGCCGGGGGAACGGAATGCGGTCCAGGATAACGAGACTCAGCGACGGGCCGGGCACGTCGACACCCTGCCAGAGGGTGAGGGTGCCGAACAGCGAGGTGGCCGGGTCGTCGGCGAATTTGCGCACCAGCGCGCCCATCGAATCGTCACCCTGGCACAGCACCGGAGTGTCGAGCCGCTCGCGCAGCGCCTCGGTGGCGGCCTTGGCGGCGCGCATCGAGGAGAACAGGCCGAGCGTACGGCCACCGGCGGCGGTGATGAGCTGTTCGATCTCGTCGAGATAGGCGGGCGAGAGGCCGTCGCGGCCAGGGGCGGGCAGGTGTTTGGCCACGTAGAGGATGCCGGACTTGGCGTGGTCGAACGGTGAACCCACGTCGAGGGCGTTCCAGCGCACCGATTCCAGGTCGGCGGGTGCGGTGGCGCCGTTGGCCATGGCCGGATCGACCTTGCCGCCCGACTGCGACGGCAGGCCCCAGGTGATCGCGAGCCCGTCGAACGAGCCGCCGATCTGCAGGGTGGCCGAGGTGAGCACGACGGTCGCGGTGCCGAACAGCCTGCTGCGCAGCAGGCCGCCGACCGAGAGCGGCGCCATCCGCAAGGTGCGGCGGGCGACGCCGCGCATCTCGTCGGCCGACAACCAGATGACATCGCGACGGGCGGCCGGGTCGGCTTCCTCGAACGCGGTGAGCGCGCGGACCGCGGCGTCGTGCACGTCGTCGATGGCGGCCACGGCCATGGTGCGGGCGGCGGCGTTGTCGGGGTCGTCCTGGGTTTTGACGGTGCCCTGCGGTGCGATGGCGGTGCGCGCGTTCCAGGCGGAATCGCGAACCAGGGCGAGCACCGGGGCGATGCCGTCGGGCATCTGGTCCCAGCGGCCGGGCGGCAGATCCTCCAGTGCCTGGTGGAAGGCCTCCGCGGCGCCCTCCAGGCGGTCGACCTCGCGTTCGTCGATCAGTTTGGTGCAGCGGCGGGCGGCCGCGCTGATCGCGGTCGCGGCCAATTCGGCGGTGGCGACGCCGGTGACACGGTCGACCAGTTCGTGCGCCTCGTCGATCACCACCACATCGTGTTCGGGCAGGATCTGGATGCCGCTGATGGCATCGATGGCCAGCAGTGCGTGGTTGGTCACCACCACGTCGGCCTGGGCCGATTCCGCACGGGCCTTCTCGGCGAAACAGTCCTGGCCGAACTGGCAGCGCGACTTGCCGAGGCATTCGCGCGAGCCCACGCTCACCTGGCGCCACGCGCGGTCGGTGACGCCGGGGGCGAGTTCGTCACGGTCGCCGGTCTCGGTGTCGGAGGCCCATTCGTTGAGGCGCTGGACTTCGCGGCCGAGGCGGGAGATGGCGAAGGCGTCGAACAGCTCGGCCTCGCCGCCGGTGTCTTCCGGGATGACGCTGTTGATCTTGTTCAGGCAGAGATAGTTGTTGCGGCCCTTGAGGATCGCGAATTTGGGTGCGCGGCCGAGCGGCTTGGTGAGTGCCTCGGCCAGGCGCGGCAGATCGCGGTCGACGAGCTGGCGTTGCAGCGCGATCGTGGCGGTGGAGACCACCACCGTGCGACCGGTACGGACCGCGTGCCGCAGGCTCGGGATGAGATAGGCCAGCGACTTGCCGGTGCCGGTGCCCGCCTGGACGGCCAGATGCTCCTTGGTGTCGATCGCGTGATCGACGGCGGTGGCCATGGTGGTCTGCCCGGTGCGTTCCTTGCCGCCGAGGGCATGCACGGCGGTGACGAGCAGGTCGGCGACGGGAGGAAGTTCGGGCACGGTCGCAGCTTATCCGTCGGGTCGGACAGGTTCGGTCGGGCTGCTTTGTCGGGGGCTGGGAGTGCGGTCATGCGGAGTCGGAGTGCGCAGTGTGGCTGGGAACGGGTGAGGGGTGTGGGTCAGGACTCGCGGACGAAGTCGTCGATGTGATCGCGGACGTAGTCGAGGACTCGCTGTTCGAAGTCCTGGGGCTCGTTGATGTCGTAGATCTCGTCGGGGTCTTCGGCGCGGTCGCCGGTGGGGCGGCGGATCTGGTCGGGGGTCGCGAGGGTTCGGTGCTCGTCTTCCCAGAAGCGGTCGAGGTCGTCGTTCGGGGAGCTGAGGGAGGCGTCGCGGGCGGCGATGATGGCCGCGGCGGCCAGTTGCGGCATGCCTGCCGCACGCAAACCTCTGGTGGCCCAAGGGAGTTCGCTGCGCCGGGTTTTCAAGTAGCTCGAGAATCCCGCGTCGAGAACGCTCGTGTGCAGGCTCGACAGGGCCAGCAGGTGGGAGAAGGCCGGGGGCAGTTTGCCGAACGCGCCGATGCCGAGGCGCTGGAGGTCGTCGGTGGCCGGGTTCGACCAGAAGACGGTGTCGGCGGCGTCGTGGATGCTGTCGGTCTCGGCGAGTGCCTTCGTCAGGGCGGGTCGGGTGTGCGCCGGGAATCGATAGTCCATGGGAGAAGTATTCAGGGACGCAGCCCGACGCCCGCATCGCGGAGGGTGGTCAGGGCGATCTCGGTGGTTTCCGGGGCGACGCCCGCGGTGAGGCCGAGCAGGACGGTGGTGTCGAATCCGGCCTCGGCGGCGTCCAGCGCGGTGGCCCGAACACAGTGGTCGGTGGCGATGCCGACCACGTCCACGGCGTCGATGTCGCGGGCGCGGAGCCAGTTCGTGAGGGAGGTGCCGTCCGCCGCCGCGCCTTCGAATCCGGAGTAGGCGGCGGTGTACTCGCCTTTGGAGAAGGTTTCCTGGATGGGCGAGACGTCGAGTGCGGGGTGGAAATCGGCGCCGGGGGTGCCCACTCGGCAGTGGGGCGGCCACGAGTCGACGTAGTCGGGTTCGGTGGAGAAGTGGGGACCGGGGTCGATATGCCAGTCCCGGGTGGCCACCACCGCGTCGTAGTGCTCGGTGGCGAGGAAATCGGTGATCGCCGCCGCTACCGCCGCGCCGCCCGCCACCGCGAGGGAGCCACCCTCGCAGAAGTCGTTCTGCACATCCACGATTATCAGGCCACGTGCCATGTCGTCCTCCGCCTCGTTCGAGCAGCACCATTCTCCGCCGTGGAACGCCGAGCGGCCACCCGGTCTCGCCGAGGCATTCAGCCGAGGAACGTCGTCGGCACGGCGGGCTCGCCCGCGGACAGTTTCAGCCCTTCCCACGGCAGGCTCACCAAACCGCGCGCGACCAATGCGCGACTCTGCGCCAGCGTCGCGACATCGTCGACCACCTTGCCGTCGCGTACCAGCGGCACCTGAAGCTCGCGTACCTGAAAACCGTTGGTAGCCGGTGCTTCTCCGCCTTCGGGGTACACGATCTCCTCGACGATCGTGCCGGTGGCGCGGGCCAGCCGCACCGCCTTCTTGGTCCCCCCGCGCGACTGCTTGTGGCTCGACCGTTTGGCCACCGGAATGCCGTCGACCTCGACGAGCTTGTAGACCATGCCCGCGGTCGGGGCGCCGGAACCGGTGACCACCGACGTGCCGACGCCGTACACGTCGACCGGTTCGGCACGCAGCGCGGCGATCGCGTACTCGTCCAGGTCGCCGGAGACCACGATGCGTGTGCCGGTGGCGCCGAGCTCGTCGAGCTGGTCGCGGACCTGTCTGGCGAGGACGCCGAGGTCGCCGGAGTCGATGCGTACGCCGCCCAGTTCGGGCCCGGCCACCTCGATGGCGGTCGCGACGCCCCGGGTGATGTCGAAGGTGTCGACCAGCAGCGTGGTGCCGATGCCGAGCGTGTCGATCTGGCTGCGGAACGCCGCGGCTTCGTGTTCGCCGTCGGCGCCGCTGTGCAGCAGGGTGAAGGCGTGGGCGCTGGTGCCCGCGCCGGGCACGCCGAAGCTGCGCACGGCCTCGAGATTGGAGGTCGCGTCGAATCCGGCCAGGTAGGCGGCGCGCGAACTCGACGGCGCGGCGAGCTCGTGGGTGCGCCGCGATCCCATCTCGATCATCCGCCGGCCCGCGGCCGCGCTCACCATCCTGGCGGCCGACGAGGCGATGGCGCTGTCGTGATTGAAGATCGACAGCGCGAGGGTCTCGAGCAGCACGCATTCGGCGAAACTGCCGCGCACGGTCAGGATCGGCGAACCGGGGAAGTACAGCTCGCCTTCGGCATAGCCGTCGATATCGCCGGTGAAGCGATACTCGCGCAACCAGTCGACGGTGGTGGGGTCGAGGAACTTCGCGACCACGGCCAGCTCGTCGGGGCCGAAGCGGAAGTGGGTCAGCGCGTCGAGCAGACGGCCGGTGCCCGCGACGACGCCGTAGCGGCGCCCGTTCGGCAACCGCCGGGCGAACACCTCGAAGGTGCACTGTCGCTGAGCCGAACCGTCGGCCAGCGCCGCGGCCAGCATGGTCAGCTCGTACTGGTCGGTCAGCAGCGCGGTGCTGGCGAACTCGTCACGGATCTGCACACCAGAAACTCTAGTCACCGCGGGTGTTGTTTCCTGCGGGCCTCGTCGTACCCTGGTTTTTATGGCCGTGTGCAATAACGTTCGGGCCGGCGCCGTCACCGACGCTGTGAACGCCGCACTGTCGGCACCGCAGGCGACACCGGAGACCACCGAATACACCGAGATCCTGGAGGCCGAGGACCGGCCCTGGGTCACCGTGGTCTGGGACGATCCGGTGAACCTCATGCACTACGTCACCTACATCTTCCAGAAGCTGTTCGGCTACAGCAAAGCCAAGGCGACCGAGTTGATGATGCAGGTGCACAACGAGGGCAAGGCGGTGGTGTCCTCCGGATCGCGCGACAAGATGGAGCAGGACGTGCGCAGGCTGCACGCCGCGGGGCTCTGGGCAACCATGCAGCGCGACTGACGACCTGAGTAACCTGGGCCCTGTGCGTAAGTGGAGCAGGAAGAACTCACTGAGTGGCCTCAAGCTTCGATCCGAAATGGACGAGCACGAGGCCACCGTCCTTCGCTCTCTGATCGGCGCGGTGTCCGGACTGCTCAGTGACCGCGCCGCCGACGCCCCCGAAGACGAACTCGCCGCGCTCACGGGCTTGCGCACGGGCAACTCCACCCCGCCCGACGATCCGCAACTGCTGCGTCTGCTGCCCGATTTCCACCGCGCCGAGCCCGGTTCTCCCGATGCCAAGCGCGCCGATCTCAACAGCGCGCTGCGCAGCCTGCACGAGCCGGAGATCATCGACGCGAAACTGGCCGCCGGGCAGACCGTCCTCGACAGCTGCCCGGAAGTGGGCGGCAAGATCGCGCTCACGCCCGAGCAGGCCGACGCGTGGCTGGCCGCGCTCACCGATGTCCGGCTCGCGCTGGGCACCCTGCTCGACATCGACGACGACACGCCCGACCATTTCGATCCGGAAGACCCGCGCGCCCCGCATCTGGACGTCTACCACTGGCTCACCTGGATGCAGGATTCACTACTGCAAGCGCTCGCGCCGTGAGCGCGACGACCGGAATCGCCGACGAAGGACGAGATGATGCGCAGCGGCCCCGGAGTACGCAACTCGATCACTGATGTCGCCGGGGTGCTGGTCGGGCATCACCAGGCACTCGACGCCGAAGTCACCCTCGGTACCGGCGCTGCGACGGGCTGCACGGTGGTGCGGGTCCCCGGCGGTGCGACGGCCTCGGTCGACGTACGCGGCGGCGGACCCGGCACCAGGGAAACCGACCTGCTCGACCCGGCCAACACCGTCCGCCAGCTCAATGCCGTGCTCCTCACCGGAGGTAGCGCGTACGGCCTCGCCGCCGCGGACGGGGTGATGCGCTGGTCGGAGGAACACCGCGAGGGCATTCCGATGGACCCGGCCGACCCGAGTCGCGTGGTCCCGATCGTGCCCGGCGCGGTGATCTTCGACCTGCCGGTCGGGGATTGGGGTATTCGGCCCGACCCCGACTTCGGCTATCGCGCGACCGCGGCGGCGGCGACCGAGTTCGCCAGGGGCACCGCGGGCGCCGGTGTCGGTGCGCGGGCGGGCGCGATCAAGGGCGGAATCGGTTCGGCGAGTGTGGTTCTCGCGGACGGCCCCGGGGCTGGGGTGACCGTCGGCGCGGTGATCGTGGCCAATCCCGTCGGGTCGGTCGTCGATCCGCGCACCGGGTTGCCGTGGGGCGTCGGCACCGACGGACCCGACTTCTTCGGGCTGCGGCACGCGACACCGGACGAGATCGCCGCACTTGCCGCGCTACCTGCCAAGAGCATGGTGCTCAACACCACGATCGGCGTGATCGCCACCGATGCCGCCCTCGACCCGGCAGGTTGTCGACGGCTGGCCGCGACCGGACACGACGGACTCGCCCGGGCGATCCGGCCCGTGCATTCCCCGCTCGACGGCGACACCCTGTTCGCGCTGTCCACCGGCGCCATCGAGGTCGCCCCGCTCGCGCTGCCGCCGGCGTTCCCCACGGACCTGCTGCTGCTCGACCAGTTGTGTACGGCCGCGGCGGTGGTCGTCGAGCGCGCCGTCGTCGACGCGGTGCTCGCCGCGACCTCGATCGCCGGGATTCCCGCCTACTACGATCTGTTTCCGCGCTGATCGGCGGCCTCGCCCACTGCCGGCGGTGCGGCTGCCTCGTGGCCCCGAACCGCCTGCTGACCAGCCCTTCGGCGACTTGCCGCGACGGCTGTGACGACCCGGCCGGGACCGGAGTGCATACCCCGCGGAATACCCGAATAGGGTGAGTCGTTGTCGGGGAAGGTGCTCGACAGCGCGCACGCAGATTGTGGAAAGGGTCGATGAAGTGCTGGTGATCAGGGCCGATCTCGTTGACGCGATGGTGGCGCACGCTCGCGCCGACCACCCCGACGAGGCCTGCGGCATCATCGTCGGCCCCGAGGGCAGCGACCGGCCGGAACGCTTCGTCGCGATGGTCAACGCCGAACGCTCGCCCACCTTCTACCGGTTCGATTCCGGTGAGCAGCTGCGCGTGTGGCGCGCGATGGACGACGCCGACGAAGTGCCGGTCGTGATCTACCACTCGCACACCGCCACCGAGGCCTACCCGAGCCGCACCGACATCTCCTACGCCGCCGAACCGGACGCGCACTATGTGCTGGTCTCCACGCGCGACCCGCAGGAGCACGAACTGCGCAGCTACCGCATCGTCGACGGCGAGGTCACCGAAGAACCGGTGCGCATCGTCGATTCCTACTGAACCGTCCGAGAACAGTCACCACCCCCGAGGAGTCCCCATGCCGGTAACCGTGTCCATTCCGACCATCATGCGTGGTATCACCGGAGGTGAGAAGCGGGTGCAGGGCGAGGGCTCGACGCTGTCCGCGCTCATCGCCGATCTCGACGCGAACCACCCCGGGCTGGCCGAGAAGCTGCTGTCGGACGGCAAGCTGAACCGCTACGTCAACATCTACGTCGACGACGAGGACGTGCGCTTCTCCGGTGGGCTGGAAGCCGAGGTGCCCGCGGGCGCGTCGGTCACCATCCTGCCCGCCGTGGCCGGCGGCGCCTGACCCCGTGGCCCGCTACGAATCGCTGATCGCGACGCTCGGCAATACGCCGCTCGTCGGATTGCAGACACTGTCGCCCCAATGGGACGGCGACGATCATGTGCGGCTGTGGGCCAAGCTCGAGGACCGCAATCCCACGGGGTCGATCAAGGACCGGCCCGCGCTGCGGATGATCGAACAGGCCGAGGCCGACGGGCTGCTCACCCCCGGCTGCACGATTCTGGAGCCGACCAGCGGCAATACCGGGATCTCGCTGGCCATGGCGGCCAAGCTCAAGGGTTACCGGATCGTGTGCGTGATGCCGGAGAACACCTCGGTGGAGCGTCGGCAGCTGCTCACGATGTTCGGCGCCGAGATCATCGACTCGCCCGCGGCGGGTGGATCCAATCAAGCGGTGGCGATGGCCAAGCAGATCGCAGCGGAGAATCCGGACTGGGTGATGCTGTACCAGTACGGCAACCCGGCCAACGCGCTCGCGCACTACGAGAACACCGGGCCGGAACTGCTGGCCGACCTGCCGGAGATCACCCATTTCGTCGCGGGGCTCGGCACGACCGGAACGCTGATGGGCACCGGCCGGTTCCTGCGTGAGAATGTGCCCGATATCGAGATCGTGGCCGCTGAACCCCGCTACGGCGAACTGGTCTACGGCCTGCGCAATATCGACGAGGGATTCATCCCCGAGCTCTACGACGAGAAGGTGCTCACCACCCGGTTCTCGGTGGGCCCGTACGACGCCGTGAAACGGACTCGCGAACTGGTCGGCGAGGAGGGAATCTTCGCCGGAATCTCCACCGGGGCGATCCTGCACGCCGCGCTCGGCATCGCCAAGAAGGCGCAGAAGGCCGGGAAACGGGCCGATATCGCGTTCGTGGTCGCCGACGGCGGCTGGAAGTATCTGTCTACCGGGGCATACGACGGCACGCTGGACGAAGCCGAGGAGAAGCTGGACGGGCAACTCTGGGCCTGACGCGATGTGACCCGGCTTCGGTACGCTCTGGTCAACGGGCTGTTCGACGGTCCCTTGCCGGAGTGGAGGCGATGTCGGTGAGCGGTGGGGTGGGTGCCTCGTTCGATCCTGATCGGATCTCGGGGCTGCGCGGTAACGCGAGTTCGGGCATCGGCGCGTCGCGAGGCGGTTCGTGGATTCGGGCCGCGGTGGTGATTCTGGGCTTCGTGGGGTCGCTGTACGTGATCGAGGGCGTCGACATGGTGCTCTCCTACGATTCGCCACCCGGATCGGTCGGCGAACTCGACTCGGCGGGAATCGAGCCGCGCGAGGTATCCGGGCTCGACGGGATCCTGTGGGCGCCGCTGTTGCACGGCGGGTGGGACCACCTGTTCGCCAACACGCTGCCGTTGCTCGTGCTCGGTTTCCTCGTGCTGCTCTCCGGGATCGGGCGGGGGATCGCGGCCACGGCGATCATCTGGGTGATCGCGGGTGTCGGTACCTGGCTCACGGGGTCGGCGGGAAGTGTGCACGTGGGAGCGTCGTCGATCGTGTTCGGCTGGCTGACGTACCTGATCTGCCGCGGGTGGTTCGCGCGCAATGTGGGCCAGATCGTGGTGGGACTGGTGATCCTCGTGTTCTACGGCTCGATGCTGTGGGGCGTGCTGCCGAGCGACCCTCGAATTTCTTGGCAGGGACATCTTTTCGGGGCGGTGGGTGGAGTGCTCGCGGGCTGGGTACTCTCGTCAGATGAACGTCGACGCCGCCGTGGAGCATCGGTCGGCCGCGCACTACCAACGCGGTAACCGGGGATCCGGTCTGGAAATTGGGGGGATCCTGCATTGAGCACCAGCACGTCGTGGCAGCATGGGGGTATGCGCCTTACCGTCCTCGGGTGCTCGGGCAGCGTGTCCGGCCCGGACTCCCCAGCGTCGGGCTACCTGCTGACGGGCCCTGATATGCGGCCGACAGTCATCGACTTCGGTCCCGGTATTTTCGGCGCCCTGCAGAAGCATATGAACCCGGCCGATGTCGACATCTTCCTCACCCACCTGCACGCGGATCACTGCTTGGATCTGCCCGCACTGCTGGTGTGGCGTCGGTACCACCCGAATCCGCCGACCGGGAAGGCGCTGGTGCGCGGGCCGTCCGATTCCGCGCTGCGGATCGGCAACGCGTCCGCGGAGATCGGCGGCGAGACCGACGACTGGTCCGATGTGATCGACTCGCAGGCGTGGGTCGAGAACACCCCGATTCCGTTCGGGCCCGGTCACACGGTGGAAGCTCGGCGGATGTTCCACCCGCCGGAGTCCTATGGGCTGCGGATCACCGCGGCCGACGGCCGGGTTTTCGTCTACACCGGCGATACGGCGATGTGCGATGCGGTGGTCGACTTGGCGCAGGGTGCGGATGTGCTGATGGCCGAGGCGTCGTGGACCCACGATCCGGCGAATCGTCCTCCGGGGATTCACCTTTCGGGGACCGAGGCGGGCGAGATCGCTACTCGTGCGGGGGCCAAGGAATTGTTGCTCACCCACATTCCGCCGTGGACTTCGCGTGAGGATGTGATCGCGGAGGCCAAGGCGGCGTTCTCGGGGCCGGTGCACGCGGTATCGCCGGGGGAGTCGTTCGACGTTTAGGTCGGGATCGGGTGTTCGGTAGTCCCGGGACGGTTTGAGGCTGTGTTTGTTGGCGCGCTGGCGCGCGCGTGTCCGCGGCCCTGAGGGGCCGCCGGTCAGGCGCCGCGGAATCGCTCCTTCGTCGCATCTCCGCGGCGCCTGAC
>NZ_JBSGWE010000018.1:0-25991 GCF_053608825.1 Nocardia sp. NPDC055002
CCGCTGCGTCCGGAGAACACGGCGTATGTGATCTTCACGTCGGGTTCGACGGGTCGTCCGAAGGGTGTGGCGGTCAGCCATGGTGCGATCGTCAATCGTTTGGTGTGGATGCAGGAGGCCTACGGCCTGACCGAGGCCGATGTGGTCTTGCAGAAGACTCCGGCGACGTTCGACGTGTCGGTGTGGGAGTTCTTCTGGCCCTTGCAGATCGGCGCGCGACTCGTTGTCGCGAAGCCCGATGGTCACCGCGATCCGGCTTACCTCGCCGAGATCATCGCCACCGAAGGCGTCACCACCGCGCACTTCGTGCCGTCGATGATGTCGGTCTTCGTCGCCGAACTGGCCGAATCCGCCGCCGTGGCGCTCGCCGACGGTGCCGAGGTCTCGAGCAGCCTGCGACTGGTGTTCGCCTCGGGTGAGGCGCTGCCCGCGCCCACCGCCCAGCGGATGCGCGCCCTCACCGGCGCGGCCCTGCACAACCTGTACGGCCCCACCGAAGCCGCCGTCGACGTGACGTTCCACGAGGTCACCGATGCCGACACCACCTCGGTGCCGATCGGCGCGCCGGTCTTCAACACCCAGGTGTACGTGCTGGATTCGCGTCTGCACCCCGCGCCCGCCGGCGTCCCCGGCGAGCTCTACCTGGCCGGTGTCCAGCTGGCGCGCGGTTACGTCAACCGCCCCGACCTCACCGCCGACCGCTTCGTCGCCGATCCGTTCGGCGCGGACGGCGCCCGCATGTACCGCACCGGCGACCTCGTCGCCTGGACCGCCGACGGCGAGCTGGAATACCTGGGCCGCACCGACTTCCAGGTGAAGCTGCGTGGTCTGCGCATCGAACTCGGCGAGATCGAGTCCGCGCTCACCGCACTGCCCTCGATCGCCCAGTCCGTGGTCGTGGTCCGCTCCGACGAGCGCCTCGGCGACCAGCTGGTCGGCTACCTGATCCCGGCGGCCGGTGCGAGCATCGACCTCGACGCCGTGCGCACCGAGCTCGGCGGCGCGCTGCCGGCCTACATGGTCCCCACCGCCTTCGTGATCCTGGACGCCTTCCCGCTCAACGCCTCCGGCAAGCTCGACCGCAAGGCACTGCCCGCGCCGGTGTTCGAGGCCAAGGTGTTCCGTGCGGCGTCCACCCCGATCGAGGAGATCGTGGCAGGCACGTTCGGCGACGTGCTCGGCGTCACCCGCGTCGGCGCCGACGACGACTTCTTCGAACTCGGCGGCAACTCGCTGCTGGCCACCCAGGTCACCGCCCGCATCGGTGCGGCCCTGGACACCCAGCTCTCGGTGCGCGACCTGTTCGAGGCCTCGACGGTCTCCGCGCTGGCCGCCCGCGCCGAGCACAACGCGGGCTCCGGCCGCACCCGTCCACGCCTGACCGCGGGGGAGCGGCCCGCCGTCATCCCGCTCTCGCCCGCCCAGCAGCGCTACTGGTTCCTCAACCAGTTCGACACGTCCACCTCCGCGGTCGACAACATCCCCCTGGCCGTCCGCCTCACCGGCGAACTCGACGTGCCCGCGCTCGAGCAGGCCATCGGCGACGTGTTCGCCCGCCACGAAATGCTGCGCACCACCTACCCGGGCTCGCCGGACGGCCCCCACCAGGTGATCCTGCCCGTCTCGCAGAGCCGCGCCGTGGTGCACCACATCGCGGTCACCGAGGCCGAATTGCTCGGCAGCGTCATCGAATTCGCGATGACCACCTTCGACGTCACCCAGGAGGTGCCGCTCAAGGTCGCGCTGTTCGAACTGAACGAGACCGACCACGTTCTCGCGTTCACCGTGCACCACGTCTCCGCCGACGGTTCCTCGATGGGCCCGCTGGCGCGCGACATCATGGCCGCCTACGTGGCCCGCGTGCAGGGTGAGGCGCCGCAGTGGGCGCCGCTGCCCGTGCAGTACGCCGACTACGCCCTGTGGCAGCGCGAAGTCCTCGGCGACGAGACCGATCCCGAATCCCTCGCCGCCAAGCAGGTCGCCTACTGGAGCGAAGCGCTCGCCGGGCTGCCCGACCAGCTCGAACTGCCCGCCGACCGGCCGCGCCCGCCCGCGCAGTCGTTCCAGGGCCAGGCCATCCGCTTCGAGATCGACCCGACCCGTCACGCCGCCCTGCACGACCTGGCACGGGCCAACAACGCCTCGCTGTTCATGGTCGTGCACGCCGCGCTCGCGGTGCTGCTGGCCCGCCTGTCCGGCACCGACGACATCGCCGTCGGCACCCCCATCGCCGGCCGTGGTGAGCGCGAACTCGACGACCTGATCGGCATGTTCGTCAACACCCTGGTGTTCCGCACCGCCGTCGACCCCGGCGCCTCCTTCGCCGAACTGCTCGCCGATGTGCGCAACCGCGACCTGGAAGCCTTCGCCAACGCCGACGTGCCCTTCGAGCGTCTCGTCGAGGTGCTCAACCCGGTCCGCTCCACCGCCCGCAACCCGCTGTTCCAGGTGGGCCTGTCGTTCCAGAACCTGGCCGACACCACCTTCGAACTGCCCGGCCTGACCGTCAGCGCCGTCGACTACGACTCGCAGCTGGCCAAGACCGACCTGCACGTCACCCTCTACGACCGCTACACCGACGACGGCGCACCGGCGCAGCTGGTCACCGAATTCGGTTACGCCATCGACCTGTTCGACGAGTCGACGGTCCAGAGCTTCGCGGACCGCTTCCTGCTGGTGCTCGACGCGGTCGCCGCCGACGCCACCATCCCGGTCGGCGACATCGACCTGCTCACCACGCCGGAATCCGAGCGGATCGTCACCGCCTGGAACGACACCGCGCACACCGTCGACACCGACGCCACCCTGGTGTCGCTGCTCGATGCGACCGTGGCGGCCACGCCCGACGCCATCGCGCTGGTCGTGGATGAAGCCGACCGGCGTCGTGAGCTGACCTACGCCGAACTCGATGCCGAGGTCAACCGTCTTGCGCGGCACCTGATCTCGCGCGGCATCGGCACCGAGGACCGGGTCGCGCTGGCCATCCGCCGCTCCGCCGAGCTGATCATCGCGATGTACGCGGTGGCCCGCACGGGCGCGGCCTACGTGCCGATCGACCCGGATCAGCCTGCCGAGCGCACCGACTACATCCTGGAGACAGCCGCACCGGCAGTCGTACTGACGACGGCGAACGCCGAATTCGGCACGGCGGCAGCCGAAGTCGTGGTCCTCGATGACCTCGACCTGAGCGATGTCAGCGATGCCGCGATCACCGGGCGCACCCTGGTCCCCGCGAACACCGCGTACGTCATCTTCACGTCCGGCTCGACCGGCAAGCCCAAGGGTGTCGCGGTCTCGCACGGCGCGATCGTCAACCAGCTGCTGTGGGAGACGGCCGAATTCGGTATCGGCGCCGACGACGCGGTCCTGCTCAAGACCGCCGCCACCTTCGACCTCTCGGTCTGGGAATTCTGGACCGCCGCCGTCTCGGGTGCCCGTCTGGTGGTCGCCACCGCCGACGGCCACCGTGACCCGGCCTACCTCAACGACCTGATGCGGGCCACCGGCGTCACCACACTGCACGTGGTGCCGTCGATGCTCGACGCCTTGCTCACCGAATCCGGTGCGGCACTACCGGGTACGTTGCGTCGCGTCCTCGCCATCGGTGAGGCACTGCCCGCCGCGACCGCGCAGCGTTTCCGCACGGCCAACACCGCCGCGCTGTTCAACCTGTACGGCCCGACCGAGGCCGCGGTCTCGATCACCAGCCACGCGGTCACCGACGCGGACAAGGTGTCGGTCTCGATCGGTGCGCCGGAGTGGAACAGCCGTGTCTACGTGCTGGATTCGCGCCTGCGCCCGGTTCCGGTCGGTGTGTCCGGTGAGCTGTACCTGGCCGGCGCCCAGCTGGCCCGCGGCTACTACGGCCGCGCCGACCTCACCGCCGACCGCTTCGTCGCCGACCCGTTCTCCGCGCTCGGCGAGCGCATGTACCGCACCGGTGACCTCGTCGCCTGGAACGCCGACGGTGAACTGGACTACCGCGGCCGCACCGACTTCCAGGTGAAGATCCGCGGTTTCCGCATCGAACTCGGCGAGATCGAAGCCGCGCTGCTGCGTCAGCCCGGCATCACCTCCGCCGCCGTGCTGGCCCATACCGACCCCGTCGTCGGCGACCGCCTGGTCGCCTATGTCGTCGCCGGTACCGCTTTCGCTGACGCCGAGACCGGGGCAGGCACGCCGTCCCTGTCGTCCGCCGAGGTCGACAAGCTCGCCCTGCGCACAGCGCTGGCCGCCGAACTGCCGTCGTATATGGTTCCGACCGTGTTCCTGCAGCTCGACGCGCTGCCGCTCAACGCCAACGGCAAGCTCGACCGCAAGGCTCTCCCGGAGCCCGAGGTCGAGAAGGCCGTGTTCCGCGCGCCGGTGAGCCCGAGCGAACAGCTCGTGGCCGCGACCTTCGCCGAGGTCCTTCGCCTCGACGTCCAGCCGCGACCGGCGGGCCCGGAGGCGGTAGCGAAGCGTGACCACGCAGGGCCCTCGGGAGCGGCTGCATCCGGCTCAGCCAAGCGGTTCGGACTCGACGACGACTTCTTCGCCTGGGGCGGTAACTCGCTGCTGGCCACGCAGGTCGCCGCCCGCCTCGGCGCGGCGCTCGACACCCGCATTCCCGTGCGTCTGTTGTTCGAGGCGTCCACGGTGGCCGCGCTGGCCCAGCGGGTCGAGCAGCACGCCGAGACCGGCGATCGCAAGGCACTGACCGCGGGTCCACGCCCCGAGCACATCCCGCTCTCGCTCGCGCAGCAGCGGATGTGGTTCCTCAACCGCTTCGACACCCAGTCGGCCGCGTACAACGTGCCCGTCGCGGTCCGCCTCACCGGCGACCTCGACGTGAACGCGCTGCGTGCGGCGGTCACCGACCTGGTGACCCGCCACGAGATCCTGCGCACGATCTACCCGCAGACCGAAGCCGGTGCGGCACAGGTGATCCTGTCGCCCGCACAGGCCGCGCCGGAACTGATCGAACGCACCGTCGCCGCCGACCAGGTGGAAACGGCTGTGGCGGAACTGATGTCGACGATGTTCGACGTCACCGTCGAGGTCCCCCTCAAGGTGGCGCTGTTCCGCGTCGAGAACACCGACGAGTTCGTCCTGGCTCTGGTCGTGCACCACATCTCCGGTGACGGATCCTCGGTCGCCCCGCTGACCCGCGACCTGATGACCGCCTACGCGGCCCGTTCGATGGGCTCCGAGCCCGGCTGGGCCCCGCTGGCCGTGCAGTACGCGGACTACAGCATCTGGCAGCGCGACCTCCTCGGCAGCGAGGACGACGCCGATTCGATGGCGTCCAAGCAGGTCGCGCACTGGAAGCAGGCCCTCGCCGACCTGCCCGATCAGCTCGACCTGCCCGCCGACCGCCCGCGCCCCGCGGTGCAGACCTTCGCCGGCAGCAAGGTCGACGTCCAGATCGACGCCGACACCCACCGCGCGCTGGTCGAACTGGCTCGTGCCGAGGGCGCGACGCTGTTCATGGTCGTGCACACCGCTCTCGCGGTGCTGCTGGCCCGCCTGTCCGGCACCGACGACATCGCCATCGGCACCCCGATGGCCGGACGTGGCGAAGCTGCGCTCGACGACATGATCGGCATGTTCGTCAACACCCTGGTGTTCCGCACCAAGGTCGACGGCGGCGAGGCGTTCACCGAACTGCTCGCCCGCCAGCGTGAAGACGACATCGCGGCGTTCGCCAACGCCGACGTGCCGTTCGAGCGCCTGGTCGAGGTGCTGAACCCGGTGCGGTCCACCGCGCGTCACCCGCTGTTCCAGGTCGGCCTGTCGTTCCAGAACCTCAGCCGCGCCACCCTGGAACTGCCGGGCCTGACGGTCTCGGGCCTCGACATCGCCACCGAGCTGTCGCAGTTCGATCTGCACCTGATCGCCACCGACCGCTACGGCGATGCCGGTGAGCCCGAAGGCATCTCGGGTCTGTTCACCTACGCCACCGACCTGTTCGACCACGCCACGGTCGAAGGTTTCGTGGAGCGTTTCGTCCGGCTGCTCGGCGCGATCGTCGCCACCCCGCGTACCGCGGTCGGCGATATCGAGCTGCTGGCCCCGGCCGAACGCACGCAGATCCTCGACGCCCGCAACGCCACCACCTACTCGGTCGACACCGAGGCCACCCTGGTCTCGCTGCTCGACGCGACCGTGGCCGCCGATCCGAAGTCGACCGCGCTGGTCACCGACGACGGCGCACAGCTCACCTACGCCGAACTCGACGCGAAGGTGAACCGCCTCGCGCGGCACCTGATCTCGCTCGGTGTGGGCCCGGAGTCCCGTGTCGCGCTGGCGATGCGCCGCTCGGTGGACCTGGTTGTCGCGATGTACGCGGTGGCCAAGTCCGGTGGCGCGTACGTGCCGGTCGATCCCGATCAGGCGGCCGAGCGCACCGACTACATCCTCGAGACGGCGGCACCGGTCTGCGTGCTGACCGACGCCGAGTTCGCCACGGATGTCGCGCCGGTGGTTCGCATCGATGAGCTCGACCTCGAATCTCTCAGCGCAGCACCGATTTCCGATGCCGAGCGCACCGAGCCGTTGCGTCCGGAGAACACCGCGTACGTGATCTTCACCTCCGGTTCCACCGGCCGCCCGAAGGGTGTCGCCGTTCCTCACCAGTCCATCGCCAACCAGCTGCAGTGGAAGCTGATCGAGTTCGGCATGGACGCCGCCGACGCGGTGCTGCTCAAGACCGCCGCCACCTTCGACCTCTCGGTCTGGGAGTTCTGGTCGGCCGCGGTCTGCGGTGGCCGCCTGGTGATCGCCTCGGCCGACGGCCATCGCGACCCGGCCTACCTCAACGAGCTGATGGCCCGCGAATGGGTCACCACCCTGCATGTGGTGCCGTCGATGCTCGACGCGCTGCTCGCCTCGGGAATGCCCGATTCGCTGTGGCGGGTCCTCGCCATCGGTGAGGCGCTGCCGGGTTCGCTGGCCCAGCGCTTCCGCACCGAGTTCAGCCGCACCGAGCTGTTCAACCTGTACGGCCCGACCGAGGCCGCGGTCTCGATCACCTCGCACCGGGTGAACGCCGCCGACCAGGTGTCGGTCTCTATCGGTTCGCCCGAGTGGAACAGCCAGGTCTACGTGCTCGACGAGCGCCTGCGCCCGGTGCCCGACGGGGTCGCCGGTGAGCTGTACCTGGCAGGCGCCCAGTTGGCTCGCGGCTACTACGGTCGCCCCGACCTGACCGCCGATCGTTTCGTGGCCAACCCGTTCACGCCGGGTACTCGCATGTACCGCACCGGTGACCTGGTGGCCTGGCACAACCGCGAACTCGACTACCGCGGCCGCACCGACTTCCAGGTGAAGATCCGCGGCTTCCGGATCGAGCTCGGCGAGATCGAGGCCGCGCTGCTCGCGCTGCCCGAGATCGCCCAGACCGCGGTGATCGCCAAGTCCGATCCGCGCACCGGTGACCGTCTGGTCGCCTACCTGGTCGGCGCGGATATCGATGTGGCACAGGTCAAGTCGACGCTGTCGGCCGGACTGCCGTCGTACATGGTGCCCGCCGCGTTCGTGGTGCTGGACGCGCTGCCGCTCAATGTGAACGGCAAGCTCGACCGCAAGGCGCTGCCGGAGCCGGAGTTCGAGGCGCAGACCTTCCGCGCGCCGTCGACCCCGATCGAGGAGATCGTGGCCGGCGTGTTCGCCGATGTTCTCGGCGCCGAGCGCGTCGGCGCCGACGACGACTTCTTCGCCCTCGGCGGCAACTCGCTGCTGGCCACCCAGGTCGCGGCCCGCCTCGGCGCCGCCCTGGACAGCCGGGTGCCCGTGCGCCTGCTGTTCGAGGCGTCGACGGTGGCCGGACTCGCGGTGAAGGTCGAGCAGGGTGCGGGTGCCGGTGGGCGTCGCGCGCTGGTCGCCGGTCCGCGCCCGGATCAGGTGCCGCTGTCGCTCGCACAGCAGCGCATGTGGTTCCTGAACCAGTTCGACACTGCCTCTTCGGTGAACAACATCCCCGTCGCCGTCCGCCTGTCGGGCGCGCTGGATGTCGAGGCATTGCAGCTGGCAGTCGCCGATGTGCTCGCGCGGCACGAGACCCTGCGCACGGTGTACCCGTCGACCGACGGCACACCGCACCAGGTGATCCTGCCGGTCGAGGGCAATGTGCCGGATCTGACGCCGGAAACCGTTGCCCCCGAACAGGTTCGCGACAAGATCGCCGAGCTGATCACCACCGGTTTCGACGTGATCGACGAAGTTCCGTTGCGTGCGAAGCTCATGCAGGTCGCCGACGAGGAATTCGTCCTCGTCTTCGTGGCCCACCACATCAGCGCCGACGGTTGGTCCATGGGCCCGCTGACCCGCGACGTGATGATCGCCTACGCCGCGCGCGCCACCGGTGAGGCCCCGGGCTGGGCGCCGATGCCGGTGCAGTACGCCGACTTCAGCATCTGGCAGCGCGAGGTGCTCGGCTCCGAGACCGACGAGACCAGTCTCATCGCCCAGCAGGCCGACTACTGGAAGCGCGCACTCGCCGGTGTGCCCGACGAGCTGAACCTGCCCCTGGATCGACCGCGTCCGAGCACGCAGTCCTTCGCCGGTGGCCGGGTGCTGTTCCCGATCGGCGCTGACATCCACGCCGGACTGTCCGCCATCGCTCGCGAGCAGAACGCGACGCTGTTCATGGTCGTGCACACCGCGCTGGCGGTATTCCTGGCACGCATGTCGGGCACCGAGGACATCGTCATCGGCACCCCGATCGCGGGCCGTGGTGAGGCCGAACTCGACGACGTGATCGGCATGTTCGTCAACACCCTCGCCCTGCGTACCCAGGTCGGCGGACAGCTCACCTTCGCGGAGCTGCTGACCCAGGCCAAGGAAGCCGACCTGGCAGCCTTCGCCCACGCCGACATCCCGTTCGAACGCCTGGTGGAACTGCTCAACCCCGAGCGCTCCACCGCGCGGCACCCGCTGTTCCAGGTGGCGCTGTCGTTCGAGAACCTGCCCGATGCCGGCTTCGAGCTGCCCGGCCTGTCGGTCTCGGCCGTCGACTTCGACGTCGACACCGCCAAGTTCGACCTGCTGCTCACCGTGCGGGAAGCCGCAGCTGGTGATGACGAGGGCGCCTACGCCGAGTTCTCCTACGCCAGTGCGCTGTTCGACCAGTCGACGGTGGAGAAGTTCGCGCAGCGCTTCCAGCGACTGCTCGCCGAGGTCGTCGCCGACACCACCACCCCGGTCGGTGACCTCGAACTCCTCGACAGCGCCGAGCGCACCGAACTGCTCACCCGCACCGGCGGTCCCGCCGCTGCGGTGAGCACCCTGCCGGAGCTGCTGGCCCAGGCCGTGGCGACCAACCCGACCGGTCAGGCCATCGTCGCGCCGGATGAGTCGGCCTCGCTGACCTACGCCGAGCTCGACGCGGCGTCCTCGCGCCTGGCTCGCGTGCTGATCGAGCGTGGTGCGGCACCGGAAACGGTCGTCGCCATCGCCATGCAGCGTTCGCTCGACACGACCCTGGCGATCTGGGCTGTCAGCAAGACCGGCGCGGCGTTCCTCCCGGTCGACCCGAAGTACCCGGCCGAGCGCATCGCGCACATGATGTCGGACTCCGGTGCGGCACTGGGTATCACGGTGACCGCCGAGGCCGACCACCTGCCGGCGCCCGCGCTGGGCGGCTGGCTGACCCTCGACGACGCGGCCACCGAGTCCGAGATCGCCGCGCAGTCCGAGGCCCCGATCACCGAGGCCGATCGCCGTGGCGCGGTCCGCCCCGGCAACACGGCCTACATGATCTACACCTCGGGTTCGACGGGTCTGCCCAAGGGCGTCGTCGTCACCCATGCCGGTGTGCCCAACTTCGCCGCCGCCCAGGTCGCGCAGTTCGGTCTCGACAAGAACGCGCGGACCCTGGCGTTCGCGTCACCGTCGTTCGACGCCTCGATCCTCGAGTTCCTCCTGGCCGTCGGCTCGGCGGGCACCCTCGTCATCACACCGGTCGGTGTGGTCGGCGGCGAGGAACTGGCCGACATCATCGCCGGCCAGCAGCTGACGCATGTGTTCCTCACCCCACTGGTCGCGGCGTCGATGGAACCCGCGGCCCTGGCCGGGCTCGAAGCGCTGATCGTCGGTGGCGACAAGGCCCCCGTCGACCTGGTCGCGAACTGGCACAGCGCGGGTACCGACCCGGCGCTGCACCGGTTCTACAACGCCTACGGTCCGACCGAGGCGACCATCGCCACCAACCTGTCCGATCCGCTGCTGCCGGGCGACACCATGAACATCGGTGGCCCGATCGCGGGCGCGACCGTGTACGTGCTCGACAGCCGCTTGCGCCCGGTCCCCGAGGGCGTGGCCGGTGAGCTGTACCTCGGCGGCGTCCCGCTGGCCCGCGGCTACCACGCGCGCCACGGCCTCACCGCCGAGCGTTTCGTGGCCAGCCCGTACACAGCAGGCGAGCGCCTCTACCGCACCGGTGACGTCGTCGCCTGGCGCACCGTCCACGGCAAGCCGGTCGTGGAATACGTGGGCCGCAACGACTTCCAGGTGAAGATCCGTGGCTTCCGCATCGAACTGGGCGAGATCGACGCGGTCCTCACCGCGCACGACGACGTCGAGTTCGCCGCCACCATCGGCCGCAAGACCGACGCGGGCGCCACCATCCTGGTGTCCTACGTCCGCGGCAACGTGGACCCGGCCGCCCTGGTCGAGTACGCGGCGCAGCACCTGCCCGCGCACATGGTGCCGGCCGCCGTGATGGTCCTCGACGAGATCCCGCTGACCCCCGCGGGCAAGCTGGACCGGCGCGCACTGCCGGAGCCGGTCCTCGCCCCGCGCGAGTTCCGCACGCCGACCAGTGAAATCGAGGCGATCATCGCTACCGTCTTCGCCGAGGTGCTCGGTGTGGACGCCGTGGGCCTGGACGATTCGTTCTTCGCCCTCGGCGGCGACTCGATCCTGTCCATCCAGCTGGTCTCGCGTGCCAAGGATCGCGGCGTGCTCTTCAAGCCGCGTGATGTGTTCGACAAGCGCAGCGTGGCGGGGCTTGCCGAGGTCGCCGTGCTCGCGGGCGACGCCGAACAGATCGTGCTCGAGGAACTGCCGGGCGGCGGTGTCGGCGATATCCCGATGCTGCCGATCATGCGCCAGATCCTGGCCAGCGGTTCCACCTACGACCGGTTCTCCCAGTCGATGGTGCTGCGTCTGCCCGAGAACATCACCGCCGATGTCCTGCACGCCACCATCGGCGCGGTCTTCGACCACCACGATGTGCTGCGTTCGCGGGTCGCGAAGGATGCCGCGAACGGGTGGATCTTCGAGGCTCTGGCGCCGGGCGAGGTCGACGTGACCACGCTCGTGCGCCGGGTCGAGGTCGCCGGTGACATCGCCGACGATCAGCTGTCCAAGCTGGCCAGCGTCGAATACGACGAGGCCATGGGCCGTCTCGACCCCGCGAACGCCGCCATGGTGCAGTTCGTGTGGTTCACCTTCGGTGAGCCCACCGAGGGTCCGCGCCGGCGCGACGCCCTGCTCATCGTCGGCCACCACTTCGTGATCGACGGCGTCTCCTGGCGCATCCTGATCCCGGACCTCGGCATGGCCTGGGGACAGATCGCGGCGGGCCAGCAGGTGACGCTGCCGGTCAACGGCACCTCGATGCGTCGCTGGGCGCACAGCCTGGTCGAGCAGTCGACCGATCGTCGCGCGGAACTGCCGTTCTGGCGCGAGGTTTCGGCCACCGCCGATCCGCAGCTGGGCGCGCGGGCGTTCGACCCGCAGGTCGACACCTTCGCCACCGTCGACCGGGTACAGGTCACCCTGTCGCCCGAGGTCACCGACGCGGTCCTCACCGCGATCCCCGGCCTATACCACGGTGGCGTCAACGACGGCCTGCTCACCGCGCTGGCGCTGGCGGT
Organism: Nocardia sp. NPDC055002; assembly: GCF_053608825.1. Classification (NCBI taxonomy): domain Bacteria; kingdom Bacillati; phylum Actinomycetota; class Actinomycetes; order Mycobacteriales; family Nocardiaceae; genus Nocardia; species Nocardia sp. NPDC055002. The sequence goes on from NZ_JBSGWE010000018.1 coordinate 11,862, forward strand.
ATCCCGTTGGCGTGGAGACGAATCCGGCACCGCGGCCCTGATCAAGCTGGAAGGTCACGGCCGCCAGGAAGAGATCGTCGCCGGTGCGGATCTGTCGCGCACCGTCGGCTGGTTCACCACCGCCTTCCCGGTCCGCTTGGACCTGGGCGGTGCCGACCTCGACGACGCGTTCGCCGGTGGCGCCGTGCTCGGTGACGTCATCAAGTCGGTCAAGGAGCAGATGCTCGCGGTGCCGGACAAGGGCATCGGCTTCGGCATGCTGAAGTACCTCGACGGTGCCGACCTGCCGAGCGTGGGCCAGATCAGCTTCAACTACCTCGGTCGCGCGACCGCCGGTGAGATCCCCGCCGAGCTCGCCGAACTCGGCTGGGTGCCGGTGGCGGATCTGGGCCAGCTCGACGCCGAGATGGACCTCGACATGCCCGCCAACGCGACCCTGGACATCAACGCCATCGTCAACGACGGCGACGAGGGCCCGCAGCTCGGCGCGAACATCGCGTTCCCGAAGGGCCTGCTCACCGCCGACCAGGCGCAGCAGTTCGCCGACCTGTTCGTGGCCGCGGTCACCGCGCTCGCCACGCACGCCCAGCGTGTCGACGCGGGTGGCTTCACCCCGTCCGACATGTCCCTGGTCCGGGTCGGCCAGTCCGATCTCGAGCTGTGGGAGCGCGACTACCCGGCGCTGTCGGAGGTGTGGCCGCTCTCGCCGCTGCAGGCGGGCCTGATGTTCCACGCCATGCTCAGCTCGGCGACCGTCGACGTCTACACCGTGCAGGCCGTCCTCGACCTCACCGGCACCCTCGACGTCGAGCGGCTGCGTGGCGCGGCCCAGGCCGTGCTCGACCGGTACCCGAACCTGCGGACCGCGTTCGTCACCGATTCGGCCGGTCAGCCGGTGCAGGTGGTGCTGTCCGAGCTCGAGGTGCCGTGGCGCGAGGTCGACCTCACCGACCTGCCCGCAGACGAGCGGATGCCGCGCATGCGGCACCTGCTGCGAGCCGACCAGGCGAACCAGTTCGACATGGCCACCGCGCCGCTGATCCGCTTCGGTCTCTACAAGATCGACGAGGAGCATTCGCACCTGGCGATCACCGTTCACCACATCCTGGTCGACGGCTGGTCCATGCCGCTGCTCATGCGCGACCTGCTCGTGCTCTACGCGGTGCACGGTGACCTCACCGCGCTCCCGCGCGTGGCGTCCTACCGCAACTTCCTGTCCTGGCTCTCGGGCTGGGATCGCGAAGTGTCGCTGCAGGTGTGGGCCGACGCGCTGGCCGGGGTCGAAGGCCCCACCCAGCTCGCGCCCGCGCCGCGCACCGAGGAACGCTACGAGCTCGGCAAGGTCATCGTCGAGATCGACAACGACCGCACCAGGGCGCTCGGCAAGTTCGCCGGCGAGCTCGGTGTCACCGTGAACACGATGCTGCAGACCGCGTGGGGCATCGTCGTCGGTCGTCTCACCGGGCGCGACGACGTAGTGTTCGGCGCGACCGTCTCGGGTCGCCCGGCGGAACTGCCCGGCGTCGAGTCGATGGTCGGCCTGTTCATCAACACCCTGCCCGTGCGCATCCAGATCGACGATCGGATGACCGCGGAGAAGCTCGCCCAGCGGGTGCAGTCCGAGCAGGCCGAGCTGCTCAGCCACCACTTCGTCGGTCTGTCCGACATCCAGCGGGTGGCGGGCATGGGCTCGCAGTTCGACACGCTGGTGGTGTTCGAGTCCTACCCGATGGACAAGGACGCCGTCACCGCGGCGAGCTCGATCGACGGCATGCAGGTCACCGGTGTCGGCCTCGACGACGCGACCCACTACCCGCTCACGCTGGTGGTGATGGCCGAGTCGACCATCGAGATCACGATGAAGTACCTGACCAGCACCTTCACCGCCGACGAGGTCCGCACGCTGTCGCAGCGCCTGCTGCGGGTGCTCGACGAGCTGCTCGACAACCCGTCCGGTCTGGTCGGCGACATCGACATCCTCGATGCGAGCGAACGCGCACAGCTGCTCGCCGATTCCGGTGTGACAGCCGCTGTTTCGGCTCCGGCTGTTTCCGGTGTCGGTGCGCAGACGGTGGCCAAGGTGCTCGCCGAGGTCGTCGAAGCCGATCCGCAGGCTCCGGCGTTGCTGCGCGGTGACAGCGAAATCGCCTACAGCGCACTGGATCGCAAGTCCTCCCAGCTGGCCCGGGTGCTCATCGCGCGCGGTGCGGGTCCCGGCGACGTGGTCGCGATCTCGCTGCCGCGCAGCGTCGATTCGGTCCTCGCCGCCTGGGCGGTCCAGAAGGCGGGTGCCGCGGTGCTGTTCGCCGGCGAACTCTCCGGCGTCGAAATCGCCGCCGCCGGAGCTCTTTTCGGGATCAGCGCTGCGCCGGTCGCCGGGGTGGCGGGTCAGTGGCTGATCCTGGCCGACGTCGAAGACGAGATCGCCGCCGCCGCGGCCCATCCCGTCTCCTACGCCGACCGGGTCCGTCCCCTGGCCGAGGACCACCCGGCCTTCGTCCAGGTCTCCGGTGACACCACCTCGACACTCACCCAGAGCGCCGCGGTCGCCCTCGCCGAAACCCTCCGCGACGAACACGGCATCGACTACGAATGCACCACCTACACCACCCACGCCTCCGGCCCGGCCGCCATCCAGGAATTCCTGGCCTCGTCCACCGCGGGCGCCCTGTCGGTCCTGCCCGACGCCTCGGTCGAAGACGACCTGACAGAAGGCGAAGTCACGCACTGGTTCGTCGTGGCAGGCGATCCGACCGACGCGGCCGAGGGCGAAGTGACGGTGATCGTCGCCGAATAGTCCGCGGCTACTCGCCTGCCGAAGCGCTCGGTAGGCGAGTGGTCCTGGCGGGGCGGCCCTTTCGGCCCTATCTTGGGTAGCAGGAACAAGGGGAGGGCCGATGACCGATCAGCACGACGACCAGACCGATCCACGAGCGCAGTGGCGACAGCTTCCGCCCGCTCCCGCGGAGTGGATCGAAGAAACCCCCGCCAACACCCAAGCCACCGATCTCGGACTCCCCGCGATCGACCTCACCGAGGAATTCGTCCGTAAGTACGGCCTGTGATGTAGTTCCCCCCGATGTGACGTGGGGTCCTTCTTTCCGAAATGTGCTCGAAGCAGAACCGGGATAAGGTCCGGGTTCGCTTCGGGAAAAAGGAAGGGAGCGGTTGCCATAACGCTTCGGATTTGGCTGAGCAGTGCGGGTGCGGCCAGCGTTCAGGTCATGCGGTTGCTACGGGAGAACCCTGATGGGGTCGAGGTCACTGTTTTCGCCAGCAATGTGGATCCGAGTGCGGCAGCTCTCTCGGCGTGTGATGTGTCGGCGATCGAACCTCGGTATGTCAGCAACGAGGAGTATGCGCAGTTCGCGCTCGATTTCTGTCGGACGCATCGCATCGATGTGCTCATCCCGCCGCGCCGTCTCGACGCGCTCGCGGGCCGGGTGGCCGACTTCGCCGCGGTCGGTACCAGTCTGATGTGTTCGCCGCTGTCCGCGGTGACGGCGCTGACCAGCAAGGTTCTCACCTACGAGATAGCCGGTGCCGCGGGAATTCCCGTGCCGCCGTGGCGCGAGGCTGCCGACGTCGATGAGTTCTACGCGGCCGTCGACGAGCTCTCGCTCACCGGGGAGACCCTGTGTATCAAGCCCAGCGGTGAGTACTCGGCGTTCGGCTTCCGCATCCTCGACGACCGCCCGCTGACGATGGCGAACCTGCGGGTCGCGCCCCGGCCGGTGGCCTCGGTCGAGGCGGTCGCGGGGGCGATGCGCCGGGCGGCGGAAGAGGGCGAAGCGGTGCCGCCGCTGCTCGTGATGCCGTTCCTCGAAGGACCGGAGATCAGCATCGACTGCCTCTCCGCTCCGGGAGGCGAACTGCTGATGGGTATTCCGCGGGCCAAGCACGGTCGCTTCCGGATCTTGCTCGACGATCCCGCGCTGGTCGACATCGCACGTCGGCTCCTGCGGCATTTCGAACTGGCGTACCTGACGAATGTTCAATTGCGTTATCGCGGTGGCGAACCGGTATTGCTCGAGGCGAATCCCCGGCCCTCGGCCGGCTTGTTCCACACGTCGTTCGCCGACGTGAACCTCCCATGGGCCGCGGTTCGGCTCCTGCTGCAAGGGGATTCGGGATTGCGCCGACCGCCGCGGCTCGGTGCCTGTCTCGCCGTGGCGGAAGCGGTCATGGAGGTCGCGCCGCAATCGGACGGTCAGTTCGCCGGTGCCGTGCGCAGAAGCGCGGACCTGGTACCCGGCTGATCGGCTGCCGGATTCGATCACTCGCCGGTGGTGAACAGGCCCCGGTTCATCGCGACGATGACGGCGTGAGTGCGGTCGCTGACATCGAGTTTGGCGAAGATGCGGAGTAGATGGGTTTTGACGGTGGCTTCGGCGATGACGAGGCGCCGGCCGATCTCGGGGTTGGACAGGCCGTCGGCGACCGCGCGCAGGACATCGATTTCTCGCGGGGTCAGGGTGACCGGCTCTGGACGGCGGATGCGGGCGACCAGGCGTTCGGCGACGCGGGGCGCCAGGACGGTCCGGCCGCGGGCGGCGGCGTGGATCGCGTCGACGAGTTGATCGCGTGTGGTGTCCTTGAGGAGGTAGCCGATGGCGCCCGCTTCGATGGCGCGTTCGATGTCGGCATCAGTGTCGTAGGTGGTGAGGATCAGGACTCGGGTTCCGGTGCGGCGCACGATGTCCCGGGTCGCGGCGACGCCGTCCAGAACCGGCATTCGTAGATCGAGCAGCGCTACATCCGGGGACAGGCGTTCGGCGAGATCGATGGCTTCCGCGCCGTCGGACGCTTCGCCGACGATCCGGATGGACGGTTCGGCCTGCAACAGCGCGACGAGGCCCGCCCGCATCACGAGGTGATCGTCGGCGAGGATCAGGCGCAGGGGCTCGGTCACGTCGGTCCGGTCGCGGGGAGAAGGGCGAAGATCCTGGTGCCCTCGCCGGGCGAGCTGGTGACGGCGAATTCGCCACCGAGTTCGGCCAGCCGGTTGCGCATCCCGTTCAGGCCGAATCCACGAGCCTCGTGCGGGGCGAAACCGATTCCGTCATCGGTGATCTCGAGCTCCGGTCCGGCGTCGGTGTCGGAGAGAACCACGCCCACAGTGCTCGCCTTCGCGTGTTTGCTCACGTTGGCCAGTGACTCCTGCGTGCAGCGCAGCAGGCCGATTCTGGTGGGTTGGTCGCACACGATGTCCGCCAGTTCGGCGTGCACGGTCAGCCCGGTGTCCTCGACGAATCGATCGAGGACCCGGCGCAGCGTCTGGGCGATCCCGGTGCTGTCCGCGGGACTTCCGCCGACCAGAACCCTTGCCTCGGTCAGATTCTCGCGGGCGGTGCGCTCGATCGACAACAGCTGTTTGGCGGTGGCCGCCGGATCGGTGCCGATGCCGTCGCGGGCCGCCTCGGCCAGCACGACGATGGACGCGAAGCCCTGGGCGAGCGTGTCGTGGATTTCGCGGGCGATCCGTTCGCGTTCCTCGGCCGCGCCCTGCCGCTGGTGGGCGGCGGCCAGATCCGATTGGGTGCGTTCCAGCTCGGCGCCGAGGGCGCGGGTGCGTTCCGCGCCCTGCCTGATCACCTGGTCCATCCACAGCCCGAGCAGGACGCCGCCCGCGTAGCCGAGCAGGGTGAAGGTGGCATTGCCGGGGGAGAAGATCGGCCCGGTGAGATTCCCGATGAGGGTGGCCACCGCCGCCGCGCTGAGGTAACCGACCGCGCGGCGCGGTGTCGGAGTGTAGATCCAGAACAGCGGAATGGAGACGATGAAGAATGCCGCACCGCCCTCGAGCAAGATCGCTGTCACACCGAGGACGGTGACCAGCAGGCACAGAAAGCTGGTGGTGCCGATGACGCGGTTGCGCGGAAAGGTCGTCAGCGCCACGTAACTCGCGGCCAGCGCCGTGACCAGGATCCACGTCGAGTACTTCGTCATATCGGCGCGATCGTGGACCGCGATCACCGGCGGGCCGAGGCCGAACAGCACCCAGCATCCGGCATACCACCGGCGCAGAATCCGCATCCGGGTCGGCCTGTCCTCCATTCCGCTCAGCCTACGTTCACCGGCTCGGCGGTGCGGGCGGGGCGGATGGGCCACCAGGTGCGATCACCCAGCAGCAGCAACATCGCGGGCAGGATCACGATCCGGATCACGAACGCGTCGAGCAGGACCGCCGCCGCGAGGGCGAAGCCCATCTGTTTCATCTCCATGATGTGCAGCGGAACGAAGCTCGCGAACACTGTGACCATGACGAACGCGGCACTGGTCACCGCGCTCGCCGAACCGCCGACGCCGTCCAGTACGGCCTGGCGGGTCGGCAGGCCGGCGCGCGCGAGCTCGCTGATGCGGCTGAGCACGAAAATCTGGTAGTCCATCGACAGTCCGAACAGGATCACGAACAGCAGCAGGGGGACTCGGGAGCCGATCGAGCCGGTCGAATGGAAGTCGAGCAGGCCCTCGGCCCAGGTGTTCTGGAAGACCGCGGTCAACAGGCCGAGCGATGCGCCCGCCGAGAGCAGGTTCAGCACGACACCGACCGATCCGAGGACCACGGAGCGGAACGTCACGACGGTCAGGACGAACGTCACCAGCAGCAACGTCGCGATGATCAGGGGCAGGTTCTGTTCCTGGTGGCGCGGGTAGTCGGCATAGCGAGCGACATCACCGGTCACCGCGTAGTCCACGCCGGAGAGGGTGCCGACGGTCGCCGGCAGGTAGTCCGTGCGCAGGCGATCGAGGGACTGTTGGGCCGCATCGTCGCTGACGTGGTGCTGGACCGGCAGTTCCAGCAGGCTGACCCGGCCGTCGGGGGAGGTGCGCAGTTCGGTTTCGCCCGCGAGGGCGGGATCGGACTCGGCTCGTCGGGCCAGCGCGCGCAGCGCGTCGGTGACCTCGTCGGCTCGCCGCGGCTCGGCCGCCACCACGACCTGGTGCATCGACTTCAGCTGAGGGAACGCGGTGGTGAGCCGATCGAACGTTTGCATGGCGGGGATGGAGCGTGGATGGGTCTCGCGGCCCATGTCGGTGAGGTCGAGGCCGAGTAGTGGCACGGTGAGCGTGAGCATGGCCAGCACCGCGACGGTCAGTGCGCTTACCGGTCGTGCCGCGGTCAGTCGCAGCAGGGAACCGGTGAGTCGGCCGGTGCTCTCTCGCTTCGGTGCCGGGGGCTTGCGGGCCGCACGGCGCTCGGCTCGATCGGTCAGCACTGTCAGCAGGGCCGGCAGTGCGGTGAGCGAGCTGGCCACCGCCACCAGGGTGACCAGAATCGCGGCGGTCGCGATCGAGGAGAAGACCACGTCGTCGGCCAGATACATCGTCGCGCTCGAGACCGCGACGGCGATACCGGAAACCACCACCGCGCGCCCGGAGGTCGCCGCGGCCAGTTCCACCAGCGCCCGTGAACTGAGCGAGCTGCCCGCGCGGGCCCGCTCCTCGCGCGCCCGTTTCAGATAGAACAGGGTGTAGTCGACGCCGACCGCCATCCCGATCAGCAGGATGATGTTGGTGCCGACACCGTTGTCGGGAAACAGGTGCGAGGCGGGCAGTGACAGGCCGATCGCCGCGACGATCGACGATATCGCCAGCAGCAACGGCACCAGAGCCATTGCCGCCGAACGGAACACGACGAGCAGGGTGAGCAGGGTGATCGGCAGCGCGATCATCTCGGTTCTCGCCAGATCGCGCCCGCGCAAGGCTTCGACACCGCTGCTGATGGAGGGACCGCCGGTCTGCTCGACCCGTAGGTCCGGGTATGCCCGCTGTACCTGATCGGTTTGCTCGCGAAGGGCGGCCACGTGCTTCTTGGCATCGAGTTCCGCACCCGCCATGGTCACGTCGACGCGCAGCACCGTCTCGTCCGGTGAATACACCGGGGCAGCAACGGATCTGACCTCGGGCAGTGTCAGCATTCGGTCGGTGATGTCGCGAGCGGCGTTGTGCGCGGCCGCTCCTGCGCCGGTGATCAGCACCCGTTCCATCGGCACCTGCTGCAACCCACCCGAGGTCGCGATCGCCTCACCGCGGCCCGCCTCGCCGATCCAGAAGTCCTCGGTGGCCGCGGGTTTACCGCCGATTCCGGCGCCGATTCCGACGCATAACGCGACGAAGACGAACCAGCCGACAATGGCTCGCCACGGGTGGCGCGCGCTGGCAACGGCGATCAATACCAAGCGATTTCGCATGTCGTCAATGCTGCTCGGGTGGCCGGTGCCGCAGACAGCATCGACCGGTCGAACTTCGTGTCCACCGATCGGTGGACAACCGCTGGCCACATTCCGGAACGGTGAATGCGCCGGCGCGAAGGTCACCGGGCGGTAACACTCGGTTTTTCCGGCGCCACGCCGGGAAAACCGCCGACTGCCGCGGCGTGCGGGCCTGTCTCGGGTGACCGTCGAATCCCGGCAGTGACAGTTCCGCGACGCCACCGCGTCCGGCGTAATGCTTTCTTGCCTGGAGTTTGCCCTCGTCACCGCGAAGACTGAGGAGGCGCGCAGCTAGGAACCAACCAACCGAGTTCACTCGAGGGAAAGGATTCCCCATGTCCGCGAAGATCAGCAAGGCGGCCGCCGCGGCTGCCATCGTTCTGTCTCTCGGCGCTGTCGCCGCTCCCGCGGCCTCGGCTGCCGTGCCCGCGCCGCAAGCCGCGACTCCCACAGCATCGGAAGTCGGATCGGTGGCGTTGTGCTTCCCACTGGGTAGCGTGGAGATCTGTATCTGACACCGCGCCGTTGTCAGCGGGGGAGCAGACCGGCCAACCCCTCGAGCAGTAGCTCGAGGCCGAAAGTGAAATCAGCCTCGCCGGAGTGAGTTCCGGTGATGACGCGCGCGGCCAGCGCGTGCATGTAGGGATGGGTTGCCGCGGGGATGAGCGGAAGGAATTGTTCTGCGGCCGAAGCGTATTCGGAGGTGGCGAGAGGGAAGTTGACGGCCTGGACGGTGAAGCCGTAGATGTGGCTGTCCAGGGCATTCCAGGCTCGGTCGGCCTGTTCGTAGGTGAAGCCCGCGGTGATCAGGCAGCCGAGGGTGGCATCGATGTAGCGCAGCATGGCGGGGCCGACGTTGATGCGGGAGCCGAGCAGGCCGGTGGCCCAGCGGTGGCTCAGCAGGACCTCGTGGGCAGAGGTGGCGCGGCGGCGCAGTTCCGCCCGCCAGTCGCCGCCCGCTCGCGGGACGTAGATCTCCGCGACCACCAGGTCGATGATGCCGTCGTAGAGGTCGTCCTTGTTGGCGACGTGGTTGTACAGCGACATCGCCTCCACTCCGACGGTCTTGGCGAGGTTGCGCATCGACAGGGCGGCGAGGCCCTGCTGGTCGGCGAGGTCGATGGCGGCGCGCAGGACGCGTTCCCTGGTGAGTGGAGTGCGCGTCGGCATGGGTGTCCTCTCCTTGACGTACTTACGGCGTAAGCGTAGCGTCTCGCCTGAGCGACTTACGCTGTAAGTATGAGTTGAGGGGCAATTCTCATGACCGATGTCGATACCGCTTCGATGACCGCCTGGATCGCGCCCCGATACGGCGGCGGCGAGGTGTTGCGGACCGAGATCGTGCCGAGGCCGACGCCGGGGGACCGTGATGTGGTGGTCCGGGTGCGAGCGGCCTCGCTGTGCAGCGGTGACCTGCACCTGCTCAACGGAACGCCGTACCTGCTGCGGCTCGGGTTCGGATTGCGCAGGCCCAAGCATCGGATGATCGGGCAGAACTCGGCGGGCGAGGTCGTCGCGGTGGGTGACTCGGTCACTGAATTCCGGGTCGGCGATCAGGTTTTCGGTGCGGTCCCCAGCGGCGGGTTCGCCGAGTACGTGTGCGCGGACGTGGGTTCGTTCGCCGCGGTCCCCGCTGGATTGAGCGTGGAAGACGCCGCGGCGATACCGGATTCGGGAATGACGGCTTTGCAGGGGCTGCGCGACATCGGCAGCGTCGGGCCGGGGCAGCGGGTGCTCGTCAACGGTGCGTCCGGTGGGGTGGGCAGTTTCGCGGTGCAGATCGCGAAGGTGCTCGGCGCGCACGTGACGGCGGTGTGCAGCACCCGGCACATCGACATGGTGCGCGATATCGGCGCCGACATCGTCATCGATTACACCACTGACGATTTCACCCTGACGGACGTGCCTTACGACGTGATCTTCGACCTCGCCGGCAACCGTGAACTACGCGAAATCCGTCGCGCGCTGGCCGTGGACGGTGTGTTCATCTCCTCCGCCGCCGCGCCGGGCAACGATTGGTTCGGCCCGATCCGATGGCTGGGTCAGGTGGTACTCGCCGATCTGTTCGCGCGACAGACCCTGAAGGCACTGCTCATGCGACCCGCCGCCGCCGACCTGGAATACCTGGCCGAATTGGCTGTCTCCGGAACGTTGCGGCCGGTGATCGAGCGGCGGTTCCCCTTGTCCGACACGCCCCTTGCCATCGCCGCGTTCGAGCAAGGGCACGCGTCGGGGAAGACCGTTCTCATTGCCTGACCCAGCTCAGTCGGTGAGTTCTCCTGCGGTGCGCCAGGATTGGCGCTCCTCGGCGAAGGCCTCGGCTTGGAGGGCGCGGAAGTCGGTGATGGAGTCGGCGTTCTCCGCCAGGAACTTCCGGTAGTCGGCCAGGCGGAAGTCGCCGTTCTCGGTGGTGATGTCGACCTTGCCCGCCGCGAAATCCGCGCGAAGGTCCAGTAGTTCGTCCGCCTCGACCGGGTGCCAGCGGATGCGATCGAAATAGCGCAGAAGCCAGGGGGTTTCGGGGTCGGTGGCGAAGCGGTCGACGCCGGGGCCCGCCGTGCCGGCCGGGCGGGCCCGGTGGTTCCAGACCTGAGTGGTGCGCCCGACGAATTGGTAGCCGCCCGGGCCTTCCATGCCGTAGATGCAGAGGTAGGCGCCGCCGATGCCGACCGCGTTCTCCGGGGTCCAGGTGCGGGCCGGGTTGTATTTGGTGGTGACGAGGCGGTGGCGGGGGTCGGTCGGGGTGGCCACGGGGGCGCCGAGGTAGACATCGCCCAAGCCGAGGACCAGGTATTCGGCGTCGAAGACCGTCTTGTAGACATCCTCGACGGACGGGAGGCCGTTCATCCGGCGGATGAACTCGATGTTCCACGGGCACCAGGGGGCGTCGGCGCGCACGCCGTGCATGTAGCGCGTGATCGCTTCCCTGGTGGAGGGGTCGTCCCAGGACAGCGGGAGGTGGACCGTGCGGCTCGGGACGACCAGCTGATCGGAATTCGGCAGCTGCGCCTCGGCTTCGGCGAGGAGGTCGAGCAGACGGGGGATCGGCAGGACGGCGGGATCGACCCTGATCTGGAGTGAGCGAATCCCCGGGGTGAGCTCGATGACGCCACGCAGCCCGATCGCGATGAGGTGCTGGTGCAGGGCGTGGACGCGGGCACGAAGGCCGAGATCCAGTGTGAGCGTGCCGTATTCGACCAGCACGCCGTCGTCGCCTTGGCGGCGGTAGGTCACGCCGGTCTCGTCGTCGACTTCGGTACGGCGCAGGATGCCGTCGTCGCCGTCACGACCGGCCGAAAGGACGGTGCCGAAGCAAGCGCGTCGACGAGCGCCGAGTTCCGCTGCGGGGGCGGCGTGTTCGGAACGGATGGGGACGAAGCGGACCTTGTCGCCGGGTGTGAGCTGGCCCAGTTTCCAGCGGTCGGCGGCGACGACGGTGACCGGGCAGACGAATCCGCCCAGGCTGGGGCCGTCCGGGCCGAGCAGGATCGGGGTATCGCCGGTGAAGTCGAGGGCGCCGACGGTATACGCGTTGTCGTGGATGTTCGACGGGTGCAGGCCCGCTTCGCCCCCGTCGGTGCGGGCCCACTCGGGCTTCGGGCCGATGAGGCGCACGCCCGTGCGATCGGAGTTGAAGTGGACCTCGTAGTCGGTCCCGATGATGGTGTCGAAGTCGGCGCGGGTGAAGAACTCCGGTGCGCCGTGTGGGCCCTCGGTGACGGCGAGTTCCCAACGATGCGCGAAGGCGGGCTGGTCGGACATCGGAACAGCGGGGGCGCGGCGGATCGACGGTGCGCCCAGCGTGAGCGAATCGTCGGCGCGCAACGCGGCACCGGTCCCGCCGCCGAACTTGCCGAGCGTGAATGTGGCCGCGCTGCCAAGGAATTCGTCGACCTCGATCCCGCCCGAGATCAGAATGTAGGTGCGCATGCCGGGTCCGCGGATCGCGCCGACATCGAGCACGCCGCCCGCCCGGACCTCGACGGTCCGCCACTGCTCGACCGGGACGCCGTCCACCCGGACATCGGCGACCGCGCCGGTCACACACACCCACGTCGGCTCGGAGAAGCGCAACGCGGGTCCGCCCAGCGTGCACTCCAGCCCGGCCGCGCCTTCTGGGTTGCCGAGCACGCGATTGCCCAGGCGGAACGACAGATCGTCCATCGGCCCGGACGGCGGAACCCCGATGTGCCAGTAGCCGATTCGTCCCGGCCAGTCCTGCACGGTGGTCTGCATTCCGGGACGGACGACATCGATGCGCCGCCGAGTGGGCGACGGCGCCGCCGGGGTGTCCGAAGTCGGCTCGGTCGCACTGTCCAGGACAGCCGACCTCGTGGTCGAGTCGGTGACACCACTCGGTGCGGGGAGGTTCGTTGTGGACAGGTCGGCAGCGGGATCGATGCGGGTGTCGGTGAGGCTCATCGGGTCACCACCATGCGGACCGGGGTGGGGTCGAAACCGTTGCAGGGGTTGTTGATCTGGGGGCAATTGGAGACCAGGACCAGGGTGTCGATCTCGGCGCGGAGGGTGAGCTTCTTGCCGGGCGCGGACAGGCCGTCGACGATACCGAGAGTGCCGTCGGGTTCGACGGGGACGTTCATGAACCAGTTGATGTTGGAGACCAGGTCGCGTTTGCCCAGACCCCATTCGAGAGCGGCGGTCAGGAAGTTCTCCACGCACGCGTGCTGGTGGCGGGTGTGGTGGCCGTAGCGCAGCGTGTTGGATTCCTGGGAGCAGGCGCCCGCGATGGTGTCGTGGTTGCCGACCTCGTCGGCGACCACCGTCATCAGCGGGGTGCCGCCTTCGGTCCGCAGGATGCTGCCGGTGGTGAGGAAGATATTGCGCTGGGCGGCGATGGTGGCCTGGGCGCTGTAGCGGTCGGTGCGGTCGGCGGCGGAGTAGAGCAGGCAGTCGACGGCCTGATTGCCGTGCAGGTCGATGATGTCGAGGTGGTCGCCCGCGCGGACGATGGCCGACCACGGAGCCCGGGCGGGGACGGTCTCGTCGAGGACGACGGTGCGGGTGGCGGTCATGCCGGAACCTCCGTGTTCAGTGCGGCCGTCCAGGCGGCTTCGGTGTTCTCCACGGCCCGGCGGTATTCGGGGTCGTCGTTGTGGGTGTCCAGATCCGTGGGGGAGGACCAGGCGAGAAGGTCGAGGTCGCCGGTGGGGCGGTCGTCGAGGGGGTGGGGGGCGTTGGCGACCAGGAGGGTCAGGGGGAGGTGGACGATGAGGTCGAGGGTGGCGCCTGCCGGGCCGTTGCCGGTGGGCTCGATCGCGCCGTCCACCGCGACCACGGCTCCGCGGAACACGGCGATCGAGGGGCCGATATCGCGCGGCTCCAGACCTTGTTTGGCACCTGCCAGGTGGAGTTGGTGGCGGCCCTCGGTGGTGGGGCCACAGAGGGTGTCGTGGTGGCCGCCGGAGTCAGCGAGGACGGTGGCCAGGACCCGGCCTTGGTCGGAGAGCAGTGGATGGCCTGCGCTGAGGTAGGCCTGCCACGGCACTTTCACGGTGTCGGCGACATTCAGCCGTTCCCAGGGGGATTCGGTCCGGAGTAGGAACAGGTGGGCGCAGGTGGTGCCGGTGGGGTCGCTGAGGCGCACTCGGGTGCCTCTGCCGAGCACGATATTCGCGTAGCCGCCTGGGGGGATGCGTTGTGCGGCCACGATTTTTGTGGGATCTATGTCAGGGGGTGTGTCGGGGGTGGTGATGGTCGCTGCTGCGGCTTGGGCGCGTGCGTGGGCGCGGGCGCCGGTGGTGGAGTGGGTGTTTGTCATCGTTGACCTCCTGGGATGACCTGGGTTCGGTAGTCCCAGGACGGTTTGACGCTGTGTTTTTGGCGCGCTGGCGCGCGCGTGTCCGCGGCCCTGAGGGGCCGCCGGTCAGGCACCGGGGCTTGCTCCTTCGTCGCC
>NZ_JBSGWE010000019.1:0-24400 GCF_053608825.1 Nocardia sp. NPDC055002
TTCCCCACTGCTGCCTCCCGTAGGAGTCTGGGCCGTGTCTCAGTCCCAGTGTGGCCGGTCACCCTCTCAGGTCGGCTACCCGTCGTCGCCTTGGTAGGCCGTTACCCCACCAACAAGCTGATAGGCCGCGGGCCCATCCTGTACCGATAAATCTTTCCACCCAAAGTCATGCAACCTTGGGTCATATCCGGTATTAGACCCAGTTTCCCAGGCTTATCCCGAAGTACAGGGCAGATCACCCACGTGTTACTCACCCGTTCGCCGCTCGTGTACCCCGAAGGGCCTTACCGCTCGACTTGCATGTGTTAAGCACGCCGCCAGCGTTCGTCCTGAGCCAGGATCAAACTCTCCGTTGAAGACTCTCGAAAACACCCCGAAGGGCGCAATCAAAATTATCTAACTAGAGTCCGAAAACCTAGCAAAGCCAAACACCAGCAAAAAGTTCGCTGTTGTTTTTCAATGTCCAACCTTCCACGACCGGGGGGTACGCGAAGGCTGGAACCAATATAAATATTGGCACTGACATTCATCGACACACTATTGAGTTCTCAAAGAACACACGCACACACTTCTACCCACAACTTCTCGTAGGGGTTTCGGTGAGGCAAGAGTTCAAACTTAGCTCATGGCCAACCCCGGAAGCAAGTTCCGAAGTATGTAACCCTGAACACATGATCAGTCAGGCGCTCAACGTCCTACCTCGTGTCCCAGCCAGTGGCTGAGTCGGTGTCCGTGTCGCTCTGACTCGAATAAAGTTACGTGCCGACCAACACGAAGTCAAATCGGCTGGTCAGCGGCCTATTTCGGCGCATCTACCCGTTCGACCTGTCCCCCGAGCGCCTGCATCTGCTCGACGAACCTCGGGTAACCGCGGTCGATGTGATAGACGTCGTGCACTTCGGTGACACCGTCGGCGACGAGGCCGGCGAGCACCAGGCCCGCACCCGCACGGATGTCGGAGGACCAGACCGGCGCACTGGACAACCGCGGGATCCCACGGACCACCGCGTGGTGACCGTCGGTCCGGGCATCGGAGCCGAGCCGGATCATCTCCTCCACGAACCGGAACCGCGCCTCGAAGACGTTCTCGGTGATCATCGAGGTGCCGTCGGCGATCGCGGCCAGACCGATGGCCATCGGCTGCAGGTCGGTCGGGAAACCGGGGAACGGCAGCGTCGCGAAGTTCACCGCGCGCGGACGTTCGGCCTGTACGACCCGGAAGCCGTTGGGCTCGTAGGAGATTCGCGCACCGGCCGAACGCAGCTTGTCCAGCACCAGGGCCAGGTGCTTGGGGTTGACGCCAGTGACCCGGACATCGCCGGTGGTCATCGCGGCGGCGATCCCCCAGGTGGCGGCGACGATCCGGTCACCGATCACCCGGTGCGTGGTGGGCGAGAGGCTCTTGACGCCCTGCACGGTGAGCACGGAGGAACCGGCACCGTCGATCTGCGCACCCATCTGGACGAGCATGGTGCACAGGTCGACGATGTCGGGCTCGCGCGCCGCATTGTCGATGACCGTCTCCCCCTCGGCCAGGACCGCGGCCATCAGGATGTTCTCGGTCGCGCCCACCGACGGGAAGTCGAGGCGGATCCGCGCGCCCTGCAACTGTTCGGCCGACGCCACGACGCAACCGTGCTCGATCGCACTGGTCGCACCGAGCAGGCGTAGGCCCGCCTGGTGCATGTCAAGGGGTCGCGAACCGATCGCATCGCCACCGGGCAGCGCCACCACGGCGCGTTTGCAGCGCGCCATCAGCGGACCGAGCACACACACCGAGGCGCGGAACTGGGTCACCGCGGGGAAGTCCGCGTGGTACTTGGGCTCGGCGGGGGTTTCGATGGTCACCACCGAGTTGTCGCCGCCGACGTCGTCGGAGATCGTCACATCGCAGCCGAGGCCGCGCAGCACCTCCGCCATCAAGGGGACATCGAGGATGTCCGGGCAGTTGGTGATGGTGGTCGTGCCCTCGGCCAGCAACGAGGCAGCCATCAGCTTCAGCACGCTGTTCTTCGCGCCGCCGACCGCGACCTCGCCGACGAGTCGATTGCCGCCGGAGACCAGAAACCGTTCGCTCACCACGCCAGCTTATCGACCGTCACGCGACGACACGCCCCCCTGCCACGAATGAACAAGAAACCGACCGATTCTCCGCGCCGGAGAGTCGCTTTCAGCGTGGCAGCCCGCCGCCGGGCTGCCACAGGACATCGCCGGCGGGATTGGTCGCCCGGCTGAGGATGAACAGCAGGTCCGAGAGTCGGTTCAGGTATTTCGCGGGCAGCACACCGGTGTCGTCGGGGTGCGCTTCCACGGCCGCCCACGCTGATCGCTCGGCGCGGCGCACCACGGTGCGGGCTGTGTGCAACAACGCAGCCAACGGCGTGCCGCCGGGCAGGATGAACGAATTCAGCGGCGCCAGACCGTCGTTGAACTCGTCGCACCACTTCTCCAGCCGGTCGATATAGGGCTGGGTGATGCGCAGCGGCGGGTACTTCGGTTCGGCGACAACCGGGGTGGACAGATCGGCGCCCGCGTCGAACAGATCGTTCTGGATCTGTCGCAGCACCGCCAGCACAGCGGGCTCGGGCGCACCGAGCGCGACAGCGACACCGAGAGCCGCGTTGGCCTCGTCGCAGTCGGCGTAGGCGATCAGCCGGGGATCGTTCTTGGCGACACGGGAGAAATCGCTGAGACCGGTCGTCCCGTCGTCACCCGTGCGGGTATAGATCCGGGTCAAATGCACGCTCACGACGGGCCTCCACGAGTGCGGCGGGCGCGATCGGACGGTCGCGACTCCACCCAGGACAGAAAAGCCGCCATCGAACCGCGGTCGAGCGCGAGCTCGAATTTGCTGTGCGGATCGGTGACGGCTACCACCACGATGTCATCGCTCATGATGTCGAATTCGTCGCCCTGCGGCGCTCGGCGCTCGACGATCTCGAGGCCCTGCCGATGCACCGTGGAGTCGGGTCCGAATTTCAGGCTGGTCAATTTGAAGAAGACGAGGCGATCCTCGTCGTAGCGAATGAGCCCGTGCCGCCAGCCTTGGCCGCCGCGCGCGGGCAGTGAACGTAGGAGTGCGGCCGTGCCCCCGCGGCGCAACATCACCAGCCGATAGGTCGACGCACCGGCTACGAACACGAGCGTCAGCACCAGAATGATCAGGAGAACCATCCCGGTTTGCAATGCCGTACGCCCTTTCGCTCTAGCCGGTGTCCAAGACACCCCCGCATCGATATTCAATCACGTCGGCTCGACCGCATACCGGCCGGAGTCGGTCCCGTCCGGTTCGACCACTTGCACATGGCTCCGGCACCGCCCGCGACCCACCCGGCAAACTGCGATGTGAGTCGGTCGGCAAAGGGGACGGTGCCGCCTCGACGACCTGGCGAACGCGGCCCGGCCGGACCGGATGGTGCGCTCGCCAGCTGCTGTTTCGGTTTTCGGATCAGGCCGCGAGACCGCCATCTACCACCAGGACGTGGCCGCTGATGAACGCGGCTTCCGCGGATGCCAGAAACTGCACGGCAGCCGAGACATCGGTGGGCGATCCGAGCCTACCCAGCGGTGTCCTCCGCCGAATCTGATCGAGCTGCCGCTCGGTCAGACCGTGGCTCAATTCGGTCGACAGATAGCCCGGTGCCACAGAATTCACCGTGATACCGCGGGGACCGAGCTCGCGAGACAGCGAGCGGGTCATACCGTCCAATCCGGCTTTGGTCGCGCTGTATATCGACAGGCCCTGATAACCAGCCAGGCCGACCACCGAGGAGATATTGACGATCCGCCCGCCCGCATCCGCTGCCAGCATCTTCCGGACCACGGCTTTCGTGATGTATACGGTGCCCTTCAGGTTCAGATCGATGACGGTGTCGATGTCGTCGTCGGACACCAATCCGATGACGCCGTCTCTGGCCACACCCGCGTTGTTGACCAGCACATCGACGCCGCCCCAGCGCCGATGGACGTCGTTGACGAAGCCCTCCACGGCGAGCCGGTCACATACGTCGACCTCCGCGTGGAACAGTCGCGGCGCCACGGATCCGTCCGACAGCAGGTCCTCGATGAATGCGGTCGACGATCGGCTGCAGGTCGCCACTCGGTCACCGGCATCCAGGAACGACCGCACAATGCCTGCCCCCAGACCACGGCTTCCACCTGTCACTATGACAACACGTTCGTTCATCTTGTTCGCCTATCAAGCTTGTTTTGCGTCAACGGCAGGAAATCGACCATCTTCACGAGCCGCGGCCGGTGCGTTTCCGGCAGTGCGTCGCAGGAATCCAGTACGTCACGGCGCACTGACTCCGGATCATGGCCGTGCTTGGCCACTACCTCGGCCGCGACGATCTTTCCGGTAACCGGATTGGGGCGACCGTAGACACGAGCCAATTCGACTCCCGCGACGGCCGCGATCACCTCTTCCACCTGCAAGGGGTGAACTTTCACGCCTCCGACATTGATCGCGCCGCCCACTCGACCGACGAAGTGGATGCGTTCATCGCGCAATTCCACCAGGTCGCCTGTCGAGAACCAGTCGGCACCGATGATCTCCGAGTCGTGGTATCCGAGCATTCCGACCTTCGAACGGACCTGTAGCTCACCCTCGACGACCCGGAATTGGACGAGGTCGTCCGCGTCGCGCCGCAGAACCGTCAGCGGTAGACCTGCCCGGCCGTCGCTCACGGCCACCGACGAACCGATCTCACTGGTCGCGTAGATGTGCGAGATCCGCGACGCCGGGAAACGGGCACGAAGTTGTCGTAGCAACGGATCGGACGCGGCCTCCCCACCGAGGGTGATCTGCCGCAGCTCGGGATCAGCGCCGCGGTGACGATCGAGCGACGCCAGCAACATCCGCCAGAACGTCGGAGTAGCGCTGATGTGGGTAACACCGTGGGCGCTGATCGCGTCCAGTGCCTCGGCCGGGCGATTGCCCCGGGGGATCACCAACGTCGCGCCGGTCATCAGCACATGAGCCAGCACCTGTAGCCCGGCGTACTGATTGACGTTGTACGCCAGCAACCACACCGCCTCCGACGCGCCCTTCGCGTCGTGTCCCTGCGCGGCGGATGTCAGCAGAGTGCGCCACAGATGTCGCGTTGCCTTCGGCTTCTCGGTCGTTCCACTGGTCAGGATCGAGATCGAGGGCTCCGTCGGGTGAGAGCCGTCGGCACCGATTCGAGCCGCGGTGCAGGCACCGAAGCCGATCGGCGAATGCCCGAAACGCTCGGCGTATTCGATCGCCATCGCGTGGTCGGTACCTGCCGGGTACAGACACGGTTCGGCACCGGCCGCACAGGCGGCGAACAGGAACAGGATGGCCTCGAGCGGATCGTCAGCCACCGATGCCGGTATCGCACCGCGCAATGCAGTGAGTCTTTCGGCCGAGGCCGGCAGCTGCCCCAGCACATCGCGGTAGGTCAGTTCTGCTCGGTCGGTGCGCAGGAAGACCCGATCACCGTCAGCACGGACACGGCTCCGCAGCACATCGGTCAGCATCGACTTCTCAACGTTCCGCGATCGAGGAAGGCACTCGGGTGTAGTAGCCCTCGATGTCGTCGACAGTATCGAGGAAGTCGCCGGCCGAATACGGATCGTGTCCGAGACTGTCCTCCAGTTGCGCCGACAATTCCGCGAACTCCAGCGAGCTGAAACCCAGCTCCGCGCCCAGCCTCAGATCCGGAGTCAGGTCGCCGAATTCGGTACCGCGCCGAGCCAGAATCGAGGTGATCGCCGCAACGATCACAGCACGCGCCTCGGACATTTTCGTACTCCTTCTCGATGGACCATCACACTGGCGATAGATATCGCGCAGCCGTTTCTTGTCGAACTTCCCGACGCTCGTTTTCGGTATCTCACCCACGAACCTCCACAGGTCCGGCAGCTGCCACTTGGCCACCTGCCCTGCCAGGTGCGCGCGCAGGACCGCCTCGTCGACCGTGCTGCCGTCCCGCAGGACCGCGACCACCAGCGGACGTTCACCCCACTTGGCGTCCGAGACGCCGATGACCGCGGCCTCGACGACGTCGGGATGGCCCATCACGGCGTTCTCGAGCTGAATGGACGAGATCCACTCACCACCGGATTTGATGAGGTCCTTGGAGCGGTCCACCAGGGTCAGGAACCCCGTGTCGGTGATATGACCGACATCACCTGTGAGCAGCCAGCCATCGTCGAACACCTGCGGCGAGTCGTCGCTCGAGTGATAGCCCGCGGTGATCCACGGGCCACGGACCTGCACTTCGCCGACGGCGATACCGTCTCGCGGTAGCACCGCGCCGGTGTCGTCGACGAGCCTGGCGTCCACGCCCACCGGAAACCTGCCCTGCGTCAGCCGATACGCGGTCTCGTCGGCGGGGTCGCATCCGGCGGGAGGCCTGGCTACGGTCACCAACGGTGAGGTCTCCGTCATTCCCCAGGCGTGCAGCATCCGCACACCGTGACGCTCGTCGTAGGCGGACAGCAGATCAGGCGGCAGGGCTGTGCCCGCAACCATGATTTCCCGCAGGTGCCGAATGTCCTGCGGGTCGGCATCGAGTGCCGCGAGTACCCCGGTCCAGATCGTAGGTACCGCGGCGGCGAATGTCGGCCGCCCGGCTGCCATCATCGCCAGCAGGTCCGCGGGTTTCATGAACCTGTCGGGCAAAAGCATCGCCGCGCCGGCCATCACACTCGCGTGTGCCAAGCCCCAGCCGTTGGCATGGAACATCGGAACCACCGGCAGGATACGGTCGGTCCGGCTGATCGCCAGACCGTTGGCCGAACACAGGTACATGGCATGCAACCAGTTCGAGCGATGCGAATAGACGACGCCCTTGGGTTCGCCGGTCGTGCCGGAGGTGTAACAGATCCCGGCAGCAGTTTCCTCGAGTACCGTCGGGTACGGGTAGTCGATTTCCGGCTGACCCTCCAGCGATCGTTCGAAGGAGTGGAATTCCACCCCGCCCGCATCCGCGGCCACCTCACCGCCGACGACGATCACGTGCTCGACGGTCGGCATGGATGGCAGGCTCTGCGAGAAGACGTCCATCAGTGAGGCGTCGACCAGGACTACGCGGTCTCCCGCGTGGGTGGCGATATAGGAGATCTGATCGGGGAACAGACGGATATTGATCGGGTTGATCACCGCGCCCATCGCCGGAATGGCGTGGTAGGCAACGAAATGCTCGTAGTTGTTCCACATGAAGGTGCCGACGCGGTCGCCGAGTTCGATACCGAGGGCACCGAGCAGATGAGCCAGGCGCGCCGCGTCTCGTCCGAGCCGGGCGAAGCTCTCCTGCCGAAAGCCGTTGCCGGTCCAGGTGGAGACGACAGCGTCGGGGTAACGTTCGACACCCTGCCGCAACAACGTCGCATGCGACAACGGCTGCGATCCCATCGTGGTCAGCATGGTGTGACCCAGCCGTATTTCGCGGCCAGCGCCACGAACCCCTGCCTGATATTGGCGATCTCGCGGCCCGAAACCTCCGGCGCCGCAGTAATGATCAGCTCGGTGAACTCGTCGAGCAACTCCTCCCGAGTAAGCCGCGATCGCTCACCAGAGTCGAGGCCGCCCGGTATGTCGGCCGCAAGCGGTTCACCGGCATTGCCTGCATCTGTCTTTGTGCCTTCGACGTTGACCGCGTATTTCCCGCGGTCGCCGTTACGAGCATCGAAAATCACACGCATGCCGGGCCTTATGACGGACTCTTCTATCCGCGCCTCGTTCACGTGGAAGAAGACATGCTCCTCGTCCGAGTCCGAGACGATGAAGCCGTAACCCTTCTCTTCGTCGAATCGCAACACCTTGCCAATCGATGACATTCCCGTTTCCTCACATCTTCCTGGCCGAGAACATCCCATATCCCAGAATCCCCCGGTCCCACATACGCTCCAAAATGTCGCAGGAGTCCATGAATTCCCGCCACCCCACGACACCGATCGACGCGGACACCGCGTCGCGATGGGCGATTCCGTTGGCCCGCCAGCGGGCGAAGGTCGGCCGCACCTGCGCCGACAGATCGCGACGCAGGTCGACCTCCAGTCCCGCTGCTGCGGCAAGCTCGCCATAGGTGTCCAGCGTCTCCATCCTGGCGTCCCCGAAAACTCGGTTCAGCAAGGCGAATTCGGAACGTAACGCACGAACAGAGGCGAAATCGACCGGCCTCGCCAGGACGATGTCGCACAGCGTGAATCGACCACCCTGCCGAAGAACACGAGCGCACTCCCCGATGAGGCCCGCGCGATCTCGCATCAAATGCGACGATTCCAGCGCCCATACGCGGTCGAATGATTCGCCGGCGAATCCGTTGCGCATGCCGTCACGGACCTCGAAGCTCAACGAGTCGTCCGCACCCGCACGCTGTCTCGCTCGCTCCACCCCGTGTTCGCTGGTGCTGATACCGACAGCCGTGACACCGTACCGTCGTACGACCCACTGGGTCGAGGTTCCGACACCGCATCCGACATCGAGGAATCGACTACCGGTGTGCAAGTCGGTGGCCTCGGCCATCAGGGCTGTGAGCCGATCGGTTGCCTCCGGGAGAGACTCCTCAGCGGTGGCGAAGACACCGTAGTGCAGGTCTTGACCGAGGAGCAGGGTCCAGGCGTCGGTGACGCGATCGTAGTGGGCGGCGGGGCTGATGTCGTGGACGATCAACTCGTCGAAGCCTTTCCGCCCGGCAACGCCGCACCGATTCGCACCGCGGAGTTGCCATATGATTGCGATCCCTCCACCATGTCCTGGTGAGCTCGCCCGATCTCATCGAATGCGTACACGCTGCCGAGCCGTGGATTCAGCTTCCCCGACGCCGCGAGCTCGATAACAGCCCGGCATTCGTTCAGATTCGCGTAATGAGAACCCTGCAGGCGTTTCTGACGCATCCACAGCACGCGGAGATCGAGCGTTCCGTGAAATCCGGACGTCGCGCCGCACAATACGACCATCCCGCTGGTATCGCACACATACAGGGACGTAGGGAGCGTATCTTCACCCGGATGTTCGAAGACGATATCCGGCGAGCGCCGTTCCCCGAGGATCTCCCAAATCGTCCGGCCCAGACGGCGCACCTCTTTCGCCCATCGTTCGGCCTCCGGCGTGCCGGACTCCGGATTCTGCCCCCAATGGTCGAAGTCGGTCCGATCGATGACGCCGACCGCGCCGTTCGACCGGCAGAAATCGAACTTGTCCTTGCCTGAGACCACGCCCACGGCACGACCACCGAATATATCGACAATCTGGCACGCCATCGACCCCAACCCGCCGGCAGCACCCCACACCAGGACGACCTTGCCCGGCTCGACACGATTAGGCGACCAGTGCGTCAATTGCCGATAGGCCGTCGCGGCCGTGAGCAGGAAGCAGGAAGACTCCTCCCACGACAGGTTCGCGGGCTTCGGCAGGCACTGCAGTTCAGCGACCAGCGTGAATTGAGCGAACGAGCCGTAGTTGAGCTCGTAGCCCCAGGTCTTCTGAGTTTCCGACATCATGGGCTCACGACCGAAACGGATATCCGTTGCCCGCTCGTCCCAGCGGACCCCAGCCATCAGGACGTGGTCGCCGACGGCGACACTGTGCACGCCCGGCCCCACGGCCCACACGATTCCGGAACCTTCCGAGCCACCGATATGAAAGTCTTCCGGGTCGCCATTGCGTCGACGCGCCGCGATGACATCCAGCGGTTCGCCCTTGGCCGCCCAGGCGTTGTTGTAGTTGATGCCGGCCGCCATGACTGCCACCAGGACGAATCCCGGTGGAACGGCCGGAACATCGATCAGCTCGGTGCGGAATGCTTCGTCGGATCTGCCGTAGCGCTCGGGCCGGATAACCGAGGCATACATCTGCTCCGGGACGACACCGAGCTCGGGAAGCTGCCCGATCTCGAAGATCTCTTTGGTCGATCGGTATGGTTCCGTTTTCCACGCAAGCTCGGTCATCGAACTCCCCCTGTTCCGCCGGACAATTCCGAAGTCGCGTGCAACGCGTCCGTACGCGATGTTTCGAGCTGAATCGACTCGCGCACGTACTCCACGATTTCAGGAATGCAGTCATTGATATAGAAGTGGCCACCCGCAAAAGTGCGGAGTTCGAATTTCGGTGTGTTCAGTGCCCACTGCCTCATTTTTTCGATCGGCGCGCGATCGTCGTTGGTCGGAGCGAGCGCGTAGATCGGGCTGTCGATGACATGGCCCGAAGACGCGTCGAGCATCCGCTGATATTCGACCAGGAGTGCATAGTCTTTCTGCATCGTCTCGGCCGCAGCGGCCAAGAATTCACTGTCGGCGATAATTCGCATATCGGTTCCGCCCAGCTTGTGCATCTCCGAAATCGCGTGCGCGGTCGACCGGACATCGGGCAGATCCAGCGGAACCGATGGCGCTACCCGCGCCGAGACGAAAGTGCTGACCAGCTGCGAATCTGCCTGTTTCGGCCACTGGGCGGCGATCTCGTACGCGACGGCGGCGCCCATGCTGTGGCCCAGCAACGCGACCTTTCCCGGCACCCGCTGACCGATTTCCTCTCGGACACAGGTGGCCAGCGCGCCCAGACTGCTCGGCATCGGCTCACGGCGTCGGTCATGGCGGCCCGGGTACTGCACGGCATACACCTGGAAGTACTTCGAAAGCGCCTCCGAGAGCCGGTAGTAGTAGCTTGCGGCACCACCTGCGTGCGGCAGGATCACCAGCGACACATCGGGATCGTCGGTGACGTGAAACCGTCTCAGGTAGTTGTCATCGTTTCTGCTCATCACTCACTCAATCTCGTCTCTGGTTTTCGTAGCGGTGGTTGGTGTGCGGGCTAGCCGAATTCGGCATCGATCAGGGAGAGGAGCTCCTCGCTCGACGCGGTCGCGAGGTCGGCGTCGCTGTCGCCCGGCGCGCTCACCGCGGCCAGTGCGCGCCGCAGGCGGGCGCCGAGGTGGGCCCGCGTGTCCTTGTCGTCCTCAGTGGTCGCCAGCAACTCGGCCAGCACCCGGTCGAAGTCGTCGAACTGCTGCTCCGCCGGCGCTTCCTCGTCATCGCCGAGCTCGGTCGTGAGATAAGCCGCCAGCGCCGTGGGGGTCGGGAAATCGAAGAGGAGCGTGGCGGGCAGCCGCAGTCCCGTGATCTGGCCGAGCCGGTTGCGGACCTCGACCGAGGCCAGCGAATCGAATCCCAGCTCAGTGAAGGCCCGGTTCGCGCCCACCGCGGTGGCGGAGGTGTGTCCCAGCACCGAACTCGATTCGGAACGCACCAGTTCGACCAGGACGGACTCACGTTGCGCCGCATCTTTGCCCCGCAGACGCCGGCGCAGGTCGTCGCCCGGTTCGGAGGTTCGATCGCGCACCGTCGACGCCACCGGCGGAAGCAGCCCCTGGAAGACGGACGGCAGGTCCTGGGAACCCTCGCGCAGGCGAACGCGGTCCAGCTTCGCGGTCACGACGGCCGGGACGCCCGGCCCTCCGGCGATGTCCAACAGGGCAAGCCCCTCCGCATCCGTGAGCGGAATCAGACCCGCACGCCGGAAACGGTCACGATCGACATCGGACAGTCCCGCGACCATTCCGCGTTCCTGGCTCCACGGCCCCCACGCCAGGGCGACCGCGGGCAGCCCGTTGGCCTGCCGGTGCTGGGCCAGAGCGTCGAGAAAGACGTTGGCGGCCGCGTAATTGGCTTGACCGGCGGCCCCGAAGACGCCTGCCGAGGAGGAGAACAAGACGAACGCCGATAGGTCATGGCCGCTGGTCAGCTCGTGTAGATGAACGGCCGCGTCAAGTTTCGGACGCAGAACCGTGTCGAGCCGATCCTGGGTGAGGGCGTCGACGACGCCGTCGGCCACGACCCCGGCGAGGTGAACGACAGCCCGCAACGGGCGATCCGCCGGCACCCGATCGATCAGTGCCTCCACGGCCGCGCGATCGGCGACGTCACATGCCACCAACTCGACCTCGGCACCGAGTCCGGCGAGGTCGGCGAGTAGTTCGTCCGCGCCGTCGGCACCGGGTCCCCGGCGGCTGGCCAGCACGAAACTGCGGATCCCGTGCCTTCTCGCGAGATGACGCACCACCAGCGATCCGAGCGCGCCGGTCGCGCCGGTGATCAAAGCCGTTCCGGTGGCGTCCCATTCGGTTTCGGTCACAGCCCGCTCGGCGGGAACAAGGCGCGGCACCAGGACCGTACCCGAGCGCAGCGCCAGACAGGACTCGCCCTGCGGCGCGGTGGCGGCCACCGCCAGAGCGTCTGCGTCGGCGTCGTCGACATCGATCAGCACGAGTCGATCCGGATACTCCGCCTGCACTGTGCGCAACAGACCCCACAGCGGGGCATGCGCCAGATCGAGAACGTCCTCACCAGGTCGGACAGCGATCGCACGGCGAGTGGACACCACGAGCCGACGCTCGTTGCCGTTGCCGGACAACCATTCTCGGACCTTGCCCAGAGTGTCCCAGGTCGCGGCATGCGCGTGCGCGATCAGGTCCCCGGTCGCCGAACTCTCAACCCGTGTCAACAGTTCTGCCGGGGCGGTCGCGGGCGCCGATGCCGGGGCCGCACTCCAGCTGAGCTGGAACAGAGAGTCCGTGGTGGCAGATCGGATGCGGCCGATCTGCTCCGCGGACAGAGTACGGATCGCCAGTGCGTCGATCGACAGCACTGCCCGGCCGTGCTCGTCGGTAGCGGTGATGGCCAACTCCCCCGAGTCACGGGTGACGATCCGTACCCGGATGCTGCGCGCGCCCGGCTCCGACATCCGCACACCGCGCCACGAGAACGGCATCCACTGTTCGTCTGTGCGGTCTTCGTTGGCGACGATCACGCCGCGCATTCCGGCGTCGTGCAGGGCCGGATGCAGGCCGTAGGCCGAGAATTCGACGTCTTCGGGCAGTTCGGCTTCGGCGAACACTTCGGTCCCACGTCGCCAGACGGCTGTCAGCCCCCGGAAGGCGGGACCGTAGACGGAGCCCGCGAGTGCGGCTCGATCGTGGTAGCCCGCCACGGTCACCGGATCGGCGTTCACCGGCGGCCAGACAACCGGGTCGACCCGCATCTCGTCGTTCGCGACCGCCAGTACGCCGCCGGCCACACGGGTCCACTGCCCGTCCGGACCGTCCTCGCGCCCGATGTACACGGTGATCGAACGGCGTGCATTCGCATCGGGCGCGGTGACCAGTAGTTGCACCCTGACATCGCGATGTAGCGAGACCGGCGCTTCCAGCGTCAGTTCATCGACCACATCACACCCGAGTCGACGGCCGGCGATGACGACGAGTTCGAGCAGCGCCGTTCCGGGAAGCAGCGCGGCGCCGTGGATCACGTGCTCGGTCAACCAGGGTGTCGCCGATCGAGACAGCTTGCCCGTGAACACGAATCCGCCCGTCTCCGCGAGCGCGACACCCGCCCCGAGCAGTGGATGCGAAATCGGGTCGAGTCCGAGACCGGTCGCATCACCGGGCATCGCGACCGCCTCGAGCCAGTACCGCTGGTGCTGGAACGGGTAGGTCGGCAGCTCGACCGCCCGCGCGTCGTGGTCGGCGAAGAAGGCAGACCAGTCCACAACCGCCCCGCGACAATACAATTCGGATAGAGCGGCGAGCACCGCGTGTTCCTCCGAGCTGCTCGGGTGCAGTGCCGCGAACGACACGGCGCAGTCTTCGGAAAGCACGCTCAGGGTGGCGTCGGGACCGAGCTCGAGGAAAGTGATCTCACCGGCGATGGCCGCCATACGCACGCCGTCGGCGAAGCGCACCGCATCGCGAACGTTGCGGACCCAATATTGTGGCGAACGAAGGTCGTCGTCCTCGGCAAAGGCGCCGGTCACTGTGGAGACCACGGGCAGCTGCGGCACGCCGAATTCCAATCCGGCACAGACGCGAGCGAACTCGTCGAGCATCGGCTCCATCAGCGCCGAGTGGAAGGCGTGGGAGACGCGGAGCCGCTTGGTCCGCGTGCCCCGCTCCGCCAGCTCGGATTCCGCGGCGGTGACGGCCTCGATCTCGCCGGAGAGCACGACCGAGGTGGGCCCGTTGACCGCGGCGACGGTCAGCCGATCCCCACACAGCGAGAGCACGTCGTCTTCAGCGGCTTGTACGGCCAGCATCGCCCCGTGCGCGGGAAGCCGCTGCATCAACCGGCCACGGGCGGCCACCAGCGTCGCGGCATCGGCCAGCGACAAGATTCCGGCCACGTGCGCCGCCGAGATCTCACCGACCGAATGGCCGAGCACGACATCTGGCCGCATTCCCCAGTGCTCGAACAATCGGAACAGCGCGACCTCCAGCGCGAAGAGCGCGGGCTGTGCGTATTCCGTTCGATCGAGGGTGGTCTCGTCGGTGAATATCACCGATTGCAGTCCACGATCCAGCAGCGAATCGAAGTGGGCGCATACCGCATCGAACGCGTCGGCGAACGCGGGGAAGGCCCCATACAGTTCACGGCCCATACCCAGCCGTTGGGTTCCCTGGCCGGAGAACAGCATCCCGAGTTTGCCGCGCGTCGCTGTTCCCGAGATGGCCTCCGGTGCAGCGACGCCCGTCGCTGCTGCTCGCAGCGCCCCGCGCAGTTCCTCGGTCGTACGTCCCAGGACCACCACGCGATGGTCGAGGTGGGCGCGGCCGGTAGCCAACGAGTAGGCGACATCGCCGGGCGCCTCGTTCACCGACGCGAGCTGGAACAGTCGATCACTCAGTGCCGCCGCGGATTTGGCCGTTACCACCCACGGCACCAGCGGCGCTTCGGCGGCGGTGCGCGGCGTACACGGCGCTTCCGAGTCCAACGATTCGGGAGCCTGTTCGAGGATCACATGAGCGTTGGTGCCGCTGACGCCGAACGCTGAGACGCCCGAGCGACGCGGATGGTCGCGGAGTGGCCAATCCGTATTCACCGCGATGAGTTCGACCGCACCGCTCGACCAGTCCACATGCGGAGTGGGTTCGGTCAGGTGCAGGGTCTTGGGCAGCACACCGTGACGCATGGCCAGCACTGTCTTGATGACGCCGGCCAGTCCCGCGGCGGCCTGGGTGTGCCCGATATTCGACTTCACCGATCCGAGCAACAGGGGACGATCCCGACCCTGCCCATAGGTGGCCAGCAGTGCCTGCGCCTCGATCGGGTCGCCGAGAGTTGTCGCGGTGCCGTGCGCTTCGACCACGTCGACGTCGACGGCGGACAGTCCCGCCGTGGTGAGCGCCTGCCGGATCACTCGTTGCTGGGACGGGCCGTTGGGCGCGGTCAGTCCGTTGGAAGCACCATCGGAGTTCACCGCCGAGCCCCGGACGACCGCGAGCACCCGATGTCCGTTGCGCTGAGCGTCGGAGAGCCGCTCCAGCACCACGAACCCGGCGCCCTCGCCCCACGCGGTGCCGTCGGCAGCAGCGTCGAACGGCCGGCAGCGACCATCTCTGGCCAAACCACCCTGCCTCGAGAACTCCACGAAACCCGCCGGGGTCGACATCACCGCGGCAGCGCCGACCAACGCCAGCGAACATTCGCCCCGGCGCAGGGCGTGCCCGGCCAGATGCATCGCCACCAGCGACGACGAGCAGGCCGTATCAACCGTGACCGCAGGACCTTCCAGCCCGAACTGATACGCGATCCGGCCCGACATCACACTGCTGACGCTGCCCGTGAGCGCGTACCCGTCGGAGGCCGCCGGGGTGGACATGAGCCGTACCGCGTAATCGTGCGAGGCGCCTCCGACGAAGACTCCGGTATCGCTGCCGCGCAAGGAATCCGGATCGATCCCCGCGCGTTCCAGCGCTTCCCACGACGTTTCCAGCAGCAGTCGCTGCTGGGGATCCATCGACGCGGCCTCTCGGGGGGATATGCCGAAGAATTCCGCGTCGAATCCCGCCGCGTCGGCGAGGAACGCGGCTTCTCGCACATACGCGGTGCCGGGCCGTCTGCCCTCCGGATCGTACAAACCATCCAGGTCCCAACCCCTGTCGTCGGGGAAGGGAGCCACCGCGTCGATACCTTCGACCAGGAGACTCCACAGATCGTCGGGGTTCGCCACCCCACCGGGCAAACGACACGACATGCCGACGATCGCCAGCACCTCGTCCTCGGCAGGCGCCGTCGTCGACGACACCGGTGCGACCGTGTCGCCGAGCAGATGCCGGGCCACGTGATCCGGCGTGGGATGGTCGAAGACCAGCGTGGCGGGCAGTCGCATGCCCAGTCGGGACGCGAGCCGATTGCGCAACTCCACCGCTGTGAGCGAATCGAAGCCGAGATCCTTGAAAGCCCGATCCGGGCCGATTGCGGTTGGTGCCGCGTAGCCGAGCACCGCGGCCACTTCGGTACGAACCGCGGCGAGTAGGTAGTCGTGTTGCTCGACCGCGGTCAGCCCCGCGGGCACACCCGTCGACCGCGACTCGGTGGTTTCGGTTTCCTGATCATGGAGAGCCGTGGCGGCCTCCGCTATCTCGCCGATGAGTGGACTGGGGCGAGCCGCGGTGAACCTGGGCGCGAAACGGTCCCAGTCCGTATCGGTGACGGTCAGCGTGGTCTCGTCGTCGTCCAGCGCTTGCGCCAGGACGCGAATGGCCAATTCCGGTGCCATCGGACGGATTCCGAGTCGGCGCATCGTCGCCGCTACCGCGTCGTCGACCATTCCGCCACCGGCCCAGGCTCCCCACGAGATCGCTGTGGCCGTCGCGCCGCGCTGACGGCGCGTATGGGCGAGTGCGTCCAGGTAAGCGTTCGAGGCAGCGTAGGCGGCCTGCCCCGCACTGCCCCAGATCGCGGCGCCCGAGGAGAACAGGATGAACGCTTCCAATGGTCGATCGGCCAGCAGCTCATCGAGGTTCCGGGCGCCGACGGTCTTGACAGCGGTGACGGCCGCGAGCTCTCGCATGCTCAATTCGCGCAGCGGCGTATTTTGTGGCACACCGGCCGCGTGCACCACGGCGCTCAGTTCGGGCAACCGCGCCAGCTGCTCAGCCAACGCGACCCGATCTGTCACATCACAGGCGGCGAATGTTACTGCGGCACCCAGTGATTCGAGCTCGTCGCGAAGTTCGTCGGTGTTCGATGCGGCGGCCCCACGACGACTGAGCAGCACGAGATGCTGAGCACCGGCACCGGCGAGCCAACGAGCCACGTGCGCACCCAGCGCCCCCGTCCCGCCGGTGACCAGAACCGTCCCGCCCGGCCGCCACTGTCCCCCGGAGCGGTCTTGGGGCGAGCGAGGCGAACGAATCATCCGGCGCGCGAACACTCCGGACGCCCGGACCGCCAGCTGATCTTCACCCTCGGCATCCGCCAGCAGCCCGATGAGCCGGTCGAACAGTCGATCGTCCATGTTTTCAGGGAGGTCCACCACACCGCCCCACCGGCCGGGCGCCTCCAGCGCGGCAGCCAGGCCGAAACCCCACAGGTGTGCCTGGTCCGCACTGCGCAGCCGGTCCGACCGGCCGGTGGTGACCGCACCACTGGTGAGGCACCACAGCGGCGCGTCGATACCGGCGCCGGCCAGCGCTTGGTATGCCTCGACGGTGCGCGACAGCCCGTTCGACAGCGACGGGTACTCCGAAGCGGGCCTCTCGTCGAGCCCGACCAGTGAGATCACCCCGGTGAACCGGTATTCGGACAGAGCCGGGGTGATGGACTCCACGGTGGCGGCGATCAATTCCGTGCCGCTGGCGCGCAATCCGGATTCGACATCGCGAGCGATCTCGGCCGCCCCTTCGCCGGGAACGATGACGAGCCACGTTCCCGGCAGCGCGCGAGCCCGGTTGACCGACACCGTCCGCCATCGGACCGCGTAGCGCCACTGGTCCACGGTAGATCCGTCTCGACTGTCTCGACGCCATGCCGACAGCCCGGGCAAGACCGCGCTCCAGTCGCCGGTTAGCCCGTCACCGATGCCGAGCGTGCTGGCGAGGGCGCCGAGATCGCCGTCCTCCACGGCGGCCCAGAAACAGCGCTCGGCCGAGTCCGACGTGCCCGAGGGGGCGCCGCCAGGCACGCTTCGTTGTTCGATCCAATGACGGGTGCGCTGGAAAGCGTAGGGCGGCAGAGTAATCCGCTCCGGAGCGACCGCGCCCAGCTGAGTAGTCCAGTCCACCGGAACACCGGCGGCGAAAGCCTCGGCGACCGCGGTGACGAATCGCCGCGGGCCTCCCTCGTCGCGGCGCAACGAACCGAGCAGCAGCGGATCGACGCCCATCGATTCCGCGGTCTCGGCAATCGAGGGGCCGAGCACGGGGTGGGGCCCCATTTCGAGAAAGGTCGTGTACCCGGCGGACATGAGCGCGCGCATCGCCGACTCGAACAGCACGGGCTCACGAACGTTGCGGAACCAGTAATCCGCATCGAGGGTGGTCGTATCGATCGCCCCACCCGACACTGTGGAATAGAACGGTACGGCGGTCGCGAGAGGCGATACCGGTGCCAGGTCACCCAGCAACCGATCGCGCAGGATGTCCACCTGCGGTGGGTGATGGGCGGCGATGTTGATTCCGCGCAACCTGGTCGTGCGGATCCCGTCGACGTCCAATTCCTCGAGCAGCGACTCCAGCGCAGCCTTGTCCCCGGTGATGGATACGTGTGCCGGGCCGTTCACCGCGGCCACCGACAGCAGGCCACCGAATCGGGAGATCCGCGCCACGGCCTGATCGTGGGACAGCGAAACCGATGCCATCGCCCCCTGATCTGACAGATCGGCCCAGGACTTGGCGCGCAGGCCGACCACCCGCGCACCGTCTTGCATGGACAACGCACCGGCGACCACCGCTGCGGCGACTTCGCCCTGTGAATGCCCGACCACGGCGGCCGGTCGTACGCCGAATGCCTCCCATAGCCGGGCCATGGACACCATCACCGCGAAAAGCACCGGCTGCACCACGTCGGTACGACGGAGTGAGGGCGCACCGGATTCGCCGAGCAACACCGCCCGAGGTGAAAAATCTACGAACTCCGAGAGCGCGTGCTCGCACTCGGCGAACCGCTCCCGGAATACCGGGGACGATTCGAGCAACCCAGCCGCCATACCCTCCCACTGGGTGCCTTGGCCGGGAAACACGAGCACCACCCCACCGACCACCCGCGCGGTCCCGGTGACGTGGCGCGCCCCGGCGCCTTCGGCCAGCGCGTCGAGCTCTGAACGGAGTTCGGCTCGATCGGCGGCCAGAACAACCGCGCGCTGTTCGAGCGCCGTACGGCCGTGCACCAACGCCGACCCGATCTCGACGGCGGACAATTCGGGATGAGCGTCGGCGAATTCCGCCAGCCGCCGGGCCTGCCCGCGCAGCGCCTGCTCGCCACGTGCCGACAGAACCCACGGAAGCAAAGCGGAATCGAGTGCGGCGGGCTCGGATTCGACTCCGGGTGCCGGTTCCGCGGTGTCCTCTTCGAGGATCACATGGGCATTGGTGCCACTGATGCCGAAGGCGGAGACGCCGGCCCGGCGGGGCCGGTCGGTCTCGGGCCAAGCGGTGGTCTCGGCGATTACCCGCACCGCGCCCGACGCCCAATCCACGTATGGTGTCGGTTGGTCCACGTGCAACGTCTTCGGCGCGAGGCCGTGCCGGATCGCCTGCACCATCTTGATCACCCCGGCCACACCCGCGGCTGCCTGAGTATGACCGATATTCGATTTGATCGAACCGAGCAGCAGTGGCACCGAACTGTCGCGGCCCCGGCCGTAAGTAGCAAGGAGGGCCCCGATTTCGATCGGGTCGCCCAGTGCTGTGCCGGTCCCGTGCCCTTCGACCACATCGATGTCGGCGGGAACCAAACCTGCGTCGGCCAATGCCGCGCCGATGACCCGCTGTTGAGCGATGCCGCTGGGAGCCGACAACCCGTTGGATGCACCGTCCTGGTTGACCGCCGAACCGCGGACCACAGCCAGCACCGGGTGGCCGTTGCGACGCGCATCGGACAGCCGCTCGAGAACGAGGACGCCAACACCCTCACCCCAGCCCATTCCGGCCGCGTTCGCCGAATACGGCCGGCACCGGCCATCCGCGGCCAGTACCTGTTGCCGGCTCAGCTCCACCAGCAGACCAGGAGTGCCGAGCACTGTCGCCCCGCCGGCGAGGGCGAGCCCACATTCGCCGCGGCGCAGTGACTGTACGGCCAGATGCATGGCCACCAGTGAGGAGGAACAGGCGGTATCGATGGTGACGGCCGGACCCTCGACGCCGAAGACATAGGCGATCCGGCCGGACGCGACGCTGGCGGCGTTGCCGGTCAGCAGATGCCCTTCGACATCGGCAACCGCTCCCGCGGCGAGAGTGCGATAGTCGCTGCCTGCGGCGCCGACGAACACCCCTGTGCGGCTACCGCGCAGCGTGGGGATGTCCAGCCCGGCGGCCTCGAACGCCTCCCACGAGGTCTCGAGCAGCAGTCGCTGCTGCGGGTCCATCGCATCGGCCTCGCGCGGGCTGATGCCGAAGAAGGCCGCGTCGAATCGATCGACCTCGGTGAGGAATCCACCGCCGCGGGTGTAGAACTTCCCGGGTTGCCCGGGTTCTGCGTCGTAGAGCGAGGCCAGATCCCAGCCCCGGTCGGTAGGAACGTCGGAAATGGCGTCCGCACCGTCGGCCGCGACCTGCCACAGCTGTTCGGGCGAGGTGATTCCGCCAGGAAATCGACAGGCCATGCCGACGATGGCGATCGGTTCGGGTGAGCCGGGCTCCGCCGCCTCGAGGCGCTGCCGCGCGCGATGCAGTTCGGTGGTGACCCACCGGAGGTTCTCCCTCAGCTGCTGTTCATTTGCCATCTGAATCGCTTTCCCCTGCTGATTTCGGTGCCTGCACAATCCGATGCGGCACATGGTCAATCGCGCGCAACTACGGAGAATTCGGTTGTGCGAGAGCGCCGTACGAATCGAAGGCTAACGAGATCTGTCCCCCTGTGGACAACCCCTGCACTACCCCTCGAGATCTCACGATTTTCCGAATTCCGTGCGAATGAAGGCGAGCAGTTCCTCGTCATCGGCTGATTCCAGTTCCGCCGCGACAGGTGCCGATTCTCGGTGCGCCCACGAGGCCGCCAGAGTGCGTAGCCTCGCCGCGATTCGATCGCGGGTCCCCGGGTCGTCGACGACGACCGTGGCCAATGTGGCTTCGAGCTGGTCGAGTTGCCCGAGTGGGGAGATATCCGCACCGACGACGGGGAAGTCGAGCTCATCGAGGATATGCCGGGTGAGGTCCCACACGGTGGGATGGTCGAACAGGATTGTCGGCGGCAGCGCGATACCTGTGTCCGCGACCAGACGGTTCCGGAGTTCGACGGCCGCCAGGGAATCGAACCCGAGATCCCGGAAGGCGCGGTCGTTGGCCACCGCACTGGACGAACCATGGCCCAGCACGGCGCCGGCGTGGCGGCACACCGCCTCGAGCAACAACTGTTCCCGTTCGGTCTCTCCGGTCGATTCCAGCCGTGTGCGCAGTGGCGGTGCCGTACCTGTCGGTTCTGCCTCTCCTCGCTCGGCGAGCACATCAGGAATCAGCGCGTAGAGGGGATCCGGTAGGGCGGCGCGAGCAGGCCAGCGTGACCAGTCCACGTCCGCGACGAGCAAGTGGGGTCGGTCGTGTCCTGACGCGTACCGCAACGCACCGACCGCGCGATCAGGGG
Organism: Nocardia sp. NPDC055002; assembly: GCF_053608825.1. Lineage (NCBI taxonomy): Bacteria > Bacillati > Actinomycetota > Actinomycetes > Mycobacteriales > Nocardiaceae > Nocardia > Nocardia sp. NPDC055002. The sequence goes on from NZ_JBSGWE010000019.1 coordinate 21,541, forward strand.
ACATGCCCGGAATTCCGCTCCAGTCCTGCAGGCGGTGCAGGGCCGCGGCCATCCCGTCTCCAGCCCAAGGTCCCCAGGCGATCGAGGTGGCTCGTAGGCCGTTGCCGCGGCGTCGTTCGGCCAGGGCATCCAGAAAGGCGTTGCCGGGCGCGTAATTGGCTTGACCGTACGCGCCGAAGGTGGCCCCGATCGAGGAGAAGAGCACGAAAGCTGTCAGGTCCAGGTGCCTGGTGAGCTCGTCCAGGTGCCTGGCGCCGAGAAGCTTGGCGCGCAGGGCACGGCTCATCCGCTCCGGGGTGAGGTTGTCGATGGTGCAGTCGTCGAGTTGTCCCGCCGCGTGCACGACAGCCGTGAGTGGGTGTCGGTCGGGAATCCGGGCGAGCAGTTCGGCCACGGCATCTCGATCTCCGATATCGCAGGCCTCGATCGTGACCTCGGCGCCCCGGGCTCTCAGATCGTCGTGCAACGCCGCGGCAGCGGGTGCGTCCATGCCTCGTCTGCCGACGAGCACGAGATGGGCGGCACCATGATCGGCGAGCCAGCGCGCGACATGCGACCCGAGCGCGCCGGTCCCACCGGTGACGAGGATCGTGCCGGATGGCTCCCACGGCTGCGCCGAGGACAGTTCGGTGCGGATCATCCGGCGGGCGAGCACGCGTCGATTCCGCAGCGCCACCTGGTCTCCCGCCGTCCCCGTCAACACCCGGCCGAACAGGGCCACGGTGGCGGAATCGCACTCGGCCGGCAGGTCAACTATGCCGCCCCACCGGTGGGGGAATTCGACGGCCGCCACCCGGGCCAGACCCCACACCACGGCCTGATCGGCGCCGGTCACCCGGTCTCCGGATACCGCGCCCATGGCATCGCGGGTCACCAGCCAGAGCGGGACACCGAGGTCCGCGTCGCCCAGTGCCTGGCTGAGGGTGGTCGTGGCGCGCAGGCCGAACGGGACGGCCTCATGATCTGGATCGTGGCCGGTTTGCGCGGCCAACAGGGATATCACGCCCGCGATGGGCGAGGACGCGGCCGCGATGAGCCGCGCGGTCAGGGTCGAGCGATCTTCGGTGGGTGCGACGGTCAGGACCAGCAGATCCAGTCCGGACGCCGTGACGAGGACGCCGGCGACCGAATCGTCGGCGAGTTCGGTGGGCAGGACCAGCAGCCACCTCCCCGCCGCCGTGCGTTCCGAGAGACCGGTGACCGAGGCCCACTGGAGCTGGTAGGACCAGTTGTCGAGCGTGGCGAGGTGGCGTCGATGCGTATGCCATCGAGACAGGGCGGGAATCGCTTCGGCCAGCGGCGCTGCTGAATCGATCCCCAATTGCTGTCTCAGACCGTCGAGATCGGTTCGATCGATGAGATCCCAGAAGGCGGAATCTGTGTTCGAGTCCCCCGTCGCGGATTGAGGTTCGAGCCAGTAGCGCCGCCGCTGGAACGGGTACGTCGGCAGATCGACTATCCGGCCACCGCCGAGATGGGTGACCCACGAGATCGGGGTACCGGTTACATGGAGCTCGGCAAGCGTGGTCAGTAGCGTGTTGTGCTCGGATCGTCCGCCACGCATCGTCGCCATGACCGACGCGGACTCGTTGTGCGTCAGGCATTCCCGCACCATCGACGCGAGGTTCGCGTCGGGCCCGATCTCGACGAATCGAGACACCCCGGTCTCTGCCATGACGGTGACGGCGTCGGCGAAACGGACGGTGGCCCGGGCGTGGCGAACCCAGTAGGCGGGAGTGCTGATTTCTTCGGATATCCGATCACCGGTCACGGTCGACACCAGAGAAATGCGCGGAGCACCGAATGTCACATCAGCGCACACCTTCTCGAATTCGGCCAGCATGGGCGCCATCAGGTGGGAATGAAACGCGTGCGAGACGCGCAGGCGCGTGGTCTTTCGACCCGATGCGGCGAAGTGCGCGACGATCTCGTCCACGGCCTGCGAGATACCCGACACCACAATCGACCGGGGCCCGTTCACCGCCGCGATGTCGAGTGTGTCACCCAGCAGCGGGATCACTTCGCTCTCGGAGGCCTGAAGCGCCGCCATCGCACCGCATTCCGGCAATGCCTGCATCAAACGACCACGAGCTACCACCAGGTGGGCCGCGTCGGCGACCGAGAACACTCCCGCGATGCAGGCTGCTGCTATCTCTCCGACCGAATGCCCCATCACGTAATCCGGTGCCAGACCGAATGTTTCGAGCAGCCGGAACAACGCGTATTCGATCGCGAACAATGCGGGTTGCGCGAATTCGGTTCGATCCGATATCGCCGAACGGTCGTCGAAGACGATCTCACGCAGCGATACCTGCCACAGCGGGTCGATGTGCGCGCACACCTCGTCGAAGGCCGAAGCGAACGCGGGGAAGGTCTCGTACAGCTCGCTGCCCATCCCGGCCCGCTGTGAGCCCTGGCCCGAGAAGAGGAACCCCAGACGCCCTGCGGACCTGGCCACACCCTGGATCGCCGCGTCTTCGCCGTGCCCGACCGAGGCAAGCGTTCGGCGTAGTTCAGCACCGTCGCGGGCGAAAACTACACAGCGATGCTCGAGTTCTGCCCGACCGGACAGCATCGACCACGCTATGTCGGCGAGATCGGAGTCGGCGGCGGAACCTACTCGTGACAGCAGCCGCGAAGCCTGCTCGCGCAGCGCATCCGACGTCTTTGCGGAGAAGAAGAACGGCAGTGGCAGGGTCGCCGCCACACACGACGCCAACGACTCGACAGCACCCACCCCATCAACAAACTCCTCCAGAATCACATGCGCGTTCGTCCCACTGATCCCGAACGACGACACCCCCGCCCGCCTCGCACGACCCGACACCGGCCACGGCACCGCCGCCGTCACCAACTCCAC
>NZ_JBSGWE010000020.1:0-18802 GCF_053608825.1 Nocardia sp. NPDC055002
GGAGCAAGCACCGGTGCCTGACCGGCGGCCCCTCAGGGCCGCGGACACGCGCGCGCCAGCGCGCCAATAAACACAGCGTGCACCGTTCTGGGACTACCCAAACCCAGGCCATCAGTTTGCGGCCCGCAACCACCGACCACATGGCCGGCCCGAACGAAGTCTCCGTTCAGACCTTGACCAGATCGTCCGCATGAATCACCGGACGCTGCATAGTGTCCGGAAGATCAGTCGTAGACCGGCCGAGCATCGAGACGAGCTCACCACTGTCGTATTCGATAACCCCCCGAGCGACAACCTCGTCATCAGGACTGACCAGATCGACCACGTCCCCCCCGAAGAACCGGCCACGAATACCGGTGATCCCCGCCGCCAACAACGAGTGCCGCTGAGCCACCGCATCAACCGCCCCCGCATCGAGCAGAACCGCACCCCGCGGATCAGCGGCATGACGAACCCAGAACTTACGACCGGAGAGCCGGATCGGCCGAGCAGCGAACGCCGTGCCCACAGTGCCACCGGTGAGGGCGACCGATGCATCAGCGGCAGAGGCCAGCAGAACGGGAATGCCCGCGTCAGCCGCGAGACGGGCAGCGGAGAGCTTGGAGGCCATGCCACCGGTCCCGAGCGCACCACCGCTACCCGCGATGACGCCGTCGAGGTCGGCGCTGCTGCGCACCTCGGGAATGAAATTGGCGGCGCCCTTGCGCGGATCACCATCGTAGAGACCGGCCACGTCCGACAGCAGGATCAGAGCGTCAGCACCCACCAGATGCGCCACCAGGGCGGCGAGCCGGTCGTTGTCGCCGAAGCGGATCTCCTCGGTGGCGACCGTGTCGTTCTCGTTCACCACCGCGATCGCGCCGAGCGAACGCAACCGGTCCAGCGTGCGCTGGGCGTTGCGGTGATGCTCACGGCGGGCGAAATCGTCGGCGGAGAGCAGGATCTGGCCGACGGTGCGGTCATAGCGGGCAAACGACGTGCCCCATGCGTGGGCGAGAGCCAGCTGTCCGACGCTGGCCGCGGCCTGCTTGGTCGCGAGGTCCTTGGGCCGTTTCGACAGACCGAGCGGAGCGAGTCCCGCGCCGATCGCGCCCGAGGACACGACCACCACGTCCGAACCGGCCCGCATCCGCGCCTCGACCGCGTCGGCCAGCAGATCGAGGCGGGCGGTGTCGAGGCCACCTTCGAGGCTGGTCAACGCCGACGAGCCGATCTTCACCACCACGGTGCGCGCCGACACGATCGCCGCGCGTCCCTGACTCAGCTCCGAACCCACCTGCATCGTTCAACTCCCTGCACCACGATCACCGAGCTACCTCGTCAACCATCGCAGTATGCCGATCCAATGGCCGCGCCCGACAGCGATTTTCGCCGGGCGCGACCCACCTCACTCTTTGCGTTCGCCGTTTTCGTCGAGCAGACCACGCCGCGCCTGTGAGGCGAGCTTGCGCTCGGCCGCACCGATACGATCGTTGGTCTCGAGCCGGAGGTCGGTTCCGCGGCCGGTCGGCTGCATGTCGACACCCGCCGAGATCATCGGCTCCCATTCGAAGGTCACACCGGCGATGGTGACCGGGCAGCCCGGCTGCGCACCCTGTTTGACCAGCTCGGCTTCGACGCCGAGGCGGGCCAACCGGTCGGCCAGGTAGCCGACGGCCTCGTCGTTGTTGAAGTCGGTCTGGCGAATCCAGCGCTCGGGGCGCGTGCCGCGCACGATGAAACCACCCGCCTCCTCCGGGTCGGCGATGACGCTGAAACCGGTCTCGTCGGTCGCGATCGGGCGGATGATGGTGCGCTTGGGCGCGGCCTTGGGGTGATCCTCGCGATACTGACGAACCATGTCAGCCAGCGCGAACGTCAACGGGCGCAGGCCCGCGCGGCTCACAGCGGAGATCTCGAACACCGGCCAGCCACGCTCGGCGAACTCAGCGGACACCATTTCGGCCAGCTCGGCCGCATCGGGCACGTCGGTCTTGTTGAGGATGACCACGCGCGGGCGGTCGGCCAGATCACCGAGGCTGGCGTCACCTGACAAGGCGGGCTTGTAGGCAGCGAGCTCGGCCTCGAGTGCATCGACGTCGGAGACCGGGTCGCGGCCGGGTTCCAGGGTCGCGCAGTCGACGACGTGGGCGAGTACCGCGCAGCGTTCGATGTGGCGCAGAAAGTCCAGGCCGAGGCCGCGGCCTTCGCTGGCACCGGGGATCAGTCCGGGCACGTCGGCGATGGTGAAGGTCGTGTCACCGGACAGCACGACGCCCAAGTTGGGGACCAGCGTGGTGAACGGGTAATCGGCGATCTTCGGCTTGGCCGCGGACAGCACCGAGACCAGCGACGACTTGCCCGCGGACGGGAAGCCGACGAGTCCGACGTCGGCGACCGACTTCAGCTCGAGTACGACGTCGACCTCGTCGCCCTCTTCACCGAGCAGCGCGAAACCGGGCGCCTTGCGTGCCTTGGACGCCAGCGAGGCGTTGCCGAGGCCACCGCGGCCGCCGCGGGCGATGATGAACCGGTTGCCCGCGCCGACGAGGTCGCAGACCACCTTGCCGTCGTCATCGACGACGACCGTTCCGTCGGGGACCTGCAGCACCAGATCGGCGCCGTTCTTGCCCTCTCGGTTGCTGCCCTCGCCCGGCTTGCCGTTGCCGGCCTTGGCGTTGGGGTGGAAATGGAAATCGAGCAGGGTGTGGACGTTGGCGTCGACCTCGAGGATCACGTCGCCACCACTGCCGCCGTTGCCGCCGTCCGGCCCACCGAGCGGCTTGAACTTCTCACGATGCACCGAGGCGCAACCGTGTCCACCTCTACCGGCACGAACATGCAGCACGACGCGGTCGATGAATTTGGACATGGGTTGATCCTCCTCCTTCTGACTAGTCGTTTGCGGTAAGGGGTAGGGAGAACACGACAGAGCGGGTCAGGGAATCAACCCTGACCCGCTCTGGTGTCTGTGGGGAGCGAAGCTCCAGGCGGTCAGGCCTGGACCGGCTCCGGAACGACGATGTTGACGGTCTTGCGGCCACGCTTGGTGCCGAACTCGACCGCGCCCGCCTCGAGGGCGAACAGCGTGTCGTCGCCACCACGGCCGACGTTCACGCCCGGGTGGAAGTGAGTTCCACGCTGACGGACCAGGATCTCGCCCGCGCTGACCTTCTGGCCGCCGAAACGCTTCACGCCGAGGCGCTGGGCGTTCGAATCGCGGCCGTTCCGGGAGCTGGATGCGCCCTTCTTATGTGCCATTGCTTCGTCTCCTCGGGAAAATTCTTACTTGATGCCGGTGACCTTGATGACCGTCAGCGGCTGACGGTGACCCTGGCGCTTGTGGTAGCCGGTCTTGTTCTTGAACTTGTGGATCCGGATCTTCGGGCCCTTGGTCTGGTCGATGACCTCAGCGGCCACGGAGATCTTGGCCAGCTTGTCGGCGTCGGTGGTCAGATCGGTACCGTCGACGACGAGAACCGGGGTCAGCGCCACGGCGGTGCCGACCGCGCCCTCGATCTTCTCGACCTTCACCAGGTCACCGACCGCGACCTTGTACTGCTTTCCGCCGGTCTTGACGATTGCGTACGCTGCCATCGGTCGGCTTCCTCCACTCACATTGGTCCTGCACATGTCCACGGCGCAGCTGCGACGCGTATTCCTGGGCTCATCCCCGCACGAGCGGGGGAAGAACGTTTGCTGCCTGCGGTATCACCCGGCCTGCTCGGCTGGATGCTCAATCACTGGGCAGCGACCGACCTAGGTTACCAGAATGGTATCCACTCCCCCAATTCGGCCGGTCAGGGGCCGAATCGAGGGCTTGCGTGCGCGGAGCGATCCGCGCACGCAAGCATCGGGTTACTTCGATTCGGCGGCCGGCGCGCCCGCGGGACGACCCACGGCGCGACGACGCGGCTTGCGCTCCGGGACGACCACGGGCTCCGCCGCGAAGTCCACGACGGCCGCCGCGGGCGGCTGCTCGTTCGCCGACAGGACGAACACGGCTCCCGCGCTGTCCGGTGCGGGCGCTGCCGTCGACCGGGCTACGCGACGCCTACGAGGCGCCCGCGGTGCGGGTTCCTCGGCGGCGGCGGCCGGTTCGGGCTCGGCGACCGGAGCCGGTTGCGGGGCCTCGACGACCGGCGGCTCGACCACAGCGGCGGTCTCGGCCGGGGCGGAGATCACCGCCTCTTCCTCGACCTCGGGCTCGACAGCCTCGGGCTCGGCCTCACCGGAGATGACCCCGGTGAGCGGACCCTCGGTGCTCTGCTCGGTATTCGCCGCGGCGGCACCACGACCCGACCGGCGCGACCGCGAACGCGACCGCGACCTGGTGGGCTCGGCGGGCGCCTCCTCGACGACCTCGGTGTGCTCGTCGCTGTGCTCGTCGTCGTGATGACCTGCCATCGCGAGTACCACCGGGTGGGCCCGCTTGACCGCGATGTCCTCTTCGGCGTGCTCGGCGGCCGGTGCGGTGCCGTTGGTCGCGGGCGCCGCGGTGGCCGCCGGCTTGTCGCGATCCTTACCGCGACGACGACGCGAACCGCCCTCCTTCGACCGCGGTTCCTCGACCCCGGACCCGGAATCCACCGGGTAGGAGTGCACGAGAATGCCGCGACCGTGGCAGTGCTCACAGGTGGTGGAGAACGCCTCGACCAGTCCGGTACCCAGCTTCTTGCGGGTCATCTGGACCAGGCCCAGCGAGGTGACCTCCGACACCTGGTGGCGGGTGCGGTCGCGCCCGAGCGCCTCGGTGAGACGACGGAGCACCAGGTCACGGTTGGATTCGAGGACCATGTCGATGAAGTCGACGACGATCATGCCGCCGATATCGCGCAGCCGCATCTGGCGCACGATCTCCTCGGCCGCTTCCAGGTTGTTCTTGGTGACGGTCTCTTCGAGGTTCGACGAGCCCGAGCCGGTGAACTTGCCGGTGTTGACGTCGACGACGGTCATCGCCTCGGTGCGGTCGATCACCAGGGTGCCGCCCGAGGGCAGCCACACCTTGCGATCGAGCGCCTTGGCCAGCTGCTCGTCGATCCGGAAGGCGTCGAACACGTCGACACCGTTGTTCTCGTGCCGGTTGACCCGCGGCAGCAGGTCGGGCGCCACCGTGCGGACATAGGTTTCGACGGTGCTCCACGCGCGGTCACCTTCGATGACCAGCTTGGCGAAGTCCTCGTTGAACAGGTCGCGGATGACCTTGACCAGCATGTCGGGCTCTTCGTAGAGGGCCTTCGGTGCGTTGGTCTCCTTGGCGGCGGCCTCTTCGATGGTGCGCCAGGCAGCCTGCAGCCGCTCGACGTCGCGAGCCAGTTCGGGCTCGCTGACACCCTCGGACGCGGTCCGGATGATCACCCCGGCGTCGGACGGGACGATCTCGCGCAGGATCTCCTTGAGCCGCTTGCGCTCGGTATCGGGCAGCTTCCGGCTGATCCCGGTGGAAGTGCCACCGGGCACGTACACCAGGAAGCGACCCGCGAGCGAGATCTGGGTGGTGAGACGGGCGCCCTTGTGACCCACCGGGTCCTTGGACACCTGCACCAGCACCTGATCGCCGGGCTTGAGCGCCTGCTCGATCTTGCGCTCGCGACCGCCGAGACCGGCGGCTTCCCAGTTCACCTCACCGGCGTAGAGCACACCGTTGCGGCCGCGGCCGATGTCGATGAACGCCGCTTCCATGCTGGGCAGCACGTTCTGGACCTTGCCGAGGTAGACGTTGCCCACCATCGACGCCTGACCGGAACTGGTGACGAAGTGCTCGACGAGGATGTTGTCCTCGAGGACCGCCACCTGGGTGGTGGTCTGGTGACCGGGCGCGTGCTCGGCGGGGTCGAACGCCTTCTCGCGCACGACCATCACCCGGTCGACCGCTTCGCGGCGGGCCAGGAACTCCGACTCGGTCAGGATCGGCGGACGACGACGCCCGGCTTCCCGGCCGTCACGGCGACGCTGACGCTTCGCTTCCAGCCGGGTGGAGCCGGAGATGCCCTGCACTTCGTCGGGGTTGCTCGCACTGGAACGTTCGCGACGCTTGTTGCGGGGCTCACGCTCGTGCACGACGGTGTTCGGCGGATCGTCTTCGGTGGCCGCCTCGGCGTCGCTGGACTCACCACCGACCTTGCGACGGCGACGACGACGGCGACGACGGCTCGCGCCATCGGAGGATCCGTCTTCGTCATCGGTCTCGGATTCGGTGTCCTCGGCCTGTTCGGCCTCGGCGCCGACCTGCTCGGCCGGCTGCTCGGCCTCGTCGGTGTCGTCGTCATCGGTGTCGGACTCGTTGTCCTCACCGTCGGCGGACTGCTCGCCACGACCGCGACCACGGCCACGGCGGCCACGGCGACGGCGCCGCGGCTGGCCGTCGGCGTCGTTGTCACCGGACTGATCGGCGGACTCGTCGTCGACCTCGGCTTCGGGCTCCTCGGCCTTCGGCGCGGCGGGCTGCTCGTCGACCGGCGGTGCGGCGGGCTCTTCGGTCTTCTTGGGGGTCCGCTCGGCGCGACGGCGCTTGCGGGCCTCCTCGGCGGCGGTGGCATCCGGCGGGAGGAACAGCGGCATGCCCACCGAGGCGGGCGCCTCGAAGGTGACCGGCTCGGCCTGCGCGGGGTTCTCGGACACCCGGTGGGTGAACAGATCGGTGTGCGCGTCGTCGCGCATCGCGGCGAACACCTCGTCGGTGCGCGCGACGTGCGGCGCGGAGAACAGCGACGCGGGCGCCGCTGAGGTGTCGGCCGGCTGCTCGGCGACGGGTGTGGACGCGGCGCGCTTCTTCGCGCGCGTAGTCGGTGCTGGTGCTTCGTCGGGGGCGCCGGGTTCGGCGTCAGCGGCGGCGATCGCGTCGCGCACCGTTTCGGCGACCGAACGGTCGACATTGGATTGAACGCTGCGCGCCTCGGCGCCCAGCTCGGCCAGTTTGGCCAGGATGCGTTTGCTGGTCACTCCCAACCGTTTGGCCAGTGCATGAACTCGAATTCGCTCCGGCAATTGATCGGCATCCTGTTGTGTTGTGTCCAGCGGCTCTTTTTCGGCCACGAAGTCTCCTCGGGCCCCCGGGCGCGTCCTTCCCCGGTACGGGAGTGACGCGGCCGACGCGGGGGCATCGTCCGTGCACCTCGTACCCGATGGTACGAGGGTCATCTGGTCTCGCCCCGCGTGTCCGGTCGCACCTTGATCGATCGTCTGGCGCGCCAACCGGTCACACGGCGCCTGGCTGTACGGCGTGGCACCGCGCTTTCGAGCGCTCATCCAGCGTGCCTGCGCGGGCAACCCCAGCAACAGGGCCGTCCGTGGCAGCGATGATCGGCATCAACCGCGGTGTCATCCGGTCATGTCCGACACCGCGTCACGTACCTGCGCGACAGGTCGGCGTCGAACACATCCGTAATCAGTATCCCATACGGTTCGCGCGGGGATCGCCATCGGCGCAACTCACGCGAACTCCGCCCGCTCACGGCCGTGGTATCACCCGGTGGATCCGGCAAGCGAGGGCGCCCCGGCCAAGCGGAGTTCGATACCGCCTGACCGGGTGTCCTTCTACCTTTGCTGCACTACCGACCGCTGCGGGTCAGGCGGGAAATTCGGGGAACCAGAGGGCGATCTCGCGCTTGGCGGACTCGGGCGAGTCGGATCCGTGGACCAGGTTGAACTGGGTCTCCAGGCCGAAGTCGCCGCGGATGGTGCCGGGCACGGCCTTCTCTACCGGGTCGGTGCCACCGGCGAGCTGACGGAACGCCGCGATCGCGCGCGGGCCTTCGAGCACGGCCGCGACGACCGGGCCGGAGGTGATGAATTCGATGAGCGAGCCGAAGAAGGGCCGCTCGGCATGTTCGGCGTAGTGCTCAGCCGCGAGTTCCGCGGACACGTTCTTCAGCTCCAGCGCCTGGAAAGTGAGGCCCTTGCGCTCGATGCGCGCGAGGATCTCGCCGGTGAGGCCTCGGGAGACACCGTCCGGCTTGATGAGTACCAACGTCTGCTCAGTCACGAGATAACCCTAGCGTCGGCTGTGTCAGCACGCCGATCGGGCCCTCGAGCGGTCAGGACTTGGTGCCCATTCGCTGGCTGGGGAGCAGTCCCGCGTCCATTCGGCGCTGGACATCCGAGCGCAGGACGAGGATGAACGCCCAGACCGCGATGAACACCACCGCGATCACGCCGATCGAGAGGTGGATGAAGGCGCCCGCGAGCAGCAACACCTGCAGGCTCAGGTTGAACGGGATCGCCCACGGCTTCCGCTGTACACCCGCGCCCAGGATCATCAGCAGCGAGAGCACCACGAGATAGGTTCCGGAGAACAACGTGACACCGCCGCCCACGTCGGCGACCACCGGCAAAGCCAGCAACACCACGATCGCCTCGAGGATCAACGTCCCCGCCATGACGCCGCGCAGACCCTTCCACGGATCGTTGGCGGGAGGAGGCACTTCTTCTTTACTCACGCCGGAGCCTTTCCGAACAGGGCGCGTGCCGCGCCCGCGGTGACGACCGATCCGGTGACCACCACGCCTGCACCGGAGATCACGTCGCCCTCGTCGCCCGCCTGCTCGGCCAGCGCGATCGCCGACTCCAGCGCGTCGGGCAGGGTCTCGGCGGTGATCACGCGTTCATCGCCGAACCGCTGCACGGCCAGGTCGGCCAGCGAGTCCACGTCCATGGCCCGCGGGGAGCCGTTGCTGGTGACGACGATTTCGTCGAAGACCGGTTCGAGCGCGTCGAGGATCCCGGCCACGTCCTTGTCGGCGAGCACCGCGACCACCCCGACCAGCTTGCGGAAGTCGAACTCGCCGGTGAGCGTCGCGGCCAGCGCCTGCGCACCCGCCGGGTTGTGGGCGGCGTCGACGAAGATGGTCGGCGCGTTGCGCATCCGTTCCATCCGCCCCGGGCTGGCCACCGTCGCGAAACCGGCGCGCACGGCCTCGATATCGAGCTGACGATCCGCGCCCGCCCCGAAGAACGCCTCCACCGCGGCCAGCGCCAGCGCCGCGTTGCGGGCCTGGTGCTCGCCGTGCAGCGGCAGGAAGATCTCGTCGTAGACACCGCCGAGCCCCTGGAGGGTCAGCAGCTGTCCACCGACGGCGACGCCCCGTTCCAGCACCCGGAACTCCGCACCCTCGCGGGCCACCGCGGCGTCTTCGGCGACGGCCCGGCGCAGCAGCACGTCCATCACCTCGGGCTCCTGCTCGGCGATCACCGCGACGGTGTCGGTCGGGATCAGCGCCTCAGGTGCGCGCTTGATGATCCCGGCCTTCTCCTTGGCGATCGACTCGAGATCCGGACCGAGGTACTCGGTGTGGTCGAGGCCGATCGGGGTGATCACCGCGACCTGCGCGTGGATCACATTGGTGGCGTCCCAGGTGCCACCCATCCCGGTTTCCACGACGGCCACGTCGACCGGCGCCTCGGCGAACGCGGCGTAGGCCATGCCGGTGAGCACCTCGAACTTGCTCATCGCCGGGCCGTCGGATTCGGCGGAACGCTGGTCGATCATGCCGATATAGGGCGCGAGCTCGTGGTAGGTCGCCACATAGCCGGCCGGGGAGATCGGGGCGTTGTCGATGCTGATCCGCTCGGTCGCCAGCTGCAGGTGCGGGCTGGTGATCCGGCCGGTGCGCCGATGCAGGGCGGTGAGCAGGGCGTCGATCATCCGGGTCACCGAGGTCTTGCCATTGGTGCCCGCGACATGAATCGCCGGATAGTTGTTCTGCGGGTTGCCCAGCAGATCCATCAGGGTGGCGATCCTGGTGAGCGAGGGCTCGATCTTGGTTTCGGGCCAGCGCTTGTCGAGCTCGGCCTCGACCAGCGCCATCTCGGCGAGGTCGACCGGCGACGGCCCGGTGCTGAGCTGGGCCGCGCTGTAGTCGCTGCCACCGAAGTCGGCGTCTTCGGGGTCGAGGTCACCGGGGCCCATGTCGCTCACTTGGCGCTCAGCTCCGCCAGACGGGCGCCGATGCGCGTGACTTCGGCCGCGGCCACATCACGTCGACCGGTGATCTTGTCGACGACCGGCTGCGGCGCCTTGGCCAGGAAGGCCTCGTTGCCGAGCTTGGCCGTGGTGGTGTCGAGGTCCTTCTGCGCGGCCGCGAGATCCTTCTCCAGCCGGCGACGCTCGGCGTCGAGGTCGATCGCGCCGGAGGTGTCGAGCTGCACGGTGACGGTGCCGCCGGACAGCCGCACCTCCACCTCGGCGGTGGTGGCGAAGTCCTCGCCCGGTTCGGTGAGCCGGGCCAGGTTGGCCACCGAGTCGGCGAACCCGCCGAGCCCGACCTCTTCGATCCCGACGAGAGTGGCCTTCACCTTCTGCTTGTCGGCCAGGCCCTGATCGCCGCGGAACCGGCGGATCTCGGTGATCAACCGCTGCGTATCGGCCACTCGCTGCGCGGCGAGTTCGTCGGTCGCGACGCCACTGGCCTGGGGCCACGCGGCGATCACCACCGATTCGCCACCGGTGAGCGCCTTCCACAGGGTCTCGGTGACGAACGGGATCACCGGGTGCAGCAGGCGCAGCACCGCGTCGAGCACACTGCCGAGCACCACCGCGGTGCTCTCGGCGCGCGCGTCGGATTCGGCGAACTGCACCTTGGACAGCTCCAGGTACCAGTCGCACAGCTCGTCCCACGCGAAGTGATAGAGCGCCTCGCAGGCCTTGCCGAATTCGTAGGCGTCGAAGGCGGTGTCGACCTCGGCGCGGACCGCGTCGAGCCGGTCGACGATCCAGCGGTCGGCGTCGGTGAGGGTCTCGCGCGGGGGCAGCTCACCGGTGCGCGCACCGTTCATCAGGGCGAACTTGGTGGCGTTGAACAGCTTGGTGACGAAGCTGCGCGAGGCCAGCGCGTGCGCGTCGCCGACGGACAGATCGCCGCCGGGCTGGGCGCCGCGGGCCAGGGTGAAGCGCAGCGCGTCGGCGCCGTAGGAGTTGATCCAGTCGAGCGGGTCGATGCCGTTGCCGCGCGACTTCGACATCTTCTTGCCGTGCTGATCGCGGATCAGGCCGTGCAGGAACACGTCTTCGAACGGGACCTGCTTCTGGCCGCCCTTACCCGCGGCGAGCACCGGATCGTCGCTCACGTACATGCCGAACATCATCATCCGGGCCACCCAGAAGAACAGGATGTCGTACCCGGTGACGAGGACGCTGGTCGGATAGAACTTCGACAGCTCCGGAGTCGAGTCGGGCCAGCCCATCGTGGAGAACGGCCACAGACCCGAGGAGAACCAGGTGTCGAGCACGTCGGGGTCCTGCACCCAGCCCTCGGGCGCTTCCTCGCCGGGGCCCAGGCACACGACCTCACCTTCGGGGCCGTACCAGATCGGGATGCGGTGGCCCCACCACAGCTGCCGCGAGATGCACCAGTCGTGCATGTTGTCGACCCAGTCGAACCATCGCGGTTCCTGGCTGGCCGGGTGGATCTTCACGTCGCCTTCGCGCACGGCGTCGCCCGCGGCCTTGGCCAGTGTGTCGACCTTGACCCACCACTGCATCGACAGGCGCGGCTCGATGGGCTCGCCGGAGCGCTCCGAGTGACCGACCTGATGCTTGTAGGGGAACTTGCGACCGACGATGCGACCTTCGGCCTCGAGACGCTCGCGGATCTTCACGCGGGCCTCGAAGCGGTCCATGCCGTCGAATTCGGTTCCGCTGTCGGCGATCCGGCCGGTCTTGTCCATGATCGTCGGCATCGGCAGGCCGTGGCGCAGGCCGAGTTCGAAGTCGTTGGGGTCGTGGGCCGGGGTGATCTTCACTGCGCCGGAACCGAATTCGGGGTCGACGTAGTCGTCGGCGACGATCGGGATCTGACGGCCGGTGATCGGGTGATACAGCGTGGTGCCGATCAGCGCCTTGTACCGCTCGTCGTCCGGGTGGACCGCGACGGCGGTGTCACCCAGCATCGTCTCGACGCGGGTGGTGGCGACGATCACGTGCGGTTCGTCGTCGTTCAGTGAGCCGAACCGCATGCTCACGAGCTCGCCGTCGACCTCCTTGTGGTCGACCTCGAGGTCGGAGATGCCGGTCTGCAGCACCGGCGACCAGTTCACCAGGCGCTCGGCGCGGTAGATCAGACCCGAGTCGTAGAGCCGCTTGAAGATCGTCTGCACGGCGCGCGAGAGACCGTCGTCCATGGTGAAGCGGTCGCGGCTCCAGTCGACGCCGTCGCCGAGGCGACGCATCTGCCCCTGGATCTGCCCGCCGGACTCGCGCTTCCAGTCCCACACCTTGTCGATGAACAGCTCACGTCCGAAGTCTTCTTTGGACTTCCCGTCCACGGCGAGCTGCTTCTCCACCACCGTCTGCGTGGCGATACCGGCGTGGTCCATGCCCGGCAGCCACAGCACCTCGTAGCCCTGCATCCGCTTGCGGCGGGTGAGCAGGTCCATGATCGTGTGGTCGAGCGCGTGGCCCATGTGCAGAGTGCCGGTGACGTTGGGCGGCGGCAGCACGATCGAGTACGGCGGCTTGTCCGAGGCGGCGTCGGCGGCGAAGTACCCGGCGTTGACCCAGCCCTCGTACAGGTCGGCCTCTACCTCGCCGGGGTTCCAGCTCTTGGGCAGGGCATCGGCACGATTACGCGAGTTGTCAGGGGCTGCGCTGGTCACGTCCCAATCCTAAGGGGAGCGGCAACGAGCTTTTTCCCCGCCTACCCGAGCACAAAAAAAGACGGAATCTTCGGTGGATGAGGGACACCGAAGACTCCGTCTACAGCTCTGATACTACCGGCGATCGACCCCACTCAGCAGAATCCATATGGAATTCTCAGCTTCTACCCGGCGCTGGTCAGCAAGGCTTGTGACGCGCCACGACGACACGCGGAAACCGTTGTCTCCCAAGCCTCCAGCCGAAATATCCGGGCAACCCCCGATTGCCGTTTTGTCCGTTTTACCGGACCCTGGAGAGGGTGACGCCCCCGCTCGATTCCTCGTCTCCCGTTCCCGCGTCGGCACCGAGGATCATCACCCCGATCGCCCTGCTGGACCTGCGCGCGAGCGCGGTCGAAGAACTGCGCTACCCGAGCAGCACCGTTCTGGTCTTCGCCGGTGTCCCCGGCGCGGGAAAGTCCACCGCGCTCCACCGCTTCTTCGGCTCGGGACCCGATGCCGAGCAGCCGGTGCGGACCGCGTCCGGCGCCCTCGTCCTCGACTCGAATCACACCCGCAATCGCCTGCGTCACCGCTTGGGCTGGGCGCCGTATTCGCTGTGGCGCCCACTGGTCCACCTCGCGCACTACCGCGCGATCCGCGACGCGGTCCGCGACAGCGACGGACCGGTCGCCATCCACGACTGCGCGACCTTCCGCTGGAGCCGTCGCCTGATCGCCCGCTGGACCGCGCAGGGCCGCCGCGAACTACACATGGTGCTCATCGATGTGCCCGCGGAGCAGGCCAGATCGGGTCAGATCAGTCGAGGCAGAAGCGTCAACAGCCTGGCCTTCACGGGACACTGCCGGCGCTGGGAAACGATGCTGGACTCCCTCGGAGCCCGCGGCACCACCCTCGCGCAGGACCCGCAACCGCTGTCCTCGACCTCGGTGGTGATCATCGATCGTCCGACGCTGCACGCGGTGTCCCGGATCGCCTTCGACCCGGCTTGATCAGGGCACCAGCACGCTCAACGCGCCCGGCATCGCCTGCACCGTCACCGGCAACATCCCCGCGGGCTCACCATCGGCCGTGGCGTATCCGCCCTCGGCACCGACGGTGATCCGGCGGGCCCGGTAACGCTTGGTCGCCGGGTGGTCGATCCGTTTGCCCGCCGACAGCGCGGGCAGCAGCCGCGCCATCTCCAGCCGCGACACCGCGCCGACCACCGTGATGTCGAGGTACCCGTCATCGGCGAGTGCTTCCGGACACACCAGCATGCCGCCGCCGTAGGTGCGGGTGTTGCCGATCGGCGCCATCACCGCGTCGGTCAGGATCACCACGTGGGAGTCGGCCGGATTGTCGAGCGCTCCGGGCGCGAGGCCGGACAGCTCGATCCGGAACGGCAGGGTGTAGCCACGCATCAGCTCGACGATCGCGGCAGCGGTGTAGCGCAGCGGACCACGGGGGTAGCGCATCTTGTTGGCGCGCAGGGTGACTCGCGCGTCGAAGCCGGTGCCGACCACAGTCGCGAACCAGGTGGGTGCGGCGTCCGCCGATTCGATCCGCCCCAGATCGATGGTCCGGGCTCGACCGCCCAGCACGATCTCGACGGCGGCCCGGGGGTCACCGGTCGGTATCCCGAATTCGCGCGCCAGGTCGTTGCCGGTACCCGCGGGCACCAGCCCGAGCGGCACCCCGCTGTGTGCGACAGCGGCCAGCAGCACGTTCATCAGCCCGTCACCGCCGACGCAGATCACCGCATCCGGCCGGTCCTCGCCGGCGACGAGCGTCCTGACCTGTGTCACCGACTCGTCCGCGCTCGGGGCTCGCACCTCGACCACCTCGACACCGCGCGCCCGCAGTTCGGCCAGCACCGCCTCGGCGACGTCGTCGCCCCGGCCCGACCCGGAATGCGGGTTCGTGACAACGACGACGCGCCGCATCGAATGTTCGCTCACGGCACCAGCTTCCCAGGGTTGAGCACTCCGGTGGGGTCGAGTTCGCGCTTCACCGCACGCAACACCCGAACCCCCAGGTCACCGATTTCGGCGCCCATCCACGGCCGGTGGTCGGCGCCCACGGCGTGGTGGTGGGTGATGGTGCCGCCCGCGGCGACCATCGCGTCGCTCGCGGCGGATTTGGCGATGCGCCACTGCGCGATCGGATCGTCGAGTTGCTTGGCGACGACGGTGAAGTACAGCGACGCCCCGGTCGGATAGGTGTGCGAGATGTGGCACATGACCAGCGCGGGGGTGCCCTGCGCACCGAGCGCGTCCATCAGCGCGCCGGTGACCTTCACCTTGAGGTTCGCCAGATTGGCCCAGCTGGTGGCGGTTTCGAGCGTCTCGCACAGCACGCCGACATCGAGTAGCGCGTCGCGCATGTAGGGCGCGGCGAACCGGCCGTGCTCCCACTGCTGGGCGGGCGCCTCGCCGAGTGCGGTGCCGCCCGCGGCGGCGAGCAGCTCGCTCGCCTCGGCCGATCGGGCCGCGACATGGGCCCGGCTGCCTTCGAAGGTGGTGATGGCGAGACAGCCCGATACCGGATTGCCGCCGACGTCGGCGGAGCGAGCCAGATTCAGACCCGTTTCGGCCTCGTCGGACAGCCGCATCACCGTCGGCGCGGCGCCGGCCTGCACCACACTGCGCAGCGCGGCGGCGCCGGTGGCGAAGTCGGGGAACGACCAGGCTTGGTAACCCACGGTTTCCGGCACGGGGTGCACCCGCAAGGTGACCGAGGTGATGATGCCGAGCGCGCCTTCGGATCCGACGAACAACTCGCGCAGGTCGGGTCCGGCCGCCGAGGCGGGAGCGCGACCGAGGTCGAGGGTGCCCTGCGGTGTGGCGATCACCAAGCGCTCGACCATGTCGTCGAACCGGCCGTAGCCCGCCGACGCCTGACCCGACGACCTGGTCGCGGCGAACCCGCCGATGCTGGCGAATTCGAAACTCTGCGGAAAGTGCCCGAGCGAAAGTCCGTGCGCACCGAGCAACTCCTCGGCCTGCGGGCCGGTGAGCCCGGCGCCGAGGGTGGCGGTGCCGCTGGCCGGATCCACCGCGGTGAGTGTGTCGAGCCTGCGCAGATCGAGCGCGATCACGGTGCCGAACTGCCCGCGTACGGGATCGACACCACCGACCACGCTGGTTCCGCCACCGAACGGCACGACGGCGACACCGTGTCCGGCGCAGTACTCCAGCAGCGCGAGGACCTGCGGGTGATCGGCGGGGAAGACGACGGCGTCGGGGGCGTCCTGCGGTGTGTTCGCGCGTCGGCGCAGCAGGTCGGGGGTGCTCTTGCCGCCCGCGTGCCGCAGCCGGTCGAGATCGGCGGTAGTGAGATGTTCGTCACCGACGATCGCCGCCAGGCCCGCCCGATCGGCGTCCGTGAGCGTGGTGGGGATCAGCGGCACATCGTTCTCGTCGCGGCGCACGACCGGCTCGCCCGAGATCCCGAACACCTGCGCGAGCAGGCCACGGATCTGCGCCGACAGCGGCTGATGACCGGCGGCTACGCCCCAGGCGTCCCACACCATGCTCGGTGCCACGGTGGCGGACCCGGTTTGTTCGTGTTGCGTCTCGACCATGCGTTACATAATGACATATAGTGTCAAGCAGTAACCAACGATATGTCCCAGAGTCGACATCCGTACCGCTGTCGGATGTCACTACCGACCCTTCGCGACGGCAACCCCGCTGGTCCGCTCGATACCCTTGGGCGGTTCCAGCCCGACCACGGCGCTGCTGTCCCGGCGCCACCGAACACACCGGCGGTGAAGCACGATGATCGATCTCGCGACCCACGCTGACCAGCTTTCGCCCACCGACGTGGCGATTCTCGATGCCACGCGGGCCTGCGTCGTCGACTTCGGTGTTCGCCGAACCACGCTCACCGAGGTGGCGCGGCGGGCCGGGGTGAGCAGGCCGACGGTCTACCGCCGCTGGCCCGACACCGGATCGCTGATCGCCGAGCTGCTGGTGCGTGAACTGCGCACGATCGTCGCCGAGACCATGCCCGACACCGGCCTCGGCCGGGATCGGCTGGTCCACGGCATCGTGACGGGCTCGGCGGCGATTCGGTCGAACGCGGTGTTCGCCAAGATCTTCCGCACCGACACCGACCTGATGCTCACCTATGTGTTCGGCCGGCTCGGCCGCAATCAGCGCACGCTGATCGGGCTGTTCGCGACCGTGATCGAGCTCGGGCACCGAGACGGGTCGATCCGGGCGGGTGATGCCGAGCACATGGCCACAATGCTGCTGCTCATCACCCAGTCGGCGGTGCAGTCGGCGGGCACGGTGGAGTCGTTGCTGGCCGGTGCGGAGTTCGACGCCGAATTGTCCAGGGCTATCGAGGGTTACCTGCTCCCGCTACCCGATAAGGACTCCTGATGCCTGCTGACTTCCCCGCTTCCGGCGCCACCCTGAACGCGGCGCGCCGCGCCACCGACCTCACCGCACTGGGCGAGAACCCCGAGGTCGACGTGGTGGTGATCGGCGCCGGTGTGACCGGAACCGGCGTCGCCCTCGACGCCGCCGCGCGCGGACTGCGCACAATCCTGGTGGAGCGCAACGACTTCGCCTTCGGCACCAGCCGCTGGAGTTCGAAGCTGGTGCACGGGGGGCTGCGGTATCTGGCGAGCGGACGGGTCGGGATCGCGCACGAGAGCGCGGTCGAACGCGGCATCCTGCTGCGCACCACCGCACCACATCTGGTGCGCCCACTCCCCCAGCTCGTTCCTTTGCTGCCCGGCATCAAGCTGGGCCAGAGCTCACTCATCCGCGCGGGCTTCGCCGCCGGTGACGCGCTCCGGATCGCCGCGCACACCTCGGTCGACACGTTGCCGCGCTCGCGCCGGGTGGCCGCCGCCGAGGCCCTGCGCTTGGCCCCGACCGTGCGGCGCGACGGGCTGCGCGGTGGATTGCAGGCCTGGGACGGTCAACTCGTCGACGACGCCCGCTTGGTCGTCGCGCTGGCTCGCACGGCGGCCGCGCACGGCGCGGCGGTACTCACACGCATGGAGGCCGTTGCCGCGAAGGGTGATTCGGTCCAGCTGCGTGACACTCTCACCGGCGACACCTTGGCGGTCCGAGCACGGGCGGTCGTGAACGCGACCGGCGTCTGGGCGGGCGAAGTGGACCACAGCATCGAACTGCGGCCCAGCCGCGGTACCCACCTCGTCTTCGACGCCGCGGCGTTCGGTGGCCTCAGCGCCGCGCTGACGGTGCCGGTACCGGGCAGCATCAGCCGGTTCGTCTTCGCACTGCCCGCCGCACACGGCCGCGTCTACCTCGGTCTCACCGACGAGGACGCGCCGGGCCCGATCCCCGACGAGCCACAGCCCACCGAGGCCGAGATCGACTTCCTGCTCGACACCATCAACACCGCGCTGCGCGAACCGCTGACCCGCGCCGATATCCGGGGCCGTTTCGCCGGCCTGCGCCCGCTGCTGAAGACCGCCGACGACAGCACCGCCGACATCTCCCGCGAACACGCGGTCCTCACCGCTCCCGACGGCCTGATCACGGTCGTCGGCGGCAAGCTCACCACCTACCGCCAGATGGCCCAGGACGCCGTCGACGCCGCGGTCGCCCAGTCCGCGCTCACGGCCGCCCCGTGCCGCACCACCCGGATCCCCCTGGTCGGCGCGGTCGCCGGTGCCGCCCGCGACCGGATCGACGCGCCCCCGGTCCTCATCGAGCGCTACGGCAGCGAGGCGAGCCAGATCGTGTCCGCCTGGCTGGCCGATCCCGCCCTCGCCGAACCGGTCGCCCCCGGAATCGACGTCACCGCAGCCGAATTCGACTTCGCCATCACCCACGAGGCCGCCCTCACCGTCGACGACCTGTTGGATCGCCGCACCCGCATCGGCCTGGTCCCCACCGACCGCGAAGCCGCCGTCCCCGCCGCCGAAGCCGCCTTCGCCAGACACACCGCCATCACCACCTGATCAACCGAGACGTGCCCCGACCGCACTCCCGACGACACGGTCTACCCAGCCCCATCGCCCTCTCCGACAACTCACCGCGCGCACACCGAGCCCGTCCCCCGCTTCAACAACCCCCGCGCGCACACCGAGCCCGTCCCCCGCTTCAACAACCCCCGCGCGCACACCCAGCCTGTCCCCGTCTTCAACAACCCACCCAACCCAACCACCGCACTCCCGACCCCTAGGGAGGGACGGCCACGAAGTGGCCGGTCCGCGGCCGGGCCGCCGGTCAGGCGCCGCGGAGATGCGACGAAGGAGCGATTC
>NZ_JBSGWE010000021.1:0-7680 GCF_053608825.1 Nocardia sp. NPDC055002
TGCTTGCTCCTTCGTCGCCTACGCACCGGCGCCTGACCGGCGGCCCGGCCGCGGACCGGCCACTTCGTGGCCGTCCCTCCCTAGGGGTCGGGAGTACGGGTGGCTGGGTTGGGTGGGATGTTGAAGACGGGGACGGGCCGGGTGTGCGGGGTGGTTGAAAGTGCGGTCGGTCCGCTTCGGGTGTGGTGACCGACCGTTTTGGGGGTAGTGCTCGCTTCAGGCGGGTAAGCGCTCGGCTCGGGCGGTTTCGAGGAGTTCTTCCGCGTGGGCGCGGCCGGTCTCCGTGTCGTCGAGGCCTGCGAGCATACGGGCCAGTTCCACCACTCGTTCTTCGTCGGTCAGCGCGCGAACGCCGCTGTCCACCTTCCCTTTTCCGTCGTCGGACTTGTTCACCACCAGGTGGGTGTCGGCGAAAGCCGCCACCTGGGGCAGGTGGGTCACGACGATGACCTGATGGGTGCGGGCCAGCCGCGCCAGGCGCTTGCCGATCTCCACCGCGGCCCGGCCGCCGACACCCGCGTCGACCTCGTCGAACACCATGGTCGCGCCGTGATCGGATCCGGCGAGCACTACTTCCAGGGCCAGCATCACTCGCGAGAGCTCGCCGCCGGACGCACTCTTGCTGAGCGGCAGCGACTGGGCTCCCGAATGCGCCGAGAGCCGGAATTCCACTTCGTCACAACCGTTCGAACCGGCGTGCAACAGCGCACCGTCGATCTCCAACGGCGCGGAATCCTGGGCACTGGCCTGCAGCGGGCGGACCTGGACTTCCAAGCGCGCCTTCCCCATCGCCAGCCCACTGAGTTCGGTGCTCACCGCGCTCGCCAGCTTGCCCGCCGACTTGGCACGCGCGGCACTGAGTTTGCGTGCCGCCTCGCGCACTTTGCCCGCTGCCGTTTCGACCTCACCGGCCAGCTTGGCCAGCGCGTCCTCGGACACATCGAGCGAGTCCAGGCGCGAGCGCGACTCGTCGGCCCACGCGATCACACCGTCGATGTCGGGTGCGTATTTGCGGGTCAGCGATTTGAGCTCGGCCTGACGGTTGAGCATCGTGTCCAGTGCGCTGGGATCGGACGGCAATTCCGACAGATAGCTGCTGAGTTCGGTGGTCACGTCGACCACCACCGCGATCGCCTCGCCGAGCCGCGGAGCCAGCGCGGCCAGGGCCGGGTCGTCGGCGGAATCCAGGCGGGCGCGGGCGCCACCGAGCAGATCGAGCACGCCGCCACCGTCGGCCGGCGCGTCGGTCGGGCCCGAGAGTGACTCGTGCGCGGCGACGCCCGCCTCACGCAGGGAATCGAGGTCGCTGAGTCTGCGGATCTCGGCGACCAGGCGGGTGTCCTCACCGGGTTCGGGCGCGATGCCGTCGATCTCGGTGAGCGAATGCTTGAGCCGGTCGGCTTCCAGCGCCAGTTCCCGACTGCGCGCGGTGCGTTCGAGCAGTTCGGTCCGCGCGTCCAGCCAGGACCGCCGATGCACCTGGTACTTGCGCAGCAGACCGGCTACGCCGTCGCCGGCGAACTGGTCCAGTGCCGACAGTTGCTGCTCCGGCCGCTGCAACCGCAATTGATCGTTCTGGCCGTGCACGGTCAGCAGCCGGGAGGTGAACTCACCGAGCACCGCGGCGGGCACCCCGCGCCCACCGAGATGCGCGCGCGAGCGTCCGTCGCTGTTGACGGTGCGGACCGCGATCACGCTGCCGTCCTCGTCGGCCTCGGCACCCGCCGATTCCAGCACCTCCCCGACCGCCGTGCGAGCCGCGTCGTTCACGTCGTCGACGACGAAACGGCCCTCCACCACGGCCTTCGCCGCACCCAGGCGTACCCGTCCGGCGTCGGCGCGCGCACCGCTGAGCAGGTGCAGGCTGGTGACCACCATGGTCTTGCCCGCACCGGTCTCGCCGGTGAGCACGGTCAGACCGGCATGGAACTGCGCGGTGGCCGTCGAGATGACACCGAGTCCGTCAATCCTGATCTCCGTCAGCATCAGTGCTCTTCCGTTCGCTGTCTGCCCCGCCAGCCGGTGACCGGCAGTTGGAACTTTCGCACCATCCGGTCGGCGAAGGGTGCCGAATCCAGCCGCACCCAGCGCACCGGACGTTCGCCGCGCACCACTTCGGCGCGGCCGCCACGCGGCAACGCGAGAGTGCGCCTGCCGTCGAGGAAAACGATCGCATCGTGTCCGGTCGCCACGGTCTCCACCGCGATCAGCGACTCCGGGCTGGTCACCAGTGGCCGCGCGAACAACGCGTGCGCGTTGCTCGGAATCACCAGCATCGCCTCCAGTTCGGGCCACACCACCGGTCCACCCGCCGAGAACGCGTAGGCGGTCGACCCGGTGGGCGTGGAGATGAGGATGCCGTCGCAGCCGAACGCCGAGACCGGCCGCCCGTCCACTTCGAGCACCACTTCCAGCACACCCATCCGCTGGGCGTTCTCGAGGCTGGCCTCGTTGAGCGCCCAGCCGCGTTCGACGATCGTGTCGTCCACGCGCACCGTGACGTCGATGGTCATCCGGTTTTCCACCTGGTAGTCGCGATCGACCACCTGCGAGAGCGCCTCGTCGAGGTTCTCGGCCTCGGCTTCGGTGAGAAAACCGATGCGGCCCAGGTTGATTCCGAGCACAGGCACACCCGCGGGCCTGCCGAGTTCGGCCGCGCGCAAGAACGTGCCGTCGCCGCCGAGGGCGAGCACCATCTCACAGCCCTGGGCCGCGGACGGGCTGTGCGGCACCACCCGCACCGGATATCCGGCTTCGTCTTCGAACCGGGTGCTGTCGGCCTCGTCGGCCAGGACCCGCAGGCAGATGCCCGCCTCGGCGAAGATCTTCGCCACCCGGTGCGCGGTCTCGATGATCTCCGCGCGACCGGGATGGGCGACGAGCAGGATCTCCCTGCCGCCGGCATGCGTACTCACTGCGGACCCTCCTCGACAGCCTGCGCGACCAGCGCCCGCACCTGTTCGGCGTCGTAGTCGAACGGGCCGACCTTGCGCAACCACAGGAAGTACTCGACATTGCCCGACGGACCGGGCAGCGGGCTGGCGACCACACCCAGGGTGCGCAGCCCGAGCGCCGCGGCGGCGGTCGCCACATCACACACCACTTCGGTTCGCAGCGCCGGATCACGCACCACACCGCCCGAACCGACCCGGTCTTTGCCGACCTCGAACTGCGGCTTCACCATCGGCAGCAGATCGGCGCCGTCGGCAGCGCAGGCCGCCAGCGCCGGGAGGACGAGCCCGAGCGAGATGAAGGACAGGTCACCGACAACGATTTCGACTGTGCCACTGATGGATTCGGGGGTGATGTTGCGCACGTTGGTGCGGTCGAACACGCGGACCCGGTCGTCGTTCTGCAGCCGCCAGATCAGCTGGCCGTAGCCCACGTCGACCGCGACCACCTCGCGCGCGCCCTTGTTCAGCAGCACATCGGTGAACCCACCGGTCGACGCACCCGCGTCCAGGCACCGCTTACCCGCGAGGCCGAGCCCCTCGGGTTCGAACGCCTCGAGCGCGCCGAGCAGTTTGTGCGCGCCACGCGAGGCCCAGGACACCTCGTCGGGTTCTTCCCGCACGATCAGCGGGGTTCCCGTCTCCACGGCCGTCGCCGGCTTCACGGCGACGGTTCCGGCAATCAGGACGCGGCCCGCGCTGATCAGCTCGACCGCGTGTTCTCGCGATCGCGCCAACCCGCGGCGAACCAGTTCGGCGTCCACCCGCGCTCGTCTGGCCACCTCAGATCTTGTCCACTGTCGCCAGCGCGTCCACCAGTACGTCGTGCGCCTGCTCGAGGATGCGCGCACGGCGGGTGATATCGGCACCGGCCTCGGTGTTCTCCGCCGGGCCTGCGACAGGACGCGGACCGAGTTCGGCGAGTAGTGCGTCGACCTCGGTCTTGATCCGGCGCGGATCGGCCGGTTCCTGCTGCGCCGGCGGGCCGGGCAGGTGAGCACCCGGCACGGGGATCCCGGGCCGGGGTGGCTGTGACGCGCCGTTCGGCGGTGAACTCGCAGTACTCATCGTGGCGTCAACGCTATCGGATTTCCGAATCGCCCGCGCGCACCCGTACCGCCCGGCCGGGATACTGTCGCAACAGTTCCGCGATGTCCGCCGGTGCGGCCGCTTCTGCCAGTGCGGCGTCGTTGAGGGCGTCGAGCGTGGCGGCGATATAGGTAGGGATCCGGGCGGCGGGTGCGTTGATCACCTCGTCGAGGGTGCTGACTCCGGTCAACACCAGCAGCGAGTCGAGGCCGAGGCCGTTGGCCCCCTCGATATCGGTGTCGAGGCGGTCGCCGACGACCAGCGCACGGCGGGTGCCCGCTCGCTCGATCGCGTCTTCCATCAGCGGCGCGTAAGGCTTACCCGCGACCAGGGGCTCACGATCGGAGGCGGTGGCCAGGGCGGCGACCATCGAGCCGTTGCCGGGAGCTAGGCCGCGCTCGTTGGGCAGGGTGCGGTCGGCGTTGGCTGCGATCCACAACGCGTCGGCGCGCAGGGCGTAGGCGGCTTCGGCGAGGTCTGGCCACGCGGTCGCCGGCGAGTGACCTTGGACGACCGCCGCCGGCGGGGTCTCGCCGAACCGGCGGATGGGCTCGAGACCGACGGCTTTCACCTCGGCGGCCAGATCGTCGGTGCCGACGACCAGCACCTTGTCGCCGGGGCTCAGCCGTTCGGACAGCATGCGGGCGGCGGCTTGCGCACTGGTCACCACATCGTTCGCGGTGGCCGGGTAGCCGAGTTCGTCCAGGTGGTGCGCCACGGCACCGGGGCCACGCGCGGCGTTATTGGTGACGTACACGAGCCGCTGCGCCGAATCACCATCCGGGACAAGCGCTTTGGGCGCACCTTCGATGACGTCGGGTCCGCGGTACAGCGTTCCGTCCAGGTCGAGCAGCAATGCCTCGTATCGATCGCGTAGCCGGTCCATCCACCCTCACTTCGTCGTCTCTGCCGGGTCGGACACCTCTGCGACCCTAGGCGAAGGCACCGACAGCTTCGGTCCCCCTCGGCTGTCGAATAGCGCTCGCACCCTTCATGATCGAGCATGTGCCACGTGTTCGTGCGCGATGTCCCCAGTTGCGAACGTCTCGCCCAGCGCGTCGCGGGCGCTCACCGACGCAACAGGGAAACCGGGCCGGTTGCCGACCGAAGTAGCTCCCCTGCTCACACAGCGTGCTCGATTGCCCGCATCGCAGGAGGCCGGTCCACCGCTCGAGCGGACCGAGCACATCTGCGCCACGCCCGATCCGGCGGCGCCGGCCGACATCATCCTCTGATGACATGCGAAAAGGCCGCAGGCCGGGAAACCTGTCTGCGTTCCCGGCCTGCGGCCTTGTGGTTCTACTGTGCGTCGCCGGTGAGTTCGGTTGCCCGCTCCTCGGCGTCGGTTTCGTCGTCGAGGTCGGCGGCGGCGGCGTTGAGGAACCACTGCAGGCCGTCATCGGTGCGGCCCGCCGCCACCAGCGCGTCGGCGTAGGCGTAGAACAGACGCGCGGCGGCGGAGCCCGTGCGTGACGGGTCCAGATCGGAGGCTTGCAGCGTCACGACGGCCTGGTCGAACTGACCCAGATCCATCCGGGCGCCTGCCACAACGATCCGCAGCTCGGCGGCTTCGTCACCGGTGAGCGTCTGTGCTTCCTCGCTGCGACCGAGCTCGATGGCCCGTTCCGGCCTGCCGAGACCGCGCTCGCAGTCCGCCATCACCGCGAGCAGCCCGGCGCCACCGGACATGCGTCGTGCGGTGCGCAGCTCCGACAGCGCCTCCGCCCATTCCTCGGCGTGGTAGGCCACCACACCGGCGGTCTCACGCACCACCGCGATGCGGCCCGCACGCTGCCGCGCGGCCCGAGCGTGTGCCAGCGCCAGGCGCGGGTCGTCCTCGAGCAGCTCGACGGCCATCACCATGTGCCGGGCCACCGAATCGGCGTTGTTCTTGTCCAAGCTCAGCAGGTCGCGGCGCACGGCCGGATCCAGATCGGATGCCTGCACGTCCTCGGGCAGATCGGGCTCTTCGGGACGAGCCGCACGGCGATCGTCCGGCCGCCCACCCGTCGTACGAGCGCCTTCACCGCCGCGACGGCGGTCATCGCCGAAGTCACCCGACCGCGACGGACCGCCGGACGCCGAGCCACTGCGCGCACGGTCGTCACGGTCCGAACGGGCACCGCGATCCGCGAATCCACGCCGCTCGCCACGATCGGCGTCACCGCCGGCCCGATCGCCGCGATCCGAACCGCGGGAACGGTCGTCACGGTCGGCCCCATGCGAACGGTCGTCGCGATCCGACGCACTTCGGGCAACACTGTCACGATCGGCGCCGCGTGGGCTCTCGTCGAGGTCGGAATCATCGCGGGCGACGTCATTCAGGTCGCCACTGTCCGAGCCGCGAGCGGCGGCACCGGACCGGCTGTCGAGATCCGAGTCGACCCGCGAGCTGTCGCTCTCGGACTCGCCGGCGTCACGAGGACGGTCACCTTCACCGGTGTCGATCGTGGTCGCCTCGTCGTCGGTCTCGGCTACCTGCGCCGTGGCCGAGCCCGCGTTGTCTTCGGACTGCTCAGTGGACGCTGCCGACTCGTCGGTTGCGGGCTTGTCGCTCGCCGTCGCGGAGGTGCCGCCCGACGCGCCGGCCGAGGCCGTGCTGTCGTCCTCGGTGATCGACTCGTCGATATCGGAGGCAGCCGATGCCGAGACAACGCCGAGCACGTCACTGTCGCGCTCACGACGCTTCTCGCGGTAGGTGCCGTCGAGCGGCTTGCCGTCCTCGCCGACGAACTTGCCCTGGCTGCCACCGGAGCGCGCGTCACGCTTGAAGCCGCCACGACCGCGGTCGTCGTCGCGCCTGGGCCCACGATCGTTGTCGTCGCGCCGCTGGTAGCCGCCCTTGCCGCTGTCGTCACGACGCGGGTAACCACCCTTGTCGTCACGCTTCTGGTAGCCACCGCGATCGGAACCACCACGCGAACGGTCATCGCTGTCGTTACGACGGAAGCCACCACCCGGACGGTCACTGCCGCCTTCGCTGCGACGGAAGCCACCACGATCGGAGCTGCCGCCACGGTCACTGCCGCGATCGGAGCTGCCACGCGAACGGTCGTCGCCTTCGTTACGACGGAAACCGCCACCCGAACCGCCGCGGGGGCGATCGTCATTGTTGCCGCGGTATCCGCCACGGTCGCCGCCGCGATCGAAACCACCTGTGGGACGGTCACTTCCGCCCTCATTGCGCTTGAAACCACCACGGTCACCGGAGCCACCGCGACCGGCGTCGTCACGGCGCTGGTAGCCGCCGCGGTCGCCACTGTCGCTGCGCTTGAATCCGCCGCGATCGTTGTCGTCACGCTTCTGGTAGCCGCCACGATCATTGTCATCACGTCGCTGGTAACCCCCGCGACCGGCATCATCGCGCTTGGGGTAACCGCTCTTGTTGTCGTCGCGGCGCTGGTAGCCACCACGATCCGACGAGCCGCCACGATCCGAACCACCACGGTATCCGCCACGGTCGCCACCGCGGTCGAAACCACCTGTGGGACGGTCACTTCCGCCCTCATTGCGCTTGAAACCACCACGGTCACCGGAGCCACCCCGACCGGCGTCGTCACGGCGCTGGTAGCCGCCGCGGTCGCCACTGTCGCTGCGCTTGAATCCGCCGCGATCGTTGTCGTCACGCTTCTGGTAGCCT
>NZ_JBSGWE010000021.1:7778-8607 GCF_053608825.1 Nocardia sp. NPDC055002
CGCCACGATCATTGTCGTCACGGCGCTGGTAACCACCGCGACCAGCATCATCGCGCTTCGGGTAGCCACCCTTCGCGCTGTCGTCACGGCGCTGGTAGCCACCACGATCAGCGGAACCGCCACGATCCGAACCACCACGGGGGCGATCGTCGTTGCCACGGTAACCACCACGGTCGCCGGAGCCACCGCGACCGGCGTCATCGCGGCGCTGGTAGCCACCGCGGTCGCCACTGTCGCTGCGCTTGAATCCACCACGGTCGGAGCTGCTGCCGCGGTCGTCGCGGTTGTAGCCGCCGCGCTGGCCTTCGGGACGACCGGAGCCGCGATTGTCGTCGTTGCGACGGAATCCACCCCGGTCGGAGCTGCCACGGTCGGAGCCACCACGACCCGCGCTGCTGCCTCGGCCTGCGTCGTCGCGGCGGAATCCGCCGCCTTCGCCACGGCCCGAGCCGCGATTGTCACCGTGTCCGCCGCGGGGGCGATCGGTCGGTTCGCCTCGCCGGCCGAAACCGGGGGCGTCTCCGTCCCGGCGGAAAGGCTTCCGTCCGTCGTTGTGTTCCGACACGGCGATCCCTCTCTAGGTTCCCCGACCTGCGGGGAGTGTTGTCAATGACCCCGCCACTAAGAATTCAACCACGGACGAAGGACGGGGCATCGTCCGCCTGGCGTACCGAACTCGTATCGAGTCCACAAACGCCGATAGGGGACCCAAATAAGGGTCCCCTATCGCGAAGGATGTTCCGGCAGTGTCCTACTCTCCCACACCCTGTCGAGTGCAGTACCATCGGCGCAGGTGGCCTTAGCTTCCGGGTTCGGAATGGGACCGGGC
>NZ_JBSGWE010000022.1:0-6694 GCF_053608825.1 Nocardia sp. NPDC055002
GTGGAGTTGGTGACGGCGGCGGTGCCGTGGCCGGTGTCGGGTCGTGCGAGGCGGGCGGGGGTGTCGTCGTTCGGGATCAGTGGGACGAACGCGCACGTGATCCTCGAGCAAGCACCCGACGAACCTGTCACGGACGGCGAGACGGACGCGGAATGGATACCGCTGGTGCTGTCGGCCACATCGCCGGAAGCCCTGCGGGCGCAGGCAGTGGCGGTTCGCGAGCGTCTCACCGGCGATGCTGCCGCGCTTCGGGATATCGCCTGGTCCCTGGCGACGACACGATCGAGCCTGAAACATCGTGCTGTCGTCGTGGGGACGGACCGCGACGAGCTGGGCGAGGAGTTGGCGGCGCTGTCGGAGTCCGTGCCGAGCGCTGGGCTGCACCAGGGCGTCGTCCGTGCCGGTCGGACGGCGGTGGTGTTCGGTGGGCAGGGATCGCAGCGGGCCGGCATGGGTCGAGAACTGTATGAGACCCACCCGGCGTTCGCGACCGCGCTGGACGAGGTCTGCGCATACATCGACCCCTTGCTCGGCCGATCACTGCGCGACATCATGTTCGACGACACCGACCTGCTGCATCGCACGGAGTTCGCCCAGCCCGCCCTGTTCGCAGTGGAATACGCGCTGTATCAAGCGATGTCGTCGGTGGGTGTCACCGCCGACCATGCCATCGGTCACTCGATCGGTGAGATCACCGCGGCCTGCGTCGCCGGTGTGGTCACCCTCTCCGATGCCGCGCGAATGGTTGTGGCACGTGGCGGACTGATGCAGGCCCTGCCTTCGAACGAAGATGCGTCGGGCGCAGGCGGTTCGATGGCAGCGATCGAGGCCACCGAGGACGAGGTCCGAGCGCGGTTGGTCGGTGAGGTGGGCCTGGCGGCAGTGAACGGCCCGCGGTCGGTCGTCGTATCCGGTGTGGCCGCGGCCGTCGAACGGGTCGTCTCCCACTTCGCCGACCGCGGACGTCGTACGACGGTGCTGCAGGTTTCGCACGCCTTTCACTCGTCCCTTCTCGATCCCATGCTCGACGAGTTCGAAAAGATCTGCGCCAGTATCTCGTTCAGCCCGCCCCGGATCGCGCTGATCTCGAATCTCACCGGTGAAGTGCTCACCGCGGAGCAGGTCACCACACCCGAATACTGGGTCAGGCACGCACGGGAGACCGTGCGATTCGTCGACGGTGTGCGCACGCTCGCGGCCCGCGGCGTTACCCGATATGTGGTGATCGATCCGAACGCGGCACTGGTGCCGATGGTGCGTGAATGTCTGGCCGACGACGATCCCGGACTCGTGGTCGCGACTTTGCGCGGTGGGCGTTCCGAATCGGCAACGGTGTTGGCCGCACTCGCGGACCTATATGTGGACGGCGTGCCGGTTTCCTGGGACACCTGTCTTCCTATCGGCCGTTCGATCGACCTGCCTACCTACCAGTTCCAGCGGAAGCGGTTCTGGGCGGAGCCTTCGGCCGCGCGGTTGCCGGTGCGGGTCGAGGGGCAGGCCGCGGCCGCCGCCACGTATGTCCACGAGTGGATCTCGATACCGAGCACCGGCCGTGCCCCGGGTGTGCCCCGCTACTCGGTCATCGGGGCCGTCGGCGACAACGCCGGCGGAATCGGCGCGGGCTGCTCGGATCTACGCACCATCCGAGACTCGGCCGCCGATGTGCCCGAGGTGGTCGTCGCCTACCTGCGAGCAGCGCCTGGCCCGATGCCCGAACGCGCACACGAGATCACCGCGACGGCCCTCGAACTCGTGCAGTACTGGATGACCGAGGAACGGTTCGTGGACAGCCGGCTCGTAGTCGTGACCTCTGGGGCGGTCGCGGTGGCGCCGGGCGACGATATCGCAGACGCGGCGGCCGCACCGTTGTGTGGGTTGCTGCGCTCGGCACACACCGAGCATCCAGGGCGGATCGTGCATATCGATCTGGACGTGCCGACATTGCCGGACGAGCATCTGGGCGCGGCATTGAACTGTGGTGAGTCCGAAGTCGCGATCCGCGGTGATCGCCTCAGCGTTCGTCGGTTGACGGCCGCCGTCCCCTCGGCGATCGAATATGTCACCGATCCCGAGGACACGATCCTGATCACCGGTGCGGCGGGTGCGCTCGGTGGGGTGGTCGCCCGACATCTGGTGCGTCGCTATTCGGCCCGGCACCTGGTGCTGGTGAGTCGGCGCGGCCCGGATTCGCCTGAACTGCTCGCGTTGCGAACGGAACTGGCGGAGCTGGGTGCCGAGATCGACGTGATCGCCTGCGACGTCTCCGACCGGGACGCAGTGGCCGATATGCTCACTCGCCTGCCTCGTCGGCTGGGCGCCATCGTGCACGCGGCGGGGCTACTCGACGACGGTGCGATTCTGTCGCTCGACCGGGCGCGCCTGTCGCAGGTGCTACGGCCGAAGATCGATGGTGCTTGGCACCTCCATGAGCTGACGCGGGATCTCCAGCTGGATCGCTTCATCCTGTTCTCCTCGGCGGCGGCGCTCATCGGTACTGCCGGACAGGCGAATTACGCCGCCGCGAACGCGTTCCTCGACGCACTCGCTCACCATCGCCGAGCATGTGGTCTGCCCGCGACCTCTGTGGCATGGGGGCTGTGGGAGCACCGATCCGGAATGGGCGGGCGGCTCGACAGCACCCAGCGTGATCGGCTTACCCAGGCCGGCGTCGTCGCGATGACGACCGAGCAGGCGACGGCGATGTTCGACGCGGTGCTGCACAGCGACGAGCCTGTGCTCGCGCCGATGCGATTGGACCTGTCAGCGCTCGGCCCGAGTCAGGTTCCGCCCGTCCTGCGCGGGCTGGCTGCCGGGACCGAAAGCTCGTCGCAAGCTCCGCGATTGCCGGATCTCGCGGCATTGCCTGCCACCCGTCGTCGGGAGGTGATGCTCGGAATTGTTCTGGCCTGTAGCGCCGCGGTGCTCGGTCACCGATCACCGGCGGAAGTCTCGGACGAGCAGGCGTTCACCGAGCTGGGCTTCGACTCGCTGACCGCTGTCGAATTGCGCAATCAGCTGACTGCCCGGACAGGTCTCGCGCTGCCCCCGTCACTGGTGTACGACTATCCGACCCCGCTGGATCTGGCGAACTTCCTCATCGCACGGTTGGTGCCGCGAGATTCGCCGCCCGCGGAACGGGTGATGCAGGGTCTGGACTCGGTCGAACAACTCCTCGTCGAACTGAACAACGACGACAACGCTGTCACCGAGATCACCGGCCGCCTGCAGGCGATTCTGCGAAAGATCAAGCGTGACAACGATAATTCCGCGGGCGCGCTCGCGGTGGTTGACAACGCCGACGACATCCTCGATTTCATCGATCGTGAGTTCGGAGACCTGAGCCAGTGACCAACGAAGACAAGCTCGTCGAATACCTCAAGCGCGTTTCGGCTGAACTGCAGCGAGCTCGGGCGCGGGTAGCGGAACTGGAGTCGCGAACCGACGAACCCATAGCCCTGATCTCGCTGGCCTGTCGATTCCCCGGCGGGGTCGAGTCGCCGGAGCAACTGTGGGATCTGGTCATGGACGAACGAGACGCTGTCACCGGCGTTCCCGGGGCTCGAGGATGGGACATCGCGGACTGCGCGGGCGCCTTCCTGGACGACATCAGCGCATTCGACGCTGAACTGTTCGGGATCTCACCGCGAGAAGCCTCGGCGATGGATCCACAACAGCGCTTGCTGCTCGAGAGCACATGGGAGTTGCTCGAGCGGGCCGGAATCGATCCGCTGTCGCAGCGCGGGACCCGAACTGGCGTCTTCATCGGCACGAACGACCAGGACTACTGGGACATTTCGCGCTTCGCCGATGCTGATACCTCAACGCATACGGTGCTCGGCAGCTCCGCGGCGGTCATGTCCGGCCGTATCGCCTACACCTTCGGGTTCGAGGGACCGACCCTGACGATCGACACGGCCTGTTCGTCGTCCCTGGTCGCTCTGCATTTGGCCGCCCGAGCGTTACGGGCCGGGGAATGCACACTGGCACTCGCCGGTGGTGTCACAGTGATGTCGACGCCGAAGGCATTCGAGGAGTTCGCCCGCCGGGGTGGCCTTGCCGCCGATGGACGCTGCAAGGCTTTCGCGGCCGCTGCCGACGGAACAGGTTGGGGTGAGGGCGTCGGCGTCGTGTTGCTGGAGCGGCTCAGCGACGCACAGCGACACGGTCATCGAATCCTGGCTGTGCTCGGTGGCAGCGCGGTGAATCAGGACGGTGCGTCCAACGGCTTGACCGCGCCGAACGGTCCTTCCCAGCAGCGGGTGATCCGCGCCGCGTTGGCAGACGCGGGACTGACACCCGGCGAGGTGGATGTCGTCGAGGCGCACGGCACCGGCACCACGATCGGTGATCCGATCGAGGCTCAGTCGCTGTTGTCGACCTACGGCCAGGGCCGACCGGCCGATCGCCCGTTGCTGCTGGGATCGGTCAAGTCCAACATCGGGCACACGATGGCTGCCGCGGGGATGGCCGGTGTGATCAAGATGGTCGGGGCGATACACCACGGCCTGGTGCCGGCCACGCTCCATATCGATTCCCCCACACCCCAAGTCGATTGGTCATCCGGCGCTGTGGAACTGGTGACCCGGGCGCGGCCCTGGCCCTCGGGTGAGCGGCCGCGCCGCGCCGGGGTGTCGTCGTTCGGAGTCTCCGGCACCAATGCGCACGTGATTCTCGAGCAAGCGCCCGAACCTGTCACTGAAACCAGTTCCTCCGTGTCGCCGGGTGATCTGCCGTTTCCACTGCCCTTTCCGGTCGCGGGCAGAACGGCCGAGGCACTTCGTTGCCAGGCAGCTCGGCTGGCTGATGAACTCGACAGCTGCGTTCCGCTGCCGGATGTGTCGTGGTCTTTGGCAACCACCCGGGCAGCGCTGGACTACCGGTCGGTGGTGATCGGTCGCAGTCACACCCACCTGCTCGCCGGCATGGCGGCGATCGAGAACGGCGATGTCGCGTCCGGAGTGATCAAGGGCATGGCGCGGGCGGGAAAGACGGCGTTCGTCTTTCCTGGCCAGGGCGCGCAGTGGATCGGGATGGGCCGTGAACTGCTCGAAACCACACCGGTGTTCGCAGCGCGAATGCGCGAATGCGCGAATGCGATGGATCCGCTGACCGGATGGTCCTTGCTGGATGTCCTCGCGAACGGCGCGGCCGACTCGCTGGACGCTGTCGACGTCGTCCAGCCCGTGTCGTTCGCGGTGATGGTCTCGCTGGCCGCGTTGTGGGAATCCCTCGGGGTCACACCGCAGATCGTGGTCGGGCACTCTCAGGGCGAGATCGCCGCCGCCGCTGTGGCAGGCGTGCTTTCGCTGTCGGACGCGACCCGTGTGGTGGTGGCCCGGAGCCGAGTGATCGCGGCCGAACTCTCGGGGCGTGGCGGCATGGTGTCGGTGTCGCTGCCAGAGGAGAGCGTGCGGGAGTTGATCGACGAATTCGGCGAACGGATTTCGATCGCGGCGTACAACGGCCCGGAGAACATCGTGCTGTCCGGCGAGGCCGAGGCGCTGGCCGAGCTGCTGGCCGAGTGTGCGCGCGACGGTGTCCGCGCTCGCCGGATCGAGGTGGACTACGCTTCGCACTCCGCACAGGTCGACAGTGTCGCGGCGGCATTGGCCGAGGTATTGGCGAGCGTGCGGCCGGTCCCCGGCCGGATCGCGGTGTTGTCGACGGTTCGCGGTGTGGTGCTGGCCGGGCCGGAAATGGATGCCGGCTACTGGGTGGAAAACCTACGGCAGCCCGTACGATTCCACGCCGCGATCGAGGATTTGCTGACCCAGGGCTACCGGTTCCTGATCGAAGTCAGCACCCATCCCGTACTGGTTCCCGCGATGGAGCAAGCGGTCGATGCGACCGGCCGGGCGGCAGTCGTGATGAGTTCGTTGCGACGCGACGAAGGCGATCTCTCACGAGTGGTGGAGTCGGCGGCCCAGGGCTGGGTTCATGGGCTGGGCGTGGACTGGAGTGCGCTGCTCGCCGAGACACCGCGGCGAACGATCGAGCTTCCGACGTACGCCTTTCAGCGCCGGCGGTTCTGGCTGGACACGCCGGGTTCGGTGGCACAGATCGAGCGGGCACCGCGCGAGGGGGCCGCACCGGTCGGATCAGTAGCCGGTCGGCTGGCAGCGATGTCCGCGGCCGACCGGGTGCGAGCGCTACAGGATGTAGTGCGTGCCCAGACCGCCGGTGTGCTGGGATACCCGTCGTCACATGTTCTGGAGCCCCGTACCTTCCAGGACCTCGGATTCGATTCGCTGACCGCGATCGAACTGCGCAACCGGTTGCAGGAGGCGACGGGACTGCGGTTGCCGGCGACCCTGCTCTTCGACTATCCCACCGTCGACGCGGTCGCCGAACAGCTGGACAGCGAACTCACCGGCCGGTCGGCGGTCGAGGTTTCGACGCCCGGACTCGCCGCTGTCGATGACGATCCGGTCGTGATCGTCTCGACGGCATGCCGGTATCCAGGAGGTATCGCCTCCGCCGAAGACCTTTGGCAAGTCGTCGAATCCGGTACCGACGTGATTTCCACCTTCCCGCCCGACCGAGGTTGGGAACCCGACGTGCTGAGTGCGATCGGTACGAAAGCGGGTGGGTTCTTGTATGACGCGGCGGATTTCGATGCTGAGTTGTTCGGGATCTCGCCGCGTGAGGCGTTGGCGATGGATCCGCAGCAGCGGTTGTTGCTGGAGGTGTCGTG
>NZ_JBSGWE010000023.1:0-3389 GCF_053608825.1 Nocardia sp. NPDC055002
ACGAACGCGCATGTGATTCTGGAGGAGTTTGTTGATGGGGTGGGTGCTGTCGAGTCGTTGGCGTCGTGTGTGGCGGCGACCCTGCCACTGCCGTTGGTACTGTCGGCCAAATCAGCTCGGGCGTTGCGGGCGCAAGCTTCTGGGCTGCTGTCCTTCCTCGAGGAATCTCCCGCACTACCACCCGTCGATGTGGCCTGGACTCTGGCGTCGACACGAGCCAGTCTGGACCATCGCGCGGTCGTGTCCGTGACCGACCGCGAGGAGATGATCGCGGGCCTGGCAGCCGTTGCCGAGGGTGCCGACGGCGGCATCGTCCGATCCGGGCGCGTTCGGGCGGGCGGTAACACGGCCTTCGTTTTCTCCGGACAGGGCTCGCAGCGCGCGGGGATGGGCCGGGAGTTGTATGCCGACTTCCCCGCTTTCGCGTCGGCATTCGACGAGATCTGCGAGCTCGCCGACCC
The DNA here is from genome assembly GCF_053608825.1 of Nocardia sp. NPDC055002. Taxonomy (NCBI): domain Bacteria; kingdom Bacillati; phylum Actinomycetota; class Actinomycetes; order Mycobacteriales; family Nocardiaceae; genus Nocardia; species Nocardia sp. NPDC055002. The sequence continues at coordinate 462 of NZ_JBSGWE010000023.1, forward strand.
GTTGTTGGGGACTTCTTTGCGCGCGGTCGTGTTCGATGCGGACGGTGACGCGCTGGACCGCACGGAGTTCGCGCAGCCCGCGTTGTTCGCGATCGAGTGGGCGATTTTTCGCCTACTCGAAACGTATGGCGTGACCCCGGATTTCGTTGTCGGGCATTCGGTGGGCGAGATCGCCGCCGCATGCGCGGCTGAGGTGCTGGCGGTGCCGGATGCGGTGCGGCTGGTTGTGGCTCGCGGCCGCTTGATGCAACAGCTAGCCGAAGGTGGCGCGATGTCGGCGGTTCAGGCGGCGGAGGCCGAGCTGACACCACTGTTGTCGGGCCGGGTGAGTATCGCTGCGGTGAACGGCCCTGAGGCAGTGGTGATTTCCGGCTCGGCGGACGAGGTCCGCTCGATTGCCGGCCATTTCGCGGCGAAGGGGCGCAAGGTCAAGGAGCTGACTGTCGCCCATGCCTTCCACTCGCCGCTGATGGATCCGATGCTGGAGGACTTCGAGAAGGTCTGTGCGGAGATCGAATTCGGTACTCCCCGCGTCGGGGTGATCTCCACCCTGACCGGCACGCCGGCCTCGGACGATTTCGGCGCGCCGGAGTACTGGGTCCGGCACGCACGCGATGCTGTCCGGTTTGCCGACGCGGTAGTGGCGGCGGCCGCACAGGGGGTGACCCGCTTCGTCGAGGTGGGTCCGTCCGCGAACTTGGCCACCCTGATCCGGGAGTGCCTGGCGGGCAGGGACCCCGTGCTGGTCGCAGTCACTCAGCGCAGCGGCCGCGCGGAACCACAGACGCTGGTCGACGCGCTCGCGGAGCTGTACATCGACGGTATCGCTGTCGGGTGGACTGCGCATCCGGCCACCGGAGGGTTCGTCGAACTACCCACCTACTCGTTTCAACGGCAGCGCTATTGGCTTCGCGACGCTGCGGCCCCGGCACTCGAAGGCGGTGATTCGGGCACGGCCGAGAACGCGGTCGACACCTGGCGGTACCGGGAAAGTTGGCGACCGGTCGCCACCCCGACCCTGAAACCACAGGGAACCTGGCTGGTCGTGACGGTCGCAGGGACCCGTGACGACCTGATCTGTGCGGTGCTCGGGAACTCGGCTGAGGTGATCCGACTCGTCATGAGCGATATCGACGATGAGCCGGTCTCCCGGCTGCGCGCTCTGCCGCCGCTGAAAGGTGTGCTGTTCGTACCGTCCGTGGATGATGAGGATCCTGGTCTCGGGTGCCGAGCCGTGGCGCCGGGAACGGCCGAGACGCTGGTGCTGATTCAAGCACTCGGTGAAGCCGAGATCCATGCTCCGCTCTGGGTCGTGACTCGAGGTGCGGTTTCGGTCGCACCGGCCGAAGCGCCCGATCCCGGCCAGGCTCAGATCTGGGGAATGGGACGGGTCGCGGCGCTGGAACATCCGCGACGCTGGGGTGGACTCGTCGACCTGCCCGCGATCGACGACGAACGAGCGGTGCGGCGCCTGGTCGCGCTGGTTGCCGGGGCTGGTGTGGAGGACCAGCTCGCGATCCGGTCGACCGGGGTACTCGCGCGCAGGCTGGTGCGTACGGCCACGCGGTCCCGGCAGCCCTGGCGACCGACCGGAACGGTCTTGATCACCGGCGGCACCGGAGGTATCGGGGCACATCTGGCGCGTTGGGTCGGTGCCCACGGCGCGACGCATGTGGTGCTGGTGGGTCGGCGTGGTGCCGCCGCGCCCGGTGCCGATCGACTGGTGGCGGAGTTCGCTCGATCGGGCGTGCCGGTGAGCTTCGCGGCCTGTGACGTGACCGACCGTGCTTGCGTCAGCGCGCTCATCGATGGGCTGCCCGGACCGTTGACCGCGGTGCTGCACGCGGCGGGCGCGGTCGAGCTGGGGCCGCTGAGTGCGCTGAGCCTCGCCGAATTCGACAAGGTGATCCGCGCCAAGGTGCGTGGGGCGGCGTTGTTGGACGAGTTGACCCGGCAACATCCGATCGAAGCCTTCGTGCTCTTCTCCTCGGGGGCGGCGGCTTGGGGGAGTGGCCGTCAGGGTGCCTATGCCGCGGGTAATGCCTATCTCGACGCCCTTGCCCTCCGTCGGCGCGCGGCCGGGCTTGTGGCTACTTCGGTGGCATGGGGACACTGGGCAGGCGAGGGTATGGCTGCCGATACCGAGACCAAGGCTCTGCTCGAGCGCAATGGCATACGAGCCATGAAGCCGGAACTCGCGATCGAGGCGCTCGCCGATGCGATCGCCTGCGGGGCGGGAAATTCGATTGTCGCCGATATCGAGTGGGGCCGGTTCGCCCCGCCGTTCCTCGCGGCCCGTCCCAGCCCGTTACTCGCCGAGCTGCCCGATGTGCGGCGACTGCTGGACGCCACGGCCCACACGCAGGCACGCCGCTCTCCGAGCCTGCCCGCCGCCGGGCACGATCCTGAACTGCTCGGCCGTCTTGTTCTGGACGAGATTGCCGCGACCCTCGGGTACTCCGCATCGGCCGACATCGATGAGCAACGCCCTTTCCGCGACCTGGGCTTCGACTCGCTCGCCGCGGTCGAATTCCGTGATCGCTTGAGCCGGGTCCTCGGCCGTGATCTTCCGGCGACGCTGACCTTCGATCATCCGACTCCCCAGGCGGTTGTCAGCTATCTGCAGGGCGAATCGAACAACATCGACGACGGTGCGGCTCCTGCGGCCGTCGTCGCCGACGACGAGATCGCGATCGTGAGTATGGCCTGCCGCTACCCGGGTGGCCTCACCTCCCCGGAGGCGCTGTGGGATCTGGTGGCCGCGGGCGCTGAGGGGCACGGTGGCTTCCCGCTGGATCGTGGCTGGGATATGGCCGGCATTCCCGATGTCGGCGGTGGGTTCTTGTATGACGCGGCGGATTTCGATGCTGAGTTGTTCGGGATCTCGCCGCGTGAGGCGTTGGCGATGGATCCGCAGCAGCGGTTGTT
>NZ_JBSGWE010000024.1:0-1517 GCF_053608825.1 Nocardia sp. NPDC055002
CTCGTGAACCGTCCACAACTCGCTTCCACGGCTGCTTCACCCGGCACACGACGCTCCCCTACCCATCACAGCCTCCGTTGGGAGTATTGCTGCAATGACACGACTTCGGCGGTACGCTTGAGCCCCGCTACATTGTCGGCGCGGAATCACTAGACCAGTGAGCTATTACGCACTCTTTCAAGGGTGGCTGCTTCTAAGCCAACCTCCTGGTTGTCTCTGCGACTCCACATCCTTTCCCACTTAGCGTACGCTTAGGGGCCTTAGTCGATGCTCTGGGCTGTTTCCCTCTCGACCATGGAGCTTATCCCCCACAGTCTCACTGCCGCGCTCTCACTTACCGGCATTCGGAGTTTGGCTAAGGTCAGTAACCCGGTAGGGCCCATCGCCTATCCAGTGCTCTACCTCCGGCAAGAAACACACGACGCTGCACCTAAATGCATTTCGGGGAGAACCAGCTATCACGGAGTTTGATTGGCCTTTCACCCCTAACCACAGGTCATCCCCCAGGTTTTCAACCCTGGTGGGTTCGGTCCTCCACGAAGTCTTACCTCCGCTTCAACCTGCCCATGGCTAGATCACTCCGCTTCGGGTCTTGAGCGTGCTACTCAAATCGCCCTGTTCGGACTCGCTTTCGCTACGGCTTCCCCACACGGGTTAACCTCGCAACACACCGCAAACTCGCAGGCTCATTCTTCAAAAGGCACGCAGTCACGAGGCATAGCAAGCTATGCCCGACGCTCCCACGGCTTGTAGGCACACGGTTTCAGGTACTATTTCACTCCGCTCCCGCGGTACTTTTCACCATTCCCTCACGGTACTATCCGCTATCGGTCACCAGGGAATATTTAGGCTTAGCGGGTGGTCCCGCCAGATTCACACGGGATTTCTCGGGCCCCGTGCTACTTGGGTGTCTCTCAAACGAGCCGTACAGATTTCAGCTACGGGGGTCTTACCCTCTACGCCGGACCTTTCGCATGTCCTTCGCCTACATCAACGGTTTCTGACTCGTCTCACAGCCGGCAGACTGTGAAAGAGAGATCCCACAACCCCACATGCGCAACCCCTGCCGGGTATCACACGCATACGGTTTGGCCTCATCCAGTTTCGCTCGCCACTACTCCCGGAATCACGGTTGTTTTCTCTTCCTGAGGGTACTGAGATGTTTCACTTCCCCTCGTTCCCTCCACACTGCCTATGTGTTCAGCAGCGGGTGACAGCCCATGACGACTGCCGGGTTTCCCCATTCGGACACCCCCGGATCAAAGCTCGGTTGACAGCTCCCCGGGGACTATCGTGGCCTCCCACGTCCTTCATCGGTTCCTGGTGCCAAGGCATCCACCGTGCGCCCTTAAAAACTTGGCCACAGATGCTCGCGTCCACTGTGCAGTTCTCAAACAACGACCAGCCACCCATCACCCCGTCCTCACGGACGAGTGCACTGGTCTGCTCGTCCTCGCCCGCCGCGACCAGTCCGGCCTCCTTGCGGCAGTGCTCGGTGTGATGACCGGGGTAGGCCT